>CAWDBJ010000005.1:0-452610 GCA_963800545.1 uncultured Solirubrobacteraceae bacterium
GAGTACGCGGCGGCGACCGGCGCGAAGGTCGGCCTCGGCGCCGGTGACTACGGCGGCGGCTTCGGGCAGGGGTCGGACGGCGAGGCGGCGGCGCGGCTCCGGGGCGGCGCGGGAGCTGTCGCCGCTGCGCCTGGCCGAGGCCGTCGGCAAGCTCATCGTTCACTATCCGAGCTACATTGTGTTCGTGGCGATCGCGAACCGGATCGATCTCTTTCCACGCCTACCTTCTGATGAACGCCGCCTACGCGGCGCGCTCGCTGCTGGGTATCACCCTGCGGCTCGGTCGAGGGCCGCGGACGTCATGAAGGCGATCATCGTCGCGGCGGGGCGCGGGCGGCGGCTGGGACCGGAGACCGCGGAGATCCCCAAGTGCATGGTGTCGGTGGGCGGGCGCCCAATCCTGCACCGCCAGCTGGATGCGCTGGACGCGGCCGGCGCCGACGATGTGGTGATCGTGCGCGGCTACCTGGGCAATCGGATCGCGCCCGCGGTCGCCACCGCCGGCAGAGCAGCGCCTCTGCGGTTCATCGAGAACTCGGACTGGGAGCGCAACAACATCCTGACCTCGCTGCTCTACGCCGAGCGCGAGCTGCCGACCGGCTTTCTGTTCTCCTACTCCGACATCGTGTTCGCCACCGAGCACGCGCGGCGCGTGGCCGCATCCAGCGCGGATGTCGCGCTCATCGTCGACCGCCGCTGGCAGGACGCGTACGTCGGCCGCGTGCATCACCCGTCTCCGAGGCGGAGCTGGTCAAGGTCGAGGAGTCCAGCAACGGCCCGCGCGTCGTGCGCGTCGGCAAGCGCGTGGTGCCCGCCGAGCAAGCGGCCGGCGAATTCATCGGGCTCGCGAAGTTCTCGGCCGCGGGCGCCGCGGCGCTGGCGCGCGTCTGGACGCGGGCGCGCGCGCGCGGCATGGAGCAACCGTTCGGCGAGGCGGCGACGCTCCGGCAAGCGTATCTGTCGGACGCGCTCAACCAGATGGCGGACGACGGCGTCGCGCTGACGCCGGTCTTCATCGACGGCGGTTGGCGCGAGATCGACACCGAGGAAGACCTGTCCCGCGCGCACGCGCTGGTCGACGGCTGGGATGAGCGCGCGATGCCCGGGCCCGATCCCGCGCACTGGCTGCACCGGCTGACCCCCGACGAGTGGCTCGCGTCGGCGGCGACGGAGCTGGCTCACTGCAAGGAGACGCTGGAGCGACGCGCATTCCGTCCCGGCGTGACCCACGCGCGGCGCGCCGCCGGAATGGCGTGGAACGCCGTCCTGGTGCTCGCCGAGGATCCCAGCTTCGGCCGCAGCTACATGGAGCACGTCGTGGCGCTGGCAAAGGATGCGGGCGCGCCCGACGACGTGCGCGCCGCCGCCGAGCTCCTGCGTGACACGCCGCCGCTGCCGCCCGAGTTGATCAGCCTCGGCAAGCCGGATCTACGCGTGCTGGACAGCGCACGCCGCATCCTCGCCTTCTCGACCGCGCGCGTGGCGGCGCTGCGCGCGCCGGTGGCGTGACCGCGGAGAATCAACCGCCAAAGCGCCAGGCACGCCAAGATCCGGATTATCGAAGTCCGGGACTTGGCGTCTGCGGCGTCTTGGCGGTTTTTTTCCGCCTAGCGCGCTTTTTCCGCCGACTGCTCGGCGCGGGCGGCGCCGATCGCGGTCTTGACGTGGCGGCGCTCCTCGGGCGGCGGCAGGATCGCCTTCAACCCCAGCGACTGCAGCCAGAGCTCCCGGCACCAACCCTTGGTGTGATAGAGGTGCTCGTCTTCCTGGTCCTCGATCTCGTCGTAGGCGCGCCTTGAGCGCTTCGGCCTGCGGCGCCGCTCAGGTGCTCGGCGCACTTGCCGATCAGCTCCCAGTCGAGGTGGTCCTTGGTCTCGGCCAGCACCACGCATTCGCAGGCGACGATCTCCGCCGCCGCGCGGATCGCCCGCCGACTGCGCCTGTTTCATGGCGTCGACGAGGGCCTTGCCGAGGTGCGCACCACCGCGCGTCCCGGGATCTCGCGCGCGGGGTCGATCCCCAGCGCTCGGCACACCTCCTCGAGCGTCGTGACGTGCGTGCGCGTCTGCTCGAGATACGTCCTGCCACTCTTTCTTGAGATCGGCGTTCACGGCGCACTCGAGAGCGGCGGTGTAAACCTTGACGCCACCCATCTCGTGCTCGAGCGACTGGAGCAAAAGGTCTTCGACCTGCTTGTTCTTCATGGTCTTTTCTCTCCTGTTGCCGCGCGGATCACAGCTCCGGCGGATCCATCTGGCGTTCGAAGTGACGGTGCCTGCCGATGGCCGTGATGAAGCCGGGGATAGGTCCGCCGCCGTCGCCTGCCGTCCGAGCAGGATGCCCGGATCGGGCGCGCCCGACGGCAGCACCGACGGCGCGCCGGCGTTCTCGACCAGGTCCGCGCCCTTCGCCGAGCGCGAGGATTGGCTTGGCATGGCGGTACTGGTCCTTGATGAACTCCATCGCGTGCCCGATGTTGCCGAGCATCTCGATGCCGCCTTGCCGCCCGGCACCGCCATCGCGTCGAACAGCACCGACGGCATGGTCTCGAACGTGACCTCGACCTCGAGCGCGCCGCCGTCCTGCGTCCGCACGGTGCCGAGCCGCGCGCCCACGTAGCGCGGCACCGCGCCTTGCTCCGCCAGCGCCGCGTGCACCGCCTCGCGCGGCTTCCCCGTCGACGCCGTCGGCGACGAAGATGGCGATCCGGCGCGTGCGGATGCTGCCGTCGCCCGGGCGCGCGAACAGCGACAGCGCCGGCGACGCTTCGACCTCCGGCTTGGGCGCGCCGCTTCAGCGCCTTCGGCAGCGGCTCCGGCAGTCTCGATGCCGAGCTCGCGCGCCAGCGTCTCGGCCAGCTCGCCGTCGACGTTGGCGAGCGTTCGCCACCATGCGCCGCCGGATCGCCGGCACCTGCACCTTGGTCAGCTCGAAGCGGAAGCCGCGGACGATGTGCGCCTTCTCGATCGGCGTCTGGCTGTTCCAGAACAGCGTCGCCTGGTTGTAGTGCTCGGCGAACTGCTCGGGCTTGCCGCGCACCTTGTCGTCTTCGATCGGCTCGCGGAACGACGTGAAGCCCGGCCGCGCCGGCCTGAAACGGGCATCCACCGGCCAGCGAGTTCGGCTCGTAGGCGACCCGCCCGCGGTTGATCGCCTGCCGGTGCATGCCGTCGCGCTGGTTGTTGTGCACCTGCGCGACCGGCGCGTTGATCGGGATCTCGTGAAAGTTCGGCCCGCCCAGGCGCGAGATCTGCGTGTCGGGTACGGAGTGGATCCGCCCGGCCAGCAGCGGATCGTTGGTGAAGTCGATCCCCGGCACGACGTGAGCCGCGCAGAAGGCGACCTGCTCGGTCTCGGCGAAGAAGTTGTCGGGGTTGCGATTCAGCACCATCTTGCCGACCGGCGTCAGCGGCACCAGCTCCTCGGGCACGAGCTTGGTCGCGTCGAGCACGTCGAAGGTGAACGCCTCCGCCTGGCGCTCGGAGAACAGCTGGAAGCTGAGCTCCCACTCCGGGTACGCGCCAGCCTCGATCGCCTCCCACAGATCGCGGCGGTGGAAGTCGGGATCCGCGCCGGAGATCTTCACCGCCTCGTCCCAGTCCAGCGAGTGCGTGCCGAGCACGCGGGTTCCAGTGGAACTTCACGAACGTCGATTCGCCCCGCTCGTTGACCAGGCGGAAGGTGTGGACGCCGAAGCCCTGCATCATCCGGTAGCTGCGCGGCAGCGCCCGATCCGACATCGCCCACATCATCATGTGGGTCGACTCGGGCATCAGCGAGATGAAGTCCCAGAAGGTGTCGTGCGCGGTCGCCGCCTGCGGCATGGCGAAGTGCGGCTCGGGCTTGGCGGCGTGGATCAGATCGGGAAACTTCATGGCGTCCTGGATGAAGAACACCGGGATGTTGTTGCCCACCAGGTCCCAGTTGCCCTCGTCGGTGTAGAACTTCACGGCGAAGCCGCGCACGTCGCGCGGCGTGTCGGTCGAGCCGCGCTCGCCGATCACCGTGGAGAACCGGACGAAGACGGGCGTGCGCTTGCCGGCCTCGGCGAACAGCGACGCGCGGGTCACCTCGGCCAACGGCTTGTAGCATTCGAAGTAGCCGTGCGCGCGCCGAGCCGCGCGCGTGCACGATGCGCTCGGGGATGCGCTCGTGGTCGAAGTGGGTGATCTTCTCGCGCAGGATGAAGTCTTCCAGCAGCGCCGGCCCACGCAGGCCTGCCTTCAGCGAGTTCTGGTTGTCGGCGATGGGCACGCCTTGATTGGTGGTCAGGCGCTGTCCCGAACGAGTCGGCCCGCACGCGATCGAGCGGTAAGGTTCCCGGGTTGAAGCCCAGCGTGGGCTTGCCCGTCGCCGACCTTCGGCGATGACGCGTCTCGGTCAGCGTGCTGCCGTCGCCCGCGGGATCGGTTGCGCCACGGTCGCGCCGGGCTGGGGTTCGGCGGAGGCATCGCCGTACTCGCCGGCCTTGTTTGCGTTGAAAGGCATCGCCGCGGCGGGGGCTTCGGTGGCAGACATCTTCTCCGCGAGATCGTCTCCGTTCCCACCGCCGGGATGGGACGGGCCGCTCACGGTCGCGCGCGCACTGGATCGCGCCGGCGATGTCTTGCCGGATTTGCCGTTGCCGTTGCCGTTACGTTTACCGTTTGTGCTTCCGCGCGAATTCTTGGTCGGCATCAGGAAAACTCCCGAGGTGGCGTCAATTGCCTCATGTACAACGCGACGAACATAGGGCGCGTTATCGCCGAAGGAAGCGGCCAAGTCGCAGCGAGGAATCAGTTTGGGGCGGCGCGCGCCCCGGCGTCGTCACTCGACGGAGTGCAGGTGAACCTTCTCGGCCGAGATCGTGCGGCCGAGAAGCCCGGCGGCGCGCGCGGCGAACCAATCGGGATCGTCGGTGGTCGCGTAGCGGCGCGCGCCGGTCTGAGACAATCGCTGGGTCATTTCCGGATGACGCGCAAGCCACTGCGCGAGGCGCGAGGCGACGATTTCTCCTTGGTCCAGGATGCCCACGGTCGAGTCATTCACGACCGCGCGGATCGCCGTGACCAGCAGCGGATAATGCGTGCAGGCGAGCAGAATGCGCTCGGGTCGATGCGCCGACGAAAGGATCGGATCGAGGTACTTGTGCAGGAAGTAGTCGGTGCCGGGACCGGCGAGCTCGCCTTCCTCGACGAGCGGGACCAGCAGCGGGCAGGCCTGCTGGACGAGACGCAGACCGGGCGCGAGCTTCGCGAGCTCGATGCGGTACGAGTCGGAAGCAATCGTGCCGGTCGTGCCGAGAACCGCGACGGTGCCCACCGCCGCCGCACGCGCGACGGTGCCGGGCGGGGCTTCGGGCGGCAGGCCCGCCAGCGCCTCCGCCGACGGCCGCACCACGCCGAGGATGCGGTGGTCGGGACGGCGCGCCGGCAAATGGCGCTGCTGCAACGTGCGCAACGCGCGCGCCGACGCCGTGTTGCAAGCGAGGATCACCAGCGGACAGCCGGCATCGAACAGGAACTCGACCGCCTCGCGCGTGAACTCATAGATCACGTCGGGGCTGCGGGCGCCGTACGGCGCGCGCGCGCTGTCGCCGAGGTAGAAGTAGTCGAAGGCGGGCAGGCGCCGGATCAGCGCGTCGAGCACGGTGAGGCCGCCGAAGCCCGAGTCGAAGACGCCGATCATCCAGCGACGGACGTTACCGTGCCCGGCCCTGCCGGCAAAGCCCTGGCCGCACCCGCCGGCTGCTTGCGCACAATCACCGGAGCGCCGCGCCACGGCCGCAGGACCGGGCGAAGCCCGGACCGCGCGAGAAGCCACGTTGCCGGTCCGGGTCGGGCTCGAAGTCCAGCGCGCCCCAGATCTCGACGGCGTCGCCCGGGCCCAGCGTCAGCTCGCGCGCGGTCATCCCCAGCAGACGCGCCAGCCAGCCGTCGGTCGACAGCAGCGCCGAGTGCAGGCGCGGCGCGCCGTCAGCGACGGTCACTGTGAGCGGACCGCAGGACGGCTGACCGCGCACCCGGCGACCGCGGCCCAGAAGCAGGGCGTCTCGCGCCGGTACCCGCACGCGCTCGCCGCCCGGGAACTGAACGTCGAAGTCGATCCCGCGCGTCTCGGTGACGCCCGCGCACTCACTGGTCGCCAGCACCAGGCGCGTCCCGTGAAAAGGCTCGAGACCGTCGGCTGCTCGGCCACGGTCCCGGTGAAGCACACCAGCTGTCCGCGCCGCGCGGCGCTGGGCGCGGTCGCGGGCGACACGCTTGCGGTCCTCACGCGGTGGTTGAGCCGCGAGCGCGTGATTGCGTCGAGCAGCGCCCGCGGGAGCCAGCAAGCGAGCGCCCCCAGCGCCGCGACGCCGAGCGCGCCGTAGGGCGCGGGTACGAGCAAGAACGGCATCGCCGCGACCACTGGCAGCGAGAGCGCGGACAGCGCGCGCGCCGCCGCCGCGGTCCTGGGGTAGACCCGCTGCGACACCGGCCCGACCGCGATCAGGTAGCCGGTGCCGTTCGGGACCAGCGCGCCTTCCTCGGGCGCGGGCGGGGCGCGCAGGCCGGCGCTCTGCTCCCAGCCGGCGAGTAAATTCCCATCGGCCCCCACATCGTGATTTTACGCTACGCCAGCGAGAAGCGGTACGCGGCGGCCCCCCTCTCCGCGACCCTGCTCTAGTCGTCCTTGAGCTCGACGTTCCAGTAGGAGGCGTCCGGCAGGCCCAGGAACGGCAGCCACTCGCGGTAGCGGACCTTGCCGCCGTTGGTGCGAAACGTCGGCGTCCAGCGCGGGCGCACCGGTATCTTGAGCAGCTTCATCTTCGCCTGGTCCGGCGTGCGCGCCGCCTTGGTCAAGTTGCAGTCGATGCAGCAGCAGACCACGTTCTCCCACGTGCGTACGACCGCCCTGCGCGCGCGGCACGACGTGATCGCAGGTTGAGCTCGGACCGCGGCAGCTCCTGCCCGCAGTACTGGCAGGTGTTGCCGTCGCGCATGTAGATGTTGTGGCGCGAGAAGCGGACCTTGGTCTTGGGGATGCGATCGTAAAGCTGCAGCACGATCACCCGCGGGATGCGGATCGCGCCGCTCACCGTCTTGATGACGTCGCCGCTGGCCATCTCCTCCGAGAGCTGCGCCCAGCTGTCGAAGTCGAAGGTCTTGAACTCGCGATCGATCACGCGCGCGACGCCCAGGTAAAGCAGCGAGAAGGCGCGCTTCGCGTTGGTGACGTGAATAGGCTGGAAATGTCGATTGAGAACCAGAACGGCGCTGTCGGTCATGTCCTCACCCGCTGGACGGCGCGCGCTACCGCCGTCGCTGTTCGTCGATTTCTTCATCGGCCAACGTGCGTACGTCCAGAAGAACCCGGTCGCCGCCGATGCGCGCGACCACCGGCGGCATCGCCCGCGAGCAGCGCGCCGGCCAGCGCGTCGGCGCCCATCGCCGGCGCCGCGAGCTCCACCATCCAGCTCTCCGGCTCGACGCCGGGGAGCGCGCCGCCGCCGACCACCGACCGCCCGGCGCGCGCGGTGGCGGCCAGACTCGGTGCGCGCGAGGCGAGCGCGGCGAGCAGACGATCCTTGCGCGCGGCCAGGGCCTCGGCGCGGCTCGCGAGCATGCGCAGCGCCGGGATCTCCTCGGCGCGGCCCTCGCGGTAGAGCTCCAGCGTCGCCTCGAGCGCCGCCAGCGTCATCTTGTCGGGGCGCACGCGCGCGCATCAGCGGATGCGCGCGCACTGCTCGACGAGCGCGCGCCGGCCGAGGATGATGCCCGGCCTGCGGCCCGCCCAGCAGCTTGTCGCCGCGAGAACGTGCACGAGGTCGGCGCCGTCGCGCACCAGCGCCGCGCACGCGTCGGCTCGCCGGCGAAAGCCCAGCGGCGCGCAGATCGACCAGCGACGCCGGAGCCGAGATCGATCATCGTCGGGACGCCGCGCGCGCGCGCCAGCGTCGGCGAGCTCGGCGACGCCGACCTCCTCGGTGAAGCCGACGAGCGCGAAGTTCGAGCGATGCACCTTGAGGAGCAGCGCCGGTCGTCGGGCCGACCGCGCGCCGCGTAGTCGGCGAGCGTGGGTGCGGTTGGTGGTGCCGACCTCGACCAGCCGCGCGCCCGCTGCGCGCATGACGTCCGGGACGCGAAAGCCGCCGCCGATCTCGACCAGCTCGCCGCGCGACACGACCGCCTCGCGCCCGCGGCCAGCGCCGCCAGCGCGAGCAGCACCGCCGGCGGCATTGTTGTTGACGACCAGCGCGGCCTCGGCGCCGGTCAGCTCGCGCCAGCAGCTCGCGCGACGTGCGCGTGCCGCGACGCCGCGCTCGCCGCTGCTCAGGTCGATACTCGAGATTCGAGTAGCCCGCGCGCGACCTCCTGCGACGCGCGCCACCGCCCGCGGAGCCAGCGGCGCGCGGCCGAGGTTCGTGTGCAGCACGACGCCGGTCGCGTTGATGACCCGGCGCAGCGAAGGGCGCAGCAACGCCGACACGCGCGCAGCCAGCGCCGACCGTCGTCGCGATGCGCGGCGACCTCGTGCGTGACGCCCCGATGTCGGCCACCGCGCCGGGCGGCGAGCTCGCGCGCCGCGCGCGCGATCTCGGCCCGCGCCGCGGCGACCACCGCCCAGCGCGGGTGGCCGGACGAGCAACCCACGACCGTCGGGCGACCTCAGCACCTCCTCGACCAGGGGAGCCGCCGGAGCCCCGGTTTCGTGCGTGCGCAGTTCGGAGCCGTTGCATGCTCCGCCGCGCTATTTTCCGACAAAGCCAACCTTTGAAGAGTAGCAGATGCGACCATGGACGGAACGCGCCTGACGATCTGTGACTATCCGGAGTAAAATCCCGCGCTTTGAGCATCCAGCCGGTCTCGGCGCTGCTCGCCGCCATCGTCAGCTTCGCGATCGGCGGCTCGGTGCTGCTGCGCGAGCGGCGGCGGCGCGCGCACGCCTGTTCGCGACGTTCTCGTTCAACATTGCCCTCGTACTGCTTCCTGGCATTCCTGGCCGACGCTACGACCCCGGCACTTTTACTGGGCGTCGCTGCTGGTGGCGGTGTCGCTGCCGGCGACGGCGCAGCGCTTTTTTCCAGGCCTTCCTCGGCGACGAGGCCGGCCCGCCGCCGCTCAGCCGCTCGACCGTGGCCGGCGCCGGCGTCTTCTACACGGTCCTCGGCTTCTCGCGGTTCATCGAGCCGCTGCACACCACGACCTGGTTCGGCATCGCCTTCCTGCGCCTACGTCTTCGCGGGCCTCTACCTGTCGGTGTTCTATCTTTACCAGCGCTACCGGGTGACCTCGTCGCGCGTCGAGAAGACGCGCCTGCTCTACCTGGTCGTGGGCGGCTTCGGCGACCGTGACCTCGGCGCTGCTCGAGCGCTGCCGCACGGCCCGCGCTTCGGAAACATCTTCATCATCGTCTACCTCTATTTCCTGTCGCAGAACCTGTTCCGCTACCGCCTGCTCGACCTCAACGAGCTGCTCGGGCCGCATGGTCGTGCTGGGGACCCTCGTCTCGATCCTCACGGCGATCTACGGCGTCCTCGTGCGCTGGGTCGGGCCCGAGGAGCACGGCCTTTCTTCTTCAACACGCTGCTGGCGTCGACAGCGATCGCGCACCTGCTCGAGCCGCTGCGCGGCCGCGTCGAGGGCTCGATCAATCGCTGGATGTTCCAGGAGAAGTACGAGCTCAACGCGCCGCATCGAGAGCCTGCGCGGCGAGCTGGCCAACGTCATCGACATGCGCGCGCTGGTGCCGCGCGTACTGGCAGCGCTCGAGGATTCGCGCCGCATCACCCACTCGTCGATCTACCTGGTCGATCCCGACGGCGCGGGCTACGAGCTGGCCGGCCACGTGGGCCCGCGTCCCGAGGGGCGCTTCGACGCCATCACTCACCGCGCGTTCTTCGAGCGCCTGCGGCGCGCGGGCGTCGATCTCGCTCGAGGGGCTCGAACGCGAGAACGCCGCGCGGCGCACGGTCTCGACCGAGGAGCGCGAGAGCCTGCATCAGCTGCGCACGCTCGAGCAGATGAACGGCTGGGTCGCGCTTGGCTTCAACGGTGAAGACCAGCTGCTGGGCGCGCTGGTCCTGCGGGACGAGCGTCTGCGCGAAGCCTATTCGTCCGACGAGATCGAGCTTTTCCGCGGCGTTGCCACGACCATCGGCGTGACGCTGCAGAACTCGCAGGTCTACGAGCGCATGAAAGAGCGCGACCGCCTGGCGGCGCTGGGCCTATGGCGCCGGCCTGGCGCCGAGATCCGCAACCCGCTGGTCGTCGATCGAGGGCGCGGCGCAGCTGCGCAGCCGGCGGCGCGCCCCGCCCCGGACAACAACACGCGCGAGTTCCTGGCCATCATCGTCGAGGAGGCGAACCGCCTCAACAAGATTGTGTCGCAGTTCCTCGACTACGCCCGCCCCTACCGCGGCGAGCAGCGCCCGCTGGAGGTCAACGAGGTCGTGCGCAAGACGCTGCAGCTCTTGGCCAAAGGAGGCAGGGGGGGAGCAGCGAGGTCGAGATCGTCCACCAACTTCGCCGAGGGGCCTGCCGCCGGGTGCGCGCCGACGCCGAGCAGCTGCTGCAGGTGTTCCTGAACCGTCGCTGGACGCCGGGCAGGCGATGCCGCAGGGCGGGCGGGCTGCTGATCTCGACCAGCCTGCGGCGCGCGACGCGCCGTGGAGCGGCGGCGGCGTTCCTCGAGGTGCGCTTTCGCGACACCGGCGTGGGCATCCCGCCGGCGATCAGCCCCGCCCGCCACCGGTGGGCGTGCCGCGCGCCCACTGCCGGCCGTTGCCTGCACTCTGGGAGCCTTTGTCGGCCTGAGCCCACAAAAGGTTCCCCGAGTCAGCGGTCGCGCACCCCCAATCACCTTGACAGCCGAGGATTTGCGCGACAGCCATAAGCCCGGTAAGGCTTCCCACCGGCGGCATGCGGGGGTGGTGGGTAGCGTTTCTGGCGATCGCCCCGGTAAGGCTTCCCACCGGGGGGACGGGAGCGCGGTGGGTAGCTTTATCGGGCTCGCCGGCCACCGCCGTCCCGGACGCCCCCGGCAACGGTCCAGCGAAGCCGCCCTGCTCAGGTGGCGGCGTGCGGCTCCTCGGTGTCGCCGCGCAGGCTGTGCAGCGCCTGGTCGACGGTGCGCACGATCCCCCGCGGGTCGCCGACGCCGCGGAAGGAGAAGTCGAAGTCGGCCTCGGCCGCGGTGTCGAAGTCGACGGTGCCGATGCGCAGCAGCCGGTCGGCCAGCGACTGCTCGGAGTTGACGTTCTGGATGCGCTCCAGCCGCGTCTGGTGGACCTGCTTGGAGAGCAGGCCGGTCTCGATGGTCAGCCGCTGGTTGGTGATCGAGTAGGTCGTCTGGATGCGCTGCAGCTGGCCGATGACGGCCAGGAGGATGAACACGACGACGACGGCCACCGCCACCCAGCCGGCCTGCACGTGATGATCGGCGACTCGCGTGACCACGCCGGCGATCACCCCGGCGACGAGCGCGACGAGCAGCCCCTTGCGATAGAAGGGGGCCATCGACCGCCACGACGGATGGCCGTGGAAGAAGATCTCCTCGCCGGGGTCGGGGTCCACGCGCGCAGCGTAACCACCCGCGCGGGCCGGGCGCGGGGGAACCCGCCGCCTCGGACCCTAGTGTCCGGGGGAGCGCCCTGAACCCATGATCGCCCGCGTCCAGCCCCTCACCCGCACCCGCGCCGTCCGCGGTCCCTTCGACTATCGCCTGACCGCCGAGCAGTCCGACGTCGGGGTCGGCTCGCTGCTGCGGGTGCCGCTTCGGCGCCCAGCGGACGCTGGGCGTGGTGGTCGAGCTGGCCGAGCACTCCGAGCTCGCGCCGCCGACCGCCTGGCCGAGCCCGAGGCGGTGGTCGGCGCCGGCCTGCCCGCCGATCTCGTCGAAGCTGGCGGCGTGGATGGCGCGCGAGTACTGCTCGACCCCCGCCCGGGCGCTGTCGCTGATGCTCGCGCCCGGGGCGGCCGGCAAGCTGGGCCCCACGCGGGCCCGGCGGGTGCTGGTCGCCGAGCTGACCGCCGCCGGCGCCGACGCGCTGCAGAGCAACGGGCACGGCCCGGCTCACCGACGGCCAGCGGACGGTCGCTGCAGGCGCTGCGCGAGCGCGGGGCCGACGACCGCCGCCGAGCTGGGGACGAGCGCGCTGCGCCGCCTCGAGGGACGGGGCCTGGTCGCGCTGGAGCAGCGGGCGCGCGGCCGCCGGCCCGTCCAGCGCGCGCTGGGCACCGCCTCGGCGACCGCGCCCGCGCTGACCGCCGAGCAGGACGCCGCCCTGCGGACGATTCTCGCCGCCCTGGAGCGCCCGCCGCAGCCCGACCATCCGGGATACCTGCTGCAGGGGGTGACCGGCTCGGGCAAGACCGAGGTCTACCTGGGCGCCGTTGCGGCCGCGCTGGCCGCCGGGCGGTCGGCGATCGTCCTCGTCCCCGAGATCGCGCTGACCCCGCAGGTCCTGTGGCGCTTTCAGGCGCGCTTCGGCGACGTGGTGGCGGTGCTGCACTCGGCGCTCAGCCAGGGCGAGCGCCACGACGAGTGGATGCGGCTGCGCAGCGGCGAGGCCCGGGTGTGCGTCGGGCCGCGCTCGGCGGTGTTCGCTCCCGTCGGCGGAGCTCGGTCTGATCATCGTCGACGAGGAGCACGAGAGCTCCTACAAGCACGAGGGCGATCCCCGCTACGACGCGCGCCACGTCGCCGCCCGGCGCGCGCGCGACTGCGGCGCCGTGCTGGTCGCCGGCTCGGCCACCCCCCGTCCCGAGAGCGTCCACACGATGGCGCCGCTGCGGCTGCCCTCGCGGGTCGACGGCCGCGCCGATGCCGCCCGTCGAGGTGCTCGACATGCGCGGCCTTCACCAGCCGCTTCACCCGGAGACGCGGATGGCGCTGGCCGACCTGCGGCGCTCGGGCGGCAAGGCGATCCTCCTGCTCAACCGCCGCGGCTGGTCGAACTTCCTCTCCTGCCGGGCCTGCGGGCGGGTGTGGATGTGTCCCAACTGCGAGGTGGCGCTCGTGCTGCACCGCCACGGTGCCTTCGTGGCCTGTCATCACTGCGGGCACCGCGAGGCGAGTGCCGGATCGCTGCCCGGCGTGCGCCTCAGTGTCCGTGGCCCGCCACGGCGCCGGGACCGAGCGCATCGAGCACGAGCTGCGCGAGGCGCTGGGGACGAGCGCCTTTCCGATCTTCCGCCTCGATGCCGACGCCGCCTCGCTGGACGCGCGCGCCCGGACGCTGCAGGCCTTCGAGCAGGCTCCGGCGGGGGTGCTCGTGGGGACACAGATGGTGGCCAAGGGCCACGACTTCCCCGATGTGTCCCTCGGGGTGGTGCTCGACGCCGATCAGACGCTGCGCTTCCCCGACTTCCGCGCCGAGGAGCGGACCTTCGCCCTCATCACCCAGCTGGCCGGGCGCACCGGGCGCGGAGGTGGCGCCGAAACCGCCGCGGCCACCGGGGCCAGCCGCGTGCTCGTGCAGACCCTGGCCCCGCAGGCGCGGCCGATCGGCTACGCCGTGCGCCACGACTCCGACGGCTTCGTGGCCGACGAGCTGACGCGCCGTCAGCTGCTCGCCTACCCGCCGTACGCGTCGCTCATCCGGGTCGTCTGCTCGGCGCCCGAGGACGGCCTGGCCCGCGAGACCGCGGTGGCGCTGCACGGGCGGCTGGCGGGGATCGAGGCGGCGGTGCTGGGACCGGCCCCGCTGTTTCGGCTGCGCGGCCGCTCGCGCCAGCAGCTGGTGATCAAGGCGCTCGCCCGCCAGCCGGCGATCGACGCCGTGGGGGCGGCCGTCGACGCGATCGCCCCTGGCGCGGCCCGGCGCGGCGCGAGCGTCAGCGTCGACGTCGACCCCCAGTGACCTGCCCCCGATGAGCCGTCACTAAAATGACCCTCTGATGTCTGATCACGTCACTGACACCGAGGTCGCCGAGCCCCAGGATCCCGAGGAGCTCGAGGCGCCCGCCGAGGACGGCGCGGGGGAGGAGGAGCTCGATCCCGAGGTCGCCGCCCGCCGAGCGGCCGCGCTCGCCCACGTGCGCAAGTTCGGCGATCCGGTGCTGCGCACCCGCGCCCGGCCGGTCGATCGCTTCGACGATGCGCTGCGCGAGGAGGTGCAGCGCATGGGCATGCTGATGATCGACGCCATCGGGGTCGGCCTGGCGGCCACCCAGGTCGGGGTCCTGCACCGCCTGCTCGTCTACCGCGTGCACCAGCAGTCGCCCGTGTCGGCCCTCGTCAACCCGGAGATCGAGTGGTCAGGCGCCGAGCTCGAGACCCTCGAGGAGGGCTGCCTGAGCCTGCCCAACGTCCACGTCGACGTCGAGCGTCCGGTCAACGTGCGCGTCAGGGCCCTCAACGAGTACGGCGAGCACATCACCATCGAGGCCTCCGGGCTGGAGGCCAGGGTCATCCAGCACGAGATGGACCACCTCGACGGGGTGCTCGTGCTCGACCGGATCTCCCGCTCGCAGCGCAAGGAGGCGATGAAGGCGCTGCGCGAGGCCCTCCCCGCCTGACCTCGGCGGCCCGCGCGCCCAGCGCCCGTCCGCCCAGCGCCCGCCCGCCCGCCCCGTGCGCACCGTCTACCTGGGGACCTCCGACTTCGCCGCCGCCGTGCTGCGGCGGCTGGCCGGCTCCCCCCATCGACCGCAGCTGGTCGTCACCCGCCCGGACCGCCCCCGCGGCCGCGGCCGCCGCCTGGCCGCCCCCCCGGTCGCCGAGGCCGCCCGCGAGCTGGGCATCGCGCTGGACCAGCCCGAGTCCGTCAACGAGGAGGCGGCGCGCGAGCGGATCGCGGGCGCCCGCCCGGAGGCGGTCATCGTCTGCGCCTTCGGGGCGCTCATCACCGAGCCGTTGCTCTGCGCCCACCCGATCCTCAACCTGCACCCGTCCCTGCTCCCGCGCTGGCGGGGCGCCGCCCCCATCGAGCGGGCGATCATGGCCGGCGATGAGCGCACCGGGGTCAGCATCATGCGCCTGACCGCCGGCTTGGACAGCGGGCCGGTGTGCCTGACGACCGAGGAGCCCATCAGCCCGCAGGACACCTACGGCACGCTCGCCGAGCGGCTGCAGCACATCGGCGGCGAGCTGCTCGTGCGCGCGCTCGACGACCAGCCGGAGTTCATCGCCCAGGACGACGCGCTGGCCACCTATGCCGAGAAGATCACCGCCGCCGACCGGACGCTCGACGGCCAGCGCCCGGCGCAGGAGCTCGCCCGGGTCGTCCGGGCGCTGTCGCCGCACATCGGCGCCGCCGTCACCCTGCCCGACGGCGCGCGGCTCGGCGTCTGGGAAGCCCGCGAGCGCGCCCCTGAGGCCGGTGACGCGGGCGGCCCGCCCCCGGGGGAGATCCGCTTGGAAGCCCCCTTCCCGCTGCTCGGCTGCTCGCCCGGCGTCCTGGAGCTGACCGTCGTGCAGCCGCCCGGGCGCACCCGGATGGCGGCCGACGCCTACGTGCGCGGCCTGCACCCATGAGCCGCGGCGCCGCTGCGCCGCAGGCCGGGGTCTCGCCCGCCCGGGTCTGCGCCTACGCCGTGGTGCGCCGCGTGTTCGAGGAGGGGGCGTACGCCGACCGAGCCCTGCACGCCGAGGCGCGTCGGTCTCGATCCGCGCGAGCGGGCCTTCGCCACCGCGCTGGCCTACGGCACGGTGCAGCGCCGGGCGACCCTGGACCACGTCATCGAGCGACTCTCCGACCGTCCCCTGGAGCGGCTCGACCCGCCGGTGCTGGCCGCCCTGCGACTGGGGCTGACACAGCTGCTGTTCCTCGACGGGGTGGCCGCCCACGCTGCCGTTCACGAGTCCGTGGAGCTGGCCAAGGGCGCCTCGCGCGCCGGCGCGGGGCTCGTCAACGCCGTGCTGCGGCGGGCGATCCGGGAGGGGGCGGCGATCCTCGCCGGGCTCGACGACGCCACCCCGGCCCACGCCGCGCTGCGCCACTCCGTGCCCGAGTGGCTGGCCGAGCGCTGGTTTGACGAGCTGGG
This sequence comes from uncultured Solirubrobacteraceae bacterium, assembly GCA_963800545.1. Classification (GTDB taxonomy): domain Bacteria; phylum Actinomycetota; class Thermoleophilia; order Solirubrobacterales; family Solirubrobacteraceae; genus Palsa-465. Next base: position 15,951 of record CAWDBJ010000005.1, read on the forward strand.
GGCGCAGCGGGCCCGCGGGCTGCTGGCGGCGATCAACCGGCCGCCCGAGTCGGCGCTGCGGGTCAACACGCTGGTGGCGACCGCCGGGGCGGTCGCCGCCGAGCTCGCGGTGGACAGCGCCCCCGCGCCGGGGCTGCCGGAGGGCCTCATCCTCGACGGCCCGTTGGACGCCTTCGCCTCTCCGCTGTGGGGGCGCGGGGCGATCATGCCCCAGTCGCGGGCGTCGATGATGGTGGCCCGCGCGCTGGCCCCGCGGCCGGGCGAGCGGGTGCTCGACCTGTGCGCCGCCCCCGGGGCCAAGACGACCCACCTGGCGGCGCTGATGGAGAACCGGGGGGAGGTGGTGGCGGTCGAGCGCCATCGCGGGCGGGCGCTCGCCCTCGAGCGCACGCTGCTTCGGATGACCGTGGCCTGCGCGAGCGTCATCGTCGACGACGCCGCCGCGTACACGACGGAGATGCCGTTTCATCGCGTCCTCGTGGACCCGCCCTGCAGCGGCCTGGGAACCCTGCAGTCGCGGCCGGACCTGCGCTGGCGCGCCGACCCGCAGCGGGCCGGCGAGCTGGTCGCCCAGCAGGCGGCGATCCTGCGCGCCGGTGCGGCGGCCACTCGGCCCGGCGGCACGCTCGTCTACTCCGTGTGCACGATCAGCCGCGCCGAGGCCGACGACGTCGTCGCGGCGTTCCTCGCGCAGCACGGCGACTTCGAGGCCGAGGCGCCATGGCAGCGGACCGCCCCCGACGTGGACGGGACCGATGGATTCTTCATCGCTGCCCTGCGCCGTCGGTGAGGACGTTAACCTTGTCGGATCAGATGAGCGATCCAGCCGTCAAGCTCGGACCGGAGTGCCCCGGGTGCGGCGAGCCGTGGCTGCGAGCGACGGCCGTTCCCGGACGCTACCGGTGCGTGTACTGCCTGCAGCGCTACGAGCTGGTCTCCGTCTGTCCTGACTGCGGGGAGCACTCCACGATCGTGCGGATGTCGAGCACCGCGATCGTCGCCTGCAACCACTGCCAGGGCAGCATGCTGGTGGCGGTCTGATCCGCCGGTGCCCGGGACTGCGTCACGGCCGCAGCCGGCGGTCGCGCTGACCAGCCGGCGCGTGGCGCCCTCGATCCTCTCGGCCGACTTCTCCCGGCTGGGCGCCCAGGTGCAGGAGGTCCTCGATGCGGGGGCGCGGGTCATCCACGTCGACGTCATGGACGGCCACTTCGTCCCGCCGATCACCTTCGGCGCGGTCGTCGTCTCGGCGCTGGCCGACCTCGTCCACGGCGCCGGCGGGCTGATCGACGTCCACCTGATGGTGGAGCGCCCCGACCGCCACGTGGCGGCGATCGCCGAGGCCGGCGCCGACAGCATCACCTTCCACGTCGAGGCCACCCCGCACGTCCACTACACGCTGCAGGCGATCCGGGAGGCCGGGTGCCGCACGTCGGCGGCGATCTGCCCGGCGACGCCCATCGAGGCGCTCTCGGACGTCGGCGGAAGACATGCTCGACATGGCGCTCTGCATGACGGTCAACCCCGGCTGGGGCGCCCAGTCCTTCATCCCGCACTCGCTCGACAAGGTCGCCCGGCTGCGGGCGCTGCTGCCTGAGACAGTCGGTCTCGAGGTCGACGGCGGCATCCACGAGGAGACGGCCGGGCCGGTCGTGGAGGCGGGCGCCAACCTGCTCGTCGCCGGCTCGGCGGTGTTCAGCTCCGACGACCCGGCGGCGACCTATCAGCGCATCGCGGCGGCCGCCGGCATCCCCTCGAACGAGCACTAAGCGAGCGCCGTGCGGGCCGGCCCCCGCCGGTAGACGCCGTAGAGCAGCGCGGTGAGCAGGGCGGTGGCGGCGAAGTAGCCGACCTCGACGCGCGTCACCTGCGAGTGGATCGTCGGCAGCGCGACGAAGGCCACGAACAGCGCCGCCGCCAGCAGCCAGGAGAGACAGGCCGCCGCCGCGCGCCCGCGGGCCAGCGCGGCCTGGTTCAGCGTGCCGCTGACGAGGTGCAGGCCCATCCCCAGACCGACGATGGCCAGGCCCAGCCGGGCGTAGTGAAAGCCCTTGTCGCCGAGGAAGATCGTCATCACCGGCGGCCCGACGGCCAGCAGCCCGAGGGCCACTGCCGCTCCGAAGGCGGCGATCACCAGCACGGTGGTGCGGATCGCGCGATGAAACTCATCGGCCGACTCGCGAGCCTCCAGGCCGGCGAGGTGGGGGAGGATCGAGGTCTGGATCGCCTGGAAGAGCTGGAGCGGCGCGCGCACGATGAGCATCACGTTGAACACGAAGCCGGTCAGCCCGCTCGTCAGGTTCCCGCCCGCGCTGGCGGCGACGATCAGCACCCCGGCGTTCATCAGCATCTGCTCGGAGAACATGATCCCCACCACGGACACGGCGAAGCCCGCCCCGTGGCGCAGCGAGAGATCGGCGTTGTCCTCCTCGAAGTGGGCGTGGGCGGGTCCCTCGCCGGCGGCGTCGACGACCGGGATCTCGCTGGCGACGGCGCTCTCCGCGCGGTCGCCGGCGCGCCCTGCCGGCGCGGGGCCGCGAACCCGCGAGAAGGCAAAGGGCATCACCGACAGCGAGGCGAAGGGGGCGACCGCCATCCCCAGGCCGACGACCCCCTGGCCGGAGCCGATCCCCACCGCGACCGCCAGCGGGAAGAGGAAGCGCGAGGTCGACTCCAGGAACACCAGCCCCCCGTAGAGGGCGAACTTCTGGTGGCCGGCCAGCCACCCGCGGGCGAAGTAGCTGCCCGCGTAGGCGAGCACGCCGACCACGAGGATCCAGTAGAGCGCCGAGGAGCCGTTGAACATCCCGTGCTCGATGGGGTGGCGCAGCGCCAGGGCGACGACCAGGAAGACCGCGGCGAAGCCGAACTGGATGAGCGCCGGCACCCGCAGCGAGTGGTCGCTCAGCCCGCGCGCCCGCCGGTCGGCGATGGTGCGCGAGAGCAGCTGCTCGATCGGGCGGTAGATGACCGACAGGATCACGAACATGATCGCCCAGCAGAGGGAGATCCGGCTGTAGGCGGCGGGGCCCAGGACGTGGCTGGCCGTCGCCAGGTAGGCGAAGGTGAAGATCCCGGTGGAGGCGATCCCGATCGAGAGGATCCGCGCCCCGGAGGCGAAGGACGAACCGGACGCGCCGTCGGGTTCGCGCGGTGGCGGACCGGGCTCGCCCGGCGCCACGCGGGTCGCCGAGCTCACCGCGGGTCGCCGAGGCGCACCAGGAGCATCGTCCACGGAAACGGCGACCGCGTCTCGATCACCTCGCCGTGGGCCGACAGCAGGCGGACGAAGCCGGCGCGCGTCCAGTGGTTGAGGTGGCCGGGGGTGTTGCCCCACTCGCGCAGGTAGGCGCCGCGCGCCATGTTGAGCATCCGCCACAGAGGCTCGTGGGGGACGGAGACGAGCAGCCATCGCCGGGCCACCCGGGCCATCTCGGCGACGGCGCGGGCGGGGTCCGTGACGTGCTCGAGGACCTCGGTGGCGGCGACCAGGTCAAAGGCGCCGGCGTCGAACTCGAGCCGCTCGACCGCCATCGTGCGGAACTCGAGGTTCTCCCGCGGCTGGCGAGCCGCCCACTCGGCGGCCAGCTTGGGGTCCTCGAGATCGATCCCGACGATGCGCTGCACCCCCGGCCGCGCCGCCCAGCGGGCGGTCAGGATGCCCTCGCCACAGCCGACGTCGAGGACGGAGGCGGGCGCCGCCTGGTCAAACAGCTCGTCGGCGGTGCGCTCGAAGCCCGCCATCAGCCGCCGGACCACCGGGTTGGCCGAGCCGTACTTGTCGAAGGTGTTCCCGGTGGGGACGCCCGCGGCGGTCGTCATACCTCGAGCGCCTCGCGATCGTCCTCGGGAGCCGCCCCCGGCTCGTAGTGCGAGGGCTCGATGCCCAGCTGCAGCTCGATGCGGCGCACCCGCTCGAAGGTCTGGTGCGAGAGCGTGCGCTGGGCGGCCAGCAGGTCGCCGATGACCCCGAGGGCGCCCAGCAGCATCGCCGCGATGAACAGCACGGCGCCGAAGATGAGCGACTGCACATGGCCGGAATGGCCGCCGTGCTCGAAGAAGGTGACCAGGAAGCGGATGAACAGCGCCAGCGCGGGCACGCCCATGATGAGCGCCCCGCCCCAGAAGACCCGCAGCGGCTCGTACTGGGAGTAGATGCGGAAGATCGAGAGGGCGTTGCGGCGGATGTAGGCCCACATCGACGGAAACAGCCGCGACTCGCGCGTCTGGGGGTTGGTCCGGATCGGCACGTGGTCGATGGCCACCAGCAGCTTGCCGGCCTGGATGATCGTCTCCAGCGTGTAGGTGAACTTCGACACCGCCTGCACCTGGAGGGCGGCGTCGCGGTTGTAGGCGCGAAAGCCCGAGGTCGCGTCGGGCACCTCCGTCGAGGAGGCCTGGCGCACGACCCAGGACCCGAGCCGCTGCAGGCGCCGCTTGGTCCGGGAGAAATTGACGTTTGAGTCGACCTGACGGTCGCCGATGACCATGTCGGCCTCACCGCGCAGGATGGGCGCCACCAGCTTGGGGATGTCGGCCCCCTCGTACTGGTTGTCGGCGTCGGTGTTTACGATCACGTCGGCGCCGAGCTTGAGCCCCGCGTCCAGGCCCGCCTGGAAGGCGGCGGCCAGGCCCTTGTTGTTCGTCAGGCGCACGACATGGTCGATGCCGTGCGCCCGGGCGGTGGCGATCGTGGCGTCCGTCGAGCCGTCATCGATGATCAGCCACTCCACCGACTCAAAGCCCTCGATCCTCCGCGGCAGGTGGCGGAGCGTCTCCGGCAGCTGCCCTTCCTCGTTGAAACAGGGAATCTGGATGATGAGCTTCATGGGGCCGGTCGCGATCAGCTGTGCGGGCGCACGGCGCTCCCCCGAGGCGGCGGTGTCCACCTCCGTGCTTGTGGTGACACGGTAGCGGGATACTCGGAGCCCACGATGGACATGGCCTCCACAACGGTAGGTGATCCGGCCCCCGCCGAGACCGCGCCCCAGCCGCTGCCGCTGCGCCGGCAGCGGTCAGGCGGCGCGCCGGCGGACCGGTCCCCGCCGCCGGTGGCGGCGCCGCGCGCCGGCGCGGCCCGCCCGTCGCGACCTGCACCGTCCCGGCGCTCGATCGCGCTGCTGGCGGTCAGCTTCGCCCTGCGGCTGTGGGGGGTCAAGCAGGGCCTGCCCTACAGCTACAACGTCGACGAGGCCACCCACTTCGTGCCCCGGGCGATCGCCTTCTTCGGGCACGACCTCAACCCCCAGTACTTCCTCAACCCGCCGGCCTACTCCTACCTGCTGCACATCGTCTTCGAGCTGTGGTTCGGCTCGGCCGATGCCGTGCGGCGCAGCTACGCCGGCGATCCGACCGACGTGTTCGTGGTGGCGCGCGTGGTCGCCGCGGCGCTCGGGCACGCTGTCGGTGTGGCTGACCTACCTCGCCGGCGCGCGACTCTTTCATCGCACCGCGGGACTGCTGGCGGCTGCCATCTTCGGTCTGGCCTTCCTGCCGATCTTCTACAGCCACCTGGCGCTCAACGACGTGCCCGCGCTGGCCCCGGTGGCGCTCTCGCTCTACGGGATCGCGGGCGTGCTGCGCAACGGCTCGCGGCGCGACTACGTGCTCGCCGGGGTGGGCATCGGGCTGGCGGCTGCCACCAAGTACACCGGCGGGATCACCGTCGTCTGCCTCGCCGGGGCGTTCGCCGCCGATGCGCTGGCCGGCGGGCCGCTGCAGTCGGCGCGCCGACTGCTGCTCGCGCTCGGCTGCGCGGTCCTCGCCTTCGCGGCGGCCAACCCGTATGCCGTCCTCGACTTCACCGCCTTCCACGACGGGGTCACCCTGCAGCAGTCGCTGGCCGGCGGCTCTGACCCGATCAAGCTCGGCACCACGGCGGCCAGCGGGACCGCCTACTACGTGTGGACCCTCACCTGGGGGCTCGGGTGGGCGCCGGCGCTGGCGGCGCTCGGCGGCGCGGTCCTGCTCCTCGCCCGCCGCTGGCTGGCGATGGCGCTGGTGCTCATCCCCGCACCGGTCCTCTTCATCATCTTCATGGGCGACCAGCAGCGCTTCTTCGGGCGCTGGCTGCTGCCGGTGTTCGAGATCGTCGCCCTGCTGGCGGCCTACGGCACGGTCGAGCTCGTCCGCTGGCTGCACCGCGCCCGCCGGGTTCCCGTGCTGGTGGCGGGGGCGGCGGCGACCGTGGTCATGCTCGGACAGAGCGTGGCCAGCGTCGCGCACTCACGATGTCGTCCTCTCGCGGCCGGACACCCGCAACGCCACCCGGCGCTGGATGGTGGCCCACGTGCCCGCCGGCGCCAAGGTGGTCGTCGAGCCGGTGGTCTCGGGCGACTGGTCCCACGACATCGGCCGCTCGCTGCCCGCGACCCCCAACGGGGCCCGCTGGCGGGTGTGGAACACCGCCGTCACCAACGTCGACGCCGCCGGTGGCCGCCTCCCGACCGGCGAGCACCGGTTCGTGCCCGTCGACGAGTACGAGCGCACGCTGCGGCCCGAGCTGCTCGACGAGTACACCGACCGCCGGCTACTGCTGGGTGGTCATCGGCTCGCTGCAGGCCGGGCGCTCGTTCGCCCAGCCCAAGATCGCCCCCTCGGCGATCGCCTACTACGCCGCAGCTGGCCAACCACGCGCGGCTGATGTACCACGTCAGCCCGTTCGTGCAGCGCGACCGGGCGATCCCCTTCAGCTTCGACTGGTCGATCGACTACTACCCGAACCAGTACTCGCGCCCGGGGCCGGAGATGAGCGTGTACCGCCTGACCGGCGGCGACTGCGCCGCGCCGGGATCCGACGCGGGCACCCCGAGCGGCTGAGGACATGGCGGCCGGGGCGCGCCGGCCCGCGGCGGCTGAGACGTGGCGGTGAGCGGGAACTATCCTCACCGGCACGATGAGCGCCCCGACAGATACCGATCGCCGCCACCTCGCTCGCGCGATCGAGATCGCCGAGCGCGGGCGGGGCCATGTCAGTCCCAACCCGCTCGTCGGCGCGGTGCTGGCCGATGCCCACGAGGTGCTGGGGGAGGGCTATCACGGGATCCTGGGCGGCCCCCACGCCGAGGTGGAGGCGATCCGCGCCGCCGGGGACCGAGCGCTGTCGCAGGCCACCCTGTATGTCTCCCTGGAGCCGTGCTGTCACCAGGGCCGCACCCCTCCGTGTACGGACGCCATCCGCCAGGCGGGCATCTCGCGGGTCGTCGTCGCCTCCGATGACCCCTCCGAGCACGCGTCGGGACGGGGCCTGGGCATCCTGCGCGACGACGGCATCGAGATCGTGCTCGCCAACGGCGATCTCGCCGACCGGGCCCGGCTGCTCAACCAGCCGTTTCGCAAGCACGCCCGCACCGGCCGGCCGTGGGTGCTGTTCAAGTCGGCGATGACCCTCGACGGCAAGGTGGCCACGCGCAGCGGCGACTCCAAGTGGATCAGCGGCGAGTCCAGCCGGCGGCGCGCCCACCGCTGGCGGGCCGAGCTCGACGCGGTGGCCGTCGGGGTGGGCACCGCGCTGGCCGATGATCCTCAGCTGACCGCCCGGCTCGACGACGTCGAGCAGCAGCCCCGGCGCGTCGTGTTTGACTCGCTCGGCCGCCTGCCCTTGGAATCCCAGCTCATCCGCGACGCCCGGACGGTGCCGCTGACCGTCATCGTCTCGCGGGCGGCCCCGCGCACCGCCAGCGACGCGCTGGAGGCCCACGGCGCCGACGTCATCGTCGCCACCGGCGAGAACGAACCCGCGCCGCGTCTGCTCGGCGCTCGATCAGCTCGGCGCCGCCGGCATCACCTCGATGCTGCTCGAGGGCGGTCCGCACCTGGCCGGGCGCCTTCCTCGATGCGGGGCGAGATCGACGAGATCCGCCTCTTCCTGGCGCCCGTGATCCTCGGGGGGCGGACCGCGCGCGATCCGCTCGAGGGCGAGGGGGTCGAGCAGATCGCCGACGCCGTGCGCGCCCTGACCCTCGAGTGCTCGCGGATCGACGACGACCTGCTCGTCTCGGCTCGCCTGCAGGAATGGTGAGGTCAGGCCGCCCGTGTTCACCGGACTGATCGCCGACCTGGGAGAGGTCACCGACCGCCAAAGCTCACCGGACGGGGTGCGGCTGACGGTGGCCAGCACGCTGGCATCTGAGCTGCGCGAGGGCGACTCGGTGGCGGTCAACGGCGTCTGCCTGACGGCGACCGGCGTCGACGGCTCCGTCTTCACCGCCGAGGTGATGAACGAGACGCTGCACCTCAGCTCACTGGCGCAGGCCCGGCCGGGCGCCGCCGTCAACCTCGAGCTGCCGCTGCGCGCCACAGACCGGCTCGGCGGCCACGTCGTCCAGGGCCACGTCGACGCCACCGGCACCATCATCGCCGCCACTCCCGATGGCTTCGCCCGCCGGGTGGAGATCGCCGCCCCGCCCGAGGTGCTGCGCTACATCGTGCACAAGGGCTCGATCACCGTCGACGGGATCTCGCTGACCGTGGCCGGCCTCACCGAGGGATCGTTTACCGTTTCTCTGATCCCCGAGACGCTGGAGCGGACCAATCTCGGCGGCGCCGAGGTCGGGGCAACCGTGAACCTGGAGGTCGATGTGCTGGCCAAGTACGTAGAGAGGCTGATTCGCCGATGAGCTCGACCAACCAGACGTTCGCCTCCATCGAGGAGGCGATCGAGGACATCCGCCAGGGCAAGATGGTCGTCGTCTGCGACGACGAGAGCCGCGAGAACGAGGGCGATCTGACGATGGCCGCCCAGTTCGTCACCCCCGAGGCGATCAACTTCATGCGCAAGGAGGGGGGAGGCCTGATCTGCCTCGCCATGACCCCCGGAGCGCTGCGAGGAGCTTGGGCTCGATCTGATGGCGGCCAAGAACGAGTCGGCCTTCGAGACCGCCTTCACCGTCTCCATCGAGGCCCGCTCGGGCGTCAGCACGGGCATCTCGGCCGCGGATCGGGCGCGCACCATCCAGGTGGCGATCGATCCGCAGACGAGCCCCCGCGAGCTCGTCCAGCCCGGCCATGTGTTCCCGCTCAAGGCCCGCGCCGGCGGCGTGCTCGAGCGCGTGGGCCAGACCGAGGCCGGGGTCGACCTCGCCCGTCTGGCCGGTCTCATCCCGGCGAGCGTGATCTGCGAGATCATGAACGAGGACGGGACGATGGCCCGCGTCCCCGACCTGCGGGTCTACTGCGAGCGCCACGGGCTCAAGATGGTCACCGTCGCCGACCTCGTCGCCTACCGCCGCCGTCACGAGAAGCTCGTCGAGCGCGTCGTCGCGACCGCTCTGCCGACGGCCTTCGGGGACTTCGTGGCCGTCGGCTATCGCTCGCTGGTCGACAACAAGCACCACGTGGCGCTCGTCAAGGGCGAGGTCGACGGGGTCGACGACGTGCTCGTCCGCGTGCACTCCGAGTGCCTGACCGGCGATGTCTTTCATTCGCTGCGCTGCGACTGCGGCGAGCAGCTCGAGTCAGCGCTGGCGATGATCGAGGGCGAGGGCCGGGGGGTGCTGCTCTATCTCAGCCAGGAGGGCCGGGGGATCGGCCTGCTCAACAAGCTGCGTGCCTACAAGCTTCAGGAGGAGGGCCTGGACACCGTCGACGCCAACCTGCGCCTCGGCCTCCCGGCCGACCTGCGCGACTACGGCATCGGCGCCCAGATCCTCGTCGACCTCGGGCTGACCAGCATCCGCATCCTCACCAACAACCCCAAGAAGATCTCCGGGCTGGCCGGCTACGGGCTGTCGGTCGCCGATCAGATCCCCATCCAGCACGCGCCCAACCCCCACAACGAGGCCTATCTGCGCGCCAAGGCCGAGCGTCTCGGCCACACCCTGCACCACCAGGGCCTGGCGCTCGACGAGGAGATGCTCGAGTCCGAGCATGAGCAGGACCGCGAGCGGCGCAGACGCAATGGCTGACCCGCGGATCGCGCTGTGCGTCGCGCGGTTCTACGCCGAGCTGGCCACGGCGCTGGAGGAGGGCGCGCGGGCAGCGCTTGACCGTGCCGGCGTCCGGGAGATCGAGGCCTTCTCGGTGCCCGGTGCCTTCGAGCTGCCGCTGATCGCCAAGTACGCCGCCGAGTCAGGCCGCTTCGAGGGGGTCGTCTGCCTGGGGGCGGTCATCCGCGGGGAGACCGACCACTACGACTACGTGTGCTCCGGCGCCACTGACGGGATCATGCGGGTCGCCCTGGAGACCGGAGTCCCCTGCGGCTTCGGGGTGCTGACCGTCGAGACCATGGAGCAGGCCCGCGAACGCGTGAGCGGCGGCTCCAAGCGCGACACCGGCGGCCATGCGGTGGAGGCGGTGCTCGCCTCCCTCCAGGTCAAGCAGGACCTCCTCTCCCGGCGCGGCGGCCGGGCCGGCTTCGCCGCCTGAGTCCCAGGCGGCCGGCCGCCGGCTAATCGACGAGCGCGGGGCTCACCTCACCGCTGACGCGGTGCGCCGCGTGGCTCTTGGCCCGCACCCCGCCCCGCTCGGGTGAGGGGGGCCCCAGGCCGGCGCCGCCGGTGGGTGTGCCCGTGCCCGGCTTGGGTCCCGTCTTACTCGGAGCATGGGGCCGTGGCGGGGTCGCCGGGGCCTTTCCGGCCGCGCGCAGAGCCTGGTCGAGCAGCTGCTGGACGACCGCCGTCTGGTTGGGGATCTTGGCCCGCTGCTGGAGGACCTGGACGGCGCTGGCGGCATCGCCGCTGAGCAGGAGCGAGCGACCGAGGTCGTAGAGGGCGTAGGCGTAGGTGAGGCTGCTCGGATCAGAGTTCTGCACCGCCTGGCGCAGCGTGCCGATGGCCGACTGATAATCGCCGTCGAGCATCTGCTGATGCCCCGTGGCCTGCAGCTGGGTGGCGGTCGGCGCCGCGGTGGAGGCGGCCGCGGTCGACGAGGTGGGGGCGGGGGCGCCCGTGGCGGCGGGGGCCGTCGCGGTGTGGGTCGCGGTCAAACGGTGCCGGGGCGGGGTGCTGGCCACCGTCCGCTTGGCGTGGGCGGCGCCCGAGGAGGCGCGGCGCGAGGGAGCGCTCCCGCCGGCGCCGAGGGCGAAGGCAGTGATGCCGGCGATGACCACCAGCAGGGCAGCCAGGGCGATCGCCCGCCGGCCGAGGTGGCGTCTCGGCGCCCCGGCGGGCGCCGCGCCCGGCGTCCAGGCGACGGGGGACGGGCTCTGGCCGCCGCCGGCGCTCGGGGCGGTCTTGGCGGTCTTGGCGCTCGCAGCGGCTCCGGGCCGCCGGGCGCCTTGGGGCTCGTGGCGGCGCTGGCGGCGCGTGCCCCGGCGGCGACCCGGTCGGCGCTGGGACGGCGGCGGGGGCGCTGGAGGGCGCGGCCGCCGGCGCGGTCGCGGTCGACGGTCGGCGGCCAGGATCGGCCGAGCGGCCGGCGCCTCGATCTCGCTGAGCGCCCGCTGCAGGGCGAGGACGAGCTCCCCGGCGGTGGCGAAGCGGTCCGCGGGCTCCTTGGCCAGGCCGCGGGTGAGGACGCCATCCACCGCCGCCGGCAGGGTCGGGTTGCGCTCGCTGGCGCAGGGCGGCTCATCCTCGACGTGCTGGCGGGCCTGGGCGGCGAAGTGGGTGGCGGTGAACGGCCGCTCGCCCGCCAGCAGCTCGAAGGCCACCACCGCCAGCGCGTAGCGGTCCGCGGCGCTTGTCCCGGGCCGGCCCAGCGCCTGCTCGGGCGACAGGTAGGCGGCCGTCCCGAACAACTCGTCCGAGGAGGTGATGGTGTCCTCGGAGATGAGCCGGGCGATGCCGAAGTCCGTGACGTGGAGCACGCGATTGCGATCGAGCAGGAAGTTGGCCGGCTTGATGTCGCGGTGCACGATCCCGCAGCTGTGGGCGTGGTCCAGCGCGGCGGCGGCCTCGCTCAGCCACCGCATGGCCTCATGGCGGCGCACGGCGCCGACCCGGATGGCGTCGGCGACGGTGCCGCCGGCCAGGTACTCCATGACGATGAAAGCGCGCCCCTGCCCGGACTGGCCTTCGGGGGGCTCGGCGTCGCCGACGTCGAAGACGGTGACGACATGCGCGTGGCCGGAGACCCGCGCGGCGGCGCGGGCCTCCCGCTTGAAGCGGCGCACCGCCAGCTGATCGTCGGCGAAGCGCTCGGCCAGGATCTTGACGGCGACAGTGCGATCGAGCAGCAGATCCTCGGCGCACCACACCGAGGCCATGCCGCCGGCGGCGATATGGCGGCGCAGGCGATAGCGCTCGGGAAGGCGGGGAGGCTGCCGCGGAGTCTTGCGGGCCTGTGCGCCCGAGCTCATGCGGTGGGGCGGGGGAGTCGAGCGGGAGGTGAACTCATTCGATCCTTGACCACGTCGCTGGGGCAATGGTACGGGTCCGGGGCGCCCGTGACATCCAGCACGCTCGCGCGCGAGGTCCCATCGGGACTACCCCCTATACTCGGCGCCCATGCCGAAGATCTGTCACGTGTGCGCCAAGGGCCCGTCCTTTGGAAACAATCGCAGCCACTCGATGGTCGCGACCCGCCGGCGCTTTGACCCCAACCTCCAGCGCGTCCGCATCGACGACGGGGGCACGCCGCGGCGCGTCTACGTCTGCACGCGCTGCCTCAAGGCCGGCAAGATCACCAAGGCCCGCTGAGCGCCCCGGTGCCGGCGCCCGGGCGAGCGACTGGCCAGGCCGGTGAGGCTCGGGCGTCTGACCCGAGCGTCCTGCGCTTCCGTGCCCTGATCGAGGCCGGCCTGGTGGCCCTCGAGGACCGCCGCGAGGAGGTCAACGACCTCAACGTCTTCCCCGTCGCCGACGGCGACACCGGCGACAACATGGTGCTGACGCTGCGCGCCGTGCTCACGGAGCTCGACCGGCTGACCGCCGACGCCGAGGACCGGACGATCGACGACATCGGCCGCGACGAGATCGTCGCCTCGGTCGCCCGGGCCGCGCTGCTCGGCGCCCGGGGGAACTCCGGCGTCATCCTCTCCCAGCTCATCCGCGGGGCCGCCGAGGAGCTGGCCAGCCGCCCCGGCGAGCTCGTCGACCCGGTGCTCATCGGGGCCGCCCTGGCCCGCGCCGCCGACCAGGCCTACGGCTCCGTGCGCGAGCCCGCCGAGGGCACGATCCTCACCGTCGTGCGCGAGATGGCCCACCGGGTTGCCTCCGAACTGGCCCACATGCCCGACGCGCGGCTCGGGGTCGAGGCCTCCGACGGCGAGCAGGACCTCGCGCTCGCCCACGTCATCCAGAGCGCGCTGGACGCGGGCCAGGACTCCGTGCGCCGCGGGCCCGACCTCCTGCCGGTCCTGCGCGAGGCGGGCGTCGTCGACGCCGGCGGCTACGCCCTGACGGTGATGCTCGCCGGGATCCTCGGAGCTCTGCGAGGCTCTGAGCCGCCGCGGATCGACCATCACCAGGCGGCCCGGGTCACCCATCCCCAGCATGCCTCCTCGACCTATCGCTACTGCACCAACTTCGCCGTCACCGGCGAGGAGCTCGAGCCGCGGGGCTTCATCACGGCGCTGGAGCGCCTGGGGGACTCCGTGCTGGTCGTCGGTGACGCCTCGACGCTCAAGGTGCACGTCCACACTGACGATCCCGACGCCGCCACCGCGGTGTTCGCCGACCACGGCCTGGTCTCGCATCTCGACGTCGCCGACATGCGCGTCCAGGTGGCCCAGCGCCGCGACCGGCTGGCCGGGGCGTCGGACGGGCGTCCCGCCGGCGAGCCCCGGTCCCCGTCGGCGGCCTGCGGCGCGCTGGCGGTCATCAACGGCGACGGGATGCGGGCCCTCTATGAGAGCTTCGGCGTCGGCGTGCTCGACGGCGGACCCACGATGAACCCCTCGACCTACGACCTGCTGGCGGCGATCCACGCCGTGCCCGCCGAGGAGGTCGTGGTGCTCCCCAACAGCCCGAACGTGCTGATGGCCGCCGAGCGGGCCGCCGAGCTGTCGGACAAGACGGTCGCCGTGGTCGCCTCGCGCTCGCCCCAGGCCGGTCTGGCGGCGGTGGTCAGCCTCGAGGCTCAGCGCCGGGCGCAGGAGAACGCCGAGGCGATGACCGACGCGCTGCGCCACGTCCGCACGGGGGCAGTGGCCCGGGCGGCCCGTGACGACGCCCAGGGCCGGTTTCGGACGGGGGAGGCGATCGGGTTCGTGCAGGAGGAGCTGGTGGCCTGGGGGCCGCCGGAGACGACGCTGCGCGAGGTCCTCGACGACCTCGGCCGCGAGGCCGAGCTCATCACCTGCCTGCGTGGCGCCGACGCGCCTCTCGACGACGCCGCCGTCCGGGCGCTGGCCAGCGGCGACGTCGAGCTCGAGCTGTCCGACGGCGGTCAGCCGAGCTACTGGTGGCTGCTCTGCGCTGAGTAGGCCGCGGACGCGACCGCACGCCGGGTCATCATTGAGGACGTGTCCGCGACCGCGTTTGCCAGCTCGCGCCCGCTCGACGCGAGCGAGCTGGCCGCCGCGCCGGTCCGCTATCCGCGGCCGTCCGCGCTGGCCCGACGCCTGACGATCGAGGGGGCCAAGGCTCAGGCGGCGGCCCTCACCCTGGGCCTGGAGACGGTCGGCGATCTGCTCGAGCACCTCCCGCGGGATCATCGCGAAGCCCGGTCAGTGGCCCAGCTGGCCGACGGGGAGACGGCCACCGTCGTGGTCGAGGTGCGCGCGATCACGTCACGCCCGGTCCGTCGCCGTGGCATGCGCCCGCTGGTGGAGGCGACGGTCGGCGACGCCAGCGGCACGATGCGCGCCACCTTCTTCCAGCAGCCCTGGCTGGCCCGTCAGTATCCCCCAGGCACGCGGCTGACCCTGCACGGCAAGTTCGCCGCCCAGCGCGGCTTCACCGTCCAGAATCACGCCCGGCTGGCCGGCGGCGGGGTGGGGGCCGACGAGGGCGCAGTCGCCCACTACCCGGCGACCGAGGGCCTCTCCTCGACCCAGATCCTGGCCCTCGTGCGGGCCCACGCGGAGGCGCTGGACGACGTGACCGAGCCCCTGCCGGCGGTCATGCGCGTCGCCGAGCGGCTGCCCGAGCGCCGCGCCGCCCTGGGGGCGATGCACTTCGATGGAGACGACGAGCAGGCCGAGGGCCGCCGCCGGCTGGCCTTCGAGGAGCTTCTCCTCGTCCAGCTCGCCCTCCTGCGCCGTCGGCGGCTGCGCAGCCACGGCGCGATCGCCCCGGCGCTCGACGGGCCGGCCGAGCTGAGCGCGCGCTGGCTGGCCGAGATGCTGCCGTTCGCCCCCACGGGCGATCAGAACCGGGCGATGCAGGACATCGACTCAGACCTCGCCGGCCCGCGCCCGATGCAGCGCCTGCTCATGGGCGAGGTGGGCTCCGGCAAGACCGTCGTCGCCCTCTACACGCTGCTGCGAGCGGTCGAGCAGGGCTATCAGGGCGCCCTGATGGCGCCCACTGAGCCGCTGGCCGAGCAGCACTTCGCCACCATCCAGGCCCTCATGCCGGGGGAGGCGGTGCCGATCGGGCTGCTGACCGGCTCCACGCCCGGCCGCCGGCGCGCCGACCTGCTGGGCAAGCTTGACTCGGGCGAGCTCTCCCTGCTGGTGGGCACCCACGCCCTGATCGAGGATCCGGTCCACTTCGCATCGCTGGGGGTCGCGGTGGTCGACGAGCAGCACCGCTTCGGGGTCCGTCAGCGGGCCGCCCTGGACGCCAAGGCCCCGCCGGGGATGCAGCCGCACGTCCTGCACATGACTGCCACGCCGATCCCGCGGACGCTGGCGCTCTCGCACTACGGCGACCTCGACTTCACCGTGCTGGCCGAGCTGCCGCGCGGCCGCCAGCCGATCCAGACCTTCGTCTGCTCGACGGAGCGCGAGCGCGCCCGGGCTTATGACCGCATCCGCGAGGAGCTGCGGGCCGGGCGCCAGGCGTTCGTCGTCTGCCCGCTGGTCTCCGAGTCCGAGGCGCTGGCCGCTCGCGCCGCCACCGCGGAGTTCGAGCGCCTGCGCGCCGGCGAGCTGCGCGACTTCCGCGTCGTGCTCATGCACGGCCAGCTGCCGAGCGCCGAGAAGGTCGAGGGCATGCGCGCCTTCGCCGCCGGTGAGGCCGACGTGCTCGTCGCCACCTCCGTCATCGAGGTCGGGATCGACGTGCCCAACGCGACCGTGATGCTCGTCGAGGACGCCGAGCGCTACGGCATCTCCCAGCTGCACCAGCTGCGGGGGCGGATCGGCCGCGGCGAGCATGCCTCGCTGTGCCTGCTGTTCGGTCCCAAGGGCTCGGCCCGGCTGCGGGCCCTGGCCGAGCACGCCGACGGCTTCCGGCTGGCCGAGATCGATCTCGAGCTGCGCGGCGAGGGGGAGCTGGTGGGCACCCGGCAGAGCGGCCTGGCGCAGTTCCGGGTGGCCGAGCTGCCTCGCGACGTCGAGCTGCTGGAGCGGGCGCGGATGCGCGCGGAGGCGCTCGATGCCTCAGATCCGGAGCTGTCATCGCCCGAGAACGCTTTGTTGGGCGAGGCCCTCGCCGCGATGTTCGGGGCCGAGGCCGTGGCTCCCATCCGGGCGTGAGGGCGCCGGCCGCCCCGCGCGGGGGAGCCCGTCGCGGATGCGCGTGATCGGGGGCGCATATGGGGGCCGGCCGCTGGTGGCGCCCCGCGGCTCGGCGACCCGGCCGACGAGCGACCGGGTACGCGAGGCGGTGTTCTCGATTCTGGGTGATGTGTCGGGCGCGCGGGTGCTCGACCTGTTCGCGGGATCGGGCGCGCTGGCCATCGAAGCCCTCTCGCGGGGAGCCGGCGCGGCGACGCTCGTCGACTCGGCGGCGGAGGCGGTGAGGGTCATCCGGCGCAACCTGGCGACTCTGCAGATCGAGGCCGAGGTGGTGGCGCGGCCGGTGACCCGCTTCCTCCAGTCCGCACGCGACGGCGCTCGTCAATACGATCTGGTGTTCGTCGATCCTCCATATCGCCACGCCGAGCTCCTCGGACGGGAGTTCTCGGAGGCCCTGGAACCGGTGTTGGCCGCCGGTGCCCGCGTGCTCACCGAAAGCGACCGTCGCCACCCGCTGACGCTGGATCTGCAGCTGGTGGACGAGCGCCGCTACGGCGACACCCTGATCCGCATCCATGACGCCTGACAACCGCATCGCCATCTGCCCGGGCACCTTCGACCCGGTCACCTACGGCCACCTGGACGTCATCGGGCGGGCGTCCAAGATGTTCCAGACCGTGGTCGTGGGGGTCGTCAACATCCCGTGGCGCAAGGGCAACACGCTGTTCAGCGCGGAGGAGCGGATCGCCTTTCTGGAGCACGCCACCAGTGACCTGCCCAACGTCGAGATCGACACCTTCGCCTCGCTGGTGGTCGAGTTCGCCCGTGAGCGCGGAGCGATGGCGATCGTCAAGGGACTGCGGGCGATCTCGGACTTCGAGTACGAGCTGGAGATGAATCAGCTCAACCGCCGCCAGGCCCCGGAGATCGAATCCGTGTACCTGATGGCGTCGCCCAAGTACAGTTTCATTAGCTCGAGCGGAGTCAAGGAGCTCGCGACCTTCGCCGGGGACATCGACGAGCTGGTCCCCGATGAAGTGGCGCGGCACTTGAAGGAACGGCTCGGGCGCTGACGAAACAGAGGTACGCGAGATGGATGTCCTGGTACTCATCGACAAGCTGGACGACCTCGTCCACAACGCCAAGCCGGTCCCGCTGACCGATCAGGTCCGCGTGGACAAGGAGGAGATCTACGACATCCTGGACCAGATGCGGGCCACGATCCCCGAGGAGATCAAGCAGGCCCGCTGGATCGTCAAGGAGCGCCAGGAGATGCTCGCCGAGGCCAAGCGCGAGGCCGAGCGGATCGTCAAGGAGGCCCGCGAGCGCCAGGAGCGCCTCGTCTCCGACGAGGAGATCACCAAGCAGGCCGAGCGCGCCGCCGAGGACATCATCGAGGACGCCCGCGGCCGCGAGCGGGAGATCCGCCTCGGCGCCGAGGACTACGCCGACGAGATCCTCAACACGCTCGAGGTCAACCTCTCGAAGTTCATCGCCGCCGTGCAGCGCGGCCGCGATCGCCTGGCGGGCAAGGACGAGCCCGCCGAAGTCTCCTAGCGGGTCTCGAAGCCGGAGAGGCCCTCGGGCTCCTCCTCGGTCACCTCGACGTCGGTGACCGCCGCGCTGCCGGGCCCGATCCGGCAGAAGCCGATCACGCTCTCCACGGCCTCCGCCGGTCCCTCGAGGACGACCTCGACGGAGCCGTCGTCGCGGTTGCTCGCCCAGCCGGCGACGCCCTCGTTCTCGGCGGCCTCCCGCGTCGAGTCGCGGAAGAAGACGCCCTGGACCCTGCCGTGGACGATCAGGTGGCGGCGGACGGGTGAATCGGCCATGCACGCATTCTTGCGGGTTTCCAGGGTTTCCGTCCGCCGCCCGCGCCATCCTGGGCGGCTCATGAATGCTCTCTGGCTGGCACTTGGCGTGGTCATCGGCGCCGGCGTGATCCTGGTCGCGCTGCGTCCGCGGCTGCGCGCGTTGAGCGCCGAGGCGGCTCGCGGTCCCGAGCTCGAGCGAGAGCTGGTCAAGGCGCGCTCTGACCTCGAGCACGAACGCGACCGCGCCGCCGAGCGCCTGGCCACTGTCACGGACGCCCAGGAGCGGCTGACCGCCCAGTTCAAGGCGCTGAGCGCCGAGGCGCTGCAGTCCTCGATGACCCAGCTGACGGAGATGGCGCGGGCGCAGCTGCGCACCGTCCAGACGGAGGCCCGGGGCGACCTCGACAAGCGCCAGCACGCCGTCGAGCAGCTCGTGGCGCCGCTCAAGGAGCAGCTCGGCCGGGTCGACAGCCAGCTCGTGCGCCTCGACCAGGAGCGCCGTGAGTCGCGCGGTCGCCTGGAGTCCCAGCTCAAGACGCTGGCCGAGACCGGCGACCGGCTGCGCACGGAGACCGGCGCGCTCGTCACCGCGCTGCGCAAGCCCAACGCCCGCGGCCAGTGGGGTCAGATGCAGCTGCGCAACGTCGTCGAGGCGGCGGGGATGCTCCGGCACTGCGACTTCTCCGAGCAGCACTCCTACAGCGGCGAGGAAGCGACGATGCGGCCCGACCTGGTGGTCAACCTGCCCGGGGGCAAGTGCGTCGTGGTCGACGCCAAGTCGCCGCTGCAGGGCGTGCTCGACGCCCACGAGGCGCGCGACGAGGCCGAGCGGGAGGCCGCGCTTCGAGACCACGCCCGGCTGCTGCGCAAGCACGTCAAGGCGCTCGCCGACAAGGCCTACTGGTCGCGGCTGGACACCACCCCCGACATGGTGGTCATGTTCCTCCCCGGGGAATCGCTGTTCGGCGCCGCCCTGGAGGCCGACCCGTCGCTGCTGCAGGACGCGATGGCCCAGCGGGTGCTGATCGCCACGCCGACGACGCTCTTGGCGCTGCTGCACGCCGTCGGCTACGGCTGGCAGCAGGAGCGGGTGGCCGAATCCGCCCAGGCGATCTCCGACCTGGGGCGTGAGCTCTACGGCCGGCTGGTCAAGCTCTCGACGCTCCTGGGCACGCTCGGCACCCGGCTCAACGGGGCGGTGCGCGCCTACAACGAGACGGTCGGCTCCTATGAGGCGCGCGTCCTGCCGGGAGCTCGCCGCTTCGCCGATCACGGCGCGGTCGCCGAGGGGTCCGAGCTGCCCGAGCTCACGCCCGTCACGGAGAGCCCCCGTGCCGTCCACGTCGCCGAGCTCCAACTCGACCTCGAGAGCGCGTCCTCGGCGGTCGAGCCGCGGCGCCCCCGCCGCCTGCGGGCCGCCGACTAATCCGCGACGGGCGGGCGGGCGCGGGCCTCCCACCAGGCGCGCAGGTCGCGGACCTGGTGGGGCAGCGGGTCGGCGGTCGGCTTGCGCTGATTGACGGCGGCCAAGGCCTCGTCGATGTCCAGGCCGCGGCGGACGGCGACCACCCCGGCGGCCACCGCCGCCGATCGCTGCCAGCCGGCCCGGCAGTGGAGATAGGTGGTCCCGTCGGCGTCCTCGAGCCAGCGCAGGACGGTGTCGACCGCCTCCTCGAGCAGCGCCGGCGGAAGATGGCCGTAGTCGACGACGTCGAGCCGCACCTCCTCGATGCCGGCCGCGGCGTAGGCGGCGGCGACCGCCTCGTGCTGGCCACGGCGGTACTCCTCGTCCTGGGCGAGGTTGAGCACGTGGGCGACGGACATCGCCCGCAGCACGTCGACATCGCGTCCGTCGAGCGGATAGGCGCCGACCACCAGGCGATCGTCGACGTCGGCGAACCCGTAGCTGGCAAACCACCGCGACATGTCCCCCATGATCGCTGGTGGCGCGGCGATACCCTCGGATCATGACCCTCCGGACTGATGTCTTCGACCTCGCCGGGCTGCATCTCAGCACCGGCGAGGGCCGCCGCCTGGACCTCGGCGTGGCCATCGAGCCGTTCGAGCTGGCCGGCGAGCGCTACCCGGTGGAGCCCGAGGTGCTGCCCGTCCGCCTCGACGTCTCCCGGACGACCGGCGAGGGCTACGCGCTGCGCCTGCGCTTCACCGCCGAGCTCGTCGGCCCGTGCATGCGCTGTCTGGCCGAGTCGAGGACCGGTTTCGCCGTCGACGCCCGTGAGGTGTCCCAGCCCGGCGAGGGCGACGAGCTCGAGTCGCCCTACGTGGCGGCCGGCCAGCTTGACCTGCGCGCCTGGGCGCGCGATGCGCTGAGTCTGTCGTTGCCGACGCAGCTGCTCTGTCGCGCCGACTGCGCGGGCCTCTGTGCGGTCTGCGGGGAGGACCTCAATCGCGCCGGTCCCGAACACGCCCACGAGGCTGCGCCGGATCCGCGGTGGGCGAAGCTGTCAGAGATCCGCTTCGAATAGCCCGCAGCAGTCGTACACTTTGCACCACAATTCCTCACCAAAGGCGGCGGGTCCCGGACGACGCCCGCGCCGGCATGGAGACGAGGCGAGCAGATGAGGGGCAGGGACGCAGAGGACGAGCAGAGGACCGGTCCGGCCGGTGCGGCCGTCTCGGGCAGCGCCGACGGGCCGTTCTCAGTGGCGGCGATGCGCGGCCTGCTCGAGCTCTCGCGCCTCAGCCTGCGCCAGCCCCCGCTGGCCGAGGTCCTCGACGCCGTCGCCAGGATCGTCGCCGAGGCCGTCGGGGTCGGCACGGTCGTCATCAACGTGTATCGCCCGCCCGACGATGCCTACGAGGTCATCGTCGTCCATGGGTCAGAGCGCGCCCGGCACATCCTCCAGGGCAACGTCACCGCCAGCTCCACCTGGGAGCCGCTGCTGCACCCGCGCTTCGCGCGCCACGGCGCGTTCCTCATCCCCGCCGGCGAGATCTGCTTCGAGGAGCTCGATCCGACGACGGAGTGGTACCGCCCTGATTTCGCGGGCCCTCTCCGTGAGGACGAGTGGCACCCCGACGACGCCCTGCTGGCGCCCATCGAAGGGCCCGGGGGCCGCCGCTACGGCGTCATCTCCGTCGACGATCCCGTCGACGGCCGCCGGCCCGACGACCAGCAGCTCGAAGTCCTCGGTGTGCTCGCCGCCCACGCGGCGGTCGCGATCGAGAACGCGCGCCAGCTGCACGCGCTCGAGGAGGCGGTGCAGCGCCATCGCGCCGTTGTCACCTCCGCGCTGGATTGCGTCATCGCCATCGACCGCGACAGCCGGATCCTGGAGTTCAACCCGGCCGCCGAGCGCACCTTCGGCTATCGCGCCGAGGACGTCCTCGGCCGCCTCCTCTCCGAGGTGATCATCCCGCCCGGGCAGCGCGAACAGCACCGCCAGGCGCTGGCGCGCGGGCTGGCCACCGGCGACTGGCGCCTGCTCGGCCGGCGGGTCGAGCTGCTGGCGATGCGCGCCGACGGCAGCGAGTTCCCCGTCGAGCTCGCGCTCGCCATGCCGCAGGCCACCCAGGACGAGGGTCTCGTCTTCTACGGCTGGGTGCGCGATATCTCCGAGCGGCGCCGGGGTGAGGAGCAGCTCACCTTCATGGCCTATCACGACGCCCTCACAGAGCTGCCCAACCGCATCCTCGCCGAGGAGCAGATCGAGCTCGCCCTGGCCCGCGCGCGGCGCAGCCACGGAGCGGTGGCGCTGATGTTCATCGATCTCGACGGCTTCAAGGAGGTCAACGACCAGTTCGGCCACGCCATCGGCGACCAGCTGCTGGCCGGCGTGGCGGCGCGCCTGCGCTCCGTCCTGCGCGACTCCGATCTGCTCGCCCGGCATGGGGGCGACGAGTTCCTGGTGCTGCTCGCCGATCTCCCAGGCGATGCCGTCGTCGGCGTCGAGAACGTCGGCTCCAAGCTGCTGGACGCGATGCGCGAACCCTTCGACCTGGCCGGGCGCAAGCTGCGCACGGGGGCGAGCGTCGGCGTCAGCCTGTATCCGGCCGACGCCGAGGACACGGAGACGCTCGTTCGCCACGCCGACGCGGCGATGTACATCGCCAAGGCCGCCGGCGGCCGGCGGATCGCCTTCCACGAGCGCTCGGAGGCGATCCTCTCGCGGCGAGCCAGCCTCTCCGCGCAGCTGCGCCGGGCGATGGCCGAGCGCGAGCTCGAGCTGCACTACCAGCCGATCTGGCTCGTCGGAGGGGTCCGCGGGATGGTCGGCGTCGAGTCCCTGCTGCGCTGGCAGCACCCCGACCACGGGCTGCTGCGCCCCGACGCCTTCATCAACACCGCCGAGCAGAGTCTGGCCGGCGATGAGCTCTCGATGTGGATCCTGCGCGGGGTCTGCGAGCAGGCGCACGCCTGGCGCGAGCTCGGGATGACCCCGCGGATCGGCGTCAACGTCTCCCATCAGCAGATCCTCGCCCCCGGCTACGCCCAGCGCTTCGGCGAGCAGATCTCCCGGCTGGCGCTCGACCCCGCGCAGTTCGTCTTCGAGCTCACCGAGTCGGCGTGGACGATCGACGGTTCCGCCGTGCAGACGGTCGTCGCCGAGCTGCGCGCCGCCGGCTGCGCGGTCGCCCTGGATGATTTCGGAGCCGGCTACTCGTCGCTGTCACGCCTGCGCCAGCTGGACTTCGACGTCATCAAGCTCGACGGGAGCCTGCTCGCCGGGGTCCCCGCCGACGCCGCCGCCACGGAGGTCCTGCACGCCGCCGTGAGGCTGGCGAGCGCCTGCCGCGCCCCGGTCATCGCCGAGGGGGTGGAGAGCGAGGAGCAGGTCGCTCTGCTGTCCTCCTGGGGGGTCACCCACATGCAGGGCTTCCTGTTCGGCCATCCGGTGCGGGCGGAACGGCTGCGGCCGCTGTTTCGCCGCCACCACGTCGCCACGGCGCTGCCGGCGCGGGGCGTCGGCGTGCCCGAACCGGACGTCGGGACCCTCTCGCACCGTGTCGCCTCGGGATAGCCGCACGGGCGGCGGGCCGCCCGGCCCCGTCGTGTGCCGGCGGCGGGCGTCCTGCTAGCCTGCTCGCACCGATGGCCGTTCCCAAGCAGAAACAGTCCCACGCCCGCACGTCGCAGCGCCGCGCGCAGCACAAGGTCGCCAAGGCGGTCTACAACGCCTGTCCGACGTGCCACAGCCCCCGGCGCCCGCACCGGGTGTGCCCGGTGTGCGGCAGCTACCGCGGGCGCGAGGTCATCGCCGAGACCGGCCAGCAGTCCGGCTGAGTCCTCCCCGCGATGGTCACCGTCGCCGTGGACGCGGGCGGGGCCGATCTAGGCCCCGCTGAAGTCGCTGCCGGCGCCGCGAGGGCGGCCGCCGAGGGCGTCGCCGTCATCCTCTTCGGGCCCCGCGAGGAGATCGGCGAGGTCGCGGGGGTGGAGGTCGTCGATGCTCCGGTATCGATCGCCAAGGCCGCCGATCCCGCCTACGCGGTGCGCTCCACGCCGGAGGCGTCGATCGTCCAGGCCGCCAAGGCCGTCGCCGACGGCCGCGCCGAGGCGCTCGTCTCCGGCGGCTCCACCGGGGCGGCGCTCGCCGCCGGCCTGTTCAACCTGCGCCGCGATCGCGGCATCTACCGCCCGGCCCTCGCCCTCCCGGTGCCGGTCCCGGGCGGCACGCCCGTCCTGCTGCTCGACGTGGGCGCCAACGTCACCTGCCGTCCTGAGCACCTCGTGCAGTTCGCCCACATGGGCTCGGCGTTCGCCCAGGTGGTGCTCGGCCTGCCGAGCCCGCGGGTGGCGCTGATGTCCAACGGCACCGAGGCCGTCAAGGGGACCCCGGAGCTCGTCGCCGTGCACGAGCAGCTGGCCGGCCAGGGCGGGACCGGGCTGAACTTCATCGGCAACATCGAGGGGACCCAGGTGTTCGACGATGCCGCCGACGTCATCGTCATGGACGGCTTCACCGGCAACATCGCCCTCAAGCTGATCGAGGGGGTGTCGGGCAGCACCCTGCGGGCGATCCGGCGAGGCGGCACTCACCTCGCCGCGCTCCAAGCTCGGGGGCTGGCTGCTGGGCCCCGCGGTCCGCCACCTGCGCGACCAGATCGACCCCGAGGGCCCGGGCGGCGCCTACATGCTCGGTCTGCGCCGCGTCGGGGTGGTCGCCCACGGCCGCTTCACCCGCCGCGGGTTCGCGCGGGCGATCGAGGTGGCGGCCCGCGGCGTCGAGGAAGATGTGATCAGCGCCACGCGAGCCGCCCTGGCGGCCGCCGGTGCCCTGCGAGCCCCCGGAAAGGGGGGAGAGGAGGAGGGCGATGCCTGAGTGCGCGTCCGACGCGAGGTCTACGGTGTTGCGCCGATGACCCGCGAGCAAGTGTTCTCGTTGATCCGCGCGCACCTGACCGACGAGCTCGAGGTGAGCCCGGACAGGATCCAGGAGTCAACGCGCTTCAAGGAGGATCTGGAAGCCGATTCGCTGGATCTGTACACGCTGGTGCAGGAGCTCGAGGACTCCTACGGCGTGCGCATCTCCGACGAGGAGGCGGCCAAGATCCTCACCGTCGGCCAGGCGGTCGACTTCGTGCTCGCCAGCCCCGCGACCGCGAGCCAAGGCACCGACCCTGAGTGAGCAGCCCCACGCAGCCGGCGACATCCGAACGTTGCGCCGATGGGTCGCAGGACGCGCTGCGCGCGCTGCTCGACAGCTTGGCGCCCGACCTGGCGGCGCCGGTGTTCATGCACTCGTCGTGGACGGCCAAGCGCTCGGAGTCCTACGAGCGGCTGGCCTTCCTGGGCGACAGCGTCCTCGGTCTGGCGGTGACCACCCATCTGTTCCCGCGGCTGGACGCCGACCGCTACGGGCCCGGCCGGCTGACCAAGATCCGTGCGCAGGCGGTCTCCGGACGCTCGTGCCGGGTGGTGGCCGAGCGCCTGGGGGTCCCCGAGCGCCTGCGGGCGGCGGCGCCGCCGTCGGCAATCCCCGGCGTGGGCGCGCTGGTCGCCACCGAGCGGGTGCTGGCCTCCGTGATCGAGGCGGTCATCGGTGCCTGCTACCTGCAGTTCGGCTACGACACGACCGCCCAGGCGGTGGTGCAGGCCTTCGCCCCGCAGATCGAGGAGGCGCTCGAGCATCCGGTCGACTTCAAGTCCGCTCTGCAGGAGCGCCTGGCCCGGCGCGGCGAGGTCGTGCAGTACACCGTGACCAACGAGCAGGGACCGCCGCACGACCGGATCTTCACCGTCTCGGCCACCATCAAGGGCGTGGAGATCGGCAACGGGGCCGGACGCTCCAAGAAGGACGCCGAGCAGGAGGCCGCCCGCGGCGCCCTGGACTCGATGAGCGCGTGAGGGAGCCGGCGTGTACCTGAAATCGATCACCGTCAAGGGCTTCAAGTCGTTTCCGGACCGGACCAAGCTCGAGTTCGGCCCGGGGGTCAGCGTCGTCGTCGGCCCCAACGGGTCAGGAAAGTCCAACGTGACCGACGCCGTCCTGTGGGCGCTCGGTGAGCAGTCGCCGGTGGCCGTCCGCGGCCAGTCGATGCAGGACGTCATCTTCGGCGGCGCCCCCGGACGACAGGCGGCCGGACATGCCGAGGTCGAGCTCGTCCTCGATGACTCCGATGGCACGCTCGGCCTGGGCGTGCCCGAGATCTCCATCTTCCGCCGGCTGGACCGTGCCGGCGAGGGTGAGTACCGCCTGGCGGGCGCGCGCTGCCGGCTGGTCGACGTCATCGAGCTGCTGTCCGACACGGGCCTCGGGAAGGAGATGCACTCGGTCATCTCCCAGGGCCGGGTGGAGTCGCTGGTGACCTCCAAGCCGCGCGACCGCCGCCTGCTCATCGAGGAGGCCGCCGGGCTGGGCAAGCATCGCAAGCGCCGCCGCCGCGCCCAGCTCAAGCTCAGCCGCACCCAGGACAACCTCGACCGCGCCCTCGACGTCGAGCGCGAGGCCCGGTCGCGGCTGCGCCCGCTCAAGCGCCAGGCCGAGGCCGCCGAGCTCCATGAGCGCCTCGAGCGCCAGTCGCTGGAGATCCGCTGGGAGCTGACCCGCGACGACGTCCGCGCGCGGGCGGCGGCGCTGGCCGCCGCCGAGCAGGTCGGCGGCCGCCGTCCGCGCCCGCCGGCAGGCGCTGGCCACCGAGCTCGACGGCCGTCGGCCGGCGCCGCGAAGCGGCCGAGGAGGCGCTGGCCGCCCGCAGCGCCCAGCGCGAGGAGCTCTCGCGCCGGGCCTATGCCGCGCGCGCCGCCGGGGAGCGCATCGGCGACCGGATCGAGTCCGTGGCCCGCTCCCAGAGCGCGATCGAGGCCCGCCTCCAGCGCGCCGTCGCGCACGTCGACGCTCTGCGGATCCAGTCCGAGGCCGACCACGGGCGATCCCGACGGCGGGCGACCGGATCGACCGCCTGCAGGAGGAGCTGGCGGCGCTGGACCGCGACCGCGCGGCCGAGCTCGCCCGTCAGCTGGCCGAGCTGACCGAGCAGCTGGCCGCCGCCGAGAGACGCGCGGCGGGCGCTGACGGAGACCGTCGAGGAGCGCGGGCGGCTCCGCGGCCGGCGCCGACGCGGCGCTGGAGGCGGTGCGCAGCGCTGTCCGGGAGGCCGAGCGGGGGGCCGAGCAGGCCCGCCGCGAGGCGGCCCGGGTGGGCGGTGAGCTCGCCGGGGTCAACCAGTTCCTGCGCAACCAGGCCGGCGCGCTGCGCGGCGCGCCGCCGCTGTCGGATGACCTCAACGCCGATCCCGGCTACGAGCTCGCGCTGGCCGCCGCGCTCGACGGTCGGCTGGGCGCGGCGGTCGTGGGCGAGCGCGGGCCGGGCGGCCAGCCTGCTCGATGACGCCGGCGCCGACGGCGGCCGGGCGCTGGTCACCGGGAGCCGCCCCGACGATCGCGCGCGAGGGCACGCCGCCGCCCGCCGCCGGCGCGCAGCGGCTGCTCGACCACGTCCGCGGCGAGGGCGACGCCCTGGCGCTGGCCCGGCGTGCTGCTGGCCGACGCGTGGGTGGTGGCCGACCTCGCCGCGGTGCCCGAGGACTTCCCGGGTGTGGCGGTGACCCGCGGCGGGCCGGGTGTGGTCGCCCCGGACGCGCGAGCTGCGCCAGGCGCCGGCCGTCGGCGAGGACCGCGTCCTCGCCGAGCGCAACCGCCGCGACGGGGCTGGTCGCCGAGTCAGAGCGCGCCGCGCAGGCGGAGGTGGCCGCGCGCGACGGCGGTGGCGCGGGCGGGCGCCGACGCGGCCCGGGCCGAGGCCGCCGCGCGAGGCGGCGACCGCTGAGCACCGGGCCGCGGTGCGCGCGCTCGACGAGGCCACTGAGGAGCACCGCCGCCTTGCCGCTCTGATCGAGCGCCGCCGCACCGCGCCTGACGACGGTCCGAACGCCGGTCGCCGGTCCCAGCTGACCGCCGAGCTGGCGGCCGAGCAGGGGATGCTCGAGCGGGCGCGAGCGCGAGCGCGCCGAGCGGGCCGCGCGGCTGCAGCGCCTGACCGCGGCCGTGGCGCGCGACCAGGAGCTGCTCCCGGCGGTGGCCGACCTGCTGGCGGCGCTGCGCGAGGCCCACGACGCTGCCCGCGGAGCGGCTGGACGGCTTCGAGGCGGCGCTGGCCGCCGACCGCGAGGCCGGCGAGCACGCCGCCGGCGAGCTGCGCTCCTGCGCCGCCCAGGAGGCGGCGCTGCACCAGCGGATGGGCACCGAGAACGACGCTCTGACCGAGGCCGAGGTCGCTCTGCAGCGGGCGCGCGACCAGTCCGCCGACGCCGGGCGGGAGCTGGCCGCGCTGGCGGCGCGGCTCGAGCTCGAGGCCGAGCCGGCCGAGGAGGCGCTCGACGAGGAGGCCCGGTCGACCCTGCAGGGCCGCCTGGAGCGGGTGGCCCGCCGCCGCGAGCAGCTGGGGCCGGTCAACCCCCTCGCCCAGCAGGAGTACGCCGAGGCGCTGGCCCACGTCGAGGAGCTCGAGGCCCAGCGGGCCGATCTGGAGACCGCGCTGCGCGAGCTGCGAGACCCTGATCGCCGACACGGACAAGCAGATCCGCGACCACCTTCGAGCAGACCTTCGCCGCCACCGCGACCGCCTTCGAGGAGCTGGCCGCGCCAGCTGTTCCCGGGTGGCTCGGGCCGCCTGCGGCTGGTCGCCGAGCGCGACGGCCCGGCGCGGGTGATCGGCGGGCAGGCGGCTCCGGAGCGCGAGGGCGGCGAGGACGCGTCGGATGACGGCGGCGACAGCGACGGCGACGGCCCGGAGGAGGAGCGCTCGGCCGAGGACCTGCTGGGCGTCGAGATCGAGATCACCCCGGCCGGCAAGGATCCGAAGCGGCTGTCGCTGCTCTCGGGCGGCGAGAAGTCGATGACCGCGCTGGCCTTCCTCTTCGCGGTGTTCCTGGCCCGGCCGTGCCCGTTCTACATCCTCGACGAGGTCGAGGCCGCGCTCGACGACCTCAACATCAGCCGCTTCCTGCACCTGCTGCGCCAGTACTCCTCCCGCGCGCAGTTCATCGTCGTCACCCATCAGAAGCGGACCATGGAGGCCGCCGACTCGCTCTACGGCGTGTCGATGGGCGCCGACGGGATCTCCAAGGTCATCTCGCGGCGGCTGCCGGCCGCCGTCGAGGCCGCCGCGTAGCCGGCCGCTCAGCCGGCGGCGGTCTCGCCGGTCGTCGTCTCGCCGGTCGTCCCAGGAACTCCAGGAGCAGGCCGCGAAACGTCTCGGGCGCCTCCAGCGGGACGAGATGACGGGCGCCCTCGATGCGCGCGTAGCGCCCCTGCGGGCAGCGCGTCGGCCAACCGCTGCGCCGAGGTGACGAAGTCGGGCATGTCGTCCGTACCGGCCAGGCACAGCGCCGGGACGTCGAGCTCTCGACGAGCCGCGGGTCGTCGCTCGAGCGGGTCATCGGCGTCGCTGGTCGGCGGCGGATCGGCCTGGCGCTCGAAGGCCCGTCGTTGCATGGCGGCCACCCGGGCGCGCAGCGCAGGCGGCGCGTCGGGGGCCAGCCAGGCGTGCAGGACGGCCTGCGACCGCCCCCTCGATGTCGCCCCGCTCAAGCGCCGTCTCCTCGGCGTCCCAGGCGGCCTGCAGGCGCGGCGAGGGTTCGATGTCGGGCGCCGGGGCGGAGGCGAGCACGAGCGCGCTCACGCGCTCGCGGGCGGTGACCGCCGTGATCAGCGCCACGGCGCCGCCGAAGGAGCAGCCGACGAGCGTCGCCCGGTCGATGGCGAGCGCGTCGAGGGTGTTCAGGACATCGAGCCACGGGGCCTGGACGCCGGGCAGCAGCGGGGCCTCGCCGAAGCCGGGCAGGTCGAGGGCCACCGCCCGCCGGCCGCGTCGGCCAGCGGCGTCAGGAGATCGCTCCACATGCGACCGGTCGGCGATGCCGGCGTGCAGGAGCACGACCGCCGGGCCGCTGCCGCGCTCGTCGTGGGGGAGACGACCGTGCGCAGCACTACAGGGCGCGCGGCGCCCGTCCGCTAACGTCGCCGCCGTCATGGCGCGCGAGTGGCGGGATCTCTTCATCGTCGACGGGGCCGCGGGCTCCGCCTCGGCGAGCTCCGAGGAGGACGACGGCGGCGGCGGCCAGGAGCGGCGCATGGGCCGCTTCCGCCGGCTGCGCGAGAGCCTGCGCAAGACCCGCCAGGCCCTGCAGACGGAGATCCAGGCGACCCTCTTCGAGGACCTGTCAGAGGAGACATGGGAGCGTCTCGAGGAGGCGCTCATCTACGCCGACGTCGGCGCGCCGACGACCGCCCGGGTGGTCGCCCAGCTCGAGCAGGAGGCGGCCGAGGAGAAGCTCCAGGGCGGCCAGGCGCTGTCTGACCGGCTGGTGGAGCTGCTGACGGAGATCGCCCGCACCGGCGATGACCGCATCGACCTGCGCGCCGAGCCGACGGTCATCCTGGTGGCCGGCGTCAACGGCACCGGCAAGACGACGACGCTCGGCAAGCTCGCCTGGCATCTCAGCCGTGAGCTCGAGCTGTCCGTCGTCCTCGCCGCCGGCGACACCTTCCGGGCAGCCGCCGTCGAGCAGCTCGAGGTGTGGGCGCAGCGGGCGGACGTCGGCTTCATCAAGGGCGGGCTCGGCGCCGACTCGGCCTCGGTGGCCTACGACGCGATCGCCACCGCCCGGCGCGAGGGGGCCGACGTGGTGCTCATCGACACCGCCGGGCGGCTGCACACCCAGGACAACCTGATGGCCGAGCTGGTGAAGGTCCGGCGGGTGATCGCCAAGCAGATCCCCGAGGCGCCCCACGAGACGCTGCTCACCGTCGACGCCACCACCGGGCAGAACGGACTGCGCCAGGCCAAGCTCTTCTCCGAGGCGATCGACGTCTCCGGTCTGGTCCTGACCAAGCTCGACGGCACCGCCAAGGGGGGCATCGCGCTGGCCATCGCCCATGAGCTGAAGATCCCGGTCAAGTTGATCGGCATCGGCGAGCAGCTGGAGGACCTGCGGCCCTTCGACGCCGCCGACTTCGCCCGCGCCCTGGTCTCCTGAGCGCGGCTGAGCGGCGGCCAATCCGCCTAGACTGAGGCGCAGATGTTCGACTCCCTCGCCGAGAGGCTTCAGGCCACCCTGGATGACGTTCGCGGCCGCGGCACGCTGACCGAGGCCGACATCAACCGCGGCCATGCGCGAGATCCGCCTGGCGCTGCTCGAGGCCGACGTCAACTTCAAGGTGGTCAAGAGCTTCACCGGCGCCGTCAAGGAGCGCGCCCTCGGCGCCGACATCATCGGCCAGCTCAACCCCGGCCAGCAGGTCGTCAAGATCGTCTCCGACGAGCTGACGGCACTGATGGGGGGCGCCTCCCAGGATCTCGTCTTCTCGCCGCGGCCACCGACGATCGTCCTCATGGCCGGTCTGCAGGGTTCGGGCAAGACGACGGCCACCGGCAAGCTGGCCCGCTACCTGCGCGAGCAGGGATCCTCGGTCGCGGTGGCCGCCTGCGACGTCTACCGCCCGGCGGCCGTCGACCAGCTGATCAAGGTCGGTCACCAGGCGGGCGTCGACGTCTACGAGCAGGGCACGGACGCCAAGCCGGTGGCGATCGCCAAGTGGGCGGCCGATCGGGCGCGCGCCGAGGGCAAGGACGTGCTCATCGTCGACACCAGCGGCCGCCTGCACGTCGACTGCCGAGCTGATGGCCGAGCTGGCCGACATCAAGAAGGCGATCAACCCGCACGACATCCTGCTCGTCGTCGACGCGATGACCGGCCAGGACGCGGTCAACGTCGCCGAGCAGTTCGGCGCGGTCGTCGACTTCGACGGGGTGATCATGTCCAAGCTCGACGGCGACGCGCGCGGCGGCGCCGCCCTCTCGGTCAAGGCGATCACCGGCAAGCCGATCCTGTTCGCCTCCACCGGCGAGAAGCTCGACCAGTTCGAGCGCTTCCATCCCGACCGGATGGCCCAGCGGATCCTCGGCATGGGCGACGTGATGACGCTCATCGAGAAGGCCGAGTCCCAGTACGACGAGCGCCAGGCCGCCGAGATCGAGCGCAAGCTGCGCAAGCAGGAGTTCGGTCTCGACGACTTCCTGGACCAGATGCGCCAGATCCGCAGGCTCGGACCGCTGCAGTCGCTGCTGGGGATGATCCCGGGCGTCGGCAAGGAGCTCAAGGGGGTCAAGCTCGACGAGCGCGAGTTCGATCGCCTGCAGGCGATCATCCTCTCGATGACGCCCATGGAACGCCGCCATCCCGAGCTGATCAAGGGCTCCCAGCGGCTGCGCATCGCGCGCGGCTCGGGGACCAACGTGCAGGCCGTCAAGCAGCTCATCAAGCAGTTCGAGCAGATGCGCAAGGTCATGCGCTCCGTCTCGCAGGGCAAGATGCCCGACCTGGGCGCGCTCATGCGCAACGCCCGCTGAGGGCCCCGCCGGGCTCACCGCGCAACGGCTGGGCGCCCGGCACGCTAACCTCATCGCTCGCTATGGCAGTCAGACTTCGACTCACCCGCGTCGGCGGACGCAAGAACCCCATCTGGCGGGTCGTCGTCGCCGACCAGCGCTCCAAGCGCGACGGCCGCGTGATCGAGACCGTCGGTGCAGTACAACGCCCAGACTGAGCCCTCGACGATCGTGCTCAACGAAGAGCGCATTCGTGACTGGCTGGCTCGCGGCGCTCAGCCGTCGGAGTCAGTGCGCAAGCTTCTGCGCACGCAGGGCATCTCGTAGAGCCAGCCCATGAAGGAGCTGCTCGAGTACCTGGCGAAGG
Organism: uncultured Solirubrobacteraceae bacterium; assembly: GCA_963800545.1. GTDB lineage: Bacteria > Actinomycetota > Thermoleophilia > Solirubrobacterales > Solirubrobacteraceae > Palsa-465. Next base: position 48,372 of record CAWDBJ010000005.1, read on the forward strand.
GGCTCGTGGAGCACCCCGACAAGGTGCGCGTCACCCAGGTCGACGAGGATGACGGCTCCGTCGTGCTCGAGCTCTCCGTCGACGACGACGACTACGGCAGCGTGATCGGCCGCGGCGGCCGCACGGCGATGGCCCTGCGGGCCGTGATCAAGGCGGCCGCCGCCAAGGAGCGCCGCCGCGTGTTCGTCGACATCGTCGACGTCAGTGAGGCGACCGCCGGTGCCCGAGGAGCGCTGGCTGCGCGCCGGGGTCGTCGGTCGGCCGCACGGTCTCGACGGCAGCTTCCACGTCGGGCGCCCGGTCCCCGCCCTGCTGGCCGACGGCATCGACGTCCGCCTCGGCGATGCCAGCAGCGCGGGTGGTGCGCCTCGCCGGCCATGCCGGCGCGCCCGATCCTGCGCCTCGAGGGATGCACGGAGCGCGCCGACGCCGAGGCTCTGCGCGGCCAGGAGATCATGGTGGCCCGATCGCGGGCGCCCGAGCTTGGAGCAGGACGAGTGGTGGGCGGAGGACCTCGAGGGCTGCGCGGTGCGCGACGGCGAGGAGGAGGTGGGCGTCGTCACGCGGCTGCTGGAGCTGCCGTCCTGCGAGGTGCTGGAGGTCGATCGGGTCGGCGGGGGCGCCGCCCTGCTCGTCCCGCTGATCACCGACGCCGTCCGCGACGTCGATCTCGGGCGCGGCGTCATCGACATCGACCTGCGCTTCCTGGGCGAGCGCTGATGCAGATCGATGTCTTCACCCTGTTCCCGGAGGCCTTTCAGTGGTTCTCCAGATCAGCGCCACGTCACCAACGCGGCGTCCGGCGGGCACGCCCTCGGCCTGGTCAACTACCGCGACCACACGCCGCTGAGCGGCCGCCAGGTCGATGACACCCCGTTCGGCGGGGGCGCCGGCATGGTGCTGCGCGTCGATGTCGTGGAGGCGGCGCTGCGCGCCCGCTACGGCGCCGACCCGGTCGAGGTGGCGGCGACGCGGCGGGTGCTGGCGCTCGAGCCCGGCGGCCGGCTGCTCGACGACGCCCTCGTCGACGAGCTGGCCGCCGAGCCGGCGCTGACCATCCTCTGCGGGCGCTACGAGGGCTTTGACGAGCGCGTGGCCGAGCACTTCGCCACCGACCGGGTGTCGATCGGCCGCTACGTGCTGGCCGGCGGCGAGCTGGCGGCGATGGTCGTCTGCGACGCCGTGCTGCGCAAGCTGCCGGGGTCCCTGGGCCACGCCGACTCGGCGTCCGAGGAGTCGTTCTCGGCGGCGCTGGAGGGCGGTCCGGAGTATCCGCACTACACCCGGCCGGCCGACTGGCGCGGCTGGAAGGTGCCCGAGATCCTGCTGTCCGGTCACCACGAGCGCATCGCCCAGTGGCGGCTGGCGCAGAGCCGGGCGCGAGCGGCGCGCGGCTGAGCGGAGTGCAGCCAGCTCGCGCGCGAACGGTCCGCTACCATAGTCCGCCGCATGGGGTGGGCAGCACTGTCGGGCGCTGCCTGCGACCCGGCTTCCCCGTCCACCCACGCGTCGCGCGACAAGCGGGAACCATTCTCATGAGCACAGTCATCGAAAGCCTGGAGCGTTCTCAGCTCCGCCGCGTTCCGGCGTTTGACGCCGGCGACCGCCTGCGGGTCCACTTCCAGGTCATCGAGGGGACGCGCCGGCGCACCCAGGTGTTCGAGGGCGTCGTCATCAAGCGCCAGGGCCACGGCGCGCGCGAGACCTTCACCGTGCGCAAGCAGTCCTTCGGCGTCGGCGTCGAGCGGACCTTCCCGCTGCACTCGCCCAAGATCGAGCGCATCGAGGTCGCCGGCCGCGGCGACGTGCGCCGCGCCAAGCTGTACTACCTGCGCGACCGCATCGGCAAGCGCGCCCGCGTCCGCGAGCGCCGCTCCGCCGGTCCCGAGATCGCCGTCGAGCGCGAGCTGCTGTACGGGCCCGACGGGACCGACGGTGCCGTCGACGCCTCAGGGACCTCCGTCGAGGAGGCGCCGGTCGAGGCGAACCCCGAGGCGGTCGTCGAGACCGCCGAGGAGCCGACCCGGCTCCGAGACGGCGGTGGCGGACGCGGCGGCGCCTGAGGCGGCGGCTGCTGAGGAAGCGGCGCCCGCCGACCCGGCGCCCGAGCCTGCCGGCGCGGATGCGCCGGCCGGCGAAGAGACGGTGTGACACAGACCCGCAAGCCGCTGGCTCGTTCAGTGGCGGAGCTGGTCGTGATCATCGCGATCGCGCTGGGGCTGGCTCTCGGGATCCAGGCGTTCATCGTCAAGCCGTACGAGATTCCCTCAGGCTCGATGCTCCCGACGCTCCACCTCGGCCAGCGGATCCTCGTCGACCGGATCGGGATGCACTTCTCCGATCCCAAGGTCGGCGACGTCTACGTCTTTCATCCGCCGGCCTCCGAGACGTGCATCGACCCCCGCCAGGGCCAGAACGGCGACGGCCAGGCGTCCGGCCAGGCCTGCGACACCGCGCAGTCCCGGGAGTCCAGCCAGACCTACGTCAAGCGGGTCGTCGGCCTGCCGGGCGATCGCCTCTCGATCCGCGACGGCCACGTCTACCGCGACGGCACGCGCGAGAAGGACGCCTACACGATCCCCTGCGCGGGCTCGGGCGAGTGCAACTTTCCCCGGGACGATCACCGTCCCCCGCGGCGACTACTACATGATGGGCGACAACCGTCCGGACTCCCTGGACAGCCGCTTCTGGGGCCCCGTGCCCCGCGCCTGGCTGATCGGCGAGGCGTTCTTCACCTACTGGCCGCCCGACCGGATCGGCATCCTGTAGACCGGCACGGGCGACCCGGCGATGGCAAAGCGCAAATCAGCTCTCAGCACGCTGATCGAGACGGTGGTGACGATCGCCATCGCGGTCGGGGTGGCGATCCTCATCCAGGCCTTCGTCGTCAAGCCCTACCGGATCCCGAGCTCCTCGATGGAGCCGACGCTGAACATCAACCAGCGCGTGCTCGTCAACCGGCTCGTCTCCAAGCCGAGCCTCGGCGACATCGTCGTCTTCCACCCGCCGGCCGGCGCCGACCCCACCGAGCCGGTGTGCGGCGACAGCTCGCAGGGCAACGGCCACCCCCAGGCCTGCGACGTCCACACCCCGGCGCAGTCCGCCGAGACCTACATCAAGCGGGTGGTCGGCCTGCCGGGCGACCGGCTCTCGATCCGCGGCGGCCACGTCTACCGCGACGGGACGCGGGAGAAGGACTCCTACATCCGGCCCTGTGGCGCAGACAGTTCCTGCAATTTCCCGAAGACGTTCACCGTTCCGCCCGGTCAGTACTTCATGATGGGAGACAACCGTGCGGTCTCAGACGACAGCCGTTTCTGGGGACCCGTCCCCGACAAATGGATCATCGGTGTGGCCTTCTGGACCTACTGGCCCCCCGGGCGGTTCGGCAGCCTCTGAGCCGCCCGCCGCGTTCGCGCCGGCGCCAGAGCGGGCCCGCTCCGCAAGCGGCCGGCAGCGCCGAAGCGCAAGGCGCGACCGGGCCGCCGCCTGCTGAGCTTTGACCGCTCGCTGGGGGTGCGGTTCGTCGCCGGCGCCGACGAGGCCGGCCGCGGCTGCCTGGCCGGGCCCGCTGGTGGCCGCCGCCGTGCTGCTGGACCTCGAGCGGCTCGGGCCCGGCCCAGGCCCGCGCGCTCGGGGCGCTCAACGACTCAAAGCAGCAGACGCCCGGAGGGCCGCGCCGCGCTCTATCCGGTCATCCTCAGCGTGGCCGCCCGCGTCAGCATCGTCTCGCGCTGCGCGCCGGGCATCGACGCCCGGGGCCTGCACAAGACCAACCTGGCCGCGCTGCGCGACGCGCTGGCCCAGGTCGCCTGCGACGGATGTCTGTGTCTCAGCGACGGCTTCCCGGTCTCCGGCCTGACCACGAACAGCGGGCGGTCATCGGCGGGGATGCCAAGAGCGCCGCCATCGCCGCCGCCTCCGTGCTCGCCAAGGAGACGCGGGATCGCTACATGCGCCGCGCCGACGCCTCCCATCCCGGATGGGACTTCGCCCAGCACGTCGGCTACTCGACCCCCGAGCACCGCGAGGCGATCGAGCGCCTCGGGGTCTCGCCGCTGCACCGGATGTCGTTTCAGTCGACGGCATACCAGCAACTTGCGCTCGGCTAGCTCGTTGTAGGGACCAGAGCGTGCGGTGGGGCCGCACGCCGCAGGGTTCCTACGACTGGAGGGTCCCATGCGCGCAGTTACTGCGCGACGCGCCCGTGCGCGCGTCGCCATCGCCGTCGTGTCCGTCTTCGCCTCCGGAGGTCTGGCGGCCGCCGCCGACGCCGCCACGGTCGCGGTCACCACGACGACGCTCAACCCCGAGCAGGCGATCCCGGTCGCAGCTCAGCTTCACCGGCTCGGCCGACCCGGGCGCCAGCTCCAACCTCGAGGCGGTCGTCCGCCCGGCCGGCGGCATCGCCTGTCAGCCCGACTACGCCTCTGACCTGTCGGCCGCCGGCAGCGCCGACACCGTCCTGTTCTCCAGCGACGGCCAGTCGGTCTCGCCCGGCTCCTACCAGATCACCGCCACCTACAAGCCGCCCGCGCGCCGGCAGCTACCAGGTGTGCACCTGGCTGTCTCAGCCGGCCGCGTCCAACGGCTCGGGCAGCGGCGGCGGCGGGACCGGCGCGCCGATCGGCAGTGCCCCGGTCGTCACCGGTCCGGCGACCACCAGCTTCACCGCGCGGCCGCCGCAGGTCTCCCAGCTGACCCTCGCGGTGCCGTCGTCGGTGACGCCGGGCGTCGTCTTCCAGCTCGCCTACACCACCCAGACCGATCAGCAGCTCAACCTCTATTCGCTCATCACCAAGGCGGGCGCCCTGCCCTGCGCCGACAGCTACGAGCTCGAAGCTGCAGGAGTCCCAGCCGGGCACCACGACCCTGCTCGGCCCCGGCGACCAGCAGGTCTTCGGGGGTCCCGACCTCGACAGAGCTCACCACCAAGCAGAAGGCCGGCTCCTATCTCATCTGCAGCTGGCTCGAGGGCCCGAACGGCGGCGAGGTCGACAGCACGCTCAGCACCCCGCTGACGATCGGCCCGCCGACCACGCCGACCGCTCCCGCCAAGCTCGGTCTGCGCCTCGGCACCGTCTCGGCCTCGCGCCGCCACGGCGTCTCAGTGACCGGCAGCACGACGTCGCGGTTCACCGGCCGCCTCACGGTGCTCGCCTCCTGTGGCTCCGCCACCCGCCAGGCCAGGCCGGCCGTCCGCCGGGGACGCTTCTCGACCCATCTCGCGCTGCCACGGCGGCTGCCGATCGCGCCGCCAGGTGACCGTGAAGGTCACCTGGGCGGGGTCGTCGGCCTTCACCCGGTCCGGCGCGAGCCGGGCGGTCACGATCCGGCGTTGACACGCAGGCGCTGACGGACCCGTCGTCCATGCCGCCCGGCCCAGGCAACCCTGGGCCGGGCGGCCGGGCGCCGCCGGGTGCCTCGCGGGCGTGTCGGCCTCGGTTCCCTCTCAAAAGGCCCCCTCGACGTGCTCGAGTGAGACGAGCTGGTCGCCGGCATCGAAGGTCAGGCCGATGACGTCGAAGCGCAGGTCCTCCGCGTGCGGCCGGTCCCGGCGCTCGACCAGCCAGCGCCCGGCCATCCGGCGCACCTGGGCGCGCTTGCCCGGGCCGACGGCTTCCAGCGCCGTCCCGGTCCGCACGCCGAGCCTGCCGCGACTTGACCTCGCAGAAGACGAGCGCATCGCCCGTCGAGGGCGACGAGGTCGAGCTCGCCCCAGCGCGTCCGGTAGTTGCGATCGATGATCCGGTAGCCGAGGCGCTCGAGATGCTCGGCCGCCAGCCGCTCGCCGGTGGCTCCGAGATGATGGCGCACGTCATTGCTCATGGCCGCCAAGCTACGCCGGATCATGTGGCGCGTGGGTGTCGGACTGTGCCATCTCTGTGACAACTGAATCCCTGCAAATCGACACACATTTGTGACGGTTCGGCACCCACGCGTCACACGATCGCGCCTACCGTTCGCGGCATGCTCGCCCGTGTCACCACCTTCGCCATCGACGGCGTCCAGCCCCGCCAGGTGTGGGTCGAGGTCGACATCCGCAGCGGCCTGCCCTCCTTCACGATCGTGGGGCTCGGCGACACCGCGGTGCGGGAATCGCGCGACCGGATCCGCTCGGCGATCCTCAACTCCGGCTTCAAGTTCCCCGAGCGGCGGATCACCGCCAACCTGGCGCCCGCGTCCCTGCGCAAGGCGGGGCCGGGCTTCGACGCGGCGCTGGCTCTCGCCCTCCTGGCCGCCGCCGGGGAGGTGCCGCGACGAGGTGCTCGAGCGCTACGCCGTCTTCGGCGAGCTGTCGCTGGGCGGTGAGCTGCGCGACTCCCCCGGCGTGCTGGCGGTCGCCGAGGGCGCCCGGCAGGCCGGCTGCCGGCGGCTGATCGTCCCCAGCCAGCGGGCGCGCGAGGCGATGCTCATCGAGGGCCTGGAGGTGATCGCGGTCGGCAGCCTGCGGTCGGCCACGGCGGTCCTGCAGGGCGGCACGGCGCCGCCACTGCCCGCGCCCGGTGACCCCGTCGGCCACCACCCCCACGACGCCGACCTCGGCGACGTCCGCGGACACGAGGCTCCGCTCCGGGCCCTGCAGATCGCCGCTGCCGGGGGCCACAACCTGCTGATGGAGGGTGCCCCCGGGACCGGCAAGACGATGCTCGCTCGCCGGCTGCCGTCGATCCTGCCGCCGCTGACGCCGCAGTGAGGCGATCGAGGTGACGCGGATCCACAGCGTCGCCGGCGTCCATGCCGACGGGCTGATCGAGCGCCGCCCGTTCCGGGCCCCCCATCACACGATCTCACCGGCCGGGCTGGCCGGCGGCGGCTCGCCGCCTCGGCCGGGGGAAGCCACCCTGGCTCATCACGGCGTCCTCTTTCTCGACGAGCTGTCGGAGTTCCAGCGCCCGGCCCTCGACGCGCTGCGCCAGCCCCTGGAGGACGGGCACGTGACGATCGTCCGCGGCCAGCAGGCACTGCGCTTCCCGACCGGCTTCATGCTGGTCGCCGCCACCAACCCGTGCCCGTGCGGCTATGCCGGGGTCGACGAGCGCTGCACCTGCGGAGAGGCTGAGCTGCGCCGCCATCAGCGGCGGCTCAGCGGGCCGCTGCTGGACCGGATGGACCTGCTGGTGGACGTCCGGCGCCCAGCCGACGAGGAACTGCGCGCGCCGTCGAAGGTCAGCTCCGAGACGGGGTTGGCGCGCGTGGTGGCCGCGCGCGAGCGCCAGCGTCGCCGGCTGGAGGGGACGGGCGCGACCTGCAACGGCGAGATGGACGTCCGCACCGTGCGCACCGTGGTCCGCCTGGCCGGCGGCGCCGAGGTCGAGCTCGGCCGCGCCTACGCCGCCGGGCTGCTCAGCGCCCGCGGCCGCCATCGGGTCGTCCGGGTCGCCCAGACGATCGCCGACCTCCAGGGCCATGACCGCGTCGAGCGGGCCGACATCCTGCTGGCGCTCAGCCTGCGCCAGCGCACGGGGATCGAAGCGATGGCGGTGTCGTGACGGGGCGTCAGCCCGGCGACTCGGGATGCCGGGTGCGCGGCCGGACCAGCTGGGCGCTCAGCGTGCGACGCCTGCCTGCGGCGGACGTGGCTGCTCGGCCGGCTGGCCGGCCATCTCGATCGCCACCGTGATCGCGCTCGACGCCCTGCTGGAGCTCGACGACGAGCCGCTGATCGCCGCGGTCGGGGGCGCGCGCGCCGACGAGCTGAGCGGCGAACGCGCGGGCCTTCGACGCGCGCGCCGCCCGCCGGGCCGCCGCCGAGGCGGGCCTGGAGACGGTCTGCCGGTGCTCCGGCGCCTATCCGGCGCCGCTGCGCGAGCTGACGGCGCCGCCGGCGGTGCTGCACGTCATCGGCGGCGTCGAGCGGCTGGCGGCCTGATCGCCGGCCAGGCGGTGGGGATCGTCGGCGCCCGCCGGGCCTCGCCGTACGGGCTGCAGGTCGCCGGCGAGCTCGGGCGGGGGCTGGGGCTGCCGGCGTGCCCGTCGTCAGCGGGATGGCGCACGGCATCGACTCGGCCGCTCACCGGGGCGTGCTCGAGGCCGGCGGGGCGACGATCGCCGTGCTGGCCGCCGGCGCGGAGCGGGCCTACCCGGCGTCGGCGCGCCTGCTGCATCGCCGCATCCCCGAGGCGGGCGCGGTGCGTGTCAGAGCTCCCGCCCGGCGACGGAGGTGCGCCGGTGGATGTTCCCGGCGCGCAACCGGATCATCGCGGCCCTGAGCGCGATGACGATCGTCGTGCAGGCGCGGCTCGGTTCGGGGGCGCTGCTGACCGCCCGGCGGGCGGCCGAGCTGGGGAGGAGCGTCGGTGCCGTGCCCGGTCCGGTGAGCTCCCGGCTGTCGGGGGGCCCGCACGAGCTGGTGCGAGCGCGGAGCCCAGCTCGTCGAGGGCGTCCAGGACGTGCTCGACGGGCTGTTCGGCGCCGGGGAGCGCTCGGTGGGGGCGGCGGACGCGGCGGCCCGCCGGCGGAGCTGGCCGCGCTGCTGGAGGCGCGTCGCCGACGGCCACGAGCCGGCCAGCCGCCTTCGCACTGGCCGGGCTGGACGTCGACGCCGGCCTGGCGGGGCTGGCCTCGCTCGAGCTGGGCGGTTGGCTGCGCCGCGGACCGGGAGGCCGCCTATCGGTCGCCCGCTGACGCCCACTACGACCTGGCGCCTGCGAGCGCCGGCTGACGCCCACCCCGCGGCGTGCCACCCTCGCCGTCGCCAGCGACGGCCGATCCCGCGCGTGCTCTCGATCGCCGGCTCGGACTCGGGCGGCGGCGCCGGGATCCAGGCCGACCTCAAGGCGTTCGCGGCCTGCGGCGTGCACGGGATGACGGCGATCACCGCGATCACCGCCCAGAACACGGTCGGGGTGACCGGCGTGCAGGCGATCGAGCCCGAGATGATCCTCGCGCAGGTGCGGGCGGTCGCGCAGGACATCGGCGTCGACGCGGTCAAGATCGGGATGCTGGGGTCGGTGGCCACGATCGAGGCGGTCGCCCGGGCGCTGGACGAGCTGGCCGCCGGCGATCACCCGCCGCCGGTGGTGCTCGATCCGGTGATGATCTCCGAGTCAGGGGCGGCGCTGCTCGATCCCGACGCCCGCGGGGCGCTCATCGCGCAGATGCTGCCGCGGGCCACCGTGGTGACGCCCAACCTGCCGAGGCGCAGGCGCTCGCCCAGCTCGGCCCGATGACGATGCGCCCGGCTCCTGGCCCGCGCCATCCACGCCCTCGGACCGCGCATCGTGATCGTCACCGGTGGCCACCGCCAGGCGGCCACCGACGTGTTCTTCGACGGCCGGGCCGCTGGTCGAGATCCCCGGCGAGCGCCATCCCGACGGGGCGGCCCACGGCTCGGGCTGCACCCACTCGTCGGTGCTGGCGGCGCGGCTGGCGTGGGGCGATTCGCCGCTGCAGGCGGCTCGGACCGCCAAGCGGCGGGCCTCGGAGGCGGTGCGCGACGGGCTGGCCGAGGTGGGGGCCGGGACGGGTCCGGTCGACGTGCTCGGCGTGACATAATCCTCCGGGTGCGCTTTCTGAGGATGAAGCCCGGGCATGGTGAGGTGCTGATCGCCGAGGGCGATGTCGAGCTCGTCGATGACGAGCGGCGACTGGTGGAGGAGTTCCGCCGCCAGCTGGACGCGGGCCTGTGGGCCGCGGTTCCCCTCATGGACGCCGAGGGACGCCGTCAAGCGCAGATGGTCAAGTCGTTTGACGATGTTCCCCGGGATGCCGAACGCGTGATCTTCTTTCCGCGCGCGGCCGGGGGGCGGTAGGCCGGAGCGGCGGCGTGCTGCTGGCGCTCGTGGCGACCGCGCTGGTGGCCATTGCCCTGCTCTCGGAGGAGCTGATCCCCCGCCTGGACGACGCCTGGTCGCGCTACCGGGCGCGACGGCGGATGGCGCCCGCCCTGCCCTACGACGACCCGGGCCGCGATCGCCGCGCCGAGCAGCGCGCCCGCACGCTCCTGCGCTCATGCGTCAACGAGGAGGAGTGGGCGATGTACCGCGACCTCGGCTTCATCCGCGTCTGGGGCAACCAGGCCGACGGTCCGGAGACCGACCGGTCACGCGCGGACCGGCGGCGCCGCCTACGCCTACCTCATCTATCCCCACAAGGCGATCGTCGCCTACCTCGCCCAGACCCACCGGCTGCTCAACGAGTACTGCGTCGCCTTCCCCGATGAGACCCGCCCCTACGGCTCGGCGCGGTTGCCGGACTCCGACGACGTGCTGGCCAAGTGGATGGCGCTCACCGGCGACGAGGAGCGGCTGATCTCGACCGCCAACATGCACCTTCCCGGGCGCCAGCTCGACCCGGCGCGCGTCAAGCGCGACCTGTGGCGCCTCTCGCAGTGGGAGCGCGCGCGCATGCGCGACGCCACGCGCAGCGCCTCCTCCGGCGAGCCGCTGGACACCGCCGGGTGAGCGCACCTCCTCCGCTCGACCTCAAGCACCGCAGCCGGGCCCTCACCGAGGGTCCGGAGCGCGCGGCCGCCCGCTCCTACCTCAAGGCGATCGGCTACGACGACGCGGCGCTGGCCAAGCCGCTCGTCGCGCTGGCCAACACGTGGATCGAGACGATGCCGTGCAACTTCCACCTGCGGGCGCTCGGTGCGCGGGTCAAGGACGGCATCCGCGCGGCCGGCGGGACGCCGATGGAGCTCAACACGATCGCCATCTCCGACGGGATCACGATGGGCACCGAGGGGATGCGGGCCTCGCTGGTCAGCCGGGAGCTGATCGCCGACTCGATCGAGCTCGTCTGCCAGGCGCACATGTTCGATGCGGTCATCGCCCTCTCGGGCTGCGACAAGACGATTCCGGCGACCGTCATGGCGCTCGCCCGCCTGGACCTGCCCGGGGTGATGCTCTACGGCGGTTCGATCCTGCCCGGTCACCTGCACGGCGAGCGGGTGACGATCGGCGAGGTGTTCGAGGCGGTGGGCGCGCACGCCGCCGGGCGGATCGACGACGCCGAGCTGAAGGCCATCGAGGAGGCCGCCTCCCCGGGGCCGGCGCGTGCGGAGGCCAGTTCACGGCGAACACGATGGCGATGGCCTTCGAGGTGCTCGGCATCTCGCCCTCGGGCCTGAACCTCGTCCCGGCGGTCGACGAGCGCAAGGCGACGGTCGCCGAAGAGGCCGGCCGGCTCGTCATGGACGTGCTGCGGCGCGGGCTGCGGCCCAGCGACTACATCACCCGCGACAGCTTCGAGAACGCGATCGCCGCCATCGCCTGCAGCGGCGGCTCCACCAACGGCGTCCTGCACCTGCTGGCGCTCGCCTCCGAGATGGGCATCCCGCTGTCGATCGACGATTTCCACGAGATCTCCGAGCGCACCCCGCTGCTCTGCGACCTCAAGCCCGGCGGGCGCTACGTCGCGCCTGACCTCGTACGCCGCCGGCGGGGTCCCGCTCGTCCTGCGGCGCCTGCAGGAGGCCGGGCTGCTGCACGAGGACGCCGGCACGGTGACCGGCCAGACCGTGGGCGAGATCGCCGCCGGGGCCGTCGAGCAGGACGGTCAGGACGTCGTGCGCGGCCTGGACCGGCCGCTGAGCCCGACCGGCGGGCTGGCCATCCTGCACGGCAACCTGGCCCCCGACGGCTGCGTCGTCAAGCTCGCCGGCTACACCCGGCGCTCGCAGACGGGGACCGCGCGGGTCTTCGAGTGCGAGGAGGATGCCATGGAGGCCGTCCGCACGAGCGCGATCAAGCCCGGCGACATCGTCGTCATCCGCAACGAGGGACCGGCCGGCGGCCCGGGGATGCGCGAGATGCTGGCCGTCACCGCCGCCCTGGTCGGCGAGGGGCTGGGGGAGGAGGTGGCGCTCATCACCGACGGGCGCTTCTCCGGGGCCACCCGCGGCCTGATGGCCGGGCACGTCGCGCCCGAGTCGATCCGCGGCGGCCCTATCGGCCTGGTGCGCGACGGCGACCGGATCACCCTCGACGTCACCGCCCGGCGCCTCGACGTCGACCTCTCCGACGAGGAGCTGGCCGAGCGCGCCCGCGCCTACCAGCCGCCGGTCAAACCCTTCCCGGGGGTGGCCCTGCAGAAGTACGCGCGGCTGGTGACGAGCGCCGCCGAGGGCGCGATCACCCGCTGACGGTCCCGCTCGCCCGCCGGCGGCCCGATCGCGCGCCGCGGCGGGTTTCACGCTGCAACGCGGCTTGCAGAACACCGTCCGGATCGGCGGCCGCTTGCCCCGGTCCGCCGGGCCAGTACCATCTTGGTCGTGGCGAACGTCTCGTATTTGCGGACGCCCACCGGGGCGCGTCGTTCGAGGCCGTCCGCCGGTGGGTCGCAGGCGCCCGGGCGCAGGCGGCGAGGCCCGCTGCTCATCGGCGGCGGGGTCGTGCTCGTCGTCGTCGCCGCCCTGGCCGTCGGGGCGATCATCTTCGCCTCCGCCAAGGCGAGCCTGACCACGGACTCGCAGGCCATCGCCAAGATCGGCCTGCCGCTCGGCGGCGGCACCATCGAGAGCGTCAGCATGGTCACGGGCCCCCACGCGGCGTCGATCCCCGTCAAGGTGACCGGCGGGCGCATCTTCCCGGTGCACCGGATCCCGGCCAACGAGAAGGTCTCCCTCCAGGTCGTGGTCAAGCGCCCGGGATGGATGGCCTGGTTCGCCGGCTCCAGGCAGAAGCTCACCCTGTCGCTGACGACGCCGGCGGCCAGCCTGCGCTCGCACTACATCACGGTCGCCAGCAAGGCTCCGCTCAAGCTGCACTTCAAGACGCCGATCGTCGTCCTCTCCTACGGATCGTCCGGCCACCTCACGCGCCACGTGCTCGCCAAGCCCCGCCGAGTGGTCACCGTGCCCCACAGCGGCGACGCCGGCTCGTTCTTCGTCTCGGCCGCCCCCCGGCGCTGGGAGGACGCCAGCCAGGCCCAGGTCAGCTGGTTCCCGGCCGGCAGCTCGGCCAGCGCGGTGGCCAGTCCCGCCCCGGGCAGCCAGATCAAGCCGGGCACCGTCATCCGCCTCAACTTCTCAAAGCCGGTCTCCAAGGCCCTGGGCTCCCACCGCCCGGTGCTGACGCCCAGCACCCCCGGCCACTGGCGCAACGTGACGAGCCACTCGATCGAGTTCGTTCCCGAAGGCATCGGCTATGGCCTGGGCGCCAAGGTGAGCATCGCCATGCCAAACGGCGTGCGCCTCGTGGGCGGTCAGCAGGGCTCCGGCTCTGACGGCGGCAGCTGGACGGTGCCCGCCGGCTCGATCGTGCGCCTGCAGCAGCTGCTGGCCCTCACCGGCTATCTGCCGCTCAAGTTCGACTACGCCGGCGGCGCGGGCGTCGGCCTGAGCGCGTCCGCCCAGGAGAACGCGGCCGTCGATCCCCCGAAGGGCACCTTCTCGTGGCGCTATCCGAACACGCCGGACGCGCTGAAGAGTTTCTGGAAGGTCGGTGCCTCCGGCGTGATGATGCAGGGCGCGCTGATGGCCTTCGAGAACGACCACGGCCTGACCGCCGACGGTCAGCCCGGACCGATCGTCTGGAAGACGCTCATCCAGTCCGTGCTCGACGGCAAGCACTCCGCCTTCGGGTACACCTTCGTCGACGTCAGCGTCGCCTCCCAGAGCCTCACCCTGTGGCACAGCGGCAAGACGGTCATCGGCGGCACGCCGGTCAACACGGGCATCCCCTCAGCCCCCACCGCCACCGGGACCTATCCCGTCTACGAGCACCTGCCCTCGACGACGATGAGCGGCACCAACCCCGACGGCAGCCACTACAGCGACCCGGGCATTCCGTACGTCAGCTACTTCAACGGCGGCGACGCGCTGCACGGCTTCATCCGCGGCTCCTACGGGTCGCCGCAGAGCCTGGGCTGCGTCGAGATGCCGTTCAGCGTCGCCGGTGAGGTGTATCCGTACACGCCCATCGGCACGCTCGTGCACGTCGCCTGACGCTGGCAGCGCCTGCGCGGACCCATCGATCGTCTCCGGCAGGCAGGGCTGGCCGCTGGGGCGGCGAATAGCGATGCCCGTGCCCGCTCCGTCCTCCGCCGCCCCCGCGCTCGCCCGCCCGCCTGACGTCCGGGCGGTCAGCGCCGCCTGGCAGGAGGCGCTGCGCGCCTTCGCCGACGACCTGACCCGTCGCGCGGTGGCCGCCAAGACGGCCCGCGCCTACGCGATCGACACGCTGCAGTTCGCCCGCTGGGCGACCGAGCACTCAATGGAGCCCGCGGCCGCCGACGTCCGCGCGCTGCGCCGCTACGTCGCCGGCCTGACCGCCGACGGACAGGCACCGAGCACGGTGGCGCGCAAGCTGGCCTCGCTGCGCGGTCTCTTCTCCGTCCAGATGGCGCTCGGCGCGCGGACGGAGAACCCCGCCGATCTGCTCAGCTCGCCCAAGCGCCCCCAGCGGCTGCCGCGGGTGCTCAAGGCCTCAGAGGTGGCCGCTCTGCTGGACCGGATCCCGGCCACGACCCCGCTGGAGCTGCGCGACCGGGCGATGTTCGAGCTCGCCTACGCCTCGGGGCTGCGGGCCGAGGAGCTCGTCTCGCTCGACCGGCATGCCGTGGACTTCGACGCCGAGACGGTGCGGGTCGAGGGCAAGGGCGAGCGCACCCGCCTGGTCCCGACGGGCGAGCACGCGCTGGCCGCGCTGGAGCGCTACCTGAGCCGCGGGCGCCCGGCGCTTCACGGCGGCGAGTCGCCCGCGCTGTTTCTCTCCAAGTCCGGCCGGCGGCTGGGAACCTCGGATGTCCGCCGGCGGCTGCGGACGTGGGCGCGGCAGGCCGTGCGCGCCGTGCCGGCGCTCGCCGACGCCCATCCCCACGCCCTGCGCCACTCCTTCGCCACCCATCTGCTGGAGGGGGGCGCCGACCTGCGGGCGATCCAGGAGCTCCTCGGTCACGCCAGTATCTCGACGACTCAGGTTTACACTCGGGTAGAGTCGGCGCGGCTTCGCAGCGCCTACGCGAGTTCCCACCCCCGCGCTTGAGTCCGGTTTACGGAGTAAGAGTTGGAGACCAACGTCAAAGCCATTGAGCTGCAGGATCTGTGGAGGCGCTACAAGGCCACCGCGGACGAACGCGCCCGCGAGCGGCTCGTCGTCGCCTACTCGCCCCTGGTCAAGTACGTCGCCGGCCGTATGGGCTCGGGTCTGCCCGCCCACGTCGAGGAGGCCGACCTCATCTCCTACGGTCTGGGCGGCCTCATCTCGGCGATCGAGCGCTTTGACCTGACCCGCGAGATCAAGTTCGAGACCTACGCGATCACGCGGATCCGTGGCGCCATCATCGATGAGCTGCGCACGCTGGACTGGGTCCCACGGTCGGTCCGGGCGCGGGCGCGGCTGTTCGAGCGCGCCAACATGAAGCTCGAGGCCAAGCTCCAGCGGGCCCCCTCCGACGACGAGATGGCCTCAGAGCTCGAGATCTCCGTCGACGAGTTCCAGGAGCAGCTGCTGCAGATCTCCAACTCGACGATCGTCGCCCTCGACGAGCTGTGGAGCGTGTCTGACTCCAGTGGCGACTCGGTGTCGCTGCTCGACACCCTCCCCGACAGTGGAGCGCCGGACCCGCAGGTGCTCGTCGACGAGTCCGAGCTGCGCGACCGCATCGCCGACGCCATCGCCGCGCTGCCCGAGCGCGAGAAGCTGGTCGTCGCGCTCTACTACTACGAGAACCTGACGCTGCGGGAGATCGGCGAGGTCCTCGGCGTCACCGAGTCGCGGGTCTCCCAGCTGCACACCAAGGCCGTCCTGCGGCTGCGCTCCAAGCTCGCCGGCGAGTTCGACTAAGCCCGGCCGCGCCGGTCGCCACCAGGGGTTGGACCCCTCGCCGGAGCGGGTGTAAGGTCGCGCCTTCAGCCGTACGAGCGAGAGGAGTGAAGCCATGCACAAGGCTGCGGATCGGATCCGCAACGTGGCCGTCGTCGGCCACCGCGGCAGCGGCAAGACGTCGCTACACGAGGCGCTGCTGTTCCAGGCGGGCGCCGTCAACCGTCTCGGCAGCGTCGCCGACGGGTCGACGGTCTCGGACTCCGATCCCGACGAGAAGGCCCGCCAGATGTCGATCTCGCTGGCGCTCTCGACGTTCGAGTGGCAGCAGCGCAAGGTCAACCTCATCGACACCCCGGGCGACTCCAGCTTCATCGCCGACGCGCTGGGAGCGCTGCGGGTCTGCGAGTCCGCGGTGTTCGTCGTCAACGCCGTGATGGGCGTCGAGGTGCACACCAACCGGCTGTGGCAGCGGGCCGCCGAGCTCGACCTCGCCCGCCTGGTGTTCGTCAACATGCTCGACCGCGAGCGCGCCGACTTCTTCCGCACGCTGGACTCGCTCAAGGCGTCCTTCGGCCAGCACGTCGTCGCCACGGAGATCCCGATCGGCTCCGAGCACGAGGTCTCAGGGATCATCGACCTCATCGACATGAAGGCCTACGAGTACGACGACAGCACCCCGGTCACCCGCGAGAACTGCCGCGAGGTGCCGATCCCCGCCGAGCTGCAGGCGCAGGCCGAGGAATACCGGGAGAAGCTCATGGATGAGGTCTCAGAGACCTCTGACTCCGCTGATGGAGCGCTATCTCGAGGGCGAGGAGATCTCCCACGACGAGATCGTCGCCGCGCTCAAGGAGGGCACCAACCACGGGTCGCTGCACCCGGTCACCTGCGGGGTGGCCACGCGCAACCTGGGGACCAACCGCCTGCTCGACGCGATCGTCGAGGATCTGCCCTCGCCGGTCAAGCACGGGGGGCTGGACGTGGGCGAGGTGACGCTCGAGCCTCGCGAGGACGCCGAGACGTTCGCCTACGTGTTCAAGACGCGCGCCGACCCCTTCGCCGGGCGCATCAACATCTTCCGCGTCTACCAGGGGACGATGAGCCCCGACACGCCGGTGCTCAACACCCGCACCCACAACAAGGAGCGCATCGGGCAGCTGGTCACCTTCGACGGCGCCCAGACGGGCCACGCCGACGAGTTCGGGCCCGGCGACATCGGCGCCGTCGCCAAGCTCAAGGAGACCCGCGCCGGCGACTGGCTGGCCGCGCGCGACGAGCCGATCGCGATGCCCGTCGATCAAGCTCCCCGCGCCGGTGATGGCGTTCTGCATCGAGCCGCAGACCAAGGGCGACGAGGACAAGGTGTTCACCGCCCTGCGCCGCCTGCAGGAGGAGGACCCGACGATCGATCTGCACCGCGACCCTCAGACCGGGGAGCAGATCGTCGCCGGCCTCTCCCAGGTGCACGTCGAGGTCATCGTCGAGCGCCTGCACTCCCGCTTCGGGGCCGAGGTGGCCCTCAAGCCGCCGCGGGTCCCCTATCAGGAGACGATCCGTGGCTCGGCCCGGGCTCACGGACGTCACAAGAAGCAGTCGGGCGGCCGCGGTCAGTTCGGCGACTGCCATATCGCGATCGAGCCGCTGGCCCCCGGTGAGGGCTTTCAGTTCGTCAACGAGATCAAGGGCGGGGTCATCCCGACCTCGTTCATCCCCGCCGTCGAGAAGGGCGTGCAGGAGGCGATGCAGGACCGGGCGTCGTCGCCGGCTATCCGGTCAAGGACGTGCGGGTCCGCGTCTACGACGGGTCCTACCACACGGTCGACTCCTCCGAGATGGCGTTCAAGGTGGCCGGTGCGCATGCCATGAAGCAGGCGCTGGAGGAGGCCCAGCCGGTGCTGCTGGAGCCGATCATGCTCGTGTCCGTCAGCGCGCCCGAGGACACGGTGGGCGATGTCATCGGCGATCTCAACTCCCGCCGGGGACGGCCCCTGGGGATGGAGCCCGTGGGCGGCGGCATGACGGACATCAAGGCCGAGGTCCCGATGGCCGAGATGATCTCCTACGCTCCCGACCTGCGGTCGATCACCGGCGGCCAGGGCGAGTTCACGATGGAGTTCGCCCGCTACGAGGAGGTGCCCGGTCATCTGGCCGCCAAGGTGGTCGACGAGGCCCGGGCCGAGCGCGAGGCGGTCAAGGCGTAGTAGGCTCACGAAATTCGTGAGTACCAGGGCAATTCGCACCTCGGCGGCCGCGGACGCCTGTGATGTCTGCGGCCGCACGCTGCTGCGCGGCGAGCACGCGGAGGTCTATGTCAACGGCGGCAGCCGCCGCTCCGTGTGCGAGCTGTGCACGTCGCGGGCGCTGCACGGCGGCTGGGTGCGCGAGGGGACCGTGCCCGAGTACGACGGGGGCTCGGACCGCGTCGACCGCCGAGCCGGGCTGTTCAGCCGGCTGCGCAGCCGGCGCGACGCCCCGCCCGAGCCCGAGGGAGCGATCATCGAGGAGCCGCCCGTCACCTCCGAGGGGCAGGCGCCGGCGCCGGAATGGCCCGATCCCCCGCCGCGGGCCCGGCCCGCCGAGCGCCGGTCGCCCAAGCTCGCGCCGCCGCGACCGCTCGGCGTCCCGGGATCGCGCGGCCGCGGCCGGCCGCGACCGCGATCGCGAGCGCCCCAGCGGCCGCGAGCCGCGCCACGTGCGCGCCGTGCCCACGAGCATCGAGCAGCGGATCTCCTCGGCGGTCTCGCTGTTCAACGATTCCGAGCACCCGCGGACGGTGGCGGGGATCGCCCGTTCGCTGGGGCTCCCCGAGGTCTCCGTCCATCCCTCTGATCCGGTGGCCTCCGTGGTCAACGTGGTCGTCTCCTGGGAGCTGTGCTGGTACCGCTACGAGGTCGATCTCTCCGACGAGGTCCCCAGCCTGCGCTCCGCCGGCCAGGGCTATGAGCTCGACGAGCTGAGCGCACTCGAGCGCCAGAACAACGCCGCCGCCGACGACCGCGGTCGCCTGCGCCTCGGCGCCTGACGCGGTCCGCGCCGTCACCCGCCGGGGTTGGACGGACGTTCGAGGCGCGTCGGTCAGGAACACCGTTTAGCATGACGCCGGTGATCTACTGCGTCGTACCCGAGATCCTCGCCGAGGAACTGCTGGGCAAGCTCTCTGACTACTACGCCGACGACCCGAACGTCACCGTGATCGTCGACCGCCGCAAGTCGGCGCGCCGCGGGGCCGAGCGTGTCGGGCGGCGGCAAGCGCGAGCTGCGCGATCGCCGCCGGCGGACCATTCCCGGCGAGATCCCCGAGCTCACCAGCGAGTGACCGCCACGGACACGCGGCCGGCCGGCGCGGCGCCGGCCACCGTGACCGTGCACGTCGATGGGGGGCCCGGGGCAATCCCGGCCCGGCGGCCATCGGCGTCGTCATCTCCGGGCCCGACGGGGCGGTCCTCGACGAGGTCGCCGAACGCATCGGCGTCGCCACCAACAACGTCGCTGAGTACCGGGCGGTGCTCAAGGGGATCGAGCGGGCGGCCGCCCTCGGGGCCTCCCGCATCGAGCTGATCAACGACTCAGAGCTCGTCGCCCGCCAGCTGCAGGGCGCCTACAAGGTCAAGCATCCCGCCATGAAGCCGCTCTACGAGCAGGCGGTGGCGGCGCTTGAGGGCTTCGCCGGCTGGACGATCCGCAACGTCCCGCGCGCCCAGAACGCCCGCGCCGACACCCTCGTCAACGCCGCCCTGGACGGCGAGATCTGACCCGCTGGGCGAGGCCGGCGCGGGCCCGATGGGCCTGACCCGGCCGCGCCGCTGACGTCTGGGAGGAGCGGCTCGATAGTCTTAGGCGGGTGACTGAATCCCTCATCGAGCTGAGCGCTCGCCTGCGGCACACGGTGGATCTGCTGCGGGCCGGGGAGCTCGAGCCCGACGCCACGCTGGCGGCGATCGAGGAGTGTGCGCGGCTGGCCTCCGATGCCAGCGCCCAGGTCGACCAGCGGGCTCGCGCAGCACTCGAGCCGCTGCCCGACCTGCCGGGGCAGCTCCCGCTGCCCGCCGCCTAGGCGCTCCCCGTGCCCGCCGCCCCGACGCTGCGACCGGCGTATCCCGAGCACCTGCGCGACGAGGTCGAGAGCTACCTCGATCAGATCCGCTTCAGCACCGAGCACGCCACCTCCGGGCTGGAGGAGGCGATGCGCTACTCCCTGCTGGCCGGCGGCAAGCGGATCCGCCCGGTGCTGGCGCTGGCCACCGCCGCGGCGATCGGCCGTGAGCGCGCCGCCGTGCTGCCGCTGGCGGCCGCCATCGAGCTGATCCACACCTACTCGCTCATCCACGACGATCTGCCGGCGATGGACGACGACGATCTGCGGCGGGGGCGGCTCACCTGCCACAAGGCGTTCGGCGAGGACGTCGCCATCCTGGCCGGGGACGCCCTCTATGCCGAGGCGTTCCGGCTGCTGCTGGAGGCCCAGGCGGGCGATCCCGCCCGTGTCCTGGCGGCCGCCGCCCTGCTGGCCGGAGCGACCGGTGTGCAGGGGATGGTCGGCGGGCAATATCTCGACGTGACCGATGCCGCCCCCGCCGGGGCCGCGGGCCTGCGCCGCCTGCACGAGCTCAAGACGGGCCGCCTGATCGCGGCGAGCATCGAGTGCGTGCTCCTCCTCGACGGCGGCTGCCCACCGGCCGTGACGAGGTCCTTCCGCGCGTTCGCGGGCGAGCTGGGAGTGCTCTTTCAGATCGTCGACGACATCCTTGACGTGACCGGCTCCGAGGATGCCCTGGGCAAGCAGCAGGGCGCCGACGTCCGGCTGGGCAAGCGCACCTACGTCACGGAGTTCGGCCTCGACGGCGCCCGCCGCCTGGCCGACGATTCCCACCAGCGCGCGCGGGCTGCCCTGACGGGCGCCGCGGCGGACCGGGGCGAGGAGCTGGAGCGGATCACGGACTTCATCGCGACCCGGAGCTACTGAGACCTGTGACTGACCTTCTTGCGCAGATCACCGCCCCCGCAGGACCTGCACGCCCTCACTGACGAGCAACTGCAGCAGGTCGCCCAGGAGGTGCGCGAGCACATCATCGACACCGTGGGCGAGATCGGCGGCCACTTCGGCGCCAACCTCGGCACCTGTGAGATCGCCGTCGCCCTGCACTCGGTGCTGGATTCGCCGCGGGACAAGATCCTGTGGGACGTCGGTCATCAGGCCTATCCGCACAAGGTCCTCACCGGGCGGGCGGGTCAGCTGGACACCATCCGCCAGTACGGCGGCCTCGCGCCCTTCTGCTCGATCGAGGAGTCCGAGCACGACATCATGGGCGCCGGCCATGCCTCGACCGCCATCGGCTACGCCGTCGGCCTCAAGGAGGCGATGCGCCGCGGTCACGGCGAGGACGGCCACGTCGTGGCGGTCGCCGGCGACGGCGCGCTGACCGGAGGGGTCGCCTTCGAGGCCGTCCACCAGGCCGGGGGAGAGGGCACGCCGATCGTCGTCGTGCTCAACGACAACGGCATGTCGATCGCTCCCAACGTCGGCGCGATGTCGCGCTACTTCAACCGCGTGCGGCTCAACCCGCGGCTGTGGCACGCCCGCGAGGGGGTCGAGGGCGGGCTGACCAAGCTGCCGGTGGGGATCGGCAACGCCTTCGAGCGCCTCGGTCCGCACTTCAAGGAGTCGATCAAGGCCTTCTGGGCACCCGGACTGTGGTGGGAGGAGCTCGACTGGGCCTACATGGGGGTCATCGACGGCCATGACGTCCGCGCCCTGCGGCGCGCCCTGCGCGAGGCGCTGGCCGCCCAGCGCCCGGTCGTCGTGCACTGCGCCACCGTCAAGGGCAAGGGCTTCGCGCCCGCCGAGGAGGGCGGCCTGGAGGGCATGGAGAAGTGGCACGCCGCCAAGCCCGGCTCGATCGCCAACGGAAGCCCGACGAAGAAGCCGGCCCCGGCGACGCTGGCGCCCCAGCGCACCGGGCCAGCCCCCCAGGCCAAGCCCACGCCGCCCGCCTACACGCAGGTATTCGGCGAGGCGCTCGTCGCCGAGGCCCGTCGTGACGACCGGGTGATCGGCATCACCGCGGCGATGAACTCCGGGACGGGGCTGAACATCCTGCAGCGCGAGATGCCCGATCGCTACTACGACGTCGGGATCGCCGAGCAGCAGGCGATCCTGTTCGCCGCCGGGCCTGTCGCTGCAGGGCGTCAAGCCGGTGGCGGCGATCTACTCGACCTTCCTGCAGCGCGCGTTTGATCAGATCGTCCACGACGTCTGCCTGCAGCGCCTCAACGTCGTCTTCGCCATGGACCGCGCCGGGCTGGTCGGGCGACGACGGCCCGACCCACCACGGGGTGTTCGACATCGCCTACCTGCGCTGCCTGCCCAACATCGTGCTCATGGCCCCTCGCGACGAGGCGATGCTCGTCCACATGCTCCATACCGCCGTGCGCTACGACGATGGGCCGATCGCACTGCGCTACCCGCGCGGCTCGGGCGTCGGCGTGCCGCTGCCCGAGCGCCCTGAGCGGATCGAGATCGGCACCGGGGAGATCCTGCGCGAGGCGTCGGCCCAGGCGGGCGCGTCGGGGCCGCGGGTCGCCCTGCTGGGCTACGGCTCGGGCGTCGGCAAGGCGCTGGAGGCCGCCGACATCCTGGCCGCCCACGGGATCGCGGCCACCGTCGCCGACGCGCGCTTCGCCAAGCCGATCGACGCCGGACTGGCCGCGCAGCTGGCCGCCGAGCACGAACTGCTCGTCACCGTCGAGGAGGGAGTCCTGGCCGGAGGCTTCGGCTCGGCGGTGTGGGAGACGCTGTCAGACGCGGGCATCGGGCTCGGCGGGGTGCGGATCCTCCGCGTCGGCCTGCCGGACCGCTACGTCACCCACGGCGCGCCGGAGCTCCTGCATCAGGAGGTCGGCTTCACCGGCGAGCGGATCGCCGAGCGGGTCCTCTCCGCGGTCGCCGAGCGCAGCCGCGTCACGAGCTGAGGGGCCGGTTCACCGTCGCACCCACCCCGGGGCGAGGGCCGCGGGGTCGATCAGTACCGTTTCGGGCGCAATGCGGCGTGTCCGGCTCGATCACCTGCTCTCCGAGCGGGGCATGTTCCCCTCGCGCACCCGCGCGGCCGCCTCGGTGCTGGCCGGCGAGGTGATGCTCCTGCCCGAGCGCCGGCGCGCCGAGAAGCCCGGGCAGCTGGTCGCCGAGGACGTGGAGCTCGAGCTGGCCGCCGCGCCCCGGTTCGTCTCGCGCGGCGGGATCAAGCTGGCCAACGCGCTCGATGCCGCTGGCGATCGACGTCGAGCACCGCCGCGCGCTGGACGTCGGGGCCTCGACCGGCGGCTTCACGGACTGCCTGCTGCAGCGCGGCGCCGCTCACGTCGTCGCCCTCGACGTCGCCTACGGCCAGCTGGACTGGCGGCTGCGCTCCGATGAGCGGGTGACGGTGATCGAGCGCCACAACGCCCGGCGGATCGACGGCGCCGAGCTGCCCTACGCTCCCGACCTCATCGTCATCGACGTCTCGTTCATCTCCGTGGCCAAGGTGCTGGGCGCCGCGCTGGCGGTGGCCGCCGGGCGCTTTGACTGCCTGGCGCTCGTCAAGCCGCAGTTCGAGGTCGGGCGGGCCGGGGTGGGCAAGGGCGGGGTGGTGCGCGACGGGGCGCCTGCGGCGCGACGCCCTGATCTCCGTCGGGCGGGTCGCCGCGGGCCTCGGCGCGTCCGTGCAGGGGTTCGTCAGCTCGGGGCTGCCCGGCCCCAAGGGCAACCTCGAGAGCTTCGCCTGGCTGGCCGAAGGCGCCCGCGGCGGCGTGGACGGACCTCGAAGGCGGCCGCGCGGGAGGTCGAGCCGTGAGGCGGGTCCGGACGGCCACCGTCGTCACCCACCGCCGCCCCCAGGAGACCGCGCCGGCGCTCGAGGCGCTGTTCGACCTCGCCCGCGCCTCCGAGGTGGCGCTGCGCTTCGATCCCGACGAGACGGCCAAGCACCAGCTCCCCGACGACCCGCTCGTCCTCTGCGACGCGCCGATCGATCGCGGCGTCGACCTGTGCTTCGCGCTGGGGGGCGACGGCACGATCCTCGGCGCCCTGCGCGCCTACTGCGGGCACGGGGGTGCCGGTGTTCGCCATCAACTTCGGCGAGATGGGCTTTCTGGCCACCGTCGACCGCGAGGACGCCTGGGCGGGCTCCGTGCGGGCGCTGGCCGGCGATTTCGAGGTGATGTCGCTGCCGGCGATCGAGATGGCGCTGGGCGACCGCCGCTGGACGGGGATCAACGACGTCTCGATCCAGCGCCAGCAGGGGGGGCGGGTCGCCGACCTGGACTACTCGGTCGGGGGCGACGAGGTCGGGCGGGTGCGCTGCGACGGACTGGTCGTCTCCACTCCGGCCGGCTCGACGGGCTACAACCTGGCCAACGGCGGCCCGGTGATGGCCTGGGGGGTGCAGGGGATGGTCGTGTCGTTCATCGCGCCGCACTCCTTCACCTCGCGGCCGCTGGTGGTCGCTCCCGGTGACCGGGTGGCCGTCAGCAACCGCTCGCAGGAGGAGCCGGTCGACGTCATCATCGACGGGCGCCCGATCGCGGTGCTGAGCCGCCGGCGAGCGCCTGCACGCCCGGCTGTCGATGGACGAGGCGCTGCTCGCCCAGGTCCCGGGGACGACCTTCTACCAGCGGCTGCGCAAGAAGTTCGGCCGGCTGGCGACGCCCCTCTGACGGGCCGCCCGGGCCGGCGGAGTCCGTCGGGGGCGGGTGGTACACCGGGGGCATGCTGTACGAACTGCGCGTCGAGAACCTGCTGTTGATGGAACGGGCGCAGCTGCGCCTGACCGCCGGCCTGAACGTGCTGACCGGCGAGACGGGGGCCGGCAAGACGCTCCTCGCCCACGCCCTCGACCTTCTGCTGGGGGGCCGGGCCCGGCGCGGCATCGTGCGCCCCGGCGCCCCCGAGGCCTACGTCGAGGGGGTGTTCGGGCTGCCGCCGGCGCTGGCCGGCGACGAGCGGCTGCCGACCGGTGCGCGAGGAGATCGTGCTCGCCCGGCGGGTGTGGCCCGACGGGCGCACCCGCGCCTACGTCTGCGGGCGAGCGGCCACCCAGGCCGACCTTCAGGAGCTGGGGACGCGCCTGCTCTCCTTCTACGGCCAGCACGAGCATCGCAAGCTGATGCTCTCCGCCTCCCAGCTGGAGCTGCTGGACACCTACTGCGGCGCCGATCAGCTGACCCTGCGCGCCGGGGTGCGCGACGCCTACGAGCGGGTGCGGGAGCTCGACGGCCGCGCGGCGCAGCTGCGCGAGCTGGCCGGCGCCCGCGACCGGGAGCTCGACCTGCTGAGCTTCGAGCTGAACGAGATCGAGGCCGCCGACCCGCGGGAGGGCGAGAGCGCGGAGCTGGCCGCCGAGCGCGACCGCCTGCGCCATCAGGACGAGCTCGTGCGGACGGTCGCCGGCGCCGCCGAGACGATCGTCCCCGACGCCGGGGGCGGCCGGCCGCGCCGCCGAGGTGCTGGCCCAGGCCGCGCGCCAGGTGCAGGCCGCGGCCGCGCTGGACCCCGGACTGGCAGAGCTGTCTGGGCGCCTGGAGGCCCTGCAGTACGAGGCCCAGGACGTCGGCGCGGAGCTGCGCGCCTATGTCCTGGGGGTGGACGGCGACGCCGCCGGCGCGCCGGCGCGCCTGGAGCAGGTCGAAGAGCGCCTGGCGCTGCTGGCGCGACTGGAGCGCAAGCACGGCGGGTCTCTGGCCGAGGTGCTCGCCCACGCCGAGCGCTGCCGGGCCCGCCGGGAGGAGCTGGCCGGCGCCGACGACGCGCTGGAGCGCGTGCAGGGGGAGCTGGCCGGCGCCCGCAGCTGAGCTCGAGCGGCTCGCCGGGCGCCTCAGCGCGGCGCGGCGCCGGGCCGCCCCGAAGCTCGCCCGGGCGGTGCGCGAGCGGCTGGCCGAGCTGGCGATGGCCGAGGCCCGCTTCGAGATCGCCCTCGGGGAGCGGGCCGAGGGCTGTGGACCGCGCGGGGCCGACACCCTCGAGATGCAGATCGCCCCCAACGGCGCGGGCACCCTGGCGCCGCTGCGGGAGGTGGCCTCGGGCGGTGAGCTCTCCCGGGTCATGCTGGCCCTGCTGAGCGTCGTCCACGGGACGCGCCGGCGCCCGCGAGGGGCGAGGGGATGCTCGTCTTCGATGAGATCGACGCCGGGATCGGAGGCCATACCGCCCGCGCCGTGGGCGAGCATCTCCGGGCGCTGGCGGCGGGCCGGCAGGTGCTGTGCATCACCCACCTGCCCCAGGTGGCGGCCCTCGCCGACCGTCACTTCACGATCGCCAAGGACGCCACGGTCACGCCCGCGACCACCACCGTCACCGCGCTGGAGGGAGACGGGGTGGTGGGGGAGCTGGTGCGGATGCTCGGGGCCTCCGACGAGGACGCGGCGGCCGCCGAGCACGCCCGCGAGCTGCTGCGCGCCGCCTGATGCGCTCGATCCGTGCAGTTTGCGGGGTATCGGCCGCGCGCGCCGGAAACCGCCGGGACGGCGTCTAGACTGGATCCCCGATCGATGGCACTCGGCGAAACGCGGTTCATCTTCATCACCGGCGGGGTCGTGTCCTCGCTGGGCAAGGGCATCGCCGCCGCGTCGATCGGCCGACTGCTGGTGGCGCGCGGGCTCGACGTCCAGCTGCAGAAGTTCGACCCGTACATCAACGTCGATCCCGGGACGATGTCGCCCTATCAGCACGGCGAGGTGTTCGTCACCGAAGACGGCGCCGAGACCGATCTGGATCTCGGCCACTACGAGCGCTTCACGGACGCCAACACCAACCGCGCCTCCAACGTCACCGCGGGCGGCATCTACAACACGGTCATCCGCCGCGAGCGCCGCGGCGACTACCTGGGGGCGACCGTCCAGGTGGTTCCCCACATCACCAACGAGATCAAGCAGCGGATCCGGCTGATGGCCGACGCCTCCGACGTCGACTTCGTCGTCACCGAGATCGGCGGCACGGTGGGCGACATCGAGTCCCTGCCGTTCCTGGAGGCGATCCGCCAGTTCCCCGTCGAGGTGGGGCGCCGGCGCTGCATGTTCATCCACCTCACGCTCGTGCCCTACATCGGCCATGCCGGCGAGCTGAAGACCAAGCCGACGCAGCACTCCGTCAACGAGCTGCGCCGCATCGGCATCGCCCCCGACATGGTCGTCTGCCGCTCCGAGGGCGAGCTCTCGACGGAGATCCGCTCGAAGATCGCGCTGTTCGCCTCGCTGCCGGTGGAGGCGGTCGTCTCGGGCTACGACGTCGATGACATCTATCGCGTGCCGCTCGCCTTCCACGGCCAGGGCGTCGACGATTTCATCCTGCGCGAGCACTTCGGCCTCGACGTCGACGAGCCCGATCTCGCCGAGTGGGAGGCGATCACCCTGCGCGCCCGCGAGGCCGACCGCACCGCCCGGGTGGCCCTCGTCGGCAAGTACGTCCAGCTCGAGGACGCCTACCTGTCAGTCGTCGAGGCGCTCCGTCACGCCGGCGTCCATCACGATGCCAAGGTCGAGGTCGACTGGGTCGACTCAGAGACCGTCGGCGACCCCGAGGTGACCGAGCGCCTGCGCCGAGCCGACGGGATCCTCATTCCCGGGGGCTTCGGCGGCCGCGGCTGGGAGGGCAAGATCCGCGCGGCGCAGATCGCCCGGGTGGAGAAGATCCCCTATCTCGGGATCTGCCTGGGCATGCACGTCGCCGTCAGCGAGTTCGCCCGCCACGTCGCCGGCATGGAGGGCGCCAACTCCACCGAGATGGACCTCGAGACGCCGTTTCCGGTGATCGACCTGCTGCCCGAGCAGAAGGAGATCGCCGACATGGGCGGGACGATGCGGCTGGGTGCCGACCCGGTCAAGCTGCACGACGACACCCGCATCCGGGCGCTGTACGGCGAGCCGGTCGTCTACGAGCGCCACCGCCACCGCTACGAGGTCAACAACCACCTGCGCCGCCGCCTCGAGCATGCCGGGCTGGTCTGCTCGGGCACCTCGCCCGACGAGCGGCTCGTCGAGGCGATCGAGCTGGCGCTCGGCGAGCACCCGTTCTACGTCGCCTCGCAGTACCACCCGGAGTTCAAGTCGCGTCCCGAGCGGCCCGCCCCGCTGTTCTTCGAGTTCGTGGGGGCGGCGCTCGAGCGGGCCGAGGGCGGCGACGCCGACGCCGACGCCGACGCCGACGGCGACCGACGGCCCGGCGCCGGGACGGCGCCGAGCGCGACATCAGCATCTCGCGCACCCTCACTAGTGGGGCATCGCACGCGTTCGGGGGCCTCCGCGTGAGGGGCCGGTGTGAGACGGGCCAGCGCCGACGAGCGCGAGCGCCTGCACGACACGTTCGCGCAGCTGTGCCCATCGAGAGCCCCTCGGGCCACGAGCGCGCGTGCGCCGACTGGGTGGCCGACCAGCTGCGCCAGATGGGGCTCGAGGTGACCGAGGATGCCAGCGGCCCGGCCGTCGGTTCGGATGCCGGCAACCTGCTGGCGCGGATCCCGGGCAGCGGCCCCGCCGGCGGTGAGGCCGTGCTGCTGTGCGCGCACCTGGACACGGTCCCGCTGGCGGCGCCCGGTCGAGCCGGTGCTGACCGACGGCTACTGGTCCAACGCCAACGAGGGGATCCTGGGGGCCGACAACAAGTCCGCGGTGGCGGCGATCCTCGAGGTGGCCCGGCGCTTCACCAACGGCGCGGGTCCCCCGCCGGTCGGCCTGGAGCTGCTGTTCACCGTCTGCGAGGAGACCTCGCTGGGCGGATCGGCGCAGTTCGACGTCACCCAGCTGCACAGCGCGCTTCGGCTACGTGTTCGACCACGCGACCCCGATCGGCGAGGTCGTCGTCGCCTCGCCCACCCACTACCGGATCATCGCCGAACTGCGCGGCCGCGCGGCCCACGCCGGCGTGCGGCCCGAGGCGGGGCGCAGCGCGATCGCCGCCGCCGCTGCGGCGATCGCCGCCATGCGCCTCGGCCGACTCGACGAGGAGACGACCGCCAACGTGGGCATGATCGAGGGCGGCACGGCGATCAACGTCATCCCCGAGCGCTGCCGGCATCGTCGCCGAGGTGCGCAGCCTGGACGCCGAGCGGGCGGCCGCGGTCGCCACCGAGACCGTCGACCACCTGCAGGACGCCGCCGACGCCGGGGAGTGCGATCTCGACCTGCAGGTCGAGCGGATGTTCCAGGGCTACCGCACCAAGCCGCGCGCCCCTCAGCTGGCCGCCGCCGAGCGCGCCCTGCGCGCCTGCGGCTACGAGCCGCGCCACATCCTCTCCGGCGGCGCCTCGGACGCCAACTCCTTCGAGCTGGCCGGCCTGCCCTGCACCTGCCTGGCCGACGGGACCGAGCGCAACCACGAGCCCGGCGAGCGGATCAGCGCCCAGTCGCTCGAGGAGCTGCTGGAGCTGGCGATCGCGCTCGTCGACGAGGCGGCCACGGAGTTGCGCGACGCCTGATGAGCTCCGAGTTTGAGCCCCTCGGCTCCGAGGTGACCTGGGAGGGGAAGATCATCACCGTCGGCATCGCCCGCTTCCGCCACGCCGACGGCACGGAGGTCACCCGCGAGAAGGTGTGGCACCCCGGCGCGGTGGCGATGCTCGCCATCGACGACGAGCACGTGTGGCTGACTCGGCAGCCTCGCGAGGTCGTGGGTCTGCCCGACTCGCTGGAGATCCCCGCCGGCAAGCTCGACGTCGACGGGGAGCGGCCGCTGGAGGCGGCCAAACGGGAGCTCGCGGAGGAGATCGGCATGCGCGCCGGCCACTGGCAGGAGCTCAAGGGATTCTTCACCAGCGCCGGCTTCAGCGACGAGCGGATCATCGTCTACCTGGCGCGGGACCTGTCCCCGTCCGAGGAGGTCGGCCACGCCGAGGAGGACGAGCGGATCGAGATCGTCCGCTGGCCGCTCACCGAGCTCGACGGCGCCATCGCCCAGTGTGACGACGCCAAGTCGCTGATCGCGCTGCTGTGGTTGAGCCGGGCCCGGGAGCGCGGCGAGCTGTAGCGCCCGCCGCCGGGGCGCCGTTTCTGCACGGCCGCTGGCACCCGCAGGAAGGATCGGCGGTGCGGCCGAATACGGTGGGCGATGGCGATCGCCGACGTCCCGGCCGCGCAGCGCCGGCTCACCGATCTGACCCTGGAGTTCCTGGGCGACCCTGGAGCTCGAGCGGGGCCTCTCGCGCAACACGCTCGAGGCCTACCGCTCTGACCTGCAGCAGTACGGTGCCTTTCTCGGCCGCGCGAGCCCGCGACCCCCTCGAGGTCAGCCCCGCCGACCTGGCCGCCTTCGTATCCGAGCTGGCGGCCGGCCTGGACGGGCGGCCACCGGTGGCGCCCGCCACCCTGCAGCGCAAGATCGCCTGCCTGCGCTCGTTCTATCGCCATCTGCGCCGCGAGCAGATCCTCGATCACGACCCGACGTCCGAGCTGCGCCCACCGCGCTCGCGGGCCCGCCTGCCCAAGGTGCTCAGCCGAGACGAGGTCAATCGCCTGCTCGAGCAGCCCCGCGGCGCCTCTCCGGCCGCCCTGCGCGATCGCGCCCTGCTGGAGACGATGTACGCCTGCGGCCTGCGCGCCTCGGAGGCGATCACCCTCGAGCTGTCCGAGCTCGATCTCGAGGCCGGCATGCTGCGGGCCCGCGGAAAGGGCTCCAAGGAGCGCCTGGTGCCCGTCGGCTCCAAGGCGATCACCACCCTGCAGGCCTATCTCGAGCAGGGGCGGCCCCGGCTCGTCGGTCTGGGTGACGAGCCCCGGGTGTTCGTCAACCTCCGCGGCCACGGCCTCTCCCGCCAGGGCCTCTACAAGATCGTCCAGGGCCACGCCGCCAGCGCCGGGCTCGATGACCGCATGAGCCCCCACACCCTGCGCCACACCTTCGCCACCCACCTGCTGGCCGGCGGCTGTGATTTGCGCTCCCTGCAGGAGATGCTCGGTCACGCCGACATCGGGACCACGCAGATCTACACCCACCTGTCGGCCGACCGGCTGCGCGATGTCTACTTCGACGCCCACCCGCGCGCCCAGCTGTCTCGCGTCGACGCCGCCGCCGGATCCGGCGCCGGATCGTGGGGCGGATGCGGATGTGGACGCGCACGCGGCGTAGCCGGTCCCGCGGACGCCCGCTGACACAATCGCCGGGGTGCCTCGCCTCCTCACGCCCGCGCTCGCCGGATGCCTGGTGCTGCTGGCGGGACTGTCGGCGGGATGCGGCAACACCCGCACGCCGGTTCCCGACGTCAACCGGCCGGCGGCCCCCGACGGCTTTCGCACGCTGACCCTCACCGCCGCCGGCCTCAGCCTGGCCACGCCGCGCAACTGGACGGTCTCGGACCAGACGGCGCCGATCGTGCTCACGCTCAACTCGGGACCGGCGGTGGTGGCGCTGTGGCGGCTGCCCCGCACCGCGCCGCCCCCGGTCGGCCGGGCGGGCGATGCGCGCCGCGATGCGGACCCTGCTGGCCGCCGTGCGCCGGCGGGATCGGCTCGGTCACCGGGCTGCGCGCCACGCCGACGACCGTCGACGGCGCGCCGGCCATCCGCCTGGACGCGAACGAGCGGATCGCCGGGCGCCGGCGGCGGGTCACCTCCACCCATGTCTACGTCGAGGGGGCCGAGGTCGTGCTCGACGAGTACGCGCCGCCGGGGGAGTTCGCGGCGGTGGATCGCGACGGTCTTTCACCCGGTGCGCCGCTCGCTGACGCTGCTGCCGGTCGTCCCCACCGCGTCGTAGCCCGACCGCACCGGCCGCCGGCTCGCCGGGACGCTAGCGTGGTCGCCGTGCCCGAGCTGCCCGAGGTCGAGACGATCCGCCGCCAGCTGGCCCCGCACCTCGAGGGCCGCACCCTCGCCGAGGTGGAGCTCCTCGACGACCGGTGGACCCGTCCCCAGGATCGCCTGGCCGTCGCCGAGGAGCTACGCGGCCGGCGGGTGCAGCGCCTGGGCCGCTCCGGCAAGTACCTGGTGTGGGAGCTCTCCGGCGAGCGCTTCCTGCTCGTCCACCTGCGGATGACCGGCACGCTGCTCTTCGACCCCGTGCCGGAGCCGGTCCACACCCGCGCGCGGTTCACGCTCGACGACGGGCACCGGCTGCTCTACGTCGACGCGCGGCGCTTCGGGACCGGGCACATCGCCCGCAGCGCCCTCGAGCGCGACGCCTACCTCGGCGAGCGCCTGGGGGTGGAGCCGATGACGCCGGCCTTCACCACGGAGTACCTGCGCAACGCCGCCCGCGGGCGCACGGCGCCGGTCAAGGCGTTCGTGCTCGACCAGCGCCGGATCGCCGGCGTGGGCAACATCTACGCCGACGAGGCCCTGTTTCGCGCCGGCATCCACCCGCTGCGCGCGGCGGGCGCGCTGAACCGGTCCCAGATCGAGGCCCTGCGCGAGGCCATCGAGGCGGCGCTGCGCGACGGCATCGCCGCCAAGGGCGCCACCATCGACGACTTCCGCCACGTCGACGGAGCCTACGGCTCCTTCCAGGACCGCTTCCTCGTCCATCGCCGGGCCGGCCAGCCGTGCCTCACCTGCGGCACGACCATCCGCAAGCTCGTCGTCGGCGGGCGGGGCACCTACGTCTGCGAGCGCTGCCAGCCGCGGCCGCGAGCCCGCCGGCGGACGGCGCCGCGCACCGCCCTGCGGGCGTGAGCGCTCAGGCGGCGAGCAGCTCGGGGAGCCGGCCGGCGCGGTCGGCGGCCAGGAGCTCCTGGAAGCCACCGAGCGTCTCGCCGTCGATGACGATCTGAGGGAAGGTGATCATCCCGGTGCGATCCGCCAGCTCGGCGCGGCCGTCCGGATCCCGTGCCAGATTGATCTCCTCATACTCGATCTTGCGCTTGGCCAAGAGCGTCTTGGCGCTGCTGCAGAACGGACAGGCGTCAGTGGTGTAGACGATGACTGGCTTCATAGCTTCATTAAGGATAGCGAAGGGGCGATCGTGCCCGGACCGCTGAGGACGGAGGCGATCGTGCTGCGCTCCATCCGCTACGGGGAGGCCGACCGCATCCTCCATCTCTACACGCCCGACCACGGCCGGGTGAGCGCCATCGCCAAGGGCGCGCGCCGGTCGCGCAGCCGCTTCGGCGCGCGCCTCGAGCCGTTCTTCCATGTGCGGGCGATGCTCCACCAGGGCCGCAGCGACCTGCTCACGGTCACCGGCGTCGACACCATCGCCGTCCACGCCGCCGTCCGCGACCACGCGTCGACGCTCGACGCGGCCTCCCGGGCCTGCGACGCCGTGGCACGGCTGTTCGAGACCGGCGATCCCCATCCGGAGGTCTTCCGGCTGCTGGCCAACGAGCTGGCTCTGCTGCAGGCCGACGCCGCCCACGCCCGGCCGGGCACCGGGCTGGCCTTCCGGCTCAAGCTGCTGCTCGCCGCGGGCATCGTCCCCCAGCTGGCGGCGTGCGCGGTGTGCGGCGAGACCCAGCATCTCCAGGGGTTCTCGGGAGCGGCCGGCGGGGTCGTCTGCATGGCCTGCGAGGCCGGCGCCTTCGCGCTGCACGAGGACGCCTATCGACTTCCTCGTCGCCGCCCTCGGCTCCCCGCTGGCGCAGGCTCCCGAAGGGTCAGAGCGCGTCCTGCGCCAGGTCGAGCGCGCCATCGGCGAGACCGCCGAGCACCACGCTCACGTGCGCCTGCGCCCGCTGCTGGCCGCCTGAGCCCGGTCGCGTACCTGCCGACTTCGTGACAAAGCGCCGGTGACGTGACGGCGCGCTGTCAGAATCGAGGTGATGACGCTCTCCACCGGCTACGAGCATCCCACCGGTCCCGTGGCCGAGGCCTTCGCGGCGCGCATCCAGGCGCGCGAGGAGCTCGACCTCTCACCACTGGCCACGCGCTCCTACCCGGCCGCCGCGCCGTCGCCGAGAGCGACTGCGGGCTGCGCACCCCCTTCCAGCGCGACCGCGACCGGATCGTGCACTGCAAGGCGTTCCGGCGCCTCAAGCACAAGACGCAGGTGTTCGTCGCCCCCAGCGGCGATCACTACCGCACCCGCCTGACCCACACCCTGGAGGTCACCCAGGTGTCGCGCACCGTCGCGCGCGCGCTGGCCCTCAACGAGGATCTGACGGAGGCGATCGGGCTCGGCCACGACCTCGGCCACCCACCCTTCGGCCACGTCGGTGAGGATGCGCTGGACCGCTGCCTACGCGAGCGCTTCGGGGGCGGCTTTCGCCACTACGAGCAGTCACTGCGGGTGGTCGACGAGCTCGAGCGCGACGGCCGCGGCCTGAACCTGTGCGAGGCGGTGCGCGACGGGATCATCGGTCACTCGGGACGGGCCCGGGTGCCGGTCACCCTCGAGGGCCGGATCGTCCGCCTCGTTGACCGCGTCGCCTACATCAACCACGACATCGACGATGCCGTGCGGGCGGGGGTACTCGACGCCGCCGACCTGCCGGCGCGCCCGCTGGCGGTCCTCGGGGCGGCCGGGCCACAGCGGATCGACACCCTCGTCCACGACCTCGTCGAGCACTCCGCGCTCGCCGGGGACATCGTCCAGGGCGAGGAGGTCGGCGGGGCCATGTCCGAGCTGCGCGCCTTCATGTTCGATCACGTCTATCTCGGCCCGGTGGCCACCCGGGAGCACGTCAAGATCGCGCTCGTGGTCCGCTCCCTGTTTGATCACTACTGCGCCCATCCGGAGGAGATCCCGGACTCGATCCCCGCCGGCGAGCTGCCCCAGCGCGTCACGGACTACATCGCCGGCATGACGGACCGCTTCTGCATCCGCGTCTTCGAGCAGCTGAGCGTGCCGGTGGCCTTCGCGCCGTGAGCCGCTACACCGCCGACTCTCGCGACCGGGTGATCGACGCCGTCGACATGATCGCGCTCGTCTCCGCGCGGACGGAGCTGCGCCGCGCCGGGGTCAACAGCTACTTCGGCCTGTGCCCGTTCCACGACGAGCGCACCGGTTCGTTTCACGTCCGGCCCGACGAGAAGCACTACCACTGCTTCGGCTGTCAGTCCTCGGGCGATCCCTTCACCTTCGTGATGGAGACCGAGGGGCTGGACTTCAAGGCGGCGATGGAGTCCCTGGCCGATCGCTTCGGCGTTTCGCTGGAGACGGAGGCCGAGGATCCGGAGGCGGCCCAGCGCCGCCAGCGCCGCGAGCGCCTGCACTCCCTGATGAGCCGCACCGCGGCCTACTACTCCCGCTATCTGTGGGAGGCGCGCGAGGCCGGCGACGCCCGCGAGTACCTGCTCGGCCGGGGCCTCACCGAGGAGATCCTGCGGGAGTTCCGGGTCGGCTATGCCCCCAGCGCCTGGGACCGCATCCTCCTCGGCTCGCGCCGGGCGGGCTTCACCGAGGAGGAGCTGCTGGCCGCCGGACTGGTGCAGCGCTCAAAGGCGCGGCCGGGCAGCGTCTATGACCGCTTCCGGTCGCGGATCATGTTCCCGGCGGCCGACGCCCGCGGGCGCGTGCGCGGCTTCGGCGCGCGCCGGATGACTGAGGACCAGCACGGCGCCAAGTACATCAACACCTCCGACGGCGAGCTCTACCACAAGCGGGAGGTGCTCTTCGGGATCGATCTCGCCCGTGCCCACGCCGCCAAGGCGGGACGGATGCTGCTCGTCGAGGGCTACACCGACGTGCTCGCGCTGCACCAGGCCGGCATCCGCAACGCCGTCGGGATCATGGGGACCTCGCTGACCGAGGAGCAGATCGACGAGCTGCAGCGGGTCGTCACCATCCTCGAGCTGTGCCTCGACGCCGACCGGGCCGGGCAGGAGGCGATGCTGCGCGCCGCCCGGCTGGCCGCCGGCCGTCATCTCGAGCTGCGGGTGGTCGAGCTGCCGCTCGGCTCTGACCCCGCCGATCTTGTCGTCTCGGAGGGCGCCGAGGGGCTGCGTGCCCGGGTGCAGGCGTCCGTGCCGTTCATCTCCTTCAACGTCGACCGGATCCTCGAGGGAGCCGACACCCGCAGCGCCGAAGGACGCGATGCCGCGCTGGCGCAGCTGCGCCCGGTGTTCGGCGAGCTGGGTCGCGGGGTCCTGCGCGACGAGCTGATGCGCCGGATCGCCGGGCGGCTCGAGCTGTCTGACCGCCAGGTCTCAGAGCTGCTGGCCTCCGGCGGGCCGGCGGCGGCGCCGCCGGTCAACGGCCACCGGGGCGCGGGCGCGGGCGCCGCGCCGGCGGGGCCGGCCCCCGCCGTCAGCCACGCGGTGCGCCAGGAGCGCCTGTTCCTGGCCCTGTGCGTGGCGGTGCCCGAGCACGGCGAGACGGCGCTTGAGCACATCGACGTCGACCAGCTGCTGACGAGCAGCGCCCTGCGGGCGGCCGCGCGCCAGCTGCAGGGGCGGCTGCGCACGCCGCTGGCCGAGCTGCCGCACGATGACGAGGCGCTGGCCCGCACCGTCGCCGACATCGTCGCCCAGGCCGGCCGCGTGCCCGACCCCGGCCTGGAACGGCTGGAGCACGCGCGCCTGGTGCTCGAGCTGGGTCGCCTCGAGCGGGCGATCAGCCGGGCGCGCCTGGACGGGACCGGGATCAGCTCGCTGGCCGCCGAGCGCGAACGCCTGCGCGACGAGATGCAGGCGGTCGTCGCGCGCCTCGAGAAGACGCTGTGAGCTGGTCCGCGGGGGTCAGCCTCGCGCGCGCAGCGCCTCGCGCAGCCTGATCCGCGCCCCCGTGCGCAGGATCGATCGCTCGTAGACGCCGGCCGCCAGGCGGGCGGTGGCGATCGTGGTCAGCGCGCAGAGGACGGCCGAGATGGCCACGTGCCCGAGCCCGGCGCTGCCGATGGCATACAGGGTCGTACAGGCGATCGGGGCGGTGGGGGGGATGTAGGAGAGCACCTCGAACAGGCCGTTGCTCGAGCCACCGAAGACGATCCCAAAGGAGAGCGCGTAGGAGAAGAGCAGCGGCAGGGCCACCGGGAAGGTGACGTTGGCGGCGTCGGACTCGCGGGTGATGAGCGAGCCCGCGGCCGCGAAGGCGGTGCAGTGCAGCGCATAGCCGAGCACCATCCACAGCGCGCCCACCAGCACGACGCCGGTGGCCGCCCCGCCGAGGAGGTCCGACCCGGTCGCCGCGCCGACGATGACGAAGGTGGCCACCAGCGTCAGCACCTGACCGAAGGCCACGGCGCCCATCCCCAGGACCTTGCCGGTGAGCAGCTGAGCCGGTCGCACGGAGGCCAGCAGGACCTCGACCACCCGGCTGGACTTCTCCTCCACGACGCCGCTGGTGATCCGCTGGCCGTAGATGAAGATCAGCAGGTAGATGAGGATCACCACCGCCATACCGGTCAGCCGCGTGGCCAGGGAGGTGGGGGCCCGCTTGAGCCCGCGGACGGGCAGGGCCCGCCCTGCGGCCGGCACGCTGCCCGCGGCCGGCGCCCGCGCCAGCTGTGCGATCGCGCCCGCCAGCCGCGCGGTGGTGTCGCTCGCGCCCTCGGCGGGAGCCTGCTTGATCTCGACCACCTGGCCGGCCACGTAGAGCGCGTCGAGGTCGCCGCGGCGCAGCTGCGCCTCGCCGGCCGTCCGGCTGGCGAACGGCTCGGCCTGGAGCTTCTCACCGAGCACCGCCCCCGCCTGGCGCACCGTGGCCGCCAGCGCTGCCTGACGAGGGCCGACGATGCCGACCTTGGAGACGCCGTTGCCGCCGGAGGCCAGCGCCGGGATGCCCACCGCGCAGGCGACCCCGATGACAAGCACGATCGTCGAGATCCGGAAGGAGCGCGCCCCGAGGCGCTCGCGCAGCTCGCGCCGCGCGACCAGGAGGGTCAGTCCCCACCAACGCCGGCTCATGCGGACGACCCGGATCGGCGGACGGCCTCGCGGAAGACCTCCGAGAGCCGCCGGTGCTCAAAGGCGAAGTGCTCGACCGATCCGGCCGCGCGGGCGGCGTCGAGCACGGCATCGGCCTCGCCGCGGTCAGTGAGGACGACGACCACGGTCCCCTGCTCCGTGCCCTCCACGTGGACGCCGGGCGGCAGCGCGGAGGCCCAGGCGCCGGTGGCATCGCCGGCCACCCGCACCGCGAGGC
Organism: uncultured Solirubrobacteraceae bacterium; assembly: GCA_963800545.1. Classification (GTDB taxonomy): domain Bacteria; phylum Actinomycetota; class Thermoleophilia; order Solirubrobacterales; family Solirubrobacteraceae; genus Palsa-465. The sequence continues at coordinate 86,064 of CAWDBJ010000005.1, forward strand.
GGGGCTGCCCGCCGCGGCCGAGCTCCTCGACGGTCCCGGCGGCCACCAGCCGTCCCTGATCGACGATCGCCACCGCCTCGCAGAGATGCTCGACGAGATCGAGCTGATGGCTTGAGAAGAGCACGGTGGCGCCCTCGCGGGCGCGCTCGGCGAGCACCGCGCTGAGGTCGTCGATGCCCACCGGGTCAAGTCCCGAGAACGGCTCGTCGAGGACGAGCAGGTCGGGCCCGTGGACGAGGGCCGCCGCCAGCTGGACCCGCTGCTGGTTGCCCAGCGAGAGCTCCTCGACCTTGGAGTCCAGCCGGCCGGCGAGCCCCAGGCGCTCACACTGGCGCCGTGCCGAGGCGCGGGCCGCGCCCGCCTCCATGCCGTGCAGGCGGCCGAGGTACTCGAGCTCGTCGAGTACCCGCATCCCGGGGTAGAGGCCGCGCTCCTCGGGCATGTAGCCGAAATGGCGCCTGGCCTGCGCGTCGACCTCCGTGCCGTTGAAGCGGATCGAACCCGAGTCCAGCCCCATCACTCCCAGGATCGCCCGCATGGCCGTCGTCTTGCCGGCGCCGTTGGGACCGAGGAAGCCCACCACCTTGCCCGCCGCGACGTCGAAGGTCATCCCGTCCAGCGCGGTCACCTCGCCGAAGCGCCGGTGCAGGTCCTGGAGCTCGAGCATCCGCAGGCGGGTACCCGCCGGACGCAACGCCCTAACGCCTGCCTGGGCGGTGGGAGTCCGGGGAGCGGTGCCCGCGCGCCGGTCCCGATCCATCCGCCGCTGGTGCGAACATATGTTCGATCATGGACCAGGATGTGCTGACCCTCCTGCTGGCCCGGGGCCTGAGCGTCGAGCGGATCGCCCGGCGGTTTGGTCGCCACCCCTCGACCGTCGCCTACTGGATGGCGAAGTACGGCCTGGAGGCGCCGGGCCACGACAAGCACGCGGCCAAGGGCGGCATCGCCCGCGAGCGGCTGGAGGAGTACGTGGCGGCGGGCATGACGATCGCTGAGATCGCCGAAACGGTCGGGCTGAGCAAGTCGACGGTCCGCCATTGGCTGCGACGATATGAGCTGCGAGACGCACAACAAGGCGGCCGCGCGCGTTGCCGAGGAAGCCGGGTCGCGAAGCGGAGAGCCGGCCAGATCGACTGATGCTCGGCGTGCGCTGAAGCACGGCGAGACGGTCTTCGTCCTGGAAGGCAGGGGCTACTACCGCTGCGGCGATGCCGGAGCGAGCAGACGTCACGTCATCGACGCAAGCTCAAGGAGATGCTCGTTGCCGAAGCCGGGGACGGTGCGCGTCTGTGCGGGTACGACCGCTTCCTGGGCGCGCTCGAGTTCCACCATCTCGATCGGGCCACCAAGACGCTCGGCATCAGCGCCAACGGGCGTGACCCTGTCGGCGCAGACGGTCCGCGAGGAGGCGGCCAAGTGCGTCCTGCTGTGCTCCAACTGCCACGCGGAGGTCGAGAGCGGCGTGCTGCCGGCTTCCCGTAAAGTGATCCGGCGTCGCTGCCGATGTTATCCGGGGTAGCGCAATTCGATAGTCCGGGGTAGCTCAATAGGCAGAGCGAACGGCTGTTAACCGTTAGGTTGTGGGTTCGAGTCCCACCCCCGGAGCTCTCTTGAGGTCAACGGCGCCCGCATGAAGCTGTATGTCTGCTACGGGACGTGGACGGTGGGCAAGCCCCTGCACGCCCATCCCTGCGGTGAGGCGAATCAGGCGCTGTGCGCCGCCGGCCACACGCCGGAGGTCGTGCGCTCCTACGGCCTGGGGCCGTTGCCGTCGATCGTCAACGACCGCACGCCCCGCCGCGAGGTCAAGGCGCTGACCGGCAACTACTGGGTGCCGCTGCTCATCACGGATGAGGGCGAGGCCATCCAGGGCTCGCAGCGGATCATGGAGTGGGCGCGGGCGCACCCGGCGGCACCGGCCGCCGCCTGAGCGGCCGTCGAACGGCGGAGGGGCAGGGCCCGCACCTCCGGCGCGGTCAGCCGCGCTCGGCCTTGGTCACGAACACGATGCTCGGGGCCACCGTGAGGGTCTTGATGCGCGAGGCGCGGGTCGAAGTGCCGGCCTTATGACGGCGCGTCATGTCGGCCGCGCCCACCTCGTCGATGAGCTCCTTGACGAATCCCACCATTCCGTAGTCGGGGGAGGGGAACCGGGCGCCAAATCGCTCGTCGAGGCGCGCCGAGACCCAGCGCAGGAGGCGCGCTCGGCGGCCGTTTTTCGGGATGGACGGGTCGCCGTCGGGCCAGTCAGACCAGTAGCCCGTTCCCCAGTCCTCGATGACGTAGAGGCCGCCGGGCTTGAGATGGTGATCGAACAGATGCCAGAACGAGCGCTTCGTCACCTCCCCGAGATGCGAGGCGTCATCGATGATGATGTCGAAGCCGTCAGGTGCAACTTGACGGGCCATGCCGGTCAAGAACGCCGTGTCGGCCTGATCGCCCCGGAACATCCCGATGCGGTCTGTTGGCTCGAAATCCTCCGGGAGGTCGATGTCGACGCCGGTGACGTCGCCGCGGGCGAAGTAGTCGCGCCAGAGAAGGAGGGATCCGCCGCGGTGGACACCGAGTTCAAGCAGCTTCACGTCCTGATCGACGTATGGCGCCAGCACCGGGTCATACATCTCGAGATAGCCGGAATCGACCTTGTCGGAGTCGTATCCGTCGAGGTTGAGCTCGTGGCGGCGCATGGTCAGATCCGCTCGGGCATTGCGCGGCAACCTAGCAAGGCGGCGGCCGCTATCCACCGCGTTGAGCGAGGGCCTCGACGAGGTCGGCAGCTCGTGCAGCCCCGGGATGCGCCGCTGCCCACGCCCCCAGCTGGACGGCCCGTGCGCCCAGGCCGTGGTTGCCCAGCGCCCGCCGAACCGCCAGGCGCAGAGTGCGAGGGGAGAGCAGGGGCCACGGCAGGCGCGCGCCCGCTCCCGCCCAGTCGACCCGGGCGGCGTTCTCCGCCATGTCGCCGACATGGGGGACGGCCAGCACCCGGCAGCCCGAGGCGAGGGCGCGGACGAGCGTGCCGTGGCCGGCGTGGCAGATGACGAGCGCGCAGCCGGGCATCGTCTGGGCATAGGAGAGCCACTGCACCAGCCGGGTGTTCGCCGGCACGCGGGCCGGGCCCGGGAGCGGACGGCGATTCCAGGTGGCCATCACCCGGATCGGCTCGCCGTCGAGCCCCGCCAGCGCCGCCCGCAGCAGCCGGTGGGTCGGGTCCTGGGCCGTCGAGGGGGCCACCAGCACCAGGGGTGCGTTGCCCGGGGGCGGATCGAGCCGCTCAAACGGGGGCTCCCACATCAACGGACCGACGACGTGCACATGCTCGGGCCACGCTCGCGGATACTCGAGCTGGGGGAGAGTGCCGACCAGCACCAGCTCCTCACTGAGCCCGCCATGGAGACGGCTCACCGGCTCCAGACCCACCCGCCGCCGCGCATCGTTGAGCTCGGCGCGCCCCCGCTCCAGGCCGGCCCGCACCGGCCGGTCAAAGACCCGCCACAGCCGCGAGCCCACCCGGGTGCGCGGCCGCCGCGCCCCCAGGGCATACGGCGGCAGGCCCGGCTGGCCGACCGGATAGACATGGGGGACAAGGGTGGCGGCCGGCACGGCCTCGAGCTCGGCCGCCAGCGCGGGCGCCAGCGTGAGGATGTCGTGGACGACGACGTCGGGCCGGGCCTGCGCCACGGCGGGCCGCGTCTGGGCGACCGCTCTGACCACCGCCTCATAGGGACCCAGGGGCTGCTCCTGAGTGGGGAAGACGGGATATTCGGGTGCCGCCACGAAGCGCATCCCGTGGGCCTGCACCGGTTCGCGCCACCGCGACCAGGTCTCGTAGGTCACCTCGTGGCCGCGCCGGGCGAGCTCCGCGCCCAGGGCGAGCATCGGGAACGCGTGCCCGGGCTGGCCGAAGGCGCCGAGAAAGAACCGCCGGGGCCGCGCGATCGTCAAGCCGCCAGCTCGGCCACGGCGCGCAGCTGGTCGATCCGCTCCTGCCGGTCGACGGCCATGGGGGAGACCATCAGGGTGCCGACGCCGGCCTCGCGGTAGGCCGCCAGGCGATCGCGCACGACGTCGCGCGGGCCGCAGAGACAGACCATGTCGATCAGCTCGTCGGGGATCGCCTCGCCGGCCTGCGCCTTGTGGCCGTCGAGGTAGAGGTCCTGGACCTCCCGGGCGGCCTCCTCGAAGCCGTAGCGCTGGACGAGGCGGTTGTAGAAGTTCTGCCGGCGCGAGCCCATCCCGCCGATGTAGAGCGCGAGCACGAAGCGCATCCGGTTGCGCGCCTCGGCGCGGTCGTCGGAGATGTAGGTCTGGACGGTGGGGGCGATGTCAAAGCCCTCCAGCGAGCGCCCGCTGCGCTGGGCCCCCTCCTGGAGGAGCTCGCGGAAGTCGGCCACGAACTCGGGGGAGAAGAAGGTGGGGATCCAGCCATCGGCGATCTCGCCCGCGAGGGCGGTGTTGCGGGGCCCGATGGCGGCCAGGTAGATGGGGATCCGCTCCTGCCGGGGGCTGATCATCAGCTTGAGCGCCTTGCCGGGGCCATCGGGGAGGGGAAGCTCGAGCGTCTCCCCGGCGAACTCCAGCCGTTCGCGGGCCAGCGCCTTGCGCACCACCGCGACGTACTCCCGGGTGCGCTGCAGCTGACGGCCGAAGCGCTGGCCGTGCCAGCCCTCGGCCACCTGCGGGCCCGAGGAGCCGATGCCGAGGAGCATCCGGCCGCCGGACAACTCATCGATCGTCGCCGCCGTCATGGCGGTCATGGCGGGCGAACGTCCCGGCATCTGGAAGATGGCCGAGCCGAGCTTGATCGTCGAGGTGCCGGCCGCCAGCCAGGCGAGCACCGTGGCGGCGTCCGAGCCGTAGGCCTCAGCCGCCCACACCGAGTCAAACCCCAGCCGCTCCGCCTCCTGGACGGCCTCGAGCTGATCCTCCGGGCCCATCCCCAGACCCCAGTAGCCGACCATCAATCCGAGCTGCAATGCAAGGTTCCTTTCAGCCCCAGGGGATCGCTTGAGCGTGCCGACGGCGGCGGCTAGATTGGCGCGACCGCCGACCCCGTGACGCGGCACACCCTATGCGAACGCGACGCCGTACGACCCTGGAGGACCTGCGCCGGGCGGTGCAGTGCCTGCCTCGCCACACCCGGGTGGCGATGCTCGCCGGCCTGGACGCCAACCCGATCATCGTCGGTGCCTACGCCACGGGCGACGGGATCTGCCCGATGCTCGCCGCCCATCGCGCCGGCGGGCGCACCAACGCCATCTCGTTCGCCCGCGCGTGGGACCGGCTGGCCTACCGCGACGCCCGCACCGAGCGCTCCCGCCGGGCCACCGAGCGCGAGTTGCTGATCCTGCGCACCCACCTGGAGGCCAGCCTGCTCGACGACGAGGTGCCGGTCGGCGCCCTCGCCCGGGCGCGCCACGAGCACGAGCAGCTGCGCGCCCCGAGCGCCCGGCGCGCCGTCGAGAACCGGCGCCCCTCCGCCCGCCGCGAGCGGCCCGGTGACTCCGACCGCTCCGCGGAGCTGAGCTCCCGCGCCGGCTGGGCGTGGACGCGCGTCGTGCGCCGGTATGACGAGTACGAGCGGGTGCTCGCCCATCTGGAGCGGACCGCCGCCGAGCCCGACCCGCTCACGCCAGCCGCCTCCGCCGGCCAGCTAGACCCACTAGCTAGTTGATCGCACCGGGGCGTTGGAAGACGATCTCGGGGATCACGCAGGCCGGGGAGACGCGCAGCAGCATCCGCACCGCCTCGGCGATGTCCGTGGCGCGGATCATGTCCTCGGCGGCGACGCTCTCCTTGACGAAATCCGTCATCGGCGTGTCGACGAATGCCGGGCACAGCGCGCATGACTTGATGCCCTCCTGACCGAGCTCCTTGTTCATGGCCTGGGTGAAGCCGATGACCCCGGCTTTGGTGGCCGAGTAGACCGACAGCCAGGCCTCGCCGGCCTTGCCGGAGATCGACGCCGTGTTGACGACGAGCGCCGACCGGTGCTCGGCGGCCGCCGCCCGCAGGAGCTCCACGCTTTCGCGGTAGAAGAGGACGATCGCCCGCAGGTTGACGTCGAGCTGCATGTCCAGCCGCTTGGTGGCGATCTCACCCACCGGCGCCCCGATCCCGACGCCCGCGTTGTTGACGAGCACGTCGAGCCGGCCGAAGCGCTCCCGATGGGCGGCCACCACCTGGCCGGATGACCTCCTCGTCGGCCATGCTGCCGGCCACCGAGGCGACCTCGCGCCCCTCGCCCGACAGCTCGGCGACCGCCTGCTCGAGCTTGTCGGGACGGCGGGCGGCGACGGTGACGCCGTAGCCCTCATCCAGCAGCATGCGGGCGATCTCCAGTCCGATCCCGCTCGAGCCTCCGGTCACGATTGCCGCGCGCTGTGTCATGCCTCTCCTCGGTTGGGGTCAGGGGGTGATCGGAGCGGTATCCAAGCAGGCTCCGGCGTGGCGGCGATACTGACGCGATGACCGATCCGGCGCCTGCCCGGTCCGCCGGCGAGCCGCCCGAGCCGCCCGAGCCGACCACGGAGCCCCCCGAGCGCGAGACGAGCGCCGTCGAGCTGCTGTGGGACCTGGTGTTCGTGTTCGCCGTCACGCAGGTGACGACCCTGCTGGCCGTTCATCCGTCGTGGGCCCGCTTCGGCCGGTCGATGATCGTGCTGGCGCTCGTGTGGTGGGCCTGGTCGGCCTTCGTCTGGGCCTCCAACGCCCTGGAATCGGACTCGCGCGTCCTGCGCGCCCATCTGCTCGCCGGCACCGTCCTCATCTTCGTCGCCGGGCTGGCGCTCCCTCACGCCTTCGGGGACGAGGCGGGACTGTTCGCGGTCGCCTACGTGCTCGTGCGCGCCCTCCACATGAAGCTCTACATCGATGCCGCCCGCGCCGGCCGAGCGGGGCTGGCGGCGATCCTCGGCTTCGCCGCCACCACCGGCGTCGGCATGGCGCTGCTGCTGGCCGGAGCGATCGCCGGCGGCTGGGTCCGTGACGCGCTGTGGACCGCCGCTCTCGCCATCGACTACGCCGGTCCCGCGTGGCTGACCCGGGAGCGGCTGCGGGGCCTGCAGCAGGTCGCCGTCGCCCACTTCTCCGACCGCTACGGCGACTTCATCATCATCTGCCTGGGGGAGTCCATCGTGTCCGTCGGCGTCGGCGTCTCTGAGGCCGAGCATGAGCTGACGGTCGCGCTGGTGGCCAACGCCGCCCTCGCCCTGCTCATCGCCGTGGGCATGTGGTGGACCTACTTCGACAGCGTCGCGGCCGACGCGCAGGAGCGGCTGCGCGTCCACGAGGACCCGGTGCTGGCTGCCGCCGACGGCTACAGCTACCTGCACCTGGTGATCGTCGCGGGGGTGATCATCTTCGCCGGCGGCATCCGGATGGTCGTCCACCACCGCCTCGCGCCGCCCATGCCCGATGCCGGGCGGCTGGCCTTCTGCGGCGGGGTGGCGCTCTATCTGCTCGGCGTCTCCGCGTTCCGCCTGCGGATGCTGCGGCGCTTCAGCGGCGGCCGGGTCGCGGTGGCGATCGCGCTGATCGGGTGGTTCGCCGTCAGCGGTGGCGTCCCCGCCTGGGTCACGACAGCGGTGGTGACGGTGCTCGTCGTGGGCCTGTGCGCGCTTGAGTCGATGAGCGAGCGCCGGCGCCGGCGGGCGCGCGGCCGCAGCCGGGCACCCACAGCGACGTGACTACTTCTTGACGGAGAAGGCGAACACCGTCGTCGAGTTGTACGGCGTTCCCGGGTTGAGGGTGGTCGAGGGGAAGTTCGGCTGGTTGGGCGAATCGGGGAAGTGCTGGGTCTCCAGCGTGAACCCGTCGCCCTGCCGATAGATGTGTCTCGACGTGCCCACCAGGTCTCCGACCAGGAAGTTGCTGGTGTAGACCTGCACGCCCGGCTCGGTGGTCGTCGCGGTCAGCACGCGGCCACTGGCCGGATCCACGGCCTTGGCGGCGAGCCGCGGCGTTTGACCGCTGGCGCCATTGAGCACCCAGTTGTGGTCATAGCCGTGGGCGAGGAGCAACTGGCGGAAGTCCGTGTTGATGTCACGGCCGATCGGCTTCATCTTGCGGAAGTCCATCGGGGTCCCGGCCACCGGCGCGATCTTGCCCGTCGGGATGAGCGTGGAGTCGGTCGGCGTGAAGTGGTCGGCATTGATCATCAGGTCCTGGTTGTAGATCGGTCCCCGACGCCTCACCGCCGAGGTTGAAATAGGTGTGGTTGGTGAGATTGATGACCGTCGGCTTGTCCGTCGTTGCGTCGTAGTGGATGGTGAGGGCGTTGCTGGCACCCAGCGTGAACGTCACCGTGGCGACGACCGTGCCCGGGAAGCCGTCCTGGCCGTTGGGGCTGGTGTAGGTCAGCGCCAGGGAGGCGCCGGAGGCCGTCACGCTCGTCTTCGCCGTCCACACGCGCTTGTTCCAGGCGTTGGTCCCGCCGTGCAGCGTGTTGGGTCCGTTGTTCTTCGGCAGGTGGTAGGTCGTGCCGTTGAGGGTGAACTTGCCGTTGGCGATCCGGTTGCCGAAGCGTCCGATCGTCGCCCCGAAGTACGTCGTTCCTGAGCCACCGCTGGGCTGCGGATGGACGTCGTTGGCCAGGTAGCCCTTGAGGTTCTTGAAGCCGAGGGCGACGTTGCCCATCTTGCCGTGCTTGTCGGGCACGTCGATCGACTGGACGATGCCGCCGAAGTTGGTGATCGTGACCTTCATCGACCCGTTGGACAGGGTGTAGAGCCTGACCGGCTTACCGCCGACGCTGCCCCAGGCTCGGGAGGTGATGGTGGGGGCCGCAGCCGCGCGAGCCCGGCCCTGGGCGAGGGCGCTGACGCCGAGGGCGACCACCGCCGCCAGGGCGAGAACCGCTGAGATCGCAACCCTGGCGTGACGCGCCGGTCGCGGTGATGATGACGCACTATGCATGCGCGATTGTCCTTTCGTTTGCCGCCATCCGTGCTTGATGACAGCGGGCCGGGTCGCACGCGAGAGCCGGATGTCACCGGCCGACGCGGGGGATGGACCGCTCTCTCCTCGAGCGGCGCCACCGCTCCGGCCGGGCCGGCGGCACTGCTCCACGGCGCCTCCTACCCACGCCCAGACCCTTTCAACCCACAAATTGTTAGCGCTCACAGCCGCGGCGCGACGCCGCTCGAGCTCACGCTCGGACGGCCAGGCGACGGGCTCGCGGGTTGGTCAGGGGCGGGAGGGTCCGGCTCAGCTGGGCGCGCAGGTGCTCGTGCCGGCGGGGGAGTCGCAGCTGTTCGCCGAGGTGCCGGGGATCCTCGTCGACGGCGAATCCCGGCGACAGGGTGGAGATCTCGAACCGCACCCCGCGTGGCTCGCGGAAGCAGACGGATGTGAAGTAGCCGCGGTCGCGGACCTCGGTGACGCCGGCGGCGACCTCGCCGGCTCGCGCGCGCCAGTCGAGATACTCGTCGTCGCGGGAGGCCCAGGCGATGTGGTGGACGGTGCCGGCACCGGGACGGCCGATCGCCGAGGGCGGCTGGTCGTAGGCCCAGGCGAACTGCCGGTGCTCCCCGAGCAGGCGGAACTCACCGCCGCCCAGGCCGGTGAAACCGAGGCCACGGGTGAGGAAGAGGTCCCCGGCCTCGGGCGGCGGGGCGTAGGCGCGCGCGCCCTGCAGCCCGGCGATGGCGTGCTGGGCGGGCACCTCGGGATGGACGGCCGGCAGCGGTGGATTGGCGGGGGCGGCCACCACGAGCTCGAGCGCCAGGCCATCGGGATCGTGCAGGCGCAGCGTGGCATCCAGGCGCTGGGTCATATGGCCGGCCCGGCGCAGGCGGCGCGCCCAGAAGTCGAGCGCGGCGGCGGCGCCCACCCCCAGCTGGACGGTGTGGATCATCCCGTCGCCGGCCTGCCCCGGCGGCGCGCCGGCGACGTGAAACCACGAGAGCAGCGAGCCCGGAGCGCCGGTCTCGTCGCCGAAGGAGAGGTGGTAGGCCTGCGGCGCGTCGACGTTGACGGTCATCTTGACGAGCCGCAGGCCGAGCAGCTCGGCGTAGAAGTCGATGATGCGCTGGGCATCACCGGTGATCATCGTGACGTGGTGCGCTCCGTCGAGCTTCATCGCGTCCCGGGGGCCGCTACGTGACCGGCACCGGCTGTCCGGCCCGATCGGGCCCCCCCGGCCGCTGGCGGCGGTCGAGCAGCGCGGCCAGATAGCTGACCATCCGTTGCGAGAGGGCGTTGGCAAAGGCCAGTTCGGATCCGTCGCCGACGTCGCCCGGGTCGCTCGCCGGCAGCCTCCCGGCCACCTGGGGAGCAAGACTCCACAGCAACTCGGCGGCCACCTCGGCGGCGCTGCGCACGACCTCGGGCGCGAAGGACCACACCACCTCGAATTGACGGTCGGGGTCGGGCAGCTCGCGCTCGGCGGGTCGCTCCCAGGCGGCAAGGCAGGCCCTCGCGCCGGGGGCGTCGATGATCACCGTCCACTCGCGGGCAAGCGGCTGGCTGACGTCGATCGGAACCTCGATCGGCGCCCCGGCCGGCTCGGCCACCTCGGCGAAGTCGGCGAGGACGATGGCGGTCGAGGCCGTCCGGGCCAGCTCGTTCCACCGGCGCTGGCTGGCGCGGTAGAACTGCTCACGCTGGAAGGAGGCGATCAGCGTCCCGTGGACCGCGTGGGCGCAGTACTCGTCCTCGATGGCGTGGGAGAGCTCGAGCACCACCCGCTTGGGGAGGATCTCGGGCGCGACCTCGGGATGGCGCCGGCGCAGGCCGGCGAACACGGAGGCCACCGGCGCCAGCTCCTCCTGGCGGCGAGCCCGGTCGATGGCCGCCGGCAGGGACAATCCCTGCGTGCGGAGGCGTACGACCTCGAGCACGGCGGCCGCGTCCTGCTCGGAGTAGCGGCGGTGGCCTCCGGGCAGGCGGGCTGGGGCCGGAAAGCCGTAGCGGCTCTCCCACATCCGCAGCGTGCCGGCCGGCATCCCGGTCCGCGCGGCGAGCTGGGCGGTGCTCAGTTCTGGGTTTGCTGCGGTCGCGATGCGGTAACGATACAGAGTGTTACGGATTCCCTAACAGACGGTTTACGCTGTGACGATGACCACGACACCAGGAGCGACGCGATGCGGGTTCTGATCACGGGCGCTACAGGCACCCTCGGCTTGGCGCTGGCCGATGCGCTGCGCACTCGCGGCGACCAGGTGGTGGCGCTGTCGCGCGATCCCGAGCGGGGCCAGCGGGTGCTGGGTGACGGGGTCGAGGTGCACGGCTGGGCCGAGCCGACCAGCGAGCCGCCGCCCGCCGAGGCGCTGGCGGGAGTCGACGGGGTGGTGCACCTGCTCGGTGAGCCGATCGCCCAGCGCTGGTCAGACGACGCCAAGCAGCGGATCCGCGACTCGCGCGTCCTGGGGACCCGGCAGCTGGTCTCCGGCCTGAACGCCCTCGGCGAGGCCGACCGCCCCGGGGTGCTCGTCTCCCAATCGGCCGTCGGCTACTACGGCCCCCGCGGCGACGCGCCGCTCGACGAGACCGCCTCGGCCGGCCACGACTTCCTCGCCGACATCGTCGTCGGCTGGGAGCGCGAGGCCATGGCGGCCTCGGACACCATGCGCGTCACCTACATGCGGACGGGCGTCGTGCTCTCACCCAGCGGGGGCGCGCTGGCCAAGATGCTGCCGTTCTTCAAGCTCGGGATCGGGGGGCCGGTGGCCGGCGGCAAGCAGTACGTGCCGTGGATCCATCTCGACGACGTCGTCGGGGGACTTCTCTGCTGCCTGGACGAGCGCAGCGCCACCGGCCCGGTCAACCTGACGGCTCCCCAGCCGGTGACCAATGCCGATCTCTCCCGGGCGCTCGGGCAGGTCCTCGGTCGCCCGGCGCTGCTGCCCGTGCCCGGCTTTGCCGTCAAGGCGCTCTACGGCGAGATGGCCGACATCGTGATCAACGGCCAGCGGGCGGTTCCGGCCCGGCTGGGGGAGCTCGGCTACGCCTTCCGCCACACCGAGGTACAGGCGGCACTGGCGGATGTCCTCTCGTGAGGGTCCACCGCCTGGCCCGCGAGCAGTACGTCGCCCCGGCCGCTGCATGAGGTCTTCGCCTTCTTCGCCGAGGCGCAGAACCTCGAGCGGATCACGCCGCCCTGGCTGAGCTTCGAGGTCCTCGGCCCCGGCCCGATCGAGATGCAGGTCGGGACCCGGATCGACTACCGGCTGCGGCTGCACGGGCTGCCGATGCGCTGGACGTCCCGGATCGAGGAATGGGAGCCCGGCGAGCGGTTCGTCGATCGCCAGGTGCGCGGCCCCTACGGCCTCTGGCACCACCGCCACACCTTCGTGGCCTCCGGAGACGGGACGGTGGTCGGCGACGAGGTCCACTACGGCCTCCCCTTCGGCGTCCTCGGTGAGATCGCCCACGTCGCTGTTCGTCCGCCGTGACCTGCACCGGATCTTCGCCTACCGCCACCAGGCCGTACCGCGGCTGCTGGCCGAGGCGGCGCCCACGGAGCACCGCCGCCCTGTCGTGAGCACCGCGCTGCTGTGGCTGCGGCGCGATCTGCGCCTGCACGACCATCCGGCGCTGGACGCCGCCCGCGCGAGGGCGGACCGGCTGATTCCCGGTCTTCTGCTTCGACGACGGCCTGCTCGGCGGCCGCCACGCGTCAGGACCCCGCACGCAGTTCATGCTCGAATGCCTCTCACGAGCTCGATGCGGGCCTGCGCGAGCGCGGGAGCCGGCTGTTCGTGCGCCACGGCGATCCCGCCGCTGAGCTCGCCCGGCTGGCTGAGGAGACGGACGCCGCCGAGCTGCACCTCTCGGCCGACGTCGGGCCGTTCGCCCGCCGGCGCCAGCGCCAGGTCAAAGCCGGCCCTGGAAAGCCGGGACGTCGCGGTGTGCGCCCACCCCGGGCTGTTCGCCGTCGACGCGCTGGAGCCCATCCGGACCGGTCAGGGCGACCCCTACACGGTGTTCACCCCCTTCTACAAGAAGTGGCTCAGCCAGCCCCGGCGGACCGTGCTGGGCGCCCCTCGCTCGCTTCCGCCGACCGGCCGCAAGGCGCCCGCCGGCGAACTGCCGACGCTTGCACTCGCTCGGGCTCGAGCAGCAGCTGGAGGATCCGATGCCCGGGGGAGAGGCGGCCGGCCGCGCGGGGCTGCGAGCGGTTTCTGGCCGGTCCGGTCGACGACTACCAGGACGGGCGCAACGTCCTCACCGGCGAGTCCGTATCACGGCTGTCGCCCTATCTGCACTTCGGCTGCCTGTCGCCCCGGGAGATCGAGGAGCGACTCGGTCGCGGCGGCGGGGCTGAGGCCTATCGCCGGCAGATCTGCTGGCGCGACTTCTACGCCCACGTGCTCGGTCACTACCCGGCCAACGCGACGTCGGAGTTCCAGGAGCGCTACCGGGGGATGACCTGGAGCCACGCCGAGCAGCGCTTCGAGGCGTGGTGCGAGGGCCGGACCGGCTATCCCACCGTCGATGCCGCCATGCGCCAGCTGCGGCGCGAGGGCTGGATCCACAACCGCGGCCGGCTGGTGGTCGGCTCGTTTCTGACCAAGGACCTCGGCATCGACTGGCGCTGGGGGGAGCGCTGGTTCATGCGCTGGCTGCTCGACGGCGATCAGGCCTCCAACAACGGCAACTGGCAATGGATCGCCTCGGTGGGCGTCGACCCGGCGCCGGCGTTTCAGCGGATCTTCAACCCGGCCCGCCAGCAGCAGCGGTTCGATCCCCAGGGGCGAGTACGTGCGGCGCTACGTTCCCGAGCTCGCCAGGGTTCCGGCCGAGTACCTGGCCGAGCCGTGGACGATGCCCGCCGAGCTCCAGCGCGACGTGCGGCTGCGTCATCGGCCGCGACTACCCGGAGCCGATCGTCGACCACGCCGAGGCCCGGCGGGCGGCGCTGGACCGCTACCGCATGGTCGCTCCGATCGCCCCTAGACCTGAAAGAGACTTTCAATTGCTGATAAGATCTGAAAGATGCTTTCAGATCGTGATGACCGCCGGCCGCTGCTCACCGACCCCGAGGTCCTGGAGGCCCTGGCCCATCCGGTCCGCCTGGACCTGCTGACCTACCTGATGGCCGCCGGGGCCGGCGACGGCGTCGGCCTGCGCCCGAGCGGTCGGCGACACGCCGTCGAACTGCAGCTACCACCTGCGCACGCTCGCCGGCCACGGGCTGGTGCGAGCCCGTGGATGCGCGCCGGGGACCGCCGCAGCGCCCGTGGCGGGCGACGATCACGGGGTTTGACGCATCGACCCCGCACGCCGATCCCGGGACGCCGGAGGGTCGCGGCAGCGCGGCGGTCCTGTCGGCCTCGCTGGCGCTCGAGCAGGGTCTCGTCCGCGACTACCTGGCCCACCGCGACGAGGTGCTCGGCCGCCTGGCGCGAGGCCGACAACGCCTCCAACTACACGCTGCTGGTCACGCCGGCGGAGCTCGCCGAGCTCAACCGGCGCGATCGACGCGCTCATCCGGCCCCTGATCGCCGCCCGCCGCGACCCAGCCGCCGCCGGGGGCCGAGCTCGTCGACCGTCAACGTCTACGCGTTCCCGCGCACGGGCGAGCCGTGGACCCGCGCCCGCCGCTGAGGCAGCCCGCGTTCCGCTCGGTGTGGGTGGCCGGGATGGTCTCCGACGCCGGGGACTGGCTGCTGTTCATCGCGCTGCCGATCGTCGTCTACCGCCTGACCGGCTCGGCGCTGGGAACCTCGTTCGCCTTTCTCGCCCAGCTGGCGCCCGCAGTCCTCGTCTCGCCCGCTGGCCGGGCGGCTGGCCGACCGGCACGACCGCCGGCAGCCTGATGCTCGTCGTCTCGGCCCTGCAGGCGCTCGTGCTCCTGGCGCTGCTCGCCGTGCACGGCCGGTCCGGGCTGCCGATCGTCTACGGGGTGATCGTCGCCCAGTCGACGCTCGCCGCGCTGTTCGATCCCGCCAAGAACGCGCTCTTGCCGATGCTCGTCGCCGCGCGGGCCAGCTGGTGGCCGCCAACTCGCTGGTGGCCGTTGGCGAGGGGGCGGCTCGGCTCGTCGGCGGCCCGCTGGGGGGCGTGCTGCTGGCGGTCGGCGACCTGACGGACGATCGTCCTCGCCGACGCCGCCAGCTACGCGATCGCCGGCCTGCTGATCGCGCGGCTGACCGTCGCTCCGCGCCCGGGCGAGGCTGACCGCGGTCCTCCACGGCGCGCTTTGCCGCCGTGCTGCGCCACCGCCCGGTACGGCGCGCGCTGGCCCTGACCTTCGTCGCCGACATCGCCCAGGGGATCTTCCTCGTGCTGTTCCTGGTGTTCGTGGCCCGGCGTCTGCACGGCGGCCCGGGGGAGATCGGGCTGCTGCGGGGCATCCAGGCGGTCGGCGCGATCCTGGCCGGCCTGTCGCTGGCCGCGCTGGCCCGCGGCCGCTCGCCCGCGCGGTTGACGGCCGGGGGCGCGCTGGTCTTCGGACTCGTCTCGCTGCTCGTCTGGAATCTCCCGGCGCTGACCACGGAACCCGCCGTCTACGCCGTGCTGTTTGCTCTGGTCGGCGCCCCGGGGGTGGTGATGGGCACCGGGCTGATCAGCTTCCTGCAGCAGGCCGGCGCGGCCGGAGCGAGCATGGCCGCATCTTCGGGGCGCTGGGGCTCGCCGAGAACCTCGGGCAGGCGGTCGGGATGCTCGCCGCCGGCACGCTCACCGGGGTGCTCGGGCTGGACGCGGTCCTCGACGCGCAGGGGGCGATCTATCTGATCACGGGCCTGATGGCGGTATGGGCGCTCGGGGCCGCGGGGCACCGGCGTCCGCGGCGAGGTCCGCGCGCGGACGCCGAGCTCGCCGGGTGAGTGTGCGCGCTCGCCTACGCGGGTAAACCCTCGTCACAATGGCTACTACCACCACAGAGCGCACCGAGAAGGGGGTCAGCCTGGCGCGCGGGCCCGGCGCTGATCCTGGGCACGATCCTCGAGGTCGCAGGCCTCTACTTCCTCTACAAGCAGCACACCTTCCCGCCGACCTCGAACTTCCCCAACGGCGAGCGCGCCCGTCCCGGGCAAGGTCTTCCTCGGGATCTTCGGCGTCAACGGCTGGAGCGGGCTGCTCACCGCCGCGGCCGGCGGGTTGCTGCTGTTCGGCGCCGCCCAGCATCTCCTGGCCAAGACGATGAGCCTCATCGTCGGGCGTCGCGCTCGGGCGCGGCGGCGATCATCGCCGTCGTGTCCGGCAACGTCCTGGGCCTGGCGGCGGCCAACGGCTGGACCCGCCTGGGCTGGGGCGTGTGCGCGGTCATCCTGCTCTTCAACACGATGGTGCCGCGCCGCCGCCGCACCGTCACCGAGCCCGCCGGCTACGACGACGGTCGCCGCGAGCCGGGCCGGTGCCGTCCCGATGCGCCGCGACCGCGGCCGCCGCACCGGCGAGCACCGCGGAGCCGCCGCCGAGTCCGGCGGCGCCCGCGGCGACCGCACCGAACCGCTCGTCACCCGTGAGCGCGACGATGCGGCGCACGACGATCACCTCGCCGACGACGAGACGGCGAGCGACGGACGGTGCACCGCACCGGACCGGCGCAGGACCGCGGCGAGCTGCTCGACACGGCCGAGACGCGCCGACCCGTCGACGAGTGATGGCAGCGCGGCCGGCGCTGATCGAGTTTCCCGCCGACGATCCCGACCGGGCGCGGCGGTTCTGGTCGGGGCTGCTGGAGGCCGATCTCGATGACCGCCGGCCGGCGCAGGGCGAGGGGTGGCAGACGAGCCACGAGCCGCCCGCCGTCGGGGTCCACGCCCGCGGGCGCGGACCCGGCGACACCGTGTCGCTGCCGTACTTCGCGGTGACCGACCTCGAGGCGGCCCTGGCCCGGGTGGGCGAGCTGGGCGGCACCGTCATCCATCCCGGCGAGCGCTTCGCCGTCTGCCGAGACTCCGAGGGCAGCCCCTTCGGTCTGACGCTGGCAACCGCCTCGGCGTGAATCCCGCCTGACCCGGTGTAGATTGTGCGCCTTGCTCCGGCGCCCATCCTCACTCCTCGCCGTCCTGCTGGCCGCCGCCGCGGTGGTCCTGCTCGGCGGCTGCGGCGCCTCCAAGACGACGAGCAGCTCATCCTCGGCCGCCGGGGGCGCCTCCTCGACGACCACTGCTGCCGCCTGCACCCCGTCCACGTTGCCGCTGCACACCAAGGGGATGCTGACCGTCGCCACGGACTCGCCCGCCTATCCGCCGTACTTCGAGAACAACAAGCCGGCCAACGGCAAGGGCTTCGAGAGTGCCGTGGCCTACGCCATCGCCGGCAAGCTGGGCTTCTCGCCGGCGCCAGGTCAAGTGGACCGTCGAGCCGTTTGACTCGTCCTATGCGCCGGGTCCCAAGAGCTTTGACTTCGACGTCAACGAGATCTCGATCACCAAGGCACGCGCCCAGGCGGTCGACTTCTCGGCGCCCGTACTACACCAACCCCCAGGCGATCATCGTCCCCAACGGGTCGCCGTACGCCCACGCCCATGCCCTGGCCGCGCTCAAGGGTGCCCAGATCGGCGTGCAGATCGGCACGACCAGCCTCGACGCCGTCGACCAGGTGATCAAGCCCAGCGCCAAGCCGCAGGTGTTCAACGACTCCCACGACGTCGTCAGCGCCTTCAAGATCCACCGCGTCAACGCGGTCGTCGTCGATCTGGCCACCGCCTTCGAGCTGACCGCCACTGATCTGCCCCACACGACGATCGCCGGGCAGTTCTCGGCTCCCGGCGGCGACACCTGGGGCGCGCTGCTGGCCAAGGGCTCGGGGCTGACGCCCGTGCGTCGACAAGGCCGTCAGCGCCCTGCGGGCCGACGGCACGCTGGCCAAGCTGAGCAAGCGCTGGATCGCCTCGGCGGCCGACGTGCCCGAGCTGCACTGAGCCGGCGCTCACGACGGTGAGCACCGGCGAGCCCCTGACGACCCGCGCCGACCGCGCGCAGGCGCGCCGCCGGCGGCGCCGGCGCTCGATCGCCATCTCCTCGGTCGTCGACGGTGATCGTCCTCGGGGGGCTGGCCGCGCTCATCCTCACCAGCCCCGGCTGGCCGACCGTCCGCCGCCAGTTCTTCTCCTCCAGCCACTTCAGCGACGCCTTCGGCAGCGTGCTCAGCGGCTTCTGGCTCGACGTGCGGATGTTCGTGGTCGTCGAGCTGGTCGTCCTCGTCCTCGGGCTGGCGATCGCGCTGTGCCGCACCGTCAGCGCCTCCGTCCTCTTCCCGCTGCGGATCCTCGCCATCGTCTACGTCGATGTGCTGCGCGGCGTGCCGACCATCCTCGTCGTCTACATCGTCGGCTTCGGCGTCCCCGCCCTGGCGCTCAGCGGCGTGCCGACCGGCGCGGTGGTGCTCGGCGGCGCGGCGCTGGCCATGTGCTACTCGGCCTACGTCTCCGAGGTGTTCCGCGCCGGCATCGAGTCGATCCACCCCAGCCAGGCGGCGGCCGGGCTGGCCCTGGGGCTCACCCCCGCTCAGACCCTGCGCCACGTGATCCTGCCCCAGGCGATCCGGCGCGTCCTCCCGCCGCTGCTCAACGACTTCATCTCGCTGCAGAAGGACGTCGCCCTCGTCTCGATCCTCGGTCCCCAGGAGGCGTTCCGGGTGGCCCAGATCTTCGAGGCCTCGCAGTTCAACTTCACCCCGCTGATCGCCGCGGCGCTGCTGTACCTGTGCGTGACCATCCCGATGACGCGGATCGTCGATCGCCTCCAGGTCCGCAGCCTGCGCGAGCGCGGCGCCGCGCTGGCCCTGGGGCCGCACTGACATGGCGACCGTGCTCGAGCTGCGGGGCGTGACCAAGGCCTACGGAGACCAGACGGTGCTGCGCGGCATCGACCTCGAGGTCGCCGAGCATCAGGCGATCGCGCTCATCGGCGCCTCGGGCTCGGGCAAGTCGACGCTGCTGCGGTGCATCGACCTGCTCGAGGAGATCGACGACGGCGACATCCTGCTCGACGGCGAGCCGATCACCGTCCCGGGACGCGACCCGGTGCCCGTGCGCCGCCGGCTGGGACTCGTCTTTCAGGCCTACAACCTGTTCCCGCACCGGCGGGTGATCGACAACGTCATCCTCGGGGCGGTCAAGGCCCAGCGGATGCCCGCTGACGAGGCGCGGGCCGCCGGCCAGGCGCTGCTCGAGCGCTTCGGGCTCGGCGATCGCGCGCACGAATACCCCGATCGGCTCTCCGGCGGCCAGCAGCAGCGGGTGGCGATCGCCCGGGCGCTGCTCACCCGCCCGCGCGCGCTGCTCCTCGACGAGGTCACCAGCGCGCTCGACCCCGAGCTCGTCGGGCGAGGTGCTGGGCGTCATCCGCGAGCTCAAGGCGGAGGGGATGACGATGCTGATCGCCACCCACGAGATGAGCTTCGCCCGCGAGGTCGCCGACCAGGTGTGCTTTCTCGCCGACGGGCGGATCGTCGAGCGCGGGCGGCCCGAGCAGATCTTCACCGCTCCCGAGCAGGCCGAGACCCAGCGCTTCCTGGCGCGCCTGCTGGCCGCCGATCGCCACTGACAGAATCTGGCGCCGTGCGCTTGAACCCCCACCACGCGATCGACGACCCGGCGTTCGTTCGCGCGCTCATCGCCGCCAACCCCTGGGCGACGATCGTCTCTGACAGCGACGGCCGGCTGGTCGCCTCTCACTATCCGGTCCTCCTCGACGATGCCCGCGAGGAGCTGGGCATCGTCACCCACGTCGGGCGGCCCGACGAGCAGCTCCACGGCTTCGGCGATCGCGAGCTGCTGATCATCGTCCAGGGCCGTCACGGCTACATCTCGCCCAGCTGGTACGCGCCCGGCGCGACCCGCGCCCCCACCTGGAACTTCAGCGTCGCCCACTGCTACGGGATCCCGGAGATCCTCAGCCCCGAGGAGAACCTGCGGGTCCTCGCCCGGTTGGTCGAACACTTCGAACGCCACGTCGAGGCTCCCGTCCTGCTCGACGCGCGTGACCGGCGCGCGCCTCGCTCCGGGCACCGTCGGCATCCGCGTGCCGATCACCCGCTTCGAGTGCAAGCGCAAGCTCAGCCAGGACAAGGACCCGGTCAGCCGGCGCCAGGTCATCGCCGCCCTGCGCGCCGACGGCCCCTACGCGCAATCCCGGGCTCGCCGAGGAGATGGAGCAGCTGATGGACGGCGACCCGGGCGGTTGATCTCACGCCGGCGCGGCGGCGCGGCGTTCTTAACAACATGAACCGCTACTGGACCATCTATGAGAGCCCGCTCGGGCCGCTGACCCTCGTCGGCTCGGCCGACGGGCTCGCCCGCCTTGAGTTTCCCGGCCACGGCGGCCCGGGGAGGGCCGAGGACCGCGATCCCGGCCCGTTCGCGGATGCCGTCGGCCAGCTGGAGGAGTACTTCGCCGGAGAGCGGCGGGACTTCGACCGTGCCGCTCGATCTGACCGGAACCGCCTTCCAGCGCGCCGTGTGGGATCGGTTGACGGCGATCCCCTACGGCGAGACCCGCGCCTACGGCGAACTGGCTCGCGCTGATCGGGCGGCCGGACCGCGCCCGGGCCGTGGGCGCGGCGGTCGGCCGGACGCCCGTCCCGATCATCGTGCCCTGCCACCGGGCGGTGGGCGCCACCGGCAGCCTCACCGGCTATCGCGGGGGCCTTGAGCGCAAGCGGAAGCTGCTGCGCCTCGAGGGCGCGGCCGTGGTCGGCGGCCAGCTGTCGTTCGTCTCCTGACCTGCCGATGGACCGGTACCGGGCCGGCGGAGGAGTGCCGTCGGCGTCGTCGGCCGGCCGGCCGCGCGAGTCGATCGCCCGAACGCGGGTAGTACTGGCCACATGCCGCGTTCTGCCGCCGCGCTGGGAGCTGTATCCGGGGCCCGCACGTTCGGCGCCTGGGCCGGGCTGGCGCTGCGCGGGCGGATCGAGGATCCGCGGCTGCGCACCGCCCTGCTGGTGGCCGCGGCCGGGGAGCTGGTCGCCGACAAGACACCGTGGATCCCGCCGCGCGGGGACGCGCCGCTGCTGCTCGGCCGTGTGATGAGCGGCGCGCTGGCGGGTGGCGTGGTCGGCGGAGGGCGTGGCGCCCGCGTCGGAGCGGCCACGGCCGCCGCCAGCACCTATGCCTCCGAGCGGCTGCGGGCGCTCCTGGGCCAGCGGCTGGGCGTCCCTGACCCGGCGCTGGCGGTGGGCGAGGACGCCCTCGTCCTCGCGGTGGCGGCGCTCGCCGCCGGGGCGGGCGAGCCCGATGAGGGTCCCGACGCGACCGCCGGCTCTCCCGACGGTGACGACCCCGAACTGGCCAGTGCAGGCGACGCCCCCGCCCCGTCGCCGATCGCCGCCATCGCGCGGGGCCTGCTCGCAGGAGCGGTGGGGACGGGCGCGATGACCTCGGCCCAGATGGCGGTGCTCCGGCTGACCGGAGCGCAGCCGAGCGGCGCCCCGGGCGACGTGGGCCGCAAGGTCATCGACGTGCCCCGTGGCCGGCGCGCGGCCTTCAACCAGCTGATGCACTTCCTCTACGGCACCTCGTGGGGAGCTCCCTTCGGCCTGCTGCGGCGCTCGCAGCACGGCAACGGCGCCCTCTTCGGGGCGGCTGTCTGGGCGGTCTCGCTGGTCGAGCTGCCGCTGCTCGGGGTCGCGCCCCCGCCGTGGCGCCAATCGCCGGGCGCCCTCATCCGGGACCTCGGCTTTCACCTCGTCTACGGCACCGCCACGGCTGCCGTTCTCCAGGCGTGACGTAGATCACTGGCGCTCAGCGTCAGCTTTGCGTAGGATTAGCGTCGCAAGCCACGGACGGTTTATGGGCAACGGCGCGTGCGCCGATAGAGACGCCAATGACGAGCACGACACACCAGGGCGATGTGTTCCCGCGAACATCGCTGCGCCGCGCGCTGACGCGCCCGCGGCTGCGCTCCCGCGCGATGCTCGCGCAGAGCCTCGCCCCCCTGGCGGCGCTCGGGGTGCTCGTCCTGCTGCTCCAGCACCACGGACTGTCGTGGCTGGGGGGGATGGTGGCCGGCGCCAGCGCCACCGCATGGCTGGTCGGCCTGCGCACCGCCGGCTCCGCCACGCCCGCCGCCGCTCCGGCGGTGCGGGCGACCCACGACGAGACGACGGAGCAGCTGACGCTCGTGGAGAACCGCGGTTGGCACGCCGTGCGCGACTTCGACGCTCGCTTTGGCCACTACGAGCACGTGGCGATCGGCCCCGGCGGCGTCGTCTCGCTGCACAGCCGGCGCCTCGAGCAGCCCCGTGACCTCGCCGACCCGGCGTCGCAGCGGGAGTTCGTGCTCCTGCGCCGCCACGCCCTGGCCGCCGCCGCCAACCTGCGCGACGAGCTCCACGCGACCACCGGACGGCCCGCCTGGGTCCAGGCGGTCGTGGTGGTGTGGTCGGATTTCCCCGCCGGATGCCTCCAGGACGGGCGCTGCGTGTTCGTCTCCGGACCGCGCCTGATCGACTGGCTGCGCCGGCGTCCCGGCCAGCTGAGCCCCGAGCGCGCCGCCGAGATCGCCGGCGCCCTCGAGGCGCTGGCGCACCCCGTCGCCGCGCTGGCGTAGCCGCCGGACGCACCGCGCCGCCTCCCCGGCGAGTGACCATCGTGTGAACGGGTTTGAGCTACTGTCCCGGGCCGCAGCGCAGCCGCGCTGGCATCGAGATTGGAGAGTGTTCATGTCCCGACGGATCCTCGTGCCTCGTGGTGGCGCTGGCGGCATTCGCCGCGTCCGCCGTCCCGGCGGTCGGCCAAGCCGGCCACGCCGCGCTACTACCTGGCGCTCGGCGACTCACTCTCCCAGGGCCAGCAGCCCAACCTCAAGGGCGTCACCTCGAACACCAACGAGGGCTACGCCGACGACCTCTACCAGGACGAGCTCTCGCGCATCCACAACCTGCAGCTGGTCAAGCTCGGCTGCGGCGGCGAGACGACCCAGAGCATGATCACCGGCAAGGGCAACAAGTACGCCGGCTACAACCACTGCCATCCGGCCGGCGGATCCCAGCTGGCGGCGGCCGTCAAGTTCCTCAAGGCCCACCACGCCAAGGGCGAGGTCCCGCTGGTGACGATCGACATCGGCGCCAACGACGTCGACAACTGCGCCACCGCCGCCAACCCGGTCACCTGCGCGGTGACGGGGGCCAACCAGATCGCCACCGACGTGCCCAAGATCCTCGCCAAGCTCCGGGCGGCCGCTCCCAAGGGCACGAAGCTCGTCGGGATGAACCTCTATGACCCGGTCCTCGGCGGGTACTTCGCTCCCGCCGGATCCTCGGCCAACGGGCTGGCGACCCTCTCGGTCGCGCTCGTGAAGAACATCAACGGCAAGCTCGCCACCGCGGACACCGCCAACGGCTTCAAGACCGCCGACGTCGCCGCCAAGTTCAACACCTACGCGCCGTTCTCGACGACCGTCGCCTGGGAGGGCAACCAGATCCCGCTCGCCGTTGCCACGGTGTGCGCCTGGACCTGGGCGTGCTCGACCCCGCCGAGCGGTCCCAACATCCACGCCAACAAGAACGGCTATCTGGCGATCACCGCCGCCTTCGAGCAGGTCATCGGCAAGCTCAGCTGAGGCGCCGACCGCGACGCTCGGCTGGCAGCGCTCAGCTGAGCGCGTTCTCCGACACCGCCGCGCGCGCCGGCTCCACCAGCATCGCCTGGAGCCGGCGCACCGCGTCGAGGTGATCCCCGGTCCAGATGACGCGCACCCCGGTGGCCGTCGCGTGGCCGTCGTCGTCGCGCAGGTCGCGCGCCACGGCGTCGATCAGCCGGCCGTCGGCGACCGCGTCGGCGGCCAGCGGCTCGGGCACGTCGCCCAGCCCGGCGAGGCTCGAGGCGAAGCGGTCATACCAGCCGGTCATCAACTCCGATGACACCTGGAGCTCGCGGCGCGCCGCCGAGCGGTCGCCGCCCGCCGCCGCATCGTCGTCCCACAGCTCCAGCACCGCGTCGGCGGCCAGCCGCACCCCCGCCACCCCGGTGACCAGGCCGGTCACCTCGGCCAGCGGGATCGGCTTGGCCCCGCGCTCGGTCAGGTAGCCGCGATAGGTGTCGTCGAGACGCCGCGCTGCCGCGGCGGCGTGGACGGCCTCCTCGCGCGGTGCCGGCATCGTCGGCCGTCCGCCGTCGCAGCGGCTGAGGCCGTAGCTGACGGCGCTCGCCAGGTAGTGGGCGCTGTCGGCGTAGGCCGCGGAGAGGGCCCGCCCGAGGGCGGCCGCCGCCCCGCGGGGCCAGAAGAGCAGGCCGACGGCGAGGCTGACCCCGCCGCCCAGCGCGATGTCCTCGACCCGCGTGAGGCCGACCTGCCAGCCGGCCGGGGCGAGGATGTTGTAGAGGATCAGCAGCGTCGTGGTGAAGGCCGCCTGGCCGGCCGCGAAGGAGACGGTGGCCGGAGCCAGGCCGGCAACCAGGACCGCGATGGGCAGCAGCACCCACAGGACGGTGGTGTTGGTGCCGATGAGCGCCACCAGAGCGCCGCCGATGATGAAGCCGGCGGTCGTGCCCCCCAGCGCGCGCAGCACGTTCTGCCCGGTGCTGAGCGCGTTGGAGCGCAGGACCGCGAGGGTTCCGAAGACCACCCAGAAGGCATGCTGGGCTCCGAAGAGGTCGGCGGCGAGCACCGCCAGGGCCAGCGCGGCCGCGCCGCGCAGGCTGTTGTGCAGCCACAGGGAGCTGCGCTCCACATGGGCGCCGGCCCGCTCGGTGGCCGCCGCCAGGGGGCCCCGCAGACCCTCCGGCTGGCGACCGAGGAGCCGTTCGAGCCAGCTGCGGCGCTCCGCCGCGGCCGCGAAGTCCGTGTTGAGCGCCACCTGCGAGATGACGAAGCTGAGCTCCTGGGCGCGGAAGCTGGGGTCCAGCGCCGAGACCACCGCCCGGGCGCGCTCCGTCCTCGCCGCCCTCGTGATCGGCTGCCGCCAGCTCGGGCAGGCGACTGGTCGTCGCCGTCTCCAGAGACGCCAGTGCCCCCCGCATCTGCTCGACCGCGGCGTGCAGCCCGTCGCTCGTCTCGCCGGGTCGCTCGAGCAGGCTGGCGGCCTCGCCGAGAACCTCGGCCGCTGCGGCCTTGACCGCGCAGGCTGCCTGATTGGCGACGGGCGGGCGCCGGCGCGGCATCGACCGCAGGACGATCGTGTTCAGCCAGCGCAGCTCGTCGACGAGGCGGACGACGGCGCGGGCGCCCGTCGTCAGCCCGGTGGGGCGATAGGGCGTGGCGAAGAACGTCTTCTGCAGCGCCGCGACGGCACCGTCGGCCCGGGCGACGACCGCGTCGTGGGCGTCGTCGGTGGCGTCCTTCGGGCCGGTCATCCAGGCGATCTCGGCGCGCAGCCGGTCGGCCAGTGCCCGGCAGGCGTCGATCGCCGCCTGGCGCACCGGGTTGCGCGCCGGCGAGGGCCACAGCACCGCGATGGCCACCACTGACACCGCTCCCGCCAGCCCCCAGCCGGCGATCCGGTCGGGGATCGAGGAGACGGCGCCGGGCAGCGAGACCGGCAGGATGAAGGCCAGCAGCAGCGAGGTCGTCGCCCCGGCCAGCACCGAGCTGACCACCCCGGCGAACAGGACCGCGAAGCCGACGATGGCCATGCCGACGCGTGGCCGCCACCGTCGAGCGCGAGGCGAGCGTGCCCAGGGCGATGAGGCCGGCGCACGCCACCACCAGGCAGGCCTGGGCGAGCACCCGTTCGCGGATCGGACCCTGGAAGTCGACGAGCAGCAGCATGGCGAAGGAGCCGAAGGCGGCGAAGGTGGCGAGGATCGGGTTGGCGATGACCTTGTCGCCGATCGCGAACATCGCCGGCATGACGATCGCCGTGCGGGCGGCCCGCCGCAGCGCGCCGTGGCCCGGGTCACGCTCGCTCAGCCACTCCCAGCCGGGTACGGATCGCCGGCGGCGCGGCTCGGCCGAGGGGACGGTGATCGCTCCGCTTCCCATCTTCGGCGCCCCACTGTATCTCTAGGATCAAGCGCCGGTGCCGGACGTTTGCCCCCAGCGACGACTTCTACGGCTTCCGCCCCCGGATCCCCTTCGAGGAGAGCTTCGACGGCCTGCTCGGCCTCGAGCTGATCGACGGCGAGCTCGGCGACGGGGAGAAGGTGCGCGCCCGGATGCCGATCCGCGGCGAGCTGCTCAACGGCCGCGGCGCTGTGCACGGCGGCGTGCTGGCGGCCGTCGCCGAGGCGCTGGCCTCACGGGGGACGGCGCTGGCCGCCATCCCCGCGGCCAGATGCCCCAGGGGCTCTCCAACGACACGACCTCCGTGCGCGCCCTCGGAGAGGGTGTCCTGCACGCCGAGGCCCGGCCGGTGAGCGCGGGCGAGGACCTCTGGGTGTGGGCGGTGCAGATGCGCGACGACGCGGGGGAGATGTGCGCCTTCTCGCGGGTGACGATCGCGGTCCGGCCGCGGCCGGTCGCGCCGGCGGCGCCCGGCCTAGGCTCGCGGTCGGCCGGCCGCTGTTCGCCGCCGCTGGTCAGCGCCGCCCGGATCGCGTCCGGCCACGGCGCCGAGCGGCGCGTCGCGGTGTCGATGAACACCGTCACCACCTCGCCCTCGGCGACCAGCTGATCGGCCTCGTCGCGCAGCAGCGCCGCGTAGCGGACGGAGCTGCGGCCCACCGCGGCGACCGTCAGGTCGATCCACGCGGGGTCGTTGAAGCGCAGGGGCCGGCGGAACTCGAACCCGGCCTTGACCCGGGGGGTGGCTCCGAAGGTGGCCTGCGCGATGCCCAGCGCGGTGTGCAGCTCGGCCTCGGCCTCCTCGGCGAAGCGGATGACCGTGCTCCAGTGATAGATCCCGGCGGCGTCGGTGTCCATCCAGGCGACGCGGCGGCGGATGCGGATCCGGGCGGGGTCGGGAAGCGGTCGGGGGCCATCTGCGCGACGAGGATATTGAGCGAACCAGGTGGCGGCGCGCCCGCAACGTGTGCGAGTCGCACGGAAAATGTGCGGCAAACCGCCCGCGGGGAAGATCCCCCTGGTGGGCACGGCCATTCTCGACATCGACGGAACGCTCGTCGACACCAACTATCACCACACGATCGCGTGGGCGCGGGCCCTGGCCCGCTTCGACATCGACGTCGCCCATGTGGCAGATCCACCGCCACATCGGGATGGGCGGCGACCAGGTCGTCACCTCGCTGTGCGGCGAGGATGTCGAGAACGAGCACGGCGAGGCGATCCGGGACGCCGAGACCGAGGAGTACCAGAAGCTGATCGGCGAGGTCCGTCCCATGGAGGGCAGCCGCGAGCTGATCGAGGAGCTCAAGCGGCGCGGCCACACCGTCGTCCTGGCCAGCTCGGCCAAGGAGGACGAGGTCGACGTCTATCTCGATCTGCTCGACGCCCGCGAGCTGGCCGACGCGTGGACGACCTCGGCCGATGTCGAGGAGACCAAGCCCGCCCCGGATCTCGTGCAGGCGGCACTCGAGCGGACTGATGACGACGCCGAGCACCTCCGTCATGATCGGCGACACCCCCTGGGACGTGGAGGCCGCCAAGCAGGCCGGCGTGGAGACGATCGCGGTCGTCACCGGCGGCTTCTCCGAGCAGGAGCTGACCAAGGCCGGGGCGGCCGCCGTCTACGAGTCCGTCTCGGAGATCACCGCTCACCTCGACGACACGCGCCTCTCGGGGAGCGGCTGACCTCAGACTTCTGGGACGGGCCGCCGGACCGCAGCGTCTGACGAGGGCCTGACCCGAACCCCCTGCGCGCCGGCCGACGCGACCGTCGGCCGGCGACGCGCCTTTCCCGAGCGAGCGCGCCGCTCAGCCGCCGCGAGCGGCCAGGCGCTCGCGCTGGGGCGTCACCGTGTACTTCGGGTCGCGGGCGGAGGCCATCCCCCCGGCGAAGATCCCGAAGCGGGTGAGCGCCGACCCGGCCAGCAGGGCAGCGCCCGTCGCCACGGCGCCCGCTCGGCTGCGGCGGGCGACGGTGAGGGCGCCGAGGGCGCCGGCGGCGGTCAGCGCCTTGGCGGCCTTCAGCCGCCGGCCGGCCGTCCCGGTCCGCAGCGCCTCGGCGACCATGCCCATCCGCCGCTCCATCAGCTGCGACGCGGCGAGCTCCGCGACCGCGCCGATGACCGCCAGCCGCCGCGCGGGCTCGCTCTCGCTGAGCGGCCCGGCCGCCAGCCCGAAGCCGGAGGCGGCCGCCGCGGCCGAGCCGACGAACACGAACGGCAGCTCGCGGTGGCCCTCGTGCCAGGCGGGCACGGCGGTGTCGGCGATGAGCGCCGCCGTATAGGAGGCGACCGCCCGCGCCCAGGAGACCGGCGCCCACCCCGGCGGCCCGTCCGCTGCGGGGAGCGATCTCGAGCACGTCGCTGGCCGCCGTGCCGGCGGCCAGCGGGCGCGTAGACGAAGAGGAGCCACACGCCGACGCTCATCGGTGAGCTCGGCTTGAACACCCGCAGCATGTGCAGGAAGCGCTCGGGGCGGCCCAGGTCATAGACGAGGGCGACCAGGGAGACGCTGAGCGCGCCCGTGGCGCACAGCTTGCTGCGGCGGGCCAGCCGGGGCCGGCCGGTCAGCTCGGCGCCGGCGGCGAGGATCGACGACGCGCCCGCCAGCCCGCCGGTGAACAGGTAGCCGGCGATCTCGCGCTCCTCCCAGGTGGGGGGGTTGATGATCGAGTTGCCGTAGTAGGAGCCGCCGGGGTGGTCGTCGCGGCCCGCGCCGTCCCCGGCGACGCCGCCGCCGGTACCCGACCAGACGCGGGCCTCGCGCCCCGGCCGGACGTTGACCGGGCCCTCGCGGGTGACCCCGGCGTCGGCGTCGGACTCGGCGTCGCTCATCGCCGGGCCCCGGCAAACGACAGAACGGCCGCACCGACGAGCGCGCCCGCCGCCACGCCCACGCGCCGCCACATGGCCGGCAGGTCGCGGGTGGTCACCACCGGGTCGGGGGGCAGACCGTAGACCTCGGGCTCGTCGAGCAGGAGGAAGAAGGCGCCGTCGCCGCCGACCCCGTCCCCGGGGTCATGACCGTACAGCCGGGCCTCGGTCACGCCGCTCTCGTGCAACGCCTCCACCCGCCGGTCCGCCCGCTGCGCGCAGCTCCTCGAGCTCACCGAACTGGATCGAGTCCGTGGGACAGGCCTTGGCGCAGGCCGGCTCCTGGCCCACCTCGAGGCGGTCATAGCAGAGGGTGCACTTGAAGATCCGGCCGTCGTCCTCGCGCTTGTCCAGGACGCCGTAGGGGCAGGCGGGCACGCAGTAGCCGCAGCCGTTGCAGATGTCGGCCTGGACGACGACGGTGCCGAACTCCGTGCGGAAGATCGCCCCGGTGGGGCAGACGTCGAGGCAGGCGGCGTGGGTGCAGTGCTTGCACACGTCCGAGGCCATCAGCCAGCGGAAGGAGTCGTCCTCGCGCTGGAAGTTCGACTGGTGCTGGCCGATCGGCGAGCGCTGCTCGATGAAGGCGACGTGGCGCCAGGTGTCGGCGCTCAGCCCCTGGGAGTGGTCGTGCGACATGCCGGTCCAGTTCAGCCCGTCCTCAGGGACGCCGTTCCACTCCTTGCAGGCCACCTCGCAGGCCTTGCAGCCGATGCAGATCGAGGTGTCGGTGAAGAAGCCCATCCGCGGCGGGTGATCCTCATAGCCGGCGGCGTCGGCCGGATCGCCGCCGGCCATCAGCACCTGGAGCAGGCCCGTCGTCGACGCTCACGGCGCCATCCCCGTCTCGGCGGTGATGCCCGCCCGCTCGCAGTACTCCCGCACCAGCGCCTGGCGGGCCGCGCCCGCGCGGCCGGCGGCCGGGGCGGATGTCGATGGCCAGCGTCTTGACCTCCTGGATGTGGGAGCTCGGATCCAGCGACATCGACGACAGCTCGTTCATCGAGTCGCCCGCGCGCGTAGCCGTTGGGGCCCCAGTGGTAGGGCATCCCGATCTGGTGCACGGTCCGCCCGTCGATCTGCAGCGGGGTCATCCGGTCTGTGACCATCACCCGGGCCTCGACGGCCCCGCGGGCGCTGACGGCCGTCGCCCAGCCGCCGTGCTCCAGACCGCGCTCTGCCGCCAGCTCGGGCGAGACCTCGACGAAGAACTCGGGCTGCAGCTCGGCCAGGTAGGGCGTCCAGCGCGACATGCCGCCGGCGGTGAAGTGCTCCGTCAGCCGGTAGGTCGTCAGCACGAAGGGGAAGACCTCGGCCCCGGGCTGGTCAGGGTCGGGGTGGTAGCGGTTGTTCTCGTGCTCGTAGACCTGGCGGGCCGGGTTGCGCTGCTGGCGGTGCAGGAGGTTGCGCACCGGGGAGTCCTGGGCCTCGTAGTGGGTGGGCAGCGGACCCTCGCCGACGCCCGCCGGGGCATACAGCCAGCCGCGGCCGTCGGCCTGCATGATGAAGGGGTCGTCGCCGGCCAGCGCGTCGGGGCCGGTGGCTCCGGGGGGCGGGCGGTAGTCGGGCGGCTTGGTCGCCTCGAAGTCCGGGGTGTCGTGGCCCGTCCACTTGCCCTGCTCGGCGTCCCACCATACGAGCGCCTTGCGCTCGGACCAGGGGCGGCCCTGCGGATCGGCGGAGGCCCGGTTGTAGAGGATGCGCCGGTTGGCCGGCCATGCCCACGCCCATTCCGGGCCCGTCCAGTTCTGCTCGCGGGCGGGCTTTCGGCGAGCGGTCTGATTGACCCCGTCGGCATAGGAGCCGCAGTAGATCCAGCATCCGCACGACGTCGAGCCATCGTCGCGCAGGGCGGTGTAGGCCGACAGCATCTCCCCGTCGGCGTCCCAGCCGCTGATCTCGGCCAGGATGGCCTCGGCGTCGGGCTCGTCCGTGTCGCCCTGGGTGGGGTAATCCCAGGTCAGGTCGAGGACCGGCCGGTCCATCTCGTCCGTCGAGTCGGCGAGCCGCTCGCGGATCATGCGCCCGAGGTGGTAGGTGAACCACAGGTCCGAGCGCTGCTCGGCCTGCGGTTCCTGGGCCTTGTGGTGCCACTGGACCATTCGCTGGGTGTTGGTGAAGGTGCCGTCCTTCTCGATGTGGGCGGCCGCCGGCATGAAGAAGACCTCGGTGGCGATGTCCTGCGTGCGCATCTCGCCGGACTCGATCTCAGGACCGTCCTTCCACCAGGTGGCCGACTCGATCAGCGAGAAGTCGCGCACCACCAGCCAGTCGAGCTTGCTCATGCCCAGCCGCTGCATGCGGCTGTTGGCCGAACCGACGGCCGGGTTCTGGCCGTAGAGGATGTAGCCCTTGACGACGCCCTTGATCTGCTCCATGACCGTGTCGTAGGTGCTGTGGCTGCCGGTCAGCCGCGGGAGGTAGTCAAAGCAGAAGTCGTTCTCGGCGGTGGCCGCCTCACCCCAGTAGGCCTTGAGCAGGCTGACCATGTAGGCGCGCATGTGGCCCCAGAACCCCTTGTCGGGGGCGTTGCCGGCGATGAACGCGTCGAGGTCGTGGTGGGCGTGCGCGTGCGGCATGGGGATGTAGCCCGGCAGGGTGTCGAACAGGGTGGGGATGTCACTCGATCCCTGGATCGAGGCGTGGCCGCGCATCGCCATCACGCCGCCGCCCGGCCGGCCCATGTTGCCCAGCAGAAGCTGGAGGATCGAGGCCGCGCGGATGTACTGGGAGCCGATCGTGTGCTGCGTCCAGCCGACCCCGTGGACGAAGGCGGCCGTGCGATCGCGCCCGGAGTTGGCCACGAACAGCTCGCATACCTGCGCGAACACGTCCTCAGGGACGCCGCACACGCGCTGAACCATCTCGGGGGTGTAGGCGGCGTAGTGGCGCTTGAGGATCTGCCACACGCACCGGGGGTGCTGGAGCGTCAGGTCCTGGTGGGGGGTCCCGCGGTCCTGCTCGCCGTCGTCGGAGCCCGGCGGTTGGGCGGCGGCGTTGCCCTCCTGATCGCGCTGGCCGGCGGCGGCCGCCATGAAGGCATCGGCGTACTGCCAGCTCGAGGGGTCATAGGTCGCCCGCTCGGGATCAAAGCCCGAGAAGAGCCCGTCGGCGCCGGCGTCCTCGAACTCCTCGTTGATGATCGTCGCGGCGTTGGTGTAGGCCAGGACGTACTCGCGGAAGTCCGACTCGGTGGTGATGACGTGGTTGATGATCGCGCCCAGAAAGGCGATGTCCGTGCCCGCGCGCACCGGCACGAACATGTCGGCGAGCGCGCTCGTGCGGCTGTAGTGGGGATCGACGTGGATGACGGTGGCCCCCCGCGCCTTGGCCTCCACCACCCATTGGTAGGCGACGGGGTGGGCCTCGGCCATGTTGGACCCCTCGAGGACGATCAGGTCTGAGTTCTGCAGGTCCCCGGGCAGGGTGCTCGAAGCCCCGCGGCCGAACGACGTCCCCAGACCCACGACCGTGGAGCTGTGGCAGACGCGGGCCTGGTTCTCGATCTGGATGATCCCCAGAGACGTGAGCAGCTTCTTGATGAGGTAGTTCTCCTCGTTGTCGAGGGTGGCGCCGCCGAGCGCCGCGACGCTCATGCAGCGGCGGGTGCGGCTGCCCTCGGACTCCCACTCCCACCCCTGTGCCCGGGTGGCGACCATCCGGTCGGCGATCATCTCCATCGCGGTGTCCAGGTCCAGGCGCTCCCACTCGGTGCCGTACGGACGGCGGTACAGGACGTGCTGCTCGCGCGAGGAGCCGGTGGTCAGCTGCAGGGTGGCCGAGCCCTTGGGGCACAGTCGGCCGCGGCTGTGGGGGGCGTCGGGGTCGCCCTCGATCTGCACCACCCGGTCGTCCTTGACGAACACGTTCTGCGCGCAGCCGACCGCGCAGTAGGGACACACGGACTTGACGACGCGGTCAGCGCCGGCCGTCCGGGCCTGAAGCTCCCGGCTGCCGCGCGACTTGACGGCGGCGCCCCGGCCGAGAGTGTCGCGCCCGCGCAGCTGGCGCCACAGCGGCCAGTCGCCGGGGGAGGGCAGGCGGAGGCTCACCGGCCGCCTGCCAGCTCGCGCGCGGCGCGCGCCTTGACCCACTCCATGACCCTCGCGTTGCGGGTGGGGTTGACGGCCGGCGGGTTGACGAGCTGCTGGGACCCGCTCGTCTCAAGCGGCTTGTCGCGCAGCTCCTCGGGACTGGGGGTGTCGCCGCCGTCGGCGGGCTGGCCGGTGGCGATCATGTAGGCCTGGCCCGCGGGGATGTGCAGCTGCCGGGCGGCCGTCTCGTAGCTATGGCCGTGGCCGAGCAGTTCGAGGACCTGATCCCGCGTGGGCACGCCGATGCTACTTCCTCATATCGGACCGCGATAAACCACGATCGGCCGCGGGCTGGCAGGATCGTCGCCATGTTCCTCTGTGAGACCTGCGGGACGCAGTACGGACCGTCGCCCGAGCCTCCGGCGGAGTGCGACATCTGCCTCGACGAGCGCCAGTACGTCGGCCATCACGGCCAGCGGTGGACGACCCTGGCCGCGCTGCGGGACGGCCACCGGCGCCGACATCCGCGAGGAGGCGCCAGGCCTGACCGGCATCGGCTGCACGCCGTCCTTCGCCATCGGTCAGCGCGCCCTGCTCGTGCAGACCCCGGAGGGCAACGTCCTGTGGGACTGCCAGGCGCTGCTCGACGACGAGATCGTCGAGGCCGTCCAGGCGCGCGGGGGCCTTGCCGCCATCGCCATCTCCCATCCGCACTACTACACGACGATGATCGAGTGGAGCCGCGCCTTCGAGGCGCCGGTCCATCTGCACGCCGCTGACCGGCGATGGGTGATGCGCCCCGACGACGCGGTCCGCTTCTGGACCGGCGACAGCTACGAGATGCTGCCGGGGATGACCCTGCTGCGCCTCGGTGGCCACTACGCCGGCGGGACCGTCCTGCACTGGGCGGCGGGCGCGGGGGGCCACGGCGCGCTGCTGTCGGGCGACATCGTCCAGGTGGTCGCCGACCGGCGGTGGGTGAGCTTCATGCGCAGCTACCCCAACCTCATCCCCCTGCCCGGCCGCCACCGTCGAGGCGATGGTGGCCGCGCTCGAGCCCTGGTCCTTCGAGCACCTCTACGGAGCCTGGTTCGGCCGCGTGGTCGCGCCCGACGCCCACGAGGCGGTGCGCCGCTCGGCGCAGCGCTACTGCCGCGCGGTGACCCAGGGCTTCGACGACTGACCGCAGGCGCGCGCGCCGCCGGGTGGACGACGCTTGCGGGCGGCGGGACCCGCGGGCGCCAGACGTGCTTTCCTGGACGGGGTGACCGACGCGCCCCATCGTGTGGTGGTGATCGGCGGCGGCTTCGGCGGTCTGCGGGCCGTCCAGCGGCTGGCCGGCGGCCCGGCCGAGGTGACGCTGATCGATCAGCGCAACTTCCACCTCTTTCAGCCGCTGAGCTACCAGGTGGCCACTGGGGCGCTGCCGCCCAGCGAGGTGGCCTATCCGCTGCGCGCGCTGTTCAAGTCCCATCCCAACGTGCGGGTGCTCCTGGCCGCCGTGACGGGCGTCGACCTCGAGGGCCGCCGGGTCCTCCTGGCCGATGTCTCGGCGGGCGAGGCCACGCCCGATCCGGTGCCCTACGACACGCTGATCGTCGCCGCCGGCTCGAGCTACTCGTACTTCGGCCACGAGGAATGGCGCGAGCACGCCGCCGAGGTCAAGTCGCTGGAGTCCGCGATCACCGTGCGCTCCCGGCTGCTGAGCGCCTTCGAGCGCGCCGAGGTGGAGGATGACGCCGACGAGCGAGCCGCGCAGCTGACGTTCGTCGTCGTCGGCGGGGGCCCGACGGGGGTCGAGATGGCCGGCCAGATCGCCGAACTGGCCAACGACACCCTCAAGGGCGACTTCCGGCGCATCGATCCGCGCGGCGCCCGCGTGCTCCTGGTGGAGACCGGCGAGCGGCTGCTGGCGACCTTCCCGCAGTCGCTGTCGGCCAAGGCGGCGCGCTCGCTGGAGCGGATGGGGGTGACCCCCATGGTCAACCACACGGTCGTCGACATCGACGGCGAATCGGTCACGCTCGAGACGCCGACGGGTCGCGCCAGCGGATCCCGGCCCGCACCGTCGTCTGGGCGGCGGGCGTCAAGGCCGCCGGGCTGGCCGCCGAGCTCGGCCGCGCGGCCGGCGCCGAGGTCGACCGCGCCGGCCGGGTCGTCGTCGAGCCCGACCTGACCCTGCCGGGCCATCCCGAGGTCATCGCGCTCGGCGACATGGTCGCGGTGCGCGACGGCGACGGTCGGCCGCAGGTGCTGCCGGGTGTGGCCCCGGTGGCCATCCAGCAGGGCACCTATGCCGGACGGCTGATCGGCCGCCGCCTGCGCGGGGAGCCGGCCAAGCCGTTCAAGTACTTCGACAAGGGCAACGTCGCGACCATCGGCCGCGGCCGGGCGGTCGTCGATCTCGGGTGGCTGCGCCTGAGCGGCCTCCCCGCCTGGGTGATCTGGTCGGTCATCCACATCTGGTACCTGATCGGCTTTCGCAACCGCCTGTTCGTGACCGTCGAGTGGACGTTCAGCTTCTTCACCCACGGCCGCTCGAGCCGCCTGATCGTCGACACCCCCGAGGAGCACGATCCGCGACCGTCCTGAGCGGCGGGGGGTACTGCGGGCGCGCGCGCGGCGGCGCCGGCTGACGGCGATGGGAGCCGTGGCGGCGGCCGCGGTGGTGGTGGTGCTCGCGCTCAGCGCCTTCTCCCCGGACACGCACGGGGCGCGGGTGCTGCACTTCACCCTTCACAGCCGCCTGCTGCACCGCAGCCTGCCGGTGACCGTGGTCGTCCCCGCCGGGCGTGCCGGCGGGCGCCGTCCGCTGCTGGTGTTCCTGCACGGCAAGGGCGAGGATCAGGACTCCCACCTCGACGACGCGATGTTCGCCGCCCTCGCCCGCTCGGGGCGCGCGCGCCCGACATCGTCTTCCCCTACGGCGGCGCCGACTCCTACTGGCACGACCGAGCCGGCGGCGCGCTGGGGCACCTACGTGACTGACGAGGTCATCCCGCCGGCCTGCGCCGCGTGCACGCCGACCCGGAGCGGGTGGCGATCGGCGGCATCTCGATGGGCGGCTTCGGCGCGCTCGACCTCGCCCGGCTGCATCCGGGGCGGTTCTGCGCCGTCGGGGGCCACTCCGCGGCGCTGTGGCCGGCGGGGGCCGACAGCGCCGCGCCGGAGCGTTCGACGATGCGGAGGACTTCGGCCGCCACGACGTCGATCGGCGCCGCCCGCGCGCACGACCCCTACCGGTCAACGCCGGTCTGGCTCGACGCCGGGACCGACGATCCCCTTCCGCGCGACCGACGCCGAGCTGGCGGCCGAGCTGCGCGCCCACGGCCATCGCGTCGCGTCTGCATGTCTGGCCCGGCGGCCACGACGGCGCCTATTGGCAGCGCCACTGGGGCAGCTACCTGGGCTTCTACGCGAGGGCGCTGGCGGGCTGTCACCGGACCTGAGGGCCGCGCCCGGCGGACTGCCTCGCCGCTCTCAGCCGGCGCCGAGGACCATCCACCGGCCGCTGCGAAAGCGCGCGCCGCAGGTGGCCAGGCGAACGAGCATGAGCACGTCGAAGCCCGCCCACACGCCGACGATGCCCCAGTGCAGCGCCAGCGCCAGCGCGGCCAGGGCCGCGTAGACGACGCCGGCGGCGATCATGCTCCAGGCGAGATAGTCCGTCTCGCCGGCGCCCAGCAGGATCCCGTCGAGGGCGAACACGGCGGCCCCGAAGGGTTGCATGAGCGCGAACAGCGGCCAGAAGGCGTGCGCGCGGTCGATCACCCGCGGGTCGCTGGTGAAGGCGTGCGGGATGACCCCCTCGAGCGCCATCAGGACCAGTCCGAGGACGATCCCTCCGGCGACCGAGAGCTCGATCATCCGCCGGGCGGCCGCGCGGGCGCCGGCGGCGTCGCCGGCACCGAGCCGCCGGCCGACGATGACCTGGCCGGCGATGGCGATCGCGTCGAGGACGAGGGCGAGGAAGCCGAACAGCTGCATGCCGATCTGGTGGGCGCCCAGCGACCACGCGTTGACCCGGGCGAGAACCGCGCTGGCCACCAGGAACGAGGCGTACAGCGAGGCGGTGCGCACCACCAGCGCCGAGCCCATGCGCAGCAGGGGCCGCATCAGCGGCCACTGCGGCCGGCGGCCGGCGGCGTCGCCACCGGCCCGCCACAGCGCCCAGGCGAAGGCGGCGCCCATCCCCGCCTGGGCGATGACCGTTCCCCACGCCGAGCCGGCCAGCCCCCAGTGCAGGCGGTAGACGAACACCAGCTCGAGCGCGACGTTGACCAGGTTGGCGGCCACGACGACGATCAGCGGGCGAGCGCAGGTCCCCGATGCCCCGCAGGTAGCCCTGCCCGGCCAGGGCGATGAGGGCGAAGGGCAGCCCGAGCGCCCCGATCCGCAGGAAGGCGGTGGCCATCGCGGCGACGTGGCCGCCGCCGCCCAGCAGGCCGATGAGCGGCGACGCCAAACCGGCTCCGGCCGCGCGCCGCCAGCAGGCCGAGACCGCCGGCCACCCACAGCGCCTGCGGGGCCACCGCTCCGGCGCGGGTCGTCTCGCCGGCTCCGTAGAGGCGCGCCACCTGCGCGGTCACGCCGTAGGTGAGGAAGTTGCAGAACGTCGCCAGCCCGGTGAGCAGGGTGCTGGCCAGCGCCAGGGCCGCCAGCTGCGGCGTCCCCAGGTGGCCGACGATCGCCGTGTCGGCCAACAGGTAGAGCGGCTCGGCCGCCAGCGCCCCGAGCGCCGGCAGCGCCAGCAGGAAGATCTCGCGGTCATAGGGGGTGCGGCGGCGCATGGCCTTCATACTGACCGCATGGGCCGTCCGGAGGTCGTCGGCGAGTTCACCCACCAGGCGCAGACGTTCGCGGCCAGCGCGGTCGCCCAGCTCGCCGGCGGCCCTGGCTGAGCTCATGCGTCTCGCCGCGCCCCGCGCCGGGCAGCGATGGCTGGAGACGGCCTGCGGGCCGGGGATCATCAGCCGGCGGATGGCGCCGCGAGGTCGCCGAGGTTCAGGGCGTTGATGTGACGCCGGCGATGATCGAGGTCGCGCGGCGTGAGGCGCGCGCGGCCGGGATCGGCAACGCGCTCTTCACCGTCGGCGACGCCACCGCCCTCTCGTTCGCCGATGGCGCCTTTGACGGCGCGATCACGCGCTTCTCGCTGCACCACATCCCGGCGCCCGGCGGGTCCTCGCCGAGATGGGCCGCGTGGTGGGCGCCGGTGGCGCGGTGGTCGTCGCCGACCATCTCGCCGACGAGGATCCCGAGGCCGCCGCCTGGTCGCAGGAGATCGAGCGGCTGCGCGACCCGTCGCACTGGGCCTGCCTGCCGCTCGAGCGCCTGCGCCGCCTCGGCGAGGGGGCCGGGCTGCGCCTCGAGGAGGAGTCGACCATGGCCCTGGAGCTCGACTTCGACGACTGGCTGGCCCGCGGCTCGGGTGGCCCCGCGGCGACGGGAGCTCATCGTGGCGCTCGTCGGCGACCGGCCGGCGGCAGCGCGCTGCTTCGGTGTGCAGGAGCGCGACGGTCGCCGCGTGCTCGGCCTGCGGCTGTGGGCCGGGCGCTGGCGGAGCCACAGCCCCCGGCGTGAAAGGAATCTGGCAGGACCACGGGCGGGGTGGACCTACCATCGCGCCACTGTGCCAGAGCCCGTTCAGCGTTCGGCGCGATACATGCCGGCGCTGGACGGGATCCGGGCTCTCGCCGTCGCCGCGGTCATCGCCTACCACCTCGGCCTCGGCTGGGCGCCCGGCGGTCTGCTCGGCGTGGGGGTGTTCTTCACCCTCAGCGGCTATCTGATCACCGATCTGCTGCTGGCCGCGGGGGACGGTGGGCGCCGGCGGCTGGCCGACTTCTGGGCGCGCCGCGCGCGCCGCCTGCTGCCCGCCCTCTATCTGATGCTCGTCGTCGTCTCGCTGTGGGTGGCGGTCGCGGCGCACGCCCGGCTGGGCGACGCCCGGGGCCAGGTGGTCTCGGCCCTGCTCTACGTCAACAACTGGTGGCAGATCTTCCACCACGTCTCCTACTTCCAGCAGTTCGGTCCGCCCTCGCCGCTGAACCACCTGTGGTCGCTGGCCGTCGAGGAGCAGTTCTACGTCGTGTGGCCGTGGCTGTTGGTGATCGGGATCTGGGTGGTCCGCGAGCGCCGGCGGCCGATCCCGGTGCGACCGCGGCTGGCCGGCGTCACCCTGGCGCTGGCCGCCGCCTCGGCGATCGAGATGGCGGTCCTCTACCACCCGAGCCTTGACCCCTCGCGTGTCTACGACGGTTCGGACACCCGCGCCTTCGGCCTGCTGCTCGGCGCCGCGCTGGCCATGGTGTGGCCGAGCCGCGCCCTGACCGCGCGGGTCACCGATGGGGCGCGGCGGATCATCGACGGGCTGGGCGCCCTGGGGCTGGCGGCGATCGCCGTCATGGTGTGGCGCACCAGCCAGTACGGGCCGTTTCTCTACCACGGAGGCCTTGTCCTGCTGTCGCTGGCCACCGTCCTGGTGGTCGCCGCGGGCGCGCATCCGGCGAGCCGGCTGGCCCGCGTGCTCGGGGCCGCTCCGCTGCGGTGGGTGGGTGCCCGCTCCTACGGCATCTACCTGTGGCACCAGCCGATCATCGTGCTCAGCACGCCGTCGGGCAGCCACGGCGTGGCTCCGCTGCGGGCGCTCGCACAGGTGGTCGCCAGCGTGGCAGTGGCCGCCCTCTCCTGGCGCTTCGTCGAGGAGCCGATCCGCCACGGGGCGCTTGGGCGCGCGTGGGCGAGGGCGCGCGCCCAGCGCCGGCGGGGACGGCGGCCGGCGCGGGGCGTCCGCGATCGGGATCGCCGCCGGCGGGCTGGCCGTCGGGCTGGCGGCCGCCGGCCTGGCCGGGGTTCGCCCGCCGCACATCCCCGCCCCGCGGGCGGCGCCGGCGGTCACCCAGCGGGCCGACGTTGTCCCAGCGGCGCCGGCGACACGGAGCACACCAACGACATCCTCGACATCGCAGACGACAACAACGCGACGTACCTCCGGTCGCCTGGGCGGCTCACCGGCGCGCGCCCGCGCGCGCAGCTCCTGCCGCGCCGTCGTCCACATCGGCGACTCGACCTCGCTGGGGCTGACCTCGAGCGACTACCTGCCCGACCCCGCCCAGCGCATCACCGCCCAGTACCGGCGGGTCGGGGTCACCGCCGAGCACATGGAGATCACCGCGGCGACCTCGATCGTCGAGACGCTGCCCGGTGCCACCAATGCCGAGGCGGTCGCCCGGGGTCTGGTGGCCGGCGGCTATCGCGGTTGCTGGGTCCTCGCCCTGGGGACCAACGACACCGCCGATGTGTTCGTCGGTTCGACCGTCAGCCTGGCCGCTCGCATCCAGCGGATGATGAGGACGATCGGCGACCAGCCGGTGATGTGGGTCAACGTCAAGTCGCTGGTGTCACAGGGGCCCTACGCCGAGGCCAACATGGAGCGCTGGAACCGGCGCTGCTCGCCGCCTGCCCGCGGTATTGCGTCGATGCGCGTCTATGACTGGGCCTCGGTCGCTCAGGACCGGTGGTTCATCCCCGACGGGATCCACTACTACTCGCCGGGCTACGCGTCCCGCGCTCACCTGATCGCCGACGCCCTCGCCCGGGCGTTTCCGGCGGCCGGCGGCTCCTCCTCGCCCGGCTGCGTCGTGCGCACGCCGTCGCTGTCGCTGCCGGTCCGGGGCGTGCACTGACCGACGCCAACCGGGGCTTCCGTCGCCGTGCCCGGAGCCGCCGTCGCGAAGACCCCGGACAGCCCCGCGGCCCGCGAGGCATCATGCCTCGCGGGCCGCTGTCCCGACGGTGGTGATCAGGGTGCCCCCACACCGGGGGCCGGGCTGCCTACTGCCCGGCGAACTTGGTCTGGCAGGAGGCGATCTTGCTCGCGTCCGTGCCGGCGGCGGCGACGCAGCTGGTCAGCTTGGAGGCGGCGCTCAGCTGCTGCTTGGCCTTCTTGTCGACCTGCTTGGCGGCCGAGGAGCTGCCGGCGGCGGCCGAGCCGATCTGCTTGTCCGCCTGGTTGAGGACCTGCTGGCTCTGCTGCAGGCCGGTCTTGATCGCCTGGTTGGCGGTGTCTGACGACGGCTGGATGACGGTGAAGAACAGGATCAGGAAGATGATCAGGGAGGAGGCCATGCCGGCCAGCCAGAGCTTCCAGTTACCAGTGACGAGGACCATGTGTTTCTCCTAGGTGTTTCGAGTGGTGAGGTGATGAAACGACTGCTGCCTGGGGCAGCGCGAACGGCAGGTGAGGTGAAGTGGGTGCCGCGATCAGGCGGCGGTGGTGGCCAGTTCGGCGAGCGCCGCCGGCCAGTCGATGGCGACCTCGACATCGGCGCCGTTGGGCATCCGCTTGGCCGGGACGGTCTTGCCCGGGTACAGGAGCGGCAGCGCCGCCGCCGGGACCGGGTTGCCGACCTGGATCTGGTAGGGCGCGCGGCCCGGAGCCATGATCGTCAGCGCGAAGGCGTACATGTCGTCGCCGGTCTTGG
Organism: uncultured Solirubrobacteraceae bacterium; assembly: GCA_963800545.1. Lineage (GTDB taxonomy): Bacteria > Actinomycetota > Thermoleophilia > Solirubrobacterales > Solirubrobacteraceae > Palsa-465. The sequence continues at coordinate 127,299 of CAWDBJ010000005.1, forward strand.
GGCTGCGCATGCCCAACGGCTGGGTCTGAACGATGACCGCCTTGCAGTCCTCGCCCTCGGCGAGGATCCGTGCCGCCGAGCCGACCTTGGGATCGCCGGACTCAGAGCCCGCCATCGTGACCGTCGGCGGCGCCTCGGCCAGCGAGAGGGCGATGCGCTGATGGTCGTTGCGGTCAACGCGGACCGCCACGGTGGCGCCGGGCATCATCAGCTGCGGCAGGATCGTCGCCTTGACGGCCTGCCGGCAGCTGGCGGTGTAGCGCGGCACCTCGTCGAGGGCGACCTCGACGGTGAACTCGCAGACATGCGAGGGATCGAAGTCAACCCCCGTGCTGACCGAGGTCTGCTGGACGCTGACGATGATCCCCCGTCCGAGCAGCCCCTCCGCGAGAAGCTCCTTGGAGACTGACCCTGTCAGGTCCCGCATCTTTGAGAAAAGTCCCACTGCTTGCCCCCTCCTTGTTCGGGAACGTCGATTGATGATGGGCAGCGTGAACCGGGTCCCCGAAGGCGCACCAAAGAACCGCCAAAGGCATCTTTGAGGCGCCGTAGGACGGGGGTTTACGCTGTGTGGGCGTGAACGGCGGCGAATGGCGTTTCCGTGTGCTGGGTCCGCTCGCGCTCGAGTGCGACGAGACCGCCGTGGCCATTCCCAGCGGCCGGCAGCGGACGCTGCTGGCGCTCCTGCTCCGTGCCGCCGGGGCGCCCCTGTCGCGCGACCGCCTGATCGACGAGCTCTGGGGGGAGGCGCCGCCGCCCACCGCGGTCTCGGCGCTGCACGTGCACCTCTCCAAGCTGCGCGGCGTGCTCGGTGGCCTGCTCATCACCGGGCCGGCCGGCTACGCGCTGGCGGGCAGCGGGTGGACCCTTGACGTGGTCCGCTTCGACGAGCTCGTCGCCGAGGCCCGGGCGCAGCCCTCGCGGGCGGCGTCCCTGCTGGATGCCGCGCTGGCGCTGTTTCGCGGCGATCCGCTGTGTGACGTGGCCGCCGAGGGGACCGTCGCCGACTGGCGGCGCACGCTGGAGGAGAAGCGGCTCCAGGCCCAGCTGCAGCGCGTCGACGTCGAGCTGGCGTCCGGCGCCGGCGCGGAGCTCGTCGCCGAGCTCGAGCGGCTGACGGCAGCGCATCCCTACGAGGAGCGCCTGGTCGGCCAGATGATGCTCGCCCTCTATCGCTCCGGGCGCCAGGGCGACGCGCTCGAGGCCTACCAGCGCCTGCGCCGCTTGGTGGCCGGCGAGCTCGGCCTGGACCCCTCCCGGGCGCTGACGGCGCTTCAGCAGCGGATCCTGGAGCGTGACCCGTCGCTGTTGGCGCCTGTCCCTCCGCCGACCGAGGGGCCGCCGGCGTCCCCAGCGACCCCGCCCGGCGGGCCCGGAACGGCCCCACCGCCCGCCGTCGTCCGCTCCCAGCTGCCCCGCGGGCTGACGCGGCTGGTCGGGCGTGGCGGCGAGCTCGCCGCCCTCGACGATCTGCTCGCCGATCCCGACGTGCGGCTGATCACGCTGACCGGCCCCGGGGGGGTGGGCAAGACCCGGCTGCTGCTTGAGGCCGCCCGTCGCCACGAGCACGCCTACGCCGCCGGCGCGGTGTTCGTTCGCCTCGAGCGGCTGACGGACCCGGCGCTCGTCGCCGCCGAGATCGCCACCGCGCTGGCCCGGCGCGACGGGACGGACGAACCCACCGCCGACGGGCTGGCCGGCTACCTCGCAGAGCGTGAGCTGCTGCTGGTGGTCGACAACTTCGAGCACCTGCTCGCCGCCGCGGCGGTGATCGCCGAACTCCTGGCCCTCGCTCCGTCGCTCCGGGTGCTCGTCTCCAGCCGCACCGCCCTGCGCATCCGCGGCGAACAGGTCTTCGAGGTCGAGCCGCTCGCCCTGCCGGCCGGCGAGGACGAGGCCGCGGCGGCCGAGAGCCCCGCCGTCCAGCTGTTCGTCCAGTGCGCCGCTGCCGCGAGTCGCAGCGGCCACGTCGACGCCGAGGCCACCCGCACGATCGGCCTGATCTGCCGGGCGCTCGACGGGCTGCCCCTCGCCATCGAGCTGGCCGCCTCGCGCGCGCACGCGCTGACCCTCGAGCAGATCGCCGGCCAGCTGGCCGAGCCGCTGCGCATCGGCCGGCATGCTCTGCGCGACCTGCCGGATCGCCAGCAGACGCTCGAGGCCACGATCCGCTGGAGCTATGACCTGCTCTCCGGGACCGCCCGGCGGGTGCTGCGCAGCTCGGCGGTGTTCCTCGGCGGCTTCACCCTGACGGCGCTGGAGGCGGTCGCCGAGGTCCCGGCGACCGAGGCGGCCGACGAGCTGCTGGAGGCAGCGCTGGCCCGGCGCCAGGGCGACGACGGGCGTCTCGAGCTGCGCGTGCTGGTGCGCGCCTTCGCCCTCGACGAGCTGGAGGCGGCCGGTGAGGCGCCGGCGGCGCGGGCCCGTCACCGGCGCCACTTCGCCGCTGCCGTCGGGCCGGCCAGCGCCGCCTTTGACGAGGGCGGCTCTCCCGGCGAGGTCGCCGAGCCGCTGCTGGCCGATCACGCCAACCTGCGGGCGGCGCTGGAGGACGCCATCCTCGCCGAGGACCAGCCGGCCACCGAGGATCTCGCGCTGGGGCTGCGGCCGCTGTGGCTGGCCGGCATGCTGCGCCAGGAGAGCCAGGAGCTCGCCGACCGCCTGCTCGAGCGCTTCTCCCTGCCCGGCGAGAAGGAGGTCGCGCTGCTGCGGGCGGTGGCATTTCTCGATTACAGCCCGAGCGCCAAGGCCTGGCATCGCCGGCTGGCCGCCCGGGCGGCGGAGATCGGCGATCAGGAGGCGCTGGCGATGGCGACCGGCAACCTCTTCGGCCAGGCGCTCAACGCCCGCGACCGCGAGGACATGCGCCGGCTGCGGCCTGAGCTGCTCGCTCTGATCACCCCGGAGGCCAGCGCCCGCTCGCTGGGGTGGACGCACTACTTCCTGGCCCTCGACGCCTACGTCGACGACCGCTTCCAGTCGGCCTGCGAGCACGCCGAGCTGAGCATGGAGAAGGCCATCGAGATCGGGCATGAGTTCATGCTGGCCAGCGCCGCGGGCACGCGCCTGCTCAGCAGCTCGGCCCGCGACGGGGCGATCGCCCAGCCGGCGCTGGTCGACGCGCTGGAGCTGATGCGGCGGCCGAGCGTCGCGCCGCTGGCCGCCTTTGCGCTGTGGCTCGTCGCCCGCTATGCCGCCGGGGTGGAGCCGGAGTCGGCGGCCCGCTGGCTGGCGCACGCCGAGCGGATCATCGCGGCCATCGACTCCGAGCTGTGGCCGGAGTGCGTCCTGCGCGACGAGACGGCCGCCGTCCTGCAGATCGCCGACCTCGGCGCGTTGCTCGACCGCACGGCGCCGCTGGACCACGCGGCCGCCCTCACGGAAGCGGTGGCGTGGCTGGCCGGCCGCTCTTCCGCCGAGACGTCGCCGCGCCCTGGGGCCGACCCCGACCGGCCCGCATCACCGACGCTGCCGCTCTAGGGCCACCCCACGTATGCGCTCAGACGTGCCGGTTCGACGGCTGCGGGCGCGTGCCGTAGCGTCGGGCGGCGAGGCTCGTGTCGTACATGAACTGTCCCACCTGCGGGTTGAGCATCCGGCTGCGGGCGTCCTATCTGGCCGTCGAGCGCTGTCCGCGCTGCCTGGCGCGCCGGCAGACCGCGGTGCCGATGTACATCTCCCTGCGGCCGGGCGGCCCGCCCGCCGAGGCCGACGAGGGCGCCGCCGGGGAGGTCGCCGGCGATGCGGGCACCCCCGGCGGAGCGGTCAGAAACGGCCACGCCGGACCGCTGTCGGGCCCCGGCCGCGCCCGGCGAGCGCCGGTCAGGCGAACAGCGCCTCCTGAGTGAACCCCGGAGCGCCCTCGAGCGCGAGCATCCGCCGCTTGGTGGCGATGCCACCCGGAGCCGAGAAGCCGTGCAGCGATCCGTCGGCAGCGAGCACCCGATGACAGGGCACGATGATCGGAAAGGGGTTCTGGCCCAGCGCGGCGCCCACCGCGCGGGCGGCTCCCGGGGTCCCGATGGCCCGCGCGACCTCGCCGTAGGTGGCGACCTCGCCGGGGGCGATCGCCCGGGTGGCCGCGTACACACGGCGACTGAAGTCATCGAGGGCGCGCTCGTCGAGCGCGGCGTCGCGGAGGTCCCGCGTGCGGTCTCCTCCCAGGAGGGCGACGATGTCGGCGACCACGCGCCGCACCCCCTCTGGCACGGCCGCTCCCGCGGACCGGCCGGCGAGTCCCGGACGGGTGGGAAGGAGGACTGACGTGATGCCGGCCTCCCCGTAGCGCAGGCCGCACGTCCCGAGGGCAGTCGCGAAGGCAATCACCGTCCGGCGCACGGTAGCGCCGGCGCCCGACGGTTCCTCAGGCAAAGAGGACGACCGGCTTGATCACCTCGCCGGCGTCCATCGCCGCTGCCGCCTCGTTGATCTCCGAGAAGGGAAAGGTCTGCACCAGCCGGTCGACGGGGAAGCGCCCCTGGCGCCAGAGCTCGACCAGGCGGGGGATGAACACCTGGGGGACGCTCTCGCCCTCGGCGATGCCGCGGACCACCTTGCCCATGCCGATGAGCGTGTTGACGTCGAGGTGGACGTCGGTGCCGAACACGGGGGCGCCGATCACCCCGCAGGTCGCGTCCGAGCCGAGCATGTCGACCGCCTGGCGCAGCACGTCCGGGCTGCCCGTGCACTCCAGGGAGAAGCGGGCGCCGAGACCGCCGGTGATCTCCTCCACGCGCGCGAGGACATCCTCGCGGCCGGCGTCGATGGTGTGCGTGGCGCCGAGCTCGGCGGCCAGTTCCAGGCGGGCCGCCAGCAGGTCGACGGCGACGATCGTGCCGCAGCCGACGACTCTGGCGGCCATCACCGCCGACATCCCGACGGCCCCGGTGCCGAGCACCACCAGCGAGTCGGCGGGTCCGGGCGCCAGGACGTTGATGACCGCACCGGCGCCGGTCTGGATCCCGCAGCCGAACGGCGCGACGAGCTCGAAGGGCACGTCGTCGTCGAGCCTGACGACGCTGCGCTGATGGCACACCGACTGGGTGGCGAAGCTCGACTGCCCGAAGAACTGGGAGTGCAGCGGATGGCCGTCGCGCTGCAGCGCCGTCGATCCGTCAGGTCGCTGAGCCATGAAGTTGCGCGGGAAGAACTCCGCGCAGTAGGCCGGCCGCCCCGCCCGGCACTTGTCGCAGGCGCCGCACGAGGCAAAGCTCATCGCCACCCGGTCGCCGACCGCCAGGTCGTGGACCCCCGGCCCGAGCGCCGAGACCACCCCGGCCCCCTCGTGGCCGAGCACGCAGGGCAGCGGCGTCGGGTAGGCGCCCGCCCGGGCGCCCAGGTCCGTGTGGCAGACCCCGCTGGCGCGCAGGTCGATCAGCACCTCTCCGGGACGCAGCTCGCCGACCTCGACCTCCTGGAGGGCGAACGCGCCGCCGGCCTCTTCGACGACCGCCGCGACGGCCATCAGACGCTCAGGCCGCCGTCGACGGCCAGGGTCGCGCCGGTCATGAAGCTCGAGTCGTCGCTGGCCAGGAACAGCACGGCGCGCGCGATCTCCTGCGCGGAGGCATGGCGGTCGAGCGGGATCATCTGATCGAACACCTTTTCGGACTCCTCGCGGGAGGCGCCGATCGCCTCCATCTCGATGGCGTGCTGGAAGTCGTTGTCGGTGGGGCCGGGATGGATCGAGTTGACCCGGATGCCCTGGGCGGCGACCTCCTTGGCGGCCGTCCGCATCAGCCCCACGACGGCGTGCTTGGAGGTGGCGTAGCCGGCGATCCCCCGGTCGGAGGTGAGGCCGACGACGCTCGAGTTGATGATCAGGCTGCCGCCGGGCCCCATCGCCGCCAGAGCGTGCTTGGCCAGCAGGAAGCTGCCGACCACGTTGACCATCATCACCTGCGTGAAGACCTCGACGGGGTATTCAGTCACCGGCGCCACCTCGCCGAACACGCCGGCGTTGGCGAACGCGATGTCGAGCTGGCCGAAACGCTCCACGGTGTCCTGCACGGCCGCCTTGACCTGATCGGAGTCCGTCACGTCCGTGGTCCGGGTGGCCAGGGCGTCGGAGTCGGCCTCCTCGGCCGCCCGGGCCAGCGCGGCCTCGTCGCGGTCGACGATCATCACCGCCGCCCCCTCGGCCAGAAAGCACTGGGCGGTGGCCAGTCCGATGCTCCCCGAGCCCCCCGTGATCAACGCTGTCTTGCCCTCCAGGCGTCCCATGGTGAAACTCCCTCCTTGATCGTGATCCCCTCCGGCAGCGAGGATTCTTACCGATCCTCGGTGGCCGCGAGTCACCGGTCAGCACGGTGACCAAACGCCGGGCGGGCCGCTAGCTTCGAGCGATGGGCGGCCGCGCTGATGTCGCTGTGGTGGGGGCCGGGATCGTCGGCCTGGCAACGGCCCGCGCGCTCGCCGACCGAGGGATCCCGGTGACCGTCTATGAGCGCGCCGTGCCCGGCAACGGGCAGTCGGGCGGGGACTCGCGCATCTTCCGCCACGCCCACGCCGATCCTCGGCTGGTGGCCTTCGCGTGCCGGTCGCGGGCCCGGTGGCGCGAGTGGGAGCGGCGCTGCGGGCGTGAGCTCGTCTCGGCGGACGGGGTCGTCGCCCTCGGCCCTGACCTCGCCCGGCGGGGCGAGCTCATGCGCCAGGGAGGCGCCGGCGCCCGGGTCATCGACGCACCGCAACTGGCCGACCGGCTGCCGCTCCTGGCCGGCTGGGAGGGCGAGGCTCTCCTGGACGAGGACGGCGGCGTCATCCGCACCCGCGCCGCCGTCGAGACGCTGTGCGACGCGCTCGGCGACCGGCTGGTGTCAGACGAGGTGCTGGCGGTGCGTCCCACGCCGGCCGGCACGGCCGAGGTGCGGGCCGCGGGCGCCACCGCCGAGTACGGCCGCGTGATCGTGTGCGCGGGGGTCGAGACGCCGGCCCTCGCCCGGGGCGCCGGGGTGGAGATCCCCGTGCGCCGCCTCGCCCACGTCCGCCTCGCCTTCGCCGTCCGCGGGCCGGCGCCGGCCCGCCTGGCCTGCCTGCTCGATGGCAGCGGCGCCTTCGGGGAGCCGGGCGTCTACGCCGATCCGCTGCCCGGCAACGGCGTCTATGCGGTCGGCGTCGACGAGACGCCGGTCCACGAGGGCGGCGGCCTCGTGGTCCCCGACGGCCTGGCGGCGATCGCCCAGCGGACCATCCGGTACGTCGCGGCCGCGCTGCCGGGGCTTGACCCCACCCCCGTCCAGGCGCGGCATTGCTGGATCACGGAGCTGCCGTGGGGCCAGGACGCCTTCGCGGTCTGGCCTGCGGGCGCGGCGTTCTTCATGGTCGGCCACAACCTGTTCAAGCACGCTCCGGCGCTCGGTGAGGCGCTGGCCGCGACGGCGCTCGGCGAGGACCCAGGCATCACCCTCGATCCGGGCGACCGGCTCGGCGCGCCGGTCGCGGCGACTGGCCCCGGCTGAAGCGGGTACACAGGTGCTGTGGTGCGCGCATCGCTTGCCCGGCTTCGCGATCCCCTCACCTGGACGAGCGTCTCGCAGCTGCTCAAGACCGCGCTCGCCGCGGTCGCCGCCTGGCTGCTCGCCCTCGACGTCTTCCATGTCGCGCAGCCGTTCCTGGCGCCGTGGGCGGCGCTGCTCACCGTGCACGCCACCATCTTCGGGACCGTCCGGCGGGGGGCCACCCAGGCCGCCGCCACCGTGCTCGGGGTGCTGGTCGCCTTCGGCGCCGGTCAGGCGTTCGGGGTCAACGCCCTCTCGCTGGGCGTGGCGGTCCTCTGTGGCCTGGCCGCGGGGACGATCAAGGGCCTGCGCGCCGAGACCACGACCACCGCCGCCACCGCGATCATCGTGCTCACCACCGCCAACATCGACAACTGGATGATGCTCGGTGCCCGGCTCGTCGACACCGGGCTCGGAATCGCCGTCGGGTTGCTCGTCAACCTGCTGGTGTGGCCGCCGCTCCGCGATCGCGGCGCTGTCGCCCAGATCAATCTCGTCGCCTCCCGCATCGGCTCGCTGCTCGTCGGGCTCGCCGAGCAGCTGGGTGCAGAGTGGGATGCGGACCTCCCCGAGGCGTGGATCGCGATCACGGACGAGCTCGACGGCGACATCGACCGGGCCTGGGAGATCCTCAACCAGGCGCGCGAGAGCGGGCGGTTGAACCTGCGGCCGGTGGCTCCGCGCCGGATGCGCGATACGGAGTCTCTGCCGCCGATCCTCCACCGCCTCGCCCAGGCGGTCGCCGAGACGCGCAGCCTGGCGCGCACCATCGGACTGGCCTCGCGGCCGCCGACGGCGTGGCCACCCGCCTTCGCCGGCCCGTGGGTGCAGCTGGTCAGCCGCACCGGGGCCGCCCTCCTCGACGGAGACGGCGAGCGCTTCGGGGAGCTGCGCGGCCGCCTCGACGGCCTGGCCGACGGGCTCCTACTCGACGCGCTGCCGCGCGGCTTCTGGCCGGTCAGCGGAGCGCTCATCGTCAACCTGCGCAACATCCTGGCCTCGCTGGACAGCGTCGCCGAGGCCCGGCCGGTGGCGATCTACTCGCCGCGCGCCGAGCGCCGCGACGACCTCAGCGGGCGCCGCCCCGACGTCAGCGGCGGCGCGTCTCGGAGCGGCGATACAGCCACACCAGCAGCATCGAGAAGACCAGCGAGAGCAGCAGCCCCGCTCCGTGACGATGCAACACGTACCACGAGAACAATCCCGCGATGAAGGTCCCCGCCAGCCCGACGAGGGCCGTCATTCCCAGGCCCATCGGATCGGGCCCGGGGAGCAGCAGCCTGGCCAGCGCGCCGACGAACAGCCCCAGGACGAACAGGATGATGAGGTAGAGGAGAAGACCCATGGCCGCGTCCTACCCGTCTGAGCGTGCCTCACCCACCGGGCCGCGGCGGGGAGCGCGGTAGCGTCAGAGCCATGCGCCTCCCTCTCACCCTTGACCTCCACGTCCCGAACTTCACCTATCCGGACGTCGCCAGCGACCAGCTCTTCGACACCCTGGTCGATATCGCCACCACCGCTGAGCGCTCCGGCTTCAGCTCGATCTCGCTGATGGACCACGTCCACCAGATCGCGCCCCTGGGCCCGCCGGAGAACGAGATGTTCGAGGGCTCGACGATGCTCGCCGGCATCGCCGCCCGCACCTCGACGATCACCCTCGGGCTGCTCGTCGGCAGCGTCACCTACCGCAACCCGGCGCTGGCCGCCAAGATCACCACGACCGTCGACATCATCTCGGGCGGCCGCGCCTGGCATGGCCTGGGGGCCGGGTGGTTCGAGCAGGAGCACCAGGCCTACGGCTTTGCCTTCCCGCCGCTCAAGGAGCGCTTCGAGCGCCTGGAGGAGGCGCTCCAGATCAGCCGCTCGATGTTCACCCGCGAGCAGACGCACCACTCCGGCACGCACTTCCAGGTCGACGGCGCCTACAACAATCCCCAGCCGATCCGCGGTGACATCCCGATCCTCGTGGGTGGCAGCGGCGAGCGCAAGACGCTGCGGCTGGTCGCCCAGTACGCCGACGGCTGCAACCTGTTCGGCGACCCGGACCGCGTTCGCCATCTGCTGGGCGTGCTCGAGGGCCACTGCGAGACCGTGGGCCGCGATCCCTCCGAGATCACCAAGACGGCCATGGCCCAGGTCGCGATCGCTCCCACCCACGAGGCGGCGCAGGACAAGCTCCGGGTGCTGCGCGAGCGCGGGGTCCCCCAGGAGCGCGTCGACGCGATCATCGCCGGCGACCCCGACACCGTTGCCGAGCGCGCCCAGGCGCTGGCCGACGTCGGCATCGAGGGGATCACCATCTCGGTGCCCGACGTCCAGGACCTCGAGGCGCTCGAGCTCGCCGGCCGGACCCTCGGGCCCCTGTTCGCGGCCGCCGTCAGCTGAGGCCGTCGGGCGACCCGCTCAGGCCTGCCGATCACGGGCGTGCTGCATGAAGAAGCGGATCATCTCAGCCGATGAGTCGGGGCCGGCCGGGTCGGTGTAGGACCCGGCCGGGCTTCCGCCGTACCAGGCGTGGCCGCCGCCGTGGACGAGCAGGCACTCCGCCGCGTCGGTGCCGCCGGCAGCGCGGTACACGGTGCGGGTGTAGCGGCGCCCGCCGTCGCTGGCCCGCGTGACCGGCGTACCGTGATCGACGATGTCGCCGGCGGCGAGCCGGGAAGCGATCAGCTTCTCGGCATTGACGGGAGCCACGACGGAGTCATGGTCGCCATGGATGACGATCAGGGCCACCGTGCTCGTGGCGGCCGGGGCGCCCCCGGTTCGCATCGCGGCGAAGGCGGAGCCGACATCGCGGGCGGCGCGATAGGCGATCCCAGAGTGGACGGCGACGGCGGCGAAGAGCTCGGGGTAGGTGGCGGCCATGACCGCGGCCATGGCGCCCCCGGCGGAGAGCCCCGCGACGTAGACGCGGGCCGGGTCGACGGCGAGATCGTCCATCACCCGGCGGGTGATGCCGGCGATGATCGCCGGCTCCCCGGCTCCGGCCTGCTGGTCGGCGGGGGAGAACCAGTTCCAGTAGCGCCCCTGATTGGCTGTCGTCGACTGCTCCGGATAGACGACCAGCAGGCCCTGTTGCTCGGCCAGCTCGTTCATGCGCGTGCCCGCCGCGAAGTCCGACGCATCCTGCTTGCCCCCGTGCAGCATGACCACGAGCGGGAGCGGTTCGCCGCGGTAGCCGGTGGGGGTGTAGAGGCCATAGCTGCGGCTGCCCGCCCGCTCGGCATGACGGAGACGGCGCATTTCGCCGACCCGCTGCCCAGCCGTCGCTGCCCCCGGAGCTGCGGGGCCGGCGCTGGTGCCGGTACCGGGACTGGTGCGCGTCAGACCCTGCTGCAGAAGCCGGGTCGCCTCGGTCAGCCGCCCAGCGCGGGTGAGCCGGACGGCCTCAGCCATGGTGAGCGGGGAACCGGCCATCAGGTCGTGCGGGACGCGAGCGCTGCCTTGACCGCCGCCGGCGCCCGGAACGCCCCCAGAACCTCGACGCGGGCGATCGTCGCCACGGCGAGCTCCGGCGAGACGTCATCGGCGATGCTGGCCAGGCCGAGCACCCGGACCTCCACCATGCGACCGGCATCCCGCAGCTCCTCGAGCGCCTGGCGGCTGTAATGCTCGATGCCGAGGACGAGGTCACGGCGCGCCACCGTGCTCTCGAGCGCCTCGGATCGGCTGTCGAGCTGGCGCCGGATCGCCGTCCGGATGAAATCGGTGCGGTTGGCGAAGAAACCCTCGCTGACGAGGAGGTCGATCTGGCCCAGATCGACGAGGCCCACGTTGATCGTGATCTTCTCGCTGCGGTCGAGATCTCGCGGTGCCGGCGCGTGGGGGGGAGGGACCATCTGTACACCATCCTAGCGCCATCCAGAGGGATGGTCAGCCAGTTTGAGCGCGTAGAGCGCGGCGGCCACCGCGGTGGCCAGGTTCAGCGAGGAGACGCCGGCTGACATCGGCAGCGCGACCCGTCGATCCGCTCGGGCCAGCAGCTCCTCGCTGCAGCCGTCGCGCTCGGTGCCGAAGGCCAGCACCGCGGCGGCGGGGAACGCCGTGGGGGAGAGGGGGTCGCCGGCGGGGTCAAAGGCCGCCAGCTCCCGGCCCTGGGTCCTCACGGCGCGGAGGTGGTGGACGGGCAGCGCGAAGTGCAGGCCGGCGCTGCCGCGCAGCGCATCCGGATGCCACGGGTCCTGACGTCCCGTGGTCATCACGCCGGCGGCGCCCGCGGCCGCCGCCACCCGGACCGCCGCCCCCAGATTGCCGAGGTGCCGGGGGTCCTCCAGCAGCACGACGTGACCGGGGCCGGCCAGGACGGTGTCCGGATCGGGCTGGACCGGACGCCGCGCCACGGCCACGATCTGGCCGCGCGACGCCACTCTCCTGAGGGCCTGCTCGTCGACGGTCTGCGCCGGGAGACGGATGTCGGGGGCGAGCCGCCGGCGCAGCTCCTCCACCTCCGCGGGATCGGCGGTCCACGCTCCGAGGATCTCGCCCCCGAAGCGGATCGCGTGCTTGATCGCGTGAAAGCCCTCCAGGACCACCAGGCCCCGCGTCCGCCGGGCCAGGCTGACGTCGCTGAGATCCATCCTCTGCGGATGATCGCTGACGGCGGCCGCGGGGGCCGGCGGCCCTCCGCCTGTCGGCGTCGGCCCATAGGCTGTCGCCCATGCTCGGGCGGCTCCCCTCCCAGGTCGCATGGCGCCACGTCGGGCCCCGCGAGGGCTTCGAGGTCACGTTTCCCGCCGAGGCCGGCGAGGGCCTGCGGTTCACCGGAACCACCGCGGCCCTCGAGGATGGGCAGGCCTGGACGGTCAGCTATGAGATCACCGTGGACCCGCGCTCCTGGGCCACGCGCAGCGCGCGGGTCAGCGCGCGGACCGCCGCCGGGGAGCGCGGCCTGGAGGTGTCCACTGATGGGTCCGGCCGGTGGCACCTCGACGGCCGGCCCGCCTCGCATCTGGAGGGCTGCCTGGACATCGATCTCGAGTCCTCCGTGCTCACCAACGCGTTTCCCGTGCGCCGGCTGGGGCTGTCGCTCGGGGAGGGCGCCGACGCCCCCGGCGCCTATGTCCGCGCCGGGGATCTGCGTGTCGAGCGCCTCGAGCAGCGTTACGTGCGCCTCGAGGATCATGATGGCGGGCCGCGGTTTCACTACGCTGCCCCCGCGTTTGCCTTCACCTGCGTGTTGGCCTACGACGACGGCGGCCTGCTGCTCGACTACCCGGGGATCGCCGTCCGGGCTGCCTGAGCGGTCCACCTTGGTACGTCGCGCTCCCGCTCCGAGCAGGGGATGCCGATAGGAAGTCATGGCACCCCGCGCGAAGCCAAGGCCTGACCGCGCGCGCGGGTGGGTGGTGGTGGTGGTGGCCCTTGGCTGGATTGCGCTGATGCTCGCGCTGGGCGAGCTGCTGGCCACCTCTCAAGCGCACGCTCGGCGCGACGTGGCCGCCAGGTTGGACGCTCGAACCAAGGCCGGGGCAGAGTTCTCGTCGCTCTATGTCAACGACATCCTCGCGCGCGAGCGCCGGCAGGCCACCAGTTGGCTCACGGGACGGCGACCGACGCGCCTCAGTTTGGCTCGCTCGTCACAGGCGTTGGGGTTCAGCGCGGCGATGCTGATCGATCGCGGCGGCCGAGTGCTGCAGACCGCCCCCGCTCAGCCCACGTTCATGGGCGTTGCGATCACCGGTCTCGACCCATATCTCACGCCGGCCGTCGGCGGCCGGGCCGCAGTCTCAAACGTCGTGCAATCGGCCACCGGGCTTCCGGTGGTGGCGACCGCGGTGCCGTTTGCGACCGCCTCAGGACGGCGCGTGCTGAGCGGCACCCTTGACGTGGACAGGAGCCCGCTCGGCGGCTATGTGAGGCATGTGGTCGTCACCCCGGGCCATCGCGTCTATCTGGTGGACGCGGCCGGGAACCTGATCGCCAGCAGCGGCCCTGCGCTCGGCGCCGGCGAGTCCCTCAGCCAGCCCGAGAGCCGGCTGGCCCGGCTCGTTCGCGTCAGACGATCGGGCTCGTACTCGTCACCGCGCGGCGCTCAGTTCTTCGTCACCAGGGCGATCGCCGGCACGCCGTGGCGGATCGTCGTCGTCGTTCCCGAGGCCCAGCTCTACATCTCACTCGCTGGAGCCAGTCACTGGCTGCCGTGGGTCGCGTTGGCCACTCTGGCGCTCGCCGGGCTGCTGATCAACCTGCTGGGGCTGCGGCTGGTCAAGAGCCGCGAGCATCTCGCCACCCTGAACTCCGACCTTGAACGGGTGGCTCGGGTGGATGTGCTCACAGGCCTGAGCAACCGCCGGGCGATCGAGGAGACACTGCTCGGCGCGCTCAGCGCCGCCCGGCGACAGCACACGGATCTCGCGATCCTGCTCATCGACATCGACCACTTCAAGCGCGTCAACGACACCCTCGGCCACCAAGCCGGAGATGCCGTGCTCACAGCAACCGGACAGGCGCTCGCCATGGCACTCCGCACCGAGGATTCCGTCGGGCGCTGGGGAGGCGAGGAGTTCCTGGCCATCCTGCCCAACGCGGACGCCGAGGGCGCCGTGGTCATCGCCGAGCGGCTGCGCGCGCACGCCGCCAGAGCGGGACGCGACGATCCTGATCGACCCATCGCGATCACCGTGACCGTCGGTGCGGCGGCCTGGCAGTCAGGGGGAATGGACGACCTCGTCAGCCGCGCCGACCGCGCGCTGTACGCCGGCAAGTCCGCCGGACGCGACAACGTTCAACTCGCCGCCACGAGCTCCCCCGGTCCCGCCGTTCGGCGTTGACAGACACCGATGTGTCGCTGGCCGGCAGCCGCGGTCGGTCCGTCCACCGCGAGACGCGCCGTCGGTCGGCTGGGCTCATCCGATCAGGTGACTCGCCGGCGGGCGAAGACCGTCGATGCGGCCACGGCGACGATGACCGCCGCGCCCGTGAACACCGGCTGCACCCAATCGCTCGCTCCGGCCAGCGAGAGCCCATCGACGCTCACGGCGATGAACAGCACGCCGACGATCGTCCCGACGACGTTGAACCGCCCGGGACGCACGGTGGTGGCGCCGAGGAACACGGCGGTCAGGACCTGGAAGGTGTTGCTGAAGCCATCCGACGGGGAGGCTGAGCCGGTGTTGGTGAGCAGGACCACGCCCGCGACCCCGTAGAGCGCTCCGCCCAGCACGAAGGCGAGAAGGATCAGACGCTGGGTGCGGATTCCCACCAGCGCCGAGGCCACCGGATTCTCACCGATCATCAGCAATCGCCGGCCGGTAACCGTCGCGCGCAGGAAGTAGCCGACGAGGAGGAGGACGATCAGGGTGAGCCACAGGGGCCGAGGCACGCCGAGCCAGCTCTTGGCCCCGAAACTGATCAGGCTCGCCGGTATCCCGGTGATGCTGTTGCTCTTGCTGTACAGGATCACGAGGCCGCCGAGCAGGGTCGCCATGCCGAGGGTGATGACGATCGCACTGGCGCGCAGGTAGGCCACGACGATCCCGCTGGCGGCTCCGATCACCGCTCCGGCGAGGACCGCGATGATGCAGCTGACTCCCGCGGGAACCCCGGCCTTCGTCGTCAGCGCGGCGACGATGAATGTCGCCACGATGCCGTTGGCGCCGACGGTGAGGTCGAACTGGCCCGCGATGAACGGGATCAGGGCTCCGAGGGCGGCGATCGTCACCACCGCCTGGTTCTCGAGCGTCGTCCGGATGTTCGCCGAGGTGAGAAACGTCCCCGATGTCTTCGGCCAGATCGCGAAGAAGACGATGAGCGCGACGAGGAAGATCACCAGGCCGTACTGCTCGAGGATCGCCGACAGCGAGGGGCGCGGGCGGCTGGGCAGTCCGGCGGCGATCGATCGGCGCCTGGACGGAGCGCTCTGCGGATCCTGCTGTTCCGTCGTCATCGCCGGCTCTCCTGGAGATAGTCGTGACCAAACACCCGCTGCGCAAGCCAATGGCGGTCGACCTCGTCGCGGCCGGCCGACACCGCGACCGTCCCCTCGCGCAGGACGACGACGCGGTCAGACAGCTCGAGGAGCTCATCGGCGTCGGAGCTGGCCACGATCACGCCGCACCCGCGCTGCGCCGCGGCCCGCACCTGTCGATGGATCTCGGCCCGGGCACCGACGTCGACTCCCTGGGTCGGTTCGTCGAGCAGCAGCAGGCGTGGTTGTCCCGTCAGCCACCGGGCGAGAACCACCTTCTGCTGATTGCCTCCCGACAGGAGCGCCACCGGCATCTGCGGCGAGCGGCAGCGCACTCCATAGGCGCTGATCGCCTCCGTGCTGGCCGCGATCTCCGCGCGGCGATCGATCCACGACAGGCGATGGCGAAACCGCGTCAGGTAGCTCGCGGAGAGGTTCTCGCGCACGCTGAGCGTCACGAAGGCACCGTCGCGCAGGCGATTCTCGGGCACGAAGGCCGCGCCGGCCCGCACGGCTGCGGCGATGTCGCCGCTGGGGAGAGCGCTCCCGGAGAGCCGCACCGCGCCCCGGCGCTTCTGCGCGCCGTAGATGGCGCGCAACAGGCTCGAGGTGCCGGCGCCGATCAGGCCGGCGATGCCGACGACCTCGCCCTCGGCCACCGTCAGATCGACTCCCCGCAAGGGCCCCGACCACACTCCCTGCACCTCCAGCAACGGGGGGCCCAGCGCCCTGCCCGCCCGGTCGCCGGCCGTCGAGGAGACGGTATGGCCGACGATCAGGCGGCTCAGCTCTCCGGCGTCGAGGCCCTCCGTGGAGCGGTCGGCGACGACCGCGCCGTCCCGGAGCACCGTGATCGAGTCAGCCAGCGCGAGGACCTCGTCAAGCCGGTGGGAGACGTAGAGGATCGCCTGACCGTCCGCCGCGAACCGGCGCAGCGCGGCGAGGAGACGATCGGCCTCAGGGGCGGCGAGGCGGGCGGTGGGCTCGTCGAGGACGAGGACGCCGTCATGGGTTCCCTCGCGTCCCCGGACAGCTCGAGCGATTGCCACGAGCGTCCGGTCCGAGGCCCGCAGGCCCGCCAGCGGGCTGCGCGGTGACACCGTCAGCCGAAGACGCTCGAGGATCGATGCGGCCTCGCGGTTGAGCCTGCGCCAATCGATCCGCCCGGCTCGACGGGGGTACGGAAGACCGACGAACACGTTCTCGGCGACGCTCAGGTGATCGAACAGGCCGAGGTCCTGGTGCACGAAGGCCAGCGCCGCGGCGAAGCTCCACTCCGGGGTGATGTCCTCGGCGGCGATCGATGCACCGCTGACGGTGATCCGGCCGCCCGCCTCAGCCGGCTGCACGCCGGCGAGGATCTTGATGAGCGTCGACTTGCCCGACCCGTTGCCCCCGACGAGGGCGCGGATCTCGCCGTGGCCGACCGCGAGCGACACCCCCGAGAGGGCCCGGGTCCCCGGGAACGACTTCGAGAGGTTCTCGATGCGCAGCCGCGCGTCGCTCACTTCCCGGTCCAGATCCTGATGTAGTTCTGCTCGTAGCCCTGAGAGCGTTTGTTGCCGTTGTAGTTCCCCAGTCCGCTGGGCGACGGGTGCGTCTTGTCGATCGCCTCGAGGCCGATTCCGGCATCCACCTGCGACGCCCCGGCGAAGACCCGATTGAGGCCGTCAGCCGCCGCCCAGCCCTCCCACAGGGCTGCCGAGCCGACCGCGAAATTGTCAGGCCCACCGGCCGCGATGAGCTTCAGGTTGGGGGCGAAGCCCTCGACCCCGGTCAGGAGGATGTGCCGGCCACCGGCTCCCGCCTGGGTCACCGCCGAGCCCATGCCGAGCAGGATCGCCGAGTCGATCGGCGACGTCACCACGTCCGCGCTCGCATCCTTGGTCAGCGCTGCCGAGGTCACGGACTGCAGCTGGTTCTGGACGATGTTCTGGCCGGTCACCGCAAACGAGCTGAAGGTGCAACCGGGGCAGTTGTGCTTGATGCCGTTCTCGATCCCCTGGCCGATGGCGTTCACCGCGCCGCCGTCGTTGTACTGCATCGAGAGCACCTTGCCCGTGCCCTTGGTCTTGTCGATGATGTACGCGGCGATGCCGGCGCCCACCTGGTTCTCGAGGTACTGACCGTAGGTCTCCTTGCCGAACAGCAACTGGCCGTCGTCGAGCGCCTTGCCCGGGCAGTCAAAGGACAGCAGCCCGTAGATCTTCACCCCGGCCGCCTTGGCCGAGGCGATCGCCCCGGGAGCCCAGGAGCACGGGAAGCCGTCGAGCACGATGGCATTCGCCTTCGCCGCCACGGCGGACTTGATCTCCTGGGTCGCGGTGCTCGGATCGAGCTTGGCGTCGACGACCGTCGCCTTCCACCCGAGATGGGCGCTCGCCGCCACGAATCCCTGGGCGGGGACGGAGCACCCGACGGCGCCCTCATAACAGGAGATGACCCACACCTTCTTGCCCGTCTGGGCCTTCGGTCCGCCTGACGGGAGGGCCCGATCGGTTCCCTTGTAGAGGGCGGCGACGGTCGCCTGGGCCTTGGTCACGGCGCCAGACGCCGACGACGGGCCGGATCCGGACGTGGTCTGTGCCGCTGACGGCGAACTGCCCGACGACGCGTCACTGCTACTGCTGCTGCTGTTACTGCTGCCGCAGGCAGCCACCGCGCCGCACACCGCGACGACGGCAGCGATCGTTCCGATGCGTGTGCGCACCTTGCACTCTCCGTTCAGCATTTGATCTTTCTCCTCCGACCCGCGCCCGGCCCAGGGAGGCCGGCCAGCGGCATGCTCAATCCGCCACCGCACAGGGCGGCGTCGGTACTGCGATCCGTCGATGAATCGGTAACCCCGTGGCGCGTTCAGTCCTCGTGGTCACCTTGGCCCCCGCGACAAGCCGACGCTGGTGCCGAGATCGTTGTGTGACCTGGCGAGTCTATGAACGGGGGTCTCCGCCGAACATGTCCGGCGAAGGTGAAAATCGTGTCGACAATTCGTTCGGCGGGTGGAATATCCGTCACGCTGTCAGGAGCGGGCGTTCCACTCCTCGCGCAGCGCCTGCTTCTGGATCTTGCCGACGGATGTCCGGGGCAACACCGTGCGTCCGGCGAAGAACTCGGGCACGCGGAAGCGGGCCAGGCGGTCCGCACACCAGGCACGGAGAGCCATGTCGTCGATCTCGCCGTCGGCGGTGACCACGAAGGCGACGATCGTCTCGTCGCGCATCGCGTCCGGCACGCCGACGACGGCCGCGTCGAGGACCGACGGGTGCTCCATCAGGACGTCCTCGATCTCGCCCGCAGCGATGTTCTCGCCCGCCCGCTTGATCATGTCCTTGGCCCGGGTGACGAACGAGATCAGGCCATCCGGGTCCTCACGGACGAGGTCCCCGGTCTTCAGCCACCCGCCGTCCATTACCTGGGCGGTCGCGTCCGGATCCTTGAGATACCCGGCCATCAGCGAGACGCCCGGCACTCCGGCGACGCGGAGCTCTCCCGCCACTCCGGGACGGACGGACGCTCCCTCGCTGTCCGTGATCCGGCAGCGATACCCGAGCACGACCCGACCGAGGCTGTCGTGGCGGCGCGCGCCGTGCAGGGGGTTCATCAGCGGAGGCCCGATCGTCTCCGTCATGCCGTACAGCTGCAGCAGCGGCGCCCCGATGCTCCGCTCCCACGCGGCATATTCGGCGGGGGTGAGGTTCTGAGCAAAGGCGACGATCCGAAGACGGTGCGAGCGCCAGTGGGGCCGGCTCTGCTGGGCGAGGATCATCCTGATCGGCGCGGCGAACAGGCTGGCCACCGTCGCCCGATGGCGGATGGCGGTGTCGACCCACCGGCTGGCGCTGAACCGCGCGGCGAGCACGACGGTAGCCCCCGTGACGAGCGCGCTCATCACCGAGTAGTACTGAGCGTTGGCGTGAAACAGAGGCAGGACGACGAGGAAGCGGTCATCCGGCAGGAGCCCGAGCCCGGCCGCCACGGACTCGCCCGCGAAGACGTAGTTGGCGTGGGTGACCTGCACGCCCTTCGGCCGGGACGTCGTCCCCGACGTGTACATCACGGCAAGATCGCTGAGGGGACCGCCGTCAGACACCGCTGCCGTGGGAGGGTGACCATTGGAGGGCGCCGGCAGGTCGGCGTCGCACGGCCACACCTCGCCGCCCAGCCCGGCGGCGTCACGCGCTTGGCGCACCGTGTCAGCGCCGTCGCCGTCCGTCACTGACAGCACCGCGCCGGCGTGTCCGAGGATGTACTGAAGCTCGGCGACGGAGCTGGCGACGTTGGTCGGGATCATCACGGCGCCCCGCAGGGCGCAGCCGAACCAGTGAAAGATGAACTCCGGCCGGTTGGGAAGGTGGAGGTGGACATGGTCACCGGGAGACACTCCCGCCCCGGCCAGGGCTGCGGCAATCGCCGTCGATCGCTGGAGCACCTCGCTCCACGTGAACTCCTGCACCCCGCCGGCGAGATCGTCGAACACCAGCAGGACCCGCCCCGGCGTCCGCTGCGCACCCGCGCGCAGGACGTCGGCGACCGTCCGGTGTCCGACGACGGTCAGGACGTCCGCGTCTCGCATCGCGCCCGATGCTCTCATGGGCCCCGCACCCCCGGCATGTCCCGGCGAGCCAAACTCGGCTCACCCGTTTTCACCCGGTTGACGGTGGGCGCTCGGCGAAGATCTCGTCCGCGGTCAGGCCGAGCGCGGCGAGGACCTCGAGGGTCGAGAACGCGAGCCGGAGCTCGAACTGAACCTGGGAATCAGTGACCGAGCGGCCGAGCAGCTCGGCAATCCGGCCGAGCCGGTACTTGAGCGTCGACGGATGCACGTGACAGTCGGCGGCGGCCGTCGGATGATGCCCGCCGCGGCGCAGGTAGGCGCGCAGCGTGCGCAGGAGCTCACCGTTGCGCCTGCGGTCGTACGCGGCCAGCGGGCCAAGCACATCGCGCACCATCACGGTCATCTCACCGGTGCCGGGCGCGTTGAGGAAGTAGCGCAGCGGGCCGAGGGCATCGAACGTGACCAGGCCCGGCCGTTCGTTCTCGCGGGCGAGGCGCAGGACCGCCTCGGCCTCAGTGAGCGCCACCGTCAGCTCGCGACGGGCGGTGCTCAGCCCGGCGATCGCGGTCGCGCCCGCGCGGGCCGCCTTGGCCAGCACCTGCTCGACCAGGGCGGCGGCGCCGTCGGCCGGGTCGGCGAGGGCGACGAGCACCCGATCGCCCCGCTTGGCCACCAGCACGCGGCCGTCCCCGGTGCCGCGGTGCAGCGCCGTGCGGACGGTCGGCTCGAGGTCGGCGGTCGTCCCCGCCGCGGGCTCGATCACGGCCAGGCTCCAGCGGGCGTCGAGGTCGACGCCGAAGCGAGCGGCCCGCAGCTGCAGCCCCTCGCTGGGATCGCCCTCCTGTTGCAGGATCTCCTCCAGCAGCTCCCCGCGCAGTCGCCATTCCGCCTCCCAGGCGGCCCGCTCCTTGACCATCTCGAGCGCCATGATCGTCGCGCCCTGCTCGAGCGCGTTGCGGTGAAAGGCGTTGACCGGCTCCTCACCGAGCACCTCGATCGTGCCCAGCCGCTCCTCTCCGGCACGGATCTCCACCTGCTCGCCGGCGGCCTCGCGGCCGTCCGCGTCGCCCACGTCGACGCAGCTGGGCACGGACTCCGTCCCCGGCTCATAGCGCCAGGCGCGCGGCTTGCCGGCATCGCGGACCACCCGCACCGGCCGCTCGATCAGCCGTGCGACCTCCTGGGCGATCCCGTGTGTGTCGGCACCGGCGAGGGCCGCATCGTTGAGCTGGCGATGCAGCGAGAGCGTCCGCTCCAGCAACTCGTTCTGGTCGGCAAGCGTCCCGTAGAGGCGAGAGTTGACGATCGACACGGCCGCCTGGGTGGCCAGCGCGGTGAACACGGCGATCGTCGTATCGCTGAACATCGTCAGGTCGCGACTGCCGCCGTACAGCGCCCCGATCGCGCCGCCTTCGAACATCAACGGGGCGCACAGCACGGAGACGACCCCCTCGTCGCCGAGCGTCTGGATCACCAGGTCGGTCGAGTTGGGCTGGAACAGGCGATGATCGGGTACCACGACCGTCCGGCGCTCCTTGACGGCAAGGCCGCCGATGCCGTGGCCGATGTCGATCCACATGTCGACGAAGTGCTCGGAGCGGGCTCCGGCGGCGACCTCGATGGCCACACGGTCCCGTTCGTCAATCAACCCGAGCCAGGTGACGTCGACGCCGATCAGCTGGCGGGCGCGTTCGACGATCAGCCGCAGGATCTCGCTGGTGTTGAGCTCGTCGGCGTGCAGCTGCGAGCTCAGCTCGATGAGAGCTCCGTGGGCGGTGGCCCGTTCCTGGTCGGCGAGAACCGCTCCCAGCACGAGCGCGAGACCGGCGGCAAGCTCGACCATCAGCTCCGGCGGCTCGATCTCGCCGCTCATCAGCCCCCCGAGCAGCCGGCCATCACGTGCGTGCAGCGGGGTCACATTGGGCGGCAGCCCGGCCTCCCCGGTTCTCAGCCACTCCCACCGCGGCGGACCGGGGTCGCCGATCCGCAACCGGTCCGGCTCGCCGTCGGTACCGAGCCAGCCCAGCTCGCACGGTCCGCCGATGGCTTGCGCCGCGATCCGCAGGGCCCCCTCGAGTTGTCCGGCGGCGACGTCGTGCCCACCGTCCAGGCGGGGTCCCTCCAGCGTGGCAACGTTCACGGCCTCTCCCTCGGTCAACCCTCTCTCCGGGTTGATCGTAACCCAGCCGGGGAGCCCGCGACCTGTCTCACCGAGACAGGGACTCACCCTGGTTTTTGGCCCCGCGCAGGATATGGAGCGAGGGGCGCCGGTGAGACACTCGGCCGGCGTCCGCCGGTGCGAGACTCACCCGCCGACGGCCACCCGCCCCGAGCGACACGACGAGGAGAGGTCGATGAAGCGCAGCGACGAACGGATCCTGACGTCCCATACGGGCAGCCTGCCGCGGCCCGCCGAGCTCACCGAGCTCGTGTTCCAAAAGCAGGAGGGGAAGACCGTCCCGGCGCAGGAGTTCGACGCCGCGGTCGTTGCGGCCACCGATGACGTCGTCAAGCGCCAGATCGACGCCGGCATCGACATCGTCTCCGACGGCGAGATGGGCAAGCCGGGATTCGTCAATTACGTCGGCGAGCGGCTCGAGGGCTTCGGCGAGCCGGGCAAGCCGTGGACCCTGGCCGACCTCGCGGACCTGCCGGAGCTGACGATGGCGCTGTACGGCGGGCCGGGCGGCACCCACATCAACATGCCGGCCTGCCGTGGCGCCGTCTCCTACAAGGGCCAGGCACTGGTCGCCCAGGACATCGCGCACCTGCGCGCCGCGCTCCAGCGCGCCGGCGATCCCGACCGCGAGGCGTTCATCCCGGCCGCCTCCCCCGGCTGCATCTGCAACGGCGCCGAGAACTTCCACTATCCGACCTACGAGGCCTACCTCGGCGCGGTCACGGCGGCGATGGCCGAGGAGTACAAGGCGATCGTCGACGCAGGCTTCATCCTCCAGCTCGACTGCCCGGACCTGCCGATGGCCGCCCACACCGGCTTCTGGGCGATCAAGCACATGGAGGAGATGGGCTTTGAGCGCTACATCCAGATGCACGTCGACGCGCTCGACCAGGCGATCGCCGACCTGCCGGCCGATCGCGTGCGCATGCACCTGTGCTGGGGCAACTACGCCGGCCCGCACACCGCCGACGTGCCGATCGAGCGGCTGATGGACATTGTGCTGGCGGCCAGGCCGTCGGCGGTGTCCTTCGAGGGCGCCAACCCGCGCCACGAGCACGAATGGGAGACGCTCGCCGGGCTGAACATCCCCGACGACAAGATCCTGATGCCGGGCGTGATCGACACCAAGACGAACGTCGTCGAGCATCCTCGCCTGATCGCCCAGCGGATTGGTCGCTATGCGGAGATCGTGGGCCGCGAGCGAGTCATCCCGGGCACCGACTGTGGCTTTGCCACGTTCGCGGGGTTCGGGATCGTCGACCCGCAGGTCGCGTGGATGAAGCTCGAGGCGCTCGCCCAGGGCGCGACCGAGGCCAGCCAGCGGCTGTGGTCCAGTCCGGTGACGGCATGACCGTGGAGTACACGAAGGGACTGCACGAGCTGGGCGACGGGCTCTGGGCTTACCTGCAGCCGCGCGGCCAGTGGGGGTACAGCAACGCCGGGCTGGTTGCCGGCGACGATGACTCACTGCTCGTCGACACGCTCTTCGACCTCAAGCTGACCCGCGACATGCTCGAGCAGATGAAGCCGATCACGGAGACGCGGCCGATCGGCAGCCTCGTCAACACTCATGCCAACGGCGACCACTGCTTCGGCAACGAGCTCGTCCCCGACCGGGCGAAGATCTACGCGACGATCGCCTGCGCGGAGGAGATGAGCGAGGTTCCGCCGTCGCGGCTCGAGGGCCTGAAGGAGAACGTCGACTTCGCGGGCTGGGCCTTCGGGGACTTCGACTTCTCCGAGATCAACGGCCGCGAGCCTGACGAGACGTTCGAGAGCGAGCTGACGTTGACGATTGGAGGCCGGGAGGTGATCGTGCGAGACCTCGGACCCGCCCACACCAAGAGCGACTCGATCGTGCTCGTGCCGTCGGCCCGGGCGGTCTTCACCGGCGACCTCGTGTTCAACGGCGGCACGCCGATCTCGTGGGCCGGCCCGATCAGCAACTGGGTGGCGGCGTGCGAGACGATCGCCGGCCTTGACGTCGACTGGATCGTGCCGGGCCACGGCCCGGTCGCGACCGCCCAGGACGTGCTTGAGGTCAAGCGGTACTTCGAGCACGTCGTCGGCGAGGCCCGGCAGCGCCAGGAAGGCGGCATGGACGCCCTCGAGGCGGCGTTCGACATCGACCTGGGGCCGTTCGCCGACCTCCCGGACTCCGAGCGGATCGTCGTCACCGTGCAGACGATCTATCGCGACTTCGACCCATCTCACCCTACGGCCGATCCGGTCCTGCTGTGGGAGAAGATGGGGGAGTACCACCGGCAGAGGTCACGCTGATGCGGCTTGTCACCTTCGAACTGGCCACGGCGCTGGGTCCGGTCCGCCGGACGGGCGCGATGGACGGGGCCGACCACGTCATCGACCTGCGGCTGGCGCGCGCCGCCCAGCATGCATCCCTGGGACGACCGCGGGCCGCTGCGCTCGCCGAGGCCGAGCTCGGCGCCGACATGCTCGAGTTCCTCGCCGGGGAGGAGTATGCGATGGAGTGCGCGCGCGCCGCCCTGGACCACGTCGCCCGGAGCGGTGACGGCGACTACGACGGCGCCGCCATCCGTCATCCGCTGTCCGCCGTCCACCTGCTCGCGCCGCTGCCGCGGCCGAACAGCCTGCGCGACTTCCTCGTGTTCGAGGCCCACCTGCGCAACATCGGCAGGGTGCTCGGCCGGCCCGATGAGCTGCCGCCCGAGTGGTACAACCTGCCCGCCCACTACAAGGGCAACCCCGACGCGATCTACGGCCCCGAAGACGTCGTCCCCTACCCGGGCTACACGGAGAGGCTCGACTACGAGCTCGAGATCTGCGCCGTCGTCGGCAAGCGTGGCCGCCGCGTCAAGGAGGGCGAGGCGAGCGCATACATCGCCGGGTACACGCTCTACAACGACTGGTCGGCCCGTGACATCCAGATGCGCGAGTCCAGCGTGGGGATCGGCCCCGGGATCGCGAAGGACATGGCCTCCTCGATCGGGCCCACGATCGCCACACCGGACGAGTTCAGCGTCGAGACCTCCAAGCTCGAGGCCCGCATCGACGGCGAGACGTGGTCGAGCGGCACGCTGTCGGACATGCACTTCAGCTTCGAGCAGATCATCGAGTTCATCACCCAGGAGGCCGACGTCGTCCCGGGTGACCTGCTCGGTTCGGGGACGATCGGCATGGGCTGTGGCTTCGAGCGCGACCGCTACCTGACGCCGGGGATGACGGTCGAGCTCGAGGCCGAGGGCATCGGCCTGCTGCGCAACACCCTGGGCGACCAGACCCCGCCCGCCCTGCGCTCGGCGATCGGCGCCCCCGGGTAGAGCAGCCGACAGAGCGAGCGCACGCCGGGGCGCTGTCGCGTCAACCGGGTCTCACGTTGAGCGCAGCGGCGCGACTAGTGGGCCAGGAGCGCCAGCAGGTCGACGGCGCCCGGGCGAAACGCTCCGCCGGCCACCGGGTGCAGCTCCGCGGCGGTGATGCGGCTGGGAGCGAGGCGCGCCAGGACCGCTCGCACCGCCGCGGCGTGCTGCTTGGCTGACAGCCGGTAGCGGAGATGGGCGGCGCGCAAACGCTCGGCGACTCTGGCGCCGGCGCTCCGCTGCGCCCGCAACGCGTGGCGGAAGTCCACCGAAAGCTGCCGAGCGGTCTTCTCCTGCAAAGCGAGCGCGGCGCCGTCGCCGGCGGCACGGGCCGTCGTCGCTCGCCCGATCGTCGTCTGCAGGGCCTTCGCGACCGCGGTCGCATGGCGCACGGCGACCACGAACCGTGCGTCATCACCGCGCAGCCCAGAGCAGAACGTGCGAAGGCGACCGTGGTAGCTCCGGCACGACGGCAGCGACACAGGGTGAACCGCGGCCGGCCGAGCGGCCTCGTGGATGCCCGCCACCGGCGGGTCCTGGTAGGTCCGGTAGTCAGCGACCACCCGCTCGATCGCCGCCGTGCACAGCGGGCCGGCGATCGGCGCCGTCAGGCCGCCCGCGACGACGAGCCCGCCCCCGATGATCGGTCCCGCGCCGGAGACGAGCACGCCTGCACCCAGCAGACCGAGCGACAGCCCCTCCTCGAAGCACGGGCCGGCGGCGTCGTTGAGGGCCGAGCGCAGATCCATGCGCGCGGCGTGCTTGGCCGCCTCGGTGGGCGGAGCGGGCGGGCCGGAGGCGGGGCCCCCGCCGAGCGGCGGCGACCCCGGACCGGTGCTGAGAACCGCGTGCACTGAGCGCGAGATCGTCCCGGTTGTGGTGTCCGAGGCGTTCTGGGGTTTGATGGTCGCGGTCTGATCAGCGTTGTATCGCTTCTCCCCGCCGGTTGCGGGGAGATCGTCGTCAGACGCCGAGAGCGCATCGAGGAACATCCGGGACTGCAGGTCCTTCGGATTCCAGTAGCGCGACGAATACAACTCTGAGCCGTTGTAGCCCAACAGCCACTCCGACCCGGTCACGCAGTTCGGGTCGTCCGTGACGGTGATCGTTCCGCCGCGGTGTGACGGGATGTCGCCGCGTGCGCCGACGCGCCCCGCACCGTGCGGCATGATGACGATGACCATCGTGTCCTTGGGCGGGTTGATGCCCGTCGCGGTGCACCGGAAGGTCACGGCCGGCGAGGTCGGGCCCTCCCCGGTTTGGATCAGCGTTCCCTGCGCATGCAGCGTGACCCTCGACGTCGACACGCCCCCGTCCGGCACCTCGGTGAACACGCGCTCGGTCCAGCTGAACGTCTGCAACAGATGCTGGGAATCGCCGTGCGCGTCAGCGGTGTCCATCTGGAGCCGGTATTCGCCACGGTATTGGGCGGTGTAGGTGCGCGTCTGAGCCCCAGCGGAGGCGGCCAGGAGCAGGACCGCCACCGCCACCGTGAGAGCCACCCACGGCCTCCGGGGTGCTGACATGGCGCCATCCTAACCGCGTTCGAAATAGCGGGGTTGATTCTGTGGTTCGTAGGATGCATGGTCGTGACAGCGCTCACTCTCCGCGTTCGGCGCCGGACGACCCCTGGCGATCCGTCATCCGCCCGCCCGTAATGGGCGACCACCTCATCGTTCTTCATTCTGCGGTGCGGGCCTGCCCGGGCTACAGCCGCCATGATGCCCCCTCCATCCTGCTGGAGGGCTCGTCGGTCGCGCGCGACACTGAGCACGGCCGGGCCGTCACCGCGCAGATGACCCGCCGCCACGGAACGCTTGACGAGGCGATCGATGCGGCGGTCTTCGCGCTCGGTGCCGCGGGGTTGTCCAAGGGCATCCGCCGCCAGGCGCGCGCCGCCTGTGAGGACTACTTCTACGGCCGTCTCGATCTGACGCCCGGTCAGGAGCTGACCGGACGGGGCGGCGTCGCCGAATCGCTCGAGCTGATGCCGGAGCCGATGTTCCGGGCGCTGGAGGACATCGTCGGCCTCGTCGTGGACGGCGATTACGAGGAGCTCCGGGCTGCCTCTCGCGACCGGCTCAGCGTCGAGGACCTGCGCCGTCGCGTCGAGGACGACTGCCCCGAGGCGCTGGTGCTGGCGCCCCGCGAGATCTACCAGGTCGAGGCGATCGCCAAGTCCGACGATGCGGAGCAGCCGGGCTGGTCCTACTTTCTGGACCTGTGGACGGAGACCGGCCCGGCCCGTCTGCATATCGAGGGGGAGCTCGAGGAGTCGGGCGAGCGGTTCACGGCGACGCTGAACGACATCCTGCCCTGACGGGGACGTCGCCCGGCGCGGCGCACGGGCGGCCGCGGGCCGCTTAACGCGGAAAGCCCACCCGTGGGTGGACTCTCGGCCATCAGAAGATCAGGCGGCTTTCGCGGCAAGGGGACGTTCAGATGAAGGTCTCGCCCTCTGGTTGCCCTCGCTATCTGACCCCCTCAGCGTAGCGCACCGCCTCCGGGCATGGCACCCGTCGCTGTCTGCCCCGTCGGCCCGGGGTGGCGGCGCGCCAGAATGGCCCGGCGATGGCCTGCGAGTGGTTGCTGATCGATGGATCGAGCCTGATCTTTCGCGCCTACTACGGCGCGCTGGCCAGGGCGCGCGTGTCGGGAGCCGAGGGGAACGCCGTCGCCGGCTTCCTGGACAGGCTGGCGCGGTTGGTCGCCGATCGCCGTCCCCGCCGGCTGGTGATCGCCGAGGACTGGGCATGGCGGCCCCAGTGGCGGGTGGACCTGATCGCGGGCTACAAGAGCCACCGGGTCGCCGAGCCGGTTCCGCCCGGGCTGGTGGGCGACCTTCCGGTGATCACAGAGCTGCTCGAGCACATCGGGATCGACGTGGTGGGGGTCGCTGACCACGAAGCCGAGGATGTGATCGCCACCCTGACCAGACTCGCCCCCGGGACGGTCGAGATCGCCAGCGGAGACCGCGACCTGTTCGCGCTCGTGGAGGACCCGCGGGTGCGCGTCCTGTATCCGGAGCGGTCTGGGCTGGCGGTGATCGACGAAGCCGAGATCACGCGCCGCTATGCGGTCCCGGGCCGTCGCTACGCCGACTTCGCGATCCTGCGCGGTGACCCCTCCGACGGCCTTCCCGGGCTCAGGGGCGTCGGCGCGGTCACCGCGGCGGCGATGATCCGCCGCCACGGCGACATCGCGGGCGTATTGCGCGACCGCCCGCTGCGCGCACCCGACCGGGAGTATCTCGAGGCCGCGATCACCGTCGTGCGACCCGTCGACGATCTCCCGATCGCGCTCCCGCGCGGCCGGCGCAGCGCCTACCCGGCCAATGAGGCCGCCCTGCGGGCGTTCGCCGCGCTTCACGACGCAGAGGAGTCCGTGACCAGGCTGCTCAGCGCCCTCGCCGGCTCGTGTCAGGCTTGAGGACGACCGAAAGGTTGTGGTAAAGCCGGCGTGCGTGGGGTAGGCCCGCTGTGCCATGTCGGGCGTTCGACGGTTTCGGTTCGGGCACTTTGTTCGTACGCGGCTCTGGCTCGTGCCGCTGGTCTGCGTGCTGTCGGGGATCGGGGGGGCGGTGGCCCTGCTGGCCATCGACCGGGGGTCTGGCTACAGCCTCGTGGGGCAGGGGGTGACCGGCTCGGCGTCCTCGGTGCAGTCGGTCCTCACGGTGGCCTCCTCGGCGTTGGTGACGCTGACGAGCGTCGTCCTGTCGCTGACGCTCGTCGCGGTGCAGCTCGCGATGGGCCAGTTCTCTCCGCGGATCGTGCGGGCGATCCTGCACGACCGCCGCAGCCAGCTGTCCGTCGGCCTGTTCATCGGCACCTTCGCCTACTCGATGACCGTGCTGCGGCAGTTGAGCGGGAAGACCTCGGGCAGTGCACCGGTGCCCGGCCTGGCCGTATCCGTCGACTACGCGCTGATTCTCTGCGCGATCGTGACGCTCGTCCTCTTCGTCCATCACACTGCCCAATCGATCCGCGTCGGCGGGCTGATCGGCCTGGTCGCCGACGAGACGCGCAAGCAGGTCGACCGCCTGTACCGGGTCGCCCATGAGCCGGTGCCGGAGCCCGATGTCGTGCCGGCGCCCGCCTACGGCGTCCTCGTCAAGATTCACCATCACACGCTGGTGACGCTCGCCGCGCGTGCCGATTGCGTGCTGGAGCTGGTGCCCGCACTCGGCGATTTCGTGCCGCGCGGCACCCCGTTGTTCAAGGTCCGCGGCACGATGCCGGCGTCCGCGCGAGATGCGGCAGCGCGGGGGGTGATCCTCGGCCGCGAGCGCACGCACGACTTCGAGCCGGCGTTCGGCATCCGCAAGCTGGTCGACGTCGCTGAGCGGAGCATCTACTCAGGTCCCTTCCAGGATCCCACCACCGCCGTGCAGGCGATCAACGCTCTCCACGACCTCCTGCGCCGCCTCGCCGTCCGGGAGTTTCCCTCCGGCGTGCACCGCGATGCCGGAGGCGCGCCACGCCTGATCGAGCGCACGCTCAACTGGGAGGGCTACGTGCGGCTGGCCTTCGATGAGCTGCGCCTGGCCGGCGCGGGCTCACCGCAGGTCGCGCGACGCCTGCGCGCCGCGCTGCAGGACATCCACGCGGTGGCCCCGCCAGAGCGCCGGGGACCGCTCGAGCACCAGCTCCATCTTCTCGACGCCGGTATTCGGCGTGCCTTTGAGGACGACGCGGACGCCCAGGCGGCGCGGGTCGCAGACCTGCAGGGCATCGGGTCCGGTCCCGACATCATGTCTCCCGGCGATTTCTCCGCCCCGCCACCGGAGCAGCGCCACACGCGCCACCCGGCCATCCGCTGAGTTCTGCCCGCCGGATCTCGCCGCACCCGCCGCACCGGACGACTCGCAGGCCGTTCCCACTGGCCCGGGCAGGACTCGAACCTGCGCACGACGGATTATGAGTCCGCTGCTCTGACCAACTGAGCTACCGGGCCGGCCGGTGCGCACGCTACCGGACTCGGGGGCGGGCGCCGGGACGCGCGAGCGGTCCCGTCTGCCCCGGCGGTTTATGATGTAGGGCGTGCTGACGATCGCCAGTGGAATCCTCGGTCTGGGGAGCGCGCCTGACTCGTTCGGGCAGACGCTGGCCCTGCTGATCACCTTCCTGGGGATCGGCGTCGTCGCCAACGTGCTCATCGTCTACGTGGTCGCCCAGGTGCTGGCCGAGCGCAAGCAGAACCAGGAGCGCATGGGCATGTACGAGCACGAGTCGCGCACCCGCCCGTAGCGGTCCGGCCGCAGGCTCCTGGCCGTCGCGCCGCCGGCGCGCGATGGCAAACCTTGCATCGGTTCTGAAGGAACGGTGGCAGCAGGCGTCGAACAAGAGGCCTGCCCATGAAGCACGCTTCCACACCGACAGCCAGCCCCGAGGCGGCCCACGGACATCAGGCCCTCTCCGGATACATCAAGGCGCGCTTCGACGAGTTCTCGCGCTCGCAGAAGGATGTCGCCCAGTACATCGTCGATCACCTCGACGAGGCCGCCTTCCAGACGGCCGAGGAACTGGCCCGCCGGGCCAACACGTCCTCGAGCACCGTCGTGCGCTTCTCCCAGGCGCTCGGCTTCGAGGGCTTCCCCGAGCTCCAGCAGGCCGCGCGCGACGAGTACCGCCGCCGGGTCGGCGGGGGTGGGCTCGTCCCCCACGGGACGGACACCATGGCGGGCACCTCGCCGTTGTTCAGCCTCGATCACACGGAGTTCGAGGCGGCGCTGGCCGCCGATCACGTCAACGTCGAGGACACCGCGCACAAGCTGTCGCGCTCCGACGTGGAGGCCGCGGTCGACGCGATCGTCTCCGCGGAGAAGGTGCTGATCGCCGGGACGGATCAGATGGCGTTCTTCGCCAGCTACCTGCGCCATCTCCTGATGCTGCTCGACCTGCGGGCCGAGATCGTGGCCAGCCCGTCCCAGGAGGCCCTCGGCCGCCTCAGCCGGATCGATGACCGCACGCTGGTCGTCGGCCTGTCGGCCGGGCGCCCGCATCCGCTGATCACGCGGACGATGAAGCTCGCCCGCCACCGCAAGGCCCCGACGCTGGCGATCACCGACGCCACGCTCTCCGAGGTCGCCCGCCTGGCGCGGATCCGGCTCTACTACTCGTCCAACACGCCCGCCTTCGTGCGCTCGCACACCGCCCTGTTGTCGATCATCCAGGCCCTCGCCTACGGCGTGTACGCGCGCGACGCCCAGCAGTACGACGTGCGCATCAAAGCCTTCCGCCTCAAGTAGGCCGGGGTCCGACGAGCAGCGACTGGATCGCCCGGCCGATCCGGCCGCGCTCGTCCCAGAGGACGCTCTCGGCCACGGCTACGCTTCCCTGCGTAACGCGCATCTGCGATTGCAGCGCGACCCACTCGCCGACGGGATCGCGCTCGAGGGACAGCGTCAGGTCGGGGTTGATGAAGAGGTGCTCCTCCCAGCTGAGCTCGGAGGCGATCCCGTTGCCGAAGTCACCGGCGGCGGCGACGCGCTCGACCGGGGTGATCGGCTCGCCGCCGACGAGCGGATGGCGCAGGCGAAACCAGGCGGTGGCGGGGCCGGGCCGGCGAAACACGCCCTCGACGAAGCGGATCTCCATGGCGTGAGTGGCGAACATCGGCCGCTCCTCGCTCCAGTCGTTGACCTCGCCCGCCTCGGGGCCGGGGAAGGGGGGCGGCGTCGCCGCACCGGCGGCGGAGATCTCGGAGGCGACGAGCAGTAGCGCCCGGGCGCGGCAGACCTCGACCCCTTCCGGATCAGTCAGCGAGCCGTCGAGCACGGTCACCCGGCGGCCCGGGCGCACGACCTCGATCGCGACCGCCAGCGGACCGACGGGCACCGGTCGCAGGAACTCGTAGGTGAGCCGCGCGGGGCGCAGGGCGGGGGAGGGGGCGGCCTCGGCGAACGCCCGGGCGAGCAGCGCCGCCGGCGCGCCCCCGTGCAGCGCCCCGGCCGCCCACGGCCCGAGCGCCAGGTCGGTCGCCAGGTAGCGGTCGCCGTCGCGGACAAAGACGCTGTCGATTTATCCGGGCGAGAGTCGTGCGGCCCGAGAGTGGTCATGGTGGATGCCTCGAGGACGCAGGACCGTCAGGTACCGAGGGTCGGCGCGGGCGGGGCCACTAGCGCCTGGCTACACTGG
Source organism: uncultured Solirubrobacteraceae bacterium (assembly GCA_963800545.1). Taxonomy (GTDB): domain Bacteria; phylum Actinomycetota; class Thermoleophilia; order Solirubrobacterales; family Solirubrobacteraceae; genus Palsa-465. The sequence continues at coordinate 159,909 of CAWDBJ010000005.1, forward strand.
CCAGACGTGAGCGCCAACGGTTCTGACTCCCGCGACGAAGCCACCTTCACCGTCAAGGCCGGCCTGGCCGAGATGCTCAAGGGCGGCGTGATCATGGACGTGGTCACCGCCGAGCAGGCCAAGATCGCCGAGGACGCCGGCGCCGCCGCCGTCATGGCGCTGGAGCGCGTGCCGGCCGACATCCGCCGCGACGGCGGGGTGGCCCGCATGTCCGATCCGGAGATGATCCACGGCATCCAGGAGGCGGTCACCATCCCGGTGATGGCCAAGGCGCGCATCGGGCACTTCGCCGAGGCGCAGGTCCTTGAGGCCCTCGAGGTCGACTACATCGACGAGTCCGAGGTCCTCACCCCGGCCGACGAGGCCAACCACATCGACAAGTGGCCGTACAAGGTTCCCTTCGTGTGCGGCGCCACCAACCTCGGCGAGGCGCTGCGACGCATCGGCGAGGGCGCGGCGATGATCCGCTCCAAGGGCGAGGCGGGCACCGGCGACATCGTCGAGGCGGTCCGCCATCTGCGCCGGATCCGCAGCGAGATCCGCCGGCTGACGGTGATGGACATCGAGGAGCTGCCGAGCGCCGCCAAGGAGCTGGGCGCACCGCTGCCCCTCGTCCGCCAGGTCGCCGCCGACGGCCGACTGCCGGTCGTGCTCTTCTGCGCGGGCGGGATCGCCACGCCGGCCGATGCCTCCCTGGTGATGCAGCTCGGCGCCGAGGGCGTGTTCGTCGGCTCGGGCATCTTCAAGTCCGACGATCCGGCGCCGCGCGCCCGAGCGATCGTCGAGGCGACCACCCACTTCCGCGATCCGGCGCGGGTGGCCGCCGCCAGCCGCGGTCTCGGGCAGCCGATGGTCTCCCTGGAGACCTCCAAGCTCCAGTCCGAGCAGCTGCTCGCCTCCCGCGGCTGGTAGCCGTCCAGAACCCGGCCCCCGCCCCTCCGGCGCCGCTCGTCGGCGTGCTCGCCCTGCAGGGCGACTTCGAGGCGCACGCCCGGATCCTGAGCCGGCTGGGGGCACGGGCTCGCGAGGTCCGGGTGCCCGCCGATCTCGACGGCCTGGACGCCCTCGTCATGCCCGGCGGCGAATCGACGGTGATGACCCTCGGGATCGAGCGCGAGGGGCTGGGCGAGCCCTTGCGGGAGCTGGCCCGAGCCGGGACGCCCATCCTGGGAACCTGCGCGGGCATGATCATGCTCGACCGCGAGCATCTGCAGGTGCTCGACATCCTGGCTCAGCGCAACGCCTTCGGCCGCCAGCTGCGCTCCTTCGAGGCCGACCTGGACGTCGCCGGAGTCGACGGCGAGCCGGTGCACGCCGTGTTCATCCGCGCCCCCTGGGTGGCCGAGGTGGGGGAGGGCGTGGAGGTCCTGGCCGCCGTGGACGGCCATCCCGTGGCGGTGCGCCAGGGCAACATCCTCGCGGTCTCCTTCCATCCCGAGCTGACCGGCGAGCCGCGGCTGCACGAACTGCTGATCGGGCTGGCGGCACCCCAGCCCTAAGGGCCTGCGCCGCGCCCGGGCTCGCGCGTCGCGCGCGATCAGGAGCGGCCCGAGGGCTGCCGGGTCCGCCGCTCCCAGTCGCGGAACTCGCGCTCGAAGCGCTCCCAGTCCAGGCGCGGGCACCCCGTCGGGCTCAGGCGGAGGGGGCTCGTCGAAGGGCTCGGAGCCGCCCGGGGGGTCGTCCTGGTCGCGGCCCCGGGAGAGCCAGGCGGCGAGGGCGGCGATGGCGATCCCGGTGGCGTAGACGAGCGCCGCCAGGGCCGGGTGATGGGTCAGCGTCGCCACGCCGCCGACGGCATACAGACCCAGGGCCGAGCCGACCAGCCGGCGCAGCTCGCCGGCGGGCACCGCGTGGCGAGGAGCGCGGGCGCAGGCGCTGATGAAGATCGCTCCCGCCAGCACGACGGCGAACGCCACCTTGGAGACAAATGACAGCGACACGACCACCCGCCCCCATGATGCCCGCATGGGCTAAGAAATCAAGAGCGCCGGCCGTCAGACGACGAGGCCGTGGCGCATCGTGTTCTCGCTGACCGCCCGCTGGGAGACGAACTGCAGCAGGTAGTCCGGGCCACCGGCCTTCAGGCCCGTGCCCGACAGGCGATTGCCGCCGAACGGCTGGCGGCCGACCATCGCCCCGGTGATCCCCCGGTTGACGTAGAGGTTGCCGACGGGCGTCCGTTCGCGCACGCGGCGCACGGTGCCAGGATCGCGGGCGAACAGGCCGCCGGTGAGGGCGAAGGCCAGCTCGTCGACGACGTCACAGGCATGGTCGACGTCGCGCACGCGCTGGACGGCCAGGACCGGCCCGAAGATCTCCTCGTCGAGCACCGGCGAGCCGTCGGGCAGGTCGGCCGCCACCAGGGCCGGGCAGAACCATCCGCCGTCCTGCGGCGCCTGCGCGCGGGCGACCACCCGGCCGTCGCGGGCGGCGAGCTCCGCGTAGCGGGCGATCCGCTCCTGGGCTGAGCGCTCGATGACCGGCGGCACGTCGATACCGAGGGTCTCGGCCTGGCCGACCTCCAGCACGGCCACCGCTCCGGCAAGGCGCTCGAGCAGCTGGTCGGCGATCGGCTCGGCCACCAGCACCCGGGAGGCGGCCGAGCACTTCTGCCCGGCGTAGGCGAAGGCAGAGCCGACGATCGCCGGCACCGCCTCGTCGAGGTCGGCGTCGGAGGAGACGATCACGCAGTTCTTGCCCCCCAGCTCGGCGACCACGGACTTGAAGTGGCGCTGGCCGTCGCGGACCTCGGCGGCGGCCCGGACGATCTCCTTGCCGACGGGCAGCGAGCCGGTGAAGGCGATGGCGTGGACGGCGGGATGGGCGACCAGCGCCGCGCCGATGTCACCCTCGCCGGGGAGCAGGGACACCGCCTCGGGGGGCACGCCGCCGGCGCGCAGCGCCTGCACCAGCTGCTCGGCCAGCGCCGGGGACTGCTCAGCCGGTTTGAGGATGACGGCGTTGCCGGTGGCCAGTGCCGCCGAGGTCATCCCACAGGGGATGGCCAGCGGGAAGTTCCACGGGGAGATGACGGCCACGATCCCCCGCGGGGCATAGGCCATCTCATTGCGCTCGCCGGGCACCTGGAGCAGGTCGCGGCCCTCGGCGAGGGCGACCGCGCCCCGGGCGTAGTACTCGAGGAAGTCGATCGCCTCACAGACGTCGGCGTCGGCCTCGAGCCACGGCTTGGCGCACTCGCGCACCTGCAGCGCGGCCAGCTCGAGACGGCGCTCGCGCATCCAGGCGGCCGCCGCCCGCAGGGCCTGGGCCCGGTCCGCGGCGCTGACCGCGCGCCAGCGGGCCAGTCCGCGGGCGGCCTGGGCCAGCGCCGCCTCGACGTCGCCCTCGGTGGCCATCGCGGCGCGGGCGACGACCCGCTCGGGGTGGCCGGGATCAGTGGAGAGCAGCCCGTCCCCGGTGCGCTCCTCGGCGCCGATCCGCACTGGCACGGACAACGGGAGGGTCGCGTCGACGCGGGCGAGCGCCGCCTCGAGCTGGGATCGCACCGCCGCCCGGCGCATCTCGAGGATGGGTTCGTTGGCGAAGGGCTCGGCCATCTCGCTCGCAGATTAGCCTCAGCACCGACATGTCTGCCACCGCCGTCAGCGTCATCATCCGCGCCCGCGACGAGCAGGCCAACCTCGCCCGCTGCCTGGACATCCTCGAGCTCCAGCGGGGGGTCGGGGAGGTCGAGGTGATCCTCGTCGACGGCGGCTCGACGGACGGCAGCGCCGAGGCGGCCGCCCGGCGCGGGGCGACGGTGCTGCAGGCGGCCCCTGGCGCCTTCAGTTTCGGCGACGCCCTGAACCGGGGCGCGGCGGTGGCCCGCCACGAGGTGCTGGTCGCCCTGTCGGCGCATGCCTTCCCGGGTTCGGCGCACTGGCTGGCCGGCCTGGCGCGGTGGCTCTCCGACGAGGGGGTGGCCTGCGTCTGCGGGGACCGCTACGGGCCCGACGGCACGCCTCTGGAGATGGCCGTGCGCCAGGACTCAGAGCTCGCCCGCCGCCGCCCCGACTGGGGCTACGCCAACGCCGCCGGCGCCTTTCGGGCCGTCCTGTGGCGCGAGCGCCCGTTCCGTGCCGACCTGCCCGGCTGCGAGGATAAGGAGTGGGCCTGGCACTGGCTGAGGCAGGGCTACGCCGTCGTCGTCGACCCGGCGCTGGCCGTCGCGCACGACCACACCCACGACTCCGCCGCCGCCATCTACCGCCGGGCGCGCCGCGAGGCCGAGGGCTACGCCGCCTTCCTCGCCGATCCGCCTGGCCCGGCCACTCCCGCCGCGCTGGCCCGCGCCTGGTGGGCGGACACGCGCTGGTATCCGTCGCCCATCCGCTCGCGGCTCAGCCACCGGCGGGCGGCGCGGCTGCTCGGCGCCTACGCCGGCCGCCGTCAGGGAGCGGCCAGAAGCTCCTGAACGGGCGTGCCCCGCGCCTGGGCCGACAGGAACGAGTCGTTGGAGGTGTTCTCGAGCAGGCGGCGCACGAGGTAGGCCATGCCGGCCACCAGGTCGCCCACCGGGCAGTAGGCCCGCACCCGGAAACCCTGGGAGGCCAGCGCGTGCTGCAGCTCGTCGCCCAGGCCGCGCAGCACCTGGAGCTCGAGGTCTGAGTCGCGGCCGCCGGTGACGCGGTTGTAGGCGATGGCGTGCGCCACGGAGCGCAGGTTGTGGGAGGCGATCGCCACCCGCACGGCCGGCCGGGCGTCAAGCAGCCGGCGGCTGAGGGCCTCGAAGTTGCGGTCGCACTCGGCCTTGTCCTCGAACACCGGGACCTCCCAGCCGTGCTGGCGGGCCTCGACGAGCTCGTGGTCCCAGTAGGCGCCCTTGACGAGGCGGACGGTGAGCGGTGACCCGCGCGAGGTCCGCCGCGCCCAGGCCAGGATCTGGTGCAGCTGATCGGGGGAGTCGCGCAGGTAGGCCTGCAGGACGAGGCCGGCGGAGGGACCGTCGTGAAACTCCGCCTCGCCGAGCAGCTCGAGCACCAGCTCGAGCACCGCCTCGCGGGAGTCCAGGGACTCCATGTCGATGTGCAGGTGGGCGCCCTGCTCCCGGGCGGCGCGCAGGAGCGGCCGCAGGCGCTGCGGCGGCGTCGCGCTGGCCGCGGGCGGGCGCGTCGGGGCGCAGCAGCGGGGTGAGGGCCGAGACCTTGACGCACACGTTGGCCCGCGGCAGCGGCCCCGCGTCGTCGGCCTCCAGCCGCTCGCGCTCCGGCCACGCCCGGCACGCCTGGGAGATGACGGTGATCGCCTCCAGGCAGCGTTCGGCGTAGCGATCGGCCTCAGCCTCGGTGACCGTCGCCTCACCCAGGAGATCGACGGAGCTGGCGACGCCCTGGTCCCACAGCCGCCGGAAGGTGGCCAGCGCGGCCTGGGGCGATTCGCCGACGATGAAGCGGTGGGCCAGGTGGCGCACCCCGCCGGCCGCCGCGGCGCCGAGAGCCGCCCGCCCGGCCCGGGTGTGGGACATGCGCATGGCCGCCGAGATCGGCGCCGGCGTGTCGGGCACCTCCTCGAGAAAGCCGGCGAGATGGCGGGCCAGATCGTCGAGCGAGCGGCAGGCGGGGACGACGTCGACGAAGCGAAAGAGCGCCGCGCGCAGCTCCTGATCGGAGGTGGCCATCTCCATGGCCCGCGCGTCGAGCACCTTCAGCGGCTGGCGGGAGCCGGTGGGAAAGGCGGCCGCCAGCGCCTCGCCGACCCGGGTCAGCTCGGCGTCGACGGCGGCCTGCAGGTCCCCGTCGCCGGTCATGGCGGTCACGCTCCGGCCGGGGAGATCGCCGGGTCGCCGGATGATGGCGGGGTGGAGCGCTCGATCGCCGTCCCAGCCGAGGTCGCGCTCGCGCTCGGCCTCGTCGGCGGCGGCGCCGCCCCGCAGTCCGAACAGGCGCTTGCGCAGCAGCAGGTAGACGACGACGGCGAGGTTGATGAGAAAGCCGATGACCTTCAGCGGCGTCCCCCGGTTGACGATCTCGTAGACCTCGAGCGGGAGGAGCACGACGGTGGAGAGAAAGGTCAGGTACTCCGCCCATCGCCGGGCGAACCACAGCCCGATCGCCTCCACCCCCTCGAGCGCCGCGTAGACGAGGAGGGCGATCCCCACCTCCTTCAGCGTGCCGGTGCGCAGCGAGAACAGGCGATCGAGATCGTGGACGATCCCGACGTGGCCCTGCGTCTGCACGGGCCCGCCGGCCACCCCGCCCTGCAGGGCGGTGAGCACCCGGTAGAAGGCGTCGCGCAGGGCGTTGCGGTTGGCCGCGAAGGCGAGCACCCCGATCCCCAAGAGCGCCAGCACGACGAAATGGACGAGGCGATCGACGGCGATCAGGCGCAGCACGATGCGATCGCGCAGCGGGCGGCCCCGCAGCGGGATGACGATCTCGTCGCGCGACGGCGCCGGCGCGCCGGCGCCCGCCGCCTGGGGCGGGAGCGCGAACCACCCGTCGCAGCGCAGGCAGCGGTGCCACCAGGTGTCGTCCACGCGGCGCACGAGATGAGGGTCATCGGCGCCGGACGCGCCGCGGTGGGGCAGGACGTGGCCCCGCAGCCCGCAGGTGACCAGCTCCCAGTCGATCTGGCGGCGTTTGCGGGGGTGGCTGGTTCCGGGAGCCGGCTGCATGGCAACGGATAGTGCCAGGCAGGATGGCGGCCAGGTAGCGCGAAAGGGTGGCCATGCGGACCGTCGCCGCCGGCCTTGCCGTGCTCGCCATGCTCCTGATCGCCGCCTGCGGCGGGTCGGACACGACGACGATCACCAACGCCAGCCACTCCGGCGGGGCCAGCGTGTCCGGCAGCCATGGCGGCGCGACCACCACCGTCACCCGCACCGCCGCGGCGTCCGGCGCCCCCGCGAGCGCGGGCACCGCTCCCGCCGCCGGCGGCTCGGGCGGGGTCGGCCTGCCGTCGTCGAGCTCTGCGGCGGGCGGATCGGCGTGCGTCGCCTCCGGGCTGGCGCTCTCCTTCCTCGGCCAGCAGGGGGCCACCGGGCACGGCGAGCTCGGGTTCGCCCTGCGCAACACCGGGGACTCGGCCTGCTCGACGGTCGGCTACCCCGGCGTCCAGTTCCTCGACCTCCACGGGGCGGCGCTGCCGACGACCCCCACCCACACCACCGCTGACTTCTTCGGGCACACCCGGCTGCAGGCGCTGACGCTGGCCGCCGGCCAGAGCGCCTCCTTCCGCCTCGGCGTCACCCACGGCGCGGGCAGCTGCACGACCGCCTCCGCGCTGCGGGTGATCGCCCCCAACGACACCGCGACGCTCACGGTGGCGATCCCCGACGGCGCCGCCGAGTGCGCCACCGCGACGGTGTCGCCGCTCGTCGCCGGCACGGCCGCCTATCCCTGAGGACGCCTATCGCTGACTGCGCGGTCGCTCCCAGGTGGGGCCGCGCTGGAGCATCCGGGTGATCTCGCTGGCCGGCAGCGGGCGCGCGAAGTGGTATCCCTGGGCCACGTCACAGCCCAGCCGGGTCAGCTCGGCGACCTGGCGCTCCGTCTCGGTGCCCTCGCCGACGACCCGCAGCGACAGCGCGTGGGCCATGGCGACGATCGCCTCGGTGACCGCCGTGTCGCGCGGCTCGCTGCCGAGCCCGTCGATGAACGAGCGGTCGACCTTGAGCGTGTCGAAGGGCAGCCGGGTCAGATAGGCCAGCGAGGAGTAGCCGGTGCCGAAGTCGTCGAGGACCAGCCGGACGCCCAGGCCCTTCAGCGACTCGAGGGTCTCCATGAGATGGTCGGCATCGCCGACCATGACGCTCTCAGTCAGCTCCAGCGACAGGCACCCCGGGTCCAGGGCGGTCGCCCGCAGGGCCCGCGCCACCGTCTCGGCCAGGCCGCGGTGGCGCAGCTGGACGGCCGACAGGTTGACGGACATCGCCAGCGGCGCCGCATCGGGTCGCATCCGGTACCAGTGGGCCGCCTGCCGGCAGGCGTGATCGAGCACCCAGCGCCCGATCGGCTCGATCAGGCCGTTCTCCTCGGCCACCGGGATGAAGTCGGCCGGCGCGATCCGCCCGCGGTCGGGGTGCTCCCAGCGGATCAGCGCCTCCACGCCCACGATCGAGCGGTCCGCTGAGCGAGACGAGCGGCTGGTAGTCGAGCGTCAGCTCGTCTCGCTCGAGCGCGCGGCGCAGATCGTTCTCCACGCGCAGGCGTGAGATGGCGCGCCCGCGGATGCCCTCGTCGAAGAGCTCGTAGCGAGCCCGGCCGCGCTCCTTGGCGCGGTGCATGGCTGCGTCGGCGTCACGCACCAGGTCCTCCGCGCGCTCGCCGCCGTGGGCGAGGGCGATCCCGATGCTGGTGGTGACGAAGTGCTCGGTGCCGGCCAGCACGAAGGGCCGCGTGAACACGCTGGCCACCCGGTTGGCCATCTCGATGGCATCGTGCTCTCCGGCGATCTCGTCGAGGAGGATCGCGAACTCGTCGGCGCCGAAGCGGGCCACCGTGTCGGAGGAGCGCAGCGCCTGCTTGAGGCGGGGAGCGGCGGCCGTCAGCAGCTCATCGCCCACCGCGTGGCCGAGACTGTCGTTGACGAGCTTGAAGCGATCGAGGTCGAGGAAGAGGACGGCCGACGAGGCGTCGCGACGACCCAGGCGCTCGATCGCCTGCTGCAGGCGGTCCATGAAGAGCGCCCGGTTGGGAAGGCCGGTCAGCGGGTCGTGCAGCGCCCGATGGCGGATGTCATCCTCGGTGAGCTGGTGCTCGAACGCGTCCCCCAGCACGTTGGCCAGCGCCTGGGCGAAGGAGATGTCGCCCTCGCTGAAGTCGCGGCGCTCCACGGTGTGCACGCTGATCACCCCGAAGGGAGCGCTGCGGCCGGCCACCGGAACGGTCAGCGCGCTGCGGACCCCCGCCCTCTGGCGGGCGCTGGTGCCGGGAAAGCGGGTCTCGGCCTGCCAGTCGGCGACCACCACCGGGGCGGCGGTCACCAGCGTGTAGCCCGACTGGGTGGTGCGGTCGGCGGCGATGGTCGGCAGCGGCGTCGGGGGGGCGTCGCCGTGGAAGGCGCGAAAGCGGAAGGCATCGCCGTCGGGCAGGAGCTCGAGCACCGCCGAGCGCTCGGCGTCGAGGAGCTGGGCCGCGACGGCGGCCGCCTCCTGGCAGAGCTCCGTGATGCTCGCTCCCTCGAGCGCGTGCTCGCCCAGCCGGGCGACCGCCGCCTGCTGGGCGGCGCGGCGCTCGAGCTCGGCCTCGGCGAGCTTGCGGTCCGTGATGTCGGAGAGCACGCCGTGCCATTGGCGGGTGCCGTCGGGGGCGGTCAGCAGCTGAGCGTCGTCGCGCAGCCAGACGATGCGCCCGTCACGGTGGCGCACGCGGTACTCGGCGGCCCCGGCCTCCGCGCCGTCGGCCAGCGCCGCCAGCTCGTCGTCGATGACGCGCTGGGCGTCGTCGGGGTGCAGCCGGCTGGTCCACAGCAGCGGGTCGGCGCACCACTCCTCGGGCGTGAAGCCGAGGATCGCCTCGATCTGGGGGCTGACGTAGTACCAGCGGCCGTGGGGGCCGGCGCCGGCGGTGTAGAGGATCGCGGGGATCTGGGCGAGCAGGACGGGATGGCCGTCGCCGGCCGACGGTCTCGGCTCGGCCCCGGGCGAGCAGCCGGGCTGGACTCGACCGCCGCTGGCACGGTTGGCGGACATGTCTGGCCTCGTCATCGGCCGCCGGCCCTTGACATGTTCCGGACAAACTGCCCGGCCGTCGCGGGGTTTCTACGGACCATGTCAGGCGGCGGCGAAGCGGGTCACCGGACCGGAGGCGTCCTCGGTGACGCGGCCGTCGGCGAGCAGCAGGTCGAGATGACCGATGATCTCCGAGAGGGTGAGGTACGCCTGGGTGACGGCCACGTTGCCCCACATCTCGGCGGCCAGCTCGTAGGCGGTGGCCGGGCGCGCCGGCTCCGCGCTCAGCATCGCCAGCACCCGCCGGGCGCGGCGCTCGTGCAGCGCCAGGCGCTCATCGATCAGCGCCACGTGGTCGAGCACCGGCGGGCCGTGGCCGCCCAGCACGACCGCCAGCGGCATCTCCCGGGTGGCCCGCATCGAGGCGATGTAGTCCACCAGCGCATGGGGACGGTCGGTGCCCCCGTCGCCGTCGTAGTCGGGCTCGCGGTCCAGCGGGCGGGAGAGCATCGGGTTGGAGGAGATGCGCGACAGCAGGTGGTCGCCGCCGATCAGCTGGCCCCGGTGACGGTCGTGCAGGACCATGTCCGAGGGGCTGTGCCCCGGGCGGTGGGCGACCGTGAACGTCCGGTCGCGCAGGGCCAGCTGATCGCCGTCGCGCAGCGGGCGGGTGACCTCGGCGCGCGAGCCGAAGGAGCGAAAGGCGGCGCCCACCCCCTCGAGCACGGTGACCACCTCGGGCGGGACGCCGTGGCGCAGCATCACCCGGGTGGCGAACGCATCGTCGGCCCGGGCGCTGGCCGAGAAGCTCGACAGGTAGGGGACCAGGAGATCGAGGGCGGCGACCTCGGCCCCCGAGCGCCGCTGGAGGATCTCGACGAGTCCCAGATGGTCCATGTGCTGGTGGGTGACGACGATCAGCCCCAGGTCGGCGACGGAGTGGCCCAGCGCTCCCAGCCGCTCAGTCAGCTCGTCCAGGGATTTGCCGGTGTTGGGCCCGGTGTCGACGAGCGTCAGCGGGTCGTCCTCGATCAGGTAGCAGTTGACCCGCCCGACGAGGAACGGGGTGGGGACCGGGATGGTGTGGATCCCGGACTCCGCCGCGGCCTGCACCGCCGCCCGCGCGGCCTCCTCCTGGTCCTCGGGCGCGGGGGGCGCACTCACGACCGGATCAGGGCCAGCACCTCGTCGCGCTTGGTCTCCATGTGCTCCCGGGAGCGCAGCGATTCCAGGCAGAGCCGCAGCAGGGGCTCGGTGTTCGAGGGACGGACGTTGAAGTGCCAGTCCGCGTAGTCGACGGAGACGCCGTCGAGGTGGGTGATCTCGGCGTCGTGATAGCGGGCGGCGATCTCCGCCATCTTGGCCGCCTGGTCGGCGACCTCGCTGTTGATCTCTCCGGAGATGAAGTACCGCGACCGGTAGGGCTCAAGCAGCTGCGACAGGGTCACCCCCTGGATGGAGAGCAGCTCGAGGATGAGCAGGGCGGGCAGCGTCCCGGAGTCCGCGCAGTAGAAGTCGCGGAAGTAGTAGTGCCCGGAGACCTCGCCGCCGAAGGCCGCTTCCTCGGCGCGCATCCGCGTCTTGAAGAAGGCGTGACCGACGCGGTTGACCAGCGCCCGGCCACCCGCCTCGCGGGCCGTGTCGGCCACCGCGCGGCTGGCGCGGACGTCATAGAGCACCGTCGCCGACGGGCTCCTTGGCGATCATCGACCGGCTCAGCAGGGCGGTCAGGAAGTCTCCGTCGACGAAAGATCCGGTCTCGTCGATGAAGAAGCAGCGGTCCGCGTCGCCGTCCCAGGCGATCCCCAGGTCGGCGCCCTGGCGGACCACCTCGGCCATGATGAACGCCCGGTTCTCGGGCAGCAGCGGGTTGGGCTCGTGGTCGGGGAAGTTGCCGTCGGGCTCGAAGTAGGCCGCCCGCAGGTCGAGCCCCAGGCGCGCCAGCAGCGGCCCGACCATCGGGCCCGCCATGCCGTTGCCGCCGTCGACGACGACCCGCAGCGGTTTGATCGCCGCCGGGTCGATGAAGCGCAGGGCGGCCGCCTGGAACTCGTCGTAGACGGCGACCTCCTCGAGCCCGCCGGGGGAGCCGGCCGCGGGCTCGCCCAGGCCGGCGGCGATGCGGTCGCGGACCTCGCCGATCCCCGAGTCGCCCGAGAGCGCCAGCGCCCCCCGGCCGACGAGCTTGGCGCCGGTGTAGCGCTTGGGGTTGTGCGAGGCGGTGCACATCAACCCGCCGTCGAGATCGCGCGAGCCGACGAGGAAGTAGAGCATCTCCGTCCCCACCTGGCCGACGTCGAGGACCGTGGCGCCCTCCTGGCGCATGCCGGCGCGATAGGCATCAGTCAGCTCAGGCGCGGTGAGGCGCATGTCGTGGCCGAGACCGAGGCGCAGCTCGGACGTCGGTTTGCCCGCCCGCTCGCCGATGACCCGGGCGAAGGCGCGCCCGATGTCGAGCGCCACCGAGGCGTCGATGTCCTGCCCGTAGACCCCGCGGATGTCGTAGGCCTTGAAGATGCCCGGGTTGCCCAGTGCCGTCATGCCGGCTGATCATGCCGGATAATCCGCCGCCGTGAGACCCCGCGTGGTCATCCTCTGTGGGGGTCGCGGCACCCGGCTGCAGAGCGGCGCGCGCTCGATTCCCAAACCGATGGTGGAGATCGGCGGGCGGCCGATCCTGTGGCACGTCATCCAGATCTACCTCGCCCAGGGCTTTGAGCGCTTCCTCCTGCTGACCGGCTACCGGGGCGCGCAGATCGAGCAGTTCGTCGATGCCGAGGGCTGGCCGGCGGGGGTCGAGATCCGCTGCCTGGCGACCGGCGTCGACACCCCCACGGGCGGCCGGCTGCACCGGGCGCGGCCCGAGCTGCCGGCCGAGACGTTCTGCCTGACCTATGCCGACGGCGTGGCCGACATCGACCTGGGGGCGCTGCTGGCCGCTCACGCCGAGCACGACGGCGCTGCCACCATGACGGTCGTGCGCCCGGCCCTGCCCTTCGGAGTGGCCGAGCTCGACGCCGGCGGCCGCGTCCGGGCGTTCGCCGAGAAGCCGCGCTCGGAGCGATGGGTCAACGGCGGCTTCTTCTGCCTGGAGCCGGCCGCGCTCGACGTCCTGACGGCCGACAGCGTGCTCGAGCGCGAGCCGCTGCAGCGCCTGGCGGCGGCGGGAGAGCTGCACGCCTACCGCCACGAGGGCTTCTGGGACTGCATGGACACCTACAAGGACGCGGTGGTGCTCAACGACCTGTGGTCCCGTGACCAGGCGCCCTGGAAGCTGTGGGGGGCGGCGGTGTGAGCGCCGGCGGTCTCAGCGGACGCTCCGTGCTGGTCACCGGCGCCCACGGCCTGCTCGGATCCTGGCTGTGCGCGGCCCTGCTCGAGGGCGGGGCCCGCGTCGTCGTCCTGCGGCGCGACGAGCCGGCGGTGACCGCGCTCGAGCTGACCGGCGACGCCGCCCGCGTCGATGTCGTCTCCGGCGACGTCTGCGAGGAGGGGCTGGTGGCCCGCGCGCTGGCCGAGTACGAGGTGGACAGTGTCTTTCACCTCGCCGCTCAGACGCTCGTCGGGGTGGCCAACCGCGCCCCGCGCTCGACCTTTGAGACCAACGTGCGGGGGACCTGGATGCTGCTCGAGGCCTGCCGCGAGCAGGCGGTCCGCGCGGTGGTGGTCGCCTCCTCGGACAAGGCCTACGGCCCCCAGCCACAGCTGCCCTACCGCGAGGATCAGCCGCTGGTCCCGCGCTTTCCCTACGACGCCTCGAAGGCCGCCGCCGACCTGATCGCTCGGTCCTACTGGCACACCTTCGGGCTGCCGGTCGCCGTCACCCGGTTTGCCAACCTCTACGGCGGCGGGGACCTCAACCGCTCGCGGCTCGTGCCCGAGGCGATCGGGGCGGCTCTGGCCGGGCGGGCCCCCGTGATCCGCTCCGACGGCAGCCCCGAGCGCGACTTCCTCTACGTGCAGGACGCGGTGGCGGCCTATCTGGCCATCTGGGCGCAGCTGCTGGCGGGGTCAGGCGGCGGTGAGGCGTTCAACGCGGGCGGGGGGGAGCCCCACCGGGTGGGCGACGTCGTGGCCCTGATCTGCCGCCTGGCGGGCAGCGGGGTGGCCCCTGAGATCCGGGGCCGGGGAACCCCTCACGGGGAGATCGACCGCCAGTGGGTCGACTCGGCCAAGCTCGAGCGGCTGACCGGATGGCGGCCGCGGGTCGGTCTCGAGGAGGGTCTTGGGCGGACGATCGCCTGGTATCGAGAGCATCCCCGGGGTCTTGCCCTACTTCTATGATGAGACGGTATGTCGGGTCATTCCAAGTGGGCTTCCATCAAGCACAAGAAGGCGGTCGTCGACCAGCGCCGCGGCCAGCACTTCACCAAGCTGACGCGTGCCATCACCGTCGCCGCCCGTGAGGGCGGGGGGGACATCGAGGGCAATCCGTCGCTGTCGCTGGCCGTGCAGAAGGCCCGCGATGCCTCGATGCCCAAGGACAACATCGAGCGCGCGATCGCCAAGGGGACCGGCGAGGGAGTCGACGCCGACCAGATCGAGACCGTCCTCTACGAGGGGTACGGCCCCGGTGGGGTGGCCCTGCTCATCGAGGCGCTGACGGACAACCGCAACCGGACCGGCGCCGATGTCCGCCACGCGCTCTCCAAGCACGGCGGCAACCTCGGCGAGCCCGGCTCGGTCTCCTACCTGTTCGACAAGCGCGGCGTCATCGTCGTCGACGGCAGCCGCTACGACGAGGACGACCTGATGGTCGCCATCGACGCCGGCGCCGAGGACATCTCCGCCGACGACGACGTCTTCGAGATCGTCACTGAGCCGGCCGACCTGTCGGCGGTCCGGGCCGCCCTGACGGACGCGGGCATCGAGGTCGAGAGCTCCGACGTCGTGCAGCGCCCGCGGGTCCGCGTGCCGCTGCAGGAGGCCGAGGCCACGCGCCTGCTCAAGCTGATCGACGCCCTCGAGGAGTCAGACGACGTCTCGGAGGTCCACGCGAACTTCGATGTGGACGCCGACGTGCTCGAGCGGATCGCCGGCTGACCGGCCCCGCTACCCTCGGGCACGTTCATGCGCAAGTCAATCCCCCTCATCGCTGCCATGCTCGCGCTCGCCGGCGCCGTGGCGGGCTGCGGCAGTTCGACCGCGCCGGGTGTCGTCCTCGCTCCCTCCCAGGGAGCCACGGCCGACTCCACCACCGCGGCCAGCGCCAGCTCCAGCTCCACCACCACCTCCGCCTCGAGCACGTCCTCGACGCCGCTCCCGGCCGCTCTGAAGACCGAGCCGAAGTTCTCGCCGCCCTCGGGCGCGCCCCCCAAGAAGCTCGTCGTCAAGGACCTGATCAAGGGCACCGGCCCGGCGATCACGTCCCCCAGTCAGACCGTCACTGTCGCCTATGTGGGCAAGGTCTACAAGACCGGCAAGGTGTTCGACGCCTCCTGGGATCATCCCGGCCAGGCGCCGTTCACCAGTCCGCTGTCCGGGGTCATCCCCGGCTGGCAGCAGGGCCTGATCGGAATGAAGGTCGGTGGCCGGCGCGAGCTGATCATCCCGCCCAGCCTCGCGTACAAGAATCAGGCGCAGGCCAAGATCCCGGCCAATTCGACGCTCGTCTTCGTCATCGACCTGCACTCGATCTCGGGTTAGTGCTCCAGGGGGCGCGCGCGGTACAGCGGCGTGTGCCCGGCGACGCCCTTGAGGCGGTAGCGCCCGGCCCGTGACCAGTCGTAGTCGTCGGCTGCGGCGTCGCGCACCTCCTGGGTGCACAGGACGCTGCCCGGCCGGGCGACACCCGTCACCCGGCTGGCCAGGTTGACGGAGTTGCCGTAGTAGTCGCCGGCCCGCACCACCGCCGGCCCCGAGGCGATCCCCGCCCGCAGGCTGGGCAGATCCTCCTGCTCGAAGGCCTGCACCAGCGCCAGGGCCACGCCGACGAGCGGGCCGGGCTCGGGGGAGACGAACATCGCCGCGTCGCCGATCGTCTTGATCAGGCGCACCGGCGCCTCCGTCAGCGACGAGGCCAGCTCCGACAGGCGGCCGGCGACCGTGCCGAGCTCGAGCACCTCCACCCGGCTGCCCAGGCGGGTGAAGCCCACGAGGTCGGCGAAGCAGACGGTCAGCTCCTGGCGGTTGCCGACATCGCCGGCCTCCAGCTGGGCCCGGCCCAGCATCCCCCGGGAGACGCTGTCGCGCAGGTGGGACTGGAAGGCGGCCACCAGGATGGGCGCCACCGCGGGCGTCAGCTGCTGGGCAAGCTGCGGCGAAGCGCAGCGCCACCTCCTCCTCGGAGTCGCCCTTGTGCAGGAAGGTCTGGGCGAAGGCGGCGGTGATGGTGGCCGCCACCCGCGCCATGCTCTCGCCGAGGACCCGCGTGACCTCGGCGATCCGCTCCTCGTCGAATCCGGCGTCGAGGAACAGCTTCATCGAGCGGGCGGCCTCGATGTCCTCCTCGGTGAACACCCGATCGCCGGGCTTGACCGCCGGCAGCCCGTGCAGCCGGCGGATGCGGACCATCATCCCCTCCGGCAGTTCCGTGCGCTGCTCGATCTCGGTGGCGCTGTAGCGGCCCCGCAGGACCTGGTCGACCGGCAGGAGGGCCAGGCGATCCTCCTCTGAGGCCTTGGTGAGCTCCGTCAGCGTGAAGCCGTCGTCGGCCAGGCGCTGCAGCAGTTTCTCGCGCTGATCGCGCTCCTCGCCCTCCAATCCGTCCAGGAGGCCCTCGGCCGCGAAGTCCATCGCGCCATCCTCTCGGATGTCTCAGACGTTCGCTAGCATCGACGCCTCCTCGCGGGCTCATCTTCTGCCGTGCAGCCGCCGCGGTGCCCGTTCAGCCGACCCTCGACCCCACCGTCACCATGCTGTCGATCCTCATGCCCGTCTACAACGAGATCGAGCGCGCCGAGCAGGCGATCACCGAGGTCCTCGCCACGGAGCTGCCGACCGACTTCGAGCTGATCATCGTCGACGACGGCTCCACGGACGGCACCCGCGAGCTGCTGCGCAGCCGCGAATGGGGCCCCAACGTGCGCCTCATCGAGCACCCGCACAACCAGGGCAAGGGCCAGGCGATCCAGACCGCCCTGCGCGAGGCCCAGCGGCGAGTACTCATGCATCTTCGACGCCGACCTCGAGTACGACCCGGCCGACCTCGCGGTGCTGTTGCCGCCGCTGCTCGAGGGGCGGACCAACGCCTGTTTCGGCGTGCGGGTCTTCGACGGCTACACCAGCCACTCGTTCGCCTTCGTGATGGGCAACAAGGGCGTCACGCTTGCCTGCAACGTGCTGTTCAACGTGTACCTGCACGACATCATGACCTGCCACAAGATGATCCGGACCGAGCTCTTCCAGAGCCTCGAGCTGAGTGCCGCCGGATTCTCGATCGAGCCGGAGATCACCGCCCGCCTCGTCCAGCGCCGCGAGCGGATCTTCGAGGTGCCGGTCCACTACCGCGCCCGGGCCAACGAAGAGGGCAAGAAGCTCACCGCCCGCGACGGCTTCCGCGTGCTGGCGACCTTGCTGCGCTGCCGGCTGTCGAGCACCCGCTAGCCGCACGTCCGGTGGTGGATGCGGGACGCCGCGCGTTGTCGGGAAAGAGGCCAGACAAGGCTCCCCACCGCCCCACGGCGCTTCCCGGTGGGGAGCTTTCTCTGGCCGGGGAGCGCCTCCCGCCCGCCAGCTGTCAGCGCCGGTGGCGACGGGCCGCCGCCGCCACGGGGGCGATCTGCTGGGTGTGGAGGTAGATCGACTGCAGGGTCGAGAACAACGGCTGGCGGGGGTTGCCGTTGATGTCGATCGGCCCCTTCTGCACGAACGGGGGATCGGGCAGGGGGTTGCCGCCACCCCAGCCGGGCCGGGCGGCGAAGTCCTGCATCGCGAACCACATCGCCGCCGAGAGGTAGGGCCGGGAGGCGAAGACACTGAGGTGGAAGGCGGCGGTGTCGGCCTGGTAGGCGAACGTCCCGCGCTCCTCGACGGGGCCGTCGCGATTGCCCTCGAAGCCGAACTCAGTGATCATCAGCGCCTTGTTCGGATAACAGGCGTGCTGGCTGTCCAGGAACGGGCCGAGCGCGTCGCGGTCGTCGGCGGTGCCGCCCCCGGAATCGAACCAGCCGAAGTAGTCGTTGATCCCGATCACATCCAGCGGCGCGTAGGCCTGCTGGCAGGCGACCCCCGGCCAGTCCTCGATCGCCATGCCGGCCGGGCGGGTCGGGTCCAGCTGATGGACGAGCTGCGCGGCCCCCGCGATGTAGCGGGCCTCCGCGTCGTTGGGCGGTTCGGCCAGCTCGTTGCCGATGCTCCACAACAGCACCGAGGGGTGGTTCTGGTTGGTGAGGATGTTCTGGCGCAGGAAGCTGTGGGCGCTGGCCAGCCAGCCGGGCCGGGTGAGGAAGGTGGTGGCCACCTGGTAGACGGGCACCTCGGACCACAAGAGGATCCCGTCGCGGTCGGCCATCTCCTCGATCTCGGGGTTGAGCGGGTAGTGGGCGCGGATGATCTGACCGCCCAGCTCCCGGTCCCAGTTGACCAGCTGAGCCAGCTGGGCGGGGTTGAGGGCCGCTCCCGTCTGGAGGTTCTGCTCGTGGATGCTGAAGCCGCGGAGGTTGAGCGCCCGGCCGTTGAGCAGCAGCTGCCCGGCGGGCGTCACCGTCACGCTGCGGATCCCGCTGTGGGTGCGGTAGGTCTCCAGCGTGCGCCCGGCGGAGTCCGCTGCGGTGATCGTCGCCGTATAGAGATGGGGATCGTCGGGCGCCCACAGATGCGGCGCCGCGACGGTGACGGCGGCATGGGCCACCCAGGTTCCGTGGGCGGGGATCGTGTGGCCGCCGAAGGCCAGCCGGGAGCTGCCGTAGGTGCCCTGGAGGGACACAGTCTGCGGGGTGGCGGTGACGTTGAGACGGTGACCTGCTCCTGGACGGTGGCCGCGCAGGTGGGGCAGGGGAGGATCGGACGCACCACCACCGGCGACATGTCGACCCGCTGCACGGAGCGCAGGTAGACCTCGCGCTGCAGGCCGCCGAAGTTCCACCAGCCGCCGCTCGGCCCGGGCGGCAGGTCGCCGGCGTTGCGGCGGTCATCGACGCGCACCACCAGCCGGTTGACGCCCGCCCTGACGCCCTTGAGATCGAACTCGAAGGGCAGATAGGCGCCCGCATGGGTCCCCAGGCGACGGCCGTTGAGCCACACGGTGGCGCGGTAGTTGACGGACTCGAAACGGACGATCCAGCTGCGAAAGCGCGACGGCACCGCCGAGGAGAAGGCGTGGGCGGGGACGGTGAAGTCCCGGCGATACCAGCCGACCGAGCCGTCCATGCTGGCCTGCGAGAGGTCGCCGGCGTTGAATGAGTTGGGCACGGTCACCGGCGCCCACCCGTCCGTGCCGGGGGTGGTGCGCCAGTAGCCCGCCGCCTGGCCCACGTTGGTGGGGTCGGCGCGGAACAGCCACGCCCCGCCGAGCAGCCAGCGGTCCGTGGGGCCGTCCTGGTAGAGCGCGCCGGCGGTCGGAGGGGTGGCGGTGTACGGCGGCCCGGTCTGGGCATACGCCGGCGCAGAGCCGGTCCCGAGAACCGCCAGGCAGGCGAGCAGCCCGGCGACTGCCAGAGCCCGCGGACGGGGCCCCGGACGCGGCCGCGGACGAGGGCGTGAGCGACGGTTAGCGCCCGGTTGGCGGCCTGACCCGCCGCTAACATCGCCCGCCGATGTCAGCCGTCGACTCTCCGCAGCAGCGGACGCCCGCGACTGGCTCCAGCGGCTCCGGCGAGTCCACCGGAGCCTCATCGGCCAGCTTCCTCGCGCGCACGACGCGGTCGCCCGCGGTGCTCTCGGTGCTGGCCTGCCTGCTGCTGGCGGCCCTCTCGGCGGTCGTGCTGCCCACCGTGCCCAGCTATGACCCGTGGTCGTGGATCGTGTGGGGCCGTGAGGTCTCCGATCCCCACCTCAGTTTCGTGGTCAGCGGCGGACCGTCCTGGAAGCCGCTGCCGTTCCTCTTCACCACGGTGTGGGGCTTCTTCGGCGGGGCGGCCCCGACGCTGTGGGTCACCACCGCCCGGTGGGGCGGCCTGCTCGGTCTGGTGGCCGCCTGGCGGCTGGCCGGCCGCCTGACGGGCGGCGGCCGGGCGGGCGCGGCCGCCGGGCTGCTGGCGGTGGCCGGCATCCTGCTGACCCAGGACTGGTTCTACTACTTCTTCCACGGGGCCTCCGAGGTCGTCCTCATCGGTGCCTCCCTGTGGGCGATCGATCGCCTGCTCGACGGTCGCCACGCCCAGGCGTTCATCCTCGCCGTCGCCGCCGGGCTCATCCGCCCCGAATGGTGGCCGTTCCTCGGCCTGTACTCGCTGTGGCTGTGGTTCCGGGCGCCGGCCTGGCGGACGCTGCCCATGCGGCTGTTCATCCTCGCCGGCCTGGCGCTCATCCCGGTGCTGTGGTTCGGGCCGCCGTGGGCCGGCTCCGGCCAGCCCTTCCTGGCGGCCAGCCACGCGGCCAAGTACAACGGCCACCTCGGCTCCAGCCCCCTGCGGACGGTCGTCGGCCGCGGCGTCGACCTGCAGGTCCTGCCGGCGCTCGTCGCCGGAATCATCGCCGTGGTGCTCGGCTGGGTGCGTGATCGCGACCGGCTGCTGCTCGCGATGGGAGGCGCCGTCGTCGCCTGGTGGGTGGTGGTCGTCGGCATGACCCTCGACGGCTACCCCGGGCTGGAGCGCTTCTTCCTGCCGGCGGCGGCCCTCACCTGCGTCCTCGGTGGGGTGGGCATCGTCCGCCTCGCCCAGCTGGCCGGCGGCCTGGCCCCGCGGACGGCGCTCGCTCCCGCGGTGGCGGTCCTCGCCGGCGTGGTGCTCGTGGCGGTTTCCATCGCGCTCTCCAGCGATGCCATCACCGCCGCCCGGGAGGCGTTCCCCGCCAACCAGGCCAGCGCCAAGAGCCAGAGCCAGCTCGCCGACGCCGTTCGCGCCGTCGGCGGCCACGACGGCGGTCTTTCCCTGCAAGACGAGCTTTGCCGCCATCAACCACGGAATGCAGACCTCCCTGGCCTGGAAGCTCCACGTCACGCTGGAGAAGGTCGGTACCGCCATGCGGGAGCCGGGCGTCGACTTCATCGGCCCCCACAGCGGCGCCAACGGGGAGGCCGCCCACGTCGACCCGCGGCTCACCCGCGAGCGGCCGCTGCCCGGTGCGGGGCCGTGGCGGGTCGTGCAGCTGACGGATCCGCATCTGCCGTCCAGCGCGTGCGTCGGCCGCTGAGCTGAGGCCGGCGCTCACCGGCGCCCCCGTTTCGCGGTCCCGTGGGCGGGCGTCTGCCGGCGGGCCCGCGGTCGCCGGCGGCCATGCGCCGGGGCGGGCCCGATCACCAGCCGGCGCGTGACGGTCGTGCGGTTGCCCGCCCGGTCTGTCCCGGTGACGGTGATCGTGTAGGCCCGGGCGCGTCTGTAGACGTGGGTGGCCCTGCGCCCTCCCGTGGAGGTGGCGCCGTCGCCCCAGCGGATCCGGGTGAGGGCCATGCCCGAGGCCGCCGTCGCGGGCGCGCCGGGAGGCGGCGGATCGGAGCGGGTGACGACGATCGTCTGCCGGCCTCCCGCCTTCCGGCGGCCGCTGAGCTTGAGGCTGACCTGCGGGTGGACCGTATCGACGAACACCGTCGCGGTGCGGGCGGCGGTGACCAGCCCGGCCGCGTTGGTGGCCGACACCTCCCAGGTGTGGCGCCCGTCGCTCACCGGCAGGGGCGTGCGGATCTGCGTGGCGTAGGTCTGCTGCAGCGGCGCGCCGTCGAACACCACGGCGTAGCGCAGCGCGCCCCACGACTCCGCCGAGGTCGACCATCCGAGGACCGGGTTGGCGCTCGTCGCATAGCGGAAGGTCAGCGAGGGGACGAAGTTGCCGGGCGCCTGGTAGAGCTGGCCGGCGACGACCCGGGTGTCGGCCCCGGTCCCCTGAATCCACGCCACCGCGCCGTCGCCGGCCACGTCGCCGCCGGCGACCAGGCCGCGGTCGGCGTCGGTGGCGCCCAGGGCGGGCGTCGAGACGACCTGCTCGGGACCGAGGTCAGAGCCGTCGGCCGCATAGCGGACGCGGATCTCCGCCGGACCGCTGATCCCGGGGGTCTGCTGCCAGGCGATGAGGGTCGAGACGACCCCCGCCGCCACCGGGACGGCATCGGGAGCCGAGGAGTTGGGGGAGGAGTCGATCCGCTCGGCGCCCTGCGCGGCCGCGTTGATGCCGAGCACGGCGGCGTAGAGCGCGTGGGACTGGTCGCGCTCGGAGGTGGCCCAGCCGGCCCCGAACTCCGTCACGGCGGTCTGCGGCTGGTCGGCGCCCTCGATGTCGCCGGTGCTCAGCCCGTCGGCGCCGAAGATCCCGTCGTACTGGCCGGCGTGGAGGTGGTTCATCAGCACCCGCGACTGATGCTGGGTTCCGCTGGCCAGCTGCTCCTTAAAGGTCACCGAGGCATAGCTCGAGTCGCCGCCGCTGGAGATGGCGGGGTCGGTGGCCGAGACCTCCTGCCAGCCGTCGAGGGTCGCGGGGTCGGCCTGAAGGGCGGCCGCGCTGGGGGTGGTCCCCATGACCCGGCGGGTGAAGATGTGACCTCCCTCGCCCCAGGCGACGATCCCCACCCCATCGCCGGCGCAGACGATGGCCGGCCGCCCGCCGCCGTCGCCGCCGCTCACGGAGGGATCGGCGTTGACCGGCGTGGCGGCGATCGCCCACTGGCCCTGGTTGAAGAAGGCCGTGCGCACCTGGTCGACGGTCCCGCCGGTGGCGGTGAACGCCAGATAGCCCTTTCCGAAGGTCGAGAGCGACAGCGCCGGGTCGGCGGCGCCGGCGAACAGCAGCGCCGGGGGTCCGAGCGCCGTCGCCGCGTCCGGCGCCTGGACGACATAGAGGTCGCCCCCGTTGATGAAGGCGACGATCAGCAGGCCGCCCTGACCGGCCGCGATCACCGGCTGCGAGGAGGCGGTCGGCAGGCCGGCGTCGACCTGCTGGGGCGCCTGGAAGTGACCGCCGGCCAGCCGCGAGACGAACACGTGGGCGACGCCGTCGACGTCGCGCCGGTAGGCGAGGCCGCCGCCGCCGTCGCGGGCGATCGCCATCCCGTCGAGGCTGCGGATGTCGGCCGACGGACCGTCGACGACGACGTTGGCGGGCGACAGGGTGGGCGTGCGGCGGGTGGCCCCGGCCGCCGGGCCGGCAACGGCCACGGCACCGGCCAGGGCGCCGGCGAGCGCGCACAGGGCGGTCAGGCGGGCGCGGCGCAGCACGACGCGCGTCCTGCCCCCTGTCCCGGCCCTCGGAGATGTGGTCTTCGATGAGCTGACAGCCCAAGAACAGCAGAAGCGGCCGGAGGTTGCGTCGTTGACGGTGATCTGACAGCGATCCTTCACGGCGGCGCTTGCGCCGCGCGCAGGGAGGCGTCCGCACGGGCGCACAGAATGTCTGCCCATGCTTGTCCTCGGTATCGATCCGGGCACCGCCAGCACCGGCTACGGCCTCGTGCACGGGGCCGGCTCCCGGCTGGCCCTTGTCGACACGGGGGTCATCTCGACGCGTCCGGGGGTCCCCCTGGAGCGTCGCTTGGCCGACATCCACGAGCGCGTCGGCGAGCTGCTCGACGCCCACCGGCCCGAGGCGCTGGCGATCGAGGAGCTCTACTTCGGCGCCAACGTGCGCACGGCGTTCGCCGTCGGACAGGCCCGAGGGGTCGTCCTGCTGGCCGCCGGGCAGCGCGGGCTCCCCACGCGCGCCTACACGCCCCAGCAGGTCAAAGGCGCGGTCTGCGGCAACGGCCGGGCGGCCAAGGACCAGGTCGGCCGGATGGTCGCCCGCCTGCTCGGACTGGCGGAGGTCCCGACGCCCGATCACGCCGCCGACGCGCTGGCCGTCGCCATCTGCGATCTCAACCGGGCGCCGCTCGCCCGCGCGGTGCAGGCGGTCGCCGGATGATCGCCCTGCTCTCCGGCACGGTGGCCGTCCGCCGCTCTGACCATGTGGTCATCGACTGTCAGGGCGTCGGCTACCGGCTGGCGGTCTCCACGGAGACGCTCAAGCAGGTCCCCGCCGTCGGCCGCCCGTTGATGCTCCACACCCACCTGGTCGTCCGCGACGATGCCCTCGCCCTCTACGGCTTCGCCACTGAGGAGGAACGCGACCTGTTCCTCATGCTGCTCGGTGTGCAGACGGTCGGGCCGAAGATGGCCTTGGCCGTCCTGTCGGGCGCCCCGCCGCGGGAGCTGCTCTCGGCGGTGGCCGCCGGCGACCTGACCCGTCTCAAGGCGCCGGGGGTCGGCAAGCGCACCGCCGAGCGGATCATCGTCGAGCTGCGCGAGAAGGTCGGCACGGTGCTCCCAGGGGACGCCATCACCGTCGCGCGCAGCGACGACCCGCTCTCCCAGGCGCGGGAGGCGCTGCTCGGCCTCGGCTACAGCCCGGCGGAGATCGACGAGCTGCTCGAGGGGGCTCCGGTCGACACCACTGAGGACCTCATCGCCCACGCTCTGCGGAGCGCCCGGCGATGAGCGCCACGCGAACGGCTGCCGGACCCCGGCGAGCTGCCCGGCGACGAGCTCGAGCGCTCGCTGCGCCCGCGCCGGCTGGCCGATTTCGTCGGCCAGGAGGCCATCCGCGACCAGCTCTCAGTGTCGATCGCCGCCTCACTGAGCCGCGGCGACGCCCTGGACCACGTGCTGCTCGCCGGGCCGCCGGGGCTGGGGAAGACCTCGCTGGCCCAGATCCTCGCCGCCGAGCTCGACGCGCCGTTCGTGCAGACGGCCGGGCCCGCGCTCGAGCGCAAGGGGGACATCGCCTCGTTCTTGACCGCGCTCGAGCCTCGGTCGGTGTTCTTCGTGGACGAGATCCACCGGCTGCCGCGGGCGCTGGAGGAGACCTTCTATCCCGCCATGGAGGACGGCGAGCTGCCCATCACGGTCGGCCAGGGCGCCGGCGCGCGCATCGTCACCCTGACGCTTCCGCCGTTCACGCTCATCGGGGCCACCACGCGCACGGGCCTGCTGACGACGCCGCTGCGCGACCGCTTCGGCATCCAGCACCGCCTCGAGCACTACGGCCCCGACGATCTGGCGCGGATCGTCACCCGCTCGGCGCGGCTGCTGGGGGTCGACATCCAGGATGGCGGGGCGGTGGCCATCGCCCGCCGCAGCCGCGGAACGCCGCGGGTCGCCAACCGCCTGCTGCGCCGCGTCCGCGACTACGCCGAGGTCCGCCACGGCGGCATCGTCACCGAGGCGGTCGCCTCCGATGCGCTGGACCTGCTCCAGGTCGACGAGCAGGGACTGGACCGCCTGGACCGCGACATCCTGCGGGCCATCTGCGAGAAGTTCGGCGGCGGTCCCGTCGGCCTGTCGACCCTGGCGGTGGCCGTCGGGGAGGAGCAGGACACGATCGAGGACGTCTATGAGCCCTACCTGCTCCAGCAGGGGCTGATCGAGCGGACCCCCCGCGGGCGGATGGTCACCCGGCGGGCGTGGAGGCACCTGGGGCTGGTGGAGCCGGGCCAGGGGAGCCTCATCTAAGAAACCCTGAAGAACCGCGTCCGCGTCCCGCGATCCGGGGGCGGCCCGACGTTCGGGGTCTCTATCCTCATGCGCCTGATGGCCCGCGAGCGTTACTTCATCTGTCCCCACTGCGGCAACCGATCGATGGGTGCCGACCGCACCGCCGGCTTTCGCCGCGACGCCCGCGGGTGTGACAAATGCGGCTTCGCCTACCTGTTCGAGCTGCTCGACGACTACTACCCGGCGCCCAACGCGGCCTTCTTCGCCTGCGACTCCGACGGCCGGATCGTCGACTGCGGCCGCGGTTCCTTCGAGCTCACCGGCCTGCGCACGGAGCAGGCGATCGGGCGCCCGGTGCGCGACGTCCTCGGCCTGCGCTTCGACGACGGCTCTGACCACGTCGGCACGGCGCTCGAGTGGGAGGTCCGGGTGCAGAACAAGGCCGTGTCGGTCAACGCCGAGCACGACATTCCGGCCCACGCCGTGGCCGACATCTTTCCCGCCTACGACGACGAGGAGGGCGGCCTGCTCGTCGTCCTCACCCCCGACAAGTACCGCAACGAGTGACCGGCCGCTAGCGGAGCCGGGCGTGCCGTACGCTGGGATGGATGTCCCGGCCTGCATTCCCGTCGGCCTCTAGCATCACCCCCTCCTGATGTCAGATCGACAGCGTCACGGCTTCGTCCTGCTCCTCGTGGCCGGCCTGATCGCCGCCTCTTTGGTCGCGATCGCCACCCAGAAGACCCTCCTGGGGCTTGACCTCAAGGGCGGCGTCCAGCTCGTCTACCAGGCCAAGCCGACTCCCCAGAGCAAGGTCAACCAGCAGTCGCTGAGCCGCGCGGTGGACATCATGCGCCAGCGCGTCGACCAGCTGGGCGTCTCCCAGCCGGTGATCCAGACCAGCGGCGGCAATCAGATCTCCGTCGGCCTGCCCGACGTCACCAACGTCAAGCGCGCCGAGGACCAGGTCGGCACCACCGCTCGGCTGTTCTTCTATGACTGGGAGGCCAACGCGCTGACGCCCAACGGCAAGACGGTGGCCAGCCAGATGACCGCCCAGGACCCGGCGGCGGTGACGATCAGCCAGGGGAGCAGCGGTGGACCCGGGCTGCCGGGCGGCGGTGGGACCTCGCTGTATCAGGCGGTCAAGCTGGCCGGCAAGCAGCCGGTGGTGCCCGAGCACGGCCCGCAGCATCTGTCGCGCTCCGGTCCCCTCTACTACGCGTTCGGGGCGCCCGGCAGCACCGCCTGCCAGACGGTGGCCCAGCGCACGCACACGACGCCCGTCCAGGGCCAGCACTGCCTCGTCGCCGGTCCTGACGCGTCGCCCCAGGATCTGGCCTCGGATGTGCGCAGCGCCGGCGTGCCGCAGGCCGACACGCCAGACGATGACCGTCCCCCAGGGAACGGTCGTGCTGCAGGCCGCCAACCCCAGCGCCAAGACCCAGATCAGCGCCAGCAGCCCGAACGCCCAGTTCTACGTCCTCAAGGACAACGTCGCGCTGACCGGCGCCGACATCACCAACCCCCAGCAGTCCACCGATCAGAACGGCGGCGGGCCGGACGTCACCTTCGGCTTCAGCGGCAAGGGGGAGAGCGCCTTTCAGAAGGTGACCGGCGACATCGCGCACCGCGCCTCGGTGGCCAGCCCGCTGGGGGCAAACACCCAGCCGCAGAACCAGCATTTCGCGGTGGCGCTGGGCGGCGGGCTGAACACCCAGCTGATCAGCGTCCCCTCGATCGACTTCAAGCAGTATCCGGACGGCATCACCGGCGGGGGCGGCGCCGACATCACCGGCGGCTTCACCACCCAGTCAGCCCAGGATCTGGCCAACCTCCTGCGGCTGGGGGCGCTGCCGATCAACCTCGTGCGGATCTCGGAGTCCCAGGTGTCGGCCACTCTGGGCGCGCAGGCGCTTCATCAGGGGCTGATCGCGGGGGCGGCCGGGCTGGCGGTGGTCGCGCTGTTCCTCATCTTCTACTACCGGGTGCTCGGTGTCATCGCCACCTCGGCGCTGATCGTCTACGCGCTGTACTTCTACGCGCTGATCAAGCTGATCCCGATCACCCTCACGCTGCCCGGGATCGCCGGCCTGATCCTGACCATCGGCGTGGCCGCCGACGCCAACATCGTCATCTTCGAGCGTGTCAAGGAGGAGATTCGAGCGGGCCGCTCGATCCGGGCGGGGATCGTGACCGGCTACAAGAAGGGGCTGACGGCGATCGTCGACGCCAACGTGGTGACGATCATGACGGCCTTCATCCTGTTCGTGCTGGCCACCGCCGAGGTCCAGGGCTTCGCCTTCACGCTGGGCATCGGCACGATCGTGTCGCTGTTCACAGCGGTGCTGGCTACTCAGGCGATCCTCATGTCGACGAGTGACTCGCGCACGCTGGCGCGGCCTTCGGCGCTGGGGGCCGGCAGCAAGTCGCGCCGGTGGAGCTTTGACTTCATGGGGGCCTCGAAGTACTTCTTCTCGCTCTCCGGGGTCATCCTGCTGATCGGCGCGCTGGCCATCGGCGGCCGGGGCCTGAACCTCGGCATCGACTTCACCTCGGGCACGCGGATCACCGCCTCGCTGCAGAAGCCCGCCAGCGAGGCGCAGGTGCGTTCAGTCGTGGCCGCGGCCGGGGCGAACACCCCGGAGGTCCAGAAGGTCGACAACAAGGCGCTCGGCACGGAGGTCTTCCAGATCTCCTCGAAGAAGCTCGGTCCGACCGGCGTGCCCAAGGTGCGCGCCGCCCTGGACAGCCGCTTCGGGCTGGCCCACCCGCTGGACTCCTCCTCGGTGGGGCCGACCTTCGGGCGGACGATCGCCCACAGCGCGGTGGTGGCGATCATCGCCTCGCTGCTGGTGATCTCGGCCTACGTGGCGCTGCGCTTTGACTGGAAGTTCGCGGTGCCGGTGCTGATCGCGCTGATGCACGACCTGCTCATCACCGCCGGCGTGTATGCGCTGCTCGGCCGGGAGGTGACCGTGGACACCGTGGCCGCTCTGCTGACCATCTTGGGCTACTCGCTCTACGACACGATCATCGTGTTTGACCGGGTGCGCGAGAACGTCCCGCGGATGCCGCGGGCGGCGTTCTCGCAGATCGTCAACCGCTCGATGAGCGAGGTGCTGACGCGGTCGATCGCCACCACCTCGTGCACGCTTTTGCCGATCATCGCCCTGCTGCTGTTCGGCGGCTCGACCCTGCGCGACTTCGCCTTCGCGCTGCTCATCGGGGTCGCCTCCGGCGCCTACTCGTCGATCTTCATCGCCTCCCCGGTGCTGACCCATTGGAAGGAGCGCGAGACCGTCTACCGCCACCGCCGCGAGCGGATCGTCTCTGACCACGGCGCGGTCCCCGCCTATGCGGCCGCCGGATCGGACATCGAGCCCACCCGCGCGAAGGGCGGCCGGCGCGCGGGGCGGATCACCGAGCCCGACGCCGAGACCGTGTCGGCGGCCGAGTTTGAGCAGATGAAGCGCGACCTCGACATCGAGCGCGAGCCGACGGGGCGGACCTCGACGCTGACCAAGCGCCTGGCCCACGGCCGCGGCGAGGGCGACGGGAACGGCACGGATGGCGCCGATGCCCCCGCCGCGGAGCCGCCCCGCCGTCGGGGCCGCCGGGGCGCTGGGAGCCCGCCGGCGGGCGGACCGGGCGCCGGAACCGGGCCCGGCTCCGTGGCGAGCCCGCCCCCCGCGCCCGCCCGACCCGCTCCACCCGCAGCGCCCGCCCCGCCGCCCGCGGCTCCGGCCGGCGGAGACGCGGAGGCGGACGTCGATGCTGACCCTGGCTACACGGGACCCGCCCCCGACGAGGCCGAGAACGAGGGCATGACCCCCGCGCAGAAGCCGGCGCGTTCGTCGCGGGGGCGCTCGCGCAACCGCCGGCACGGGAGACGTCGCTGATGGGACTGCTCGCCTGGGTGATGATGGGCCTCGCGCTCTGGCACTTCACGATCTGGCTGCCCGATCGCTACTGGGGCGGGATCGTCGGCGCCTTCCTGGGGGCGGTGATCGGCGCCGCCCTGTTCGGCTTCCTCGTCAACGGCCTGCACATCCCCGGGCGCCACGACACCCACCTGACGACCGCGCTCGAGGCCATCCCCGGCGCGCTCATCGGGATGGCGCTCGTCTATCTCGAGGGCGCCCGGCGCGAGCGCGCGGGCGACGCCGGCGCCATCCGCCTGTAGGTCGCCGCCGGCCGGCGAGACGGTCGTGCGTTGTCCCCGGATGTGCCGACATGTAGAGTCTCGCCGCCGATGACCCGCCCGCGACTCCTCGCCGTCCCCCTGCTCGCCGCCGCCGCGCTGGCGGTGACCGGATCCGCGCTGGCCGCCCCGAGCGCCCGTCCGGCCGCCACCGAGCATCACGTGGGGGCGACGCTGGGGAGCACCGGCAAGGGGATGGGGCGCCGCTATCACCTGAAGATCACCCTCGACGGCCGGACCGCGTTTGACCAGACGGTGACCTCGCAGGCCTGCCCGGCGGACTGTGTCGTCACCGCGCTGGGGCGCGACCAACCGCCCCTCACGGCCGTTGCCCTGCGCGCCTACAGCACGCCGGACGTCGTCCTCGGTCTCTACACCGGCGGCGCTCACTGCTGCTTCGTCGATCAGGTGTACCGCCTCAACGACGCGGCGGGCACGTTCACCAAGATCGAGCACAACTTCCTCGACGCCGGCGCGGAGATCCGCGACCTCAACGGCGATCGCAACTACGAGTTCCTGTCGGCCGACGCCCGCCTGTCGAACGCCGGCTTCACCGATTTCGCCGATTCCCCCGCGCCCCTGCAGGTCTGGACCGTCGCCCGCAACCGCTTCCAGGACATCACCCGCAGCTACCCGCGCCGCCTGGCCAAGGACGCCGCCAGGTGGCTGGCCTCCTTCCGCTCCCACACCCGCAACGGGCGCGGCCGCATCGCCGCCTGGGCGGCTGACGAGTACCTGCTCGGTCACCGCGCGCTTGTCGCCTCCCAGCTGGCAGGCGCCCTGAAGGCCGGCCATCTCGGAGTGCCGGCGAGCTTCGGCGGCCCCCGCCCCGCGAAGTTCGTCGCCCAGCTGCAGACGCTGCTGCGCAAGCTGGGCTACACGCGCTAGCCGGCGCGCCACGAGAACCGCCGCCACCCGGCGGGATCCGTCTGACCGGGCACCTACTGTGCCGCCCATGGCGCAGGCGGCGGTGCTCCCCGGACCTCAGGCGCCCCCGGCGCCCGAACTCCCGCTGTCCCCGGCGCTCCCGGTCGGCCGGCTTCCGGCAGCGCCCGCTCCGGCCACGCCCCTGCGTCGGCGGCTGCACATCCCGCCCTACGACCTCGAGCGGGCGCTCGCGCTCGAGCGCGAGCTCGAGATCGGGCACGTCCTTGCGCAGGTGCTCGTCCGCCGCGGGCTGGGCGACCCCGACCGGGCCCGGGCCTTCCTGGCGGCCGGCGAGCATCACGAGCCGACGGCCTTTGCGGGGCTCGACGACGCCCTGCTGGCCATCCGGGGGCAGCTCGCTGCCGGGGGGCGGATCGTCGTCCACGGCGACTACGACGTTGACGGGGTGTGCGCGACCGCCATCATGGTCCGGGCCCTGAGGAGCCTCGGTGCGGACGTCGGATGGTTCCTGCCCAGCCGCGTCGACGATGGCTATGGGCTCTCGCCGGCCACCGTGGAGCGGCTCGCCGCCCGCGGGACGGCCCTCGTGCTGACCGTCGACTGCGCGATCACCGCCGTCGAGGAGGTCGCCGCCGCCAGGGCAGCCGGGATGGCGGTCGTCGTCACGGATCATCATGCCCCCCGCGCCGACGGACGGCTGCCGGATTGCCCGATCGTGCACCCGGCCATCTGCGGCTATCCCTGCCCGGACCTGTGCGGGACGGGCGTGGCCTACAAGCTCGCCCAGGCGCTGGGCGCGCCCACCGCCGAGGAGGACATCGAGCTGGTGGCACTGGCCACCGTCGCCGACCTCGTGCCCCTGCAGGGCGAGAACCGTCGTCTGGTCCGTGCCGGGCTGGCCGCCCTGTCAGCCACCGCCAAGCCGGGGCTGCGCGCGCTGATGGCCGTCTCGCGCGCCGATCCCAGCGCGCTGGACGCGAGCACCCTCGGCTTTCGCCTCGCCCCGCGCATCAACGCCGCCGGGCGGCTGCGCCGCGCCGATGCCGGGCTGGAGCTGCTGTTGTGCGAGGACCCCGTGCGCGCTGCGGCGATCGCCGCCGAGCTCGACCTGGTCAACGGCGAGCGCCGCGCCGTCGAGCAGCGGATCCTGTGGGAGGCCGAGGCGCAGGTGCGCGAGCTCGATACCGGCCGGCCGCCCGGCTCGCGGTCCGCCTACGTGCTGGCGGGCGAGGACTGGCATCCCGGCGTTGTGGGGATCGTCGCCTCGCGCATCGTCGAGCGCCATCACCGGCCCGCGATCCTGATCGCCCTGGACGGAGCGGGCGCGACCGGATCGGGCCGCAGCATCCCGGGCTTTGACCTCCTGGGGGCGCTCCATGCCTGCGCCGGGCACCTCGGCCGCTACGGCGGCCACCGCGCCGCCGCCGGCCTGAGCATCGACGCGGACGCCGTCGAGGGATTTCGAGCCGCCTTCGAGGCACACGCCGCCGCCGTCCTCACCCCAGAGCTGCTCGAGCCGGTGGAGCGCGTCGACGCCGTCGTCTCAGGCTCGGAGCTGGGGCTCGAGCTGGCCGAGGAGCTCGAGGCGCTCGAGCCGTGCGGCATGGGCAACCCCGGGCCGCGCCTGTTCGTGCCCGGCGCGCGCTTCGGCGACGTGCGGACGATGGGGGAGGGCCGGCACGCCCGCTTCACCGTGACCTCCGGCGGGGCCCGGGCGCGCGCGGTGGCCTTCGGCTGCGACGGTCGCGTCACTGAGGACCTCGACCGGCCCCAGGACGCCACCTTCCGCCTGGAGCGCAACGCCTACCACGGAGCGGTCGAGCCGCGGCTCGTGCTGCGCCAGGCGCAGCCGTGCGCGCCGGGGCCGATCGCGCTGCTGGAGTCCGGTGAGACCTACCTGGGCGCCGTGCTGGCCGAGCTCGAGGCCGGTCTCGGCGCCGAGGCGTGGGCGGTGCCGCCGGCCGGCACGCGCGTGGTCGTCGACCGCCGGGGCCACAGCGCGCTGGCGGTCCTGCGCGACGCGGTGGCCAGCGGCGAGCCGGTCCTGGCGGTGTGCGCCGACGTCCCGCGACGACTCCCGGGACTGAGCGAGCGCGTCGGCGGCTTCACCCTGGCCAGCTACTCAGAGCTCGAGCGCCGCCCCGCCCGCGCCGCCGGGCACCCGCGACTGGTGGCGCTCGATCCGCCGTCCGGTGAGGCTGCGGCCGCGCTGCTGCGTGCCGGCGACGGGGTGACCCTGCTGGCGTGGGGTCCGGCTGAGCTACGCTTTGCAGAGCAGATACACGAGCTGGAGTACGGACTGCGTACGTCGCTCGTCGCCTTCTACCGGGCCCTCAGGGACCGGGAGCGGGCGGCCGGCGGGGAGCTCGAGCACCTGCTTCGCGGCGACGGCTCGCACGGTCGCTCGGTCCGACTGGCCGGGCGCTTGATCCGGGTGCTGACGGAGCTGGAGCTCGTCAGCCTCGACCGGGACCTGCCGGCCCTGGCGATCGCGGGTCGAGCACCCACCACGCTCGACTGCTCGCCGTCGTTCCGGGTCTATTCCCAGCGATACGAGGACGGAAAGCGATTTCTGAGCAGCGCAAACCCCCCGCCAAGCGGCTGACCCGAGCGATCGGCCGCACCGGTGCCGAGCGCGAAGGCGCCGACGCCGCGGCCGATGGGGGGCGCCGTTCCTCGGACGGCGACGCCAGCGGGGCCCTCTCCGCCCAGGCCGTGGTGGCCGCCGAGCGTCCCGCCGTGGACCAGCTCGCGGAGCCGCATGAACCGCTTCCGGTGCCCGGGGAGGGCCTCTCACCCCTGCAGCAGGGCCTCCTGGGCGATCTGTTCGCGATCGTCGAGGAGCATGCCGACCAGGCCGCTCAGCCGATCGACCGCCGGCGCGTCGAGGCTGCGCTCGTCTACGCCTGCCGCCGCCATGACGGGCAGCGCCGGCTGTCAGGCGAGGACTTCATCACCCACCCCGTGGGGGTGGCCAAGATCTGCGCGGGGATGCGCCTGGACACGGAGACCCTGTGCGCCGCCCTGCTGCACGACACCGTGGAGGACACGAGCGCCTCGCTGGACGAGGTCCGCGCGAGCTTCGGCGACGAGGTCACCGGCCTCGTCGACGGCGTCACCAAGCTGACCGGGCTGACCTTCCAGTCGCGCGACGAGGCGCAGGCCGAGAACTACCGCAAGATGGTGGTGGCGATGGCCACGGACATCCGGGTCATCCTCATCAAGCTCGCCGACCGCCTGCACAACATGCGCACGATCGGCGCCATGTCCAAGCAGAAGCAGATCGAGAAGTCCCGCGAGACGCTCGACATCTACGCGCCGATCGCCCACCGGCTCGGTATCCACGCGCTCAAGTGGGAGCTGGAGGACCTCGCCTTCCAGACGCTTCACCCGCGCAAGTTCAACGAGATCAAGGGCCTCGTCGCCCAGCAGCGCGAGGAGCGCGAGCGCTATGTCGAGGAGGCGGGCGCGGTGGTGGCCGCCGAGCTGGCCGAGCTCGGCATCGAGGCCGACATCTCCGGACGGGCCAAGCACTTCTACTCGATCTACTCCAAGATGACCAAGAAGGGCCGGGAGTTCAACGAGATCTACGACCTGACCGCGATGCGGGTGATCGTCGACTCCGTGAAGGACACCTACGGCGCGGTGGGGGTCATCCACTCGCTGTGGAAGCCGCTGCCGGGGCGCTTCAAGGACTTCATCGCGATGCCGAAGTTCAACATGTACCAGTCGCTGCACACGACGGTGATCGGTCCCGAGGGACGGCCCCTGGAGATCCAGATCCGCACCTGCGACATGCACGACCTGGCGGAGTTCGGCATCGCCGCCCACTGGATGTACAAGTCGGCCAGCGGCAACGGCGGCACCGGGCCGCGCGACCCCAACGGCAAGCTCAAGTGGCTGCGCTCGCTGATGGACTGGCAGCAGGACATGTCAGACCCCCGGGAGTTCATGGAGAACCTCAAGGTCGACCTCTTCGAGGACGAGGTGTTCGTCTTCACCCCCAAGGGCGAGGTCAAGTCGCTGGCCGCCGGGGCCACCCCGCTGGACTTCGCCTACGAGATCCACACGGACGTCGGCCACCGCTGCGTCGGCGCCAAGGTCAACGGGCGCATCGTCCCGCTCTCCTACGTGCTGCGCTCAGGCGACATCGTCGAGGTGCTGACCTCCAAGCGCGAGCGCGGCCCCTCGCGCGACTGGCTGGCCCTCGTCAAGACGACCCGCGCCCGCAACAAGATCAAGGCCTGGTTCAAGGCCGAGTCGCGGCGCGACACGGAGCACGCCGGCCGCGAGCAGCTCCAGGACCACCTGCGCAAGGCCGGCCTGCCCGCGCAGAAGATCGTCGGTTCGCCGCTCTTGGCCGACGTCATCCGCGAGATGGGCTTTCAGAAGGGCGACGACTTCTACATCGCCCTCGGTGGGGCCAAGATCTCGCCCAAGGTCGTCGTCAACAAGGTCATGCAGCGCCTCAAGCAGGGCGAGGCCGCCGAGTCCGAGCCGACCGCCGCCGACGACCTCCTGCAGACCAACCGCCGCCGGACCCGGCCGACGACCTCCTCGACCCGCTACGGGATCGCCGTGGAGGGCATCGACGAGGTCATGCTGCGCCTGGCCAAGTGCTGCCGGCCGGTGCCCGGCGATCCCATCGTCGGCTACATCTCGCTCGGCCGCGGGATCACCATCCATCGCGACGACTGCCCCAATGTGGCAGTGCTCAAGAAGGACCCCGACCGCTTCACCCCGGTCGCCTGGGACGGCGACGCCGAGACCTCCTTCCGGGTGGAGATCCAGGTCGACGGCTGGGACCGCCACCGCCTGCTCGAGGACATGACCCGCACCTTCGCCGAGGCGGGGATCAACATCCTCGACGCCCATTGCACCGTCAACCACCCGATGGTCAAGAACCGCTTCGTGGTCGAGGTCGGCGACACCCGCACCCTCGACCAGGCGATCACCCGCCTGCGCAACATCGACGCCGTCTTCGACGCCTACCGCGTCACCCCCGGCGCCGCCTGATCGGGCGGCTCGCGCCGCGGGACCGGTGCGCCGCGAGGGGCCCGGGGCACCCGTGAGCCGGCCGTCCGGGGCGCAGGCCCCGGCAGTGTCGGCCCTGGTCCGCGCGGACCCGGTCGTGCGGGTGGCCCGGGCCCTGCGGGGAGCGCCCCCGCCGGGCGCGGGGGCCTCACCGCCAGACGCGTCACGCCGCTCGCCCGGCCGTCGGCGAACAGCACGGCGTGGCCGACCGCCAGCGCCTTGATCTCGTTGGGGTGGACGACCGGCTGCTCGGTCAGCCGCCGGGTGCCGCGGGTCTGCCCCGGCCTGGTCCCCAGGCCGTTGCGGACGACGCGCGTCTCCTCCCACGCCCACTGGGTGCCCGCCAGCCCCGAGATGAGGGTCGCAGAGCTGTCCACCCGCTGGCGGTGGGCGATGACGACCCCGACGATGCCCAGCACCTGGTCACGAAAGCCACGGCCGGCCCGCTCCAGGTCTGACAGCTCCTGGGTGGCGATGAGCGTCGACACCCCGGCCTCCCGGCCGCGAGCCAGCAGGGCGAGCACGTTGTCGGCCCCCAGTGCCGAGAACTCGTCGATGGCGACGGTGGCGGGGAGCACCCCGGCCCGCACCTCGCCGGAGTCCTGCAGGCGGTAGCCGGCGGCGCTCGTCAGCCCCTGGATGGCCACGGCGCCCAGCTGCGCGGCCAGCTGGCCGTAGACGCTGGAGTTGAGGCTCAGCAGGACGACGTCGCCGCCCTGCAGGCCGCGGCGCAGGTCGATGGCCGGTCCGTCTCCCGGCGCCAGGTAGCGACCGGCATTGGACTCGCTGAGGAGGGCCAGCCGCGTCCCGAGGCCGCGGATGGCGCTCTCCTGATCGCGCGTCAGCCCACCCAGGTAGTCGCTGACCTGGGCGGCCAGCCCGGACGGCAGCTCGCGCAGCCGCCGCTCGAGGCGCTTGGGCTCCATCATCGCGACCACCTCGTGCAGCTGGGCGGGCCGGCCGGGGTGGGCGGCGTGCAGGACGGTGATCGCCAGCTGCAGATACCGCTCGGCGGCGCGCTGGTAGTGGGGCTCTGTGAAGCGCTCGGTGGAGATGAGCATGTCCTTGAGCGCCGTCGGGTTGCCGTGGGCCAGCGGGTTCCAGTGGCTCGGTCCGTCCGGGGTCCACACCGCCAGGCGCCGGCCGGCCCGCGCGGCCGCCCGGCCCAGCTCGCGCGCGAACCCCGGCGAGCCCTTCATGTCGATCGCCACCACCGGCCGCCCGGCGGCGATGTGATCGGCCAGGACGGTCAGCATCGTCGTCGACTTGCCCGAGCCGCTGGCCCCCACGATGAGCGCGTGGGCGCCGAGCTGATGGTCCGAGAGGATGACCGACCGTCCGGCCGGGTCCTGGCCGAGGGTGACGCTCGTGCCCGGGACCGCGGCGGCGGCCACCCGTCGGCGGCGCACGACCCGCCGCACGGCCAGCGCCGTCCGGGCGGCCACCATCGCGCCGGCCACGCCGGCGGCGATCGGGAAGGGCACCGTCAGCAGGGCGACGAACACCGCCAGGCCGGCGTAGTCGCGCCAGCGCGCCCACGGGCTGAGCGTCGGGCGGGGTCTCATCGGCCCGCCTGCGTGCTGGCCGCCGGCCGCTGGTGCGTGCGGACCGCCGCGGCGTCAGCAACGCCCGTCACGTCGTGGCCAAGGCGGACGGGCTGCACGCGCACGAGGTCGCTGAGGCCCAGCCGGCGCACGGAGCGCTCGATGGCCTGGCGCCGCAGGGGATGGTCGACGAGATAGAGGACGGCGTCGACGGTGCGGTCTGACCCGTAGGCGCCGAGGATCCGCTCGCGCCGCTGGCGGCCCTTGCCGCTCAGCTCGAGCTCGATGGCCACCCGGTGCCCGGTGTCCGTCACCAGCACGAGGTCGGGATAGTGCAGCCGCGGCCGCCCGTGACGACCCTCGCCGCCGATCCGGACCCCGTGCGCCGGCGCCGGCTCATCGCTGGGGTGGCCCGCGGCCGGGCCGTCATGGCGGAGGTCCTCCGAACGCATCCGCCGCTCGCCGACGATCTCTCGCAGCGGACCGAACATCCCGCGGGCGGCGGCCACCGTCAGCCACCCCAGGCCGGCATCGTGGCGATAGGTCGCGGGGTTGACGAGCCTGGGCCGCCGCAGGTCCGAACCGATCGCGCGCAGCCCGGCCGTCGTCACCTGGTGAAACGGCGGCTCATCGCGGAACGTCTTCTTGGCGAACAGGTAGCCCTCGTCTCCCAGGGCCCGCATGCGCTCGGCGGCCGCTCGCTCGGCGATCCCCAGCAGGAGGGCCAGCTGGGCGGCGAGCACGAACCGGTGCTCGGCGGCGAAGGCCAGGATCTGGCGGTCGCGGGCGGTGATCTGCAGTTGTCCCACCTGGGGTAGAGCCCCTGGCGGGTCGATCTTCACCCCCCCGGGTGGGGTAACGATTGTGTGTCGACCACCTGGAAGTCGCGGCCGGTCAGACCACCGAGGGCATGCAGCGCATCATCGTTCCAGCGCCGGTCGGGGGCGCCGGAGATGTACCAGGGCGAGCCGTTGTCGGCCAGGATCATCCCGTAGCGCTTGAGCGCCACGGCGACGATGCGCGCCTGGCGCGGCAGGCGGGAGATGTCGACGGAGGCCCGCAGGCGCACCCGCAGGCCCATCGGCGGCGCCCCCCGGGTCCCGCAGGTGCTTGCCTCATGCCGCGCCGGATAGACGTAGTGCGGCGAGGTGCAGGGGCGGTGAAGCGCAGGGCGTGGTCGATCGCGCCGGCGGCGACCTCGTCGTAGCGGGCCAGGCCGGGGAGGATCGGAAGGCCGGCGGCGTCGGCGGAGGTCCAGCCGGCCGGGCGCAGCCGGTCGGTGCCGAGATGGAAGATCGCCCCCGAGCCGGCCGTCCACCGCGCGCCGCCGTTGAGCGGGTGCGCGTCGTAGAGCTCGTAGTCCGTGCAGGTCGCCTTGTCGACGACGATGACGTGGCGGTCGCCGCTGCCCCGCGGTCCGCCCTCGATCGGCGCGCGGGGCGGGATCGGATAGGGGCCGCGGTCCGATTCGTCGGCGTAGGTGAAGCGCACCGGGACCTTCCGCGTTCCGGCGCCCACCACCGTGTAGGGGATGCCGTTGGGCGCCCCGGCGTAGACCGTGCCGAAGTCGGGGTGGACCGGCTCGCCGGCGCCGATGACGGCGATCGCCCGCGCCGAGCCGGGCGCCACCGGCAGGCGATCGACGCGCTGGTTGAACGCGTTGTCGGCGGGGAAGACCGTGCAGCCGGCGAGCGAGGGGGCGCGTCCGGCCGGCCGGCGCCCGCGCCGGCGCCGGCGATCGCGGGCACGATCAGCAGGGCGGCGACGGCCAGAGGCGCGAGACGGCGCAGCATCCCGGCATTGTCACCCACGCCGCGCCGGCAGGGAGCGCCGCTGGAGATGCGCCCGCTAGCGACGGATCAGGCGACGACGAGCATCCCGCCGGGCAGCACGGAGAAGTCCGCCTCGGCGACCTCGCCGATGTAGTCGCCGTCGACCTGCAGCGGCAGCGAGCGCTCGTCGGCCGAGCGGACCCGCAGGGAGGTCGAGGCCCGCGAACGCGTGCACCTGGCGATGGCGGATGAGACGGGCCCGCTTGGAGAGCGCCCGCCAGGTGATCGTCGGGATCTCGAGCGGGGTGGCCCGCTTGAGCACCAGGCCCGCCAGGTCGCCGCTGTCGAGCTGGGCGCCCTCGCCCATGTGGACCGGCCGGTTGCCGAAGTAGGTGTAGGGCTCGGCGTTCTGGACGATGGCGGTGACGCCCGCCACCGTCTCGCCGCCGAGGTCGGCCTCCAGGCGGGGAGGGTGGATGATGTAGCGGCGGTTGAACGCCGGGTGGCCTGCAGCGCGTAGTAGTACTCGCCGACCCGCGCCTTGAGCCGGGGATGGGCGTCGACGCGCTCCACCACGGAGGCATCGAGGCCGACACCGGCCGAGAAGAGGAAGTGACGGGCGTTGACCCGGCCGACATCGACCCGCCGCGGCCGCCAGTCGTGGGCCAGCCGAGCAGGTGCTCGGTGGCGTCGACGACGTCCGTGGGGATCCCCAGCATCCGGCAGTAGACGTTGGTCCGCCCGCCGGGGAGGCGGGAACAGCGGCGTGTCTGAGCCGACCAGGCCGTTGGCCGCCTCGTTGACCGTGCCGTCACCGCCGAAGGCGACGACGACGTCGTAGCCCTCCTGGGCGGCCTCGCGGCAGAGCACGGTGGCGTGGTCGCGGGCCTCGGTGTCGATCGCCTGGACCTCGTAGCGGCCCCGCAGCGCGTAGACCACGAGGTTCTTCAGCCGGTCGAGACGGTGGTGGCGTACGGGTTGACGATGATCAGCATGCGCCGCGGCGGCGCCGGGTCGCTCTCCAGGCCCGGCAGGGTCTCCAGCCGCTCAGCGGGTCCGTGGGGGCGGCGGTCATCCAGCGTGTGCTCAACACCGTCCGGGCGCCGGGCGTTACGCTCAGCCGGTCGCGATGCCAGGGCACTCCGGACGGCCGGTATATAATGCGCCGGCACATAGCAGTACGCATCCAGAGGGGTGGAGGGATATGGCCCTACGAAACCCCGGCAACCTCCCGCAAGGGAACGGTGCCAATTCCATCAGGCTCCAACATACAAAAAGCCTGGGAGATGTGGACAGGGCGGTTTCACCGGACCTCCGACCACAGACCCCGGCGGAGGTTTTTTCACATATGCCGCCAGAGTCTCTTCGCTGCAAGGAATGCAAGACCACCTATCCGCTTGACGCTCGGTACGTCTGCGAGAAGTGCTTCGGCCCCCTCGAGGTCGCCTACGCGGCGCGTGACGACGCCGATCCCGACGCGCTGAAGCGCCGGATCCAGGCCGGCCCCCACTCGCTGTGGCGCTACGGGGACTTCCTGCCGGTGGCCAGCGCGCCCCGAGGTCGCGCTGCCCGCCGGCTGGACGCCGCTGCTGCGCGCCGACCGTCTGGCCGAGCAGCTCGGTCTCAAGGAGGTGTGGATCAAGAACGACGCCGCCAACCCGACGCACTCCTTCAAGGACCGCGTCGTCTCCGTGGCCCTCGCCCGCGCCCGCGAGCTGGGCTACACCACGATCGCCTGCGCCTCGACCGGCAACCTCGCCAACGCGGTGGCCGCCCATTCCGCCGCCGCCGGGCTGGACTCGTTCGTCTTCATCCCCTCGAACCTCGAGGAGCAGAAGATCCTCGCCACCGGCGTCTACGGCACCAATGTCGTCGGCATCAACGGCAACTACGACGACGTCAACCGCCTGTGCACGGAGCTGTCGGGCGAGCACGAGTGGGCGTTCGTGAACATCAACATGCGTCCCTATTACGCCGAGGGCTCCAAGACCCTGGCCTTCGAGACCGCCGAGCAGCTCGGCTTCGAGCTGCCCGATCGCGTCGTCGCCCCGATCGCCTCGGGCTCGCTGTTCACCAAGATCGCCCGCGGCTTCGAGGAGTGGATCGAAGCCGGGCTGCTCGAGGGCGAGCTCCCGGTGTTCAACGGCGCCCAGGCCGACGGGCTGCTCGCCGGTGGCCACGGCCTTCGCCGACGGCCAGGACTTCTGCCGCCCGGTCAAGCCCGACACGATCGCCAAGTCGCTGGCCATCGGCAACCCCGCCGATGGGCCCTATGCGCTCGACCTGGCCCGTCGCTCCGGCGGCGGCGTGGACTCGGTCTCCGACGACGAGATCCGCGAGGGCATCCGCCTGCTGGCCCAGACGACCGGGATCTTCACGGAGACGGCCGGCGGGGTGACGACCGCGGTCCTGGCCAAGCTGGCCGAGCGGGGCGACATCGACCCCTCCGAGCGGGTCGTCGTCTACATCACCGGTGAGGGCCTCAAGACGCTCGATGCGGTGCGCGGCACGTTCGAGACCTGGAACATCGAGCCGACGGTCAGCGCGTTCGAGGCGGCGGCGTCCGAGCACGTCGGCGCTCTCGCCTAAGATTGCCCGCGCCATGACAGTCAGCGTCAAGATCCCCACCCAGCTGCGGGCGGCCACCGAGGGCGAAGCCCTCGCCACCGTCGACGGCGGCACCGTCGGCGAGGTCCTCGATTCCCTCTATGAGCGCTACGGCGAGCTGCGCAGCCGGATCGCCGAGGATGGAGGGCTGCGGCGGTTTGTCAACGTCTACGTCGGGGGCGAGGACATCCGTTTCCTCGACGGCCTCGACACGGCGTCAAGGACGGCGACGAGATCACGATCCTGCCGGCGGTCGCCGGCGGCTGAGCGCGGCCCGCGCGGCGGTGGCTGGGGCCGCCGTACCAGCTGGCGAGACGGCCGGGCGCCGGGGGGCGCACGGA
Organism: uncultured Solirubrobacteraceae bacterium; assembly: GCA_963800545.1. GTDB lineage: Bacteria > Actinomycetota > Thermoleophilia > Solirubrobacterales > Solirubrobacteraceae > Palsa-465. The sequence continues at coordinate 201,406 of CAWDBJ010000005.1, forward strand.
TGTGGCGCGCGCGGTATGACGTCCGGCCGACGGCGGCCGCAATCGGCCCGCGACTCCGATGAGGCAGGCGGCGCCGACTCGCCGCGGCGCCAGCCGCCGTCGGCCCAGCCCGGTCGGGCAGCTGACGCCGGTCCCGCCGAGCCCGCAGTAGCCCCAGGGGTTCTTGTGCGAGGTACTGCTGGTGGTGGTCCTCGGCGTAGTAGAAGGGCCCGGCCGGCGCGATCTCCGTGGTGATCTCCGGATAGCCCTTGGCCGTCAGGAGCGCGGCGTAGGCCTCGCGGGACGCCTGGGCGAGCCGGCCGTGCTCGTCGCGTGTCCCAGTAGATCGCGGAGCGGTACTGGGTGCCGACGTCGTTGCCCTGGCGCATGCCCTGGGTCGGGTCGTGGTTCTCCCAGAACAGCCGGAGCATCTCCTCGTAGGAGGTCTGGGCCGGGTCAAAGACGACCAGGACGGCCTCGGTGTGGCCGGTGCTGCCGCTGCAGACCTCCTCGTAGGTGGGGTTGGGGGTGTAGCCGCCGGCATAGCCGACCGCCGTGGTGTACACGCCCGGGCGCCTGCCAGAAGACGCGCTCGGCGCCCCAGAAGCAGCCCATGCCGAAGACGATCTGCTCACCGCCATCCGGGAACGGGGGGATGAGGGGAGTGGCCGAGGACGGCATGGCGGGCGGCCACCGGCATCGCGGTCTGGCGGCCCGGCGGGCGCCTCGGCGGCGTCGATCATCTTCGACTTCTCGCGCAGTCCGAACATGCTCCTCACGGTAGTCGCCGGAGATCGAGGACCGGCGAAGAGCTCAGAGCACCCAGACCCGGTGGCGGACGCGCCCCGCGGGCGACGGCCGCGCACTCGGGCGGCATGGACGACCAGCGGCCCCGGCCGGCACGGCGGCCGTCCGCGCGCCCGGCTCCGCAGCTCGCGAGGTGGCGACCGAGGACCATCCGAGCGCAGCCAGGCCGGGGCCGCAAGGACCAGCAGCGAGCGCCACAGCAGGTAGTGCCAGACGTTCCAGAACAGCCCGCGGTAGAGGATCGCCCGGGACCCCGGATGCGCGCCCAGCACCCGCACGGCGCGCCCCAGCGGACGGATGCGCAGCATGGCGGCGCGGCGCTCCGGGTCTCGACGGCGTGAACGACGATCGCCCGGCCGCGAGCACCGTCGCGCCCCGGCCTCGATCGCCCGCCACGCCAGATCGGTGTCCTCGCCGGCCGGCCGGGACCGAAGCGCTCGTCAAAGCCGCCGAGCCGATCGAGCAGCGCGCGGGGATAGGCGATGTTGCAGGTCTCGTACTGCGGCCCGAGCCGGTCGACGGCCACCGTGTGGGCAAACGGCCCCGGCGGTCGCGCTCGCCCGGGTCGGGACGGGTGATCCCCTGGATGACCGCACCGGGGTGAGCCCGACCGGCCGCCGTCAGCGCCGTCAGCCAGCCGGGCGCGGGGACGCAGTCGTCGTCGGTGAAGGCGACCAGCGGCGCCCGGGCCAGGCGCCAGCCGCGGTTGCGGGCGGCGGCCGCCCCGCGCGGCCGGGGATGGCGCTCGATCCGCACCTCGAGCGAGCCGCCCCGGCCGAACCGCTCCAGGCGAGCCGCCGAGCGCGCCGTCGCCAGCACATCCGCCACCGGCCTCCGGAGCCGTCGTCGACGACGATCACCTCGAAGCGCCGGCGAGCGTCTGGGCGGCGAGGCCGGCGAGCAGGCGGCCGCAGCCGCGCCGGACGGTCACGGGTGGCGACCACCACGGAGACGAGCGGCTCGCGCCGTCATGGCCGCCGCGGACGGTTGGAGCCCAGCCACCGGCCGGCGTCGAAGGCGAGCCCCTCGGCCGCCTCGAGGAGCGCGCCGACGGCCGCCGTGGCGATCGCGCCGGACCATCGCGCTCGCCGCCCGCCCGGACGCGCCGGCCGCCCGCGGCGGCGACGGCGCGCGCCGACGGCGCCGGGAACTCGCCGGGATAGCGGCGCTGCCAGCCAGGCGCGCCCCCGCTCCGTGGCGGACGAGCTGGTGCACCAGGGCGGTCAGCGTCCGCCGCGCTGAGGTGCTCGACGACGGCTCCGGGCGCTCCTCGAGTCCCCAGCCCGGCGGCGGCCAGCCGCCAGCACAGGTCGGCGTCCTCACCGGCCGCGCGCGCTCTCCTCGAAGCCGCCGACGGCCTCGAACGGCGCCCGCCGGACCGCCAGGTTGGCGCTCTGCGCGTAGGGCGGCCCGGCCGCTCGAGCGTCACCCGGTGTGACATCTGGCCGCGGCGGGCGCTGTGGCGCGGCGGCCGCCGTCGCCCGCCGGGCACATCGGCGATGGCGCCGGCGAGGATCGCCGTCCGCGGCGCCGGGGGGCGATGAAGTAGCGGTCGAGCAGGTCCGGCGCCGGCCGGGTGTCGGCGTCGAGGAACACCAGCCACTCACCGCCGGTCGCCTCCGCTCCCCGGTTGCGGGCCCACCCGGCCGTGCGCACGCCGGCGGCCGCCAGGTGCCGGATCGTCCCCTCGAGGACTTCCGAGCGGCCGCGGTTGTCGGCGAGGACGAGCTCGTCGCCGGGGCGGTGCTCAGCCGCCCGAGGGCCGCCAGCGCGGCTCGCAACGCCGCCGTCGTCCCCGGCGAACGGCATGACCACGGCCACCCGCGGGCGCTCGCTCACGGCAGCGGCCCGCTCGGCGATCGCCCGCTCCAGCTCGCCGACGAGAGCGGCGTGAAAGGCGGACTCGGGAAACCGCGCCGCCGTCTCGCGGCCGCCGGCGACGAGCGCCGTGCGCAGGGCCGCCTCGCCGGCGAGCCGGCGCAGGGCCAGGGCCAGCCCGGCGGCGTCGCCGGGCGCGAACTGCAGGCAGTTGACGCCCTCCTCGAGGTACTCGGCGGGACCGCCGCCGGCGCGGCTGGCGAGCACCGGGCGGCCGCTGGCCATCGCCTCCAGGGGGACCAGGCCCCACGGCTCGTGCCAGGTGACGGGGAAGACGAGCGCGTCGCAGGCCGCGTAGGCGGCGGCCACCGCGCCGTGCCCGGAGCGGCTGAAGTGGACCCGCGAGCCCACTCCCAGGCGGTCGGCGAGGGTCGAGAGCTCCGCGCGGTGGCCGTCATCCCCGTCGCCATGGATCGTCAGGGTGGCCTGCGCCGGCAGCTCGGCCAGCGCGCGGACGGCGGTGGCGATCCCCTTGCGGGCGTCGATCCGCCCGCAGTAGAGCAGCCGCCAGTCCCACGGCGGGGCGGGGGTGAAGGGGAAGCGCGCCGGGTCGATGCCGGGATGGGCGATGGAGGCGTGCCGGCGGGCGCCCGACGGCGGCCAGCGTGTGGCGGGAGTTCATCGACCAGCGGGCCGCGCGGTCGAGCTCCAGGGTGGTGGGCAGGCCGGTCAGCCACTGCGCCGGCCGGGCCAGCGCGCGCCCCGGGCCGCCAAAGCGCCGCGTCCAGCCGTCGACCTGCGGCCCGTAGACCGGCCAGTCGTCGCCGACGACGGCCACCGCCGGGACCCCGGCTCGCCGTGCCTGCTCGAGCAGCCCGAGCGACATCCCGCCCATCGCCCACCACATGACGGCATCGGGGGCGAGGTCTGCCAGATGGCGGCGCAGCACGGCGGCGTTGGCGCGCTCCAGGCGCACCGTGTCGGCGATCCCCAACCGCGGGAAGGCGTGCGCTCGCCAGTACCAGCGCAGCTCCCGGTAGACACCCTCCGGCCGCGGGCCGGACGGCGGGCGGTCCGTCGGATCGGGGAGGGTGGTGAGCACCCGCACGGTGTGCCCGGCGGCCCGCAGGTGGGCGACGTGCGCCGCCCAGGTCGCCTCATAGCCGCCGCTGGACCACGGCGGATAGCGGTTGCCGACGGAGAGGACCCGCACGGCGGACCCTCAGGCGGCGGCCGGGCGCGCCAGCGCGCCGAACGCCTCGTGCAGCAGGTCTGACTCGAGGTACAGGGTGGCGGCGACAGTCACCACCACGTAGGCCACGAGCTCGCCGATGGCCACCGCCGGCCGTCCGCGAGCCGGGCTCCAGGATCCGCGCGACCAGGACGAGGGCCGTCGCCGGCAGGGTGGGGGCAAACGCCCGAGCCGCCTGACCGAGGAAGTGAAAGCCCGGGAACAGCCGCCGCAGCCAGTAGGTCCGCATCGCCAGGGCGGCGACCGCCTGCGCGGCGATCCCGGCGGCGAAGCCGGGCAGGCCGTCGGCGATCAGCAGCGGGATCCCGACGATGATGAAGACGGCCGCCGCCGCCACCGTTTCGAGGGCCAGCGGCCGGGTGCGGCCAAGCGCACGGAAGTAGGCGCTCCAATTGAAGCCGACGTGGTTGACGGCCGCCGTCACCCCGGAGACCTGCAGGACGACGATCGCCGCATGCCAGCGCTCGCCGATGACGAAGCGGACGAGGTCAGCGCTGAACAGCGTCACCGCGAGCCCGAACGGCACCGCCCACATGAGGGCCAGCCGGTTGGACTTGACCAGGGACTCGTAGAGCACGTCGGTGCGGTCGCGGACGGCGCAGATCGCCGGGTACAGCGCCCCGGTGACGAGCTGGTCGACGCGGTCGGTGAAGCTCGAGATCGTGTAGGCGAGGGTGATCACCCCCACGGCTGCCACCCCCAGATCGAGCTTGGCCGCCAGCGAGGCGCTCCAGGCCATGGCGGCCCCGGCCGCCCCGGCGACGAGCAGCGGACCCGAGAACGACCAGGCGGCCCGCAGGGCGCCGGCCTGCCAGCGCAGCCGCACCCGGAACGGCGAGCGCCACACGGCCACCGCGGAGGCGGCGCAGGCACCCGCCGCCAGACCGCCGACGAACGCCCAGTAGCCGGTCCCCGCGATCGCCAGGGCCACGGAGACGACGAACCCGACCACCGGATCGACGGCCTGCAGCGCCCGCTGGCGGGCGAACTCCATCCGCCGGTAGTAGATCCACAGCGGGGCCTGGAAGACGGACACGAGCAGCGCCACGGCGATGACCGCGCTCGGCGCCGCCAGCTGCGGCAGGTCGTAGACGAGCACGAGCACCGGGACGGCCACGGCGATGAGGGCGACGCAGGCGCCGGTGACGATCAGCTCGAGGGTCAGCGCCGTCTGGAAGGCCGCCTCCTGGTCGAGCTCTGCCTGCTGGACGAAGCGGTCGCCGATGCCGGCCTGCTTGAAGAACAGCAGTGAGGAGAGCGACACCGCGATCACCCCCCAGATCCCGTAGTCACGTCGCGAGAGAAAGCCCGCCAGCACGAACCCCTTGACGAGCGTCAGCAGCCCCAGGCCGACGCTGAAGGCGGTGTTGACGACAGTGCCGCGGGCGGCGCGGGCCCGGAGCGAGCCGGTGAAGGCGAAGCGGTCCGCGAGAGCCTCGGTGGCCGGCACGGGGACGGCCGTCTCAGCCATGACGCAGCGCCCAGTCATAGGGAATCTGATCCGAGAAGGGGTCCCGGCGGTCGATCTCCGCAGGGTCGTGAGGCTCAGTCGCGCAGTTGGCGACGAGGGCCGCCGCCGGTCCCCTCGGCGGTGAAGCCGTTCCAGACGCCCGGGGGAATCGTCACCAGGGCGTAGTGGAGCTCGCCGAGGTGGATCTCCTGCAGGGTGCCGCGGCTGGGGGAGTCCGGCGCGCTCGTCGAAGCAGACGAGCTTGATCATCCCCACCGGGACGGCGTAGTTCAGCGTCATCCGCGCGTGGAGGTGCCAGCCCTTGATGACGCCGGGGTAGACGAGCGAGAAGTAGATCTCACCGAAGGCCTCAAACCCCGGGTCGTCACGGCGCAGCATGTGCAGGATCGCCCCGCGCTCGTCGGGGATCCGGCGCAGGGGGGTGATGCGCACATCGTGGATCGGGCTCACGGCATCTCCTCTGTGTGCTCCAGGCAGAAGGCGACAGTCTCGCCGACCGCCTCCGCCAGCGTCCCGGTGGCCGCGACCCCCTGGGCGGCGAGCCGCTCCACGGACACCTCGTAGGCCTGCGGTGGGTCGCCCGGCACCGCAGGGGCCCGCAGCTCGGGACGCGTCCCCGTCTGTGCGGCGAAGGCGTCCTGGACGAGGCCGGCGAGCGCCCGGACCGTCGTCGCCCGGCCCGAACCGAGGTTGTAGGTGCCCGGCGCCACCGCGCCCGCGCCCGCGGCGGCGATCGCCGCACAGACGTCGCCCAGGGCCACGAAATCACGCCACTGGGCGCCGGAGGAGCGCAGGGTCAGCCGCCCGTGGCGGGCGCCCTCGCGGGCGAGGTCATTGGCGACCAGCGACCAGCGGTCGACCCGCGGGTCGACGGGCGCCCCCACGGAGTTGGTCAGCCGCAGGATCGCCAGCTCATAGGCGCCGGCCGACAGGGTGGCGACGACGTGCTCGCAGGCCAGGCGGGAGATGGCGTAGGCCGAGCGGGGCTCGGGCCGCAGATCCTCGCGGAGGATCGCCCCCGGCTGCATGCGCTCGCCGTAGACGTGCACGGTCGAGAGGTAGACGAGGCGCCGCACCCCGGTGGCGCGGGCGGCCTCGGCGAGCCGCTCGGCGGCGACCACCGTGGACCCCAGGGCCCCCGCCGGCTCCCGCGCGGCGACGATCTCGTTCTCGCCGGCGAGGTGGACGATGGCCGCGGCGCCCCGGCAGGCGGCGGCCAGGTCGTCGGGGGCGACCGTGCACAGGTCACAGGCGGTCTGCGGCACCCGCAGCCACGGCGCGGGATCGCGGACGAGGGCGCGGACGTCGTGACCGGCCTGCGTCAGTGACCGCGACGAGCCGGCCGCCGATGTAGCCGCCGGCGCCGGTGACGAGGACGGTGCTCAACCGGGAAACCGTACAGCGAGGCCGCGATAGAGCCCCTCGCAGAGCGGGGCCAGCCCGCCGTCCCAGTCATAGGGCGCCGCCGCGGCCCGGCAGCGCTGCGCCGTGACTTCCCGCTCGGACAGCGCCAGCCCGCGCAGCAGCGCCTCGGCGAGCGCCTCCGGGTCGCCTGGGGGACACAGCTCGCCGGTGACCCCCGGGGTCACGAGCTCCTGGGGGGCGGAGTGGGTGGTCGTGACCAGCGGCGTCCCGCAGGCCAGGGACTCGAGCAGCGCCATCCCGAACGAGTCATGGGTGGAGGGCAGGCAGGTCACCCAGGCGCGGCCGTAACGCTCGTGCTGGGCGCCCGCCTCGCCGACGCCCAGGGCGGTCGTCCGCTCGGCGGCGGCGGGCGGCGCGGCGGCCAGCAGGGGAGCGCGGATCGCCGGGGCCGCTCAGCCACAGGGGACCTCGGGCCGTGACCGGGCGACGACGTCCAGGGCCGCCAGCAGCCCGGCGACGCCCTTGCGCGGCTCCGTGATCGCCCCGGAGAAGAGGATCGTCGGCGCCGGCTCGCGGGCAGCCGCCGGCCGGAAGGCCTCCAGGTCGACGCCACCGGGGACGACCACGCCGTCGCGGCGCCCGTAGCCGGCGGCCAGGTGGTCGACCGCCGTCTGCGACATCGCGCTGTAGACGTCGACCGCGCGCACGACGCGCCGGGCGGCCCGAGCCTCGCGACGGCCCTCGCCCCGCCACCACACCGGGTCTGGGAGCCCGAGGTCCGTGACCATCGTCCGGCGGCCGTCGCCGCGCAGGCGCGCCGCGCGCAGCGAGGCCACCGCGTCGTGGCGCCCCAGGGAGTGGACGGCGTCAAAGGAGCGCCCGGCGAGGCGGGGGAGCAGGCGGCGCCCGAAGTCGGCCTCGTGGCGATACTGGTCCTCGAAGCGCCGCGGGAGGCGGACGATCCGGACATCGCGCTCGATGCTCGCCCCGGGCTCCCAGGCCGACGAGTAGTGCCAGACCTCGTGGCCGCGCCGGGTCAGGGCCGGCCCCAGCTCGGCGAGGAAGCGCTCGGCGCCGCGGCGGACCTCGGGCCAGCAGAACGCATGGGTGAGGGCGATCCGCACGTCGGGACGGCAGCGGTAGCCTAGTCTCCGCGCCATGGCAGACCTGATCGTCAGCGTGATCGTCCCCGCCCGCGACGCGGCGGCCACGATCGGACGGACGCTGGAGGCGCTGGCCGGCCAGGAGCTCGACGGCGACGGCCGCTTCGAGGTGGTCGTCGTCGACGATGGCTCACAGGACGACACGGTGGCCGTCGCCCGCGCCGCCCGCGGGCCGACGCGCGTCATCCGCCAGCCGGCGCTCGGTCCGGCGGCGGCACGCAACCGCGGGGTGGGCGCCGCCACCGCCCCCCTCCTGGCCTTCTGCGACGCCGACGTCGTGCCGCAGCCCGGCTGGCTGGCCGCCGGGGTGAGCGCCCTGGCCGAGGCCGACCTCGTCCAGGGCCGCGTCCTCCCCGATCCGGCGCAGCCGCTCGGGCCGTTTGACCGCTCGCTGTGGATCACCTCCCAGGTAGGGCTGTGGGAGACGGCCAACCTGTTCGCCACCCGCCGCGCGTTCGAGGCAGCCGGCGGCTTTGAGGAGTGGATCGCGCCCCGCCGGGGCAAGGCGCTGGGCGAGGACGTGTGGTTCGGCTACCGCGCTCTGCGGGCCGGGGCGCGCCCGGCCTACTGTGCACAGGCGCTCGCCCACCACGCGGTGTTTCCTCGCGGCTGGCCGGAGTACGTGGCCGAGCGGGCGCGGCCGGCGCTACTTCCCGGCGATGGCCCGGCGGATGCCCGAGCTGCGTGCGGCCTTCTTTCACCGCCGGCTGTTCCTCGACGAGCGCACCGCCCGCTTTGACCTGGCGGTCGTGGGGGTGGGTCTGGCGGTGGCGCGGCGTACCCCGCTGGCGCTCGGGCTGGCGCTCCCCTACGTCCAGACCGTGCGGGCCCGCCGGCCGGCCGCGGTGGTCGCGGCCGACGTGCTCGCCGACCTCGTCGGCGCCGCGGCCCTGCTGGCCGGCAGCGTCCGCTACGGCGCTCCCGTCCTCTGAGCCAGGCGCTGCCAGCGATACCGCGCCGACGCGCGCGCCCGCTCGCCGGCGGTCCGCGCAGCGCGCTCCCAGCGGGGCGGGGCAAAGCGCTCCTCGACGGCCCGGACGAGCTCCTGCACGGGGTAGCTGTCGATCGCCGGGCGCTCGCGGGCGGGCAGCCGCCCCTCCCAGAAGTGGGCCAGCACCCGCTCCTCCGGGCTCAGCCGCCGCGCCCATCGCGGGGGGATGCGGACGCGCCGGTCGTCGTGCAGCGAGTGGGCCTTGACCAGGAACTCGAGCGTGTCGCCGCGCCGCGCGCACAGCCAGCGGTGGTGGGAATGGCCGACCCAGGCGCCCCCCGAGGCCTCGGGGTTGCGCCAGGTCAGCTCGTCGAGCAGCGAGGGGACCTCGATGTAGCCGGCGCGGGCCACCCGCGACATCTCCTGGCAGACGCGCACCGGGTCGCGCACGTCCTCCAGGGTGAAGGTGCAGACCGCGAAGTCGAAGAAGTTCTCCGTGAAGGGCCACGGCTCGTGCGCGCAGAGGTCGCGGAGCACCCAGCGATCGGCATCGAAGCGCTCGGGCCCGGGACCGAAGCCCTCCGCCATCAGCGCCCCGCGGGTGGCGTAGGGCATGAGGTCGATGACCCAGTCGGCCCGGTTGACGGGCGCCGCCCAGCCGCCGACGTCAAGCACACGGGCGTCTGCCGGCAGCGCCAGCAGGCGCGCCAGCGCCCCGGGCAGCATCAGATGCGCGCCAGCACGGCCAGGTGCGGCACGCCCCGGCGCCCGGTGACCAGCAGCTGGGCGAGCGTGTGGGCGCGCGCGCCCGGCGTGCGGCCGCGCGGGGGATGGGCCGGCCCGAAGGGGATGCTGTAGGGCCGCGAGCCCGCTCGATGGCAAAGCCGGCCGCCCGCAGCATCTGGCGATGGCCGGCCGCATTGGGGATCCACCACTGGGTGATCCCGCTCGTCCCGTCCAGCCGAAACAGCGGCGCGCGCGGGTGGGTGACGGTTCGCCCCAGGTCCAGCTGGTTGGTGCACAGCAGCCGGTCGCGGCACACCGAGCGGATGGCGGCCAGCGCGCGCAGGGGATCGCGCAGGTGCAGCAGCAGGCTGCCGCACACGACGACGTCAAAACCCCCCAGCCATGCGGGATCGAGGTCATAGACGCTGCCCGACACGACCTGGACGGCCGAGCCGCGCAGCGCCAGGGCGGTCCGCAGGCCGGCGCCGACCTCGGGGCCGGCGACCGCCCGCACGTACTCGGGTCCGGTGGCGCCGGTGTGGGCTTCCCAGTCCCAGTCCTCGGGCTGGGGGAGGTCGAGGGCCACCACCTCAGCGGCCCCGCGGCGCTCGAGCTCGAAGGCGAGGAAGCCGTCGGCCGTTCCCACGTCGAGACAGCGGCGGCCGCGCACCTCGGGCCAGGGCAGCCGGTCGGCGACCGGCCGCAGGTCAAAGAGGCCGGGGGTGACGACGCCGGGCGCCACCTCGATGCAGTGATACCAGCGCCGGACCTGCGCGACCGCCGCGGCGGCGTCGAGGGCGACGTCGGGGTTCACGGCACCGCAGTCTACGGTCGGCCGCGGCCCGCGTAGGCTTGCCCCTGATGGCCCAGCAGCTCATCTTCGACTTCGTCACGGAGCTGGCTCACACACTCGAGCTCCCCGAGCCGATCGTCGAGTTCGGCTCACTCCAGGTCGAGCCCGGCCAGCCCAACGACCTGCGCCGCCTGTTCGCCGGTCGTGACTTCGTGGGCACGGACATGCGCCCGGGCCGGGCGTGGATCGCGTCGAGGACCTGCGCGCTCTGACCTTCGGGGACGGGGCGGTGGGGACCGCGTTCTGCCTGGACACCCTCGAGCACTGTGCCGACCCGCTGGCCGCCTGCCGCGAGCTTCACCGCGTCGTCGGCGACGGCGGCCTGTGCGTCATCAGCTCCGTGATGTTCTTTCCCGTCCACGGCTATCCCCAGGACTACTGGCGGTTCACCCCCTCGGGGATGGAGCTGCTGCTCGACCCCTTCGACGACGTCTGGGCGGGCGGCGTCGGTCATCCCGAGCTGCCCATGCAGGTGGTGGCGGTCGCCGCCAAGGGCCCCGGGCGCCGCGTTCCGCGGTCCTATCCGGTGCTCGAGCAGGCCCAGCGCGAATGGGATCGCGCCGAGGGACGGGTCCGCGTGGGACTCTTCCACGTTCCCCTCAAGGAGCTGGCCCGCACCCTGGCCACCGAGGTCCCGCGCGCGGCGGCCCAGCGGACCCGAGCCCGGCTCAGGCGGGCGCCGTGACGCCCGCCAGCACGTACTGGAAGACGAGGAAGGGAGCCAGCGGGGTGCGCGCGAAGCGCCGGCCCTGGGGCTCCGTGCGCCAGTCCTGCGGGCGCAGGCGATAGCGCGGTGAGACCTCGGTCACCCGCAGCCCCGCCTGCGCCAGCAGGGCGCGGGCGTCGGAGAGGGTGAACCAGCGCAGGTGGTCGCGGTCGAAGATCCCCTCGTCGCGGCGCGGCCAGGAGCCGCGCACCAGCAGGGCGACGAGCGTCTCCCAGTAGCGGACGTTGGGGAGGCTGACGACCGCCGTCCCACCCGGGGCCAGCCGGCCGGCGGCGTCGCGCAGCACCGCCCACGGGTCGCGCAGGTGCTCCAGGACATCGGCGGCGATCACGCAGTCAAACGGCCCACCAAGGTCCGCGGCGGCGAGGTCGAGGGTCTCCAGGTCGCCGACGATCACCCGGTCCAGGCGCCCGGCGGCGTCGCGGGCGTAGGCGGAGTCGAGCTCGACGCCGACGACCTCGGCCGGCTGGCGGGCCTTGAGCGCCGCTCCCAGCGCGCCCGAGGAGCAGCCGAGGTCGAGGATCCGCCGCGCCCCGAGCGGCACGAGCGCCTGGACCTCCGGTCGCGGGTTCTCGTAGGCCCCGGCGCGGGCGCGCCTCAGCTCCTCGGCGCTCGTCGACACGCGGCGATTATCGCGCCGCGATGAGGATCGGTGTTCCGGCGGGCCTCCTCGAGCTGGCGCCGGTCGGCGGCCACGGCAAGGTGTGGCACCGGGTCCTCGCGCAGCTCGGCCGCAGCGAGCGGCTGATCGCCCTCCCCGCCCGCCGCCGGCGCAGGGTGGACGTCGTCCTGGCCAGCGGCCACGACGACCTGCCGGACACCGGCGGCGCCCCGCTCGTCGTCCAGGTCCACGAGGCCGGCTGGTTCGAGCCGGCGTTGCGCGACACGCTGGAGCCGGCGTTCCTGGCCCACATCGCCCCGCGGACCGAGCGGGCGGTCGCCGTCGCGCAGGCGGTGATCGTCCCCTCGCGCGGCGGCTGCCGGTGACCTGGTGGCCGCCTATGACCTCCCCGCGGAGCGCGTCCACGCCGTGGCTCACGGGGTCGATCCGGGGTTCGTCCCGGGGCTGGCCGGCGGCGCGCAGCTCGTGGGCGGCCAGCGCTACGTCCTCTACGCCGCCACCCTGCATCCCCGCAAGAACCTGACCGTCCTGCGCGGAGCCATGGAGCGTCTGGCGACCGAGGGCTTCCCGCAGGTGCTGGCCGTCGCCGGCCATCCCGGCCCCCGATCGCGCGGACTCCGGACCGCTGGAGGCCGCGCTGCGCTCCCCGCGGGTGGTCCGCCGCACCGCCACCACGGACGCCCAGCTGGCGGCGCTGATGGCCGGGGCCGACGCGGTGTGCCTGCCGAGCCTCTATGAGGGCTTCGGGCTGACGGCCCTGGAGAGCCTGGCCTGCGGGGCCCCGCTGCTCGTCTCCGATCGCGGCGCCCTGCCCGAGGTGGTGGGCGACGCCGGCGTCGTCAGCGCGCCGACCTCGACGCGGTGACCCAGGGGCTGCGGCGCCTGCTCTGCGATCCCGCCCTGGCCGACCGGCTGCGCGCCGCGGGCCCGGCGGGCTCGGGAGTTCACCTGGGAGCGGACGGCCGCCGGCTGGCTGGCCGTGCTGCGGCGCGCCGCCGCGCGGGCTTAGACTCGCGGCCGATGCGGATCATCGAGCTGGCCGCCTGTCCCGCCTGCGGCTCGCGGTCGCTGGCCACCTTCGAGCTGGGCGGCGGGAACCGCCTGCGCCGCTGCGAGCGCTGCACGACGGTGTCGGCGCCCGACTACGCCGACCCCAGCGAGGTCTACGTCGACGGCTACATGTTCGGCGAGGCGGGCCCCTTCGGGCTCGACGTCCGCGCGCCTGAGTTCCAGCGCTACCTGATGCGCGTCGCCCACCGGCGGCTGGCGATCATCGAGCGCGCGACCGGCGTGCGCGGCGGATCGCTGCTCGACCTCGGCTCGGGCACCGGCGAGGTGCTGCTGGCCGCCCGGGCGCGCGGGTGGCGCGGCCAGGGCGTCGAGCCCGAGCACACCGCCGCGCAGATGGCCGCCGACCGAGGCCTCGAGGTCGTGGTGGCCACCCTCGAGCAGTCCGGGCTGCCGCAGCGCAGCTTCGACGTCGTCTCGGCCTTTCACGTGCTCGAGCACCAGCCCGACAGCCGGGCCTTCCTGGAGTCGATGGCGCGGTGGGTGCGGCCCGGCGGGTTCGTCGTCATCGAGGTCCCCAACTGGCAGAGCGTCCAGCGCCGCCGCCTGGGCGAGCGCTGGACGGGGCTGCGGCCCCACGAGCACCTCGTCCACTTCACCCCGTCGACGCTCGCCGGGCCTTCCGGGCGGCGGGGATCGAGCCGGTGGCCCCGGTCGCCTGCCTACATCGGGCCGCCCAGAGCCTCGACGAGGCGCTGTGGGACCTCGCCCGCCCCGCCGGGCGGTTGCGCCGGCTGCTGGCGCCGCTGTCGCGCCCCTCGGGCACGGCCCTTCACCCCGGCCGGGCCGCGTGGGCGGCGCTGCGGCTCGTCGAGGCCGCCTACGACGCCGCCGGCGCGGGAGCCGTCGTCGTCTGCATCGGCCGCGTCGACTCGGCCGGCTGAGCCGCGGTGCTGGCGGCAAGCGCCCAGGAGATCCTCCGGCGGCTGCCCGAGAGCGCCCTCGTCCTCGACGTGGGGGGTGCCGCCCGCCCGTTCCCCGAGCCGACTGGATCCTCGATCTCGCGCCCTACGACGCCCGCGGACAGCTGGGCTGGCAGGGTGAGCGGGCCGCCGAGCGCTTCGACGCCTCCCGCTGGGTGCAGCGCGACATCTGCGACCGTGCGCCCTGGCCGTTTGACGCAACCAGTTCGACTTCGCCATCTGCTCGCACACCCTCGAGGACATCCGCGATCCGGTGTGGGCCTGCGCCGAGCTGCAGCGGGTCGCCCGGGCCGGCTACATCGAGGTGCCGGCGCTGCGCGAGGAGCTCACCTACGGCATCCAGGGTCCGTGGGTGGGGTGGGGCCACCATCACTGGCTGGTGCTCGCCGCCGACGGCGGGGTGGAGTTCGTCTTCAAGCACCATGTCGTCAACCGCCGCGGCTCCCATCGCCCGGCCGGGTCGGCGGATGGCCTGCGCCAGGCCGAGCGGGTGCAGCCGTTCTGGTGGGAGGAGCGCTTCGCCGCGCGCGAGCGGTTCCTGCTGACCGCCGCCGAGCTCGATGGCTTCCTCGAGCGCCATGCCCACGAGGGCCTGCCGCCTGAGCGCCGGGCGCGGCTGCGGCCGACGCGCCGCGGCTGGCCGAGGCGACGGTGAGCGAGCCGCCGGTGACGGTGGTGGTCGTCTCCCACGACACGCGCGCGCTGCTGCTGGCCTGCCTGCGCTCGCTGGCGCCCGACGCCGCGGCCGGGCGCGCCGAGGTGGTCGTCGTCGACACCGCCTCAGCCGACGGCTCGGCGCCGGCCGCCCACGCGGCCGCCCCGTGGGCGCAGGTCATCGCCTGCGAGGAGAACCTCGGTTTCGGCGCGGCCGTCAACCGGGCCGCCCGCGAGGGCCGCTCGCCCTGGCTGGTGGCCGCCAACGCCGACGTGGAGCTTCATCCCGGCGCACTGGAGGCGCTGTTCGCCGCCGGAGCCGATCCGCGGGTGGGCGCGGTCGCGCCGCAGCTGGTGCGCGACGGGGGAGAGGTCCAGCACTCCGTGGGGCCGCTGCCGGGGGTGGGCGTGGCCCTCGCCTTCGCGCTCGGTCTGCACCGCGCCAGCCGGCGGATCGGCGACCGGTTGTGCCTGCGGGGGCGTGGGATCCGCAGCGGCCGCGGGACGTGCCGTGGGCGGTGGGGGCCTGCCTGATGGTGCGCCGCAGCGCCTTTGAGGCCATCGGCGGCTTTGACGAGCGCGAGTGGATGTACGGCGAGGACCTCGATCTCTGCTGGCGGCTGGCCGACGCCGGCTACCGCGTCCGCTACGTGCCGCAGGCGCGCGTGGCGCACGTCGAGGCGGCGGCCACCGCGGCCGCCTTCGGGGACGAGCGTCGGCGGCGCCGGCGGTTCATGGCGGCCACCTACCGGGTGATCGCCCGGCGCCGGAGCCCCCCCGGTCGCGGGCGACGGCGGCCGTCAACGCTCTCGGGGCGGCCGGCCGCCTGGCCTGGCTGGGGCCGCTGGCGCTCGTCGACCGCTCGCGCCGGGCGAGCGCCCGGGACCTCGCCGACTGGCTGAGCGCGCATCTGCAGGGGGTGAGCGGTGGTCGCCCTCACCGCTGAACCGGTGGCGGCCGGCGGCGCGGCGGCCCGGGGCGCCGTCTGCAGAACGTCGATGCCCTGCGGGCGCTGGCGGCGCTCGCCGTGCTCGTCGGCCACGCCTACGCCCTCGGGGGGCGGGCCATCCCCATCCGCGCGCAGCGCTGGTACGACGTGCCGCTGATCACGCTGGCCACGGGCGTGTGGCTGTTCTTCGCCATCAGCGGCTACGTCATCGCCCGGCCATTCGTCGACCGCCTGCTGACCGGCCGGCCCCTGCCGTCGCTGCGGCGCTACGCGATCCGCCGGGCGGCCCGCATCTACCCGCTCTACTGGGTCGCCTTGGCGGCGATCGTCCTCCTCGTCGGCGGCCAGGGGACGCGAGCCTGGCAGTACGTCGTCCACGTGCTGCTGCTCAACAACCTCGTGCCGGGCCGTCAGGGGGCGCTCTTCTCCGTCGCCTGGACCCTCACCCTCGAGGTCATCTTCTACGTGCTCGTCGCCCTCCTCGCCGTCGCCATCCGTACGTGCTGGCCGAGGGTCAGCGCCGCGGGCCTGGCCCGGGCGGTGCTCATCAGCTGGGGGCTGAGCCTCGCCTTCACGGTGTTCGCCGATCTGCAGGGGGACGGGCGGATCGGGCTGTGGCTGCGGGGCTCGGAGCCGGCGATGTGGCAGATGTTCTGCCCCGGGCTGCTGCTGGCGATCGCCCCCCATCTGCCCGCCGGCCGTCTGCGGGGCGTGCTGGTGACCCTCCCGGCGCGGCGGGGGCTCTGGCCGCTCATCGCCCTGGCGGCGATCGTCCCCGGCGCGCTGCTCGGCGCCGCCGCCCCGCTGAGCGACGGCATCCCCGTCTACCAGCTGCTCGTCGACGCCAGCCGGCCGCTGTTCGCCGTCGGCTACGGGCTCGTGCTGGCCGCGGCCATCGCCGCCCCGTCGCGGGGTCCGCGCGGCGCCGCGGCGCTCGGGCTCGCCTCCTACGGGATCTACCTGCTGCACCCGGTGATCGCCGCCGCCCTCGTCAAGGCCGGCCTCGTCCCGGCGCCCCACGACACCCTCGCCGCCTTCATGCTCAACGCGGCGGTGCTGGCGGCGCTCACCGCCGCCCTGGCGCTGGCCAGCTGGCGCTGGTTCGAGGGCCCGGTGCTGCGGTGGGCGTCACCATGAGACCGGAGGAGATGCGCCGCTTCTGGAACGCGCGGGCCCGTGAGGACGCGTTCTACTTCGTCGACACCCGCCAGCCCTACCGCGCGCCGCAGCCCGATCGCTTCTGGGAGGCCGAGGAGCTCGTCGACTACTTCCTCGGCGGTCTGCAGGGGCGGATCGGCCCGAGGACGTCGTGCTCGAGATCGGCTGCGGGCTGGGGCGGATCACCCGCGTCCTCGCCGCCCGCGCGGCCCGCGTGGTGGCCCTCGACGTCTCCGACGAGATGCTGCGCCGGGCCGCCGCGCTCAACCCGCAGCTGGGCAACGTCTCCTGGATGCTCGGTGACGGGGTGACGCTTCACGGCTGCGCCGAGGCGAGCATCGACGCCTGCGTGTCCGTGGTGGTCCTCCAGCACGTCCCGCGCGAGGTCACCCTCGGCTACGTGCGCGAACTCGGCCGCGTGCTGCGGCCCGGGGGGTGGGCGGCGCTGCAGGTGTCAGACGATCCGGCCATCCACCGCCCGCGCCCCGGCCTGGTCCCCCGGCTGCGGGCGCTCGCCGGGCGCGCCCCTCGCGGGCAGCGGCACCCGGCGTGGCTGGGCTGCGCCGTCGGCCTGCCGCGGTTGACGGAGGCCGCCGAGGGCGCGGGCCTCGCCGTCGAGCGGGTGTGGGGGGCGGGCGATCAGTACTGCCAGGTGCTGCTGCGCCGTCCGGCTACGGCGTGGCCGGCCGGGCCCTGACCCACGCCGACGCGGGCCCCACCCGGCGCACGAAGCCCCAGAAGACGAGCTCGCGCAGGCGCAGCGTCGGCCGCCGCGGCCAGCGTGGCATCACCGCCCCGAAGGGCTGAAACAGGGGCCCACCCGAGTCGAGCACCTCGAAGCCGGCGGCGTGCAGGAGGCGGCGGTGGGCCGCCTTGTTGGGGGTCCACCAGCGCGGCTGATCATCGACGTCCCACAGCTGGGCGAGCGGCCGCCGCGGGCTGAGCAGGGTGAGGGCCAGCGAGGTGGCCTCCAGCGAGAAGAGCTCCCCGCCGGGCGCGATCACCGCCCGCAGCGCGCGCAGCGCCCGCGCGGGATCGGCGAGGTGGATGAGGACGTTGCCGACGAACACGAAGTCAAACGTCCCCAGCACGGCCGGGTCGATGTCGTAGAGGTTGCCGTCGACGCGGGTCACCCGGTCCATCGCGAGGGCATCGCGCACCAGCCGCGAAGTGCTCGTTGGCCAGGCCGGTCCCGGCGCGGCGGACCTCGTCGCCGACGAGGCCCTGCCAGTCCTGCGCGGCGGTGTCGGGCAGATCGAGGCTGACCACCTCGGCCGCCCCGCGCCGGGCCAGCTCAAAGGACCAGAAGCCCTCGCAGGCGGCGGCATCCAGGCACCGCATGCCCGCCAGCGACGCGGGCAGGGGAAGCCTGCCGGGAACCCCGCGCAGGTCGAAGTAGCCGTCGGTCACCACCCCGCCGGGAAGCTCGAAGGTGTGGTACCAGGGCGCCAGCCGGGCCACCTCGTCTGCCAGGTCGGGCATCGCGGCGCGACGATATCGGCCCGCACTACGATGCCGCCGTGCCGGTCGCCGCGAGCCACCAGCCGAGGCTCCGACGGGCACTGGCACTCGCGGCTGGTGGGGATCCTCCTCGCGGCGGCGGCGGTCCGGGGGGCGCTGCTGGTGGCCACGCCCCATGCCGCCCTGTTCGGGGATCCGGCCGACTACGAGCGCTGGGCCGCCTCGCTGGCGTCCGGGCACGGCTTCCCGGTGACCGCTATCGCCTCCCCGGGCACGGCGAGCGCCTTCCGTCCGCCCGGCTATCCGCTCGTCCTCGGTGCGCTGTACGCCGTGGTCGGCGTCCACCCGCTGGCCGGCCGGGTGCTGAGCGTCCTGCTCGGGGTGCTGGCCGTGGGTCTGCTGGCCCTGCTCGGGCGGGCGGTCGGCGGCGAGCGCATCGGGCTGTGGGCGGGCGGATTGGGCGCCGTGTTCCTGCCCCTGGTGGCCCTAGCGGCACGCTGGTCTCCGAGTCACTGTTTCTCCCCCTCGAGCTGGGCCTGGCCCTGGTGCTCGTCGGCCACGCCGGGCAGCCGGGACACGCGGTGCGATGGTCGGCGGCGGCCGGGGGGCTGTGCGCACTGGCGATCCTCACCCGGGCGGTGGCCGTGCCGTGGGTGCTGGTGGCGATCGTCGCTGTGTGGGTCTCCGTGCCCCGCGGAGCGCTGCGGTGGCGGTCGCTGGCCGCGCTGGCAGCGGCGCTGGTGGTGGTCATGCTGCCGTGGACGGTGCGCAACGCCCGGGCCCTGCACGCCTTCGTCCCGGTCAGCACCGAGGGCGGTTACACGCTCGCCGGGCAATACAACGCCACCGTGGCGGCGCCCGGGCCGCTGCAGTCCGTCTGGCAGATCCCGCTGATCGTGCCGGCCGTGGCCGCCCGCATCAGGCCGCTCTACGCTCGGCTCGGGGGCGTCGACGAGGCGCAGCTCGACGGGGCCCTGCGCCGGGTCGCCTTCAACTACGTCTCGGCCCATCCCGGATATGTGGTCCGCGCCGCCGCCAACGACGCCCTGCGGATGGTCGACCTCGGGCCCGGCCACCGCTTGCAGAGCGCGATCATCGACCGCGAGCTGGCCCTCCCCGCACCCCTGCGCACGCCGGAGCGCCTGTGCGGCCAGCTGCTCGTCGTGCTCGGCCTGGCCGGCCTGGCGCTCGGCGCGCGATGCCGGCGCCTGGGTCCCTGGTGGCTGTGGGGGATGCCACTCCTCGCCCTGCTGGCGACCGCGGTGGTGGTCGGCGGTACCCTCAAGCGAGCGCCCCTGGATCCCTTTCTCATCCTGGCGGCCGTGCAGACCATCGACGCGGCGGCGCTGTGGGCTCAGCGTTCGCGTCACATCAGCCGATAAGGACCCGGAAGCTTCGCCGATGACCGATCCTGAGATCCCCACCTCCCGCTTCGCGTGGCGCCCGATCGCCGCCGGCGTCGCCCTGCTGGTGGCCGTCGTCCCCCTCCTCGTCGGCCTCCTGCTGACCGGCGGCAGCAGCGGCCAGACCGCGTCGGTCCCCCAGACCCAGGGCAACAGCAAGCCCTTCGTCCCGGTCATCACCAAGAAGGTGTCGCTCGTGCCCAACCGGTTGCTGCCAGCCGGCAAGGGGTCGCTGATCGCCGAGGTCCAGCACGCCACCGTCATGCGGTCCAAGCCCGGCGGGGGACGGATCATCACCAAGGTCAAGACCGAGACGACCTATGGCTCCGTCCAAGCCCTGTGGGTCGTCCGGCTCTCCGGCTCCTGGCTGGGCGTCATCTCCAACCTCGCCGGCAACAACCAGGTCGGCTGGATTCCCGCCTCCTCGGCGTCGCTCAGCCGCGTCAACTGGAAGCTCGAGGCGTCGCTGTCGCACCGTCAGCTGACCGTCGTCCACAACGGCAAGCCGGTCGCCCACTACTCGATCGCCGTCGGCGCCCCCGCCGATCCGACTCCCACCGGGCGCTTCGCGGTGACCGATCGGCTGACCACCGGCGACCCCGCCGGCCCCTATGGCTGCTGCATCCTCGCCCTCTCGGCGGTGGCGCCCCATGCCATCCAGGACTGGAGCGGCGGCAACCGCATCGCCATCCACTCCACGCCCGAGGTCGAGTCGATCGGCAAGCCGGTCAGCCACGGCTGCATGCGTCTCACCCTCGCCGAGGGACGCTGGCTGATCTCCCACATCCCGCTGGGCACGCCTGCGGTCGTCTCGGCGTAAGCCCCGGTTTTCGGGCCCCGGGGGACGGGGTATCCGAACACCATGCCACCACGCGGAGTGAAGCCGGGCACCAAGCGGGCCCGGCAGTACGAGGAGATCAAGAAGAGCGTCAAGTCCCAGGGCCGCAGCGAGAGCACGGCCGAGGAGATCGCGGCACGGACCGTCAACAAGGAGCGGGCGCGCGCCGGCGAGTCGCGCCAGCGCTCGCGGACCTCGACGCAGGACAAATCGTCCTCGCAACGCGGTGGCGAGCGTTCGGGCACCAACAGGGAGAAGGGTCGCACCCGTGACCAGCTCTACGCTGAGGCCAAGAAGCTCGGGATCGACGGTCGCTCGACGATGAACAAGGCGCAGCTGCAGCGCGCCGTCGACGGCCGGAAGTCCTGAGCCTCAGCGCAGCTGCGGCCGGGGCTCGGTCTCGCCGCTGACCCGGCGGATCTTCTCGATCGCCGCCCGCAGCAGCCGGGAGACCTGCATCTGCGAGGTGCCGACCCGCCGGGCGATCTCTGACTGGGTGAGGTCACGCTCGAAGCGCAGGTAGAGGATGACCCGATCCGCGTCGGAGAGCGTCTCGACGCCGCGGGCGATCATCGTCATGTACTCGGCCTGCTCGAGGCGCTCGTCCTCGGCGCCGAGCACCGCGGCGGGGCTGAGGGGGCCGCCGTCATCGTCGTCGCCCCGTCCGGGGTGAGGGTCCAGTGGCGCGGCGTGGCGCCCGTGGTAGGCCTCGAGCGCTTCCAGCGTCTGCTCCTCAGTGGCGCCCAGCGCCCCCGCCAGCTCCGACACCGACGGGGAGTGACCCAGCTCGGCCGACAGCTTCTCCGTCACCCGGGCCAGCTCGACGGCCCGCTCCTTGACCCCGCGCGGGACGTGCACCGCCCAGCCGCTGTCGCGGAAGTAGCGCTTGAGCTCGCCCAGCATCGTCGGCGTGGCGAAGCTCGTGAAGGCGAAGCCGCGGTCGGGATCAAAGCGGGCGATCGCCTTGAGCAGCCCGACGTTGGCCACCTGGATGAGATCGTCGAGCGGCTCGCCGTGGGAGTAGTAGCGGCGCGCCACGCTGCGGGTCAGCGGCTCAAAGCGCCGCACCAGCTCCTCGACCAGCGCCGGGTCGCCCGTCGCCTTGTAGCGGCGAAACAGGTCGTCGAGCGCGAGGGTGCGGGCGGGTCAGCGCCGCGTGTCATCGGTCTCGCCGCACCCACGCCCAGACCACCAGCTCACCTGAAGCCAAGCCGTCCCTTTGTCCGATTGTGCCGTCGGCGGTGGTCTGCCCCAGCACGACAAGCGCTGATGGCCTCCCCTCACGAAACCCATGCTCGGCGGATGGTTGTCCGGAGCGTGGGCATCATAACCGCCCGCCGGGCCTGCGAGCTGCGTCAGGGCGTCGCGGTGCAGTCCTTGGGAGCGAGCACGAAGATCTCCACCTGCAGGTTGCGCTTGGGGTCGTTGGCGCTCATGAAAGACCGCACGGAGCGACCGAGGACCTCCGCGACGGCCGTGACCATCGCCTCGCTCATCGCGTCCTGGAGGCCAAGCCGCCCGGCGACCACGACCTCGCCATGATCGTTGGCCTCGAGGGTGCGCTCGGCGACGGTGTAGCCACCCTCGAGCAGGCAGACCACGAGATCGCCGTCGATCGTCGTCCGCGAGTTCGTGGGTCCCCGGCCCACGTACTGCTTGTGCAGCCGGGCCATCGCATTCGAGATCTCCAGCGACGGGGAGCTCCCCGGATCCTCAACGTCGGCCCCGGCCCCGGGCGTGTCGCTCAGCATCTCGATTCCTTTCGCCGGTAAGAGTGCGCGAATCTAACCACGATGCGCGGCCATCCAGGTCCCCACGGCGCTCAGGTCGGCGACGAACTGCCCCATCGCCTCCTCTCGCTCGGCGGTGTCGCGGGCCCGCAGGATCGAGGAGGGATGGGCGGTCAGGGTGACCAGCTGCGCCAGCTCGGACTCCTGGGGCTGCCCGCGGTCGCGGCCGATGCGGATGTGGGCACCCAGCAGCGCCTGGGCGGCGGTGGCCCCCAGGCAGACGACCGCCTGCGGTGCCACCACGGCGAGCTCGGCGTCCAGCCACGGCCGGCAGGCGGCGACGTGCACGCGCTCGGGCGTCTGGTGGATGCGCCGCCGGCCGCGCTGCTTGTAGCGAAAGTGCTTGACGACGTTGGTGACATAGGCGTCCGCACGGTCGATCCCGGCCCGCTCCAGGCCGTCGTCGAGGATCCGCCCCGCCGGGCCCACGAACGGCCGTCCCTCGATGTCCTCGCGGTCGCCGGGTTGCTCCCCGACGAGCATCAGGCGGGCGGCCTTGCGCCCCTCGCCGATCACCGGCTGGGTCGCGTCGGCCCACAGCTCGCAGGCGCGGCAGCCGCCAATCGCCTCCCGCAGTGATTTCAAGCTCGGCCTCTCGGGTACGGGAGCGAACGGCTGTTCGTCGAACAGGGACATCGCGGACCCGGCTACCCACTGCCATGAAAAGGACACGCATCGGCTGCTCTGGCTGGAACTACGCCGACTGGCGCGGTCGCCTGTACCCGCAGGGCGAGCCCCAGCGCCGCTGGCTGGAGATCTACGCCGAGCACTTCGACACCGTCGAGGTCAACACCACCTTCTACCGACTGCCCCGCCGCGACGCGGTCGCCAAATGGGTGGCCCAGACGCCCGACGGCTTCGAGTTCACGGTCAAGGCGAGCCGCTACCTGACCCACATCAAGCGCCTGACCGACGTGGGGGAGGGCATCCGGCGGTTCTACGAGCGGATCGAGCCACTGATCGAGGCGGGGCGGCTGGGGCCGGTGCTCTGGCAGCTGCCGGCGACCTTCCACCGCGACGACGAGCGGCTGGCGGACTGGCTGGCCGCCCTGCCCGCGGGCCGGCACACCATCGAGTTCCGCCACGAGTCGTGGTTCGCCGGGCCGGTGATGGAGGCGCTGCGCGAGCACGACGTGGCGCTGACCGTCGGCGATCATCCCTCACGGCCCTTTCAATCCCATGAGGCGACCGCCCCCTGGCGGTTCGTGCGCTTTCACTACGGCGCCCGCGGCCGCAACGGGAACTACTCGGCGACCGAGCTGGACACCTGGGCGCGACGGATCGCCCAGTGGCGGCGCCGGGAGGAGGTCTACGCCTACTTCAACAACGACTGGAACGGCTATGCGCCGGCCAATGCCGAGGGACTGATCAGGCGGTTGTCGCCTGGGTGACGGGGACCCCGAAGCGCTGTTCGAGCTCAGCGGGGTCCACGTCCTCCTTGTAGCGCTGCTCGCTGCTGGGGTGGGTGAAGACGAGGATGCGGTCGGCCGGCGAAGGTCTTCAGGGCGTCCTCGATGGCGTCGGCGGGCTCGCCCTCGCCGGTGTCCCCGCTGGCCGCCACGCCCTCCTCGCCCAGCTGCTCGACGGTCTCGTGGCGGACCTCCTCGGCGCGGCCGATCGCCTCGTCGGCGTCTGAGACCCAGAAGCGCAGCGCGTTCTTGTGCAGCGCCGGGGCGACGACCATGACCTCGGCGTCGGCGGGGTCAGCGCCCTCGGGAAGGGCGGCCCGCAGCTGGTCGGCGGTCACGGGTTCAGTGGTCAGCACGAGAATCTTCATGGCGCACTGGCTACCCGGCGCCGCTGGCGGGTATGCGTGGCTCATGAGTGTTCTCGCCGTGCTCCCCGGCCCCACCGGGCCCACCCCCGGACCGCCCGCTCCCGGGCCCGGCCCGGGTCCCGACCCCGCGCCGCCGACGCCCGGGCCCAGCCCCGGCCCACCGGACCCGCCGGATCCCAACCCGCGCCCGATCTGAGGGCGAGACGGGCCACTAGGTCAGCTGGTTGTCGAGGATGCGGTGCAGACGGGCGCCCTCGGCGTCCGTCAGCCGGTCGTGGGTCAGGCGCACCGTGTCGATCCCGTGGTCCTTGAGCACGGTGTCGCGGACGCGGTCGGTCCGGAAGCTCCGCGGCCCGCGATGGAAGTGCCAGCCGTCGAGCTCGATGGCGAGACGGTGCGCCGGGAAGTACACGTCGACCTCGTAGCCGTGCACGGGCGCGTTGAGCTCGTGGGGCGGGAGGGCCTGCCTGCGGGCGAACCGCCGCCACGCCCGCTCGAGCTGTGATCTCGTGGCGCTCGTGCCGATCAGCCCGCGCAGGCGTGGACAGCGCTGGACGAGCTCGTCGGTCGCATCGGGGCCCAGCCAGCCCTGGATCCGGGCGTCGTCGACTGCCTTGAGCAGCTGGTCGTCGGTCCGGCGGGGCGCGATGTCGCAGATCGTGCGCACGGGAGTGGTCACCGGGATGCCGTGCTGGCGGGTGATGTCGCGGCGGGGCAGTGAGCGGCTGCGGTGGGCCACGATCCCGTCACGGCGTCGCCGGTGGGGTGCGATCACCTCGTGGCTGTCCGGCCACCGGCCCAGGCCCCACAGCGCCGCTGCCGAGTCATGGCTGAGGATGGCGGCCTCTCCGCAGGCCAGGACCGCCGCGGCCGCCTCGGGGATCGGCCCGGATCGCCGGTGCCCGACGGCGTAGACGCCGTTGTAGCGCGGGATGAGGTCGCCGACTCCGACCTTGCGGTGAATCCAGGCGGGGGTCGCGCCGAGCCTCAGCAGCTGGGCCCGCGAGACATACCCCTGCTGCAGCTCCGCTCTGCGGGACATCTGTTTCGTGAGGCGAGATTTTTCTCCCACACACGTTGAGAGCCCGCAGCGTGGTGGAGTTCACCCCCCGTACATAGAATCCAGCACACATTTGTAACGGTCGTTGACGACGGAGCGCTTGATCTTCAGCGTGGGCGTCAGCTCGCCCTCGTCCACGGAGAGCTCCCGCGGCAGGACGACGAACTTCTTGATCTGCTCGACCTGGGCGTAGTTGCTGTTGACCCGGTCGAGCTCGTCCTGGATGAGCCGGCGGACCTCATCGGAGGCGGCCAGCTCGGAGACGTCCGAGGAGAGGCCCTGCTCGGCCGCCCAGGGCACGATCTCCTCCTCGTCCAGGGTGATGAGGGCCACCGGATAGGGCCGCCGGTCACCGTGCATCATCGCCTGGGAGATGAAGCGCGACTGCTGCAGATCGTTCTCCAGGTTGGCCGGCGTGAGGTTCTTGCCGCCGGCGGTGATGATGATGTCCTTCTTGCGTCCGGTGATCGAGAGATAGCCCTCGTCGTCGATGGAGCCGAGGTCGCCGGTGTGCAGCCACCCGTCGATGAGCGTCTCGGCGGTCGCCTCGGGGTTGTCCCAGTACTCGGGGAAGACGTTGGGGCCGCGCAGCAGGATCTCTGAGTCCTCCGGCGCGATGCGGACCTCGACGCCGGGCAGCGCGCGCCCGACGGTGCCGAACTTGAAGGCGTCGAGCGTCCCCACGGTGCCCAGGGCGGTGGTCTCGGTCATCCCCCAGCCCTCGAGCACGGGGACGCCGCAGGCGTAGAAGAACTCGAGGATCTCGGCGGCGATGGGGGCCGCTCCGGTCACCGCCTGGTTGATCCGCCCGCCGAACAGGCCGCGCACCCGCGCGTAGAGCCGCTCGTCGGCCTGCTCGAAGGCGGCGCGCATCTCCGCCGGGACCTCCTCACCGCGCAGCTCGCGCAGCCGGACGTCGACTCCCAGCTTGACGGAGGCATCGAAGCGCTCCCGATCCTCCTCGGAACCGGCCTCGCGCATCTTCATCGCTGCCGTGTAGAGCTTCTCGAAGATCCGCGGCACGGATGGCAGGTAGGTCGGCTGGGTCTCGATCAGCTCGGCCAGGATCTGCTTGGTGTCGCCGCCGTAGTAGACGATCGCCGTCCCCTGGTCAAAGGAGGCGAGGATCGCCGTCAGCGCGAACACGTGGGCCAGCGGCAGGAACAGGTAGGTCGTCTCGCCCTCGGTGATGATCGCCAGCTGCTCGACGATCTCGCAGACGGACATCGCGTTGCGGTGCGTGAGCACGACCCCCTTGGGCGGCCCGGTCGTCCCCGAGGTGTAGATGATGGTGTACGGGTCGTCGCGACCGACCGCCGCCTGGCGGCGGGCGAGCTCGTCACGGTCGCCGTCGCGCCCGCGCGCCCGCAGCTCCTCGAGGGAGAGGTCGCCGCCATCGACGATCCCGATGACGTGCTCGAGCTCGGGGAGCCGGTCGCGCACCAAGGCCACCTTCTCGACCTGTGCGCCGTTCTCGCAGACGACCGCCCGAGCGCCGGAGTTGCCCAGGACCCACTCGCACTCGCGCGGCGAGTTGGTGGGGTAGACGGGCACCACGACCCCGCCGGCGGCGGCGATCCCGTAGGAGGCCAGCGTCCACTCGACGCGGGTGTCCGACAGCACGGCCACGCGGTCGCCCGGGGCCACCCCCAGGGCGACGAGCCCCAGCGCGATCTCGTCGATCGCGGCCGTCGTCTGTGCGTAGGTCGTCTCCACCCAGGCGTCGCCGACCTTGTGGCGAGAGGCCAGGTTGCTCGCCGAAGCGCTCGGCGACGGACCGGGGCAGCGCGCCCACGGTCTCGGCGATCGCCCGTGTGGTCTCCGTATCGGCCATCAGTTCTCCTCTCCGCTGATCCGGCGCCTCACTCTACGGGGCGCTACGCCCTGCCGGCCCGCAGGTCATCGGCCACGGAGCGCCACAGGGTCACGTGCGGACGGGGCCGGGCGCGGGCCGAGGTGGTGCCGGCCCGGCCGGTGGAGATCGCCTGGGTGGCCTCCGGGGTGGTGGTGAAGCGCTGCATGGCCAGCGCGGCCGGCAGGGCCCGCCCGAAGCCGAGGGTGGAGGCGTGCCACAGCTCGAGCATCGGGGTGCCGACGACATCGAGGCGGACAAGCGCCCGGCGGCGCAGCTCCTCGAGGACGGTGTGGGCGAGGGTGAGCACGATCCCGTCGCCGGCGGCCGCCGCGGCCACCGCCGCCGCATGACTCGTGTAGGCGACGATGTCGGACGGATCGATGCCGGTCCGGGCAAAGAGCAGCCCGGCGCCGGTCGTGGGGTCAAGCTCGGGCGGCCCCACCAGCCAGCGCTCGCCGGCCACGCGCGCGGGCGCCAGCGAGCGCTCGGCGGCCAGCGGGTGGCCGGGCGCGGCGGCGACGATCAGCCGGCAGCGCAGGAAGGGGACGCTGGCGATGGTGTTGGCCCTGTCGGGCGCCGGGGCCGGGCCGAGGGTGATGTCGGCCCGGCGGTGCTCGAGCAGGTCGGCCATGGCCGCTCCGGGCACTGATTCGATCTGCACGTCGGCTCCGGGATCGCGGGCGGTGAAGGCGTCGACGAGCGGGCCGACGTGCTCGGCGACGACATTGGTGACGGCCAGCTGCATGAGCCGCGACTGGCCGGGGCCGTCGTGGACCGAGCGCCGCGCCTGCTCGGCCAGCGACAGGATCTCGGCGGCCAGCGTGGCCAGCCGGTGCCCGCCCGGCGGTGAGGGCGATCCCGCGGCCGTGGCGGACGAACAGCTCGTCGCCGAGCTCCTTGCGCAGCGCCGAGACGGCCACCGACACCGCCGGCTCGGTGACGCCCAGCTCGCCCGCTGCCGCCTTGACCGAGCCGTGCCGCGCCACCAGGACGAACGACTGCAGCTGCGCGAGCGTCATCTGGGCTAAGCGATCACTTAATCGACATTTGCAAGCGGCCCCGGGCCGGAGCAGAATCCTAGACATGGTGCAGAGCCCGCCCACGCGGCGGGGGGATAGGCGGGTCGCCCGCCAGCGCAGGACGGGGCACTGACCGTGCAGGTTCCGGCCCCGTTTCAGTATGAGCGCGCGACAAGCGTCGACCACGCGCTGCAGCTGCTCACCCAGCTCGGGCCCGACGCGCGCCTGCTGGCGGGCGGTCATTCGCTGCTGCCGATGATGAAGCTGCGCCTGGCCGCGCCGGACTACCTGATCGACATCGACGATCTCGCCGGCGAGCTCGGCTACATCCGCGCGAGCGGCGAGCTGATCTGCATCGGCGCCATGACCCGCCACCGCGAGCTGCTCGAGTCCGGCCTGCTGGCCGACCGGGCGGCCATCTTCCCCGATGCTGAGCGCGTCATCGCCGACCCGATCGTCCGCAACCGCGGGACGATCGGTGGGGCGTTGTGCCAGGCCGATCCCTCGGAGGATCTGAGCGCGGTGTGCGCGGCCGTGGGAGCCCGAATGGTCATCCGCGGGCTCACCCATGAGCGCGAGGTTCCGATGGACGAGTTTCACCGCGGTCCCTACCAGACGGCCGTCGCCGACGACGAGATGCTCGTCGAGATCCGGGTGCCGATCGCGCCCGGGTCCGGCAGCGCCTATGAGAAGGTCGACCGCCGCGCCGGCGACTGGGCGGTGGCGGCCGCCGGAGCATCGCTGACCCTGGCCGGCGATGGCACCACCGTCGCCGCGGCCGGCATCGCGCTGGCGGCCGTCGGCGCCGAGGTCACCTGTCGGCAGGCCGAGCGCCTGCTCGCCGGTGGCCCCGCCACCGCGGAGCGCCTGGCCCAGGCGGCGGCGCGGGCGGCCGCCGAAAGCAACCCCGTGACTGATCAGCGCGGCTCAGCCGAATACAAGCGCCACGTCGCGGGGGTGCTCACCGAGCGGGCGCTTCACCGGGCCGCGCAGCGGGCCCTCCGGACCCAGCGCCAGGAGCAGGAGTGCAGGTGACGATGACCGTCAACGGCGCCGAGCACACCCGGGACGTCGAGCCGCGGCTGCTGCTCGTCCACTTCCTGCGCGATCAGCTGCGGCTGACCGGCACCCACTGGGGCTGCGACACCTCCAACTGCGGGACGTGCGTGGTCCTCATGGACGACGAGCCGGTCAAGTCGTGCACGGTGCTGGCCGCCACCGCCGCCGGTCACCGCATCCGGACGGTCGAGGGCCTGGAGCGCGACGGCCGCCTTGACCCGGTCCAGGAGGGATTTCGCGAGGAGCATGGGCTGCAGTGCGGTTTCTGCACCTCCGGGATGATGATGACCGCCCGCGCGCTGCTCGACCGCCGCCCTGCCGCCGGCGCCGAGCAGCCGCTCACTGACGCCGAGATCCGCGAGGCGATCTCCGGCCAGATCTGCCGGTGCACCGGCTACACGACGATCGTGCGCTCGATCCGCTGGGCGGCCGAGCGCGAAGCGGCTCTGGACTCGACACCCATGCAGGAGGAGGAGGTATGAGATGCCCGTAGTCGGCGCATCGACGGGCTGGACGATCGGGATCGCGCTCGGCGTGGTCGTGGTCATCGTCGCGGCGGTGATCGTCATCGCGATCGTCGCCCTGGCACAGCGGATCGCCAAGCAGGCCGAGACCGCCGTCGGCGGGGTGACGGCGGTTCGCGATCAGACCGGCGCGCTCGCCGGGGTCGGGCGGATCAACGACTCCGGCGTGCGGATCCTGCACGCCGCGCGTGCCCTGCGCAAGGTGGCGGTCGGCAAGTGACCGTCTTCGCGCTCAGCAATCACGGCGCCTGGGGCATCGCCCTCGTCATCGGGCTGGTGGCGGCGCTGGCCGTCGCCGCCCTGCTGGCGATCCTCATCCGCACCGTCACCCAGATCGACCGCAGCGTCGGCGGTCTGCTCGACATCGCCGGCCAGGTCGCCGGCAACACCCAGAACATCCCCCAGCTGCAGGCGACGGCGCCGGTGCTGGGCCAGATCGTGGAGGAGGCAGTGGTGCAAGACGGCTACATGAACGCCCTCACCGATGGGTTCGGTGGCCGATGACGAGTCTCGTCATCCTCAGCGTGATCCTCGCGCTGGTCATCGTCGTCGTGCTGGCGGCCGCGCTCATCGTCGTCCGCCGCAGCCTGGAGTCGACCTCGGCCAAGCTCGCCACCCTCGCGGGGGCGCTCGAGATGGTCGAGTCCGATCATCTCCGGCCGCTCCAACCGGCCGTTACCGCCATCAACGAGCAGTTCGACATCATCGTCGGCGCCTTCCCCGGCATCGCCGCCAAGGCCAAGATCGTCGCTGACCGGAGGCCCGCATGACGCTCGAATGGATCGGCGACGTGATCCTGCTCGTCGTCCTGCTTCCGGTGGTCGTCTACCTGCTGCGCGGCGTGCTCGGCGCGGCCACCTCGATCGTGCCCAGCGTCAGCCGGATCGCCGCCGCCGCCCACCGCGGGTCGGCCGATCTCGACGCGGTGCCGCTGCTGCTGACCACCCAGGAACGGGTGATCGCCACCGTCGGGGTCGTCGCCGACTACGGCGGCTCCCTCGACATCATCCTCGACGACGCACCCGGAGCGTGACGCGATGCCCGCAGCTGGAATCGTGATGATCATCGCCGTGGTGCTGATCGTGGCCGCGGTCGTGTACTACCTCGTCTCGACGATCCTCGCCCTGCGCAGCATCGCCGCCGGCCTGGACGAGGCGATCGCGGGGGTGGTGGAGATCATCGAGAAGTCGGCGCCGGTGGCCGAGGTGGTGGGCACCATCAACGAGAACCTCGACGCGGGCGTTGACCTGCTCGAGGGGCTGCTCGTCAAGAAGGCGGGGCTGGCCGACGCGGTCGGGCTGATCGACGGCCTCTACCCGGGAGCCGCCGCCCAGGGCCTGCGCAACATTCCCGAGAGCACGACGGTCAGGGCACCGCGGATCTCCGAGGTCTACACCCGGGGCACGCTGACCCTCGCCCGCCTCGGGCGCGAGGCGCCGATCGCCGCCGCCTCGCCCAACGGCCCGGCGCTGCGCGACCCCGTCTACGGCTCCCGGACCTCGGCCGCCCTCTATCCCGGCGGGCGCCCCGGCCAAGTCCCGAACCTGCCGCGGTCACCGGTCATCGGGGCCGATTCGCCGGTCCAGTACGAGCCATCGCAGGACGTCGGCCGTCCCCGCAAGCGGATGCCGGTCAAGCAAGGGAGCTGAGAGCAGACATGCAGACACCCGCACCGTTTGAGTACGAGCGCGCCACGAGCGTGGAGGGAGCGATCGCCGCCCTGGTCAAGGCTGACGGCGATGCGCGGATCGTCGCCGGCGGACATTCGCTGCTGCCGATGATGAAGCTGCGCCTCGCCCAGCCCGAGCGGCTGATCGACATCAACGACCTCCACGAACTCGCCTACATCGACGAGCGCGCCGAGGAGATCCGCATCGGCGCGCTGACCCGGCACGTCGACCTCCTGCGCTCCGAGGTCCTGGCCCGCCACTTCCCGCTGTTCGCCGACGCCGAGCAGGTCATCGCCGATCCGATCGTCCGCACGCGGGGGACGATCGGTGGGTCGCTGTGCCAGGCCGACGCCGCCGAGGATCTCAGCGCGGTATGCGCGGCGGTCAAGGCGAGCGTCGTCCTGCGCGGCGCCGAGGGCGAGCGCGTCGTCGCCATGGACGCCTTTCACCTCGGTCCCTACATGACGGCCGTCGGCGACGGCGAGCTGCTCATCGAAGTGCGGATCCCGCTGCGGGTGGGCGGGGGCGCTTCGGGCTCGGCTCACGAGAAGACCGAGCGCCGGGCCGGCGACTGGGCGATCGCCGCCGCCTCGGCGGCGGTGTGGGTCGACGGGGGGACGATCGCCGACGCCGGGATCGCCCTCTCGGCGGTCGGTCCGACGACCATCGAGCTGACCCGCGCCGACGAGCTGCTGCGCGGCCAGACGCCATCGGAGGAGCTGTTCGCCCAGGCGGCCCAGATCGCCACTGAGGACTGCCACCCGTCGGCCGACGGCCGCGGACCCGTCGACTACAAGCGCCACCTCGCGGGCGTCATGACCCACCGAGCCCTGCGTCGTGCCGTCGCCCGGGCGCTTCACCAGGAGGCCTAGAGATGCAGATCACCATCACCATCAACGGCGAGCCAGTCTCCCGCGACGTCGAGCCGCGCACCCTCTTGGTGCACTTCATCCGCGACACGCCGGGCCTGACCGGCACCCATTGGGGCTGTGACACCTCCAACTGCGGGGCCTGCACCGTCCTCATGGACGGACAGCCGCTGAAGTCGTGCACCGCCCTGGCCGCAATGTGCGTGGGCCATGAGATCGCGACCGTCGAATCGCTCGAGGTCGCCGGCGAGCTCGACCCGCTCCAGCAGGGCTTTCACGAGATGCACGCCCTGCACTGCGGCTTCTGCACGCCCGGGATGCTGATGGCCGCCCGCGCCCTGCTCAACGAGAACCCCGACCCGGACGAGCTCGAGATCCGCACCGCCATCTCGGGGAACATCTGCCGCTGCACGGGCTACAAGAACATCGTCGCCGCCGTCCGCTGGGCCGCAGAACACGAAGCCACCCTCACCCAGGAGCCCACACACTGATGGCCGTCACGGAGAACCTTCCCAGCCCCAGCCAGGAGCGGCCGATCGGCTTCGGTCGCCTCAAGCGCAAGGAGGACGCCCGCTTCATCCGCGGCCAGGGCACCTACCTCGACGACATCCGCCTGCCGGGGATGCTGCACGGGGCGATCCTGCGCAGCCCCTATGCCCACGCGAGGATCGTTTCCATCGACACCTCGGAGGCGCTCGCGCTCCCCGGGGTGGCGGCGGTCGTCACCGCCAAGGACCTGGAGACGCTCGGCCTCGCCTGGATGCCGACGATCTCCTATGACACCCAGGCGGTGCTGGCCGGCGACAAGGTCCGCTTCCAGGGTCAGGAAGTGGCGTTCGTCATCGCCACCGACGAGTACATCGCCCGCGACGCGCTGCCGCTCATCGACGTCGAGTACGAGCCGCTGGCACCGGTGGTCGACGCCCGGACGGCGCTTGATCCCGGCGCCCCGCTCATCCGCGACGATAAGGAGGGGCAGATCGACAACCTGGCCAGCCCCACCTGGGAGGCCGGCGACGAGGAGGCGACCCAGCAGGCCTTCGCCGAGGCCGACGTCGTCGTCACCCGCGAGATGATCTATCCCCGTTGCCACCCGGCGCCGCTGGAGACGTGCGGGATGATCGCCGACTTCAACCCGCAGACCGGCCAGTTGGACATCTACAACGGCAACCAGGCGCCCAACGTTCACCGCACCGTCTACGCCCATGTGGCCGGCCTGGCCGAGCACATGATCCGCATCCGCTGCAACGACATCGGCGGCGGCTTCGGCAACAAGGTGCCCATCTATCCCGGGTATGTGTGCGCGATCGCCGGGTCGATCGTCGCCGGTGCGCCGGTGAAGTGGATCGAGGATCGCTCGGAGAACCTGATGTCGACCGGGTTTGCCCGCGACTACATCATGAAGGCCGACATGTGCGCCAAGGACGGCAAGATCACCGGCCTGCGGGTCGACGTGATCGCCGACCACGGCGCCTTTGATTCGACCGCCCAGCCGACGAAGTTCCCGGCCGGCTTCTTCCACATCTGCTGCGGCTCCTACGACCTGCAGGCCGCTCATGTCAAGGTCAAGGCGGTCTACACCAACAAGGCCCCCGGCGGCGTCGCCTACCGCTGCTCGTTCCGGATCACCGAGGCCGTCTATCTCGTCGAGCGGATGGTCAACGCGCTCGCCCTCGAGATGGGAACCGATCAGATCGACCTGCGGATGAGGAGCTTCATCGGGCCCGAGCAGTTCCCCTACGAGACGACGACCGGCTGGACGTATGACTCCGGCGAGTACGCCTCGACGATGAAGGTGGCGATGGACATCGCCGGCTATGACGACCTCCTGCGCGAGCAGTCCGAGAAGCGCGAGCGCGGCGAGCTGATGGGCATCGGCGTCTCCTTCTTCACCGAGGGCGTCGGCGCCGGCCCGCGCAAGCACATGGACATCCTCGGCATGTCGATGAACGACGGCGCCGACCTGCGGGTGCATCCCTCAGGCAAGGCGGTGGTGTCGCTGAGCGCCCAGACCCAGGGCCAGGGCCACGAGACGACGTTCGCCCAGATCGTCGCCGAGGAGCTCGGCATCCCGCCCGAGGACATCGAGGTCCGCCACGGCGACACGGATCGGACCCCCTACGGCCTCGGCACCTACGGCTCGCGCTCGACCCCGGTCAGCGGCGCCGCGGTGGCCGTCGTGTCGCGCAAGGTGCGCGATAAGGCCCGCCTGATCGCCGCCACCATGCTGGAGACGCGGCCCGAGGACCTCGCCTGGGAGAAGGGCCGCTGGTATGTCAAGGGCGACCCCGAGCAGGGCGCCATGATCGAGGAGATCGCCCAGCGCGCCTACAGCGGCGAGGCGATGCCCGAGGGCATGGAGGGTGGCCTCGACGCCCAGGTCATCTACGACCCGCCCAACCTGACCTATCCCTACGGGGCCTACATCGCGGTCGTCGACATCGACCCCGACACCGCCCAGGTCACCGTGCGCCGGTTCATCGCCGTCGACGATTGCGGCGTGCGCATCAACCCGATGATCGTCGACGGGCAGATCCACGGCGGTCTCGCCGAGGGCATCGGGATCGCCCTCATGGAGCTGATCAGCTTCGACGCCGAAGGCAACTGCCTGAACTCGTCGTTCATGGACTACCTGATCCCGACGGCCCTCGAGTGTCCGGACTTCGAGCTGGGGGAGACCGTGACCCCGTGCCCGCATCACCCACTGGGCGCCAAGGGCGTGGGCGAATCGCCCAACGTCGGCTCCCCGCCGGCGATCGTCAACGCGATCATCGACGCGCTGCATCCCACCCACGGCGTCGGCCACATCGACATGCCGTGCACCCCGGCGCGGGTGTGGGCGGCCATGCAGGGCCGGCCGGAGCCGCCGCAGTGAGGGTTGGCGGGTCCGACACCAGCGAGGTGGGGCAGGAGATCGGCCACCTCGTCCCCGATGTCGAGACCCTGGCCCGCCGCCTGGCCTCCGTCGACTATCTGGTCGACGAGGGACTGGCGACGGCGATCTTCCTCAGCCTGCGCCTGCCCCAGCCGCTGCTGCTCGAGGGCGAGGCGGGGGTCGGCAAGACGCAGGCGGCCAAGGCGCTGGCGCTGGCCCTCGACACCCCGCTGGTGCGCCTGCAGTGCTACGAGGGGATCGACGCGGCCGAGGCGCTGTATGAGTGGAATTACCCCAAGCAGCTGCTGTCGATCCGCCTCGCCGACTCGCGAGGCGAGCAACTCTCCGAGGCGGACCTGTTCGGTCCCGAGTACCTGACCGCCCGCCCGCTGCTGCGCGCCCTGCAGCATCCCGGTCCGCGCCCGGCGGTGCTGCTGATCGACGAGATCGATCGCGCCGACGACGACTTCGAGGCCTTCCTGCTCGAGCTGCTCGCCGAGGCCACGGTGACGATCCCCGAGATCGGCACGGTGACGGCCACCCATCCGCCGGTCATCGTGCTCACCTCCAACCGCACCCGCGACCTGCACGACGCGGTCAAGCGCCGTTGCCTGTATCAGTGGATCGACTATCCCAGCGCCGAGCGGGAGGTGGAGATCATCCGCCGCCGGGTGCCGGCGGCCTCGGCCACCCTGGCAGTCCAGGTCGCCGACGCGGTGTCGCGGATGCGCGACTCCGATGTGCAGAAGCCGCCCGGGATCGCCGAGGCGATCGACTGGCTGGCGGCGCTCGAGCTCCTCGGTCTCTCCGAGCTCGACGAGCCGGCGGTGACCCGCACCCTGGGTTCGGTGCTCAAGTACCGCGAGGACCAGGACGTCATCCGGGCCGGCGGGGTGGACGCCCTGCTGAGCCCGAGCGCATGACCGGCATGACTGAGTTCCGGGTGCGCACCGCCACGCTCGACCTGCCGCCGCTGGTGGCCGCCTTCACCCGCCGGCTGCACGACGCCGGCGTGCCGGTCGGCGCTGACCGGGCGGCGCGCCTGGCGCGGGCGCTGACCCTGACTGAACCGGTGGCCCGCCGCCGCCTCTACTGGACGGCCCGCGCCGTGCTCCTCTCCGAGCGAGCGCAGGTCCCCGCCTTTGACCGGGTGTTCGCGGAGGTCTTCGGCCGGGGTGCAGGAGAGACGGATCCCCGGATCCTCATCGAGGACGTCCACCTGGCGCCGTCTGAGCTTGACGAGCGGCCTGAGTCCGAGCGCGACGCCGCCGCCGGCAGTGCCGCCGACGAATGGTCGGCGGGCGCCTCGCCGGCCCCCTCGCGGGACCCCGGCGCCCCGGAGGAGCCCGAGCGCGCGGTGCCGGTGCCGACGGTCGCCACCGACCGAGGAGGTCCTGCGCACCAAGCGCTTCGACGCACTCGACGCCGGCGAGCTGGCCGCCCTCTACGGGCTGATGACGCGGTTGTCGCTCGCCACCCCGCGCCGCCGCACCCGCCGCTACGAGCGCGGGCACCGCCGCGGGGCCCGCGTCGACCTGCGGCGCACGCTGCGCGGCAGCCTGCGCACCGGCGGCGACCCGATCCGGCTGGCCCGCCGCCAGCGGCGCGTCGAGCGCCGCCGGCTCGTGCTCCTGTGCGACATCTCCGGCTCGATGGAGCCCTACGCCCGCGCCTATCTGCAGTTCCTGACCTGTGCGGCAGGGACGGGCACGAACGAGAATCGAACCGGCAACGAGGCCTTCGCCTTCGCCACCCAGCTGACGCGGCTGACGCGGGCGCTGCGCTCCCGTCATCCCGAGCGCGCGATCGCCCAAGCGGCGCGCACGGCACCCGACTGGTCCAGCGGCACCCGGATCGGCGAAGCGCTGAAGACCTTCAACGATCGCCACGGCCGGCGAGGGATGGCCCGCGGCGCGGTGGTGGTCATCCTCTCCGACGGCTGGGAGCGCGGCGACCCGACGCTGGTCGGCCGCGAGATGGAGCGCCTGGCCCGGCTGGCCTACCGGATCGTGTGGGTCAACCCCCGCGCCGCCGCGCGGGACTTCGCGCCCCGGGCCGGCGGGATGGCCGCGGCCCTGCCCTACTGCGACGCGCTCGTCTCCGGCCACACCCTGGCGGCGCTCGACGAGGTCGTGGCCGCGATCGGGGCGCCGCGATCCTCCGAGCTGGACGGCGCGGACCGCTGGGCGGCCGCCTCGCCGGTGGCTGCCGGAAGCGAGGCCGCCGGCGAGCCGGAGGAGCCGTGGGCCAGCGCCACGCCGGTCCCCGGCAGCTCCGTCGCGATGCCCTCGGGCTATGGACCGAGCCGCGGGCGGACGACCCCCGGCTGGAGCCTTCACTGATGATCCCCGCCGGCGATCACCCGAAGAAGATCTGCATCTACCCCGGATGCGAGCGCCCGGCCGTGCCGCCGCACCTGCTGGGCGGCCCCCAACCGAGCTTCTGCGATCTGGAGGAGCACAACGTGCTCACCGCCCACCAGGAACGCCAGCGCCTGGCGCGCGCCACCCCACAGGACAACGAGGAGAAGGAGTGAGGATGGCCAACGAGGTCTACCGCGCGGTGTTCCTGCGCGTCCACCCGACCGGCAAGATGGTGCTCAGCCTGACCACTGAGCCCGACGGCCAGGAGGCGCAGTACGCGCGCCAGGTCGGCGAGCAGCTCGGCGTACCAGCGCTCGACGTCAAGGTCGTGCCGGCCGACACGGACCGCTTCGGTACCGGTCACGGCTTCAACACCACCCCCTCGCCCACGACCTCCGATGCGATTGCCTCGGCCACCGGCAAGATCCTCGCCAAGGCGCAGCAGCTCGCCGCGGTCGCCCTCGACGCGCCGCCCGATGCCGTCCGGTGGTCAGACGGCGCCTTCGTGGCGAGCACACAGGACGCCACCCCCAAGACGATCGCCGACATCGCCATGTACGCCCATGGCACCGGGGCGCTTCCGCCCGGCGTCGAGGGCGGCCTCGACGCCCAGACCGTCTATAGAGACTGATGCAACCTCGACCCCGAAGGAGGAGATGATGGTCGAACTCGACCAGCCATTTGAATCGAGCAAGTCCGTCGACGAGACGTGGGCGCTCGTCAACGACCTCGAGCGGCTCGTGCCCTGCGTGCAGGGCGGCAGCGTGCTCGAGAAGACGAGCGATGAGCAGGTCAAGGCCGAGATCAAGGTCAAGATGGGCGCCATGTCGATGAAGTTCCGCGGCACGGTCGACATCGTCGAGACGGACGCCGACAGCCATCGCGCGCTGCTGCGGGTCAAGGCCCGCGAGGCCGGCGGCACCGGCCACGCCAACGCCGACGTGACCTTCACCGTCTCTGACGGCGGCGGCAGCATCCACACCGCCGCCCAGATCACCGGCAAGGCCGCCTCGATGGGCGAGGGGATGGTCTCCACCGTGCTCGAGGCCCTCATCAAGGACTTCACCCAGAACTTCGTGGCGGCGGCGTGAGCTGATCCGATGGCCGTCCGCACGATGCGCGCCGTGGAGCCCGGCGAGGTGCCCGTCGACGGCGGAACCGCCGTCCAGGAGGCGCCCGACCGCCCGGTGTTCCGCGGCAACGGCGCCGAGGACTACGTGTGCGTGCAATGCGGCAGCCTGCTGGCCCAGGCGATGGACCCTCAGTTCATGACCCGGCGCGTCCGCGTGCGCTGTGGACGCTGCCGGACGATCAACATCGCCGCCGAGATCCCGGTGCAGGCCGCTCGCCGGCCGGGGCGCGGGGCGGTCGCGTGACCGCCGCCGCGCCCGGCTTCGGGCGCCTGCGGCGCAAGGAGGACGAGCGCTTCATCCGCGGCCAGGGCCGCTATCTCGACGACATCGCCCTCCCGGCGATGCTCCACGGAGCGATGCTCCGCAGCCCGCTGGCCCATGCCCAGGTGCTGTCCGTCGACGCCTCGGCAGCCCTCGCCCACCCGCGCGTCCACGCGGTCCTCACCGGCGCCGACCTGCAGGAGCGCGGCTGCGCCTGGATGGCCACGATGTCCGGCGACGTGCAGGCGGTGCTGGCCACCGACAAGGTCCGCTTCCAGGGCCAGGAGGTCGCCTTCGTCATCGCCGAGGACCACTACGCCGCTCGCGACGCGCTCGAGCTCATCGACGTCGAGTACGCGCCGCTTGAGCCGGTGGTCAATCCCCGCCGGGCGCTGGATGCCGACGCGCCGCTCATCCGCGACGATCGCCCCGATCAGCTCGACAACCACATCTTCGACTGGGAGGCCGGCGACCGCACGGCCACCGCCCGGGCCTTCGCCGCCGCCGACGTGGTGGTCGAGCAGGAGATGGTCTTCCCCCGCTCGCACCCCGCGCCGATGGAGACGTGCGGGTCGGTTGCCGAGTTTGACCGGGTGGCCGGCAAGCTGACGCTGTGGTCGACCACCCAGGCTCCCCATGCGCACCGCACCCTCTACGGCCAGATCCTCGGGATCCCCGAGCACCGCGTGCGCGTCATCTCGCCCGACGTCGGCGGGGGCTTTGGCAACAAGGTGCCGATCTACCCCGGCTATGTCTGCGCCGCGGTCGGCGCGATGCTCCTCGGCCGGCCCGTCAAGTGGGTCGAGGATCGCTCGGAGAACCTGATGTCGACGGGCTTTGCCCGCGACTACACGATGCGCGGGCGCATCGCCGCCACGGCCGGCGGGGAGGTGACGGCCGTCTCGGTCGAGGTCCTCGCCGATCACGGGGCGTTCAACACCGCCGCCCAGCCGACGAACTACCCGGC
The DNA here is from genome assembly GCA_963800545.1 of uncultured Solirubrobacteraceae bacterium. Lineage (GTDB taxonomy): Bacteria > Actinomycetota > Thermoleophilia > Solirubrobacterales > Solirubrobacteraceae > Palsa-465. Next base: position 240,796 of record CAWDBJ010000005.1, read on the forward strand.
GGGGTTCTTCCACGTCTTCACCGGCTCCTATGACCTGGCGGCGGCCCACTGCCACGTGCGCGGGGTCTACACCAACAAGGCGCCCGGCGGGGTCGCCTATGCCTGCTCGTTCCGGATCGCCGAGGCCGTCTATCTCGTCGAGCGCCTCATCGACCTGCTGGCCGCCGAGCTGGGGGTCGATCCCGCGCAGCTGCGGCTCGAGAACCTGATCACCCCGGAGCAGTTCCCCTACGAGTGCCGGACCGGCTGGGTGTATGACTCCGGCGACTATCCGACCGCCTTGCGCAAGGCGCTCGCGGTCGCCGGCTACGACGAGCTGCGCCGCGAGCAGGCGCAGCGGCGAACCCGCGGGGAGCTGATGGGCATCGGGCTCTCGTTCTTCACCGAGGCCGTCGGCGCCGGCCCCCGCCGGCACATGGACATCATGGGCCTGGGGATGAACGACGGGGCGACCCTGCGGATCTCGCCCACCGGGACCGCCCAGCTGGGGATCAGCGTGCAGACCCAGGGACAGGGCCACGAGACGACCTTCGCCCAGATCGTCGCCCACGAGCTCGGCATCCCGCCCGCGGACGTCGACGTCCTGCACGGCGACACGGACACGACGCCCTACGGGCTGGGCACCTACGGCTCACGGTCGACGCCCGTCAGCGGAGCCGCCACCGCGCTCGTCGCCCGCAAGGTCCGCGACCGGGCGCGCCTGGTCGCCTCGGCGATGCTCGAGGTGGCGGCGGGCGACCTCGAATGGGAACGCGGCGCGCTGGTTCGTGCGCGGGGACCCCGAGCAGGGCGCCTCCTTCCAGGAGATCGCGGCCGCTGCCCGCGGCTCCGTGGCCCTGCCCGAGGGGGTGGAGACCGGCCTGGACGCGGAGACCGTCTATGACCCGCCCAACCTGACCTTCCCGTTCGGCGCCTACCTGTGCGTCGTCGACATCGACCCGGGCACCGCCAAGGTGACCGTCCGGCGGTTCATCGCCGTCGACGACTGCGGGGTGCGGATCAACCCGATGATCGTCGAGGGCCAGATCCACGGCGGGCTGGCCGATGGGGTGGGGATCGCCCTGATGGAGATGGTCGGCTACGACGAGGAGGGCAACTGCCTGAGCGCCTCCCTGATGGACTATCTGATCCCCACCGCCGTCGAGGTCCCCGAATGGGAGACGGACTTCACGGTGACGCCGTCACCCCACCACCCGCTCGGCGCCAAGGGCGTCGGCGAGTCAGCGACGGTCGGCTCACCGCCGGCGATCGTCAACGCCATCGTCGATGCGCTCGCCCCCTACGGGGTCCGGCACGTCGATATGCCGTGCACCCCCGCGCGCGTGTGGGACGCTATGCAAGGAAAGGCGGTGCCCCCGCAATGATGGCCGGAGAGCAGACCAAGCAGATCGAACGGCTCGTCGCCGAGCGCCGGCCGTTCGTGGTGGCGACGGTGGTGCGTGCCCGGCGGCCGACGAGCGTGCGCCCCGGCGATGGGGCGATCGTGCTCTCCGACGGGACGATCGAGGGGTTCGTGGGCGGTGTCTGCGCTGAATCCTCGGTCCGCCTGCATTCCCTCAAGGCGCTCGAGACGGGCGAGCCGCTGCTGCTGCGGCTCGTGCCCGGCGACGCGGAAGGGGGGACGGCGGCGAGTTCGCCGAAGGCGCCATCGTGGAGCGCAACCCCTGCCTGAGCGGCGGCTCGCTGGAGATCTTCCTCGAGCCCCACCTGCCGGCCACCCGGCTGCTCGTCGTCGGCGGCTCGCCGATCGCGCGGGCGCTGGTGGCGCTGGCCGGCGCAGCGGGCTTCGATGCGGCGCTGAGCACGGCCTCCGAGGTCGGCTCCTTCGACGGCGCCGCCGCGGTCGTCGTCGCCTCGCACGGCAGCGGCGAGGAGACGGTGTTGGCCGGCGCCCTGAACGCCGGCGTGCCCTACGTGGCCCTGGTGGCCAGCCCCCGGCGCGGCGAGGCTGTCCGCGCCGAGCTGGCTGTCGCTCCCGAGCTGAGCGCCCAGCTGCACACCCCCGCCGGCCTGGACCTGGGCGGCCGCACGCCGATGGAGATCGCCATCTCGATCCTCGCCGAGATGGTCGCCGTCCTGCACGGCGCGCCCGGCACCCGGCCGGCGCTCGATCGCTCCACCACCCCTGAGGTGCAGGTCATCACCCCGCCCGCCGTCGCGGTGGCCATCGACCCGATGTGCGGGATGACGGTCGCCATGGTCGACGCCAGCCCCCATCTGGAGGTCGACGGCGCGACCGTCTGGTTCTGCGGCGAGGGCTGCCGGGCCGGCTACGCGCGCGCAGCACGCCGCGTCCTGATTAGCTGCGCGCGAACGCCCGCGAGAAGGCGTAGGGCGCCTGGGTGACGCTCGAGCAGGCGTCCTGGGTGGTGGTCGTGGGCTGCGGGCACTGGCGGTCGCGCTCGAGCTGCCACATGCTGAGCAGCCCGTAGTGATCGCGGCGCGCGGCCGCCGCGAGCTGCCGGGCGTCGGCGAGCGTGAACGTCTCCGTCGTGCACGTCGTTGATCCCGATCATCGGGGTGATCCCGATCAGCCGGTTGCCGGCGTGGGGGAGCAGGCGGGTCAGCTGCCGGCGGGCGCTGCGGGCGGCCTGGATGGCGTAGGCCGCCATCGCCCGGCGGGATGGGGAGCGGCGTCGTCGCCGTAGTCCATCGTCATCAGGTTGACGTAGGTGAGGGCGACGTGGTGGGTGACCGCGCTGCGCACGACATCGAGCGCGTCCCGGGCAGGCCGCCGGAAGGACGGGCAGGGTCAGGCTGATCGCCGCCGAGCCGATGGCCGCCCGCGCGCGCGATCCGCTGGATCGCCGCCAGGGCCTGGGAGCGGCGGTCGATCGCCGCTCTGTCGTCGACGGCGGCCCCTTCGATATCGAAGTCGATGCGGCTGGGGTGATAGGTCGCGATGACGCTCCGGTAGGCCCGGGTGAGCGCCGGCGACCGTCGGGCACGCCGCGGCCAGCTCGACGCCCGCCTGGCCGCCGAAGGAGATCGCCGCGCGGCCGCCCTGGCGCTGGAAGGCGCTGATCCCGCGCCGCTCATAGGCGTCGGGACCGGCTGCCGGATCGGCCGCGTAGCCGCCCCAGCTGGGGGCGCAGGCGCTCGCGCCCCGCGCGGTGACGAACGCCAGCGTCACCTCGCGGAGCCCCGCCGCGCGCGTGATCGCCGGTATGCGGGGCGCCGGGTACTGGGTGAGGTCGACGTAGGGCGCGAACACGAGGGTGCCGGTGCGGGTTGCGCCGGCGCGTCGCCGCTGGCGTCTGGCCGCGCCGATGCTCGCGAGGCCCCGGCGATAACGAGCCGCCACGACGGCACGAGCATGCGCAGGGAGCGGCTCACCGCGCCGACGCTACCGAAGCGTCCGGCTCAACGTCCACTCGGAGCGCGTTTCGCCCACGGGACACCCGTGGCTCGGGGCGCCGAACCCGACTCCAAGTGCCCACAACCAGCCCGGGCGCGGCCGGTGAGTGGCGGGGCCGAAAGCACGTCACGCGCCTGGCAAGATTCGAACTTGCGACCTTCCGCTCCGGAGGCGGACGCTCTATCCCCTGAGCTACAGGCGCGGGCGATCGGGGAGATCGGAGGGCCAGCTTACCGTGGAGATCGCGATCATCTCGGACACCCACCTGCCCAAGGGGGCGCGACGGCTGCCCGACAGCTGCGTCGAGCGGTTGCGGGCGGCCGAGCTGATCGTCCACGCGGGCGACCTCTCGACGATGGCGGTGCTCGAGGAGATCCGCTCCTACGGTCCTCCCGTGGTGGCGGTGCACGGCAACGTCGACGACGGGGCGGTGCGGGCGGCGCTGCCCGAGACGGCGGTTTCACGGCGGCCGGCGCCCGGATCGCGGTCGTCCACGACGCCGGCCCGCGCCAGGGGAGGCTCGGGCGGCTCAAGCGACGGTTTCCGGATGCCGACGCGGTCATCTTCGGCCACTCGCACCTGCCGCTGCACGAGACGGACCCGGCGACCGGCTTTCAGATCGTCAACCCCGGCAGCCCGACCGAGCGCCGCCGCGCGCCGCACCACACGATGGCCATGGCCGCGACGACCGGCCGGGGGATCACCGTGACGCTCGTCACCCTCGACTGAGCGGACGCCACCGCGGGTGGCAGACTCAACGCCAGACCATGGAGCTCTCGATCTTCTTCGCCGGAACGGCCGGCTCGGTCCCGTCCGCCCGCCGTGGGCTGCCCGCGATCCTCATCAGGCGCGGGCGGTGACCGGATCCTCTTCGACTGCGGGGAGGGGACCCAGCGCCAGCTGGTCAGCTCCGTGGGGCTGGCCGACCTGACGGAGATCTTCCTCACCCACTTCCACACCGATCACTGGCTGGGGCTGCCGGGGATGATCAACACCTTCAACCTGCGCGGGCGCGACCGGCCGCTGACCGTCCACGGGCCGCCGGGGCTGCACAACCTGATGGCGCTGATCGCGCGGATGAGCGGGCGCCCCGCCTTCGAGCTGCGGGCCGTCGAGCTCGAGAGCGGTGACGTGCTCGAGCGCGACGGCTACCGGATCGCGCCGGTGGCCACTGATCATCGCGGCCCGGCTCTCGGCCTACGTCCTCTTCGAGGACGAGCGCCCCGGCGAGTTCGACCCCGCGACGGCCGCCGCGCTCGGCCTCATCCCCGGTCCTGAGTTCGGCCGCGTGCAGCGGGGGGAGACGATCCGCGGCGTTCGCCCCGAGCAGGTGATGGGTGCACCCAGGCCCGGGCGCAAGCTCGTCCTCTCCGGCGACACCCGTCCCTGCGACGCCCTGCGGATCGCCTCCCACGGCGCCGACGTGCTCGTCCACGAGGCCACCTTCGCCGAGGAGGAGCGCGACCGCGCCCGGGCAAACGGCCACTCGACGGCCGCCCAGGCGGCGCACATCGCCCGCGACGCCGAGGTCGGCATGCTCGCCCTCAACCACGTCTCCACGCGCCATCCGCTGCGCCTGCTGCGCGACGAGGCTCGGTCCGTGTTCGCCAACACGGTCGTGCCCCGCGACTTCGACACGATCGAGATCCCGCTGGCCGAGCGCGGCGAGCCGGAGCTCGTCCGCTGGGACCCGACGGCGGCCGCTCCCGCCGAGCCCGATCGCCGCCGCCAGCCGCCGGGCGTGACGCGTGGCGAACCTGGCCACAAAACCGCCCAGCGTGCGAGATCGCCACCGCAGGACGCGCCGGGGCCACTGCTAGGCTCCGCCACACACCGCCGCCAGCACCTTTAACCCGGTCCCGAGAGGCCAGGAAGGAGCAGAGTTGGACCCCCAGACCACGGTCGTCCTCGACCGCGACGACATGCGCCGCACGCTCGTGCGGATCGCCCACGAGATCGTCGAGAAGAACCCGGACGGCGCGGTGGCCCTCGTCGGCATCCATCGCCGCGGCGCCCACCTCGCCCGGCGCGTCCATGTCCTGACGAGCGAGCTGCTCGACTCCCCGGTGCCGCTCGGCTCGGTCGACATCGCCTTCTACCGCGACGACCTCGGCCAGCACCCCTCGCTGCCGGTCGTCCACGCCACCGAGCTGGACTTCTCCGTCGACGCCCGCACGATCGTCATCGTCGACGACGTCCTCTACACCGGGCGCACCGTGCGGGCGGCCATCGACGTCGTCTTCGACTACGGGCGCCCCGCCAAGATCCAGCTCGCCACCATGGTCGATCGCGGCCACCGCGAGCTGCCGATCCGCCCCGACTACGTCGGCAAGAACATCCCGACCTCCCAGGACCAGCGGGTCAACGTCCGCGTCGAGGAGGTCGACGGCGTCGACGAGGTGACCATCGGTCCCGGCGCGCCAGACGAGGATCAAGGCCGCATGAGCTCCGGCGAACACCGCTTTCACCACCTCATCTCGATCGACGACCTCGACCGCTCCGGGATCGAGCGCATCCTCGACCGGGCCGAGTCCTTCGCCGAGGTGTCGGGCCGCGAGATCAAGAAGGTCCCCGCCCTGCGCGGGCGGACGATCGTCAACCTCTTCTACGAGGCCTCGACGCGCACCAGCTCGAGCTTCGAGCTGGCCGCCAAGCGGCTGTCGGCCGACGTGGTCAACATCCGCTCGGCGGGCTCGAGCGTCGACAAGGGCGAGTCGCTCAAGGACACCGTGCAGACGCTGTCGGCCTATGACCCGGCGGCGATCGTCATCCGCTCGCCCCACGCCGGGGCGGCGCAGCTGGTCGCCGGATGGACGTCGGCGGCCGTCGTCAACGCCGGCGACGGCAAGCACGAGCACCCCACCCAGGCGCTGCTCGACGTCTTCACCCTGCGCCGGCGGCTGGGCTCGCTGGAGGGCGTCAACATCTGGATCGTCGGCGACGTCAGCCACTCGCGGGTGGCCCGCTCGAACATCCTCGCCTTCACCCGGATGGGCGCCCGCGTCACGGTGGCCGGACCGCCGACCCTCATCCCGCGCGACATCGAGAGCCTGGGATGTGCGGCGACCGCCACGCTGGACCGGCTGGGCGAGGCCGAGGTCGTCTACGTCCTGCGCATGCAGCACGAGCGGATGACCCAGTCGTTCGTCCCCTCCCTGCGCGAGTACGCCGCCCGCTACCAGATCAACGACCGGCGCCTGTCACCCGGCCAGCTGGTCATGCACCCCGGCCCGGTCAACCGCGGCGTCGAGCTCTCGGCGGCGACCATCGACTCCCCGCAGGCGCTGATCGGCGATCAGGTCAAGGCGGGGGTGGCCGTCCGCATGGCCGTCCTCTACGAGCTGCTCGTCGGCTCGCCGACGCTCGCGGCGGTGGCCTGATGAGCGCCCTCTCAGATCCGCGGCTGTTCGCCGCGCCCCGGCCACCGGCCGACCTGCTGGTGCGCGGGGCCCACGTGCTCGACCCCCGCACCGGTCTCGACGGCGTCCACGACATCCTCGTGCGCGACGGCGAGATCGCCGAGATCGGCGCGCCCGACACGCTCGAGTGCCCCGACGGGGCCGAGACCCTGGACGCCACCGGCCGCCACCTGTTCCCGGCCTTCACCGATCCCCACGTCCACCTGCGCACCCCCGGACAGGAGTACAAGGAGGACATCGCCACCGGCAGCGCGGCCGCCGCCGCCGGCGGCTTCTGCCAGATCGTGGCCATGCCGAACACCAGCCCGACGGTCGACACCGCGGCGGTCCTCGGCTCCCTCGTCGCGCAGGCTCGCACCCAGGCGCGCGTCCCCACCGGCTTCCTGGCCGCCATCACCCACGGCCTCACGGGCGACGAGCTCACGGAGATGGCCGAGCTGCGCGACACCGGCGCGATCGGCTTCACCGACGACGGCAAGCCCGTCACCTCGGCCGGGATGCTGCGCAAGGCGCTGCAGTACCAGCGGCTGTGCGGCGGGATCATCGCCCTGCACGAGGAGGATCCGGCGCTCTCGGGCGACGGGGTCATGCACGAGGGCGGGGTCTCCGCCCGGCTCGGGATGGCGGGCATCCCGTCGATCTCGGAGTCGACGATGGTGGCCCGCGATGCCTCGATCGCGCTCTTCGAGGACGCCCGCGTCCACTTCCAGCATCTGTCCTGCGCCGAGTCGGTGCAGGCGCTGGCCGCAGCCAGGGCGGCCGGGGCGCGCGTCTCGCGGGGAGGTCAGCCCCCACCACCTGACGCTGACCGTGGAGGAGGTCCGCAGCCTCGACAGCCGCTTCAAGATGAACCCGCCGCTGCGCACGGAATCCGACCGCCGGGCGCTCATCGCCGGCGCTCAAGGACGGGACGATCGAATGCGTCGCCACCGACCACGCCCCCCACGCCATCCACGAGAAGGAGGTCCCCTTCGAGCAGGCGCCGATGGGGACCACCGGGCTGGAGACGGCCTTCGCGGCCATCCACACAGAGCTGGTGCTCAGCGGCGAGCTCGCCCTCGACGTCCTCGTCGAGCGGATGACCGCCGGCTGCGGGCTCTACGGCCTGCCCGTCCCGCGGATCGCCCCCGGTCAGCCGGCCAACCTGTGCCTGGTCGACCTCCAGGCCCGCTGGACGGTCGGGCGAGGACGGCTACGCCAGCCGCTCGGCCAACTGCGCCTTCCACGGCCGCCCGCTGACCGGCCGGGTGATGCTGACCGTCGCCGGCGGGGCCATCGCCTACCGCCGGCCGCTGCTTGTCCGCTCCGTCCCCGCCCAGCCGCGATGAGGCCGGCCACCGCCTATGTCCTGCTCGAGGACGGCACCCGGTTCGACGGCCTCGCCTGCGGCGCCACCGGGGAGCACGCCGTGGGGGAGATCGTCTTCACCACCTCCATGTCGGGCTATCAGGAGGCGATGACGGATCCCAGCTACGCCGGCCAGCTGATCGCCTTCACCTTCCCCCAGATGGGCAACTACGGGGTCAGCGCCGAGGCGATGGAGTCCGACCGCATCCACGCCCGGGCCGCCATCATGCGGGCGGGCACGGACCGCGAGGACGCGCCCGGGGCCGAGGGGGGCTGGCTGACCTGGCTGGCCGACTGCGGGATCCCCGGGATCACGGATCTCGACACCCGGGCGCTCGTCCGCCACATCCGGGACCGGGGGGCGATGCGCGGGGGGCTGTTTCCGGCGCACCTCGCCGAATCGCGGGCCCGCGAGCTGATCGCCGCCGAGCCTGAGATGACCGGCCGCGACCTCACCCGCGACGTCTCGCCCGAGACGACCCAGATCCTCGAGCCGACCGGCCACTCCGCCGGCGACGACATCCGCATCGCCGTGATCGACACCGGGGTCAAGCAGTCGATCATCGCCAACCTGCGCCAGCGCGGGGTGACCGTCGAGCTGCATCCCTGCACGCACTCCGCGCAGGAGCTGACCGCCCACGCCCCTGACGCGATCTTCCTCGCCAACGGCCCCGGCGACCCGGCGGCGCTTCACTCGATCGTGCAGACCGTCCGCGAGCTCGTCGGCACGCTGCCCGTCTACGGCATCTGCCTCGGCCACCAGCTGCTCTGCCAGGCGGTCGGCCTGCAGACCTACAAGCTGCCCTTCGGTCACCACGGGGCCAACCACCCGGTCAAGAACCTGGCCACCGGGCGCACGGAGATCACCAGCCAGAACCACGGCTTCGCGGTGCTCGGTCCGGGGGGAGCGCGCACCATCGACACGGACGAGCCCGTGCGCTGGGAGACGGACTTCGGCACGGCCGAGCTGACCCACATCAACCTCTATGACCGCACCGTCGAGGGACTGACGCTGCGCGACGTCCCGGGCGCCACCGTCCAGTACCACCCCGAGGCGGGGCCGGGCCCCCACGACGCCCGCTACCTGTTCGACCGCTTCGTGGCCGAGATCGGACAGGCTGCCTGAGCCCCATGCCCCGCCGAAACGACATCCACAAGATCCTCCTGCTCGGCTCGGGACCGATCATCATCGGGCAGGCCGCCGAGTTCGACTACTCCGGGACCCAGGCCTGCCGCGTGCTGCGCGCCGAGGGCTATGAGGTGGTGCTCGTCAACTCCAATCCGGCGACGATCATGACGGACCCCGAGGTGGCCAGCACCACCTACATCGAGCCGCTGCTCCCGGGTCCGGTGGCCCAGGTGATCGAGCGCGAGCGGCCCGACGCCCTGCTGCCCACCCTCGGAGGCCAGACGGCGCTCAACCTGGCGCGGCGGCTGCACGAGGATGGGACCCTGGAGCGCTACGGCGTCGAGATGATCGGCGCCAACTACGACGCGATCGGGCGTGCCGAGGACCGCGAGCTGTTCCGCGACACGATGACCGCCGCGGGCCTGCGCGTCCCCAAGAGCGTCATCGCCCACAGCGTCCAGGACGCCCGTGACGCCCTGCCCGAGCTGGGGCTGCCCTTCATCGTGCGCCCCGCCTTCACGCTGGGCGGCACCGGCGGCGGGGTCGTCCACACCGAAGCGGACATCGAGCGCATCGTCGGCGGCGGAGTCACGGCCTCCCCGATCGGCCAGGTGCTGCTCGAGGAGTCCGTCCTGGGCTGGGGCGAGTTCGAGCTCGAGGTGATGCGCGACCACACGGACAACGTCGTGATCGTCTGCTCGATCGAGAACCTCGATCCGATGGGCGTGCACACCGGCGACAGCGTGTGCGTCGCCCCCCAGCAGACCCTCACCGACAAGCTCTACCAGGAGCTCCGCGATCAGGCGATCGCCGTCATCCGGGCCGTCGGCGTCGAGACCGGCGGCTCCAACGTGCAGTTCGCCGTCAACCCGCAGACGGACGAGATCGTCATCATCGAGATGAACCCGCGGGTCTCGCGGTCGAGCGCGCTGGCCAGCAAGGCGACCGGCTTCCCGATCGCCAAGATCGCCGCGCGGCTGGCCGTCGGCTACACCCTGCAGGAGATCCCCAACGACATCACCCGGGCGACGCCGGCGAGCTTTGAGCCGGCGATCGACTACTGCGTCGTCAAGTGGCCGCGCTTCGCGTTTGAGAAGTTCCCCGGCGCCGAGGCCGGCCTGACGACCCACATGAAGTCCGTGGGGGAGGCGATGGCGATGGGCCGGACCTTCCAGCAGGCGTTCGCCAAGGCGCTGCGCTCGCGCGAGCTCGACACCCAGCCGGCCTTCCCCGACGACGACGAGGCGCTGCTGGCGCTCGCCGCCCAGCCGGGAGCGGCCCGCTTCGATCACCTGCTCGAGGCGCTGCGGCGCGGGGCGGCGGTCGAGGAGCTGCACCGCCGCACGAGCATCGACCCGTGGTTTTTGCACGAGCTGGCCGCCCTCGTCGCCGGTGGCTGGGGGCGGGCCGGCGAGACCGGGTACCCGTTCGACGGCGAGCGCACCTACAAGTCCGTCGACACCTGCGCGGCCGAGTTCGCCGCCGAGACGCCGTACTACTACTCGGCGTGGGAGCGCCCGCGCCAGACGGATCCGCCGACCCCGAGCCACGAGGTCCGGCGCGGCGAGCGCCCGAGCGTCGTCATCCTCGGCTCGGGCCCCAACCGGATCGGGCAGGGGATCGAGTTTGACTACTGCTGCGTCCACGCCGCCCAGACCGTCCGGGAGTCCGGGCGCGATGCGGTGATGGTCAACTGCAACCCCGAGACCGTCTCCACCGACTACGACACCTCTGACCGCCTGTACTTCGAGCCGCTGACCCTCGAGGACGTCCTGGCGGTGTGCGACATCGAGCAGCCCGAAGGGGTGGTCGTCCAGTTCGGTGGTCAGACGCCGCTCAAGCTCGCCTCGGGGCTGGCGGCCGCCGGCGTGCCGATCCTGGGGACGAGCATCGACGCCATCGACCTGGCCGAGGACCGCTCGCGCTTCGGCGCCCTGCTGGACCGCCTCGGCTACAGCGCGCCGCCGTACGCCACCGCCACCAGCCCCGAGCAGGCGCTGCAGCGCGCGCCCGACGTCGGCTTCCCGCTGCTCGTGCGCCCGAGCTACGTGCTGGGCGGCCGCGCCATGGAGATCGTCTACAGCGTCGCCGGGCTCAGGGACTACCTGGACCGCGTGGGGGTGGGGGCGGACGGCACGATCTACCTGGACCGCTTCCTCGAGGACTCCATCGAGGTCGACGTCGATGCCCTGTGCGACGGCGAGGAGGTGTGGATCGCGGGGATCATGCAGCACGTCGAGGAGGCGGGGATCCATTCCGGCGACTCGGCCTGCGTGCTTCCGCCCCACACCCTCGGCGGCGAGATGCTCGAGCGCATCCGCGAGCAGACGACCGGCATCGCCCGGGCGCTGGGCGTGGTGGGGCTGCTCAACGTCCAGTTCGCGATCCGCGGCGACGACCGCCTGTACGTGATCGAGGCCAACCCGCGCGCCTCGCGCACCGTCCCCTTCGTGTCCAAGGCGATCGGCCTCCCGCTGGCCAAGCTCGCCTGCCGGATCATCCTCGGTGAGCCGATCGCCGCCCTCGGCCTGCCCGAGCACCCGCGCTGCGATCACGTGTGCGTCAAGGAGGCGGTGCTGCCGTTCAGCCGCTTCGCCGGCGCCGATTCGCTCCTGGGGCCCGAGATGCGCTCGACCGGGGAGGTGATGGGCATCGCGGAGGACTTCCCCACGGCCTTCGCCAAGGCCCAGGCGGCCGCGGGCGCCCAGCTGCCCCAGCAGGGGACGGTGTTCATCACCGTCGCCGACTCCGACAAACCGGCGGCCACCGGGATCGCCACCTCACTGCATGACCTCGGTTTCCGGATCGTCGCCACCCGCGGCACCGCGCAGGCGCTGCGGCGGATGGGGATCCCGGCGGTGGTCATCAACAAGATCGGCGAGGGCTCGCCACACGTCGTCGACTGGATCGAGCGGCGCGAGGTCGACCTCGTCATCAACACCCCGGTGGGCACCGGCGCGCGCGCGGACGGCTACGAGATCCGCTCGGCGGCGGTAACCCGGGGCATCCCCTGCATCACCACGATGTCGGGCGGCATGGCGGCCGCCCGGGCGATCACCTCGGCCCGCCGCGGAGAGCCGGCGGTCGTCTCCCTGCAGGAGCTGCACGGGGATCGGCCGGCGCCCGCGCCGGCGCCGTGACCGCGCTCGCCGACGACCGCGTCCAGGCGCCGTTCGGCCGGCGGACCCTCGAGGTGGTCGCCCGGGAGCGCTACGGCGCCTACGTCGTGCTGCGTGCGGCTGACCCGGGCGCCCCGCACCCCTCCGCCGGCCAGTTCTACATGCTGAGCGCTGCCGAGCGGTGGGGTGGGGGAGACGACGAACGGCCCTATCTGCCCCGGGCGTTCAGCGTCATGGGGATGACCGACGATGAGGAGCTCGAGTTCCTCCTCGAGGATGTCGGCCCCGGGACGCGTCGGCTGGCCGAGCTGCGCCCCGGGGACGGCCTCAACGTCGTCGGGCCGCTCGGCACCGCGTTCGCCGCGCCTCGCGACGGCCGGCGAGCGCTGCTGGTCGGCGGCGGGGTGGGGATCGCGCCCCTGGCCATCTGCCAGGCCCAGGCGCCAGCCGCCGCGGCGCAGCCGCCGCTGCTCGGCTTCCGCGATGCCGCGCACGCCGCCGGAGCCCAGCTGCTCGCCGGCGCGGTGGTGGCCACCGACGACGGCTCCGTCGGCCATCACGGGCTCGTGACTGATCTCCTCGTGCAGCGCCTCGACCGCGACCCGGAGGCTCACGAGGTCTATGCCTGCGGGCCGCCCCCGATGCTCGAAGCGGTCCGCGTCCTCTGTGCGCAGCGCGACGTCCCTGCCCAGCTGGCTCTCGAGTCGGGGATGGCCTGCGGCTTCGGGGCCTGCTTCGGCTGCGTGGTGGCGACCCGGACCGGTTACCTCCGGCTCTGTGTCGACGGGCCGGTGCTGGACGCGGCGCAGCTCGACAGCGCGCTGACGCCGGGGGCGGGCCATTGAGCGTTTCCTTCTGCGGGCTCGAGCTGGCCCATCCGATCATCAACGCCTCGGGCACCTTCGACGCGATCGCCGCCCGCCGTGCGTTCGGCGATGCGTTGGTCGAGCGCTTCCCGTTCGCCGCCTTCGTCTCAAAGACAGTGACCCTCGAGCCCCGCCAGGGCAACCCGCCGCCGCGGCTGTGGGAGCTGCCCGCCGGGCTCATGAACTCGATCGGGCTGCCCAACAAGGGCCTGGCCGGCTACCTCGAGCACGACCTGCCGCAGCTCGCGGCGCTGCCGGTGCCGCTGATCGTCAACGTGATGGGCTTCAGCCGCGGCGAGGTGGCCACGCTCGTCTCGGCGGTGACGGCGCGCGACGAGGTGGCGGCGGTCGAGCTCAACGTCTCCTGCCCCAACGTCGAGACCGGGATGGTGATGGGCGCCGACCCCGGCGAGGTGGCCCGGCTGATGGACGCGGTCAGGCCGCTGACGGACAAGCCGCTGATCGTCAAGCTGACCCCCAACGCCTCCGACGTGGCCGCCGTGGCGGCGGCCGCCGAGGCCGGAGGCGCGAGCGCCGTTTCGCTGATCAACACCCTCAAGGGGATGGCGCTGGATCCCGCCAGCGGCAAGCCGTGGCTGGGCGGTCAGACCGGCGGGGTCTCGGGCCCGGCGGCGCGGGCGGTCGCGCTCGCCCAGGTGCACGCGGTGGGCGAGGCGGTCTCGATCCCGGTGGTCGGCATGGGGGGCGTCGCCACGGGGGCGCACGCCGCCGATCTGCTGCGCGTCGGGGCCACGCTCGTGGCCGTCGGAACGGAGAGCTTCCGGGACCCCGCCGCGGGGTCCAGAATCGCCTCCGAGCTGGGTCTCGCGGCGGCATCCGGCCGCATTCCGGTGCGTGGCTGATGGAGGTTCGGCCGGTCGACCACCCTCATACCACATTCGGTCAAAACACCCTGCAAAACCTGGTATTGGCCACAATCAGCCTCGACAATGCTCAAGCTCAAGTTGAGGTCGACTCGAATTGCGGGGTTTTGCCTTGATCGCCCCGCCGCAAGATGTATAGTCGCCGCCCATGCCGCCGGTCTCTGAGTCGTTTCCCAAGCCGCTCGCCGCACCCGAACGCTCGCTTCATCAGCGGATGGAAGCGCTGCAGCGAGCCAACGATATCCGCAGCCGTCGGGCGCAGCTCAAGCGCGACCTCAAGGCCGGTCGCACCCCGATCCACGAGCTCCTGCTGGAGCCGCCGGATTACCTGCAGACCGCCAAGGTGTTCGACCTTCTGCTGGCCGTCCCCAAGTACGGCCGCGTGAAGGTCAACAAGGTTCTCTCGCAGTGCCGGATCTCTCCGAGCAAGACGCTCGGTGGCCTGTCCGAGCGCCAGCGCGGCGAGCTCGTGGCGCTCCTGCGCCGGCGCTGACTGAGCGCGACAGCGCCGCTTCACCCCAGTCGTGGCCGCCCGCGTGTTCGTCATCACCGGCCCCTCGGGCGTCGGCAAGGGCACGCTGATTCGCGGTCTGCTCGAGCGGGTCCCCGAGCTCGAGCTGTCCGTGTCGGCCACCACCCGCGACCCGCGGCCGGGCGAGAAGTCCGGCGTCGACTACCACTTCCTGGACGCCGGAGAATTCGAGCGCCGGGTGCAGGCGGGCGACTTCGTCGAGCACGCCGGATACTCGGGCCGCCGCTACGGGACGCTGCGCCAGGAGCTGGAGCGCCGCGTGGCCCAGGGGGTCCCCGTCGTCCTCGAGATCGAGGTCCAGGGCGCGCGACAGGTGCGCGAGGCGCTGCCCAACGCCGTGCTGGTGTTCATCGCGCCGCCCTCCACCGAGGCGCTGCGCGCCCGGCTGGTGGGGCGCGGCACCGACGCCGGCGAGCAGATCGAGCAGCGGATGCGGACCGCCGAGGAGGAGCTTCAGGCGCGGCCGGAGTTCGCCCACGTGGTCGTCAACGATCGCCTCGAGCAGGCGACGGACGAGCTGACGCGAATCGTGCAGGGTGCACTGGCGGAGGGCGCGGACCCCGACCGCTAACCTAAAGAGCCCCGACGAAGGACTGACTCAGTGATCTCACCCCGCATCGACAAGCTCCTGGACCACGTCGACTCCGACTACGCCAGCGTGCTCGTGGCCGCCAAGCGCGCCCGCCAGATCAACTCGTACTACCACAACCTCGGTGAGGGCACGTTCGACGAGTTTCCTCCGCCGATGGTCGACACGCGCTCCAAGAACTACCTGACGATCGCCCTCGAGGAAGTCGCTCAGGGCAAGCTGAAGTACCACTACCGGTAGGGACACGGCCCGGCCGGAGCCCCCGTGTCGCGTCTGCTGATCGGCGTCACCGGCGGGATCGCCGCCTACAAGGCGCTGGAGACGGCCCGGCTGGCCATCAAGGCCGGTCATGCCGTGCGCGTCATCCAGACGCCGGCCAGCCAGCGGTTCGTCGGCGCGGCCTCGTTTGCGGGGATCACCGGCGCGCCCGTCCTCGTCGAGGAGTTCGAGGACGATCCGCTGCGCGGGGCCTATCCGGGCGACCCGCTGCCCGAGCGGGCGCCGATCAGCCACCTGGCGCTCGTGCAGCGCGCCGACGCCTACCTGATCGCCCCCGCCAGCGCCAACACGCTGGCCAAGCTCGCCCACGGGCACGCCGACGGTTTGGTGAGCACCGCCGCCCTGGCCGCCGACTGCCCGGTCCTCGTCGCCCCGGCGATGAACGACCGCATGTACCGCCACCCGGCCACGCAGGCCAACCTGCGCACGCTCGCGGAGCGGGGGGTGACGATCATCGGTCCCGACAGCGGCCCGCTGGCCTCCCACGGCGAGCACGGGGCCGGTCGGTTGTCCGAGCCGGCCGAGCTGCTGGCCGCCGTCGAGTCGCGGCTGCGCCCCCCCGACGGCACCTGGCTGGGGCTGCGGGTGCTCGTCTCCGCCGGCGGCACCCGCGAGCCGATCGACAGCGTGCGCTTCATCTCCAACCGCTCGTCGGGGCGGATGGGCTTCGCGCTGGCGGCGCGGGCCGCCGCCCGCGGCGCGCAGGTCACGCTGGTGGCCGCCAACGTCGCCCTCGAGCCGCCGGCGGGGGTCCGGGTCGTGCCGGTGAGCACGGCCGCCGAGCTGGCCGACGCCTGCGAGCGCGAGTTCGACGGCTGCGACGTCCTGCTGATGGCGGCGGCCGTCGCCGACTTCCGCCCGGCCCATCCGGCCGACCACAAGCTCAAGAAGACCGGGGAGCACGCTGCCGGGATGACGATCGAGCTCGAGCCGACCGCGGACGTCATCAGCGGGCTCGCCGACCGTCGCCGCGCCGGCCAGGTGCTGGTCGGCTTCGCCGCCGAACACGGCGAGCGGGCTCTCGCCTACGCGCGCGACAAGCGCCGGCGCAAGCGTCTGGACGCCATCGTCGTCAACGACGTCTCACAGCCTGGGATCGGATTCGACGCCGCCGACAACGCGGTGACGGTCATCACCGCGGATGGGGAGCGCGCCCTGCCCAGGGCGGGGAAGGACACCATCGCCGATGGCGTCCTGGAGGAGGTGCAGGTGCTGTTGAGGTCAGCCAAGGAGAGCGACGATCGAGCCATCCGAGCCAACCGGAATCGCCCCGCAGGAGTTTGAGGCGTTCGCCGCGGTCGGGCGAGCGCTGCAGGCCAACATCAACCGGGCCGTGCAGGTCAAGCAGGAGACCCTGAGGCACCTGCTCGTCGCGCTGCTCGCCGAGGGGCACGCGCTCATCGAGGACTACCCCGGGGTCGGCAAGACCGCGCTGGCGCGCGCCCTGGCCCGCTCGATCGACTGCCAGTTCGCGCGGGTGCAGTGCACCTCGGACCTGCTGCCCGCAGACGTCGTCGGCACCAACGTCTATGACCAGCGCGAGCAGCGCTTCGAGTTCCGCCCGGGCCCGGTGTTCGCCAACGTGGTGCTCGTCGACGAGATCAACCGCGCCTCGCCCAAGACCCAGTCGGGCCTGCTGGAGTGCATGCAGGAGCGGCGGGTGACCGTGGACGTCCACACCCACGAGCTGGCCCGCCCGTTTCTCGTGCTGGCCACCCAGAACCCGTTCGAGTACGAGGGGACCTATCCGCTGCCGGAGGCCCAGGTGGACCGCTTCATGGTCCGGCTGTCGCTCGGCTACCCCGATCGCGCGGCCGAGGCGGGGATGCTGGCCGCCCACGAGACCGGCGATCAGGTGCTCGCCCTGCGACCGGTGGTCACCGCCGCCGAGGTGCTGGCCGCCCAGGACGGAGCCGCCCGGGTGCGGGCCGCCGCCCCCCTGCGCGACTACATCGTCAAGCTGCTGTGGCGCACCCGTGAGGACCCGCGCGTCGATCTCGGGGCCAGCCCCCGCGCGGGACTGATGCTGCTGCGGGCCGCCAAGGCCCACGCGATGATGGACGGGCGCGACCACGCCCTGCCCGACGACGTCCAGGCGCTGGCGGTCCCGGTGCTCGCCCACCGGCTGGCGCTCGCTCCCGAGACCCCGCGAGCGGCCGCCCGCGACGTCGTCCTCGACGCCGTGGCCAACACGCGAGCTCTGTAGATGATGGGCGGCGCGAGGCGGAGCGGGCTCCGGATCCTCGCGCGGCGCGCCCTCGCGGTCGCCCTCTCGGGCGCCGTCCTGCTCCTGGTGGCCTTCGTGTTCGACGCCGCCCCGCTGTTCGTCCCCGGAGTGGCGCTGCTGGCCATCGGGCTGGCCGCCCCGCTGTGGGTGTGGGTGTGCGCTCGAGGCGCTCAGGCCCGGCGGGTGCTCAGCGCCGAGCGGGTCGTCGAGGAGCAGCCGTTGGAGGCCAGCATCGAGGTCCGACGCGGACGGCTCGGCCTGGGAGGGTGGGGCCGTTTTGAGGTCATCGACCCCTTCACCGGCTCGCACCTGGACATGACCGCCCCGCTGTCGCTGCTGCGCGGCGATCGCGAGGCGAGCGTCCGGGTGGTCACCCACTTCGCCCGCCGCGGGATGCATACGCTGGCGCCGCCCTCCCTGGTCGTCTCCGATCCGCTGGAGCTCGCCCGGGTGCGGGCCGACAGCGCCGCGCCCGACCAGAAGCTGCTCGTCCTGCCCCGGACCGAGGCCGTCCGCTGGCTGACCTCCGACGGGGGCCGGCGCTTTGACCAGCCCGAGGGGGACGCCCGGTCAGAGGCCCAGGCGGCCGTCGATCTCGACGGCCTGCGGCCCTACCGGGTCGGCACCCCGGCCAGCCGCATCCACTGGCCGGCGGTGGCGCGGGGGCGCGGGCTGATCGAACGCCGGCTGCTGGCCGACGGGGACGCGCGACCGCTCATCGTCCTCGACGCGCGGACGCCTGACCCGACCGCGCTCCCCGAGCTGCTCGACGCCGCCGTCCGGGCCGCCGCCTCGCTGGTCCTCGATCTGGCCAAGCGCGGCGGCTGCGGGCTGCTCCTGCCCGGTGAGCAGCGGGCCACCTCGGTCGACCGCGAGCTCGTCAGCTGGCCGGCGGCCTACGCGCGACTGGCCCTCGTCCAGGGCGGGCGCACCGCGGGCGCTCCCAAGCTCGGGCCGGCGCTCGGCCGCCAGGGGGCCACCATCTACGTGGCCGCGGCCCCGACCGCGCGGGTGGCGGCGATGCTCGCCTCGCCGGGCGGTGGGGCCACCCTGCTCGTCGTGCCTCATCAGCAGCTGTCGGGCGGGCGCCCGACCGGCCTGCGGGGACGGATGCTGGCGGCGCTGGACGTCAGCGGCTGTCGCGGGTTCCGGCTGGGCGTCAGCCGGGATCTGCGGCGCGAGGAGGCTGACTCCGACGGCGGGGCCGCAGCGCAGGCGGGCGCCGGGCTGGAGACGGTGTGAGCGCCGCCGGTCACACCATCCAAGTCCCGGCGCGCTTTGAGCGCGTCCGCACCCGCGAATCGACCCAGGTCGGCCACCGGCGCCGTGCGGTCACCCGGGTCATCACCTTCGGCGCGCTGAGCGCCTACGCGCTCGAGCGCTGGGCGACGCTCATGCGCCACGCGCCCGGCTGGCGCCTGTTCGGGCTGCTCGTCCTGGCGATGGTGCTGGTCACCGTCGTGCCGCTGGTGCGCCGCGCGGGCGCCGCCGGGCGGATCGGTGGGGGGGTCCTGACCGCCGGCCTGATGCTGGCCGCGCTGCCGGTCTCGGGATTGCGCTGGCACTGGGTCGTCCATCTCAAGATCGCCCGCAGCGCCGACCGCATCGGGGAGGGGCTGCAGGCCCTGCCCAACGTGCTGGTGCCCTACCTCGGGCCCAGCCATCCGGTCCGCCTGGTGATCGTGCTCGGGGCGGCGGTGCTCGTGCTCGACGCCGCCGCGGTGCTCGCCTTCGCCGGGCGCGAGGTCGGCGACGGGCGGCGGGCGGCGGCCGCGCTGCCGCTGCTCACCCTGGCCGTCGTCCCCATGACGCTCGTGCGCCCTCAGCTGCCCTATCTCCAGGGGCTGCTGCTGTTCGCGCTGCTGGCGGCGTTCATGTGGGGCGAGCGCCTGCGTCGCGACGCGGCGGCGACCGCCCTCGTCGTGGCGGCGGTCGCCGGGGTGCTGGGGGCGATCGTGGCGCCGCGCATCGACAGCCGCTCCCCGTGGGTCGACTATCGCTCGTGGACGGGCACCCTGGTCCGTACCCACGTCGACAGCTTTGACTGGAACCAGACCTACGGACCGCTGCGCTGGCCGCGCACCGGCCATCAGGTGCTGACCGTCCACGCCCAGTCGGGGGATTACTGGAAGGCCGAGGACCTCACCACCTTCGACGGCCGCGAGTGGATCGCCGGCGGCGAGGTCACTGATCCCGACGTCCTCCCGCAGCCCAGCCCGGCCGCCCAGCAGCGCTTCACCCAGCGGCTCACGGTCTCGATCACCGGGATGCGCACCGTGAACGTCGTCGGGGCCGGCTACACGTCGCTCCTCGGCGGTCTGGACGGGACGACCGCCCCCGGCCCGGACCCGGGCACGCTGGTGGCCCGCCGGCTGCTCGGCCCGGGCACGACCTACACGGTGCTCAGCTACTCGCCACACCCCACCGCCGACCAGCTGCGCGTCGTCAGTGACCTCGGGTACCCCGACGTGGCCACCGCCCCCTACCGGACGCTGTCGGTGCCCCAGCCCGGGTACGGTCCCGGGCTGTCGACGACCGACGTCGAGTTCCCGCGATGGCACGGCGGGCCGCTCGCCGATCAGCGGCTCGTCCGCGCCTCGCCCTACGGCGGCGCGTTCGCACTGGCCCAGCGCCTGGCCGCGCAGTCGCGCACGCCCTATGACTTCGTGGCCGCCGTCCGGCGCTACCTGGGGCACGGCTACACCTACAGCGAGCGGCCGCCCGCCGCCCGGTACCCCCTGGAGAGCTTCCTCTTTGACCATAAGGCCGGCTACTGCCAGCAGTTCTCGGGCGCGATGGCGATGCTGCTGCGGATGGGCGGGATCCCCGCCCGGGTGTCGGCCGGCTTCACCCCCGGGGCGTTTGACAACGAGAGCCACAGCTGGCAGGTGGCCGACACGGACGCCCACGCCTGGGTGGAGGTGTGGTTCGCCCACTACGGCTGGGTGCGCTTCGATCCGACGCCCGCCACCGCGCCGGCCCGCGGCGGCACCGCCTCGGCGCCGATCATCAAGCCGACCGCCGGGCTCAGCGCCGCCAACACGACCGCAGCGCCCCGCCACGAGATCGGCGTCGCCAACGCAAACGGCCCCCACGCCGCCACCGGCTCGGGCTCCGGGCCGAGCCCGTGGTTGATCGCGGCGGGCCTGGTCGTCCTGGCGGCGATGGCGCGCCTGGGATGGATCCTCCTGCGCCCCGCGACGACCGACGAGCAGCTGCTGGCCGAGCTGCGCCGGGCGATGGCCCGGACCGGCCGGCCGCTGTCAGACGAGGTGACCCTGGCCGTGCTCGAGAGGCGCTTTGCCGACTCCCCGGCCGCCGTCGGCTACGTGCGCTCGCTGCGCCTGGCCCGCTACGGCGCGGCCACGCAACCCCCCACCGCCGCACAGCGACGCGCCCTGCGCCGCCAGCTGGCCTTCGGGCTGGGGGCGAGCGGTCGCCTGCGGGCCCTGTGGGCGCTGCCGCCGCGGCTGCGCACCGGCCGCTGGACCGCCGCCCACGGCCCTCGGCCGGCCGTTCCGGAGACCCCGAAAGGGCCGCCGACAGCCGCCTAGACTCGTCACCATGGAGGACGTGTATGACCTGTACCGGCGCGGCACGGAGCTGCTGGAGGCCGGACACAACCACCAGGCGGCGATTCCCCTGACGCGGGCCTCGGAGCTGGCCCCGGACAAGACCTCAGTGCGTGAGGCGCTCGGCCGCGCCCTCTTTCACATCCAGCGCTACGAGGAGGCCGCCGAGGAGTTCCAGGCGGTCGTCGACCGGGCGCCGACCAACGACTTCGCGCTCTTCTGCCTGGGCCGCTGCCTGCAGCTGCTGGGCCGTCACGCCGAAGCCCGTCAGCCGCTCGCGCTGGCCGCCACGCTGCAGCCCGGCCGCAGCGATTACCAGGTCTATCGCGACCGCGCCCGCGCCCGCGCAGCGCAGCGGACGGACGGCTGAGAGAGCGGTTGAACTGCCCCGCGGCGGTGCTACGCTGAGATCACAGCTTTCCGGCCGGGTGAGTCCCGGCGCAGTACCGAAAGTGGGCGCCCGCCCGCTTTTTTTATGACATTTACTGGACTCATCCGACCAAGGGTCTGGTGACATTTATGGAGGAGACCGTGAGCGCCCTACAGACCGAGATCGAAGCCCGCCTCGCCGGCGTCGAGCCCGAGGTCGAGGTGCTGCTGGCGGAGGTCGCCGGACCAACCCTGCGGTTGTTCATCGACCACCCCGACGGCGTGACCCTCGCCGTCTGCGAGCGGGTCTCCGGTCACCTCACGGAGTACCGCGAACGCTTCTCGCTGGAGGTCTCGAGCCCCGGCGTCGACCGCCCGCTCACCAAGCCCCAGCATTACTCCCGCTTTCTGGGTCGCCGTGCCCGCGTGCGGCTGCGTGAGGCCGCCGAAGGCCACAAGCAGCTGACCGGCGAGCTCGTCGGCGCCTCCGACTCAGAAGTCACGATCGCGGCCGGCGACGGGATCCTCACGATCCCCTATGACCAGATCGTCCGCTCCAACCTCGTCCCCGGAGACTGAGCCATGTCCAAGGAGATCGTCGAGGCCGTCCGCGGCCTCGCAGCGGAAAAGAACATCTCGGCCGACCGGCTGATGGAGGCCCTCGAGGACGCGCTCCTGTCGGCCTACAAGAAGACGCCGGGATCGGCTCCCTACGCCAAGGTCGAGATGGACCGCGACAGCGGCGACTTCATCGTGTGGGAGCTGAAGATCCCGCCGGAGCTCGAGGAGCAGCTGCTGGTCGAGGCCACCGAGGACGCGCAGCCCACTGTCGACCCCGAGACGGGGGAGATGCGCGAGGCGCCCGAGCCCGAGATCGACCTCGAGAAGCTCAAGGAGTACGAGGGTCAGATCGAGACCGAGGACGTCACCCCGCACGACTTCGGGCGGATCGCCGCCCAGACCGCCAAGCAGGTGATCCTGCAGCGCATCCGCGAGGCCGAGCGCGACATGATGTTCGAGGAGTACCGCGACCGCGTCGGCGAGCTGATCACCGGCATCGTCCAGCAGTCGGACTCGCGCTACACGCTCGTCCAGCTGCGCGAGCGCGTCGAGGCGCTGCTGCCCAAGTCCGAGCAGGTCGACGGCGAGCGCTATGACCACTCGCAGCGCATCAAGGCCGTCATCAAGGACGTCTCGAACTCCACCAAGGGACCGAGCATCATCGTCTCGCGCCGCGACCCCGAGCTGATCAAGTCCCTGTTCGAGCTCGAGGTGCCCGAGATCGCCGACGGGCTGGTGGAGATCACCGGGGTCGCCCGCGAGCCCGGCTACCGCTCCAAGATCGCCGTCGTCTCCCACGTCGACGGGGTCGATCCGGTGGGCGCGTGCGTCGGCCCCCGCGGCTCGCGGGTGCGCATGGTCGTCTCCGAGCTGCGCGGCGAGAAGATCGACATCATCCCCTACAACGACGAGCCCGCCCGGTTCGTCGCCAAGGCACTCTCGCCCGCCCGCGTGCGCGAGGTGCTCGTCGACGACGCCGGCAAGCAGGCGACGGTCATCGTGCCCGACGACCAGCTGTCGCTGGCCATCGGCCGCGAGGGCCAGAACGCCCGCCTGGCCGCCCGGCTGACCGGCTGGCGCATCGACATCCGCTCGGAGACGGAGTTCGCCGCCGAGGAGGCCGAGCACGGCTACGAGGAGGAGGAGGCCCAGGGCCGCTGCGCCGCCATCCTGTCCAACGGGCGCCGCTGCCCGAACGCCGCGCTGCCCGGATCGCGCTACTGCGGAATCGACGCCCACCAGGCGCTGGCGGGCAAGGACACTGACCAGGTGGAGGCCGCCAGCTCCTAGGAGCGGCGCCTAGACTGAGGAGTTAGATGAGCAAGCGCGTACACGAGATCGCCAAGGAACACGGACTGCCCGCCAAGGACGTCCTGGCACGCCTGAAGGCCGCCGGCGTCAACGTCAAGGCCGCCTCGTCGTCGGTGGATGAGCAGGTCGCCTCGCGGGTCCTCGGCAACGGGGGTGGCGGCAACGGGGGGACACAGCCCGCCGCCGCGCCCGCCAAGGCCCCCGCCAAGGCGGCGAGCGCCCGCAAGACCGCCAACCGGGCGGCGCCCGCCGCCGCTGAGGGCGCGCCCGCCGCAGAGGCCCCCGCCGCCGCTGCGGCCCCCGTCGCCGAGCAGCCCGCCAGCGCCCAGCCGGCCGCCACGGCCCCCGCGAGCGCCCAGCCCACCGCCAAGGCCCCGGTGGCCAGCGCCCAGCCCGCCCCCAAGGCACCCCCAAGCGCCCAGCCGACCCGGCCGCAGCCCGCTGCCGCGGCGCCCGCCGGTGAGCAGCCCGCTGCCCCGGCCGCCGACAGCGATGCCGCCCCCGCGGCCGCCGGCGCCGACAACTCCCGCAGCCGGCCCACCCGTGACTCCCTGCAGGGCGAGCGCGCCCCCGGCAACGCCGGTGGACGGCGCCGCGTCGTCATCGACTCCCAGGCCTCCCGGCGCGCCGCCGGTGGCGGGGGCCCGCCGCAGTCCAACCAGCCCCCGCGCCGCCAGCGCCGCGGACGCCGCCGCCGCGGCGTCTATGACGAGGTCGCCGAGTCCCGGCCCGCACGCACGGCGGTCGCCGACCCGAGCGCGATCCAGGTCAACTCCGGCTCGACCGTCAAGGACGTCGCCGAGTACCTCAACGTCCCCGTGCCCGAGGTGATGAAGAAGCTGATGGCGCTCGGCGAGATGAAGACGCTCACCCAGACGCTGTCGGACGAGTCGATCCTGGTGCTCGCCTCCGAGCTGAGCAAGGAAGTCGAGATCGTCCACTCCGAGGACGAGGAGACGGCGGCGCCGGTGTTCGCCGACGCCGACGAGGACCTCGTCGAGCGCGCGCCCGTCGTCACCATCATGGGCCACGTCGATCACGGCAAGACCTCCCTGCTGGACGCCATCCGCGAGACCCAGGTGGCCGCCGGCGAGGCCGGCGGGATCACCCAGCACATCGGCGCCTACCAGGTGCAGCACGACGGCCACAGCGTCACTTTCCTCGACACCCCGGGCCATGAGGCGTTCACGGCGATGCGGGCCCGCGGAGCCAAGGCGACGGACATCGCGGTGATCGTGGTGGCCGCCGACGACGGCGTGCGGCCGCAGACCCAGGAGGCCGTCGACCACGCCAAGGACGCCGGCGTGCCGATCCTCGTCGCGGTCAACAAGATCGACAAGGAGGGCGCCCAGCCCGACCGCGTACGCACGGAGATGACCGCGCTCGGACTGCAGCCCATCGAATGGGGCGGCGACACGGAGTTTGTCGACGTCTCGGCCCGCACCAAAGAGGGCCTGGACAACCTGCTGGAGACGCTCATCGTCATGGCCGAGGTCGAGGAGCTGCGGGCCAACCCCGACGCCCCCGCGTCGGGCACGGTGATCGAGTCAAAGCTCGACCCCGGCCGCGGCCCGGTGGTCACCATCCTCATCAGCCGCGGCACCCTCGAGGTCGGCGACGCCCTCGTCGCCGGCGCGCAGTGGGGCCGGGTGCGCGCCATGCACGACTATCTCGGCAAGCGGATCGGCCGGGCGCTGCCCGGCGAGCCGGTCGAGGTGCTCGGCTTCGACGGCGTCCCCGAGGCCGGTGAGCACGTCCGTGTCGTCGAACATGAGCGTCGCGCCCGCCAGCTGGCCGGCGAGCGCGCCACGCGCCTCAAGGCGGAGTCGCTGGCCCGCGTGTCGAGCGGCAAGCGCGTCTCCCTGGAGAACATCTTCGGCTCAGACCTGCAGGAGCTCAACCTGCTGCTCAAGGCCGATGTCGCCGGCTCGCTGGAGGCCATCGAGGACGAGGTCGCCAAGCTGCCCCAGGATGAGGTCTCCGTCAACGTCATCCGCCGCGCCGTCGGCGCCGTCACCGAGTCAGACGTGATGCTCGCCGCGGCCTCGGACGCGATCATTCTCTCCTTCAACGTCCGGCCCGTCGGGGATGCCCGCGCGATCGCCGACCGCGAGGGCGTGGAGATCCGCCACTACTCAGTGATCTACCGCGCGATCGACGAGCTGCGCCTGGCGATGCAGGGCATGCTCGCCCCCGAGGAGGTCGAGGAGGCCCTGGGCTCGGCGGAGGTGCGCCAGATCTTCCGCGCCTCGCGCGTGGGGACGATCGCCGGCTCCTACATCACCGAGGGCACGATCACCCGCGGCTCCAAGGTCCGCCTGGTGCGCGACGGGACCGTCATCTGGGACGGCGAGATCGCCAGCCTGCGGCGGTTCAACGAGGACGTGCGCGAGGTCGCCACCGGCTTTGAGTGCGGCATCGTGCTGCGTGACTACGCCGACGTCAAGGAGGGCGACGTGCTGGAGACCTACGCGACTCGTCAGGTCGAGCGCGAGCTCTCCTAGGGTCAGGTCGCATGGGCGACGGCGGGTTCGTCGCGGTGATGGTCATTCATCTGCACTTCCCCGAGGCCGGGAGCCTCAAGTCAAAGCGCAAGGAGCTGTCGTCGATCAAGGCCCAGTTGCATGGTCGCCTGGGGGCGGCCGTTTCGGAGACTGATCATCAGGACCTGTGGCAGCGCGCCACCCTGACCGCTGCCCTCACCGGCGGGACGCTGCACCGCCTGACGGCGGCCGCCGACGAGCTCGAGCGCTGGGTCATCGCCCGCTGCCCCGAGGGCGCCTGGGTGGAGCGGCTGCTCGTCTCCGTGGAGGACCTGCGGGGATGAGGCGGACTGCGCACACCAGGTCGCTACGCGCACACGGACGCGAGGGATAGGATGCGCGGAGGCCGGATGCGACGCGTCGACGAGGCCATGAGAGAGGTTCTCTCAGGCGCGATCGCCACAGAGATCAAGGACCCCCGCGTGGGCTTCGTGACCGTTACTGGAGTGAAGACCAGCCAAGACCTGCGCCATGCCCGCGTGTATGTGAGCGTGCTCGGTGACCAGGCCACCCGCGAAGGCAGCCTGGACGGGCTGCGTTCGGCTCACGGGTTCCTGCAGCGCAGGCTGGCCGCCGAGCTGACCCTCAAGCACACTCCGGCCCTGACCTTCGAATACGACGACTCGGTCGACCGCGGGATGCGGATCAACCAGCTGCTCGAGGAGGAGCGATCGCGATGACCGTCAACGGAAGCGTCTCGGCGCAGCACCAGGTGGTCGACGAGCTGCGCCAGGCCGACAAGCTGGTCGTCGTCGCCCACGAGAACCCCGACGGCGACGCCCTGGGCTCGCTGATCGGCATGCAGGGCATCCTGTCGGCGATCGGCAAGGACTGCCTGATGTTCATCGCCGAGCGCGACCTCCCCCCGCCTGACGAGTACCACTGGCTGCCGCTCGAGGGGCTCGTCTCAGAGCCGCCGGCAGACATCGACGAGCGCACGATCGTCTTTCTGGACTGCGGCAACGTCGAACGCAACCCCGCGCTGGCGTTCCGCCGTATCGACGGGGATGGCCCGCCCATCCTCAACATCGACCACCATCACGACAACACCCGCTTCGGCACGGTCAACCTCGTCGTCCCCGAGGCCTCCTGCACCGCCGAGATCGTGTGGACGCTGATGAACCAACTCGAGGTCGAGCCGACGCTGACGGTGGCCGAGGCGCTCTACGTCGGGCTGATCACGGACACCGGGCGCTTCATGTACGAGAACACCGGCCGCCAGGCCCATCTGATGGCGGCCAGCCTGATCGACGCGGGCGTCAACGTCCACCACGTCTACCGGCGTGTCTACGAGGGCGTTCCCTACGGCAAGCTCGCCCTGCTGGCGCGGGGCCTGGCCAACGTCGAGCGCTACGACGGCGGACGGCTGACGCTGACCGCGCTGACCGCCGCCGACTTCTCGGACTCCGGCGCCGAGGAGAGCTACTCCGAGGGGGTCGTCGACCACCTGCGCGCGGTGGAGGGCACCGAGGTGGCGGCGCTCGTCCGCGATCGCATCGGCGATCCCGGGGCGGCCGGGACCCGCAAGGTCTCCCTGCGCTCGGGCAACGATCACATCGACGTCTCCGTGATCGCCCGCAAGCTGGGCGGAGGCGGTCACAAGCAGGCCGCCGGGTTCAGCACGCAGCTCGGGCACGACGAGCTCGTGCAGGTCCTGCGCGACCAGCTCGCCGCCCAGCTGTAGGGACGACCGGCGGACAATCGAGCCGTGGAGTCCGGCGACTACGTGCTGCTGTGCGACAAGCCGGCCGGCAAGACCTCCCACGATGTCGTGGCCGCCATCCGCCGCGAGCTCCCACGCAAGACGAAGGTCGGCCACGCGGGCACGCTGGACCCGTTCGCCACCGGGCTGCTGCTCGTTCTCGTCGGCCGGGCGACCCGCGTGCAGCGCTTCCTCATGGCTCTCCCCAAGCGCTACGAGACCGTCGCCCGCTTCGGCGCGGTGTCGAGCACCGGCGACCCCGAGGGCGAGATCACGGAGACCGGGCGGGTCCCCGGGGGCGAGCTCGCGCTGCCGGTGGGGACCGTGCGCCAGCGCCCGCCGGCCTATTCGGCGGTCAAGGTGGCGGGACGCCGCGCCTACGAGCTGGCCCGGGCGGGGGAGTCCGTCACCCTCGCCGAGCGTGAGGTCGTCGTCCACCGCTTCGAGCAGGTGTGGCACGAGGGCGCCCGGCGCGCCTTCGTCATCGAGTGCTCCTCAGGCACCTACGTGCGCAGCCTCATCGCCGATCTCGGCGACGCCTACTGCGAGTCCCTGCGCCGGACGCGGATCGGGGGCTTCGACGTGGCCGACGCCGACCCGCTTCGCCCGGTGGGCCTGACGCAGGCGCTGGACTTCCTGCCCGAGCTGCGCCTCGATAGCGAGGCGTCGTGGCGGGCGGCCCACGGCCAGACGGTGGCCACGGCGCCTGGGGAAGCGATGCCCGCCGGCGCCGAGACGGTACGCCTGACCGATGACGAGGGCCTGGTCGCCCTTGCGCAAGCGGGACCGGACGCCGACACGCTGCGCCCGGTGGTCGGCTTTCGGTAGCCGGTGGCGCCGGTATCCTCCGCTCAGCCGATGCACCGGGGCGGCCGGCCGTGGGCCTGATCGAACGCGAGGGCGAGCTCGCCGTGCTGCGAGGCGCGGTGATGCGGGCGGCCGGCGGCGCCGGTGCTCTGGTCATCCTTCGCGCGCCCGCCGGCATCGGCAAGTCGAGCCTGTGCGCCGAGACGGTCGCCATGGCGCGGCGGGCCGGCATGCTGACCCTGACCGGCCGCGGCGGGGAGCTCGAGCACGACGTCGCCCACGGCGTGGTGCGCCAGCTGTTCGAGCGCCCGGTCCTGGAGGCTGAGCTCCCCCGGCGCGCCGAGCTGCTGGCCGGCCAGGCGGCGCTGGCCGGGCTGACCCTCGGCCTCGCACCGGGGGTCGCCCGTCCGGCGGCGGGAGCCGACGTCGACCACGCGATCTTCTGGCTGACCTGCAACCTCGCCGCCCGGCAGCCACTGGCGCTCGTCGTCGACGACGCCCACTGGGCCGACGCGGAGTCGCTGCGCTTCGCCCTCTACCTCGCCCGCCGCCTCGAGGGGCTGCCGGTGCTGTTCGTGCTGGCCATCCGCTCCGAGGACGGGGAACCGCCGCGGGCGCTGCAGCTGCTCGTCGCCGAGCCGGCGGCGCGGGTCCTGGCGCCGGCGCCGCTGTCTGAGACCGGCAGCGGGCGGCTGATCGGCGACCGCCTCGGCCACGCCGTGCCCGACGCGGTCGTGCACGCCTGCCACGAGGTCACCGGCGGCACGCCCTTCTACCTGGCGGAGATCGCCGGCACCCTCTCCGGCGAGGAGGTCAGCGACGGCGAGGCCATCTCGAGGGTGCGGTCGCTGGCCCCGCCGGCCGTCTCGCACTCCGTGCTCCTGCGCCTCGGCCGTCATGGCGCCGACGTGCGATCCGTGGCCGCGGCGCTGGCGGTGCTCGGCGACGACGCCGCCACGCCCGTGCTGGCGGCTACCGCCGGGCTGGATGCGGTCGCAACCCGGGACGCCCTCGAGCAGCTGGCGCGAGCCGGCATCGCCGGACGGACCTCGGCCTCGCCGGCGCTCGCGCATCCGATCATCCGTGCCGCCATCTATCTCGACCTTCCGGCCATCCGCCGGGGCGGCCTGCACGGAGCCGCGGCCGCCGCCCTGATCGCGGCCGGAGCGGCGCCGGAGCAGGCGGCCCATCACCTGATGCTCGCCGAGCCGGCCGGCGACCCTGGGACCGTGACCCTCCTGCGGCGGGTTGCCGAGCGAGCCCTCGGTCAGGGGGCGGCCCCGGCCGCGGTGCGGCTGCTGCGGCGCGCCGTCCGGGAGCCGCCCGGCGCCGGTGAGCGGGCGGCGGTCATCACCGAGCTGGGGGAGGCCGAGCTGGCCGCGGGGGAGAGCGCCTCGGCGGCCACCCGCCTGGAGGCGATCCTCACGGAGGAGCTGCCCGACGACCTGCGCGTACGCGCCGCGCTGGGCGCCGCCCGCGCCCTGGCCGCCCGTGATGGCTACCCGGCGGCCACGGGGCTGCTCAGCCGCGAGGCGGCGCGCCTGGACGCCCAGCCGCGCCTGGCCCTCGAGGTCGAGCACGCGGCTCTGTCGCTGTATCTCACCGACGCCGCCGCTGACTCCCAGCGGCGGATGCGAGCCCTGGCGGCGCTGCCCGGGGAGACGCCAACCGAGCGGCTGGCCCTGGCGCTGGCAGCGCTCGCGCGCGCCTTCGATCCCGAGGCGAGCGCCGCCGACGCGGCGCCGATCGCCGCGCGCGCCCTGGCCGGCGGGACGCTCGTGGCCGAGCAGGGCGGCGACGCGCCGCCGTTCGGCAACGCCTGCTACGTGCTGCTGTTCGCCGAGCGCTACGACGATCTCCAGGCTCAGATGGGGCTCGCCTTCGACGATGCCCGTGCCCGCGGGTCGGCCTTCGGCTTTGCCACCGCCTCGCTCGGCGGGCAGATGCTGTGCCTGCTGCGCGGCGCCCTGACGGAGGCGATCGGCCACGGCCACGCCCTCCTGATGGGAGCGGCCGAGCTCGACGACACCCCGGTGGTCCGCCGCTGGGTCTCGAGTGGCACCCGCTTCGCGGTCGAGGCGCTGATCGCGCGCGGCCACGGCGACCGAGCGCGGGAGCTGCTCGGACCGGCGCTGGCGGCCGGCGACCTCGACACCGCCGAGCAGGGGATGCTGCGCTACGCCCGGGGCCTGGTCGCCGAGCTCGACGGCGACCTGAACGGGGCGCACGCCGACTTCAGCGCCTATGGAGCCGTCTGCCGGGTCGCCGGCTACGAGGACCGCACGACCCCCTGGCGGCTGGGTGGCGCCCGGGCCCTGGCCGCCCTCGGCCGCCGCGATGAGGCCCAGGCCCTCGCCGAGGAGGCGGTGGCGGTGGCCGCCCGGTGGGGGACCCCGGGGGGCCTGGGGGCGGCGCTGCGCACCCGGGCGCTCGTCGGCGACCCCGCCCAGGCGGTGGCCGGCCTGGAGGCGGCGGTCCAGACGCTGCGGCGCTCCGAGCACCGGCTCGAGCTGGCGGCCGCGCTCGTTGATCTCGGCTTCGCGCGGCGGGCGGCGGGACGGCGGCTCGACGCCCGCGAATCGCTGGAGGCCGGGCTGGAGCTGGCGGCGCGCTGCGAGGCGGGCCCGCTCGTCGCCCGGGCACGGGAGGAGCTGCGGGCGCTGGGCGCCCGGCCCCGGCGGCTGATGTTCTCCGGGGTGGAGGCGCTGACCGCCACGGAGCGGCGGGTCGCCGCCCTGGCCGCCGAGGGCCTCTCCAACCGTGACATCGCGCAGTCGCTGTTCGTCACCCAGAAGACGGTCGAGACCCACCTGCGCAACGCCTACCGCAAGCTCGACATCGGCTCGCGCCGGCAGCTTGCCGAGCGGCTGGCCGCCGCACACCCCTAGAAAAGTTCAGGGTGCCGACCCGCAGGCGGTCCCGGCACGAAGCGGCGATGCTGGAACCAGTGGAGCTCCCCGCTGAGCCGCTTCGCCTGTCGCTCGAGATCGAGCGCGGCGTCGAGCCGCTGTCGGGGCGTCTGCGGCCACACGCCGGCGCGACCAGCGAGTTCGTCGGGTGGACCGGGCTGGCCGCCGCCCTGACCGCGATCCTCGACGCCGACGGCGTCCCGGCGCGGCGGGGCTCCACGCCACCTCCCGCGCCTGCCACCGAAAGTTGAGGGACTGATTGACGACCGTACGACGCCTTCCGATCATGCTGGCCACCACCGCGACGCTGGCCGCCGGGCTGGCCGCCTGCGGCAGCTCCTCGAGCAGCGACACGCTCTCACGCAAGCAGATCGACGCCAAGGCCGGCTCGATCTGTCAGGCGGCCACCACCAAGGGCAAGGCGATCAAGGCTCCCTCGAGCTTTCAGGATGCCGGTGTCGCTGCTGCGTACTTCGACAAGGTCGTGCCCATCGTCGACGCGGCGACCGCCAAGCTCCAGGCGCTCAAGCCCGATAGCTCGGTGAGCGCGGACTGGAACGCGTACATGAAGGACCGGCAGACCGCCGGCGCGCTGCTGAAGACCATCCGTCACAAGGCTGACACCAAGGACGCTTCCGGGCTCAAGGACCTGCAGCGCATTCCCGCCCTGGCCGCCAAGGAGTCCGCCGCCGCCAAGAAGCTGGGCGCTCCGGCGTGCGCCTAGATCCCGCCACCGAAGACGATCGAAAGGGAACGTTCGTGCTCGAACAGGACGCCTATCTGCTCCAGAACCAGCTCAACCCGTTTCCGGTGTCAGGGACGCTGGCCCTCGACGACGCCGGGACGCTGCGCTTCACCCTCGACGAGAAGGCGGCCGGCGCCTCCCTCGGCTGGCTGGAGAAGCAGCTGGGCACTGAGGGACTGGCCGAGC
This sequence comes from uncultured Solirubrobacteraceae bacterium, assembly GCA_963800545.1. Classification (GTDB taxonomy): domain Bacteria; phylum Actinomycetota; class Thermoleophilia; order Solirubrobacterales; family Solirubrobacteraceae; genus Palsa-465. The sequence goes on from CAWDBJ010000005.1 coordinate 273,250, forward strand.
GCATCAAGGGCGGCGAGCGCCCCGAGGCATTCGCGATCCCCCTCGAGGGGGCGAAGGTGAGCTGGCCCAAGTCGCTCGGCGGCTACGCGATGAAGATCGACGCCGGCGAGCGCAAGTGGATCGCCAGCCTCAACTACCCCTCGGGGGGCGCCCTGTGGCAGACGATCAACATGATGCGCAGCCGCGGGACCACCAAGCCGTGGAAGGAGGCCCTGGCCGCCGCCAGGCAGGGATAGCCCGCGGTCGTGCGGCGGCGGCGCCCGCCGTCGCCGGACCCCGCGAGCCGGTCGCGTCGCCGCGCTCAATACGCTTGTGCGCGATGGAGGTCACGATGCTCGCCGACGCGCAGCCCCGTCCCCGCCGGGTGGCGGTGGGGGAGTTCGACGGCGTTCACCTCGGCCACCGCGAGGTGATCGCCGGCAGCGACACCGTGCTGACCTTCGAGCCCCACCCGCTGGCGGTCATCCGGCCGGAGGCAGCCCCCAAGCTGCTGACCAGCCTCGAGGTCAAGATCGAGCTCGTCGCCGCCCTCGGCGTCCAGGAGCTGGTGGTCATCCCCTTCGACGACGCCTTCGCCGCCCAGACCCCGCAGGCGTTCATCGATCACGTGCTCGTGCGCCAGCTCCAGGCCACCCACGTCTCCGTGGGTGAGAACTTCTTCTTCGGCCACGGGGCGACCGGCGACACGGACATGCTCGCCGCCGACGGGCGGTTCGCCACCCGGGTGGTGACCCTGGTGGAGGTCGACGGCGAGATCGTCTCCTCCAGCCACATCCGCGCGCTCGTCCTCGCCGGAGACGTCGATCATGCGGCGCGCTTCTTGGGGGCTCCCTTCGCCCTGCGCGGGGAGGTCGTGCACGGCGACCAGCGCGGGCGGACGCTGGGTTTTCCCACCGCGAACCTCGTGCCCGATGAGCGCCTCGTCTGCCCCGGCCATGGGGTCTACGCGGCGCGCGCGGGCGGCGTGTGCGCCGCCGTCAGCATCGGCGTGCGCCCGACGTTCGGTTCCGGGCGCGCCGTCCTCGTCGAGGCCTATCTGCTCGACACCGACGCCGACCTCTACGGCCAGACGCTGCAGATCGACTTCATCAGCCGGCTGCGGGGTGAACGACGCTTTGACAGCGTCGAGGCGCTCGTCGAGCAGATGAACCGCGACGTCGAGCAGACGCGTGCGCTGTGCGGATGACGGCGGCCGCTCTGCTAGCCTCACCGGCCGCATGACCATGACCCAGGAACGCAAGCAGGAGCTCGTGACCAAGTTCGGTGACGGCGACGCCGACACCGGCAAGACCGAGGTTCAGGTCGCGCTGCTGACAGAGCGCATCAACGAGCTCACCGAGCATCTGCGCAGCCACCGCAAGGATCATCACTCCCGTCGCGGTCTGCTCATGCTCGTCGGCCGCCGGCGCCGCTTTCTCAACTACCTGCAGCGCGAAGACCTCGAGCGCTACCGGACGCTGATCCGCGAGCTCGGCCTGCGGCGGTGATCGAGGCCGGGACCCCGGTCCCTGACTTCTCGCTGCAGCGCGCCGACGGATCGGCCTTCACGCCGGCCGACCTCGAGGGCAAGACGACGGTCCTCGTCTTCTATCCCTTCGCCTTCAGCCCGGTGTGCACGGACCAGCTCAACCTCTACGAAGAGGTCCTCGACGAGTTCTCCGCCAAGGGCGCGACCCTCTATGGGGTCTCCTGCGACGCCACGTACTCGCAGACGGCGTTCATCGAGAAGCTCGGCGTGAGCATCGAGCAGCTGTCGGACTTCGAGCCCAAGGGCGCCACCTGCCGGGCCTTCGACGCCTTGCACGAGGGGGGCTTCCCCCAGCGCGCGCTGGCGGTCATCGGGCCCGACAAGGTCGTCCGCTGGAGCTATCAGGCCGCCTCGCCGGGGGACCTGCCGGGCGCCAACCTCATCTTCGACGCCCTCGAGTCCTAAGGGCTCCGGCCCGCCGTGAGCGAGCTCGGCTCGGCTCCGGTCCCCACGGTGGGGACCGATGATCATGCCCGCGGCCCGCTGGACGCGCCGCTCGTCATCCTCTACGCCGACTTCGAATGCCCGTTCTGCGCCGCGCTGCACCGGCGGCTCGAGGGGGCCCGGCGCCGCGTCGTCTTCCGGCATTTCCCGGTGCGCTCCGGTCACCCGAGGGCCTGGCCGGCGGCCTGCGCGGCCGAGGCGGCCGGCCGGCAGGGCCGTTTCTGGGAGATGCACGACGCCCTCTTCGCCGACACCGCCCGCCTCGAGGATCCGCACCTGTGGGAGCGCGCCCGGATACTCGGACTCGACGTGGAGCGCTTTGACGAGGACCGGCGCAGCGATGGCGTCCGTGACCGCGTCAAGCGCGACTTCCGCTCGGGCGTGCGGGCGGGGGTGGTGAGCACGCCCGCCGCCTTTGTCGCCGGGGAGGGCGGCGAGCTGCGGTCGGTGGCCACCGCCACCCTGGCGGGCGGCGGAGCGGACTAGACGGTCAGGCGGTCGCCGGCTCGGCGGCGGGCCGGGGCCGGCCGGCGGTCGCCGGCTCAGGGAGGCACCGGGAATCGCCCAGGTGCGCGCGCACGAGATCCTCCATGGTGGGCGGCAGGCCGCGCAGCGGCCGCTCGACGCCAGGGGCGGCGATCGCCGACCACAGCAGGTCGATCTGGCGCATCCCGACCGCGGGGTCGAGGTGCTGGAAGGAGCGCATCGCCTCGCACACGCCCTTGATCATCATCAGCACGTCGACCGCGCTGATGTCCGAGCGCACCGCCCCGCCGGCCTGGGCGCGGGTGACGAGCTCGTCCAGCGCGCCCATCATCTCCGCGTGGGCGGCGCGGATGTCGTCGTTGTCCAGCCACGCGTCACCGATCGCGTCAAACAGCGCCCGGTCGGTGGTCACCCGACCGATCGACTGGTCGATGAGCTCGAACAGCCCCTGCCCGGGCTCGGGAGCCAGCAGAGCCTCGCGGGCGCGCCGGACGGACTCCGCCATCCGATCGACGACGACGGCGGCGATGAGATGGTCCTTGGTGGGGAAGTTGCGAAACAGGGTCCCGCGACCCACGCCCGCCTGCTGGGCGATCTCGCCGACGCCCACCTCGAGCCCGCGTTCGCAGAACATCGCCGTCGCCGACTCGATCAGGCGGCGACGGTTGCGCTCAGCGTCGGCGCGCAACCTACGAGGCTCTTCCTCCATCAGGGGGAGATTGTTCCACGCCGGGGCGGACATGGCGCCAGGGCCGTCTCAGGCCGGGACCGGCAGGGCGCCGCCGGTCTCGGCGAGTTCGCGCTCGATCTCGGCCGTGTGGGACTTGCGCAGCACCACGGTCATGAGCACGGCGGCGATGCCGAGCATGATGGCCGCGGCCAGGAACGCCACGTGGTAGCCGGAGACGCGGGCGGCAACCGCACTGCCGGCGCCGGAGCCGTGCAGGAGGCTGGAGGTCTGGCTGGCCGCCAGGGAGGAGAGGATCGCCAGCCCCAGCGAGCCGCCGACCTGCTGGGCCGTGTTGAACAGCCCGGAGGCCAGGCCCGAGTCCTCGCCCTTGACGCCGCTGGTGCCCAGCAGCGTGATCGGGACGAAGGTCAGGCCCATGCCGAGGCTCATCGGGACCAGACCCACGAGCAGGTTCGAGACATAGCTGCCGTGCACGGGGAGCTGGGTGAGGACGAGCATTCCGGCGGCGGCGAGGGTGATCCCGAGGATCGAGACGACGCGCACGCCGAGGCGCTTGATCAGCTGCTGGGCGACGCCGGCGCCGACGATGATGCCGATGGTCACGGGGAGGAAGGCCAGGCCGGCCTTGAGCGGGCTGTAGCCGAGGATCTCCTGCACGTAGAGGGAGGCGAAGAAGAACATCCCGAACATGCCGGAGGCCACGAGCAGCAGCGCCGTGTCGGCCACCGCCAGCGTGCGGATGCGGAAGATGCTCAGGCGCATCAGCGGGGCCTTGGCACGGCTCTCGATCACCAGGAAGGCGCCCAGCAGGGCGATGGCGATGGCGCCCAGACCGAGCGTCCGCGCCGAGCCCCAGCCATAGGCCTGAGCCTTGACGATCGCGTAGACGAGCACGACGAGGCCACCGGTGACGGTCACCGCGCCGGCGACGTCGTAGGAGCGATGTGCGACGTCCATCCGGGACTCCCGCACGTAGCGCACCGCCAGCGCGACGGTGGCGACTCCCACCGGGATGTTGACGAAGAAGACCCAGCGCCAGGAGGCGATGTCCGTGAGCACGCCGCCCATCAGGAGGCCGACGGCGGCGCCGCCGGCGGCGATCGCCGACCACACCCCCAGCGCCTTGGTGCGCTGCTCGCCATCGGTGAAGGTGGTGGTGACGATCGACAGGGCGGCGGGGGAGACGAGCGCCCCACCCAGGCCCTGCAGGCCGCGGCCGACGATCAGCATCCCGGAGGACTGGGCGACGCCGTTGAGCAGCGAAGCGGCCGTGAACAGGACCACGCCGGCCACGAACAGGCGCTTGCGCCCCAGGAGATCGGCCGCGCGGCCACCGAGGAGGAGGAAGCCGCCGAAGATGAGCGTGTAGCCGTTGACGACCCACTGCAGGTTGGCCGCGGAGAAGTGCAGGCCCCGCTGGACGGACGGCAGGGCGATGTTGACCACGGACGCGTCGAGCACGACCATGAACTGGGCCAGGCAGGCGATGACGAGGACCAGCCAGGGGTTGACGTGGTGACCGCCCGAGGATGTCGGCGGGCTCTGGCTCGGACTCTGCGTGACGGTTGCACTCATGCGACGGGCTCCTGTGGACGAGACGGGGAGAGTAAACTGGACCCTGAGGTCCGGTTACCCTAGCAGACAACCGGACCGTGCGGTCCGCTTCGTTGTGGCGATGGTCGCGCTCGCGCGGTGCTGACCGGGGGACGGCAGTCCGACCCGCTAGGATCACGAGGGTTCGGAATAGAAGAAGAGAGAAACGACTCCGCCGACCGAAGGGCGGAGCAGAAGGGAATTGAATATGTCTGACGCCGTTACGCGCGTCTCCGTCGAGATCGAGGGCAAAGAGATCTCGTTCGAGACCGGCAAGCTGGCCAAGCAGGCCTCCGGCGCCGTCGTCGTCCAATCGGGCGAGACGATGGTTCTCTGTACCGCGACCGCGGGCAACCTGCGCGACGTTGACTTCCTCCCCCTGACGGTGGATGTCGAGGAGCGGATGTACGCCGCCGGGAAGATCCCCGGCTCATTCTTCAAGCGCGAGGGCCGCGCGGGGGAGAAGGCGACGCTGACCGCGCGCCTCATCGACCGCCCCATCCGCCCGCTGTTCCCCAAGGGCTGGCGCCATGAGACCCAGCTGGTCGCGCTGCCCATGTCCGTCGACCACGTCAACCCGTACGACATGCTCGCCATGAACGGCGCGTCGGCGGCCCTGATGGTCTCCAACATCCCGTTCCCGACGCCCGTCGGCGCGGTCCGCGTCGGCAAGATCGACGGCAACTTCGTCGTCAACCCCGACGAGGACGCGCTGCTCGAAGGTGCCGATCTCGACCTGATCGTCGCCGGCACGGAAGAGGCCATCCTGATGGTCGAGGCCGGCGCCTCAGAGATCCCCGAGGCCGAGATCCTCGACGCCCTCGACATCGCGCACGAGAACATCAAGAAGCTGTGCGCCGCTCAGCGCGAGCTGGCCGAGAAGGCCGGCAAGCCCAAGACCGAGGTCGAGATCCCTCAGGTCCATCCGGAGCTCTACGAGCAGATCAAGGGCTCGCACGGCTCCGCCCTGCAGGCGGCCACCGAGGTCGTCGACAAGCTCGAGCGTCAGGCTGCGACGGCCGCGGTCGAGGAGCAGATCCTCGAGCAGTACTCCGGTCCGGTCGATTCCGAGACGTACGCCGAGTACCGCGGCAACGCCCTGCGGGCGTTCGAGAAGCTCGAGAAGACGCTCGTCCGGCAGCGCATCGCGATTGAGAAGAAGCGCCCCGACGGCCGTTCGGCCGATGAGATCCGGCCGATCTCGATCGAGGTCGACGTCGCGCCGCGCACCCACGGCTCGGCACTGTTCACCCGCGGCCAGACGCAGGCCTTCAGCGTCGCGGCGCTCGGCACCACCCGCGAGGAGATGCGCCTGGACACGCTCGGCCTGGAGACGACCAAGCGCTACTTCCACCACTACAACTTCCCGCCCTTCTCGGTCGGGGAGGCCGGCTTCATGCGCGGCCCCAAGCGCCGCGACATCGGCCACGGGGCCCTCGCCGAGCGGGCGCTCGTGCCGATGATCCCCAGCCAGGAGGATTTCCCGTACACGATTCGCGTCGTGTCGGACATCTTCGAGTCCAACGGCTCGTCGTCGATGGCCTCCGTGTGCGGATCGACGCTGTCGCTGATGGACGCCGGCGTGCCGATCAAGGCACCGGTGGCGGGTATCGCCATGGGCCTGATCAAGGAGGGCGATGACTACATCATCCTCACGGACATCGCGGGCGTCGAGGACCACCTCGGCGACATGGACTTCAAGGTCGCCGGCACCAAGGACGGGATCACCGCCCTGCAGATGGACATCAAGATCACCGGCGTCACGTTCGAGATCATGCGCGACGCCCTGGCCCAGGCCAAGGTCGCCCGTGAGTTCATCCTCGGCGAGATGAACAAGGTCATCGAGGCTCCGCGCGACGAGCTGTCGAAGTACGCGCCCGGGATCTCCTCGGTCAAGATCGACCCCGAGAAGATCGGGTTGCTCATCGGCAAGGGCGGCGAGACGATCCGCGCCCTGCAGGAGGAGTTCGAGTCCCAGATCGACGTCAACGACGAGGGCCAGGTGCTCGTCTATGCCTCCAACCGGGAGCTGGGCGACGCGCTGGTGGCCCGGATCAGCTCGATGACCAAGGAGGTCGAGGTCGGCGACGAGTTCACCGGCAAGGTCGTCAAGACGACGACCTTCGGCGCCTTCGTCGAGCTCGCCAAGGGCACCGACGGACTGCTGCACATCTCGAACGTCGCCCCGGGCCGGCGGATCGACACCGTCGAGGAGGTCCTCAACAAGGGGGACGAGATCGCCGTCAAGGTGGTCGAGGTCGACCGCGAGCGCGGTCGTATCGGGCTGCGCCTGGCCGAGGATCCCGAGGTTCAGGGCAAGAACCCCGAGGAGCTGCGGGCGGTCGCGGCTGCCGAGAGCAGCCGGCCGCGCGGCGGCGGCGGTGGTGACCGCGGTCCGCGTGACCGCGACCGCGGCCCGCGCAGCGGCGGTGGAGACCGCGGCGGGCGCGATCGCGACCGCGACCGCGGCCCGCGCAACGGTGGCGGGGACCGCGGCGGGCGCGTGCGCGACCGCGATCCCGATCGCGCGTAGCGCAGCACTTCGTGGAGCAGACCCACCGACTGACAACGCTCGAGTCGGGCGTGCGGATCGCGACGGAGGCCATGCCCTCCGTCCGGTCCGTGTCGCTCGGCTTCTGGATCGGCACCGGCTCACGGTATGAGTCAGACGACCAGGCCGGCCTCTCGCACCTGCTCGAGCACCTGTTGTTCAAGGGGACCCCGAAGTACGCGTCGGTCGAGATCGACCAGATCTTCGACGGGATGGGCGCCGAGCTGAACGCCGGCACCGGCAAGGAGACGACCTCCGTCTATGCCCGGGTGATCGACGAGCACCTCGCCGACGCCTTCGACGTGATGGCCGACATGGTGTTCCGGCCGACGCTGCAGGACATCGACGCCGAGCGCCAGGTCATCCTCGAGGAGATCGCCATGTACGAGGACGATCCCCAGGAGAAGGTCTTCGACCTGCTCGGCGAGGTGACCTTCGGCGACAACCCGTTGGGACGGGCGATCATCGGCCGCGCCGAGGTCATCTCCCAGACCCCGACGGATCAGATCGCCGCCTTTCACCGCGACCGCTACCGGCCGGGCAACGTCGTCATCTCCGCCGCCGGAGCGGTTGATCACGACGCCTTCGTGGCGCTCGCCCGCGAGCGCATGAGCGAGCTGGTGGCCGCCGAGGGCAGCCGGACGGCACCGTCGGCGGTGGCCCTCGCCGGCACGCGGCGGCGCTTTGAGCGTAAGGACACCGAGCAGTACCACGTGTGTCTGGGGGGGCTCGGGATGTCGCGCCACGACGACCGGCGCTTCGCCCTGCGCGTGCTCGACACGATCTTCGGCGGCACCTCGTCCTCGCGCCTCTTCCAGGAGGTGCGCGAGCAGCGCGGCCTGGCCTACTCCGTCTACTCGTTCACCTCGGCCTACGCCGACACCGGCCAGGTCGGTCTCTACGTCGGCACCCGTGCCGACAACCTCGTCTCCGCCCTGTCCGTCGTGGGGGTGGAGCTGGGTCGCCTGCGCGAGGAGCCGGCCACGGCCGAGGAGCTGCACCGCGCCAAGGAGAACCTCAAGGGCCGGGTGGTGCTCGCCCTCGAGTCGACCGGCGCGCGCATGAACCGGCTGGGCTCCGAGATCCTCTCCGGAGCCCCGCTGATGCCGATCGACGAGGTGATCGAGCGCATCGAGGCGGTTTCCCTGGAGGACCTGGCGGCGCTTGCCGGCGAGCTGTGGGCCCCCGAGCGGCTCTCGGCGGCGGGCATCGGGCCCGACGGCGAGCGCTTCGAGGAGGCGCTGGCGGCGCTTGACCCGAACGTGGTGCCGGCCGGCTGATGGCCATCCGGGTGGCGGTCGCCGGGGCGGCCGGCCGGATGGGGGCCACCGTCTGCGGCGCGGTCGAGGGCGCCGCCGACATGGAGCTGGTCGCCCGCGCCGACCCACAGCTGAAGGTGAGCCTGGCCGAGGCGCTGGCCGCCCGCCCCGACGTGCTCGTCGACTTCACCATCCCGTCGACGGCCCTGCTCAACACCCGGGAGGCGGTCGCCGCCGGGGTGCACGTCGTGATCGGCACCACGGGCTTCGATCCCAGCGAGCTGGCCGACCTCGGCGGCGCCGAGGCCAACGTCTTCGTCGCGCCCAACTTCGCCATCGGCGCCGTGCTGATGATGCGCTTCGCCGCCGAGGCGGCCCGGCACATGGCCCGCGCCGAGATCATCGAGCTGCACCACGACGGCAAGCTGGACGCCCCGTCGGGCACGGCCGCCCGGACGGCGGAGCTGATGCGCCTCGCGGCGGGCGGAGGGGACGCGGCCACGGCGCCCGAGGTGCCGATCCACTCGGTCCGGCTGCCGGGACTCGTCGCCCACCAGGAGGTCATCCTCGGCGACGTCGGCCAGACACTGACCATCCGCCACGACTCGATCGACCGCGCGTCGTTCATGCCGGGCGTCCTGCTGGCGGTGCGCAAGGTGGGCTCGCTCACCGAGTCGCCGCTCGTCGGCCTGGAAAAACTGCTCGATTGAGAAAGGTGCTGCCATGGATCTCGGACTGAGCGGGAAGACGGCGATCGTATGCGCCTCCAGCCAGGGGCTGGGCCTGGGGTGCGCCACTGAGCTGGCCCGAGCCGGCTGCCGGGTCATCATCAACGGCCGCGACGGCGACAAGCTGGCCGGGGTGGCGCGGGCGCTGGCCGCCGAGACGGGCGCCGAGATCGTGCCGGTGGCCGCCGACGTCGGCACCTCGGAGGGCCGGCGAGCGCTGCTCGACGCGGCCCCCGCCCCCGACGTCCTGGTCAACAACAACGCCGGCCCACCGCTGCGCGACTTCCGCGACATCGACGCCGAGGCGCTGCACGCCGGCATCGACGCCAACATGGCCACCCCCATCGCCCTCGTCCAGGCGGTCATCGACGGGATGGTGCAGCGCCGCTTCGGGCGCATCGTCAACATCACCTCGGGCTCGGTGAAGATGCCGATCAGCGGCCTCGATCTCTCCTCGGGGGCCCGCATCGGGCTGACCGGCTTCCTCGCCGGCGTCGCCCGGTCCGTGGCCCACGCCAACGTGACCATCAACTTCCTGCTCCCGGGCACCTTCGACACCGCCCGGCTGAGCGCCAACAACGAGAACGCCGCCAAGCGACTCAGCATCACCGCCGAGGAGGTGGCCGAGCGCCGCCGCAGCGACGTCCCCGCCAAGCGGTTCGGCACCCCCGCCGAGTTCGGCGCCGCCTGCGCCTTCCTCTGCTCAGACCAGGCGGGTTACATCACCGGCCAGAGTCTGCTGATCGACGGCGGCGCCTTCCCCGGGGTGCTCTGAGCGACGCCGCGGTCGCCGCTCAGCGCCCTGAGGCGCTGAAGATGGCGGCCCGGGCGAGGCCGACGTACCAGTCCACGACGTCCTCGCGGGGCACGCCGGACTTCTTCAGCCACCAGTTGGCCAGCGCCTCGCCGGCGCCCACGATCGCCTCGGCGACCCCCTCGGAGACCGGAGGAGCCAGCCGGGCGGGCGTGCCGCTCGCCGTCGCTCTCGAGCATGTGGCGGACCTCGCTGACGATCTCGGCGCGCAGCGAGGCCACCTGGGCGGCCAGCGGGAGGCTCGAGTTGAGCTCGCGGAAGAGGACGGTCCAGCCGTCGCGGTGCTCCTCCACGAAGGCCAGGAACTCATCGATGACCGATCGCAGCCGCCGGGGCTCGGGCTGCTCGCCGTCGGCGCGCACGAGGCGCTGCACCAGCTCGGCACCGGTGCGCTCGATGTAGGCGACGTACAGCCCCTCCTTGGAGCCGAAGTAGGCATAGAGCATCGGCTTGGACACCCCGGCCAGTTCGGCGATCCGGTCCATCGACGCCCGGTCGTAGCCGCCCTGGGCGAACACCTGGCCGGCCACCTTGAGAATGAGCTGCTCGCGCAGCGAACGCGGCATCCCCCGGGTTCCTGCACGGCGCGCCGCAGGGACGCGGCCCTCGGCTTGTGCCTCGTGACCCGACAATTCGGGTATAAATCTACTGGATCGGATATTACTATTGAGTACGAAGGATGCCTGAGAGAGGAGCCAAGCCCAACGTTCACCCGCTGCAACGGCGCGTCTTCGACGTGCTCGCAGCGCTGAGCTCGCCGCTGCTCCCCGACGATTACCTGGAGCTCGTCAACCCGCTGTGGTCCACCCGCGAGCTGCGCGGGCGCATCGAATCGATCGACCGCGAGACCTCCGACGCGGCGACGGTCCTGATCAAGCCCGGCTATCGCTGGGGCGGTCACCAGCCGGGCCAGTACCTGCGCATCGGCCTCGACATCCAGGGAGTCCGCCACTGGCGCGCCTACTCGCTGACCTCTGATCCCAACCGTGAGGACGGGCTGATCAGCATCACCGTCAAGAACGTGGACGAGGGCAAGGTCTCGCCCTACCTGGTCCGCCGCGGCCGGCCGGGGACGATCGTCTCCCTGGGTGGGGTGGAGGGCGAGTTCCTGCTGCCCGACGAGCTGCCGCCCAAGCTGCTGTTCATCAGCGCCGGCAGCGGCATCACCCCGATCATGAGCATGCTGCGCCACCTGCACCAGTCCGGCGAGCTCGGCGACGTCGTGCTGCTGCATTCCGCGCGCCGGTCCGACGAGGTCATCTTCGGCGACGAGCTGCGGGCCCTGGAGGCGCGCCATGAGAAGTTCGTGCTCCACGAGCAGCTGACCGGCGAGAGCGGCCGCATGGGCCCCGCCGATCTGGACCGGCTGTGCCCCGACTGGCAGGAGCGCGACACCTACATCTCCGGCCCCAACGAGATGCTCGACGATTTCAGCGAGCACTACGAGCAGGCCGGGGTCACGGAGCGGCTGCACATGGAGCGCTTCCAGCCCAAGCTCGGCCTGGGCGACGGCGAGGAGGGCTCGGGCGGGACCATCACCTTCCTGGAGTCCGAGACCGAGGCCGAATCCGACGGCAGCCAGCCGATCCTCGTCGCCGGCGAGGAGGCCGGCCTCGACCTGCCCTACGGCTGTCGCGAGGGCGTCTGCCACACCTGCGTGGGCGAGCTGCGCTCCGGCCGGGTCCGTGATCTGCGCACCGGCAAGGTCCACGGCGAGGAGGGCGAGACCATCCGCACCTGCATCCACGCCCCTGAGGGCCCGATCGAGATCGAGCTGTGAGAACCCCCGACGAGGAGGACGCATGACCACCGCCGTCCACAATGGCAGCGGCCCAAGCGCCGCGCCGGACATCGACCCATCCGAGAACCCGCTGCACCGGCTCACTGATGAGCAGATCGAAGCCATCGGCAAGGAGTTCGACGAGCTCCACGAGCAGGTCAAGGCCGACCTCGGCGACCGCGACGCCACCTACATCCGCTCGATGATCGCCTTCCAGCGCCGCTTGGCGCTCATCGGCCGGCTCGAGCTCATCGCCTCGCGCTGGCGGGTGCCGTGGCTGCTCGGGGCCGCCACGCTCGGCATGTCCAAGATCCTCGAGAACATGGAGATTGGTCACAACGTCATGCACGGCCAGTGGGACTGGATGAACGACCCGGTCATCAACTCCAAGTCGTGGGACTGGGACACCGCCTCGACCGCCGAGGCGTGGCGCCATTCCCACAACTTCATCCACCACACCTACACCAACATCGTCGGCAAGGATCGCGACCTCGGCTACGAGATCATGCGGATCGATCCCGGCCAGAAGTGGTATCCGTTCTATCTCCTGCAGCCCTTCTACAACCTCGTGTTGGCGTCGCTGTTCGAGTGGGGGGTGGCCCTGCACGACCTGGACTTCGACGCCATCCACAAGGGCGAGAAGGACATGAAGCAGGTCCGCAAGGAGCTCAAGGGCATCGCCGGCAAGGCGCGCGCCCAGATCACCAAGGACTACATCGCCTGGCCGCTCATCTCCGGCGTGGTGATGACGCTCATCGAGGTTGGGGTGATCGCCGCCAAGGCGCGCGACGAGGCGGCCGCCGACGGCCTGCCGCGCAAGGCCCGCAAGGCGATGCGCAAGGTCAAGCGCACCGCCGGGAGCGACAGCCTGCTCTCCCAGCTGATCGAGCGCCGCTCCTTCCGCGAGCCCTTCAAGCGCACGCTCACCGCCGACGTCGTCGCCAACCTGATGCGCAACGTGTGGTCCTACGCGATCATCTTCTGCGGTCACTTCCCCGACCAGACCTACACCTTCACCCAGGAGGAGACGGAGTCAGAGACCCGCGGCGGCTGGTATGTCCGTCAGCTGCTGGGGGCCGCCAACATCGACGGCGGACCGATGTTCCACGTCATCAGCGGCAACCTCGGCTACCAGGTCGAGCATCACCTGTTCCCCGACATGCCGAGCACCCGCTACGGCGAGATCGCGCCCAAGGTCCGCGAGATCTGCGAGCGCTATGACCTGCCCTACAACACCGGGCCGTTCCATCAGCAGCTCGGGATGGTGCAGCGCACGATCATCCGCCTGGCGCTGCCGGGCGGAAAGCCCCGGCCCAAGCCCGGGCCCTACCACGGCCCGCGCTACCGGGGCAAGGGCGAGGAGCAGGCGCCCGACCTGCCCAAGGCCGCCTGACGCCGGTCCCCGGCTCAGCCGGCCGGGGCGAGGAACTCGAGACGGTTGCCCCACGGATCGTCGGTGAAGAACCGGCGCAGGTGGGGCAGCTCGTCTGACCAGCGGACCGGGCTGCCGGCCGCGCTCAGCCGCCGGGCCAGGGCCTCCAGCGCCGCGGGCTGCATCCCGAGCGCCGGATGGGCCTTGCCTGCCGGTCGGAAGTCCTGCTCGATGCCGACGTGCAGCTGGGCGCCGGTGGCGCCGCCGCCGAGCGCGAACCACACGCCGCCCCGGGCGTCGAGGGGTGCCGGCTTGGCGACCTCGGTGAGGCCCAGCAGGTCGCCGTAGAACGCGCGCGCCGCGGGCTCTGAGCCCGGCGGGGCGGCGATCTGCACGTGGTCCAGATACGGTGTCGAGCCCATGGGCATCGACGTTAGCCCGGTCCGCGGCTTCAGTGACCTGCGCGCGTTCGTCGCGTTGCCCTTCCGGCTGCACGCCGGCACACCGTGGGTCCCGCCGCTCAAGCTCGAGCGCTACGCCTTCCTGACGCGCAGGCTCAACGCCTTCTTCACCCATGGCGAGGCCGAGTACTTCCTGGCCCGGCGCGACGGCCGCGTGGTGGGGCGGGCCACCGCGCAGGTCGACTTCGCCTTCAACCGCCATCACGGCAGCCGCTGGGGGATGTTCGGCTTCCTCGAGCTCGAGGAGGATCCGGAGATCCTGCGCGGCCTGCTCGACGCCGCCGCTCGCTGGCTGACCGCGCACGGCTGTGACCGGATGGTCGGGCCGATGGACTTCCAGCTCAACGACGAGTCCGGGATCATGATCGAGGGCTTCGAGCGCGAGCCGCTCATCCGCCAGCCATGGCATCCGCCCTACTACCAGCGGCTGTGCGAGGAGGCCGGACTGGCCAAGGCGATGGACCTCCTCAGCTGGGACCTGTCGATCGACAACCGCGCCGGGATCAACCCGATCCTGCCCCGGATCGCCGAGCGCGCCCACACCAAGTACGGCATCACCATCCGCAAGATGGGCCGTCGCCACCTGCGCGCCGACATGGACGAATTCGCCACCGTCTACAACGCCGCCTGGTCGACCAACTGGGGCTTCGTCCCGTACTCCAAGGCCGATCTCGACGCCTACGCGCTCGACATGCAGCTCGTGTACGCGCGCGACTGGTTCATGGTCGCCGAGGCGGACGGCAAGACGATCGCCATGGCGATCACCATCCCGGACATCAACCAGGTGCTCAAGCGGATGCGTGGCCGCCTGCTCCCCCTGGGATGGCTGCACTACCTGCGGCGCAACCGGATCATCGACCGGCTCCGCGTCGGCTTTCTGGGGGTGCTGCCCGAGTACCAGCACACCGGGGTGGCCGCCGCGCTGTACATGGAGCACTTCGCGGCCGCCGAGCGCGGCCGCCAGAAGTACGGGGAGGCGGGCTTCATCCTCGAGACCAACCACTCGATGAACCGGGGCCTGGAGGCGATGGGCGGCCAGATCGTCAAGCGCTGGCGGGTCTATGAGCGGATGCTCGGGACCGACTGACTCCTGTCGCGGCCCCCTGCGATAATCCCGCAGGATGTCAGCGAACCTGGGCTCGATCCTGACGGCGATGGTCACGCCGTTCGACGAGGGCGGACGCGTCGATGAGGACGCGGCCGTGCGCCTCATGCACCATCTCGTCGAGCACGGCTCCGACGGGCTGGTGGTGTGCGGCACCACCGGCGAGGCGGCCACCCTCAACGACGAGGAGCACCTGCGCGTCATCGAACTGGCGGTGGCGGAGATGGGCGATACCTGCACGGTCATCGCCGGCGTGGGCTCCAACGACACCCGCCACGCCACGATGCTGACGGAGCGGGCCACCGCCCTGGGGGCCGACGCCCTGCTGTCGGTCAACCCGTACTACAACCGGCCCAGCCGGCGCGGGATCGTCGCCCACTACCGCGAGGTCGTGCGGGCCACGGACCTGCCGATCCTGCTCTACAACATCCCCGTCCGCACCGGCTCGGACATGCCCAATGACCTGCTGGCCGAGCTGGGGCAGCTCGACAACATCGTCGGGGTCAAGCAGGCCAACGCCGACAACCTGGCCCCCATCGACGGGATGATCATCTATGCCGGTAACGACGACATGCTGGCCGACGTGCTCGACCTCGGAGAGGCGGGCGGGATCCTGACCTCCAGTCACCTCTTCGGCGAGGAGATGCACCGCATGGTCGACGAGCCCGAGAACCGGCGGGAGATCGACGCCTCCCTGCAGGACGTCTACCGCGACATGGCGATCGCGCCCGCCGCCTGCAGCCTCAAGGCGGCGCTCGCTCTCATCGGCCTGCCCGTCGGCGGTCCGCGCCTCCCCTACGTCGAGCTGTCGGCCGACGAGCTCTCCACCGTGCGCACGATGCTCGAGCGCCACGGCATGCTGGCCACCGCCGCGTGACTCCGGCACCGGTGAGGGTCCTCCCGTTGGGGGGACTGGGCGAGATCGGCAAGAACATGACGGTCGTCGAGTCCGAGGGGCGGATCGTCGTCGTCGACACCGGCCTGCGCTTCCCGACGGCCGACATGCTGGGCATCGACCTCGTCCTCCCCGACTTCGCCTACCTGCGCGAGCGCGCCGACGACATCGAGGCGGTCGTCATCACCCATGGTCACGAGGACCATCTCGGGGCGCTGCCCTGGGTGCTGCGCGAGCTCGGACGGGCCGGGGGTCGTACGCCGGTCGTCTACGGCGGTCCGCTGACGATCGCCATGGCCCGCTCCAAGCTCGACGAGCACCACCTCCGCGACGTCAAGCTCGAGGATCTCCCCACCGGCGACGAGGTGTCCCTCGGGCCGTTCACGCTCGAGATGATCCACATGACGCACTCGATCCCGGACTCGTGCGCGGTCGCCCTCGGCACGGCGCTGGGCACGGTGCTCCTCACCGGCGACTACAAGTTCGATCAGACCCCCGTCGACGGCCCGCCCGCCGACGTGTCCCGGCTGGCCGAGCTGGGTTCCGACGGGGTGCTGCTGCTGTGCGGTGACTCCACCAACGCCGATCGCCCCGGCTTCTCGCTTTCGGAGCGCACCGTCGGACCGCACCTCGAGGAGGTGTTCGCGCGGGCCGAGGGGCGGATCGTGGTCACCAGCTTCGCCTCCAACATCCATCGCGTGCAGCAGGTCGTCGACGCGGCCGCCTCCCTGGGGCGCAAGGTTGCGCTCGTCGGGCGCTCGATGCGCAAGAACGTCAACATCGGCCGCTCGCTGGGCCACATCGAGGTGCCCGAGGGGATGCTCATCCAGCCCCACGAGGTCGAGGACTGGCCCGACCACAAGGTCGTCGTCATCTCCACCGGCTCCCAGGGCGAGCCGCTGTCGGCGCTGCGGCGGATGGCCTACAACGACCACCGTCAGGTGACCCTGCGCCGGGGCGACACCGTCGTCTTCTCGGCCACTCCGATCCCCGGCAACGAGCGAGCGGTCAACGAGACCGTGGACCGCCTCTACCACATCGGCTGCGACGTGATCACCCCGCGCGAGGCGCCGATCCACGCCTCCGGCCACGGCTACGTGGAGGAGCTCAAGCTGATGCTCAACCTCGTCCGCCCCCGGTACGTGATGCCGATGCACGGCGACCACAAGCGCATCCGCCTCCACGCCCAGCTGGCCGACGCCGTCGGCATCAATCCCGACGACGTCTTCGAGTCCGAGAACGGCCTGCCGCTGGAGCATCAGCTCCTCGGGCGCGCGCTTCGGCGACCCCGAGCAGGCGGGGATGATCTTCGTCGACGGCGTGGACATCGGCGATCCCGCCGACGTCGCGCTTGCGCGATCGCCGCATGCTCTCGGCCGACGGGATCTTCATCGTGGTGGCCGACCGTCTCAGAGCAGACCGGGGAGTCGGTCGTCCCGCCGGAGGTCATCTTCCGGGGCGTGCCGTTCATCGAGCAGGCCGACGAGGTGGTGGTCGACATCCGCGCCGAGGTGGAGCGGTCGCTGGCCGCCTGCGCCGCCGAGTCGATTCGCGAGATCGACCTCCTCCAGGAGGCGCTGCACGACGACCTGGCGAACTTCGTCTATGACCGGTTGCGCCGGCGGCCCATGGTCCTGCCCGTCGTCGTCGAGGTCTGATCGCCGTCGGAGAGCTCCGTCGGCGCCGGCTCCGGGCGCCGTCTGGGGGGTCGCCGAGGGGGATCCGGATGGTGAAGCGGGTTCCCCGCCCGGAGTCGGGCTCGTCGAGGATCACCGTCCCGCCGTGGGACTGGGCCACGGAGCGCACGATCGCCAGCCCGAGGCCCGAGCCCCGGCCACCGTCGCGCCCGCCGCGCACGAAGCGCTCGAACACGCGCTCTCGCAGGTCGGGCGCGATGCCCGGCCCTTCGTCGGAGACGGTCAGCACGGCGGCGCCGTCGCGGGTCAGGCTGCCGGCCTGCACGCGGGTGCCCGGCGGGCGTGTGGCGCACCGCGTTCTCGAGCAGGTTGAGCACCAGCCGGTGCAGCTCATCGCGGACGCCCTGCACCACGGCGGGCTCGGCGTCGATCGACAGTTCGTGACCCTCGGCCATCGGCCCCAGCTCCGCGGTCGCCTCGATGAGCACCTCGGCCAGGTCGGTGGGGCGCCGCGGCTGGATGCGCCGGGCGTCGGCGCGGGCCAGGAGCAGCAGGTCGCCGACCAGGCGGCGCATCCGGCGGGTGGAGCGCAGTGCCGCCTCCGCGGTCTCGGCCTGCTCGCCGGCGAGCTCCTCGGTGAGCAGCTCGAGGTTGGCGAGGACGCTGGTCAGCGGGGTGCGCAGCTCGTGCGAGGCGTCGGCGACGAACTCGCGCTGGCGCTCGAGCATCGCCTGGGTGTCCGTGCGCGCGGAGTCCAGGGCGCCGAGCATGCTCTCCAGGGTGCGGGCCAGCTCGGCGATCTCGTCCTCGGCCTCGGGGTGGGGCAGCTGCTGGCTGGCGTCGCGGGTGCGCTCGATCTCCCGCGCCGCGTCGGTCAGCTCGACGATCGGCCGCATCGCCCGCGCCGAGACGAACAGGCCGGCCAGGAGAGCGAGGATCGCGCCCGCCCACCACGCCGAGCAGCAGGAACACCCGCACGCGGGCCAGGGTGTGGTCGACGTCGGAGAGCGGGAGGGCGTAGATCAGCTTGACGGTGCCGATCGGCTTGACGCTCAGCTCGCGCAGTTCGACGCGGTAGCCGTCCTCCGTGAAGGTGCCGGTGCTGCGGTTGGGGGCGAGCTTGAAAGTCGGCCGTGTCGGTGGGGGCGGCGCACAGCAGCTGGCCGTCGGAGGAATCGAAGAAGCGGATCTGTGCGTGCTCGGCGGCCGCGTAGTCATAGAGCTTGATCGGGCAGGTCATCGTCGTGCCCGTCTGGGTCAGCCGGCCGTTGAAGTCGCTGACCAGCTGCGAGACCGCGTTTGACTGCTGGTCGTTGAACTGGGTGCGCACCTGGCGGTTGGTGAGCACGCCGACGATCCCGGCGAAGCTGGCCAGGATGACCAGCGTCAGCGCCGCGGAGCCGCCGGCGAGCCGCCAGCGGATCGGGACCGACCTATACGCGGAGTACGTAGCCCGCGCCGCGGATCGTATGAAGGAGTCGAGGCTCGCCACCGGCTTCCAGCTTGCGTCTGAGGTTGGATACGAAGACTTCGATGGTGTTGGTCATGGAGAACGGGTCATAGCCCCACACCTCGTCCAGCAGCCGCTGGCGCGAGATGACGATCCGCTCGTTGCGCATCAGGTATTCCAGCAGCTCGAACTCCCGCTGGGTGAGTTCCACCGGGCGATCGCCGCGCAGGACCTCGTGGGTGTCCGGGTTGAGCTTGAGGTCGCCGACGCTGAGATGGGCCTGCCCCCGCGGCGGGCGCCGGCGCAGCAGCGCCCGCAGGCGGGCCAGCAGCTCCTGGCGCTCGAACGGTTTGACCAGGTAGTCATCGGCGCCCGAGTCCAGCCCCTCGACGCGCGATTCGATGGCGTCACGGGCGGTGAGGACGAGGATCGGCACGTCGTCGTCGGAGGTGCGCAGCCGCTTGGCGACCTCGATGCCGTCCATGCCGGGCAGCCCCAGATCGAGGATCACCAGGTCGGGCAGGAACCCGTGGGCGGCGTCGAGCGCCGTATGACCGTCGCCGGCCACCCGCACCTCGTAGCCCTCCATCCGCAGCGAGCGCTGGAGGACCTGGGCGATGGCGTCATCGTCCTCGACGACGAGCACGCGGGGGGGACGCTCGAAATCGGCCACGGGCGGGATGGTACGGGCGCGAACGGGCCCTCGCTCGCAGTCTTTAGGGCCCGTTGAGCCGGCTCTTGCATTCGGCAGGATCGCGCTCGGCGCCGTCGAAGTCTCTCGTTCGGACATGGCCGCCAGTTCGAAGTCCCGCCCCAAGCCCAAGACCGCCGCCCGCAAGACCGCGAGCGCGCGCCGCTCGACCGCGGCCTCGGGCAAGACCCGGGCAGCGCCGTCGGCCCGGTCCCGGCCACCGGCCCGCGCCAAGCGCTCGCGGCTGGCGACCCGGCCGTCCCTGCCGCTCCGGGCCCCGGCGCTCGAGCCCCATCACGTCGACATCCTCGCCCTCGCCCTGGTGGCCATCGGCATCTTCCTCGGCGGCGTCGCCTACCTGCACTGGGCCGGGGGCGCGCTCGGCGACGGGGCGGTGCGCGGCATCCGCTTCATCTTCGGGGCGCTCGGCTATGCGGTGCCCGCCGGCCTCGTCGCCGCCGGCGGCTTGATCCTCGCCCGCGAGCTGCGCCCGCCGGCGCGCCCCCTGCGGGCGGGGCTGATCTGCCTGATGGCCGCCCTCACGCTCGCCCTGGCCGCGGGAACGCTCGGCATCGGGCCCGGGGCGGCCGGCGGCCATGCCTTCTGGCGGCCGGCGAGCTTCGAGAACCGCGGCGGCATCGTCGGCCAGGCGGAGCTCTACGTCGCCTCCCATCTGTTCTCGCAGCTGGGAGCCGACATCCTGGCGGTCTTCCTCCTGGTGGCCGGGATCATCCTCGTCACCGGCGCCGGCTTCGCCGGAGTGGTGCGGGTCACCGGCTCGGGCATGCTCGGCACCGGGCGCGCGCTGCGGCGCTCGGGGGAGGACCTGGCGGCCACCCTGGCCCGCCGTCCCGCCACCGCCGCGGCCCGGCGTTCGGACCCCGACGACGATCTGGACCCGCTGCTCCCGCCGGAGTCAGACACCGCCGAGCTGATCGTCCGCGCGACCCATGTCGAGGCTCCGCCGATCGACGGACCCGCCCCCGAGGACGTGGCCGAGGAGCCGCTCGCGGTCTCCCTCGACGACGTGCCGATCCTCCCGCCCGAGGAGGAGCCGCACGCCTTCGACGTCCCGCCGGAGGACGAGGACGGGCCGCCGGTCGTCCGGCCGGAGGTCGACCCCTCCCAGCTGACGCCCCAGGGCCGCTACCGCGCCTCCGTGACCGACGATCCGGACTTCGACTGGCGGGTGCCCAGCGCCCGCGCCCTGACGCGCTCGAGCACTGAGGAATCCCGCCCGGACACCGCCGGCCAGGAGCAGACCGCCCGCACGCTGCTGGAGACGCTCGGTCACTTCGGCATCGACGCCAAGGTCGTCGGCCGGGTCACCGGTCCCCATATCACCCGCTACGAGATCCGTCTGGCACCCGGGATCAAGGTGGCCAAGATCGCCCAGCTCAAGGACGACCTCGCCTACGCCCTGGCGGCCATCGACATCCGCATCCTGGCGCCCATCCCCGGCAAGCAGGCCGTCGGCGTGGAGGTCCCCAACGCGCGGCGGCGGATCGTGCACCTCGGTGACGTCTTCCAGGCGCCGCCGCCGGACTGGTCACCGCTGACCGTCTGGCTGGGCAAGGACATCGCCGGCCACGCGATCGGCGCCGACCTGGCGAAGATGCCCCACCTGCTGGTCGCCGGGACCACCGGCGCCGGCAAGTCCGCGTGTGTCAACGCGATGCTCTCGAGCATCCTCCTGCGGGCCACCCCGCACGAGGTGCGCCTCGTGCTCGTCGATCCCAAACAGGTCGAGCTCAACCACTACGAGTCGATCCCGCACCTCCTGACGCCGGTCATCACCAGCCCCCGCAAGGCTGCCAACGCACTGCAGAACCTCGTCAAGGAGATGGAGCAGCGCTACTCGATCATGTCGCTGGCCCGCACCCGGTCGCTGCCCGAGCTCAACCGCGCGCGGGAGAAGCGGTCAGAGCCCCCGCTGCCCTACGTGCTGTGCGTCATCGACGAGCTCGCCGACCTGATGATGGTGGCGCCCGCCGACGTGGAGGACTCGATCATCCGCCTCGCCCAGAAGGCGCGCGCCGTCGGGATCCACCTCGTGCTGGCCACCCAGTCGCCCCGCGTCGACGTCATCACCGGCATGATCAAGGCCAACGTGCCCTCGCGGATCGCCTTCGCCGTCTCCAGCCAGACAGATTCCCGGGTGATCCTCGATCAGAACGGCGCCGAGGCGCTGCTCGGGCAGGGCGACATGCTGTTCTCTCCGGTCGGCTCCTCCAAGCTGCAGCGCATCCAGGGAGCCTTCATCGACGAGGATCAGATCCTCGAGATCACGGAGGCCTGGCGGCGCCAGGGCGAGCCCGAGTTCCAGGAGGCGCTGCTCGAGGAGGTCCCCTCCGAGGAGGAGGCCTCCGACGGGGAGGACGATGCGCTCAGCGCCGACGAGGATCCCCTGCTCGAGGAGGCGATCTCGCTGGTGGCCCAGATGGGGACAGCCTCGACGTCGATGCTCCAGCGCCGCCTGCGCCTCGGCTACACCCGGGCGGGCCGGCTGATCGACATGCTCGAGCGCCGCGGGATCATCTCGGGCTACGAGGGCTCAAAGCCCCGCCAGGTGCTCATCACCGAGGCCGATGTGCCGCGGATCCTCTCGCACCTGGCCGAGGCAGGGGGCGCGTCGGCGCCCGTGCCCGAGGTGCCGCCGCCGCTCGACGGCGTCGACGAGCCGGGCCTCTGAGGCCAGGGCGTCTGGGCGGCCGTTTGCGGGCCTTTTACGCAGCGGTGGCGACGGTAGCCTTGAGCAGCGATGGCTGACGAAATCGGCTCCCGGCTGCGGGAAGCGCGGCTCCACGCCAAGATCGACATCAACGAGGTCGAGACGCGGACGAAGATCCGCGCCAAGTACCTGCGCGCCATGGAGAACGAGGAGTGGGACCTCCTGCCGGGGGAGGTGTACGTCAAGAGCTTCCTGCGCACCTATGGGGAGTTCCTGGGCCTCGACACCCGCCAGCTGCTCGACGACTTCCGCCGCCGCTACGAGCGCCCGTCGGACCACGAGCTGCGCCCGATCGCTCCCCTGGGGCGCGATCGCGAGCGGCCGACGCGCCGGCGGCGCGGCATCCCGCCGTGGCTGGTCATCGCCGTCGTGCTGGTGCTGGTGGCGGCGGTGCTCTTCTATGTCGGCAACCGCAACCCCGACACGAGCTCGCGCACGACGAGCACGAACGGCTCGACGACGACCCACCGGGCGAGCCATCGCCCCCGCAAGCGCACCCACCACAAGGTCGTCCCGCGGACGGTCAGGCTCCAGCTGCAGGCCACCGGGCCGCTCTATGTGTGCCTGGTCGACGGGACGGGCAGAAAGCTCATCGCCGGCAAGGTGTTCGACACCGGGCAGGCGATCCCGACGGAGTCGGCCGCCAAACTGCTTCTCACCCTGGGGAACAACAACGTCACGATGAAGGTCAACGGCACCACCATCACCGTCCCGCCCACGGCCGGCGGGATCGGCTACCGGCTTCTTCCCACCGGCCACCGCGTCCTCTCCGCCGCGCAGCGGCCCAGCTGCGCATGAGCGCGCAGCGACCGCCCCGCGCCGGGATCCTCGTCACCGGCACGGAGGTCCTGACGGGCATCATCAGCGACCGCAACGGGCCGTGGCTGTCCGAGCGCCTGCGCGAGGTGGGCGTCGACACCGCGATGATCGAGATCGTCGGCGACCGGCCGGAGGACCTGCTCACCGCCCTGCGCTCCATGGCCGATGCGGGGCTGGCGGTGATCATCACCAGCGGCGGCCTGGGTCCGACGGCCGACGACCTGACGGCCGAGGTCGTCGGTCGCTTCACGGAGCGCGAGATGGTCCTCGACCCCGACCTGGAGGCCCGGATCGCCGAGATCCTGCGACCGATGATGAGCCGCTGGCCGAACCTCTCCGAGGAGGCGGTGCTCGCCGGCAACCGCAAGCAGGCCGTCATCCCGCGAGGGGCGACGATCCTCGAGCCGGAGGGCACGGCGCCCGGGCTGGTCGTCCCACCGGCCGACGGGCCCGGCTCGGGGGCTCCCACGGTGGTCGTGCTCCCCGGGCCGCCGCGCGAGCTTCAGCCGATGTGGCGAACGGCCGTCGCCACGCCCGCCTTCCAGGAGGCGATCGCCGGGGCCACCGAGTATCGCCGCGAGATCGTCCGGCTCTTCGGCATCCCGGAGTCCGAGATCGCCAACACGCTGCGGGAGGCCGCCGCAGCCGGCCTGCGCCTCGAACCCGCGCTCGAGGTCACCACCTGCCTGCGGCGGGGCGAGATCGAGATCGCCACTCGCTTTGAGCCCGATGCCCAGGGGGACTACGACCGCTTCCTGGAGTTCGTCCGCGAGCGCCACGGCGACACGCTCTTCTCCCTCGACGGCACGACCATCGACGAGCAGCTCGCCGGCCTGCTCGAGGGCCATCGCCTGGCCGTCGCCGAGTCGTGCACCGCCGGGCTGCTGGCGGCGCGACTCACGGACCGGGCGGGCGCCTCGGCCTACTTCCTCGGTGGCGGGGTCGTCTACTCCAACGCGGCCAAGACGGACCTGGCGGGCGTCGACCCGGCGCTCATCGAGCGCTGCGGCGCGGTGTCCGTCGAGGTCGCCGAGGCGCTGGCCGAGGGCATCGCGCGGCGCTTCTCGGCCGACCTGGGGGTGGGGATCACCGGGGTCGCCGGGCCGGGGGGAGGGACCCCGGAGAAGCCCGTGGGACTGGTGTGCATCTCAGTGTGGAGCGCCGCTGCCGCTGCCGCTGGCGGGGATGGGGATCCCGGCGATCGCCGGCTGACCCGGCGCACGATCATGCCCGGAACCCGCGCCGACATCCGCGACCGCTCGGTGACCGTCGCCATGCACCTGCTGCGCCGGCTGCTGATGGGGGAGTCCGACGCAGGCCGCGAGCGGCTGGGCAGCGGCGAGGTCCCCGCCGCGCAGGGGTGACGGCCGCGGCGCGGCTGCGGCTGTTCGTCGCGCTCGACCTGCCCGACGCGGTCCGGGAGGCGCTTGCCGGCTGGGCAGCGGAGACCGTGGGGGACCGGCGCGTGGGGATTCGTGTCGTCCCCCCGCAGGCGCTGCACGTCACGCTCTGCTTCCTGGGGGCGATCGAGGCCGGTGAGGTCTCGGCGATCGCCACCGCCTGCGCGGCGGTGGGCTCGGCGCCCCCGCTCGAGCTGATGGTGGCCGAGCCGGTGTGGCTGCCGCCGCGCCGCCCGCGGGTCCTCGCCGTCGGCCTTGACGATGAGGATGGGGGGCTCGCCCGGCTGCAGGGCGTGCTGGCGGCGGCGCTGGTCGCGGGCGGCTGGTACCAGCCCGAGCGGCGGCCGTTCCTGCCCCACGTCACCGTCGCCCGGGTTCGGCGCGACGCTCCCCGCGGGGCCCCCTCGGTCGGCGAGGCCCCGCGGCGACGGCGTTCACCGCCAGCCGCGTGTCTCTGTATCGCTCGCGCCCGGCCCCGGGCGCAGTGCGCTACGAGGCGCTCGCCGCCACGGCGCTCAGCGGCTCGTAGGCACCCACCCGATCATCCAACGCCGGCCCTAGCCGGTCTGCTCCTCGATCCACTTCTCCAGGGCCGGACCGCTCTCGCAGCTGGTGATGAGCGCGTAGCGGATCCCCGGGCCGTGGTGATAGCCGCCGTGGTAGAGGAACTCGGAGTCCACGACCGCCTGCTGGTACCTGGGCAGGGCGATCTTGTGCTCAGTCCCCCGGTCGAACTGATCGCGGCGCACGACGAGCGCGCTGGAGTCGTCGTTGGTCAGCTCGAGCCACAGGCGCACGACCCAGCCGTTCTCGTCCGGGTTGTTGGCGGCGTTGTTGTTGTCGAGATGCAGGCCCCAGCGACACTCGCGCATCGTGTTGGGCTTCATCCTGAGCAGCTGCACGCGGCCGAAGCGGGCGCCGATCGACTCGACGTACTTGACGATCGACGGGCATTTGGCCGCGTTCTCCGTCCACACGCCGTCGAGGTCCGGCTTGCCATAGGCCTCAAAGCCCTTGAGCTCCAGCTCGCCGGTGCACGAGGTGATCGGCGCGAAGGTGGTGGCGTCATCGCTCGAGTACGTCGTGTACGCGAGGTTCTCGTACTCCTCGGCGGGGATCTCGGGACCGTCGTACTTCTTCAGCCGCAGGTACCCGCCGTTGGCCTCGAGCTTGGGCATGCGGTAGTGCGGCGTCTGACGCTGCGTCAGCGAAGGGCGCCGGACCCCGGTGACGTACAGGATGCGCTTCGTGTACTCGTTCTTCAGATTTTCGGTGAGAGTCGACACGGTCTCCCTCGGAGTCGTTTGTTCTGTCTACCAGGTCATTCTGGCACCGGGGGCGGCGTCTTCGCCCTGGCGGGCGAGGCGCGCGCGACGCGGCCGGCGGCAGCCGCCTTATGTAACCAGCTCAGGGTTCGATGCGCGCGCCGAAATGCCTGTCCGGCCGGGTAGCGCCGTGACGGCGCTGCCACGCGGGCCCGCGTCAGCCGGCCACCACCTCGGCGAGGTAGGTCGCCGTCTCCGCCGGATCGAGGCCGCCGTGCTGACCGAGCCAGAACCGCTCGTTGGCGGCCGCGGAGCGCAGCCACGCCTGACGACCGGGCGCGGGCAGGACCACGACATCTCCGAGCCGCGCCCGCAGCCGCGGCCCGACCCTGTCAAACAGCGTCGCGGCCGGCAGCACCCGGGCCCGGCTGCCCAGCCGTGCGGTGAGCGCGTCGATGACGGCCTCGACCCGCCCGGCGTGCACGTGCAGGAAGACGTCGCGCGAGGAGCCCGCCGGCCGCGGCTGCGTCAAGTCGTCCGCCAGCGGCGGCCACAGGTCGTCGAGGTAGTCCACCCGGTCCGGGCTGACGTCGACCTGCCCGTGGTCGGCGCACAGCAGCACGGTCACGCCGCGCAGGTCGTCGAGGCGCTCGGCCAGGTCGTCGAGGGCGGCGCGGGCGGCGGCGTGGAAGGATGCCGACCCGGGCCCCTCCTCGTGGCCGGTGCGATCGATGGCGTCCCAATAGACCAGGCCGTAGGCGGGAGCCCGGCCGCCGCCGAGGACGTCGGCGAGCAACGCCACGCCCTCGGCGAAGGTCTCGAAGCCGTAGGTGCGCGCCCCCGCGGTGGCCAGGCGGGTGAAGGTCGAGTCCGCGATCGCCGCCGGCTGCAAGACGAAGGCCGGAGCGCCGAGCGTCTCGTAGAAGGTCGGCCCGGGGGCGAGCACCGCGGGATCGAGGCGGCCGGCCAGCCCGTCGGCGGACTCGGCGCCCGCGGCGGTGAAGCGCAGCGGGCAGATGACCTCGCCCAGGGCGGGCTCCAGCACGTTCCACTCATACAGGCCGTGCTCGTGCACCGGTACCCCGAAGTGAAGCGTGGTCACGTGCGCGGTCGTCGTGGAGGGCAGCTGGGTGGCCAGCGGGGTGATGGCCAGCCGCCGCAGAAGCGGATGATCGTCGTGGCGGTGCAGGAGCTCGAGACCGAGGGCGTCGAGCAGGATCAGGGCCACGCGCTCGCCGGCGTCGACGCGGCGCCGGATCTCGGGGGAATGTCGGCGAACGAGCGCAGCACGTCGGGACCCGCGTGCACAATCGTCACGCATTTGCGCCAGAGCCGTCACCTCTGCGTCTTGTTCGGTGACAGGGCCCGGATCTAGCGTGGTTTCCGTCCGCACCCGGTTTTACCGTGACCGGTTCAAACGCGCAGAGACACAAGGAGCCGCAGCAGCATGAGCGAGAATCAAAGAGGCGCAACCGTCGGCGCGTCTGACCCCAAGGCCGACGCCAAGCGTCAGGCGGCCCTGCAGGGGGCGCTGACCCAGATCGAGCGGCAGTTCGGCAAGGGAACCGTGATGAGGATGGGCGACCCCGGCGCGCGTGTGAACTGCGACGCGATCCCCACCGGCGCTCTGTCGCTGGACATCGCGCTCGGCATCGGCGGCGTGCCGCGCGGGCGCATCATCGAGATCTTCGGCCCGGAGTCCTCGGGCAAGACGACGCTCGTCTACCACATCATCGCCGAGGCGCAGAAGCTGGGCGGCGTGTGCGCGTTCGTCGACGCCGAGCACGCCATGGACCCGCTCTACGCCCAGACGATCGGCGTCGACATCGACGAGCTGCTCGTCTCCCAGCCCGACTACGGCGAGCAGGCGCTGGAGATCGTCGACATGCTGATCCGCTCCGGCGCCGTGGACCTGGTGGCCGTCGACTCCGTCGCCGCGCTGACTCCGCGGGCCGAGCTCGAGGGCCAGATGGGCGATCAGACGGTCGGCGCGCAGGCGCGGATGATGTCCCAGGCGATGCGCAAGCTGGCCGGCAACCTCAACCGCGCGCAGACGCTGTGCGTGTTCACCAACCAGATCCGCGAGAAGGTCGGCGTGATGTTCGGCTCGCCGGAGACCCAGCCCGGCGGTCGCGCGCTGAAGTTCTACGCCTCCCAGCGCCTGGACATCCGCCGGATCGAGACGCTCAAGGACGGCACCGAGGCGGTCGGCAACCGGGTCCGCGTCAAGGTCGTCAAGAACAAGGTGGCGGCGCCGTTCAAGCAGGCGGAGTTCGACATCGAGTTCGGCAAGGGCATCTCGACGTCCGGCTGCCTGCTCGACTACGGCATCGAGCACAACATCGTCACCAAGTCCGGCTCGTTCTTCTCCTACGGCGACGAGCGGCTCGGCCAGGGCCGCGGCAACGCCAAGGCGTTCCTCGACGAGCACCCGGAGATGGCCCAGGAGATCGAGGACAAGGTCTATGCCGCGCTCGGCCTCAGCCGTGATCTCGTCAAGGAGATCGAGCACGAGGATGCCCCGCTGGCGGCGGTCGGCGCCTGCTGCCTAGGCGCGGGCTCGCGGTCCAGCAGAGCCGGACGCGCCCGTGAGCAGCGAGGAAGGGCTCCAGCGCGCGCTGGATCTCGGCTATGCGTACATCAACCGCCGGGAGCGCACGGCGTGCCGAGGTCCGCGCCCAGCTGGAGCGCAAGGGCGTCGCGCCCGAGCACGTCGACGAGGCGGTGCAGACCCTGGTCGAGCAGGGCTTCCTCGACGACGAGCGCTTCGCCCGGCTGTTCGTCTCCGACAAGCGCGAGCTGGAGCAGTGGGGCAGCGAGCGGATCCGGCGCGGCCTGCTGACGCGCGGGATCGACCGGGAGCTGGCCGAGCGGGCCCTCGCCGCGAGCGGCGATGACGGGCTCGGCGACGAGGAGCCGACGGAGCTCGATCGGGCCGTCGAGCTCCTGCGCCGGCGCTTTCCGACCCCGCCCGAGCGAGCGGCGCGAGCGCGAGCGCGCGCTCGGCGTGCTCGCTGCGCAAGGGCTATGAGTCCGAGCTGGCGCTCGACGCGCTCAACCGCGCACGCCCGCGGCGACTGAGCGACGCTGCGTCCGGGGCTCGGCTGCATTGCGCCGGCTAAGCGCCGGTACTACGATGGAGAAAGCGAACGAACGGCCCGCGAGGCCATGAAACACCCGCAAACTTCAGCTATCGAACTCCCGGATACTCGATGTTGACGGCAACTTCGACGGGGTCGCGGCTGCGGCCCGGATCGGTGCTCCACACCCTCAGCCAGCGCTAGACAGCCACCGTCGCTGCCCTGGCACCCGTTCGTGCGTCCCGCACGGGCCGGTCGCTCGCTCCCAATCATCAATGACGTGAGGAAGGCCCGGAGCTCCGGGTCGCTGAGAGGAACGAGCATGGAAATCATCGGTGCCGCAGCGCTCATCGCGGTGGGGATCGTGGTCGCGGCGGTCCTCTACGGGCGCACGCACAGCGCGGTGGGCCCGGCGGCCGCCGCTGCCCAGCGCGACAGCGCGACGCGCCAGCGCCCTGCAGTCGGCGCTGACCGAGCGCAGCAGCGATCTCGAGCGTCGCGAGGAGGCGCTGACCAAGCGCGAGGCCGAGCATCGAGCGCGAGCGCTCGGCGCTGGCCGACAGCCGGCTCGAGGTGGAGCGCAGCGCTCGAGCGGCTGGCCGGCATGTCGGGCGCGCGGGCCAAGCAGGTGCTGCTGCAGGAGATCGAGGAGCAGGCCAAGCACGACTCCGCGCGCCGCATCCGCCAGATCGAGGAGGAGACCAAGCGCGAGGCCGAGCGGCGCGTGCGCAACATCCTCTCGGTCTGCATGCAGCGCCTGGCGGCCGGCCACGCCGCCGAGACGACGGTGTCGGTCGTGCAGCTCTCCTCCGACGACATGAAGGGCCGGATCATCGGCCGCGAGGGACGCAACATCCGCGCGCTGGAGAACCTCACCGGCGTCGACTTCATCATCGACGACACCCCGGCGCGGTCGTGCTCTCGGGCTTCGACGGCGTGCGCCGCGAGATCGCCCGCCTGACGCTCGAGAAGCTGCTCTCCGACGGGCGCATCCATCCGGCGCGGATCGAGGAGACCTACTACCAGACCAAGTCCGAGCTCGAGGCGCACATCGTCGAGCTGGGCGAGGAGGGCGTGTTCGACGCCGGCGTCCAGGGCGTCGACCCCGAGCTGGTCAAGCTCCTCGGCCGGCTGCGGTTCCGCACCAGCTACGGCCAGAACGTCCTCGCGCACTCGATCGAGTTCGCCCAGCTGGCGGCGATGATGGCCCACGAGCTCGGCGCCAGCCCCAAGACGGCCCGCCGCGCCGCGCTGCTGCACGACATCGGCAAGGCGGTCACGCACGAGATCGAGGGCCCGCACGCGCTCGTCGGCGGCGAGCTGGCCCGCCGCTACGGCGAGTCCGAGGCGGTCGCCCACGCGATGGAGGCCCACCACAACGAGGTCGAGCCGCAGACGGTCGAGGCGGTCATCGTCCAGGCCGCCGACGCGCTCTCGGGCGCGCGGCCCGGGCGCCCGCGGCGAGTCGCTCGAGCAGTACGTCAAGCGCCTGCGCGACCTCGAGCAGATCGCCACGCGCCACGAGGGCGTCGACAAGGTCTACGCGATGCAGGCCGGCCGCGAGATCCGCGTCATGGTCGCGCCCGGCGCGATCGACGACGACGCCGCGACGCTGCTCTCGCACGAGATCGCCCGCGAGATCGAGCAGGAGCTCGAGTACCCCGGGCAGATCAAGGTCACGGTCATCCGCGAGTCGCGGGCGGTCGAGTACGCGCGCTGAGCCCGGGCGGGACGAGGCCCGCGTTACCCTGAGCTGGCGATGAAGCGCTACCACCTGACCACGTTCGGCTGCCAGATGAACGAGCACGACTCCGAGCGGATGAAGGGCATGCTCGAGTCGCTCGGCTACGCCGAAGCGCCGACGCCGCGACGACGCCGACCTCATCCTGTTCAACACCTGCTCGATCCGCGAGAAGGCCGACAACCGCTTCGTCGCCCACCTCGGCGAGGCCAAGCGGCTCAAGCGCGAGGACCCGGAGCGGGTCATCGGCGTCGGCGGCTGCTGGGCGCAGTCGGTCAAGGACGAGGTGTTCGCGCGCTTCCCGTTCGTCGACGTCGCCTTCGGCCCCGGGCAGGTCCACAAGCTCGCCGAGTTCCTGACCAGCGACTCGCTGACCGCCCAGGGCTTCTTCGAGTTCGAGGGCTTCACCGGCCACCTGCCGGCCAAGCGCGGCGCGCGAGTTCCAGGGCTGGGTGCAGATCAGCGTCGGCTGCAACTCCGTCTGCTCGTACTGCATCGTGCCCTCGACGCGCGGGCGCGAGGTCAGCCGCCCGCCGGCGAGCTCGTCGCCGAGGTGCAGCGAGCTGGCCGCCGACGGCGTGCGCGAGGTCACCCTGCTCGGCCAGAACGTCAACTCCTACGGGCGCGACCTGCCCCGCGAGCGAGCGGATCACGTTCGCCGAGCTGCTGGCCGAGGTCGACGCGATCGACGGCATCGACCGCATCCGCTACACGAGCCCGCACCCCAAGGACATGCGCGAGGACGTGATCCGCGCCCACGCCGAGCTGCCGGCGCTGTGCGAGCACATCCACCTGCCGCTGCAGTCGGGCTCGAGCGCCGGTGCTCAAGCGATGCGCCGCACCTACACGCGCGAGCGCTACCTGGACCGCGTCGCGCTGATCCGCGAGCACGTGCCCGACTGCGCGCTGACCACGGACATCATCGTCGGCTTCCCGGGGGAGACCGAGGCGGACTTCGCGCAGACCCTCGAGGTCGCCGAGGAGGTCGGCTACGACGGCGCGTTCACGTTCATCTTCTCGCCGCGGCGCGGGACCGAGGCGGCGACGCTGCCCGACCAGGTCGCCGCACGAGGTCAAGGTCGAGCGCATGGAGCGGCTCGTCGAGGTCGTCCAGCGCCGCGCCCGCGAGCGCGCCCAGCGCTTCGTCGGCCGCACGCTCGAGGTGCTCGTCGAGGGCCCCTCGCGCACCGACCCGAGCCGCCTGCGCGGCCGCTCGCGCCACAACAAGGTCGTCAACTTCGCCGGCCTGGCCGCGCCCGGCGAGCTCGTCGAGGTGCAGATCACCGCGCGCCACCAGCCAGACGCTGACGGGCGAGGCGTCGCTGCTCGCCCGCGCCGGCGCCGCTGAGCATCGCGTTTCGCGCGTGCCCGGCCCGCCGTGGCGGGCCCGGAGCCGACCGTCCGGAGCGTATGCGAACATACGTTCGTGCGATGGAGCAACCTGAGCCTGGAGACCGAGGAGCGCACGCGCCTGCCGGGCTACCGCGACGAGGCGCGTGTGCGCCACTTCGAGGCGCCCGAGGCGATCCCGACCCGCTTCTACGAGGTGCGCGCCAAGTCGATCCTCAACCGGGTGCCGCAGGCCTCGCGAGATGCCGTTTCGCTGGACGATCAACCCGTACCGGGGCTGCACCCACGCCTGCGCCTACTGCGCGATGGGGCGGCACGCCGATCCTGATGGCCGACGGCCGCCACAAGCCGCTCGAGCGAGCTCGACGTCGGCGATGCGATCTACGGGACTGAGCAGCGAGGCGAAATACCGCCGCTATGCGCTCACGACGGTCCTCGACAAGTGGATCACGCTCAAGCCCGCGTACCGCGTGCTCGCTCGAGGACGGCACGGAGCTGATCCTCAGCGGAGACCATCGCCTCCTGACCGACCGGGGCTGGAAGCACGTGATCGAACAGCGACCGTGGCGGCTCGGACCGCGCCGCACCTGACGGTCCGCAATCGGCTGGTCGGGACCGGCGCCTTCGCTCCACAGCCCATCCACAACACCGACTACCGCCGCGGCTACCTCTGCGGGATGGTCCGCGGGGACGGGACGATCGGCGGTCCTACGGCTATCCGAGCGCCGACAAGCGGCGTGTCGAACGTCCATCTCTTTCGCGCTCGCGCTCGCCGATCCGGAGGCCCTCGCGTCGGACCGCCCGGTTCCTCGCCGAGGCGGGCGTCGCAGACGAATGAGCGCGTCTTCCACGTGCCACCGGGAGCACCGTGAAGTGCGCTGCGATCTGACTCGGAGCGGCGCGCGCCACCGTCGGCCGTGTCACGCGAGCTGATCGAGTGGCCGCTGGTGCCGAGCCTCGACTGGTGCCGCGGGTTCCTCGCCGGGATCTTCGATGCGGAGGGCAGCCGCAGCGCGCTCGCGCTCCGCATCAGCCAACACCGACCCAGCGGCTCCTCGCCTGGACGGAAGCATGTGCTCAGCGCTTCGGGTTCGACGTGCGTGCGCGAACGACGGCAGATGGAGAACGGCCTGGTGTGCCTGCGCATCAGAGGCGGCTTGTCCGAGCACCTGCGCTTCTTTCACCTCACCGACCCGGCCATCACCCGCAAGCGCTCCATCGCGGGTCAGATGGTCAAGACGTTCCCGAACCTGCGCAGTCGTCGGCGATCGAGCCGCTCGGACGGGACGATGCCGCTCTACGACATCACGACCGGCACCGGCGACTTCATCGCCAACGGGGTGGTCAGCCACAACTGCTTCGCCCGGCCGACGCACACCTATCTCGACTTCGACGCGGGCCGGGACTTCGAGCGCGAGATCGTCGTCAAGGTCAACGCGCCGGAGCGGCTGCGGGTCGAGCTGGCACGGCCGTCGTGGCAGGGCGAGCACATCGCGCTGGGCACGAACACCGATCCCTACCAGTGGGTGGAGGGGCGCTACAAGCTGACGCGCGGGATCTGGGAGGCGATGATCGAGGCCCGCAATCCCGCTCGGTGCTGACCAAGTCGCCGCTGCTGCTGCGCGACCTCGACCTGATGACCAGAGCTCGACGAGGTCGCCGGCTTCAGCGCGGCGCTGTCGGTGCCGACGCTCGACGAGAAGGCGTGGCGGGCGACCGAGCCGCACACGCCGCACCCGCAGGCGCGGCTGGAGGCGGTGGCCGAGCTCAACCGGGCGGGGATCCGGACGGGCATCCTGATCGCGCCGCTGATGCCCGGGATCAACGACGCGCCCGAGCAGGTGGAGCGCATCCTCGAGCTGGCCGACGAGGCCGGCGCGGCCTACGTGACGGGCATCGCGCTGCATCTGCGGGGGGAGGTGCGCCAGGTGTTCATGGAGTGGCTGCAGGAGCATCGTTCTGACCTGGTGCCGCGCTACATTGATCTGTATCGCCGTGGCGCCTATGCGCCGGTGCGCGAGCGCAAGCGGTTAGTGGCCCTCGTCCGGGGCCCGGGGCCGGAGCCATCGGAATGGAGAAGAGGCTCCCGGCTCGCACCCGCAGCGCCTGCGCCTCCGGCGCCCGAGCTCGACCAGGGCCGTCTGTTCTGAGGGGCTCGACGCTCGTTCCCGTGCCAGGCGCCGTGAGGATCCAACCAACCGCCAGCCAGTAGCCCGTCAACCATCAGGAGTCATGCCCCGGCAATTCAAGCCCCGTAGGGATCTGAACCTCGACCGGATGTTCGAGACGCGCAGTGAGGCGTGGGAGCGCGCCGGCCTGTCCGTCGACGTCAGCCAACGAGCGATCAAGCGCGCGCAGCGCGAGGCGATCGTGCTCGTCCCGCTGCTCGTGGGCCTGTTGATCGCCTACGCCCACCGCGCGTCCATCCTGGGCTGGAAGCGACATCACGCGCACCCACTGCAGACGCCCCTGCAGATCGCCGTCGCGCTGGCGTTGGTGGTCATCGGCTGGGCGCTCGCGCGCGACGCCAGCCGCTTTGCCGGCCCGACCTTCCTGCGACGGATGGATCCCGCCACCGCGGGCACGTTCGGCTTCCTCATCCGGCTGTTGACGATCGTCATCACCGTGCTGGTGGCTCTCCGGGTGGCGGGGGCCCAGATCCAGACGCTCGCCGTCGGTGGCGGCTTCACGGCGGTCGTCGTCGGTCTCGCCGCCCAGCAGACGCTGGGCAACGCGATCGCCGGGATGGTGCTGCTCAGCGCCCGGCCGTTCCGGGTGGGGGAGCGGATCCGGCTGCAGGCGGGGGCCGTCGGAGGGCAGGTCGAGGGGATCGTCAGCTCGCTCGGCCTGCTCTACACGACGCTGACGCGCGGCGCCGACCAGATCATGATCCCCAACAACGTCGTCCTGGCGGCAGCGGTGATGCCGCTGCGCGAACCGGACTCAGTCGACGTCAGGGTGCGGCTGACATCCGGTGTGCGGCCCAGCCAGGTGCAGGCGATCCTCGACAACGAGATCGGCACCCCCACGAGCTCCAAGGCGGTGCTCCTCGAGGAGGTCGACGGCGATGACGTCGTCGTCCGCGTGCAGGCGACGCCCGAGCTGGCCGACGACGGCGCGCGGCTGGCCGACGAGATCATGGCGGCGCTGACCTCGGTGACCGGCGAGCACGAGACGACGACCAGCGCGAACCGCCGCTGACCCCTGACGCCTGCCGGCTGCCCCCGCAGCCGTCCGGGATCTCAGCGCTTGGCGCGCTGGGCGTCCGCGAACTCAGCGGCGATGCGATGCGAGCCCATCAGCCGGCTGCCGAGGGCGACGCTCGCAGGGGCCACGGAGCCGAGGGCGGCACCCACGCGCAGGCTGAGCGGGGCGACGTAGGCCTCCGCGGGGTTGCGGGCGATCGCGCGGATGATCGCTGCCGCGACCTCCTCCGGGGAGCGGGTGCCGACCCCGCTGGGCAGCGTAACCCCGGTGTCGGCGTACATGCCGGCGTCGCGGATGAACCCCGGCACGACCAGGGAGACGCCGACGCCGGCGCTGCGCAGGTCCTCGCGCAGCCCCAGGGCGAAGCCGCGCAGACCGAACTTGGTCGCCGAGTACAGGGACGAGGCGGGGGAGGTCACCTGGCTGGCCAGCGAGGAGACGAACACCATCTGGCCGCGTCCCCGGGCTGCCATCGCCGGCGCGAGGCGATGGGCGAGGGCCAGGGGGGCGCGCAGGTTGACGTCGAGCATGCGGTCAAGCTGCTCGTCCGTCAGCTCGAGGATGTGGCCGCTGGCCGGCATCCCCGCGTTGGCGACGAGCACCTCGACGCCGGCCTGCACCGCCGTGTCGCCCAGCCGCTGCACGTCGGCCGGCTGCGACAGGTCGGCGAGGACCGCCCGGGCGCCCAGCTCGGCCGCCAGTGCGCCGAGCACGCCCTCCTGGCGACCGGTGAGCAGCAGCCGCGCCCCGCGGGCGGCCAGGGCCCGAGCGGTCGCCTGACCGATGCCGCCCGTGGCGCCGGTGAGCAGCACGGTGGCGTCAGCGAGGGCGATGCGGGGGCGCCGGGGCACGGCGGGTCAGTCTAGGTTGACCGTCGCGTTCCCGCCGCGCCTTGCGCTCAGCGCGGAAAGACGGCCACCGTCGAGGTGAAGGTGTGCAGGAAGCTGCGCCCGCCCACCGGGCCGATCTCGCCGGCGGCGAAGAAGCCGGCGGCCGGAGCGCCTCCCAGCACCTCCTGGACCATCGTGGCGTCGTGGTCGCAGGCCCCGAACATCGACTGGCCGCGGCCGTTGCAGGAGAAGACGAGCGCCCCGGCCGGCGGATCCCCGCCCGCGGCGGCGCGGCGCAGGCCGAGCGCCTGGCGCAGATCGAGGTCGGCCGAGCGCGAGTTGCGGGCATGCAGGCGCACCACCTGCCCCGGGCTGACGGCCGCTCCGACGGCCACCGCGCCGGTGGTGGAGTCCGCGCCCAGGACCCCGCGGACGAGGAAGTCGCCCTGCTCGTACTCGGGCTTGCCGCCGTCGATGACGATGCCGATGAGCAGCCCGGCGGCCACCAGCGAGCGCTCGGCGAGCGGCAGCTCGGCGACCACCTCCTCGATGCTCTGCACAGCGGGCTTGCCGGCCAGCTCGAGGATGACGTTGTCCTCGGCGGCGGTGATCGTCATCTCGCGGCCGAGGGGGGCGGCGCCCTGGGAGACGCAGGGGAGCATCTCGACACCGTCCAGGCACAGCCCGACCGCTCCGCCGTCGTGCACGTCCTGGTCGAGGAACAGCGCGCCCTCGCCGGCGAGCGTCCGCGCGCTGGCCACCCCGCCGAGCACGGGGATTCCCGGAGCATCGCGGGCCAGCCCCTCGAGCACCGCGTCGGTGGGGAACGAGTAGGGGTCCGAGAGCAGGATGAGCGCCGCGTCGGTTCCCGGCTCGGGCAGGCCCTCGAGGACCCCGCCGTCGGGAACCTCGGTCACCGTGGCGTGAAAGGACTGGGCGGCGCCGTCACTGAGGGACGCCGCCCAGACGGCCACGGCCGTCCCGGACTCGAGCTCGCGCCCCTCGCCGAGCACGCCGCCGGCGCCGCAGCCGATGAGCGACTGGGGCGAGAGCGCCTCGTGGATGCCCTCGAGCATCAGCCTCCGGCGCGGCCAGGTGCGCTCCGGAGGCGAACACCACCGCAAGGTCCGCCGGCTCGCCGTCGAGCCCCGCCGCCGCGGCCCGAGCGGCCTCGAGCGCTCCCGCCAGCGGGTCGGCAGCCGTCGAGATCCCGGCACCTGCCCTCACGTCGGTTCATCCCTCGCGACCATCGCTTGACGATACTCCGGCGATGGCCGCGCCCCGACGTCATCGCCCTCTTCGGTCCCACCGGCGTGGGCAAGACGGATCTGGCCATCGCGCTGGCCGATCGTCTGCGCGCCCAGGGAGAGGATCCGGTGGCCGTCTCGGCCGACGCGCTGCAGGTCTACACCGGGCTGGGGATCCTCACCGGTGCGGCCGACGCGCAGCAGCGCAGCCGGCTGGAGCACCGGCTGATCGACTTCCTGCCGGTCGACGCCACCTTCAGCGCCGGTCAGTACGCCGAGCTCGCCCACGCCGAGATCGACGATCTGCTGAGCGCCGGCCGGCGACCGATCGTCGTCGGCGGCACCGGCCTGTACCTGCGGGCGGCGCTGACCGAGCTCAGCCTCAAGCCCCCACCGGCCCAGGGCATCCGCGAGCGCTGGCTGGCGGAGCTGGAGGCCCGCGGCCCGCAGGCGCTGCACGCGCGTCCTGGCTGCCCGCGCGCCGTGGGCGGCGGCCGAGATCGCCCCCACGGACCGCCAGCGGATCGTGCGGGCGCTCGAGCTGTCTGACAGCGGCGAGCTGGAGCCGCCCGGCGGGGTGTCGGAGCTGTGGACGGAGGCCACCCGGCATCCCACGCTCCTCGTCGGCCTGACCATGGAGCGCGAGGCGCTGTACGCGCGTATCGATGCCCGGGTGGAGGCGATGATCGCCGCTGGGGCGCTCGACGAGGTCCGCCGGGCGCACGCCGCCGGTGCCTCGCTGACGGCCCGCAAGGCCCTGGGCTTCGAGGAACTCCTGGCGGGGGATCTCGAGGCGATGAAGCGCCGCACCCGCAACTACGCCCGCCGCCAGCTGACCTGGATGCGCAAGCTGGCCGGGGTCCACGTGCTCGACGTCACCGGCCGCGGTCCGCAGGAGACCGCCGCCGAGGTGACGCGCGCTCAGAACGCCGCCACGAACGGATACATGAGGACGACCCCGACGACCACGCTGAGGCCCCACAGGACGATGAGGCCCCGCAGCCACGGGGTCCGCCGCCGCCACCCGAGCGACACCAGGTAGGTGACGGCCACGTAGATGCCCGGCATCACCACCACCATGTAGTAGAGGTAGCTGGTGCGGGCGTCGAGCGCGCTCTGCAGCTCGTAGGGCAGCCAGGTGCCGATGAACCACGCCGGCCCGAGAATCGCCAGCTGCAGGTCACCCAGCGACCGGGTCACGCGGGGCGTGCCCGCGCCGTCGACCGTCGCCGCCACCGCTCGCCGGCGGCGGGCGCAGCGGACGATCCCCCACAGCACTCCCGGGACCGCCAGCGCCAGGATCGGCGGGCTGATCATCCCCAGAAAGGCGGACACGGGGTGGATGCCGTACAGGCCCTGGCCGGGCAGCGAGGGGTTGATCCGCAGGTAGGTGATCGGCTTGAGGTCGAGCAGCCACTGCCACGGATAGGAGGCGATCCCCTGCGGGCCGCCGGGGCTGGTCAGGTTCGCGCCGTAGGTGATCATGTGCCACAGGTGGTCAAACGGGCCGCCGGTGATCAGCCGCGCCTCGGCGTCGGCGTAGGGCTTGGCGATCAGCCCCATCAGCCCCAGCACCCCGACGAACACGCCGATGCTGACAAACGCGGTGGCCACCAGGCGGATGAACGCCGGGCGCCAGTGCCAGTCGGGCGGGGGGTCGGGATCGCGCAGGGCCACCAGCACGCGGCCCACCTCGATCAGCCCGATCACGAGCAGGGCGTAGAAGGAGACCTCCTTGAAGGCGTCGGCCACCGCCAGGGCGGCGCCGGCGGCCACCCACCACCCCCGCAGGTAGAAGGCGACCCCCCAGACCATCGCCGCCACCCCGTAGATGTCGAGCGTGCCGATGCGCCCGTGGACGAGCAGCAGGTTGTCGCAGGCCATCAGCGAGGCCGCCCCCAGCGCCGACCAGCGCCCACCGCCGGCCGCGCGCACGAGGGCGTACATGCCCGAGGATGGCCAGCGAGCCGAAGATGAGGCTGCCGATCCGCCAGGCGAACGGCCCGTCGCCGAAGATCTCGATGGCCGCCGCCATGATGAGCTTGGCCCCCTGCGGATGCTCGGCGTTGGGGTCGCTGCCCAGCGGAGAGTGGTCGTAGTGAGAGCCCGGCGGGCGGGTGGATCCCGGCGATCACCCGCGCCGCGTTGACGTAGTAGGCCTCGTCGAAGATCGAGGGTGTGCGCGTTGGCGGTGGTGCACGGCGACTGGCACGGCTGGCCGAGCAGCAGGCCGCGCGCCGCCAGCGAGAGGACTGACACCAGGGCCAGCGCAAGCAGCGGCGCGGACGCGCGCGAGGAGAGGCGCCGAACCATGATCGGGGCGACGGTACACATACACTCACCGCCGCGTGGACTTCGAGAAGTGGCAAGCCCTGGGCAACGACTACCTCATCCTGGAGGCGCAACGGCTCCCCTTCGAGCTGACCCCGGCCCGGATCCGGGCAATCTGCGCGGGGCACACCGGCGTCTTCGCCGACGGGATCCTGCTGCTCAGCGCGCCCGACGAGCCGGGCTTCGCCGCCCGCCTGCGGATCTTCAACCCCGACGGCTCAGAGGCCGAGCTGTCGGGCAACGGCGCCCGCGAGGCGGTCCTCTACCTGCGCCGGCGCGGCTGGGTCGACAGCGACGAGTTCTCGATCCAGACGGCCGCGGGCGAGATCCGCCCCACGATCACCTCGCCGACGACCGCCCGGCTGGACATCGGCCGCGTCCGCACGCAGAGCGCGGACTTCCCGCAGGGCCCGGCCGGACGGGCGGTCGACGCTGACCGCCGACGGGCGCCCGTGGCGCTTTCAGCATGTCCAGGTGGGCAACCCCCAGTGCGCGATCCGGGTCGCCGACGAGGCCGAGCTGGCCGGCGCTCGACCTGCCGGCGCTCGGCCCGGCCCTCGAGGCCCACGCGCTGTTTCCCCACCGCACCAACGTCTCCTGGTACACCCCGCTGGCCGGCGACCGCATCCGGGCGCGGATCTTCGAGCGCGGGGTGGGGGAGACCTCGTCCAGCGGCACCGGGGCCACCGGAGCGGCCGTCGCCCACGTCCTCGAGGGCGGCGATTCGCCGGTGACGGTGGTGCTCGACGGCGGCGAGCTGGAGGTCGAGGTCTCCGAGGACCTCCACGTCAATCTCAGCGGCTGGGCGGTGCCGGTGTTCGCCGGCACGCTCGCCGAGGACTTATCGACTTCATCAAGGAGCTGCATGCGACCGAGTAAGCGACTCGAGCAAATCCCGCCCTACCTGTTCGCCGAGCTCGAGCGCAAGATCGCGGAGAAGCGGGCCGCCGGAGTCGACGTGATCAGCCTCGGCATCGGCGACCCCGACACGCCGACCTACCCGCCGATCGTCACCGCCGCCCAGCAGGCGGTCGCCGACCCGGGCACCCACCAGTACCCCTCCAACCGCGGCCGCCAGGAGTTCCGCGAGGCGGTGGCCGGCTTCTATGACCGCCGCTTCTCCGTCGCGCTCGATCCCGCCATCGAGGTGATGCCGGCGATCGGCGCCAAGGAGTGCATCTTCAACCTCAACCTGGCCTTCCTGGACCCGGGTGACGTCGCGCTCGCCTCGGATCCGGGCTATCCGGTCTACACGGGTGGCCCGCTGATGGCCGGGGGGGAGCCGTATCTGATGGGCCTCGAGCCCGAGCTGGGCTTCGCCCCCGACCTCGACGCGATCCCCGCCGACGTCCTGCACCGGGCGCGGTTGATGTTCATCAACTACCCCAACAACCCGACGGGGGCGATCGTCCCCGACGGGTTCTTCGAGCGCGTCATCGAGCTGGCGCGGGCCAACGACATCCTGGTCGTCCACGACAACGCCTATTCGGAGACGACCTTCGACGGCTACGTCGCCCCCTCGTTCCTGGCCACGCCCGGGGCCAAGGAGGTCGGCGTCGAGGTCTTCTCGCTCTCCAAGGGCTACAACATGACCGGCTGGCGGTGCGCGGCCATCGTCGGCAACGCGGAGGCCATCTCCCAGTACTGGCGGCTGAAGTCCAACATCGACTCGGGCCTCTTCGAGGCGGTGCAGCTCGCCGGCGCCGCGGCCCTGGCGCCCGAGGTCGACGCGGTTCGTGCGGGAGATGAACGCCGTCTACGAGCGCCGGCGCGACCTCGTGTGCGACGCGCTGGCCCAGGCCGGCGTCCAGGTCACCCGGCCGCGGGGCACGATCTACGTGTGGGCGCCGGTTCCGCCGGGCTTCGGCACGGCCGCCGAGTACTGCGAGCACGTGCTCGAGCAGGCGGCGGTCGTCATCTCGCCGGGCGGGGCCTACGGCCCCAACGGCGAGGGGTTCTTCCGCATCTCGCTGACCACCCCCGACGATCGCCTGCTCGAGGCCGTGCAGCGGCTCAGCCGGCTGTAGTCGCGGGCCGCCATCCCGCCGGTACCATGGGTGGGCGTGGCTGCGCCACCCGCCACTCACCGCAACGGCAACCGCCCGGCGCCCCCGTCGCCGCGTCGCGCCCGTCAGCGCGCGTTCATGATCGCCGCCGTGCCGGCCGGCGAGGAGACGCACCTGCCCGAGCTCGCCGAGCTGCTGCGGACCGCCGGGGTGGCCACGGTGGGGGAGATGATCCAGCGCCGCGACCATCCCCATCCCAACGCCTACCTCGGTCCGGGCAAGCTCGACGAGCTCAAGGGCCAGCTGACGGAGGCCGACGCCAACCTGGTCGCCGTCGACGACGAGCTCTCGCCGCGCCAGGAGCGCAACCTCGAGCAGGCGCTCGGGATGCCGGTGATCGACCGCACGGCGATCATCCTCGACATCTTCGCCGACCACGCCCACACGGCGGAGGGCAAGCTGCAGGTCGAGCTCGCCCAGCTCGAGTACAACCTCGCCCGGATGCGCGGCCTGTGGACCCACCTCGAGCGCCTCGGCGGCGGGATCGGCACCCGGGGCCCGGGCGAGACGCAGATCGAGACCGATCGCCGCCTGGCCCGCGACCGGATCGCGGCGCTCAAGCGCCGGCTGTCCCAGGTGCGCTCCACCCGCGGGGTGATGCGCGCCGAGCGCGAGCGCGCCCACCTGCCCCAGATCGCCCTCGCCGGCTACACCAACGCCGGCAAGTCGACCCTGCTCAACGCGCTCACCGGCGCCGACGTGCCCGTCCGCGACCGCCTGTTCCACACGCTGGACCCCACCACCCGGGTGCTGCGGGCCGGCGGCCGGGACTACCTGCTGACCGACACCGTCGGCTTCATCAGGAAGCTGCCCCATCAGCTGGTCGACGCCTTCGGCGCCACCCTGGAGGAGACGATCCGCGCCGACCTCATCCTCCACGTCGTCGATGCCTCCGCCGAGGAGGACGAGCTCGTCTCGATGACCCGGGCGGTCGACGACGTGCTGCACGAGATCGCCGCCGACGAGGCGACCCAGATGCTCGTGCTCGCCCAGGCCGACAAGCTCTCCGAGGAACGGCGGGTGCAGCTGGCGCACACCCACCGCGACGCGGTGCTCGTCTCCGCCGCCACCGGGGAGGGGATCGAGGCGCTCGTCGAGCGCATCCAGACTGAGTTCGAGCGCCGGCTGTCCGACGTCGAGCTGCTCGTCCCCTACCGCGAGGGCGGACGGCTGGCCGAGCTGCACGAGCTGGCCGGCGACCTCGAGCGCGAGGACACGCCCGACGGGGTGCGCATCAACGCCCGGCTGCCCGCCAGCGTGGCCGCCCGCTATGCGCGACCTCGCGCTGACGGCCGACCGGTGAGCCTGCGGGTCGCGCGCCTGCACGAGCGCGCTCGCCTGCCCACCCGCGCCCATCCCGGCGACGCCGGCCTCGACCTCTCGGCCGTTGAGGAGGCCACACTGGCCCCGGGGGAGCGCGCCGCCATCCCCACCGGGATCGCCGTCGAGATCCCGCCGGGCCACGCCGGGCCTGGTGCTGCCGCGCTCGGGGCTGGCCGCCCGCCACGGGATCTCCGTGGTCAACGCTCCGGGGTTGATCGACGCCGACTACCGCGGCGAGATCAAGGTGCTCCTGCTCAACACGGACCGGGCGACGCCGTTCACGCTGCGGGCGGGGGATCGCATCGCCCAGCTGGTGGTCGT
This sequence comes from uncultured Solirubrobacteraceae bacterium, assembly GCA_963800545.1. Taxonomy (GTDB): domain Bacteria; phylum Actinomycetota; class Thermoleophilia; order Solirubrobacterales; family Solirubrobacteraceae; genus Palsa-465. The sequence goes on from CAWDBJ010000005.1 coordinate 316,446, forward strand.
CGCCGTCGACCTGTCCGAGGTCGTCGAGGTGCGAGACGCTGCTCTGACACGGTCCGCGCCGCCCAGGGCTTCGGCTCCAGCGGCAGCTGACCCGTCCCGGCGCACGCTCAGGGACCAGGGAGCGGCTCGAGCAGGCCGTGGGTCTGCAGGAACTGCTTGGCCGCGGCTGCGGGACTCTGGTGGGCGAGGTCCACGGCAGCGTTGAGCTGGCGCATCACCGGCGTGGTCAGCATCCGGTCCACCCGCTCGATCGTCTCGGCGAAGGCGGGCCCCTGCGCCGCCAGGGCCTTGGCCGAGACGACGGGGACGACGTTGCCCCAGCCGAAGATCCGGCGGTGGTCGGCGAGCAGCCGGTAGTCGCCGGAGGCGAGCTGCGCGTCGGTGGAGTTGACGTAGGCGGCCTGCGCCGCGCCGGTGTTCAGCGCCCCGTACTGCGCGCCCACGGGCATCCCTCGGAACGTCTCGGGGGTGACGCCGTAGGCGGAGGAGAGCGCGGCAGGCCGGGCAGGCCGGTGGCGAACTGCGGCGGGCCGGCCATCGCCATCGTCGCGGCGACCCGGCGCAGGTCGTAGATCGTGCGCAGGTGGTTGTCGCGCGGCGAAGGCCACGGTGACCGCGATGGCGTCGGAGTCGGCGAACGGCGTCGGCTCGAGCAGCACCAGGCCGTGGGGGACGGCGTAGCGCCGCGGCCGCGCGATAGGCCGCCGGCCGGCTGCGGAAAGCCTGCCGGTCGGCCGGCGAGTGCCGTGTCGAAGGTGTTGAGGTACTCGGGGTACATCGCCAGCGCGCCGGTCCGCAGCGCCTGCTGGGTCACCTCGGTCGGGCCGATGTTCTGGTTGATGGTGACGCGTGAAGCCCTGGGCGGTGAGCGCCTGCAGGTAGAGCTGGCCGAGCACGAACTGCTCGGTGTAGTTCTTGTCGCCGATCGTCACCGGCGGCTTGCCCGTGCCCGGGAGCGTCGAGCTCGTCGTCGCCGCGGTGGTCGTCGCCGACGAGGAGGCGGTGACCGTGGCGCGTGGTCGTGCGCGGTCGCCGCCGAGCGGCGGGTCGTCGTCGAGGTGCGTCGAGGAGGCGCATCCGGCGACGCCGAGCGCCAGCGGCGGCGGCGAGGATCGCGATCAGTTCTCGACGCGCGGACACGAGGGCTATTGTCGCCGCCGCCCGCCGGCGCCGTCCCGGCGCCGTGAAGCCACGCGGTCAGCTGACGCCGGCGGCCCGCCGCGCGTCGGCATGCGCCAGGTCCTCGAGCGTGTCGTCGAGGGGCGCCAGCGGCTCCTCGGTACCGATCGCGGTGGCGATCAGCCAGTCGGCGAACCAGGCGTTCTTGGGCAGCAGCGGCCCGTGCAGGTAGGTGCCGATGACGTTGCCCGACCGGACGCCCTCGTGGCCGTCGCGCCCGTTGTTGCCATGGCCCTTGAGGACCCGGCCCAGCGGCGCCGCTCCCGGGCCCAGACGGGTCCGGCCGCCGTGGTTCTCAAAGCCCGCGAGAACCCGCGGGCGGCCCGGGCACGAGCTCCACCTCGATGGCCACGTTGCCGATCAGTCGATCTCCGCGCTCCGGGGCGCGGACCGTCTCGAGGTCCACCAGACCGACGCCCGGCAGCGTCTCGTCGCCGAGCTGGTAGGAGTGGCCGAGCAGCTGATAGCCGCCGCACACCGCGAGGATGACCGCGCCGCGAGCAGCCGCCGCATGAACGGCCTCGCGCTTGGCGTGCGCCAGGTCCTCGGCGCACAGCTTCTGGTCGCGGTCCTGGCCGCCGCCGATGTAGTACAGGTCGGCGCCCTGCGGGATCGAGCGCCTCGCCCAGGCCGCTGGACGACGACCGAGAAGCCGAGGCCCCGCCAGCGGCAGCGCTGCTCGAGGAGCAGCAGGTTGCCGCGGTCGGCATAGATGTTCATCAGATCGGGGTACAGCGCGCACACCCGCAGCGCGCGACGGTCAGGACAGCAGGAACAGCACCACCGTCGTGCCCACGTACTCCTCGGTGGCCGCGATCCACACCCGGTCGACGTGCTCAGGCCGGCCTGCTCGCCTCGGCCTCCAGCGTCTCCGCGGTCACCCGGTCGAGGTGGATGCGGTTGGTCTCGGTCGACAGCTGCCCGTCGGAGCTGACCGTCTCGCGGCGGCGCTCGAGCACGAAACCGTCGCCCTCGGCACGCACCGCGGTGGGACGGCTCGAGTAGACGACGCCGTCGAACTCGGCGACGTCGGGCAGCGGGCCGGGCAGGCCCTCGACGGTCTCGAAGGTGTCGAGCTGTCTCGGCGACCGCCACCGCCAGCACGCCGCGCGGCTCCAGGTGCTCGCGCGCGCACTCGAAGAACTGAAGCCGTCCCTCGGCGCCCCCCAGCAGCTGGATCGTCTGCATCGGCACGATGCACAGCCGGAACGTCTCCCCGAGCCAGAAGGCGCGGGCATCGCCGACGAGCGTGCGCACCTCCAGTCCCTCGGCGCGCTCGCGCAGGACGGCCAGCAGCGCGTCGTCGAGGTCGAGGGCCAGCACGGCGTGCCCCGCGGTGGCCAGCTCCAGGGTGGTGCGGCCGGTTCCGGCGCCGACATCGAGGATCGGGCCGCCCACCCGGTCGGCCAGCTGGCGCCACAGCGAGAGATCCTCGGTGTAGCGCCCGCACTCGAGCTCGTGCCAGATCGCCTCCGCCGAGCTCATGCCCGCGCCGCCTCGCGCTCGTAGAAGCGGCCCACGTGACCGCGCCGGGCCAGCTCGGCACGCAGCTCCAGCAGAGCGGTGTAGGTCGGCAGCGCGTAGACATCGGCGCCGGCGGGCGCCGCCGCAGCGCGCGGTCCAGCGCCACCGGCAGCGCGGGCACCACCTCCAGCCGCTCGGCGGGCACGCCCGCGTACTTGAGCCGCAGGGCCAGCTCGGCGGCCCGCGTGCCCGCGCAGGTCATCCGGCGCACCCGCCCGGCGAGCAGCTCGAAGTCGGCGTCCCACACCCAGGAGACGTCGCGCCCGTCGGCGATGCGGTCGTTGAGGACGCCCAACAGGTCAAGCTCGCCGGACTCGAGAGTCAGGGTGCGCAGGATCTCGTTGGCGCCGGCCGGGTTCTTGACCAGCAGCACGGACAGCTCGTGGTCGCCGACCGGGATGCGCTCGGCGCGCCCGAAGGCGGCGCTGACGTGGGCCAGCCCGTCGGCCACCTGGGCGAGCGACATGCCCAGCGCCAGGCACAGGGTCGCCGCGCCCAGGGCGTTGTAGACGTTGTAGAGGCCGGGCAGCGGCACCTCGACGGCGACGCTCTCGCCGCCGGCGACCAGCGCGGAACGACGCCGCGCGCGTGCCGTGCAGGCGGACCTGCTGCGCGGACAGCGCGGGCACGGGGCGCGCGCGGCCGCAGCCCGGACAGCGGTAGATGCCGAGGTGCCCGAGGTAGACGGCGTCGTAGACGTAGGCGGCCCCGCAGCGGCGGCAGTGGGTGGAGTCCGAGGCGTGCTGCATCTCGGCGCTTGCCACCGAGCGGTCCTCGATGCCGAAGTAGATGACGCCGGGGCGCTCGCGTCCCAGGTCGGCGATCAGCGGATCGTCGGCGTTGAGCGCCAGCTGGGCGCCCGCCGGCAGCGCCGCGACCATCGCCGCCCAGCGGTCGGCGATCGTGTCGAGCTCGCCGTAGCGGTCCAGCTGGTCGCGAAACAGGTTGCCGAGCAGGACGACGCGGGGGCGCAGCTGGGGCCCCACCTGGTCCAGCCAGAACTCGTCGACCTCGAACAGGCCCAGCTCGCCGGCGATCGCGCCGCGCGGCCGGGCGGCCGCGGCCAGCGTCGAGGCGACGCCGCCGGCCATGTTGGCGCCCGCCTGGTTGTGGACGAGGCGGATCCCCGCGCGCTCGAGGATCGAGGCGGCCATCGCGGCGGTCGTCGTCTTGCCGTTGGTGGCCGACACGATCGCCGACCCCCGCGGGCAGACGCTGCGCCAGCGTTCGATCGCCCGGGGCTCGAGCCGGGTGAGGACCTTGCCCGGCAGGCTCGTCCCGCCGCCGCGGCCCGGCGCGCCGGGCCAGCTGCCCGACGGCCCGCGCGGCCAGGATCTTGGCGTCCAGCGCGCTCATCGGGCGCGCGCGGGTCAGCACGGGGGAGGCGGCGGCCAGCGGCTCGACCGGGCTGGCGGGCACGAGCGCCCGCACCGCGCCGGGGAGGGCCCGCACCGTCACCGGCAGCGCGGCGATCGGGTCGCCGTCGGCGTAGACCTCGAGCGGGCGTGAGGCGGCGATCTCGACGCTGCGCCCCTGGAGGATCTCGACGCCCGCGTGCCCGACATGGCCGCCCCAGAAGACGGTGGGCAGCAGCGAGAGGAAGCGGCAGCTTGGTCATCTGGGCGATGACGACGATCTCCAGCAGGCCGTCATCGAGCCGCGCCGCCGGGGGCGAGGCGCATGCCGCCCCCGTAGGAGGTCGAGTTGGCGGCGGCGATCGTGTAGCCGGTGATCGTATGGGGGCGGCCGCCGTCGAGGATGATGGTGAAGGTGGCCGGCTCCCATTGGGCCAGCGCCCGCAGCGCCGCGTAGGAGTAGACGAGATTGCCGCGCACCAGCGAGGTGCGGTTGGCGATCCGGTTGGCGTCGGCGTCGAGCCCGCAGCTGGCGATGCCGACGAAGGTGCGGCCGTTGACCTCGCCGAGGTCCAGCGCGCGAGTGGCGCCGGAGGCCAGCACCGCGCAGGCCGCCCGGGGGTCGAGCGGGATACCGAGCGCTCGGGCGAAGTCGTTGCCCCGCCCGCCGGGCAGGACGCCCAGCCGGCCCTCGCTGCCGCGCAGCGCGTCGGCGACCGCCCCGATCAGCCCGTCGCCGCCGAAGGCGACCGCCGTCTCCCCGGCCGCGGCCGCCGCCCGGGCCAGCCCGCGCGCGTGATCGAGGTCGCGCGTCGCCTCGACGTGGTGCTCGAGGCCCAGGCGCGTCAAGCGCCGCCCGCACGCCCGCCAGGGCACGTCCGGCCCGGCCGCCGCCGGCGGCGGGGTTGACGATGACCGCCAGCGTCACGCGGTGACGAGCGCGTGGAGGGTGTCGGCGACGGCGACGGGCGAGGGGTCGCGTGGCCGCCTCGGCCTCGTCGCGGGTGGTCACGCCGGTGAGCACGATCGCGCCGTCGAGCCCGGCCGCCGCCGCGCCGGCGAGATCGGCGTCCAGCCGGTCGCCGACCATGAGCGCCCGGCCCGGCCCCAGACGGTCCATGGCCGCGCGCAGCAACGAACGGCTCGGGCTTGCCGACGATCCGGGCGGGGACGCCCGTGGCGTACTCCAGAGCGGCGACGATCGGGCCGGTACCCGGGCGCTGGCCGTCGGCGGCGGGAAACGTGCGGTCGCGGTCGGCGGCGATCATCTCGGCCCCGCCCAGCAGACGCCTGGGTGGCGATCCGCAGCTCCTCGAAGTCAAAGCCGTCATGGCCGGCCACGACGACAAGCTCGGCCTCGGCGGCCCGCGGCGTGCCGTTGACGATCCGCTGCCCGGAATCGGCGACGTGCCGGAAGACGGCCGGCGACCCGATCACGAAGGTGGGCGCGCCGGAGACGCGCTCGGCGAGCAGGAACTGGATCGCCGCGCCGACGGTGACGACCTCCTCGAGCGAGGCCTGCAGGCCAAGCGCCCACAGCTTGCGCACGTACTCCTCGGGCGAGCGGCGCGAGTCGTTGGTGACGAAGGCCAGCGACTTGCCGGCGCCCGCAGCTCGGCGAGCGCCTCGCGCGCCCGAAAGGTGAGCTCGTCCTGCGACCCACACGCATCCGTCGAGGTCAAGCAGCACGTGGTCATAGGCGGCGAAGCAGAGGGGAGAGGGCCATGGAGGCGTCCGGAGGCACGTGAGCGTTGATTATCCAACCTCTCCGCTCGTGGCCAGCTCTCGGGAGCTTCGCGTCACGATCTCTCCGTAGCCAGTACGGATCGCACAGCCGCAGTCGGTGCGGTTAATGGCGCACACACCGGGCCGATACGAGATCGACCTTCTCATGTAGCGACCAGGCGGAGGGGAATCTTGAAGCAAATCAATCAGGGTGGACGGATGTCGCAGGAGGCCCTTCTCGGTCCTCTGGCGCCGGTACCACGATACGGTGACATCAGCGCTCGGGATCGCCTCGTCTTCTCGCTTGCGCCGATCGTGAAGTGCATCGTCTACCGCAAGATCCGCGAGATCCCCGCCTACCGCGAGGTCGACGACTTCATCTCCTGCGGCCTGGAGGCGCTCATCCGCTCGCTGGACCGCTATGACCCCGAGAAGGGCGCCACCCTCGAGCAGTTCGCGTGGACCCGGATCCACGGCGCCGTCCTGGACGAGCTGCGCCGCTACGACTGGGCACCGCGATCCCTGCGTCGCATGGAGCGCGAGTACAACCGCACCCGCGAGCGCTTCACCGTCCTGCACGGCCGCGCCCCCACGCGCAGCGAGCTGGCCGAGCAGCTGGCCATCTCCGAGCAGGAGCTGGCCGCGCTGCAGCGACGACATCGCCCGCTCGGACATCGGCTCACTGAACACCCTCGTCGTCTCCGAGGACGATCGCCCGTCAGAGCGGATGGACATCCTGGCCTCGACGGATCGCACCTGCGATCCCGAGCATGCCGCGATGCGCGAGCGCGCCATCGCCCGCTTCCGGGCGGCCTTCGACGAGCTGCCGGCGCGCGAGCGCAAGGTGGCCGTCCTGCTGCACGTCAACAATCTGACGCTGCGCGAGACCGGCGAGATCCTCGGTGTCTCCGAGAGCCGCGTCTGCCAGATCCACGGCAAGCTCAAGCGCGGGCTGCGCGAGCGCCTGGAGGAGGACGAGACGCTGTTTCTCGAAGTCGCGTGATCGGTCGCGGACGGCCGGTTGCGGGACACTCCCGTCGGCTCGTCCGTAGTCGACCACGGATTGTCGGCCCGTTTCCAGTCGACATGGGTGTTGCTTTTCCGCAGCATTCCGAGGTACGAAAGTAGCCAGCTCATCGGGAAAGTTGGCGCCGAGCGATAACTCGGCGCCAACGCCATATTCCGATACCCATCGCCCAATACCGCCGTCTCAGGAGGCACTGCCATGCCCTATCCGTCGGAGGCTGAGCTTTGGTGAGGGGCCCGTTACAGCGGGCCCCTCAGCCGTTGTGGGGTGAGACGGAATCGTACGGCGGCGCCGGGATCTTGAGGAGTACCATCGGGACGGTCATCCGTCCACTCGCCGGGATTCTCCTGGATCCGCAGGCGTCCAGTTCCGCTGGTCATTACGGTTCAGTCGGCGCCCGCGCGTCGATGCGGGAGCCAGATGGAGCTCGACGGCCGCCTACCATCACACTGCGCCCGAGCGCCGCCACGGCCCGGGGCGGCGCTGATCGCTGTCCAGGCGGTGGCCGCCCTCGTCGCCGGCGTGATCGCCGTGCGGACCGGCGGCCAGAACGACTGGTCGCTGCCCGCCCTGCTCGTGCTCGGCGCGTTTGCCGATGGCCGGCGAGCTGACCGTCGTGGAGAGCGCCGGCAAGCTGGAGATCTCCTCGAGCTTCCTGGCCCTCATCCTCGCCACCATCGTCCTCGGTCCGGGGCCGGCCGTGCTCATCGGCGCGGTGGCGATCACCGTCAGCTGGGTGCGCTTCCGCTGGAGCGCGCATGTTACCTCAACAACCTCGCCAACTTCACCTGGTGTCCGCTCTCGGCGGCCTGTTCTTCCATGCCGCTTCGCGCGCTGGCCCATGCCAGTCGGCTTCGACGACGCACTACCTGCTGGTGTTCGCCACCTATCTGGTGATGCTGGAGCCTCAATTTCCTGCTGGCCGCCGGCTATCACTGCTACCTGGAGCGCACCTCGCTGGTCGCCCGGGCGACGCGGGAGATGTCGATCCCGTGCTGGCCGCGGAGCTGGCGACGGCCCTGCTGACGCTCGTCGGCGCCTTCGGCTCGATCAGCTCGGATCGGTCGGGCTGGTCCTGTTCGGGCTCGTGCTGGGGGTCTTTCTGTACCTGATCTCGCAGCTGATGACGTCCAAGCGCCGCTCGGAGGCCCTGCAGCGGGTCGCCACCACGGACGAGCTGACGGGCCTGGCCAACCGCGAGCGCTTCCGCGAGGCGGTCGAGGAGCGCATCGCGACCGCCGGGCCGACGCGACCGCTTCGTCGTGATGCTGATGGACCTCGACCGGTTCAAGGAGGTCAACGACACCCTCGGCCACCACTACGGCGACGTCCTGTTGCGCGACCTCGGGCCGCGGCTGGCCACCGCGATCGGCGAGGACGGCCTCGTCGCCCGCCTCGGCGGCGACGAGTTCGCGGTGCTGCCGGCGCTCGCCTCCGACGACCCGGCGGCCGTGGAGCGCAGCATCGCCCAGCTGTGTCAGACGATCACCCAGCCGTTCACCGTCGACGAGCTGTCGCTCGAGGTGGGGGCGAGCATCGGCGTGGCCCGCTTCCCCGACGACGGCGCGCGACTCCCATGCGCTGCTGCGCTGCGCCGACATCGCGATGTATGCCGCCAAGGAGGCCCAGACCGACTACAAGATCTATGCCGCCGAGCAGAACCAGCATTCGGTGCGCCGCCTCAACGTGCTCTCGGACATCCGCCATGCGCTGGCCAACGATGAGATCGTCGTCCACTACCAGCCGATCGTCGATCTCGACGATCGCACCGTCAAGGGCGCGGAGGGCCTGGTCCGCTGGGAGCATCCCGAGCACGGCCTCGTTCCCCCGGGCGCGTTCGTGCAGACGGTCGAGCAGACCGGGCTGATCGGCCCGCTCACCCGCCACGTGCTCGAGCACTCGATCGCCGAGTGTGCCGCCTGGCGCCGCGACGGGCGCGCGCTCTCGGTGGCCGTCAACCTGTCGGTGCGCAACCTGCTCGACCGCGACCTGCCGCGCGAGATCGAGCGGATGCTCGACAGCCTTCCACGTGCCGGCGCGAGTCGCTCCAGCTGGAGATCACCGAGAGCATGATCATGTCGGACCCCGAGCGGGCCCTGGCGACCGTCGGGCGGCTGTCGGACCTGGGGGTGCGCCTGTCGGTCGACGACTTCGGGACCGGCTACTCCTCGCTGGCCAACCTGCGGCGCCTGCCGATCAACGAGCTCAAGATCGACCGTTCCTTCGTCTCCCCGATGCTCCAGGAGGAGAACGACCTCATCATCGTGCGCTCCACCATCAACCTCGGGCACGACCTGGGGCTGCGGATCATCGCCGAGGGGGTCGAGGACGCGCCGACGCTCGAGAGCCTGGCCAGCCTCGGCTGCGATCTCGCCCAGGGCTACCACCTCTCAAAGCCGATGTCGGCGGCCTCCTTCGGGACGTGGCTGACCGAGTCCCCGCTGTCGGCGGAGCCCGGTCTCGGCCCGCGTGAGCGGCGGCCGCGATCGCGCCCGCGCGACGCGATCGGCCCGGCCAAGGCCCGCCCGGCGGGCAGCCTCGTGCTCGCCCGACCCGAGCGCTGACCCGACGGCCCCTAGACCCCGGCAGCGCTAGAGAGCGGTCTGGGCCGGCGGGGCCGGCGGGCTCGAGGCACTCCGGACCGTCGTAGCGGGCGTCGTTGACGGCGAAGCCGACCTCGGTGAGGGCGGTTCGCGCGCGCCGGCAGGCCGGCCAGGATCTCCGACAGCCGGGGCCGGGCGTCGAGGTGTCAAGCCAAGCCGGCTCGTCGGCGGGGTCGAGGATCACCGGCATGCGGTCGTGCAGGTCGGCGATCGCCGCGTTGGCGGCGGTCGTCAGGATCGTGCAGGTCCGCAGCACCGCGTCGTCGGCACCGTGCCAGCCGGACCACAGCCCGGCGAAGGCGAACACGCCGCCGTCGTCGCGGGTGATGTGAAACGGCTGCTTGGGGCCGCCCTGCGGCGAGCGGCGCCACTCGTAGAAGCCGTCGGCCACGATCAGGCAGCGATAGCGCTCAAACGCCCGGCGGAAGGCGGGCCGCTCGGCGGCCGTCTCGACCCGCGCGTTGATCATCTTCAGCCCCGTGGTCGCGACTGTCGGCCCACGACGGCACCAGGCCCCACCGCAGCAGCTCGCCCCGGGGCTCACCGGCGCGATCGGTGGTCACCGCCAGCACGTCATCGCCGGGGGCGACGTTGAAGCGCCGGCGCACGGTCGACGGACTCGCCGATGGCGAAGCGGTCGCGGATCGCGGCCGGATCGGCGAGCGGCCAGCGTGTAGCGCCCGCACATCGTCAGTCCCGCGGTCCCTCGGAGCGCCCGAGCTCAGCGCGAGCGGGCGCCGGCGATGCGCTCTGCCTGCTCGGCCTGCGCCCGGCGCTGGCGTCGGCGCCCGAGGACGGCCAGCACCGACGATCGCCACCAGCAGCAGCACGATCCCGTAGAAGATCCCGAGGTCGAGCGAGATCCCGCCAAAGGGCAGCGCGACGAGGTTGACGATCCCAAAGCAGATGAGCAGGATGGCCACGACGAGCGCGATCGCGATGGCGATGCCGCGGCCCCGGGCCAGCCCGCCCGCGCTCTTGGGCGGGGCGACGATGCCCAGCAGCCGCAGCATGAACACCTCACGGCCGCTCGCCGGCTGGCCGATGCGCTCCTTGGCGCGCTTGTAGTCGCCGGCCCGTCGCTCGGCCTGGGCGATGGCGGTCTCGGCCATGCGGCGCAGGGGCAGCCGCTCCTGGGGCGGCGCGGCGGCGATCGCCCGCTGGAAGTGGGCGCGCGTCTTGACCGGATCGAGCTTCTGGGCGGCGCGAGCACCGAGGATCGCCTGGGCGGCCGCCCGGTACTTGGTCTCCGACTGCAGTTCGGCGTCCGAGCGGCTCTCCATCTGCTGCATGGCGGCCAGCTGGCTCTTCTGCTCGATGCGCACGGCGCGTTGTTTGGCCATGCCGCTGAGTCTACTTGCGCGGCTTGATCACGAAGATCCGCTCGCCGGTCAGATATTGGCCGGAATCGGACGGGCCGGCCGGCGGCGAGCGGTAGACGTCGATGTGGCGGCCGTTGATCGCTCCGCCGGTGTCCTGGGCGATGAACCAGCCGCCGTGACCGTCCTGCGGTAGGCCGGCACATACACCCGGCTGCCCAGCGGGATGAGATGCGGATCGACGGCGATCGACTCGATAGAAGTGCAGCGGCAGCGACGGCGCCGGGCGCGAAGCTCACGTCGCGCAGAGGCACGTAGCGGCGGCCGGCGCCGTCGGACCATCCGCCGGCCGCACAGCGGGAAGGTGACGGCGCCGGCGCGGTTGCGCCAGTAGCCGCCGGCGCGCCAGTAGGGGGCGCCGCCCGACCAGTTGCGCGAGGGCGAGGTGAGCCGGCCGGCCGCCGTCACCCAGCCGCCGTCGCCGAGGGCGTCGATGTGGTACTGCCGGCCGTCAAGCCCGTAGCCGTCACCCTCCATCGACATGCCCGGTCGCCGAGTACAGCCAGTCGATGCGGTGGCGGCCGGGCAGCCCGGGGGCGGTCACCAGGCGACCGCGGAACCAGGCCTCCGGGCGCGGGCCAGTACTCGGTGACCGTGACGCCGGCGACCCAGTTCCCTTGTCGCGCTTGCTGGGCAGCGGCGGGAGCTTCTGGAGACGTGGTGCACGGGCGCCAGGCCGCCACCGCGAGATGGCCGCGCCGCCACTGGCGGGCGGGGGGCCGTTGGTCAGGCCGACCCCGCCGCCTCGTCGCGGCGCTGGGCTGCGGCCGGCGTGGCGAGCGAGACGCTCGCGGCGAGGGCGGCGAGCCAGGGGACGAGGCGGTGACTGGGGCGCATGATGTTCAGATGCTCGGCGCGGTCGGGCCGAGCTGTAGCCGCGCGCGGCGGCGGCGATCCGGCAGCGCGGGCGACCGGCAGCCTACCGCCGGATTCGCCTCCACGCCGAATTGGCCTGCGCGCTGGGCCACCGGTTGCAGCCCGCGAGCGTATGATCTGCCATGCGATTGGCCGCTGGGGCACTGGTCATTCGCGCTTGCCGCTGGGTACCTGCGGCCGGCGTTCGCCTCACGCGTCGAGGCGGGCGCCGGCGTACCGTCCGTCGACTTCGCCGGGCAACGACGGCGTCGGGCCGATCACCTTCCAGCTGTGGTTCGACGACGGCCCCGGCAAGCATGCCGCAGACGGTCCTGAAGGTCGAGCAGCTGCGCTTCGTCACCGGCTGCGCCGCTGGGGGCACGTCCGGGTCGCGGCGAACCTGCCCGTCGACTCCAGCGGTCACTTCGACCAGGTCGCGCACGGGGTCACCCTCCAGGGCACGCTGAGCCAGTCTAGACTCCGTGGCGACCGGGACGCTGCGGGTGCAGCCGAGGATGCGACAGCGGCGTGCTGGCCTTCTCCGCGACGACCGCGGACTGAGCCGGCCGGCCGCCGGGGCGATGACGGTCGCGGTGCGCAGCCTGCGGGGCGCCGGCGGCCGTGCCCGACCAGCGCTTCTGCGGCCAGTGCGGAGCGCCGCTGACGGCCGGCAAGCGGCGCCCGGCCGCGAGCGGCGGCTGGTCTCGATGCTGTTCTGCGACCTGGTCGGCTTCACCGCCTTCAGCGAGGCGCGCGATCACGAGGACGTGCGCGACGTCCTCGAGGAGTACTTCGCGGCGGCGCGGCGGATCGTCGCCGCCTACGAGGGAACGATCGAGAAGTTCATCGGCGATGCGGTGATGGCGGTCTGGGGCGCCCCGGTGGCGCACGAGGACGACGCCGAGCGCGCGGTGCGCGCCGCGCTGGACCTGACCACCGCCGTGGCGGCGCTCGCCGACCGGCTGGCCATCGCCGAGCTGGCCGTCCGGGTGGGGGTGCTCACCGGAGAGGCCGCGGTCGACGTCGGCGGCGCCAGCCAGGGGATGGTCATCGGGGACGCGGTCAACACCGCCGCGCGGATCCAGATCGCTGGCCGCCCCCGGCACCGTGCTCGTCGACGAGATGACGCGCCAGGCGGCGGAGCGGGCGATCGACTTCGAGGTCCGCGGGGCGCGCACGCCGTCAAGGGCCGCGACGCGGCCCGTCCGGGTATGGCGGGCGCTGCGCGTCCTCGCCGCTGCAGGCTCGGCCCGACGGGGCGGTCGAGCCGCCGTTCGTGGGGCGGGCCGGCGACGCTTGCAGCTGATCAAGGACCGGCTGGCCTCCGTGCTCGAGCCCGGCGCGCGGCCCGCAGCTGGTGACCGTGGTCGGCGACGCCGGGCTGGGCAAGTCGCGCCTGGGCACGGAGTTTCGCAAGCACGCCGAGGGCATCGCGGCGCGCGTGAGCTGGCACCTCGGGCGCGCCCCGAGCTTCGGCGAGGGGACGGGTCTGGGCGCCCTGGCCGACATGGTGCGGATGCGCGCCGGGATCGCCCGCGAGGACCCGGTCGCCCGCCAGCGCGAGCTGGTCGCGCGGCTGCTCGACGAGCGCCTGGACGGGCGCCTCGCGCGAGACCGAGCGCAGGTCCGCCGGGCGCTTGCACCGGCTGCTCGACCTCGACGACGGGCTGGAGACGATCGAGCAGGGCGAGCTGTTCTCGGCGTGGCGTGCCGCTCTTTGAGGCGATCGCCCGCCGCGACCCGGTGGTGATGGTCTTCGAGGAGCTGCAGGCGGCCGACCAGGCGCTGCTGGACTTCATCGCCCACCTGCTCGAATGGGCGACGCGCCGATCATGGTGCTGGCGCTCAGCCGTCCCGATGAGCGACTGGCCGAGCTGGCGCCGCGGCGGCGACGAGATCCGCCTGGAGGCGCTCGCCGACGAGGAGATCGACGCAGCTGGTGCGCGGCGCCGTCCGCGAGGCGCCGGCCGAGCTGCTGGAGGCGGTGCGCTCTGACGGCGGCGGCATCCCGCTGTACGCGGTGGAGACGCTGCGCGCGCTGGCCGACCGGCGGGTGCTGCGCGTCGAGGACGGCCGCTACGTGATGGCCGGCGGGGTGGGGGAGATGGCGGTCCCGCCGACCATCCGCGCGCTGGTGGCCTCCCGGCTGGACGGCCTGGGCGAGCTCGAGCGCCGCGCGCTGACCGCCGGGGCGGTGCTCGGGCGAGCGGTTCACCGCCGAGGCGGCGGCCGCGGTGGCCGGCCTGGAGCCGTCGACGCGCGCGCTCGCTGCTGGACGGGCTGGTCGCCAAGGCGCTGCTGCGCCACGATCGACGATCCGCGCTCGCCGCTGCGCGGCAGCTACCTGTTCCTCCAGGGGGTGGTGCGCCGGGTGGCGCTGTCGACGCTCTCGCGCCGCGAGCGCAAGCGCGCGCCACCTGGCGGCCGTCGAGCACCTGCAGAGCGAGCCCGACAGCCCGGAGCTCGCCTCCTCGCTGGCCGCCCACCTGCTGGCCGCCGAGGCGGCGGCGCCGACGGCGCCCGACGCCGATGCGATCCGCGCCCGGGCGCGGGCCACGCTGACGCGAGGCCGCCGAGCGGGCCGCGGCCGTCGGCGCGCTGGAGCAGGCGCTGTCGCTGTTCGATCGCGCCGCGGAGCTGTCCGCCGACGACGGCGCGCCGCGCGGCGGTGCTGGAGCGCGCGGGAGCGGTCGCGCACCGGGCGGGCGAGGCCGACGGCGGCGGCCGAGCGCTACCGGCTGGCGGGCGAGCTGCACGCCGCCGCCGGGCGCGAGCGCCCGCGGCTGGGCGCGCGCGCCCACGAGCTGCGCGCCCTGCGCTACGTCCGCGCGCCGGCCGAGCTGCTCGAGGGGATGCGCGAGGTCGACCGCCGGCTCGCCGAGGTGCCGCGATGCGGCCAGCGCGCTCGCGGCCAGCGTCCTGGCCTTCACCCTCTATCAGTGCGGGCGGCCGGCGGAGGCGCTGGCGGCCGCCGAGCGGGCGGTGCAGGACGGCCGAGCGCTGCGGCGCGCTGGGCGAGCTGATCCAGTCGCTGGCCGCGCAGGCGAGCGCGCTGGCCGAGCTCGAGCGTCCCGAGGAGGCGATCGACGTCTACCGTCGCGCGCTGGCCCTCGCCGTCGAGGGCGAGGCCCGCCGGGTCGCTCCGCTGGCCGGGAACCTCGCCGTCTCGCTGGCCTCGGTCGGGCGCTACGCCGAGGCGGCCGAGCAGGCGCGGGAGGCGATCGCCGCCGCCCAGCGCACCGCCGAGCGGTTCTTCGAGCGCTGGGCGCATCTCGTCCTCGGTCGCGCGCTGTGCTCGCTGGGGGAGTGGGAGGCGGCGCGGCGGGAGATCGAGTCGGTCTGGGACGAGGTGCCGCCGTTCCAGGTGGGGATGGCGATCGCTCCGCTGGCCGTCATCGCGCTGGCCCGCGGCGAGCGCGACCGCGCCCGGGAGCTCGTCGCCGAGCACGATCGGCGCTGCAGCGCGGCCGGCGCGAGCATCTTCGAGGCCGACTTCCGCGCGCTGCGCGCGGCCATCCTGGCCGATCACCGCGCACGACGGACGACGATGCCCTGGCGGCGGTGATCCCGCGCGACCCAGGTCGACGACTACACCGAATGGAGCGGCTGGCTGGCCCCGGTCGTCGACATGCTGCGTCGCCGGCGAGTTGCCGAGGAGGCGCTGACGGGGCGCTCGACACGCTCCGCGGCGAGGGCACGATGAAGCGCAGCGACCCGGTGCGCGTCCAGGCCGAGCGGCTCAAGGGCCATCTGGCGGCGCGCGCGGGCGAGGTGGCCCGCGGCCGGGGATGCCTGGAGCGGGCCGGGCGGCTGGCCTCGGGCTGCGGGATGGCCTTCGAGAGCGGCGGTCGCGGCCGCTGGAGCGGGCCGAGTACGGCGAGACGGCGACCGACGCCGGCGTGGGCTGGAGCGAGGCACTGGGCGCGTTTCCGGCGCTCGAGGCCGCGCCCTGGGTGGCGCGGGCGCTGCGCGTCCGGGCGCTCAGCTCGTCGCTGAGCGCCGCCGGCGGTCATCTCGCGTCGTCGTCGTCGTCGAGCACCTCGATGCCCAGGGCGGCCGCCCATGTGCCCGCGTGCTGGACGATGTCGGCCCACGGCATCGCCGCCCCGCGCCAGCCGCGCGACCCGTGGGCGCCGGTCAGATCGCAGCCGTCGCAGCTCGCAGCGCCGCAGCCGGGCGCCCCGGAAATCGGCCTGGGTGAGGTCGCAGCGATGAAAGCGCACGGACTGCAGCTCTGACTCGAGGAAGTCGCTCTGGTGAAGGATGCAGTCCTCGAAGGTGACCTGCTGCAGGCGCGATGAGCCGAAGGACGCGAGGTCGATCCGGCAGTCGGCGAAGGTGACGTCGCGCAGGAAGCCCGTGAAGAGGCGGATCCCGGTCAGGCGGCAGCCCCGAGCTGCGCACGCACCCAGCTCGGCTCCAGCGCCTCGACGTTGGCCAGGTTGCAGCCGCGCAGCCGCGTGTCGAGGAGGCTGAGCCGCTCCAGCTCGGAGCCGGAGAGATCGACGCCGCGCAGCGACGGAGCCTCGGACGGAGACGCCGATCGCCCAGCCGCCGTCCAGCCGCCCGCCCTCGATCTCCGCGTCGGTGACGGCCGCGTCGTGGGCGAGCTGGGCAAGGGCCACCGGCTCGAGCGCAGGGGGCACGGCGGGGTCCACGGGGAGGGCAGCGCGGTGTCGGTGGCTCGTCACGGACGCCACAGTTCAGCAGGGAAGTCGGGCGGTTGACATAACCCGGCGGCCGGGGAGGGCGCGGCCCGGCACGCATCACTGCGCGCATCGACCGGCGCCGGGGGCGAGATCCGCGGTAGCGTTGCGCCATGAGCGTCGTCACCTCCGCGTTTGAGAGCGCTGTGACGTCGGCCGTTCGCGACTATCGCTCCGCGCTCGGCAGCCAGCGGGTGCTGACCGGCGAGGCTGAGTTGCGCGCCTTCCGCGATCCCTTCCAGCACCCGAGCTCTGAGGACTTCACCGCCTCGGCGGTCGTCATGCCCGAGACCGTCGAGGAGGTCCAGGAGGTCGTGCGCATCGCCGGCCGCCACGGCGTGCCACTGTGGACGCACTCCACCGGTCGCAACAACGGCTATGGCGGCCCGGCGCCGCGGGTCGCGGGCTCAGTGATCGTCAGCCTGCGCAACATGAACCGGGTTCTCGAGATCAACGAGGAGTCGGCCTATGCGGTCGTCGAGCCCGGCGTGCGCTGGTTCGATCTCTACGAGGCGATCCAGGCGGGCGGGCATGGGCTGATGCTGTCGATCGCCGACCTCGGCTGGGGCAGCGTCATCGGCAACACGCTGGACCACGGCGTGACCTATATGCCCTACGGGGTCGACATGGGGATGCAGTGCGGCATGGAGGTCGTGCTGGCCAACGGCGACGTGATGCGCACGGGCATGGGCGCGATGCCCGGCAACCGCTCCTGGCACGTGTACAAGCGGGGCCTCGGGCCGACGCCGGACCAGCTGTTCATGCAGTCCAACTTCGGGATCGTCACCAAGATGGGCGTGTGGCTGATGCCCGAGCCCGAGGTCTATATGCCGTTGTGGCTGCGGGTGTGGCGCGACGATGACCTCGGCCCGCTGATGGACACGCTGCGCGGGCTGATGCTCGACGGAACGATCCGCATGGTCCCCCAGGTGATGAACACGCTGCTGCTCGGCAGCGTCCTCTCCACACGCGAGCAGTGGTACACGGGCGAGGGACCGATCCCCGACGCCGCGATCGACCGCATGGCGCGCGAGCTGGAGATCGGCCGCTGGTGCATGCGCTTCGCCCTCTACGGCGATGAGCCGGTCGTCGACCACCGCTTCGCCAAGATCAAGCGGGCGTTCGAGCGGATCGAGGGCGCCGAGGTGTGGGGCGCCAAGCACGCTCCGCGTGACATCCCCGGCCTCGAGCACCCCGCCGAGCGCATCCAGGGCGGCGTGCCGAACCTCGAGTGGAACAACATGACCGGCTGGTACGGCGGCGAGCACGGCGGCCATATCGGCTTCTCGCCGATCGCGCCCACTGACCGGCCGTGACGCCCTGGCGCTGCGCGACCTGCTGCGGGGGCGCATCGAGGCGGCGGGTCTTGACTACATCGCCGGGATCCTGCCGGTCAGCGCCCGCAGCTTCACCCACATCACGATGGTCATCTTCGACACCCACGACGAGAGCCAGGTGGCCAGCGCCTACGGCGCCTGCCGGCAGCTGGTGGTGCAGGCCGCCAAGCTCGGCTACGGCGAGTACCGCGCCCACCTGGACTTCATGGACCTCGCCGCCGATCAGTACTCCTGGGGCGACCACGCCTACCGCCGCTTCTGCGAGACGATCAAGGATGCGCTCGACCCCCAGGGCATCCTCTCGCCCGGCAAGCAGGGCATCTGGCCCCGCGGGATGCGCGAGGACGCTCCGGGGTCCTGAACCGGCGGACGCCACTACCGGTCTCACCGGCGCCGGCGTCGGTCGCGATCAGGGCACCGGGGTTAGGAGAGCTCCTCGATGGTGAGCGAGGCCGCCGATGGGCGCGTGCCGCCGGCCAGCGGGGTGATGGTCAGCGCATTGGTGTTCCCACTGGGGTTTCTGACCGTGAGAACGGAATTGATGACGGTGGTGGAGATGAGCGCGTCGCCCGTGATCTCGCTGTCGCCAGATGCCCTCCCGACGAGCGTGTAGGCGAGGTCGGTCCCGTTGAGGGTGAGCACGAGCTGCCCCGCTTCGCTGACGGACACCTCGAAGTCCACGCGGTAGGTGGCGATGTCCGGCAGGGTGAACGAGTTCGCGCTGGTCCTCTGGAGGGTGCCGCCACCGCTGCTCGGGCCGTCCTGGGGGAAGTCGACATCACTCCCGACGGCGACCGTCGCCGCATTGTCCGGCGGCATCAAGGCGAAGAACTCGGCGTACTGGGAGGTGGTGCCAGGACCGGTCGCCCCGGTCGCCCCGGTCGCGCCCGTCGCTCCGGTGGCTCCGGTGGCACCGGTCGCGCCTCACGTCGCCCCGGTCGCGCCCGTCGCGCCGGTCGGGCCGGTCGCTCCGGTCGCGCCCGTCGCTCCGATCACGCCGGCATCCCCGGTCGCACCCGTCGCGCCGATGGGGCCGGTCGCGCCAGGCGAGCCCGTCGCCCCGATGGGGCCGGTCGCGCCAGGCGAGCCCGTCGCCCCGGGACTTCCCGCGGCGCCCGCCGTCCCCGGATTGCCCGCGGCGCCCGTGGCCCCGGTGACGCCCGCCGCGCCTGACACCCCCGCGACGCCGGTCGCCCCACGCGCGCCCGCCGCGCCGTTCGCGCCGGTGGCGCCGGTCGCGCCGGCGACGCCGGTCATGCCGCTTGCGCCCCGTGGACCTCTGGGGCCCCGAGCTCCGGTTGCCCCGCGCCGCCCGTGGACCCCGCGCGGACCCGGCGCTCCCTGATCGCTGTCCGTCTTGTGCGCGGTGGGGCCGGCGGCGCGTGCGCTGTCAACCTGGAAGGCGACGGCAGCGGTCGCGAGGAGCCCCACCCCGCACAGCGCTCGCTGCGCGTCGGCCCTGCGTCCCCGGCTCGGGTGTCCCGGTTGCACGGTTCCCGGCATCGTTCACGTCCTTGATTGGCCCGGCTTTCCAGGACTTTCGAACTGTACGGCGCCCGTGGGGGGTATCACCCCGAAAGGGGGCGTTGCAGCGATTTCCGGGCTTGAAGGCCGTAACTGCGCAGCTGGGCCGGCGACCCAACTCCCGTGAGGCCAGCTGACCCGGCGCTCAGCTGACCGGCTGGCGCGACTGGGCCGCCGCGGCGACCGCGCGCTCGACGGCGTTGACGTCGCGCACGGCGCCCGTGTCGGCGGAGGTCGCCATCGCCGCGTAGGCGCGCAGCGCCGGCGAGACCGACCGCTCGCGCAGCGTCGGGCGCGTAGCCGCCGCCGGCCTCGAGGGCGGCTCGCGCCGCTCGGCGAGCTCCTCCTCGGAGACCTCGAGCGTGATCGCGCGGCTGGGGATGTCGATGGCGATCGTGTCGCCGTCCTCGACGAGGGCGATCGCGCCGCCGGACGCCGCCTCGGGCGAGACGTGGCCGATCGACAGGCCCGAGGTGCCGCCGGAGAAGCGCCCGTCGGTGATCAGCGCGCACTCCTTGCCGAGGCCGCGGCCCTTCAGGTAGGAGGTCGGGTAGAGCATCTCCTGCATCCCGGGACCGCCGCGCGGTCCCTCGTAGCGGATGACGACGACGTCGCCGGGCTTGACCCGGTCGCCGAGGATCGACCTCGACGGCCTCCTCCTGGGACTCGACGACGACCGCCGGGCCGGTGAAGGTGAGGATCGACTCGTCGACGCCGGCGGTCTTGACCACGCAGCCGCGGACGGCGATGTTGCCGTAGCAGGATCGCCAGCCCGCCGTCGGCCGAGTAGGCGTGCGCGACGTCGTGGATGCAGCCCTCGCGGCGTCGGTGTCCAGCGACTCCCACCGCTCGGACTGCGAGAAGGCGGTGGCCGAGCGCCGGCAGCCGGGGGCGGCGTGGAAGAGCTCGAGCGCCGTCTGGCGACGGCGCGGCCGCTGCGGATGTCCCAGGCGTCCAGCCACTCGGCGACGGAGGCGGCGTGGACGGTGTGCACGCTCTCGTTCAGCAGCCCGCCGCGGCGCAGCTCGCCGAGGATCGCCGGGATCCCGCCGGCGCGGTGGACGTCCTCCATCAGGTAGGTGCCGTTCGGGGCGACCTTGCAGATGCACGGCACCCGCCGCGAGAGCTCGTCGATGTCCGTCATCGTGAAGTCGAGCTCGGCCTCCTGGGCGGCGGCGAGGATGTGCAGCACGGTGTTCGTCGAGCCGCCCATCGCGATGTCGAGCGTCATCGCGTTCTCGAACGCGCCCCGGGTGGCGACCGCGCGCGGCAGCACCGACTCGTCGTCCTGCTCGTAGTAGCGGTGCGCGATCTCCACCACCGTGCGGCCGGCGGCCTCGTAACAGCTCGCGCGGCGCGCGGTGTGGGTGGCCAGCGTCGAGCCGTTGCCGGGCAGCGCCAGGCCGAGCGCCTCGGTCAGGCAGTTCATCGAGTTGGCGGTGAACATCCCCGAGCACGAGCCGCAGGTCGGGCAGGCCGCCTCCTCGATGCGGGCGATGTCGTCGTCGGAGACCTCGGTGGCGACGGCGTCGGCGATCGCCGAGATGAGGTTGATCCGCTTGCGGACGGTGCCGTCGACGAGCATCGCCGTGCCGCCCTCCATCGGGCCGCCGGAGACGAACACCGTCGGGATGTTCAGCCGCAGGGCGGCGTTCAGCATCCCCGGCGTGATCTTGTCGCAGTTGGAGATGCAGACAGCGCGTCGGCGCAGTGCGCGTTGACCATGTACTCGACGCTGTCGGCGATCAGGTCGCGCGAGGGCAGCGAGTAGAGCATCCCGCCATGGCCCATCGCGATCCCGTCGTCGACGGCGATCGTGTTGAACTCGCGCGGGATGCCGCCGGCCGCGGAGATCGCCTCGGCGACCACCTGCCGACGGGCTGCAGATGCGTGTGGCCCGGGACGAACTGGGTGTAGGAGTTGGCCACGGCGACGATCGGCTTGCCGAAGTCCTCGCGGGCGACGCCGGCGGCGCGCAGCAGCGCGCGGGCGCCGGCCATGTTGCGCCCGTGGGTGACGGTCCGTGATCTGAGCGCGGGCACGCCCTCAGAGTAGCCGCGCCCCGGCGGGTGCGTCAGCCCGGCAGCCCGTGCAGGATGTAGGCCTGCAGAGGGGCCTCCTTGCCCTTGACGAGGATCGGATCCATCGGCTCGACGACCGCTCCGTCGGGGAGCTGGCGGTAGGTCTCGGCGCCGATGACGACACTGCCCAGCGGCGCCGAGCCCTCCAGCCGCGAGCCGGTGTTGATCGTGTCCCCGATGACCGTGTAGGCGATGTGGCCGTAGCCGCCGAGCTCGCGGCGGACCGCCTCGCCGCTGTTGATGCCGACGCGCAGGCGCGGCCAGTCGGGCCGGCGGGCGGCCGCCCGCGTGATCTGCGCCTGCAGGGCGAGCCCCGCCCGGGCGGCGCGGGCCGCGTGGTCGGGCTGATCGCCGCGGGTGTTGAAGGTGGCCATCATCCCGTCACCCATGAACTTCTCGACCTCACCACCGAAGTCGCGGGAGATGAGCGGGGTGGCGATCTCGTAGTAGGCGGCGAGCATCAGCGCCACCTCCTCGGCCGATGACCGCTCCGAGAAGCTGGTGAAGCCGGCCAGATCGGAGAAGAGGACGCTGACGTTCTGGCTCTGATGGCGGGTGCTCGGCAGGTAGAGATGGCGGAAGCGCTCCTCACGCCACTCCCGCCGGGCGGCGACACCCACCACCAGGTAGGCGAGCACGATCAGCGCGTGCCATTCCCACCAGCTGGCGTGCCAGGCCCGCTCGCCGGTGGTGGCCACCCCGATCATCGCCTCCGCCAGCAGCACGAAGCAGGCGATCACGCTGGCCGCCAGCAGGCTCATGTCGTGGCGATAGGTCGTCCAGTACTTGGCCGCCGCCAGGCCGTAGGCGATCACCCCGGCGACCGCCAGCACCGCCAGCAGGCTCCCGGTCGCGCCCTCGCTGGTGGCGCGGTCAAGCGGCGGCAGCTTGGCCACCGTCCAGGCGAACCACACGGCCATGAGCACGAGCACGAGCCGCCGCAGTGCCGCCCGCCGGCGCATGACCGCCGCGGCAAAGCGCGGGCTGCGGTCGACGTAGGCCGAGGCCAGGGCGAACAGGGCGGCGCCCAGCAGTCCCACCGGAATGGCGACCTTGAAGCCCGACAGCTCCCCGTCGACGAGCACGGTCGGCGTGCCCACCGCGTGCAGGCCGAGGAAGCCGCCGGTCGTCAGAAAGGCCAGCGAGATGAGCAGGATCCGCGCGTCGCCGCGCTTGGTGGCCGCCTCGCCGGCGAGATAGGCCAGCGCGAACGCCACGGATCCCACGGCCAGGAAGACGACGAAGTGGAGCTTGGGGTTCTCCCAGTGCGGATCCAGACGCGAGCGCAGCAGCAGCGAGGCGAGCCCGACGAGCGGCAGCGCGCCCGCCAGCGTCCACAGGCCGCCGAGCGCGATCCGCCATCCGCGGGTGACCGGCCGCGGCTCCACCAGCCCGGCATAGCGCTCATCGAAGGTGGCCATCGCCTCCGATGTATCACGTCTTTCGGCGCCGCGCCCGGCCCAGGCGCGCGAGGCTGCGTCCTATGTGCGGTCAGCCGTGGGTGTGGCCCAGCGGGCCGATGACGGTCACCCCTGCGGCGAAGGCGGTCACCTGATGCGCGCTCCAGCCCAACGATGCCGGCACCTGGACGTTGACGCCGTGGCCGTCGGCGGTGGTGAAGGTGAGCATCGCGACGCCACCGCCGGCGTCGGGCTGATAGCGGGCCGGCCGGCCGTTCACCGTCTCAGGCGTGCCCCGGCCGAGCCCGTGCTCGTCGTCGGACCGCACGAGGACCGCGAGCTTGCCGACGAAGACGTCCGGGTCGTCGCCGGCCGACCCGCCATCCGGGGCGATGAGCAGCGCGACCGAGTTTGACGTCGAGAGGTGCCAGCCCTGCGGGATCCCGGTCACCTTGAAGCCAGGCAGCTGGGCACCGGTGTAGTCGACGAGCTGGATGTGCGGGCCGGTCGCCTGGGCGTGGTGGCCGCGCGGGGCGCCATCCGCCGCGTGGTGACGCGACGCGATCGTGATCTGGGGATCGTGGGTCGCGGCCGCGTGGTCGGCCGGGGACGTCGAGCTAGCTGGTCGCGACCACCACCACGACGACGACAGCGAGCGCGAGCGCGGCCACGCCTGCCGTCGCGCCGCGCAGGGCGCGGCGGCGGCGGGCGGTGCTCAGCGCCGCGCGGCCGCGGGCGATGTCTGAGTCGACGACGCGCGGCTCGGGGCAACGGGATCGGGAGCGACGGAGTTGAGGATGGTGTCGATGTCAGTCATGTCACACCTCTGCGAGATCGGGAAGGGAAGGGGTCGGTTCCGGCACGGGGTCGACGGTGACCCCCCGGGATCCGAGCGCGGCGCGCAGCTGGTCCAGGCCCCGGGCGGTCTGGCTCTTGACCGTGCCGACACGGCAGTCCAGGGCGTCGGCCGTCTCCTCGACGGTCAGCCCGAGCAGATGGCGCATCACCACGGCGGCGCGCATCCGCGGCGGCAGCTCAGCCAGCGCCCGGAACACCGCGGACTGCAGATCGAGCGTCGGGGGATCCGTCACCGGGGTCTCGGGCAGCTCCGTGCGCGGGTCCTCCCGCCGCGTCGAGGCCAGCCGGCGGTGATCGATCAGGGCGTTGAGCAGGCAACGCCGGACGTAGGCGTCGACCGTCTCCGGCCTGACGCGCGTCCAGACGACGTACAGCCTGGTCAGCGCCGTCTGAACCAGATCCTCGGCCGCCCAGCGGTCGCCGGCGGCGAGCAGCACCGCGGTGCGCACCAGATCGCCGCGCCGAGCCTCGACGTAGCCCCGGAACGCGTCGTCATCGCTCCTCATTCACATGCCGCCTTTCACGGTTGCGGTTGCGAGGTTCCACACCCGTTCAGACGGATCGAGGCCCTCCAGGGTTGCATCGCGTCCGCGTCACCCGGCCGATTTCCCCTCCTGGTCTACATAAGCCCGATTATCGAGCGTTGCGAGGGAGCAGATGTGAGGGGTATGTCATCTGAGGTGCGCTCAGGGGTCCCAGATTGCGCCACCCCCGTTCTGCCCTCGCAGGACTCAGCTGTGGTACTCGGTCACCCGGTCGAGGTCGACGCGAAAGCTCACCCGCGGCTGGCCGGCGAAGCCGGCTGGATCCTCGCCGTAGCGCTGCGCCTGGGCCATCGCCTCGCGGATGCGCCGCCTCGGCTTCGTCGAGCAGCGTGGCGCGGCCGCGCACGGACACGTAGTGCAGGTAATCCGTCTCGTCGTGGACGACGAGCGACAGCCGCGGGTCACGGCGCAGGTTGGCCACCCAGCGGCGGTCGCGGTGGCCGTTGATGCGCAGGTGGTCGTCGCCGAGCAGGTAATGGGTGACGATCTGCCGAGGCGCACCGTCCGGGCCGATCGTCGACAGCACGGCACACCGCGGGGCGCTGAGAAACCCCCGGACGGGCTCGATGAGGTCGCGGCCGGCGGTCATCCCGATGCGCTCAGCCTATCCCGCCCGGGCACCACAGAAAGCTCGCTCGAGGAGCCGGCGGCCGATTTGTCGCCGGGGCCGCCGGCGTCCTCGAGCAACCCGGAGGAGGGGTTGCGGTGGTACTGCCCCCTGGGCGCGCCGGAAAACAGCGCGCGGCGATCCCGACGATCCCGATCAAGGACACCAACCGAGCGCCCGGCGGCGGGGTCGTCCGCCTTACCGGGCGCTGCGCCAGACAAAGCGACCTACCGCGACCGCTCAGACCCACCTGCCGGCGCGCGTCAGCCGGCGACCCGGATCATCTTCTTGTTGACGAACTCGTCGGCGCCGAAGCGGCCGAGCTCGCGACCAAAGCCCGAGCGCTTGACCCCGCCGAAGGGCAGCTCGGCCCCCTCCAGCCCGGCCGCGTTGACGAACACCATGCCGGCGTCGATCTGGTCGGCGACCCGCAGGGCCTGCTCGGAGTCGTTGGTCATCACGTAGGAGCCAAGGCCGAACGGGGTGTCGTTGGCCAGCGTGACCGCCTCCTCCTCAGTGCCGAACGCGGTAGACGGAGGCCACCGGGCCGAAGAACTCCTCGTGGTAGGCGTCGTTCTCGGGCTTGATGTCGGTGAGGATCGTCGTCTCGAAGAAGTT
This sequence comes from uncultured Solirubrobacteraceae bacterium, assembly GCA_963800545.1. Lineage (GTDB taxonomy): Bacteria > Actinomycetota > Thermoleophilia > Solirubrobacterales > Solirubrobacteraceae > Palsa-465. The sequence continues at coordinate 341,769 of CAWDBJ010000005.1, forward strand.
GCCCTCGTGATTGCCGCCGGCCACCAGGGTGGCGCCGCGGTCGACCGCCCGCTTGACCTGGTCGGCGAGCCGGTCCGTCGCCGTCGCCGACGAGAGCGGCCCGACCGTGGTGCCCTCGGCGTTGGGATCAGACGGCTTGACCGCCGTCAGCGCGGCCGTGAACTTCTCCATGAACTGGTCATAGAGGTCGTCGACGACGATGAAGCGCTTGGCGGCGTTGCAGGCCTGGCCGGAGTTCTCCAGCCGCGCGCCCACCGCCTGCTCGACGGTCGCGTCGAGGTCGTCGGAGCCGAGCACGATGAACGGATCCGAGCCGCCCAGCTCGAGCACGACCTTCTTGAGGTTGCGCCCGGCGATCTCGGCGACCGCCGCGCCCGCCCGCTCGGAGCCGGTCAGCGACACGCCGCGCACCCGGGGGTCGGCGATCACCCACTCGATCTGCTCGTTGGTGGCGAAGATGTTGATGTAGGCGTCCGGCGGGAACCCGGCCTCGTGGAAGATCTTCTCCATCGCCTCGGCCGACTCGGGGCACTGGGGGGCGTGCTTGAGCAGGATGGTGTTGCCGATCACCAGGTTGGGCCCGGCGAAGCGCGCCACCTGGTAGTAGGGGTAGTTCCACGGCATGATCCCCAGCAGCAGGCCGTAGGAGCTGCGGCGCACGAACGCCGACCCGTCGCCCTCGAGCAGGGTGATCGCCTCGTCGGCCATGAGGTCCGGGCCCGTTGTCGGCGTAGTACTCATAGATGGCGGCCGCGAAGTCGACCTCACCGAGCGCCTGCTCGATCGGCTTGCCCATCTCGCGGACGATGATCTCGGCCAGGTGCTGGCGCTGCTCAGTGTGCAGCTCGGCCACCCGGCGCAGCAGCGCCGCGCGGTCGGCGGGGGTCGACGAGGTGGCCCACTCGGAGTGCGCCTTGTCGGCGCGGCCGATCGCGTCGCGCAGCTGGTCGTCGGAGATCGTGGGGTACTCGGCGACGGTCTCGCCGGTCGCCGGATTGACAACTGCGTAATCGGCCATGCATTCCTTTCGTGCTCGCCTCGCGGCGGGCTCGAGTCGTCGTTTCACAAACCGTGGCCGATCGTACCGAGCCCGGTGTGGCCGGACAGGCGTGCCGGGCGCCCGCCGGCTGGCCGCGGCGGAGGGGGTCAGCGCTCCGCCGGTCCCTCGCCCCGTCCGGCCTCCTCGGCGAGCGTCTCCAGGGACAGCCCCACCGCCGCGCCTGCCGCCTCCCAGGTGAGGTTGCCCAGATAGGCGCCCTGCAGGGCGGCGCGCTCCTGCATCGTCGAGGTGCGGCGTCGCCTGCGCCAGGGTGGCGGCGAAGGTCTCGTCGCCGGCCTCGGCAGCGGGCGCGAAGAGAGCACGAGCGTCGCATAGCGCTTCTCCTCGGCGGCCAGGTGACGGGCGGCCTCGAGGTCGTGGATGCAGCCGCGAGCGGAGCGGATACCACGGCGTCGCCGGGGCCAGGCGGTCGCCGTCGGCGCCCACCACGGTGACCACCAGCCGCTCGGTGACGAGCACGCAGTCAAGCGTCGTCGGCGGCTCCAGGCGCCACCAGTCGGTCGACAGCGAGGAGCTCTTGTTCAGCATCTCCCGGGCCCGCTCCTGGGCCCGCGCCCGGCTCCCGGCGGGTCGTCGTCGACGCAGGGCGCGCAGCAGCTGGTGGGCTCTCGCGGTGCTCGCCGGCTCGCCGCCGTCGGGCCAGACGAGCTGGTCGGGGTGATCGATGTACCAGCGCAGCAGCCGCTCGGGGGCGGCCGCCGGATACTCGAACGCCCCCAGCGAGCCGCGCTGGGTGCGCAGCGCCAGCTGGCTCTGCAGCCATCCCGGGGTGCTCGCGAGCTCGCCGAGGCGCTCCTCGCCATGCGGCGTGGCCGACAGCAGCGCCGGCAGCCACTGCCACCCGGCGCCATCGCGGTGCAGCAGGGCGCGGAAGAAGGGGCGCAACGGTGTCATCGCCCTCACGCTATCCGCCGCTGCGGCGTGCTCAGAAGTCGTGGCGGGCCAGCCGCAGGCCGCCGACCCGCTCCGAGGAGCGCAGCGCGGCCATCGCCGGCACCATCTCGCTCGTCACCAGGCCGTGCTCGGTGGTCAGCTCGTCGATGATCTCGAAGGCCCGGGCGGTCCGCGGCGGCGTGTCGACGGCGATCGTGACCACCGGGCACGTGGCGGCGCAGCTGCCAGCCAACGGTCGCCGTGCGGCGGATGATCGCCGTGAAAGCCCCACACCCCGCGCAGGGTGGTGGCCCCCGCGAGCTCTGAGCGGCGCAGCCGGCGCACGATCTCCAGGCTGAGCGGCCGGCCGTCGACGGTCGCGGCCTGCGAGGTGTAGACCATGAGCTTCTGCCACATCGCCAGCCCGCGCTCGTCGGTCTCGGGGAGGCTGTGCGGACGGGCCAGCAGCCGGCCGTCGCGCTTGCAGACGCGCACGCGCTCGAGGGTGACCAGCGGCTCGTCGAGCAGCCGGCCGAGCTCGCCGAGCGCGCCGGCGATCCGCTCCCCCGCGCCCACCGAGATGATCATCGTCGGGACCTCCGCGTTTGAGCCGAAGAAGCGCGCCCGGGTGCGCCGCCCGCCCCGCGTGCCGTCGACGCCCAGCAGCACGGTCGCGCCGGCGAGGCCGCGCGGCGCAGCAGCTCGCAGACCGCCACGAAGGCCGGCCGGCCGCCGGCCCGCTCGTGGCGTCCCAGGTAGACGGTCAGCTTCGTCGCCTCCCCCAGCGGCGTCGGGCAGGGTGACGGCGTCCAGCTCGTCCGTCACCAGCCGCGCGCGCTCCAGGGTGATCAGGCCGCGGTGCTTGACCGCCAGGACGACGCTCGAGCAGCGCCTCGATGCGCGGCCGGCTGTCGACGGCGATCGAGACGACCGGCAGGTCCTCGGAGAGCGAGAGCAGCCGGTCGGTGTGGCGATGATGCAGCTGAGCCGAAGCCCTCGGCTGCCGCGCAGCAGCACGCTGGCCGCCAGCCGGTGGCTCGCCGTAGAGGTCGAGCAGTGCGTCGGCCAGCAGCCGCCCCTCCGGTGCGGTCGCGCTCGCCGAAGTAGGTCGTCAGCTTGAGGCAGTCCCGAGTCATACGTGCGCGCCGATCGTCCGCCCCAGCGCGGCGGCCGCCACCCCGAGCGACGACGCTCAGCACGGCGTTGACCGCCGCCGCCCCACGCGCCCGTCCTCGGCCAGGCGATGGGTCTCGAGCATCCAGGTCGAGAACGTCGTGTAGGAGCCCAGGGTGGCCGTGCCCGGCGAGCACGAGCGCGTCGCCCTCCAGCGCCAGGCCGGTGAGCAGGCCGAGCAGCAGGGCGCCGCTCAGGTTGACGGCCAGCGTCCCGAGCGGGAAGGCGCGTCCCGCCCGCTGGGAGATGAAGCCGTCGAGGCAGAAGCGGGCGACACGCCCCCACCCCACCGAGCAGCGCGACGCCGATCCACGCCCAGGCGCTCACGCGATCAGCCGCGCGCGGCGCACGGCGCCGGTCGTCAGCCAGATGGCGAGGTAGCCGGCGGCCAGGCTGGCGGCGGCGTAGCCGATCGCCAGGCCGTCACGGTGGTGGTCGAGCATCGTCAGGATCTCCACCTGCATGGTGGAGAACGTCGTGTAGGCGCCGCAGAAGCCGGTGCCAAGCAGCGGGCGGCGGTAGGTCGACAGCGGCAGGCGCTCCTGCAGCCGGGTGGCGAAGTAGGCCAGCGCAACGGAGCCCGTGATGTTGATGGCGAAGATCGTCCACGGCCAGCCGCTGGCCCCCCGGTGGTGAAGGTCGTCCCCAGCCAGACCCGCAGCAGGGCGCCCGGCCGCCCCGCCGGCGAAGATCGCCCCCAGCTCTCGCCCGTCCATCGGCGCTCTCCTCTCCGTCGCGTTCGCGCTCAAAGTCGATCCATGCAGTACGGTCAGCCGCGCGCGGTCAGGCGCGGTGGCGGACGCCCTCGGCGGCGCCGGGGGCAAGCGTCGGGGCGGTCACCGGCACGTCCCCGAGGACGTCGTCGATGGCGGCAGGGTGTCGACGCTGAGCCTGACCCCGGCGGCGCCGACGTTGTCCTCGATCTGCTCGGGCCGCGAGGCGCCGATGATCGCCGAGGCGACGTTGGGCTGGCGCAGGACCCAGGCGATGGCCAGCTGGGCCATGCTGAGGCCCGCCTCCTCGGCGATCGGCGCCAGGCGCTGCACGGCCTCCAGCGTCTCGTCGGTGAGGCGGGGCGTGATGAACGTGCTCATCGCCTCGCTGGCGGCGCGCGAGTCGCTCGGGAGGCGCCTCCCCGGCTTGTACTTGCCGGTCAGCACGCCCTCGGCCAGCGGCGACCAGCAGATCTGCGAGATCGAATAGGTCTCACACAGCGAGATCAGCTCGGCCTCCGGCGCGCGCCACAGCATCGAGTACTGGGGCTGGGAGGAGACGGGCTTGGCGGCGTCGGGCACGGCCAGGGCGGCCTTGATCTGGCGGGGCGTCCACTCGCTGAAGCCGATGTAGCGGACCTTGCCGGCCCGGACCGCCGCGGTCAGCGCCTCCATCGTCTCCTCGATCGGGCACCTCGACGTCGAAGCGGTGGCACTGGTAGAGGTCGATGTAGTCGGTCTTCAGCCGCGCCAGGGAGGCGTCGAGCTGCTTGGAGATCTGCGTCGTCGACAGCCCCTGGTCGGCATCGGACATCGGGAAGAAGACCTTGGTGGCCAGGATGTAGGAGTCGCGCGGGTAGTCGGCGAGGATCTCCCCCCAGGCGCTCTCGGCGGCCCCGCGGCCATAGGCGTTGGCGGTGTCGAAGAAGTTGATCCCGGCGTCGAAGGCCGCGCGGGTGCAGGCCTCCGTCTGGTCGCGCTCCACGCCCCCGGCATAGGTCAGCCAGGAGCCGAGCGAGATCTCCGAGACGTACAGGTCGCTGTCGCCCAGCCGGCGGCGCGGGACCTCAGGCATCGTCGTAGCGCTGCGCGTCCTCGCGGGCGGCGAGCGCAGCCTGGCGGGCCTCCTCGGCCTCGCGCTCGGCCTGGGTGGCCTGCTCCGAGGCGCCCGGGCACCCGATCATGGGCGGCGTCGCGCGCCTCGATCTTGGCGCGCGCCTCGTGGGCGAGCTCGTCGGCCCGGGCGCGCGCGGCCTCCGCCTCGGCCCGCCGGGCCTCGGCCTCGCCGGAGGTCTCGAGGCTCACCTGATCGGCGAAGCGCAGCCCGTAGGCGCTGCCGACGGCGTCCAGCGCGGCAGCGTCGGGCGCGGTGTCGCCGGTGGCGTCCGGGCCCGCGTCGACGGTCGCCTTGTCATGGACGACGCGCACGTAGTCGCGCGAGACGGCGGCGCCGTCGATCGGGATGAGCTTGGAGTGGCGCCCCAGCAGCCCGCTCTTGACGGCCACCACCAGGGGCGTCCCGGTGGCCCGGTCGAGGTAGACCTCTTCGAGCTTGCCCAGCTGCTCGCCGGCCGGATCCAGGACCGGCTGGCCGCGCCAGCTCTCGATGTGCTCGACGGTGATCATCTCTGTCATGCGTTACCCGAGCCGCCCGTGCCGCAATCTACGCGCCCGGGCGGGTCATCTGGAAGATCTCACCCAGCGCCGCGTAGTCGCCGGGACCGCCGAGGCGAGCCACCGGGTTCAGCCGCGCCGTCTCCACGACGCCGTCGACGATCACGGACTCGTCGAGGTGGACGCCGACCACCTGGCCGATGACGAGATGCTGGTCCGTGGCCCGCCCGTCGACGTCCTGTCAGCTGCACGTGGTGCACGACCCGGCATTCCATCGAGCAGCGGGCCTCCGCGACCCGGGGCGGGGAGACGAGCTGGGAGGGGGCCATCGTCAGGCCCGCGTGCTCGAACTCGCTGATCCCGCGGGGCAGGGCGGCCGAGGTCTCGTTCATCGCCTCGGCCAGCTCGACCGTCACCAGGTTCCACACGAATTCCCGTACCTCGCCGGCGAAGGTCGCCGAGTCCTTGGGGCCGTTGCTGGAGAAGGCCAGCATCGGCGGCCCCTCGCCGATCGCGTTGAAGAAGCTGTAGGGCGCCAGGTTGACGGAGCCGTCAGCGGCCATCGTCGACATCCAGCCGATCGGGCGGGGCGCGACGAGGGACTTGAACGGATCGTGGGCGAGCACGCTGCGGTCGCGCTCGGCAGGCGTGTAGAAGATCACGCCGAACAACCTAGCGGGCGACCGGGTGAGACGCCTCGTGGGCGCGCGCGTGCGCAACTCTGCCCTGTCCGCCGGTATAAGAACGATGTCAATCGGGCGGAGGAGGTCGCACACATGAAACGTTTCTCGATGGTGATGGCGCTGGCGTTCGTGATCGTGGGGAGTGTCGTGGGCATGGCGCTGGCGGCGTCACCAACGGCGACAACCGGAGCGGCGACCAAGGTCAGCCAGACCGGCGCCGTCCTGCACGGCCGCGTCAACCCCAATGGCGTCGCCACCGGCTACGTGTTCGAGTACGGCCCGACGCCCAACCTCGGGATCGACAGCTCGCTCGCACTCGATCGGCGCAGGCACCAAGGCCGTCGACGTCGCGCGGCCGTTGGGTGCGCTCACGCCCGGCACGGTCTACTACTACCGGATCGCCGCCACCAGCACGGCCGGTACGGCGTTTGGAGCGATCAGGCACTTCACCACCGGCGGTCACCCGCCGCCCGCGGTCGTCACCGGCGTGGCCCTCAACGTCCGCAAGACAGTGGCCACCCCCACGGGTCTGATCAACGCCAACGGCGGTGCCACCAGCTGGCAGTTCCAATACGGCCTGACCACCGCCTACGGGCTGGAGACGACGGTCACGCCGCTGACGCCGGTCGTGGCGACGCCGCTGCCGGTGTCCGCGTCGCTCGCGGGTCTGGCGCCCGCAACCCTGTTTCATTACCGGATCGTCGCCATTCCCGCCGTCGGCCCGGCCTCCTACGGCGCCGATGCCACGTTCTTCACCGAACCCGACCGCCGGCCCGGTGCCGCGCTTCTCGCCCCATACGTCCCCGGGCTCGGACAAGAAGTCGCCGTACGCGTTCACGACCACCGGCACGGTGCAGGGCGCGAGCTTCATCCCGGCCATCGACCGCTGCACCGGCAAGGTCGGCGTGCGCTACTACAACGGCAGGCGCCAGCTGGCCGTCGTCGTCGCTCCGGTCGGCGGCGATTGCAAGTTCAACGCCCAGGCCTCGTTCAAGCGCACCCACGGCAAGGGCGCCGTCCGCCTGCGGGTCACCGTCAGCTTCCGCGGCAACGGCTACCTCGCGGCCGTCAACAAGACCAACCACGTGACGGCCGGATAACGATCGCCGGCTGACCGGCGCGGACGGCTGCCCGCCCGCGCCGGGTTTAGCCCTGCCCGCGATGACGCAGAGCGCCCCGCGGCTGACGGGAATCGAGAGGGGCCTGCTGGCGGCGCTGGCCGCCTGGGGGCTGTTCCCGCTCGTCCTGCTGCTGATCCATGCCGGGCACGCTCATGCCCGCTTCACCGGCGCCGATGGGCTCATCGGTGCCGACGGGGTGCTCGGTGCCGACCAGCTGCAGTATCTGGCCTGGGCGCGGGACGCGGGCGTCCACGGCCTCGCCTCGGACCTGTTCAGCCTGGCCCCCAGCGGGCACGTCTACCTGCAGCCGCTGTTCACCATCGACGGCCGCTGCACCGCGCCGGGCTGTCGCTCCCGCTCGCCTACCTGCTGGTCAAGCCGGTGGCGATCGTCGCCATGCTCGCTGGCGGCGGTCGCCTGGTCGCGGCGCTTCTTCGCCGGCCAGACGGCCGCCCGCGGCGCCGCCGTCGTCCTCTCGCTGTTTCTCTACACGCCGGTGGCCGCCTTCTTCAGCTGGACGTCAGCTGGGGCAGGGATCGTTTCGCTTCTCGCTCTACCTGCTCGCCTACGAGGTGCTGGGGGCCAACAAGCTGTGGGGCTACGTCCCGAGCGCCCTGGCGCTGGCGCTCGTCCCCGCGGCGCTGCTGGCCTCGAGCGCGCGCTGACCGCCACCGGCAGGCAGCCGGCACCCGGGCCGCCTCCCGGTCGCGGCCGGCGATCGGGGCCGCGCTGGCGGCGCTCCTGGCCTCCTGGATGCACCCGTGGCAGGGGATCACCCTGATCGTCATCCTCGCCGGGCTGGCCATCCTGCGCCGCGGCCGCGGGTGGGCCGTCCTGCTGGCGGTGGGTGCCGGCGCGGCCCTGCCGCTGGCCTACTACTGGCTGCTCTCGCACTCCGACCCGGCGTGGCGGCTGGCCTCGCACTACGAGGTGATCGGGCACCTGCCGGCGCTCGTGCTGCTCGCCGGCCTGGGCCCGCTGGCGCTCCTCGCCGCCCTCGGCCTGCGCCGGCCCCGCGGCGAGGTCATCGAGCAGCTGCTGCTGCTGTGGGTGGCCGGCTGCCTGATCACCTACTTCGTCAACGACGCCTTCGCCCCCCATGCCCTGCAGGGGATCAGCCTCCCGCTCGCGGTGCTGGCGGTCCGCGGCGGCCAGCGCCTGCACCTGCCCTGGCCGCTGGGACTGGTGGCCATCGCCGCGCTGACCATCCCCGGCCTGGCCTTTGACGCCCGCAAGTTCGTCAACACCGCGCGCAACGAGAAGCTCGTGCAGTACTACCTTCCGCGCGACGACGCCCGGGCCCTGGACTGGATCTCCGCCCACGCCCCACCCGGGGGGATCCTCGCCCCCACCCCCTTCGCGCTCGACATCCCACCCCAGACGGGCCGCGCGGTATGGGTCGGCCACGGCTACTGGAGCCGCGACTACTTCGCCCGCGCCCGCCGCGCCAACCGGCTGTTCACCGGGCACATGCGGCCCCTCCGCGGCGCGGGCGTTCGTCAGCTCGACCGGCGCCCGGCTGCTCGTCGCCGACTGCCGCCACCATGCCGACCTGTCGGGTCGGCTGGGGTCGATGATCGCCTTCACGCGCCGCTTCGGCTGCGCGCGCGTCTACGTCCTGCGCGCCGCCGGCGGCGGCGCGGGCGGCCGGTCGGCGACCCGGTAGACGAGCCGCAGCCCCGACCAGGTGGCGTCGATGGCGCACACCTTGTTGTCGACCAGCCCGCCGGCCAGTCCCTGGGCGCGGACCATGGCCTCGGTCAGGTCCGTGGCCACCCCCGACGCCTTCTTCGGCCAGCCGATCCACAGCCCGCCCGCCGGGATCCAGCGCCTCCCGCCATCGGGCGAGCCCTGACTCGAGCTGCGCCCGGCGCCCGCAGAAGGCGACGATCACGTCGTAGGCCGTCCCGGAGATGAGCCGGCGGCGGACGCTCACGCCGGGCGGGAGCGCTCCCAGCACATCATCGAAGCCGGCGGGCGGGTTGACGAGCAGCAGGCGCGCGGCGGGCCTGATCCCCAGCTTGCGAAACAGCGGCGTGCCGGAGTAGCCAGCGGCGGCGGGAGCCACCGCGCTCAGAGCTCCGCCCGCTCGGCCACCTCGGCGATCAAGCGCGAGAGCTGGCTGCCCTGCCAGGCGATCGGCGATCGGCCGGGCTCGTCCGTGACGAGCCGCGCGCCGGGGATCGCCGCGGCGTAGGCCTCCCCCACCGCCCGCGGGTGCTCGGGATCGGCCTCGTCGTCGGAGGCGACGACGATCGCGGGGGCCTCGATCGCCCGCAGGTCGGCGATCGCGGGGAACGGCCGCGAGCGGGGGACGGCGCGCAGGGCGTCGGCGACCGCCTCGAGGTGCTCGTGCTGACCCAGCCGCTGGCGGATGACCTTGACGACGGTCTCGCGCCAGCGCTCGGGGACCTGCGGCTCGCCCTGAGCGGCCAGGAAGCCGTCGATGCCGCCCTCGCGCAGCCCGTCGGAGAGCGCGTCCCACCGGGCCAGCCGCTCGGGGCTGTCGTTGGTGTCCGGGTCGTAGGCGGGCGTGATGACGACGAGGCCGGCGACGCGCTGGGGACGGTGCAGCGCCAGCCACAGGAGCGTGTGGGCGCCCATCGAGGCTCCCGCCAGCACGGCGCGCTCGATCCCAGCCCGTCGAGCACCGCCTCGAGGTCGGCACCGAGGTCCTCATAGCCGTAGCCGTCCGGGTCGGGCGCCGGCGAGGATGCGCCGTGGCCGCGGGCGTCGTAGGCGACGACCCGGTGACCGGAGCGCTGCAGCGCGGTCGAGCCCATGACGACGTAGCGGCGGGTGGCGGTCAGGCCGTGCAGGAGCACGACCGGCGTGCCCTCGCCGTCGTCGTCTAGCCTGCAGGCGGACCCCGTCGCGCTCGATCATCCCCTCTATCTACACCATCGCGCTGGCTACCATCAGTGCGCAATGGATGTCACCGACGCCACCTTCCAGACCGCCGTCATCGAGCGCTCCCGCACGCTGCCGGTCGTCGTCGACTTCTGGGCCGAATGGTGTGGCCCCTGCCGCCAGCTCGGGCCCGTGATCGAGCGCGCGGTGGCCGCCCGCAACGGCGCCATCGAGCTGGCCAAGATCGACGTCGACGCCAACCCGGCCGTCGCCCGCAGCTTCCAGATCCAGAGCATCCCCGCCGTCAAGGCGTTCCGCGACGGTCAGGTGGCCGCCGAGTTCGTCGGTGCCCAGCCGCCGGCGGCCGTCGATCAGTTCCTGGACTCCCTGCTGCCCTCCGAGGCCGACGAGCTGGTCGCCCGCGGGGACGAGGAATCGCTGCGCCGGGCCGCCGAGCTCGAGCCCTCTCGCGCCGATGCCGCCGTGCCGCTCGCGCGGCTGCTGCTGGCCCGCGGCGACCTCGACGGCGCCGAGGCCCTCGTGCGCGAGGTGCCGGGCAGCTTCGCCGCCGACGGCATCGCCGCGCGGATCGCGCTCACCCGCGAGCCGGCCGATCCCGACCGCCCGGACCTCACGCGCCGCCTTCGCCGCCCTCGACGAGGGCGAGTCAGAGCGAGCGCTGGATCTCCTGATCGGCGCCCTGCCCTCGGCCAACGGCGCCAAGGACGGGATCCGCCGCGTGGTCATCGGCATCCTGGAGGAGCTGGGCGTCGACAGCCCGCTCGCCCGCGACGCCCGCCGCCGGCTGGCCACCGCGCTCTACTAGACAGAGCGACCACCCGCGCTGCACACGCCCGCCGGCTCAGAGCGCCAGGCTGAGCTGCTGAAGGCCCGTCGCCTCCGTCGACTCGAGTCCGGCCACCCGGACGCCGAGCAGCCGCACCGGCCGCGGCGGGGCAAAGCGGCGCAACAGGTCAAGCGCCACCGGACCGACGCGCTCGGCGCCGCCCACCGGCTCGGCGAGCGTGCGCGCCCGGGTGTGGGTGGAGAAGTCGTCGAGGCGGACCTTGATCCCGATGGTGCGCCCCCGCCGCTGCTGGCGGGCCAGCCCGTCGCACAGCTTGCCCACCAGCTCGGCGAGCACCCGCTCGAGCTCGGGCAGCGAGGTGATGTCCGTGTCGAAGGTCGTCTCCCGCGACTCGGAGACGACCTTGCGCTGCTGGGTGACGGGCGCCTCGTCCTCGAAGCGCGCCCGGCGCTGCAGCTCGGCCCCCAGCCGCGTCCCGAAGGTCGCCGCCAGCTCGAGCGCGCGGCGCGGCCGCCAGCTTGCCCAGGGTGTCAAGCCCGACGGCCCGCAGCCGCTCGGCCGTCTTGGGGCCGATCCCCGGGATGAGGCCGCAGCGGGCTCCGGCGAAGCGAGCGCAGGCCTCCTCGCGGGTCAGCACGACGAAGCCGCGGGGCTTCTCGGCGTCGGAGGCGACCTTGGCGACCAGCTTGGAGGGGCCGATCCCGATCGAGCAGACCGAGCTGCGGTCTGGCGCTCGATGGCGTGCACCAGGGCGCGCATCTGCGCCTTGGGGGCGGGCAGGCCGCTGAGATCGAGGTAGGCCTCGTCGAGACCGATGACCTCGATCGCGGGCGCGCTGGCCCTCACGAGGTCCATGACCTGGGCCGAGGCCTGGCGGTAGTAGGGGAAGTCCGGCGGGAGATAGACGCCGTCGGGGCACAGCCGTCGCGCCCGGGCGGCGGGCATGGCCGAGCCCACGCCGAAGCGGCGGGCCTCGTAGGAGGCGGTGGTGACCACCGCCCGGGGACCGGTGCCGGCGACGATCACCGGCCGGCCGCGCAGCTCCGGGCGGCGGCGCAGCTCGACGGACACGTAGAACGCGTCCATGTCGAGATGGGCGATGCAGCGTGAGTCCTGGTGCACCACCTCAGACGGTAGGCCACTGCTCAGACGGCCACGGGCCCCGCGACGCGCGGTCGCGGGGCCCCGCCTCACGGGCGGTTCAGCTCGTCGACCAGACGGTGCCGACGCCATCGAACCCGAGAGCGGCGGCGGTGGTCTGGTTGAGGTCGAAGTCCCGGCCGCCGACGTAGGGTCCGCGGTCGTCGACCGTCGCCGTCACCGTGTGGCCGGCATGGCGAAAGCGGACCTTGGTCCCGCAGGGCAGCGAGCGGTTGGCGACGCCCAGGCCGGCGTGAAAGCCGCAGGCGGTGCTGCCGCCGTCCTCATACCAGGAGGCGACGCTCTCGTGGTAGACGCTCATCGCCCCCGCCGGACCCGATCGAGCGGGCGTTGACCGGGTCGCCCGGGAAGACGACGCGGAGGTGGCGTCCCAGCGCCGTCTCCTGCGGCCGGTAGCGGACCGCGAAGCCGCCGCGGTGCGCCGGTGTGGGCCCGCGCCAGCGTCCGCCAGCCCGCCCGCGAGTGACCCTGGAGCGCGACCGTGCGGCCCTGGCGGCCGGGCAGCAGCTTGCCGGCCACGATCACGGCTCCGCCGGCCAGCACGTCGCGCTGGCGGCCGTGGGTGATGAGGTCGGCGGACACCTGGACGGGGGTCACGCGGTGAGCGCCGCCGCTCCCCGTCTGGCGGGCTGCGGTCGGCGTAGGCGCGCGGCTGCGCCAGGCCGGCCGAGCCCGACGCGGGGACCGCCCGCAGCAGCCCGGAGCGGCTGGGATGGGCATGGAAGGTGAAACGATGGGCGCGGCTGACGGTGGCCGTGGACAGCCGCTGCCAGGCGCGGCGACGGCCGTAGAGGGCCTCGAGCGTCACCTTGGCGCCGGGATCGGACGCGGGCGCCTGGCCGGCGACCTCGATCGTCTCCCCGAGCGACACGTGCTTGGGGCTGACCCGCACCGGCAGGGCCGTGGTGGTGGCCGATGGGTGCCCGCTGCCGGAGCCGGAACCGCTCGTCAGCGCGACCGCCGAAGCGGGCACGGCGAGCATCGTCGCGGCGATGGTCATCTGGACTGAGCGCATCGTGCGCAGGTTGGACTTGGACCTCAAACCGAGGACCTCCTGATTCGTCGACCGGGCGCCTACGTGGTTAGCTGACGGGCTCGCGGACACGCAAACGTGCTCAGTTGGCAGGCTTGAGAGGTTCGCTACGGCTGCGGGCTGGGTGTATCCCAGGCAGCCGATTCGCCCCGGCCGGGTGCGACGACGACGACACCCCGGCAATGGGTCCCCCGTTCACCCCCGCACCGGGCAGAGATGATTCGGCAGGTCGAATATGTGACCGCAGGAGGCTGGCAGCCGCGTCTCCCCGGCATTATGTGAGCCTCATCACACCGGCCTCCGGCTGCAAGAATCCTGCGATGGCCAACCCGGATCGCCTCACCGGCCTCGACAGCTCGTTTCTCCATCTCGAGCACGACGCCGCCCACATGCACGTCGCCGGCTGCATGGTGTTCGACGGCGAGCCCCCCGGCTACGACGAGCTCGTCGACCAGATCGTCTCCCGGCTGCACCTCGTCCCGCGCTACCGCCAGCGGCTGGCCTTCGTTCCCTTCGGCCAGGGACGGCCGGTGTGGGTCGACGACCCGCACTTCAACCCGGCCTTCCACGTGCGCCACACGGGCCTGCCGACGCCCGGTGACGAGGCTCAGCTCAAGCGCCTGTGCGGCCGGATCTTCTCCCAGGCGCTGGACCGCTCCCGCCCCCTGTGGGAGCTGTGGCTCGTCGAGGGGCTCTCCGACGGGCCGCTTCGCGCTGCTCTCCAAGACCCACCACGCGCTCGTCGACGGCGTCTCGGGGGTGGACATCGCCACCGTGCTGTTCGACGCCTCGCGCGATCCCAGTGCCCGTCGCCCCGCCGGATCACGACTGGATCCCACGGCCCCTGCCGACCGGCGCCCAGCTGCTGGCCGACGCCCTGCTCGAGCGGGCGACCGTCCCCGCCGAGATCGCCCGCGGGCGTGCGGGCCACGCTGCGCGGGCCGCGCCAGATGGCGGGCCGCATGGCGCGCGCCCTGGGCGGGGTGAGCGCGGTGGCCCGGCTGGCCACCGAGAGCGCGCCCCAGAGCCCGCTCAACGTCCGCATCGGCCCCCACCGGCGCTTCACCTGGGTGCGCGGCGACCTGGCGCAGTTCAAGGCGGTCAAGAACGCCCTCGGCGGGACCGTCAACGACGTCGTCCTGGCCGCGGTGGCGGGCGCTCTGGGCAGCTACCTGCGCGGCCACGGCGAGGCCACCGACGACACCGTCCTGCGGGCGATGGTGCCCGTCTCGGTCCGAGCCGACATCGAGCGCGGCGCCCTCGGCAACCGGGTGGCCGCCATGTGGACCCCGCTGCCGATCGGGGTGCGCGATCCGGTGCAGCGGCTGCTGACGATCAGCCGGGCGATGGAGGGGATCAAGGACTCCGGCCAGGCGGTGGGGGCGCAGGTGCTCACGGAGCTGACCGGCTTCGCCCCGCCGACGATCATGGCCCAGGCGGCCCGGCTGCAGGCCCGCCAGCGCATGTTCAACCTGGTCGTCACCAACGTTCCCGGGCCCCAGTTCCCGCTCTACATGCTCGGTCGCCAGCTCGAGGCGATGTTCCCGATGGTGCCGCTGGCCGCCAACCAGGCGCTCGGGATCGCCATCATGAGCTACAACGGCCAGCTCAACTTCGGGCTCAACGCCGACTACGACGCGCTGCCCGACCTCGAGGCGCTGGCCGACCGGCTGCGCGACGCCATCGCCGAGCTGGTGGACGCCGCCGGCGAGGCGCCCCGGCGCCGGGATGTCCCGAGACAGACGCTCGGTGACCGCCGCCGAGTGATCCGCATCCGGCGGGCCACGAGCGGCGGCGAGCGGGCATGAGGCGCTGGCTGGAGCGGCTGCTGATCGTCGTCGCCTCCCTGGCGATCTCGATCGGCGTGATCGCCGTCCTCTCCGGAGGGCTGCTGGCGGGCCGCGACGACCCCGGGGTCACCACCAGCCAGAACGGCCCCGGAACGGGCTTCCGCGACCAGGGCGACCTCCATCTGCACCCGGGCGAGCTGCGGCCCGTCTATGACTCCGACCCGCCGACGAGCGGCCCGCACATCCCGGTGGCCGTCACCCGGGACCGCGCGGCGGTGAGCAACGACCAGCTCCTGCAGGCGCTCGAGACCGGCGACGTGGTCTTCCTCTACGGCAGCCCGCAGCCCCCGGTGGGGCTGCCCGCCATCGCCCGGGCGGTCGGCGGCCCGTTCACCCCGGCGCTGGCAGCCTCCGGCCAGGCGGTGATCCTCGCCCGGCGGCCGGGGGTCAAGGGCATCGTGGCGCTTGCCTGGACGCGGATGCTGCGCACCCTGTCGGGCCCGGAGCTGCGCGACCTTCGCCCAGTTCTGGCTGGGTCGCGGCGCCCCGCCGCCAGCAGCCGGATCTCCGCCGGCCATCACCGCCACCGGCGGCTGAGGGGCGCCGGCCGCCTGCGGCGGCTATCCGGCGGCGGGGCGCACGGCCACCGTCGCGCGCACGAGAACGCACAGCCCGGCCCGCGTCATCGGCGATCTCGACCTCCCAGACCCAGGTGGTCCGCCCGCGGTGGCGGGCCCGCGCGCCGGCGTGCAGGGTGCCCTGGGTGATGGGTCGCAGAAAGCTCGTCGAGGTGGAGAAGCCCTCGGCCGGCCCGGCCGTCGGCTGCCACCCCGGCCGTCGGTGCCGGCCACCGCCAGCGACTCGGCGATGGCGGCATAGACCCCGCCGTGGATGAGGCCCGCCGGCTGCTTGAGCTCGTCGCGGACCAGCCACCTGGCCGGTGACCTCGCCGTCCCCGAGATGGGTGATCTCCAGGCCGTAGCGCCGGTCAAAGCCCTCGTCGACGGCGGCTGGCTGGTCGGGCGTCATGGCGCGCCACGATAGACGCCGTCCGGCGTGGTGGGGCGCGCGGCTGTCGCGCGCTGATACCGCGCATCCGGCGGGCGGCTCATCTACCCTAGTGCGCGATGTCAGCCGTGGACAACCTTCCGGGGGATCAGCGCGCCGTCCTGCAGCTCGTCCTCGGCCGGGGGCGCAGCTACGACGGCGATCGCCCGTCTGCTGTCGATCAACCCCGACGCCGTGCGCGAGCGCGCGGTGGCGGCGCTGCGGGCGCTCGGACCCCAGACGGACGTCGATCCGCAGGCCCAGAGCGCGATCACGGACTATCTGCTCGGCCAGCTGCCCGAGGATCAGGTCCCCGCCGTTCGCGCACCGCCTGGCCTCCTCACCGGCGCGAGCGCGCGTGGGCGCGGGTCGTCGCCTCCGAGTTGACCCCCCTGGCCGCCGGCCCGCTGCCCGAGATCCCCACGGAGTCCTCGGGCGCCGCCCCGGCCGCAGCCGGATGCGGCTGAGCCGGCGGCCGAGCCCGATCCGCCGAGCGAGCCACAGGTGCAGAGGGCGCCCGCCGAACCGGTGCCGGCCCCGACGCCCGCACCGCCCACCACCGAGCCGGCTCCCGCCGCTGCCGATCGCCGGGTCGCGAGGCCAGACCGATCGACGCCGCGTCCGCGCAGCTCACGCCGCGGCGGCCTACTCGTGCTCGGCCTGGTGGCGGCGATCATCGTCGCCGTCGTGATCGTGCTCGTGACCTCGGGCGGCGGCTCCAAGCACCACACGAGCAGCACCGTCGCCTCCACCCCCACCCCGCCGACCACGAGCTCGACGTCCGCGACCGGCTCGATCCGTCGAGCGCCACCACGACGACCACCACCTCGTCGGGCACCTCGACGGCCGCCAAGGTGGTCGCCCAGATCAACCTCACCCCTCCGAGCCGCCGGCAGCAAGGCGGCCGGCATCGCCGAGGTCCTGCGGGAGGGGACCACCAACGGGATCGCGATCGTCGCCCAGAACGTCCCGCCGAACAGCACCAGCCCGCCCAACGCCTATGCCGTGTGGCTGTACAACTCCCCCAGCGACGCCAAGATCCTCGGTTTCGTCAACCCGGGAGTCCCCAAGACGGGCAAGCTGTCGACGGCCGGCGGGCTGCCGGCCAACGCCTCGCATTACAAGCAGCTGGTGGTGACCGTCGAGACGTCGGCCAATCCCAAGACGCCGGGCACGATCATCCTCCAGGGGACCCTCAGCGGCGTCTGATCAGCCGCGCGGTGGTCAGCCGAGGGCCCGCTCGAGTCCGTCGAGCGCCTCGTCGAGCTTGCCGGTCGGTCGCCCGGCGCAGGAGCAGGCCACCGGTCCGCGAGTAGCCGCGCAGCTTCTGGCGCTGGGCGATCGTCACCTCGGTGGCGCCCTCGCCGGCAGGCTCGAGATGGATCTCGATCACGGACTCGGCGAGCACGCGGGCAAACGGCGTCCCCTCGACCTCCTGGCTCCAGGAGCGCACCCACGGCGCCTCGGAGGTGAGCACCCGGAAGTCCATGCGGACGGGGCGACCGCGCTTGGTGCGCAGCACCTGGGTGAAACGGTCGCTCGTGGACGTCCTCGACGCGCTCGACGCCCGGCCACCAGCGCGGCATGTGATGCGGGTCGGCGATCATCTCCCACAGGTCCTGCTGGGAGGCGGCGAGCGTCCGGCTGCGCTGGGCGGTGGCCATCGACGGACGAGCGGCCGTCTACTCGTCGTAGGAGATGAGCGCGTGGACGGGGCACGGGTGCAAGCCTGGCCCGCCCGCCCAGGGACTCGCAGCTCGACCAAAAAGGCGCAGCCGACGATCTCGGCCCCCAGCCCCGAGACGAGCTTGCAGAGCGCCCGGCGGTCCCGCCGGTGGCCAGCAGGTCGTCATGGATGAGCACCCGGGCCCCGTGGCGCAGCGCGTCGGCATGGACCTCGAGGGCGTCGAGACCGTACTCGAGCGCGTACTCGGCGCTGATCGTCTCGGCCGGGCAGCTTGCCGGGCTTGCGCGCCGGGACGAACCCGGCGCCCAGCTCGCGCGCGAGCGCCGCGCCCGAGGATGAAGCCCCGTGCCTCGGCGGCGACGACGAAGTCGACGGCGGTCTCGCCGACGCAGCCGGCCAGCCCGGTCACCGCGGCGTCGAGCGCCGCCGGAGCCAGCAGCAGGGGCGTGATGTCGCGAAACAGGATGCCCTCCCGGGGAAAGTCCGGGATGGCGCGCACGTAGTCACGGAGATCCACGCGGTGGTCGGGCCGATGCCCTACGTGGCGATCTTGCGCAGGTCGCGGATCAGCAGCAGGTGCTTGAGATGGGTGGTCACGGAGGCGAGGTTCTCGAGCGCCTCGATCGCCTCCTTGCGCCGCTCGGGATTGCGCGAGCGCAGGGCCGGAGCGAGGATGCTCTGCAGCAGCTGGGCCTCCCGGTCGGCGGAGCTGCGAAAGACGCGGAGGTTGCGCCCGCCGACGCCGTAGCGCGCCAGCTCGGAGACGGCGCGGATGATCTCGCGCTCGGTCTCGTCGAAGTAGCGGGCGCCGGCGCGGGTCTCGCCCTTGATCACGCCGAAGTCGAGGAGCTCGCGCACGAGGGCCAGCGTCGGCGCCGGTGTCCTCGAGCACGTCCTCCTGGGAGTAGAGCGCGCCGCCGTCGCGGACGGCCACCGCCGAGCGCCGCAGGCCGACCCCGAGCCGGTCGCCCCGCGGCGGCGCGGCCACCTCGTGCTCGGCGCGGCCGCCGGCCAGCTCCTGGCGGATGACCCGCAGCGGGAGGAACTCGTCGCGCTGGAGGCGCAGGATGGTGCGCAGCCGGTCGATGTCGGACTGGGTGTAGAGCCGGTAGCCGCCCTGGGTGCGCCGCGGCGTCAGCAGCTTCTGGTCCTCCAGATAGCGGATCTTGGAGATCGAGATGTCGGGGAACTCCTGGACGAGCGCCTTGCAGACGGCGCCGATCGTCACTGACTTCTGGCGGGGGCGGTCCCCGTCGGGCTCCGGCGGCTCGGGGAGGTCGAGGTCGGGATTGGTCGGATCGGTGCCGGAATCAGTGCCCGACATCAGGCGACCTCACCGGCTCAGGAAGGCAAGCTTGTACTTGCCGATCTGCAGCTCGTCGCCATCGGCGAGTCGGTGCGAATCGATGCGATGGCGGTTGACGTAGGTGCCGTTGAGCGATCCGCAGTCGTCGAGGTAGTAGTCGCTGCCGCGGCGGACGATCAGCGCGTGGTCGCGCGAGACCGTCACGTCGTCGAGGAACACATCGGACTCGGGCCGCCGGCCGACCGCGATCCGGTCGCCCTCCAGCGCGAAGCTCTCGCCGGCGCGGCCGCCGCCGGCGCGGATCACCAGAGCGGCGCCCCGGGAGACCACGTCCTCGAGCTCGACGACCTCGACCTCGCCGGTCTCCCCCACCTTGTAGGTGGCGGTCGTCGGCCCCGCCGTCTGATCGCTGGACGCCAGGAAGGCACCGCACCGCTGGCAGTAGCTGGCACCGTCGTCGTTGGCGAAGCCGCACTCTGGACAGTGCTGGGCCATCGGGCCGGGGCGAACTCGCTATTCGGGCTCGGTGGCCGGCACCCGTCCGGCCAGGATGTCCGTGAGCTGCTGGACATCGGCGCCGGAGATGACGAGCTCCCCGCCCTCGTCCTTCTTGCGCAGGCGATTGACCAGCTCGGCCCGCAGGATGTCGATCTTGCCGTGCAGGATGCGACGGCGGTAGGAGAGCTCCATCTCCTCCTCGGTGAGCTGCTTGATGAGGTCTTTCAGCTCCTGATCGGTCAGTGAACCGAGGTCTGGAAAGGTGTCCATGCTGTTCATTCCTCCCCACCTGGGGGTCGTATGGCGTGGGGGCTGGCGCGAGTATAACCCGCCAGCCCGTAGGGTCAAGCTGAGCTTGAGAGTCTGTCAGAGGGCTGTCGTCGTCTCGCCCTGTTCGCGATTCTGCGCGCCTCGGCCCGGCCGCGCCGCACGTACAGCGCGGTCGCCACAGCGCCAGGACGAGCCCGACGTACAGCATCACCAGCGCCAGCCAGTGTACGCCCGCCATCGCCAGGAAGGGGGCCGCCATCGTCGGCGCGACACCGATCCGGCCGGGCCAGTTGATCTTCAGCTCGACCCCGCGCGAGAGCCCGTAGCGGCTGAGGGCGAGCATGAACAGCTCGCGGGCGACGACCACGCAGATCGCCCAGCGCGGCAGCAGGGAGAAGTCAAAGGCGACGACCATCCCGGAGACGACGAGCAGGCGGTCGACGATCGGATCGAGCAGCGCCCCCAGGCGGCTGTACTGGCCGGTCAGCCGCGCCGCGAACCCGTCGGCGTAGTCGGCCCAGGCGATGACGGCGAAGATGATCGCGGCCGCCGTGTCCTGGCCATCGCGCGAGGAGAGCGCGAGCGACCAGGAAGACGGGGATGGCGGCCAGGCGCAGGTAGCCGATCGCGTTGGGGATCGTCCAGGGGTTGAGCGGCTGGTCAGAGCCGGGTGGCCGAGGGCGGCGGGCCCGGAACGGTCGAGGCCGAACAGCCGGCGTTTGGTGATCGGCGGGCTCACCGGACGGTGATCCTGGGCACGGATCCTCGGCGGCGGTCCTCGGCCGGCCGCGGTCCTAGGGAAGCCCGCGCCAGAGCTCGGCGACCGCGGTCGCCGCGCTCTTGACCGGGATCGTGCGCGACTCCTGCCCGCGGCGGACCTGGACCTCGATCTCACCCGCGGCCAGCGTCCGGCGCCCGACGGTCAGCCGCACGGGGCAACCGAGCAGCTCGGCGTCGGCGAACTTCTCGCCCGGGCCGGCGTCGCGCTCGTCGTAGACGACCTGCAGGCCGGTGGCGCCCAGCTCGCCGTACAGCCCGTCGGCGAACTCGCGCTCGGGGCTGCCGGGCTTGCCGAGGACGACCAGCTCGACGTCGAAGGGGGCGATCGAGCGTGGCCAGGAGATCCCCTGCTCGTCGGCGTACTGCTCGACCGCCGCCGCGGCCGCCCGCGCCGGACCGAAGCCGTAACAGCCCATCCAGACGTGCTGGGCCTGCCGGACTCGTCGAGATAGGTGGCGCCCAGGGGCTCGGAGTAGCGGGTGCCGAGCTTGAAGATGTTGCCGATCTCGATCGCCGGCTCGATCCGGATGGTGCGCGCCGTTGACGGTGTCGCCGGCCACCACCTCGCGGACGTCGACGGGCTCGAAACGGGAAGTCGCGGCCCGGCTGCACGCCCCGCAGGTGGGCGTCGGGCCGGTTGGCGCCGGCGACGTAGACGCCGCCGGCCGCCGGGTCGATCGCCTCGTCGAGCAGGATCGGCATCTGGGCGCCCACCGGACCGATGTAGCCGGGCGGTCCCAGCCGATCGGCGACCTCGTCGGCGTTGGCGGCCCGGAACGCCGCCCGAGCGCGTTGCGCAGCTTGATCTCGCTGACGCGATGGTCGCCGCGCACGAGCACGAGGCGCATCTCGTCATCGTCGAGGATGATCGGAAACGCCTTGAGGGTGGCGCCCAGGCGGCACGCCGAGTCGGGAGACGAGCGCGTCGATGGTGGTCGCCCCGGGCGTGCGGACCTCCTCGGGTGCGTCCAGCGGCGCGGGCAACGTGACCGGCTGGGCGACGGCGCTGGCGACCTCGACGTTGGCGGCGTAGCCGGGCGCCAGCGCGACGTCGTTCTCGCCGGCGGCGCAGGGCGCCATGTACTCGTCGGCGCCGTGCCCGCCCATCATCCCCACGTCGGACTTGACGCGGTACCACTCCAGGCCGCAGCGGTCACACATGCGGTCATAGGCCCGGACGTGCAGCGCGTAGCGGGCGTCCAGGCCCTCGGCGTCGCGGTCGAAGGTGTAGGCGTCCTTCATGATGAACTCGCGGGTGCGCAGGACCCCGGCCCGCGGGCGCGGCTCGTCGCGCTCCTTGACCTGGAAGTGGTAGAGGATCTTGGGCAGCTCGCGGTAGGACTTGACCGCGGCCGCCACGTGGCCGGTGACGATCTCCTCGTGGGTCATCGCCAGGACCATGTCGGCCCCCCGGCGGTCCTTGAGCTTGAACAGCTCGTCGATCTCGTAGCGGCCGGTCCGCCGCCACGGCTCGGCGGGGTGCAGGACCGGCATCAGCATCTCCTGGCCGCCGATGGCGTTCATCTCCTCACGCACGATCTGCACGATCCGCTGGTGGACGCGCCATCCGGCGGGCAGCCAGGACCACAGACCGGCCCCGACCTGGCGGATGAGGCCGGCCCGCACCATCAGCTTGTGCGAGATCGCCTCGGCGTCGGCCGGCGGCTCGCGCTCGGTGGGCAGGAAATAGGTGGACAGCCGGGTCATGGCGCCCAAGCCTACCCGGCGGTGGCGGCGCACAGCCGGCGGGGTATGTTCTGTCCTGCAAGCTGATTCAAGCGACAAACAAGGAGCCCGTGATGGCGTATTCCGTTCCGGATCTGCCCTATGACTACGACGCGCTCGAGCCCCACATCGACGAGGCCACGATGCGCGTGCACCACGACAAGCACCATCAGGCCTACGTCGACAAGGTCAACGCGGCGCTCGAGGGCACCGAGTGGGCCGACAAGCCGATCGACGAGGTCGTCAAGTCGCTGTCCTCCCTGCCGTCCGACAAGCAGGGCCCGGTCCGCAACAACGGCGGCGGCCACTACAACCACTCGCTGTTCTGGGAGTGGCTCTCGCCCGACGGCGGCGGCGCCCCCGACGGCGCGCTGGCCGAGGCGATCGACTCGGCCTTCGGCTCCTTCGACGACTTCAAGTCCAAGTTCAAGGCCGGCGGCGTCAACCAGTTCGGCTCCGGCTGGTCATGGCTGGTCCACGACGGCTCCGGCCTGGCCGTCGTCTCGACCGCCAACCAGGACAACCCGCTGACGGACGGCAAGACGCCGCTGCTGGGCGTCGACGTCTGGGAGCACGCCTACTACCTCAAGTACCAGAACAAGCGCCCCGACTACATCGACGCCTTCTGGAACGTCGTCAACTGGGGCAAGGTCGCCGAGCTCTACGAGAAGGCCGGCTGAGCCGGCCCGGCCGGTGCCGGCGTCGCGGCCGCAGGTGCCCTCGCACGGCCCGTCGCCGCGCCGCCGGCGGTCGCTCAGACGCGGGTGAAGCGCCGGCCGGCCACCGGCGAGGCGGTCTCGTCGAGCGCGCGCTGTCTCGCGCGGCCGCGGCCGTCTCCATGGCCGCCAGCCGCTCGGGCGTCATCGCGGTGTCGTCCTCGTTCGCGGCCAGCCAGGCGCGGGCCTCGGCGGCGGCGTGCTCGTCGCGGTGGACGATCTTGCCGGCGGCGTAGTACTTGTCGATCTCCTCGAATAGCTTGTCGACGAGGTCCTCGGTGGGGGCCAGCCCGATCGGCTCGCCCTTGGAGTAGATCATCCCCTTGTCCTTGGCGCCGGTGATGCCGAAGTCGGCATGGCGGGCCTCGCCGATCCCGTTGACGGCGCAGCCGAGCACGGAGACCTCGATCGGCGTCCTCGTAGTCCTCGAGGCGGCGCTCGACCTCGGCGACCACGGAGTCCATGTCGAACTGCAGCCGTCCGCACGTCGGGCAGGCGATCAGCACCGGGCCGCGCTCGCGCAGCTTGAGCGCCTTGAGGATCTCCCAGGCGACCTTGACCTCCTCCTCGGCGTGGAAGGTCGACAGGGAGATGCGGATGGTGTCGCCGATCCCGTCGGCGAGCAGCGTGCCCAGGCCGACGGCCGACTTCAGCGACCCCGACCACTTGGTGCCCGCCTCGGTGACGCCGAGATGGAGCGGATAGGGGATCCGCTGCGCCAGCAGCCGATTGGAGGCGATCGTGTTGGGGACCGAGGTCGACTTCATCGACACCTTGAAGTTCTGGAAGTCCAGGCGCTCCATCAGCTCGACGGTCTCCACGGCGGCGGTGACGAGCGCCTCCACCGGGTTGTCGTACTCCAGCTGGCGCAGATGAGCGGGCAGCGAGCCCGAGTTGACGCCGACGCGCAGCGGCGTGCCGCGCTCCTTGGCCCGGGCGATGACCTCGGCGACCTTGTCGGGGCCGCCGATGTTGCCCGGGTTCAGGCGCACGCAATGGGCTCCGGCGTCGATCGCCTTGATCGCCAGCGTGTGGTTGAAGTGGATGTCGGCGATGATCGGGATCGGCGACTCGCGGACGATCGTCTGCAGCGCCTCGACGTCCTTGTCGCGCGGGACGGCGACGCGCACGATGTCGGCGCCCGCCTCGGCGACGCGGCGGATCTGGGCCATCGTGGCCGCCAGATCGGCGGTCTCGGTCTTGGTCATGGTCTGCACGGCGACGGGAGCCCCGCCCCCGACGGGCACCGCGCCCACCATCACCTGACGCTCAGAGGGCATGAACCTCAGTGTAGAAGCCGGCCGGCCGGGCCCCGCCGGGCCGGCGCCGCCGCTAGGGCCGCTCGCCGTCGCCCGGCTCGTCGACGCGGGTGGGCGCCTCGCCGGGTCCTCGGCGTCGGGGACCGACGGCATGGGGCGCGTCTGCGCCGTATCGGGCGACTCCGGGCCCTCCGGCGCCGGCACCGAGGGCATGACCCGCGTGCGGGCCTCGCCCCCACCGGGACTGATCGGCCGGGTGCCACCCGGGCCCCGGGGCCCGTCAGGGCCGTCGGAGTCCTGCGGAGGATCGAAGCCGTCCCCGCCCGACCTGCGCCGGCGGATCGCCATCGCGCCAAACGTCACCGCGGCGAGGAGGACGACCACGATGACGATGATCAGCCAGGTCGGCAGAAACGAGCTGGAGCCTCCCCCGCTGCCCGCCGGCGCGGTGCCGCCGTGCTTGCGGGCCGACACGAGGGCGCTCTGGACGACGTCGAAGCAGCTCGTGTACTGCTTGACGGTGGCGGGCATGACCGCCAGCGCGTGGCGCAGCTGCTTGACCGTGTAGGGGTGCGTCAGCTGCCCGTTTGACTGGCAGTCGTTGATGATCGCGTTGCCGGCGGCCAGCGCGGGCGTCGCCACCGCCGCCGGGACGGCGAGCGTGACGAGGGCGCAGACGAGCGCGAGCAGACGGCGGGAGGGCTTCATCGCGAGGAAAGCTTAGGCGGCTCGCGGCTGGAAGATGATCGGGGGCGCTCCCTCGAGCAGCGGCGCGGGACCGAGGAGTGCCGTCGCGCGGGCATAGAGGGCGCTCGGGGTGGCCGTGAAATGCGGGGGCGCGAGCAGCCGAGCGACCTCGTAGCCGGCGACCGTGCGGGCGCTGAGCAACCGGAAGCCCCCGCGCCGCGGGCTGACGGCGTCGCCGGCCGAGCCGACGATGTCGAGCTCGCCGATCGCCACCGGCGTCTCGGGCACCGTCGCCTGGCCCGGGCCGGCCCAGGCGATCCCCGGCATGTACACAGACAGCGGCCCCGTGGTGAACTGCCCGCCGTAGGCGACGATCGCCCGCGGACGCGACGCCGGGCCGAGCGCGCGCGCGACGGCGCGCAGGTTGGGCTTCTGCAGCTGGGCTCGGAGCCGACGCGCACGTCCCCATAGACGAACAGCGCGCCCAGAAGTAGCGCGAAAGCCAGCCCCGCGGCTCTGGCCTGGGGCGCCGCGCAGGCGGCACCGAGGACGATCGCCAGCGCCGGCCAGGCCGGCATCAGGGCACGGGCGATGACGTTGTCGCGACCGGCGAGGGCGAGCAGGAGCGGAACCCCGATGACCGCGGCGGCCAGCAGCGCGGCCAGCCCGGTGCCCCGCAGCGGCGCGTCCTCGAGGCCGACCAGGAGGAGCGGGACGAGGATGACGACGAGCAGCGCCGCGGCCAGCAGCCCGTAGCGGGCCGCGGAGTCCTGGTAGACGGGGTACAGGCCGAAGCTGACGGGAATCTGCTGCAGGCGCAGGGAGAGCGCCACCCCGACGATGAAGCCGGTGGGGCGGCGGATGTGCGGCAGGACGTGCGGGATGAAGGGGGCGAGCACGATCGCCTGGACGGCCAGCGCGGCCACGCTGGCGCGGCTGCGCGCCCGGTAGACGAGCAGCAGCCCCTCGGCGGCGATCAGGAACCCCGCGAAGTACTGGGTGAGCAGCGCCAGTGCGGCGGCGAGCGCCCACCAGGCCAGCGCCCGTCCGCTGGGCGCGCGCCACGCGCGGGCGAACAGCCACAGCGAGGCGGTGCAGAAGACGAGCAGCAGCATGTACTCGCGCGCCTCCTGCGAGTACCAGATCATGAACGGGTTGATCGCCCCCAGCGCCGCGGCCGCCAGTCCGGCCCGGCGGGAGACGAGCTCGCGCCCGCTGAGGTACAGCAGCGGCACGACGGCGACGCCGAGCAGCGCCGACAGCGACCGCAGCCCCACCTCGCCGGTGCCGAAGAGCTTGGCCCAGGGCCAGGCGATGAGCAGGTACAGCGGCGGATTCCACTCCGTGGTGCTCCAGGCGTGCAGCATCGGCGAGAACGCCAGCCGGACCTCGTGCACGGCCTGGGACTCGTCGAGCCACAGGCTCTGATGAGACAGCGTGATGAAGCGCAGCAGCGCCGCGACGAGCATGAGCCCGACGAGCCATCGCCCGTCGGCACCCGCGCGCACAGGCCAGCGGCCGCGGTACTCGTGTGCCCGCTCCGCGACGGCCGCGCGGGCCACTGGGAGCATCGCGGCGGGAGTGTACATCCGTGCTGGGCGGCGTCCGGCCGGGCGCGGCAAAGGCGCAACTTGGCGTCCGGGCCACCGTTATTGTCAGCCGCTTGCCTGATCGCCCTCCCCCGCGCGACGGTCCGCGCCGGCGGCCACTCGCGCTCCTTGTGGGACGGCCGGCGGCCGCCATGCTGTGCGTCGTCGTGGCGGGCCTGTGTGCCGTCCTGACCGGCTGCGGCGGCTCGAGCGTCAAGCCGTCGCCGCTGCCCCGGCTGCACCCCGACCGGGCGGGGCCCGTGTCGATCTTCACCTCGCCCTCGCAGGCGACGCTGACCCCGGCGGCGCTCGACGAGCTCAGGCGGCTGGGCGTCGACCGGATCCACGTCTACCTGCACTGGGCCGACATCGCTCCCGATCCGACGTCGCGGCGCCGGCCGGCCTTTGACGGCACGGACCCGGCCGCCTATCCGCCGGCCAACTGGGCCGTCTACGACACGATCATCCGCAACGCGCAGGCGCGTGGGCTCGGCGTCGATCTGGCGCTCATCCCTCCCCCGCCGGCGTGGGCGGCGGGCAAGGGCGCGCCCGATCCGGCGACCCAGCCGGAATGGCGGCCCTCGGCGGCGATGTTCGGTGAGTTCGTGCAGGCCGTGGCGCTGCGCTACAGCGGCCACTACCGGGCGCCCGGTGGCTCGCGGCCGCTTCCGCGGGTCGACTTCTGGTCGATCTGGAACGAGCCGAACCTGGGCACCCAGCTGGCCCCGGAGGTCAAGCCCCACACCCAGATCGAGGAGTCGCCCGCCCGGTACCGCGGCCTGGTGGACGCCGCCTGGCGGTCGTTCGGCGCCACCGGTCACGGCCACGACACGATCCTCATCGGCGAGATCGCCCCGGCGGGAGTCAAGAGCGGCGTCGGCCTGTTCAACAACATGCCGCCCCTGCGCTTCCTGCGGGCGATGTACTGCGTGGGCGCCGACGACAAGCCGCTGCGCGGCGCCGCCGCCCGGGCGCGGTCCTGCCCGGCGACCGCCGCCGGGACCGCTCGCTTCGCCGGCGCGCATCCCGGCCTGTTCAAGGCCTCGGGATTCGCCGATCACCCCTATCCGCAGGGCCTACCCCCGAACAAGCCCACCCCCGACGAGCCCGACTACGCCGAGCTGGCCGCCATCGGCAAGCTCGAGGGGACGCTGGACCGGCTGCAGCGCGCGTATGGCTCGCCCACCCGCTTCCCGATCTGGTCGACGGAGTACGGCTACCAGACGACCCCGCCCGACACGGAGGCGGGCACCGTCAGCCCGACCCAGGCCGCCGGGTACCTCAACTGGTCGGAATACCTGACGTGGCTGGACCCGCGGCTGCGCTCCTATGACCAGTACCAGCTGTCCGACGGCATCGCCGGCGCCTTCGCCACGGGGCTGCGCTTCGCCGACGGCAAGCCCAAACCCGGGTACGGCGCCTTTCGTCTGCCGTTGTACCTGCCGGTCACCACCACGACGCGCAAGCATCCGCTCGTCGTCTGGGGGTGCGTGCGCCCCGCGCCCAACGCGGCACGCGCCACCCATCACCGGCAGCGCGTGGAGCTCCAGTTCAAGAGCTCGTCGGGCACGGCCTTCACCACCGTCAGAACCGTCCCGCTGCACAGCGCCCACGGCTACTTCGAGGTCGCTCAGACGTTCTCCGCCAGTGGCACCGTGCGCCTGCGCTGGCGCTATCCGCACGGACCAGCGGTGGTCAGCCGCACCGTCGCGGTGACGCTCCAGTAGCGCCCGCTGACGCGGGCACCACGAAACGATGGCACGGTCCGCGGGACCCTTCGCTAGGGTCCTTTGGCCCGTCCAGCCTTGACCGTGCCGGCCACGCTTCTCAGGCCGCCGGCTCGCAACTTCAACTGCCTGGAGCTGTTATCCGCACCATGCCCTCTCTCACCAGACTGTTCTCCGGTCGCGCCGCCATGGGCGCGATCACGGCGGCCGCCGCCGTCGCCGGACTCGGAGCCATGCCCGCCGCCTCGGTGGCCAAGAGCTCCCAGATCGCGATGATCCAGGACGCCGGGGACCTCACCAATCCCGCGCAGACGTTCGCCGAGTTCCGCGCCCTGGGCGCCACCACCGTGCGCATCATCGTCAACTGGAACACCGTCCTGGCGGACTCCGCCCGCACCTCGCAGACGAAGCCCAGCGGCTTTGACGCCACGGATCCCAACGCCTCGCAGTACGCCGGGTGGGGCCAGTACGACAACGCCGTCATCGCCGCCAAGAAGTACGGGATGAAGATCGACTTCACCGTCACCGGCGGCGCCCCGCGGTGGGCCGAGGGCACGGACATCCCCAAGGAGGGGATCGACGAGCTGAGCTTTGCCTGGAAGCCCGACCCCGCGGCCTACGGCCAGTTCATGACGGCCGTCGCCAAGCGCTACAGCGGCAGCTTCAGGCCCAAGGGCTCGAGCAGCAAGCTGCCGCGGGTCAGCTTCTGGGTCATCTACAACGAGCCGAACTTCGGCCAGGACCTGGGGCCGCAGGCGACCAACACCTCGCGGTCGCTGCTCGGTGCCAGCCTGTACCGCAGCATCGTCGACGCCGGCTACAAGGCGCTGAACCGCACCGGCCATGGCCACGACACGATCCTCATCGGCGAGCTCGCCGCCCGGGGCTTCTACCTGAGCAACGGCAGGCATTCAAAGGCCGCTCCCCAGGGATTCCCCGGCAACTACGGCCAGACGCGGGCGCTGTACTTCCTGCGCTCGCTGTACTGCGTCGGCACGAACTTCAAGCCGCTGTCGGGCAAGGCCGCCAAGACGGTGAACTGCCCGAGCTCGAGCACGGGCTTTCGCAACGCCCACCCGGGCCTGTTCAAGGCCTCGGGCTTCGGCGACCACCCCTACCCCGTCAACGGGTCGCCGCTGACGGACGGCAAGGCCAAGGACTACGCGACCTTCCCCGAGCTCGGGAACCTCGCGTCGACCCTCGACAAGGCCAACAAGGCCTACGGGTCGTCGAAGAAGTTGGCCATCTACAACGACGAGTACGGCTACATCACCAACCCGCCCAACAAGGACCCCAAGCAGCGCTACATCTCGCAGGCCAAGGCGGCCACGTACATCAACTGGGCGGAGTACCTCAGCTGGAAGAGCCCGCGGATCGCCAGCTACATGCAGTACCTGCTGCGCGACCCCGCGCCCAACAAGGGCGCCTACGCCGGCTTCGCCAGCGGCCTGGAGCTGCCCAACGGCGACCACAAGGCGACCTATGACGCCTACCGCCTGCCGTTCTACATGCCCAAGGGGTCCGTCAAGAAGGGCGCGGCGACCGAGGTGTGGGGCGCGGCCCGTCCCGCTCCCTTCCTCTCGCGCGACGGCGCCCAGAGCGTCAAGATCCAGGTCAACCAGAAGACCGTGGCCACCGTCAAGCCGGGCAAGGGCGGCTACTTCGACACCAAGGTGAAGTTCAGCTCCGGGGGCACCGTGCGGCTGGCCTACACCTACCCCAAGAGCGACAGCCTGCTGCCGATGAGCGAGCTCGGGCAGACGGTCTACAGCCGCTCGATCAAGCTGTCTGTGCACTAGCTCGAAGGCGTTTTGAGTAATACTGGGGCGGTGGCGTTGCCATCGCCCCAGTTGCTGGCACGGCTGCAGGACATCTGCGGCCCGGAGTTCGTGCTCACCCACCAGCACGAGCTGGCCACCTACCGCTCCGACGGCCTGCTGCACTACCGCCAACTGCCGGGGGCGGCGGTCCTCCCGGAGAGCCACGAGCAGGTCCAGCAGGTGGTGGCCGCCTGCTACGAGGCCGAGGTCCCCTGGGTCGCCCGCGGCTCGGGCACCGGTCTGTCGGGAGGCGCCCTGCCGGTGCAGGACGGTGTGCTCATCGTGCTCTCCCGGCTGCGTCGGATCCTCGAGATCGACCTCGACAACGGCCGAGTGGTCGTCCAGCCGGGGGTGACCAACCTGGCGGTCTCGCGAGCCGTCTCCCCCACCCACTTCTATCCGCCGGATCCCTCGAGCCAGATCGTCTGCTCGATCGGCGGCAACATCGCCGAGAACTCCGGGGGCGCCCACTGCTTCAAGTACGGGTTCACCACCAACTACGTGACCGGCCTGAAGATCGTCCTCTCCGACGGATCCGTCGTCGAGCTCGAGCGCGACACCCCCGGCTATGACCTGCTGGGGGCGTTCGTCGGCTCCGAGGGCACCCTCGGGGTGGCCACGGAGATCACCCTCCGCGTCGTCCCCGCTCCCGAGAGCGTGCGCACGATGCTCGCCTTCTTCCCGGACACCAGCTCCGCCGGGGACGCCGTCTCGGCGATCGTCGACGCGGGGATCGTCCCCGGGGCGATCGAGATGATGGACAAGCTCTCGATCGAGGCCGCCGAGCAGGCGACCGGCGCCGGCTACCGCCTCGACGCCGGGGCCGCCCTGCTCGTCGAGCTCGACGGCCCCCGCGAGCAGTGCCTCGCCGGTCTCGAGCAGCTGACGCAGCTGTGTGGCCAGGCGGGCTCCCTCGACGTCCGCATCGCCCAGTCAGACGAGGAGCGCGACCTCATCTGGCGCACCCGCAAGGCGGCCTTTGCCTCCATGGGCCGGATCGCCCCCGCCTACTACGTCCAGGACGGCGTCATCCCCCGCACGCGGCTGTCCGAGGTGTTGCGCCGCATCGACGGGCTCGCCGAGGAATACGGGATGCGCGTGGCCAACGTCTTTCATGCCGGCGACGGCAACCTGCACCCCCTCGTCTGCTACGACCACACGGTCGACGGCGAGGCCGCCCGGGCCGAGGAGCTCTCCGGGCTGATCATGAAGACCTGTGTCGACGCGGGCGGATCGATCACCGGCGAGCACGGCGTGGGCGTCGACAAGAAGGCCTACATGCCCTCGATGTTCTCCGAACCCGATCTCGAAGCCTTCCAGCGCCTGCGCTGCGCGTTCGATCCCCACGGGCTGGCCAACCCCGGCAAGGTCATGCCGACCCCCCGGCTGTGCGGCGAGGTGCCCGGCCCCTACCGCGAGCACCCGCTGGAGCGGGCGGGCATCGCGGAGCGCTTCTAGTGGCCACGCTCGAGCGACAGGCTCCCGAGACGTTCGAGGACGCGGCCGCCGCACTGGCCTCCGCGACCGCCGCCGGCCAGCCGGTACGCATCGTCGGCGCCGGCTCAAAGCTCGGCTGGGGCACCCTCGGCGCGCTCGAGCAGGCCGTCGAGCTGCACACCACCGGGCTGGACGCGATCGTCGAGCACAACGCCGGCGATCTGACGGCCATCCTCCAGGCGGGGGTCCCGCTGGCCACCGCGCAACGCACCTTCGCCGCCGCCGGCCAGATGCTCGCCCTCGATCCGCCGCTGGCGCTGCCCGGTCAGCCGGCACCGACGATCGGCGGCGTCGTGGCCACCGGCGACTGCGGGCCGCTGCGCCATCGCTACGGCGCCCCGCGCGATCTCGATCATCGGGGCCACGGTGGCCCTCTCGGACGGCACGATCGCCCAATCGGGCGGCAAGGTGATCAAGAACGTCGCCGGCTACGACCTGGCGAAGCTGTTCAGCGGCTCGTTCGGCACGCTGGGGCTGATCCTGTCGGTCAGCGTGCGCCTGCACCCCCTGGCGCAGGAGAGCGCCACCGCGGTCGGCGCCACCGGAGACGGGGTGGCGCTCACCCGGGCCGCGATCGCTCTGGCGGCCCTGCCGGCCGAGTTCGACGCCCTCGACATCGCCTGGCGCGGCGGCCGCGGCGGCGTCCTGGCCCGCTGCGCCGGCGCGCAGTCCGCCCGGCGCGCCCAGCGGACCGCCCGCCGGCTGGCCGACCTGGGACTCGAGCAGATCGACGTCGTCGATCCCGACAGCCAGCTGTGGGAGCGCCAGCGCGCCGGGCAGCGCTCCGCCGACCGAGCCCTCGTGCGCGTCGCGGCCGCCCCGTCGGCGCTCGGCGACGTCCTGCGCGCCGCTGACGGCGCGCGGCGCCACCGTCGTCGGGCGGGCCGCGCTGGGCACCACCTTCCACGAGCTCGATCCCGACGGCATCGTCCCCCTGCGCGAGCAGCTTCCCGCCGGGTCCGCGGCTGTCGTCCTCGATCTGCCCGCCGGCGTCGAGGTCGACCGCTGGGGGCCGGTCCCCGATCCGCCGCTGGCGCTCATGCGCCGTGTCAAGGAGCGGTTCGATCCCGCCCGTACCTGCAACCCCGGACTCTTCGTGGGAGGGATCTGATGCCGGCCTTCGACACCCACCGCCCGCCCGAGCAGGAGCTGGTCGACGACTGCGTGCACTGCGGCTTCTGCCTGGACACCTGCCCGACCTACGTCCTGTGGGGCGCCGAGGCCGACTCGCCGCGCGGCCGGATCGTGCTCATCAACGACGGCCTCAACGCCGCCGAGGAGATGTCGGACGAGATGGTCACCCACTTCGACCGGTGCCTCGGCTGCATGGCCTGCGTGACCGCCTGCCCCTCCGGCGTCCAGTACGACCGGCTGATCGAGCGCGTGCGCCCCCAGGTGGAGCGCCACCACGCCCGCACCCCGGGCGAGCGCGTGGTCCGCCGGCTGCTCTACGAGACCCTGCCGCACCCCAAGCGCCTGCGGGCCCTCGCCCCCCTGCTGGCCCTCGGTCGGCGGATCGGCCTGGAGAGCCGGCTGCCCGAGCGCCTGGCGGTGCTCGCCAAGGTCGCCCCCCGCGCCCCCACCGGAGCCGCCAAGCGCCAGGTCCCGGAGTTCACGCCCGCCGTCGGGCCGCGCCGCGGACGGGTCGGGCTGCTGCTTGGCTGCGTCCAGCGGATCTTCTATCCCCACGTCCACCAGGCGACCGTCGACGTGCTCGCCGCCGAGGGCTTCGACGTCCTCGCGCCGCGGATGCCCGACTGCTGCGGGGCGCTGGAGATGCACGGCGGCGCCGAGGGGTCGGCCCGGCGGCGGGCGCAGGAGACGATCGAGGCCTTCGCGCAGGCCGGCGGCAGCGAGGGCCTGGACTACGTCGTCATCAACGCCGCCGGCTGCGGCTCGGCGATGAAGGAATACGGCGACCTGCTCCAGAGCGATGACGCCCGGGCGTTCTCGGCGCAGGTGCGCGACGTCACCGAGCTTTTGGGATCGATCGAGCCCCGCGCGCCCCGTGGGCCGGTGCCGCTGCGCGTCGCCTATCACGACGCCTGCCATCTCGCCCACGCCCAGGGGGTGCGCGCCCAGCCGCGGGCGCTGCTCGAGGCGATCCCGGACCTCGAGCTGGTGGAGGTCACCACCGAGCGCGACGTCTGCTGCGGCTCGGCCGGCATCTACAACCTCGTCCAGCCCGAGGCGGCCGGAGCGCTGGGGATGCGCAAGGCCCGCAACCTGATCGACACCGGAGCGCAGGCGATCGCCGCCGGCAACCCGGGATGCGCCGCCCAGCTCGACCTGCATCTGCGCGAGCTCGGCTGTCCGCTGCCGATCCACCACCCCATCGAGCTCCTCTCGCGGTCGCTGACGGCTGCGCGCAGGCGCTGAGCCGGGCACGTGGTCCGGACGCGCGCGCTGGGCGGGGTGTCCCTGCTGGCGCTCTGCGCGGCCGTCCTGGGCGGCTGCGGCTCCTCGACCCCGGCGGCCACGCCCAGCGCGCGCCTCGGCCGGTGCGGCTTCGACGACGGCCACCGCTTCCCGGGGCGCCGTCCTGCGGACCTCACCGGCCCCGCTGCCCGCCGGGACGCCGCCGGCTCCGCCGGGGCTCGCCCGCACCGGCGGCTATGGAACCTATGAGCTGTGCCGGTCGCACTGCGAGGGCGCAGTGCCCCGGTCGATGCGCCGGGCGCTGCATCTGCCCGCGCGCCGCGGCGCGGCCTGCCCGGCCTCCAACGCCTCGGCCGGGGAGGTGTCCGCCGGGGACGCGAGCGCCGAGAGGGCCGAGCGGTTCATCGGCAGCCGCTGGCTGGCCACCCGCGTCACCTGGCGCGCCGCGCCGGGCTACCGCGGGCCGATCCTCATCCGCGGCCGGCGGTTGGGCGCCGGGCCCGCCGGCGGGGCGGCCGTCGGCTTCGGCGAGGGCCACCGTCCCTACGACGAGCTGCAGCTGATGAGCTCAGGCCGGGGCGCGCCGCTCAGCGCGGCGGCCGGCGCCCGCGCCTGGCTGACCCTGACCCGCGTCCGGACCCCCGGCTGCTACGCCTACCAGGTCGACGGCACGAGCTTCTCGAACGTCATCGTGTTCCGCGTCCGCGGTTAGCGTCGCGTCGCTAGTCGCGCACGTACATCGCCTCGATCTCCGCCGCGTACTTGGCGGAGATGGGCTTGCGCTTGAGCTTGATCGTGGGGGTCAGCTCCTCGCCGCCCGGCAGCCAGTCGCCGGCCACGATCGTGAACTTCTTGATCTGCTCGACCCGAGCCAGCCGCTGGTTGGCGGCGTCGATGCCCTCCTGCACGGCCGCGACCACCGCCGGCTCGCCGGCCAGCGCCTCGAGGGTCCGGTCGGCCAGCTCGTGCTGAGCGGCCCACGCGGGGGCGAAGTCGGCGTCGAGGACGATCAGCGCCGTGTTGTAGGGGCGGCCGTCGCCGATGCAGCACGCCTGGCCGATCAGGGGTGAGCTCGTCTTGATCGCCGCCTCGATATTGGCCGGGGACATGTTCTTGCCGGCCGCGTTGATGATCAGCTCCTTCTTGCGGTCGACGATCGCCAGGTAGCCGTCATCGTCGATGGTCCCGATGTCGCCGGTGTGCAGCCACCCGTCGGCGTCGATCGCCTCGGCAGTCAGCTGTGGCTGGTTGCGATACCCGGCCATCAGGAACTCGCCCCGGCAGAGGACCTCGCCGTCCTCGGCGAGCCGCAGCTCGACCCCGGGGGAGGCGGGGCCGACGGTGCCGATCCGCACCCGGCCGGGCCGGTTGACGGCGCCGACGCCGCCCGTCTCGGACATGCCCCACAGCTCCGAGAGCTCGATCCCCAGGGCGTGGAAGAACTCAAGGACGTCCACCGGGGTGGGCGCCGCGCCGACGTTGACGGCCAGCACCTGATCGAGACCGAGCATCTCCCGCAGGCGCGAGAAGACCTGCTCGTCGGCCTGCCGCCACCTGGGCTTCGAGCTCGGGCGGGACGGGCTCGCCGCGCTGGCGCAGGCGCACGCGCTCCACCGCCGCCGCCAGGCCGGCCCGTACGGCCTCGCGCTGCTCGGGCGGCTGGGCGGCCTGCATGGCCTCCATCCCGGACTTGAGCTTCTCCCAGATCCGGGGCACGGCGAAGAACCAGTGCGGGCGCACCTGGGGCAGGTAGGAGAGAACCTCGCGCGGGTTGGGCGCGCAGGTCACCGTGCCGGCATTGATCACCGGCAGGTAGTGGTGGGCCATCCGCTCGGCGATGTGAGCCGCCGGCAGCCAGGAGATGACGCGCGCGCCCGGCGGGAGGTCGAGGACCTCGCGGGCGCCCCGGGCGGCGAACATGATCGCGTGGTGGGTGAGCTGGACACCCTTGGGAGGGCCGGTCGTCCCCGAGGTGTAGATGAGCGTGACGATGTCCTCGGGCCCGATTCCGGCCCCGGCCGCGGCCCCGTCGAATTCCGGGTCAGAGCCCTCGACCTCGGCCAGCGCCACCGTTCCCGCGGGCGCCTCGCCGTCGACGACGATCACGTGCTCCAGGCCGGGGAGGTTGCGCCGGGCCTCGAGCATCACCGGCAGGAACGCCTGCTCGACGATCGCCACCCGGGCGGCCGAGTCGGTGATCAGATACTCGATCTCCGCCGCCGGATAGGTCGTGTAGATCGAGAACGGGGTCGCCCCGAGGGTCACCGCGGCGAGGTCGGCGAGGTGGAACTCGGGGCGGTTGGCGAGCATGATGGCCACGCAGTCCCCGCGGCCCACCCCCAGGCCGGCGAGGCCGCCCGCGAGCGCATCGACGCGCCCCAGCAGCTCTGACCAGGTCAGCGAGACGCTGTCGTCGGGCATCCGCACGGCGACGATGTCGGGATGGTCGGCGGCCGTGAGGCGCAGGGCCTCGTGCAGGGTCGGAGCCTGGACCGCCCGGCCCACCGGGGGCGTGCTCGTGGTGCTCTCCATGCTGTCCTCTTCCTCCCGACGTGGCCGGCGGTGCGGCGACGAGGCTACCGCACGACCGCGCGCGCGGTGCTCAGTGGATGTGAAAGCCCGGGCCGGTGAGGGTCGAGATGTCGTTGCTGAGGCCGATGACGAACACGACGGCGATCGAGGGCGACGCCCACCAGACCGGCCCGCTCCATGACCGCGAAGGGGATCCGCCGGCCGCGCACCTTCTCGGCCAGCGCCCAGAAGACGTGGCCGCCGTCGAGCGGCAGGAACGGGAAGAGGTTGATCACGCCGAGCGACAGCGAGATGAGCGCCAGCACCCACAGCGCCTGGGAGGCGCTCGTCGAGAACGACTGCTCGGTGACCGTGTAGCTGCCGACGACGCCTGGACCTTCTTGCGCTCCTTGGACTCGAAGAGCCGACCGATCGTCGAGACGGTCGTCCCGGTCACGGTGCCCATCGT
The DNA here is from genome assembly GCA_963800545.1 of uncultured Solirubrobacteraceae bacterium. Taxonomy (GTDB): domain Bacteria; phylum Actinomycetota; class Thermoleophilia; order Solirubrobacterales; family Solirubrobacteraceae; genus Palsa-465. The sequence continues at coordinate 378,615 of CAWDBJ010000005.1, forward strand.
CCGCAGGCTGGCCCAGGCGGCCGTCGGCAGCGCGACGTCCTCGGTCAGCGGCGGGAAGCTCGATGCCGATGCGCATCGCCTTGTCCTTGGCGTTGTACACGCGGGGTGACCGAGACGGTGAACACCGGCCGACCGCGCTGGACGAGGAGCTTGACCGGCTTGGCGGCGCGGCAGCCGTCGGCCGGCGTGCCGGCGCAGCGGTGCGGCCTGATCGCCTCGGTGATCTGGTTGACGGCAGTCCCCGCCGGCCGTCGACCGCCGACGATCCGGTCGCCGGGGCGCAGCACCGCGGAGGCCGGCGCGGCGACGCTGCCGGAGGCGATGGCTGAACTGCCCGTGGCCTCGCGCGCATCGACCGGCTGGCCCTCGGAGAGCGCCAGCCCGAAGATGATGAAGAAGGCGATCAGCAGGTTGACGACCGGGCCGGCCAGGATGGTCGGCCACCCGCTTCCACACCTTCTGGTTGTAGTAGGCGCGCGGAACCACCTCCGGAGGGATGTCCTCCTCCGGGTTCATCCCGGTGATCTTCACGTAGCCGCCCAGCGGGATCGGCGCCGATGCCGTACTCCGTCTCGCCCCGCGTGACCTTCCAGATCATCGGCGGGAAGAACAGGGAGAACCGCTCGACCCGCATGCCGACCGCCTTGGCGACCACGAAATGGCCGGCCTCGTGCAGGATGATGAGCAGGGCGAAGCCCAGAAAGGCGAGAAGGAACGACATGGGGGCTGTGCGAGTGTGGCAGGCGCTGCGTTAAGGCCTGCTCAAGCGCAGCCGAGAGCTTTCACCAGGTCGTCGGCGACCCGGCGGGCGTCGGCGTCAGCGGCCGCCAGCGAATCGAAGGAATGCAGCCGGCTGCCGGGCAGCGCCTCCATCGTGCGCTCGATGACCTCGGCGATGCCGAGAAAGCTCAGCCGTCCGTGCAGGAAGGCGTGCACGGCCACCTCGTTGGCGGCGTTGAGCGTGCAGGGAGCGGTGCCGGCGGCGATCCCGGCCGCGCGGGCGAGCCGCAGGCAGGCGAAGGTGTCGGCGTCGACGGGCTCGAAGGTCAGCGCCCCCAGCTCGGCCAGGTCCAGAGCGCGGACCGGCACGTCCACCCGGTCGGGGTAGTGCAGCCCGTAGGCGATCGGCACCCGCATGTCGGGATACCCCAGGTGCGCCAGCGTCGCCCCGTCGCAGAGCTGGATGAGGCTGTGGACGATCGACTGCGGATGGACGATGACGTCGATCTGCTCATAGGCCGTGCCGAACAGGTGGTGGGCCTCGATCAGCTCGAGCCCCTTGTTCATCAGCGTCGCCGAGTCGATGGTGATCTTGCCCCCCATCGCCCAGGTGGGATGGGCGAGCGCCTGCTCGACGGTCACCTCGGCCAGCTCGTCGCGGCCGCGGCCCCGGAAGGGACCCCCGGAGGCGGTGAGGATGAGCCGCTCCACGGTGCCGGGCGCCTGGTCGGCGAGCAGCTGGTGCAGCGCCGAGTGCTCGGAGTCGACGGGGATGATCTGGGCGCCGGTGGCATCGGCCAGCTGGATGACGAGCTCCCCGCCCACCACCAGCGACTCCTTGTTGGCCAGCGCCAGGTCGATCCCCTCACCGAGCGCCGCCACCGTCGGCACCAGGCCGGCCGAGCCGACGATCCCGTTGAGGACGAGGTCGCACTCGGCCTCGGCGATGAGCCGCACCAGGCCGTTGGGGCCGCTCAGCACCTCCCCGTCGGTCCACGCCTCGGCGGCCAGGGCGGCCGCGTCGGGATCGGAGAGGGCGATCCGCCGCACGCCGTGGGCGCGCGCCTGGGCGACGAGGGCCTCCCAGGCCGTGCCGGCGCTCAGCGCCACCACCTCGAGGTCCTCGCTCGAGGCGCGGGAGACGACGTCGAGGGCCTGGACCCCGATGGAGCCCGTCGAACCCAGGATGACCACGCGGCGCGGCACGGCGGCCGATTCTAGGTCCGGGTGGGCGGGATCCGATCTCAGTGCATCACGGAGGTCCACACGTAGTAGGCGGCCACCACCGTGAAGATGACCGCGTCGAAGCGGTCGAGCACCCCGCCGTGCGCGCCGAGCAGCGTGCTCGAGTCCTTGGTGCCGGCGTCGCGCTTGACCAGGGACTCGAACAGGTCGCCGACCGGACCGAGCACGGCGATGGCCAGCCCCAACAGCAGGGCGTCGCCCTGGGTCATCCACGTCTGGTAGAGCCCGGCGACGAACACCGAGACGACCGCCACCAGCATCCCGCAGACGAGGCCCTCGACGGTCTTCTTGGGGGAGATCTCGGGCGCCAGCGGCCGGCGGCCGAACATCCGGCCGCCCAGGTAGGCGCCGGTGTCGCCCAGGAAGGTTCCCACCATGACGTCGATGAGGATCGCGTTGCCGTGCTGGACATCGCGCAGCAGTACGGCGTGGGCGAAGGCGAAACCGATCCAGTAGACGCCCAGCAGGGTCCCGGCGATCGACACCGTCGGCGTCCCCCCGCGGCCGGAGGCCAGCACCGCCAGGAAGGTGACCGGCAGGGTGGCCACGGCGATCTCCAGCACCTCCCGCTCGGAGCCGAAGCGGGCCCCGATGACCATCGCCGTCACGCGAGGCGAAGCCGACGAGCGGGACCGGCCGCCAGCGCGGCAGCATCCGGTAGAGCTCGTGCAGGCAGATGAGGGCGATCACGGCCATGAACACCGCCCAGGCAAGCCCACCGACATCGACGAAGGCGATCGCCACCACCGCCGCGGGCACCGCCACCAGGACGCGGGCCAGCAGGTCCGAGCGGGGACGCCGGGCCCGCTGGGCCTCAGCCGCGGCGGGCCGGGGGCGAGCGCGGCGGGCCGCCTGTCCGCTGCGCGGCTGGGCGGGGCGGCGCTGGGACTGACGCGGGCGCCGGTCAGACGGCGGGCGGCGGCCCGATGACATCAGCGGCCCCCGAAGCGGCGGCGGCGGGCCCGGAACTCCTCGAGGGAGCGCGCGAAGGCCTCACGGGAGAAGTCCGGCCACAGCTCGTCGGCGAACACCAGCTCGCTGTAGGCGGCCTGCCACAGCAGGTAGTTGGAGAGGCGCTGTTCGCCGCTCGTGCGGATCACCAGGTCGGGGTCGTGCATGTCGGGGGCGTAGAGATGGGTGCGGAACTCGGCTTCGGTGCTGCCGGTAAAGGTTCGCGCTGCGTCGACGATCTCCGCCCGGCCGCCGTAGTTGAAGGCGACGAACAGGGTGATGCGGGTGTTCTCGGCGGTCGTGCGCTCGGCCCACTCCATCCGCTCGATGAGCGCCGGCGCGACCGGATGGGCGCGGCGGCCGATGAAGCGCATCCGCACGCCCTGCTCGTGCAGCTCGGGCGTCTCGAGCTCGATCCGCCGGGCGAACATCTCCATCAGGCCCGCGACCTCCTGCTCGTCGCGCGACCAGTTCTCCGTCGAGAACGAGTAGACGGTCAGCTCGCGGATGCCGAACTCGGCGGCGTCGCGCAGCCGCGCCTTGACGGTGTCGGCACCGGCCTCGTGGCCGGCGACCACCGCCAGGCCCCGTTGCGTCGCCCACCGGCCGTTGCCGTCAGTGATGATCGCGACGTAGCGCGGTCGGGCGTCAGGCTCGTTCGGCGGGGCGGCCGACTGCGCTCCGGAGGCAGTCACCCGCCATCACACCTCGAGGATGTCGTCTTCCTTGCTCTTCAGCAGGTCGTCGAGCTCGCCGATGCGCGCGTCGGTCACCTTCTGCAGCTCCGCCTCGGCGCGGTGCTCGTCATCGGCGCCGGCCTCGCCGGCCTCCTTGAGCTCGCGGAGGTCGTGCATCACGTCGCGGCGGACGTTGCGGATGGCCACCCGGCCCTCCTCGGCGATGTTGCGCACGACCTTGACCAGCTGGCGGCGGCGCTCCTCCGTCAATTCCGGTACGACGAGCCGGATGACGTTGCCGTCGTTGCCCGGGGTCAGGCCCACGTCTGACTCGAGGATCGCCCGCTCGATCGCCTTGATCGAGCTCTTGTCGTAGGGCTGGACGGTCAGCATCCGCGGCTCCGGCGCCGAGATCGAGGCGAGCTGCTTGAGCGGCGTCACCGCGCCGTAGTAGTCGACGGAGATGCGGTCCAGGAGAGCGGGCGTGGCTCGGCCGGTCCGCACCGAGCCGAACTCGTGGCGCGTGGACTCCACGGACTTGCTCATCCGCTCGCGCGCGTCGGCGAGCAGCTCGTCGATCATCTCCGAATCAGCCATTGCTCACCTCGCCTCGCCTCGGCCTGGCGCACACTACCTCAGCTGCCGACGGCGAAGCGCGAGAAGCGGCGGATGACGATGTTCTCGCGCGTCTCGGCCGACAGCGCGGCGCGGAGCTCCTCGATCGTCTTGCCGGCGTGCTTGTCCTCGTTGACGTGCTTCTGGCGCAGGAGCACGACCTCGTCGAGCCACTTGTCGACCTTGCCGGTGACGATCCGCTCGCGCACGTTCTCGGGCCGCTCGGCCGCCTGCTCGGTGGCGATGCGCTCCTCGCGCTCCCGGTCCTCGGCGGGGACGTCCTCGTCGCTGATCGCGATCGGCGTCGAGGCGGCGACGTGCAGGGCGACATCGCGGGCGAACTCGACGAACTTCTCGTTGCGAGCCACGAAGTCCGTCTGGCAGTCGACCTCGACGATCGCGCCGATCTTGTTGTTGGCGTGGATGTAGGCCTGGATGACGCCCTCGCCGCGCCTCGGCGCCGGAGCGCTTGGCCGCCTGGGCCTCCCCGCGGGTGCGCAGCAGCTCGACGGCCTTGTCGAGGTCGCCGTCGGTCTCGGAGAGCGCGTCGCGACAGGCGAGCATGCCCGCCCCCGTCAGATCGCGCAGGGCCTTGACGTCCTTGGCGGTCACGGCACTCATGACTGGTCCTCCTGGGCCGCGGGCGCGGCATCGCTCGTCGGCGGCGGGGGGCGCCTGGCTCGCGGCGGCCTCCGGCTCCTCAGCGGGAGCGGCGGCGGCCGCGGGCGTCGACGGGGGCTCTGGTGCCACCGCCTCGGGCTCGACCGGCGGAGCGGGAGGCGTCTGCGGAGCCGGGTCCTCGGCGGGGGCCGGATCCTCGGCTGGGGCCGGGCGGCTGGCCTGGGCGGCGGCCGGCTCGGCGCGGCTTCGGGCGCCGGGGCTCAGTCGGGGCGGCCGGGGCCGGTGCCTCCGCCGGAGCCGCCTGCGCTGCCGGGGCCGGCGCCTCGGCCGGAGCCGCCTGCGCGGCCGGGGCCGGCGGCCGGTGCCTCGCGCCGGAGCCGCCTGCGCGGCCGCGGCCTGCGCGGCAGCGGCTTCGGCCTCCTGGCGGGCCTTCTCCTCGGCCTCCAGGCGGGCCTTCTCCTCGGCGTCGCGGCGCGCCTGCTCCTCGGCCTCGCGGCGGGCGCGCTCCTCGGCCTCCTGGCGCTCGCGCTCCAGGCGGGCGCGCTCCTCCTCGGCCCGGAACACGCTGTGGCCCTGGCTGACGACATCGCCGATCGCGCCGGTGATCGCCGCGCACGAGCGGATCGCGTCGTCGTTGCCGGGGATCACGTAGTCGATGCCGTCGGGATCGCAGTTGGTGTCGACCAGCCCGATGATCGGGATGCGCAGGCGCTGCGCCTCGCGGACGGCGATCGCCTCGGTCTTGAGGTCGATGACGAACACCGCGTCGGGCACCCGCTGCATGTTCTTGACCCCGCCGAGGTTCGCCCGCAGCTTGGCGAGGTCGGCCTGGGCGGCCATCCGCTCGCGGGTGGGCAGCAGCTGCAGCTGACCCTCGGTCTCGTAGCGCTCGAGGTCGTGCAGGCGCTTGATCCGCAGCGAGATCGTCTGGAAGTTGGTCAGCAGACCACCGAGCCACCGATGGTTGACATAGGGCATGTCCGCGGCCTCGGCCGTCTCCTTGACCGCGTCGCGGGCCTGCTTCTTGGTGCCGACGAAGAGGACCGTCCCGCCGCGGCGGGCGATGCCGTCGGCGAAGTCCCGGGCGCTGTTCAGCAGCTCATCGGTCTGCAGCAGATCGATGATGTAGATCCCGTCGCGCTCGCCGAAGATGAAGCGGCGCATCTTGGGGTTCCAGCGGCGTGTCTGGTGGCCGAAATGCACGCCGGCCTCCAGCAGCTCCTTGATGCCGATATCAGGCACTGTCCTGCTCCCTTGTTGTGAGTCGATGTGGGGAGCGTCATCCCGCCGTGCCGGACTCGCGGTCCCCGGACGTACCGGGGCAGGGTCGCGAGCCGCGCGCTCGACGGGGTCGAACGACAATTTCTTCCGAGTCTACGCAAGTTTCCGCCATGCTTAGCGTTGCAGGACCAAGCGAGTCGCCGTCTTCCTACCACCGGCGGCGGCCCGCGGCGCGAACCGAACCTCCCTTCCCCTACCTCCGGTGGATCGGTTCGCAGCAGTGCGGCGGGGCGGCTTTGGACGGGCCGCCCCGCCTTTTTTTGTTCTCGCGTGTGAGCTTTCGCCGCCTGCTCGCGTCTCATGGACACCAATCCCCGGTGCCCGCCCCCGGCGGCGCCCTCACAGGAGGTATCCTATGAAGCGCATCCTGCTGGCCGCCATCGCCTCGCTCTCCCTGCTCGTGGCGCTCCCGGCGCTGTCGGCCGCCGCCTCGCAGCGCAGCGGCGACCACGGTGGTCGAGTCGAGCGCCACCACCGCGGTGAGCGCGAGCGCCGCGACCACCACCGCGAGGCCCGCCACCACGTCCGGCGCGAGCACTTCCGCGGCACCGCTCCGAGGACGACCAGCCCGGGAACGCCGAACCCGGCCCCGAGCCCGGCGGGCACGGTCACGTCCTTCCAGAACGGCGTGCTGACGATCGCCCTCGCCGACGGCTCGACCGTCAGCGGCCGGGTGACCGCCGACACCCGGATCAGGTGCGAGGGGATGGATCGTGAGCGCGACTTCGCCAGCCATGACGACGGCGGCCACGGCGACGACGGCGACCACGGCGACCACGGCGACAATGGCGACCACGGCGACAACAACGGCGACAACGGGAACGACCCCCAGTGCATCGCGATGCTGCAGCACCCGGGCACCACGGTTCTCAGACGCCGAGCTGAACATCGTCCAGGGCGCGGCGTCCTGGGGCGAGGTCGAGCTGGGGCTCTAGCCCACCAGCCCTGGCTCGCAGGCCGGCGGCCCCTTCCCCCGGGGGCTGCCGGCCTTTCGGCTTCCAGGGGCCCGCGCGGGGACGTTCCGGGTCCTGCCGGCGGGTTCGCCGGACGGTGTGGAGCGCCGAACTCCCTCGGGTCCCGGAAATTGTTGCGCCGGCCGCTCCCTCCGGCCGGCGGGGCAACATCCTCCGTCCCCCAGACGGACATCGTCGCGCGCCCCCAGCGGCAAGGGTCGCCGCGCAACATTTTCCGGCCGCCCGGGCCGGCAGGCACCGCCGGCGGGGAAGGATCGGGACGAGGCGGTGTCTTGTGAGGTAGGTGTCAGCCACCGCTCACCCCCGTCGGGCGCCGACCGGCCCCGCCACGCTCGTCCCCCTCGCCCGCCAATCCGACCGGCGGCTCGCCGAGCTGTCGCGGACCGGCGACGAGCGCGCCTTCGAGACGCTCGTCCGCCGTCACCGCCATGCGCTCCACGTCTATGCCGCCCGGCTGCTCGGGGCCGACGCCCGCGCCGAGGACGCCCTCCAGCACGCGCTGATGAGCGCCTGGGTGGCGCTGCGCGACCGCGGCGTCGAGGTGGCCCACCCCCGCGCCTGGCTCTACGGGATCGTCCACAACAGCGCCGTCACCCTGCTGCGCCGGGCCCGGCACGACACCGTCGCCCTGCACGAGGCGGTCGAGCCCCACCGCCGGTGGGTCAGACCCGGAGACCGCAGGTGATGGTCGGCGAGATCCTCGCCGGGCTCGCCGAGATGCCCGAGACCCAGCGCCGGGCCCTGCTGATGACGGCGGTGGCCGGCTCCAGCCACGACGAGGCGGCCAGCGCGCTCGGGGTCAGCGGTGGCGCGGTGCGCGGGCATGGTCTACCGCGCCCGGGCCACCCTGCGCCGGGCCGCCGCCGCGCTGATGCCGCCCGGGCTGTGGCACTGGACGGCGCGCCTCGGTCATCGCCGCGCGCGCTGGGCGCTCGAGGCGACCGACGCCGCGACCGCCACCTCGGCGACCGCCGGCGCGGCGCGGCGCGGCCGGCCTCGTCGCCAAGGGGGCCGCGATCGTCGCCGCCGTCGGCGCGCTCGGCGCCGCCGCCGGACCGGTGCTCGTCGAGGGCACCGGCTCCCACCACGCTCATCACCCGGCGCTCCGGGCCCCGCACCATGCCAGCGCGCCGGCCTCGCGCGCCGCCGCGGCGTCCGCGCCCCAGCCGCTCGGGCTGATGCGGCTGGCGGCGCCGGCTCCGGGGGTCGACGGGGCCCGCGCCTCCCTCGAGCGAGCGGCCGCACACAGGGAGCGGCATGACGGTGAGTCGCACGGCTCCGGTGAGAACGGCGTCCGCAGCGAGCGAGGTTCGTCGGGCGGCGACGCCGGCCGCCGCGGCAGCACGGAGAGCGGGCGTGACGGGGAGGCGGCGCGTCCGGCGAACGCTCAGGGGGCCGCGGCTCCGCAGGGTCCGGCAGCTCCGGCGGATCGGGCAGCTCCGGCGCCTCCGGCAGCTCCAGCGGTTCAGGCAGCTCAACCGGCTCGAGCGGTTCAGGCAGCTCCACCGGCTCGAGCGGCTCGAGCGGCTCCGGCAGCAATGGCGGCTCGGGCGACTCGTCGCGCGGCGATGCGACGTCCTCCGGCGGCGGACCGGGACCATCGGCGCCCACCGGCGGCTCATCGGGCGACGTCACCTCCCGCGGCTCGGGCAGCTCGGGGAGCGGGTCTGGTCAGAGCGGACGAGGCGGTTCGAGCTCATCCGGCGGCGGCGGGTCGCCCTCGGCCGCGACCACGACGACCCCGACGCCGCCCCCGGCCTCGGGCAGCGGCTCGTCGGATGGCTCGCAGAGCTCCGGCTCGACCTCGGGCGGCTCGGAGACGACCTCGGGCGGCTCGGGCGGCTCCGGCGGCTCCGGCGGCTCCACCGGATCGAGCGACGACGGGTCCGGAGGCCCCGGCTAGCTACTCGCCCTCGGCGCGCGCCAGCGCGGCGCTCAGGTCATCCGGCAGCGGCGAGCGCACATCGAGCGGCTCGCCGGTGACCGGGTGGGCGAAGGCCAGCCGCCCGGCGTGCAGGAACTGGCGTTTCAGGCCGTACTGGCCGGCCGTGCCGTACTGGGGATCGCCGCACACCGGATGGCCGATGGCCGCCAGGTGAACGCGGATCTGATGGGTGCGGCCGGTGTCGAGGACGACCCGCAGCAGCGCGGCCGCCGGCAGGAGCCGCTCGATCTCGAAGTGCGTCCGCGCCTCGTGCGGATCGTCGGTGTCGATCGACATCAGCACGCGGTCGCGGCGGTCGCGGCCGATCGGGGCGTCGATCGTCCCCGTGCGGGCGGAGGGGTGACCGTCGACGAGCGCCGTGTACTCGCGGTGCAGCTGCCGGGCGGCCAGCAGCTCCTTGAGGGCGCGGTGCACGGCGTCGGACTTGGCCACCACGAGCAGTCCCGAGGTGTCGCGGTCCAGGCGGTGGACGATCCCCGCCCGCCACGGGTCCTCGCCGCCGGCCGCCCGGCCGGCCAGCGCCTGGGACAGCGTGCCCGTCCGGTGGCCGCGGGCGGGGTGCACGACCACGCCCGGCCGGCTTGTCGACGACCAGCAGGTGGTCGTCCTCGTAGGCCACGGCGTAGGGAGCCGGCTCGGTCTCGGGCGACGGCGCCGGCCGGCCGCGGCCGCCGCATCCGCCGCCACGACGACGCGCTCCCCGGCCGTCACCGTGTGGCGCTTGGGCCGCGCCCGCCCGTCGACGGTGACCAGCCCGGCGTCGATCGCCGCCTGCGCCTGGGCGCGCGAGCCCAGCGGCTCTGACAGGAAGCGGTCCAGGCGGGTCCCGGCCGCCTCCTCGGCGACGGACAGGTCAGCGGGTCCGCTCGCACCTCGGCAGCCCGGTCAGCGGCCCGCATCGGCCGAGCGGCCCGAGGGGCCCTCGAGCACGTACAGCAGCGCCAGCACCCCGAACGGTGATGCAGATGTCTGAGACGTTGAAGGCCGGCCACAGCGGGAACTTGATGAAGTCGGTCACCGAGCCGTTGACGAGGCGGTCGATCAGGTTGCCGAAGGCGCCGCCCACCAGCAGCCCGGTCGGGACCCACAGCCCACGCCGGTCGGGGCGCAGGACGAAGTAGACGAGCAGCGCCCCCAGGGCGGCGAAGGTGAGGATCAGGACGAGCGCGCCACCGCCGGAGAAGAAGCCGAAGGCCACGCCGCTGTTGCGCACGTGCACGAGGTTGACCGCCGGCAGGAACTTGTGCTCGTCGCCGACCGCGATGCCGGTGACGACGAGGTGCTTGGTGATGCGGTCGACGACCACGACGAGGACGGCCAGCGCCAGCGCCCGGCCGAACACGGCCAGCCGCCGGGTCGACGGCGCGCGGGTCGCCGAGGTCTCCGTCGGCCGCCAGGGCGGGGTTCAGCCGTGCGATCGCGTTGACGATGATCGCTGCGCAGGATGTAGAGCACGATGATGCCGATCATCGGCGAGAGATCGAAGGCGCCCAACGGCGGGATGAAGCGGCGAAAGAAGCGCAGGTAGGGCTCCGAGACGTCGCGCAGGAAGCTCAGGATCGGCATCCGTCCAGCGCGGTGTACGGGCGCCCGCATCCCGAACGAGAACAGCAGGTTGAGCAGGATGTAGATGAAGATGAGGGCGATGTAGACCCCGAACACCGCGCTGACGTAGCTGGCCACGTCGACCCGGGCGGAGGCGGTCACGAGGATCATTGGTCGCTCTTCTCACGCGGTTCATCGCCTCGGAGAACGCCGAGCGCAGGCCCGCGCGCTCCAGCGCGTCCAGCCCGCGAGCCGTCGATCCCCGCGGCGAGGTGACCTCGCGGCGGACCGCCAGGGTGTCGTAGTCGCGGCGGGCGAGCAGCTCGGCCGTGCCGGCCATCGTCTCGGCGGCCAGCACCCCGGCCAGCTCGGGCTTGAGCCCGTGGCGGACGGCGGCATCGACCTGGGCCTCGGCGACGAGCGCCATGTAGGCGGGACCGACGGCGCTCACCGAGGTGGCCGCCCCCAGCAGGTCCTCGGGGAGGGTGACCACCCGGCCGAGGCGCTCCAACAGGGCGAGCACCTCGCGCTCGAGCCCGGCGTCGACACTCGGGCGCCGGGGCGTAGCAGAGCAGATCCCGCCTGACCTCGACGGGGGTGTTGGGCTCGACGCGGAACACCGGCACGCCCGGGATAGGCCGTCTGCAGCTGCGCGATCGATCGTCCCGCCGAGGACCGAGATGACCATCTCGACGCTCGCCGGCCAGCTCGTCGGCCACCTGATCGAGCTGATAGGGCTTGTGGGCCAGGACGACCGCGTCGGCCTCGCGGGCCACCTCGAGGTTGGACGCGGCCCGGCCGCCCAGCTCGTCGGCGAGCGCCGCCGCGCGGCCCGAGCCGGAGTCCGAGGCCAGGACCGGGTCGCCCCAGCCCCGCGCCATCGCCCGGGCCATGTTGCCCGCGCCGATCAAGCCGACTCTCATCGGAACGAAATCTACCTGCGCCGCCGCGCGATCCCGCGGCGGACCGGTCGCCGATGGTCAGGACTGGTTGAAGAAGCCCTTCTCGACCAGCCGCGCGCGCTCCTCGGCGGAGACCTCGACGTTGCGCGGCGTGAGCAGGAACACCTTGTCGGCGATCCGCTGCATGCCGCCGTCCAGCGCGTAGGTGAGGCCGCTGGAGAAGTCGATCAGGCGCTTGGACAGGTCCGTGTCGGTGCCCTGCAGGTTGAGGATCACCGGGATGGTGTCCTTGAACTTGTCGGCCACGTCCTGCACGTCGTTGAAGCTCTTGGGGGCGACGAAGTGGACGCGGACGTCGCCGCCGGAACGGCCGTTGGCCACCCGCGCGCCGCCCACCGGCCGCAGAGAGGTGGTCCGTCGCTCGCTGCCGGCGTCATCGGCGAAGATGTCGTCGATCTCGTCGCGGCGGCGGCGGGTGTTCAGCCGGCGGACGTTGGGCCGCTCGCTGTAGCTGTCCTGCAGCTCGGCCTCGGGCTCTGAGTAGGGCTCGAAATCGTCCTCGTCGTCGTAGACCTCGTCCTCGGCGAGGCCGAAGTAGACGAGTGTGCGGTGCCAGGTGTCTCGGAAGGCCATATGCGTTGGGGTCTTTCGCTACCGGGGCGCGATTTCCCTGCACCGATTATGGCGCGCCGGCATACAGGGTTGTCCCGAGGCGCACGATCGTGGCGCCCTCCTGCACGGCGACGACGTAGTCCTGGCTGGTCCCCATCGACAGCTCGGCGAGGCCGTGGCGCGCGGCCAGATCGCGCAGAGCGGCGAAGTACGGGCGGTTCTCCTCGGCGTCCGCGGCCAGTGGGGGCATCGTCATCAACCCCACGACGGTCACCGGGCAGCGGGCGATGAAGCCGTCGAGCTCCGCGGGCGCGACCCCGCTCTTGCCCTCCTCCTCGGCGACGTTGACCTCGATGAGGACCTTCGTCTCATCCGTCCCGTGGCGCTCGAGCTGGCGCAGCACCGATTCCGAGGCCACCGAGTGGATGTAGCGCACCTGTCCCACGATGTCGCGCACCTTGCGGCTCTGCAGCTGGCCGATGAAGTCCCAGGTGAAGGCGTCGCCGACGCGCCTCGCGCTTGTCAGCCAGGTCCTGGGCGCGGTTCTCGCCGACCAGCGTGACCCCCGCCTCGACGAGCACCGGCAGCTCGGCCGCCGGGACGTACTTGACCGCGGCCAGAACCTGCACCTCCCCCGGCTCGTCGGCCGGCCGCGGCGATCGCCTGGTCGACCGCGCTCCAGGGTGGACCGGATGACGTCGGCCCGCAGGCCGTGGATCAGCTCAACCACGCCACGCCCGCCTGTCGCCCGGTGACGCCCCCGTCGCGCCGGTGTGAGTAGAGCAGCTCGGGCGGCGCGCACAGCGTGCACAGCCCGAGGTCGTGGACGGCCCCCACGCCGGCGGCCTCGAGCTGCCGGCGCGCGATCGCCTTGAGGTCGAGGTTGTCGCCGTGGCGGACCCCTGGGATGGCCGGCGAACACGGCGTGGACCTCCTCGCCGACCTCATAGCAGCACGGACCGGCCCCCGGGCCGATGGCCGCCGACAGCTCCGACGCATCCCGGGCCGCACCGAGGTCCATCGACCGCGCGGACCCCGGCGGCGATGATCCCCGCCTCCAGGCCCGCGCCATCCGGCATGGAGCATCGCCACCGCGCCGCCACCGCCGACGGCGATCGGCAGGCAGTCGGCGACGAGGCGCCGCCACGCCACCCCCGGCAGGTTGGTCGCCTGGCCGTCCATCCGGGGCCGCTCGCCGTCGGGCGGGGCCTCGGCGGTCAGCCGCCGTACATCGCGTCCGTGCACCTGATAGACGAAGCTCGGCGGCGGCGACCCGATGAGCGCGGGCAGCTCGGCGCGGTTGCGCGCCATCGCCGTCGGGATCGTCGTCGGTGGCGAAAGCCGAGGTTGAGGCTCGCGTACGGGCCTGCGGAGTGGCCGCCGCGGCGGGTGGTGAACACCGCGCGGGCGCCGGGCAGATCGATCGCGAAATGCTCGCCGAGCGGCTGGAAGGGGGGCGCGAGCACGGGCCTCAGCCTACGCCTGGGCCGCCGCCAGGGCCACGGCCAGCTGGGCGTCGCGGCCGTCGGCGTGACCGTCCAGCCGCGCTTCGAGCGCTGCCCGCAGCCCCCGTCCGATGGCGGGGCCCTGGCGCGATGCCGGCGGCCATCAGGTCGTGGCCGTCGATCGCCAGGGCGACGTGGCGCAGCTCGCCCAGCCAGCGGCCGAGCGGCCTCCGTAGCCGGCGCGGGCCCGAGCGCCCCGGCCAGCGCCACCAGCTCGGGGGGCGCACCCGCGATCGTGCGGGCGATCGCCGAGGGTTGCTGGGCCGCGCCAGGCGGACCGCCGATGGACGGCGCCCCCGAAGCGGCGGCGACGATCGTGTGGCGCGGCTGCCGCCGGGGAACGCCAGATCGTCGAGGCGAGCCGACAGCGCGCGGCGGTCGGCCCCGACGACGGCGGTGGCCAGCGCGAGCGCCGGGCGATCGCCTCCGTCGCCCAGCAGCGCCAGGGCACGCGCGGTCAAGCCGCCGGGCTCGGGCAGCGCGAGAAGCCCGGGCAGCAGCCGGGCCCGGCCGAGTCCCAGGCCGCTCAAGCCACTGCAGCCCCGCCGCGGGATCGCTCTCGCCGCCGAGAAGCCGCAGCTCAGCTCCCAGCCGTCCGCCGCTCACCGTCTCCAGCGCGCCGTCGCGCAGCGCCTGGCGCGGCCAGGCCCTGAGTATGCGGCTCGGGAGCCCAGCCCAGCCGCCCCGCGTAGCGGGCCAGGCGAAGCATGCCGGGTGGGATCGTCGCGGAAGCTGCCGTCGTGGAGCACGCGCAGGACCGGCCCGCTTCGAGGTCATCGAGGCCGCCGGGCACGGCCACCAGCTCGCCGCGCCGCGGCGCCTCCCAGGCCCGAGGGCCAGCGCGTTGACGGTGAAGTCGCGGCGGCGCAGGTCCTCGCACAGCGGGGCGGGCTCGACGTCGGGCAGCGCCCCCGGGTCGCATAGCGTCTCGCGCCGCGCGCGAGCCAGGTCAAAGCGCCGGCCGTCGAGCTGCAGGGTGGCCGTCCCGAAGCGGTCGTGCACGCGGACCGGACCGCCGTGGGCAGCCGTCGCACGAGTTCGGCGAGGTCGCGATCGGTGACGAGGTCGAGGTCGGCAGGGGCCCGGCCGCGCAGGAGGTCGCGGACGGCGCCGCCGACCAGGAATACCCCCTCGGCGTCTCCGAGGGCGTCGAGAAGGGACGACCGGCCGGCAGCTCGGCCAGGCGGTCCAGGAGCTCAGGGGCCGATCGGGCGGTGCCGGCACGACCTGCGCATCATCGCGCGCGCCGCACGACGCCGCCGAGCCCAACCTGACGCTCATCCGCGGACCATGCGAGGGTCAAGCCCGATCTGCTTAGCTGCCCGCCATGCCAAGCCCCGGTCCGCGGCGCTGGCTGTCGGCGCGGGCTGATCGCCGCCGCGGTCGTGCTGGTCGCCTTGGGCGTCGGCCGTGGCGATCGTGCTCACGCACAAGCCCGGCAACGTCTCGCATCCCAACGTCCAGTTCACCGCGCCGACGACGTCATCGACGGCCACCGCGCCCGCCAAGCGGACCAAGCGGGTCCTCGACAACTTCTCCTGGCCGGTGTACGGATACACGGACGCGCGCACCCGGGTGTTCGCCACGCCGCCGCAGCCTGCAGCCGCCGCTGCACGTCGGCTGGCACTACAACGACGGGGCGCTGCTGGAGTTCCCGCCGGTCATCTTCCACGGGACGATGTTCCTGCTCGACGACGATGGCTCGGCCCGTGCCGTCAACACCCACAACGGCCACGAGCGCTGGAAACGCAGTGTCGGCAGCCTGGCGGCAGCCTCGCCGACGGTGGCCGCCCGTCGAGCGAGAGGTCCTCATGCCGGTGCTCTCGACCCACGGCCGATCGCCGGGCAACGGGCGTTTCGTCGCCCTCTCGATGAAGACCGGCAAGGTCATCTGGTCGCGTCCGCTGGGCGCCGGCAGCGAGTCCTCGCCGGTCGTCAACGGCCAGACCGTCTACTACGGCGACCAGGCGGGCAACCTGTTTGCCCGCAACGTCGCCAACGGGCACCTGTACTGGACCTATCACGCCGGCGGCGCCATCAAGGGGGGCCCGGCGCTCGTCGGCGGGGTCCTCTACTTCGGCGACTACTCCGGCCGCGCCTACGCGGTGCGGGCGCTCACCGGCCGCCAGGTGTGGGCGGTGGGAACCAACGGCGCGCACTTCGGCTTCGGCTCGGGCCAGTTCTACTCGACTCCGGCGGTCGCCTTCGGGCGGGTCTACATGGGCAACACCGATGGCCGGGTGTACTCCTTCGGGGCGCGCACGGGCGCGCTGGCCTGGGCGACCTCCACCGGGGCCTATGTGTACGCGTCAGCGGCCGTGGCCAGCCCCAAGGGGCGTCGGTCCCACGGTCTATATCGGCTCCTATGACGGCAGCTTCTACGCCTTCAACGCCCAGTCGGGCGCGGTCCGATGGCGTCATCCCTCCGGCGGGAGGATCTCCGGCTCGGCGACCGTGCTGGGCAACACCGTCTACTACTCGGTGCTCGGGCGGCGCGTCACCCTGGGATTGAACGTCGCCACCGGGCGGCCGGTGTTCTCCTTCAAGGACGGCGCGTTCACGCCGACGATCGCCGACTACCACGCGATCTACCTGGTCGGCTACGCCAGCGTGTACCAGCTGCTGCCGCGGACGCACAAGGCTCGCCGGAAGGCGACGCACAAGAAGAGCGCCAAGCCGACCCACAAGACAACCCGAAGAGGACCCACAAGGCGAAGCGCCGGTCCACGGCCGCTCAGCGGCGGGCCGCCCACCGGCGGGCGGCCAAGCGACGGTCACGGCGCGCCGTGGCGCGCACGGCGCCAGACGGGCAAAAGCGCCGCCACGCAGGCCAAACACCGGGCCAAGCAGCGCACCAAGAAGTAGCGCCGCAGGCCGCAAACAGCCATTCAGCGCTGAGCGCTGTTCACCCCGCTGCTATAGTACATGGTCTATGCGTTGTCGTAGTGGAAGCCATTGTCAGCAGCCGGCCGAGAAGGGCCGTCGGTTCTGTGCGGAGCACGCAGCCGAGCTCGATCGCATGCGCGAGGAGCTCAAGGATGCCGCCGCCGCCCGGATCGGTCGAGGCCGCCCCAAGCGGTCCTCCACCTGCTGTCGTCCCGGCTGCTATGAGCCTCGCGTTCCGCCCGCCGCGTACTGCGATACGTGCTCGGCGGCCGGATACGTCGAAGAGGCCGCTTAACCGCGGCCAGCTCGCACCCGGGTCCCAACCCACACAACTGAACACCTGGCTCAGGGTGGCTGCCGCCGCCGCGTGAGCGTGCAGCGTTCCGGACCGCCGCCCAGGCTGAGCCGGCGCTCTGCTCTGGCGTCAGTCCCGCAGGCGGACGGGCACGCCGTCGTGCGCCAGCTGCTCCTTGATCTCGCGCACGGTGTGATGCGCCGTAGTGCAGGATCGACGCGCACAGCACGGCGTCGGCGCCGGCCGTCGATCGCCGCCGACAGATCCTCGAGGCGGCCCGCGCCGCCGGAGGCGATCACCGGGACGTTGACCGTGGTGGCCACGGCCGCGGTGAGCGCCAGGTCGTACCCGGCGTTCGTGCCGTCGCGGTCCATGCTGGTGAGCAGGATCTCCCCCGCGCCGCGCTGCACCCCCTCGCGGGCCCACGCGACGGCATCACGGCCGGTGGGGGTGCGCCCGCCGGCCAGGTAGGCCTCCCACCCGGCATCGTCGCGCTGCTTGGCGTCGATGGCCAACACGACGCACTGCGTCCCGAACCGCTCCGCGAGATCATCGATGAGCCCCGGCGCGGAGAGCGCCGCGGAGTTGACGGACACCTTGTCGGCGCCGGCGTCAAGCACCGCCTGGGCATCGCGGACCGAGCGGATCCCGCCGCCGATGGTGAACGGGATGAACAGCTCGTCGGCCGCCCGCCGGGCCAGCTCGACGACGGTGGCACGCTTGTCCGAGGTGGCGGTGATGTCGAGGAACACCAGCTCGTCGGCGCCCGCCGCGTCATAGCGCGCCGCCAGCTCCACCGGATCGCCGGCGTCACGCAAGTCGACGAAGCCCACGCCCTTGACGACGCGGCCGTCGCTGACGTCCAGGCACGGGATGACCCGCTTGTAGTGCATCAGCCGTCGAGCGCCGCCTGGCCCTCGGCGACGCCGAAGCGCTGCTCGTAGAGCGCCGTCCCGACGATCACCCCGGTGAGGTTGACCTGCCGCAGCCCGGCCAGGCCGCGCAGATCCTCGAGTGAGGAGACGCCGCCGGAGTAGATGAACGAGCCCCGCACCGCCTGGGCGATCCGCCGCACCTCGTCGAGATCGGGCCCTGACAGCATCCCGTCGCGCTCGATGCTCGAGTACACGAACCGCGCGATCCCCCGGTGCCCGAGAACCTCGATCGCCGACTCGGCGGGGACGTCGGTCTGCTCCGTCCAGCCGGCGGTGGCCAGCTTTCCCCGGCGGGCGTCGACGGAGACGACGATCCGGTCGCCGTGCTCCGCCAGGGCCTGGTCGAGGAAGTCGATGTCGCGCAGGGCGGCCGTCCCGAGTACCGCCCGCGCGGCACCGGTGGCGATGACGTCACGCACCGCCTCGAGGCTGCGCAGCCCTCCCCCGACCTCGACCGGAACGGACACCCCCTCGACGATCCGCCGGACGTGGTCGAGGTTGACCGGCGCCCCGCTGCGCGCGCCGTCGAGGTCGACGACGTGCAGCATCCGCGCGCCGTCGGCCGCCCAGCGCCGGGCCGCATCCAGCGGGTCGGCGTCGTACACGGTCTGCTGGTCGAAGTCGCCGCCGGCCAGCCGCACCGCCTTGCCACCGAGGATGTCGACCGCGGGCAGGAGGATCATGCGCGAGCGCCGGCGCCCACGCCGCCGGAGCGCTGCGGTCTGGCCGCGACGTCCTCGCACCGCTCGACGAAGCTGCGCAGCATCCGCAACCCGTGCCCGGAGGACTTCTCGGGATGAAACTGGACTCCGTAGACGTCTCCGCGGGCGACGACCGTGGCAAACGTCTCGCCGTACTCGGTCCGGCCCACGACATCCTCGTCGTGACGCGGCCGCGCCGCCAGCGAGTGGACGTGGTAGAAGGCCGCGCCGTGTTCGGGAAGGCCCGCCGTCAGCGGTGACGGTCGCGCGAAGACGACCTCGTTCCAGCCGATGTGCGGGACCCGCAGGCCGCCCGTCTGAAGGGGAGTCACCACCCCGTCGAGGAGGCCCAGGCCCTCGCAGGGCTCGAGCTCCTCGGAGCGCTCGAACAGCAGCTGCATCCCCAGGCAGATGCCGAGTACCGGCGTTCCGGCCCCGGCTCGGTCTTGGATGAACGGCGCCAGGCCGAGCGCATCGAGACTGTGCATCGCCGCCGGGAACGCCCCCACCCCGGGCAGGACGAGCCCGTCGGCCGCCCGCAGCTCCTCGGGGTCGCCGGTGACGCTGACGAGGGCGCCGATGTGCTCGAGCGCCTTCTGCACGGAGCGGCGGTTGCCCATCCCGTAGTCGATGAGGCCGATCCGCGCGCTCACACCAGCGTCCCCTTGGTGCTCGGCACGCCCTGCTCGGTCGGGTCAAGGGCGGTGGCGGCGCGCAGCGCCCGGGCACACGCCTTGAACATCGCCTCGATGATGTGGTGGGCGTTGGTCCCCGTCTCCACGGTGAGGTGCAGGGTCATCCGGGCGTTGGCGGCCAGGGCGCGGAAGAACTCCTCGGCGAGCTCGTAGTCGAACTCACCGATCGCCCCCGCGGGCAGCGCCACCCCGTACACGAGCAGGCCGCGGCCGGAGATGTCGAGCGCGCAGGCTGGCGCGCGCCTCGTCCATCGGCACCGTCGCCTGCCCGTAGCGGAAGATCCCCGCCCGGTCGCCGAGCGCCCGATCCAGCGCCTGGCCGAGGGTGATGCCGACGTCCTCCACCGTGTGGTGAGCGCCGGTCTGCAGGTCCCCGGTGGCCCTCACCGTCAGCGCCAGCCGGCCGTGGCGAGCCAGCAGGTCGAGCATGTGGTCAAAGAAGCCGACGCCGGTGTCGCGCTCTCCCTCCCCCGCGCCATCGAGCGTCAACTGCACGGAGACCTCGGTCTCGGCGGTGCGGCGGTCGATTTCGGCGCTGCGGCTCATCCCGACCCATTGTCGCGAATGCGGGCCTCCATCGACCGGGCGTGGAGCTCGAACCCCTCGGCGCGGGCCAGCGGGGCGGCCGCCCGGGCGAGCGCGCGCGGCGCCGTCGCCGATCCGCACCTGGCTGATCCGCCGGCGGAAGTGCACCGGCGAGAGCGCCGAGGCGAAGCGCGCGGCGGCGTTGGTCGGCAACACGTGGTTGGAGCCGGCGATGTAGTCGGCAAACGCCGTCCCGCTCTCGGCCCCGACGAGCACGCAGCCCGCGTGGCGGATCTGCGGCGCCAGCCTCTCGGCCCCCTCGCCGGCCAGCTGGAGGTGCTCAGGGGCAAAGCTCTCGGCGATGGCCAGCGCCTGGTCGAGCTCATGGACGGCGACCAGGCGGATGACCGCCTGCTGCTCCTCCGGAGGCCGTCCTCGTGCCTCGATGCGGGCGCCCAGCGCCTCGAGCAGCTCACTCGAATCAGCTGATGGCGATCACGATCGAGCCCGCGCCGTGCTCGGCCTGCGCGAGCAGGTCCAGCGCCAGCGCATCAGGGTCGCCCCCGTCGGCGATCATCACCAGGTCGCTGGGGCCGGCGAATCCGTCGATTCCCACCCGCCCGAACACCTGGCGCTTGGCCTCCTGCACATAGAGGTTCCCGGGACCGACGATCACGTCGACGGCGGTCACCGTCTCGGACCCGTAGGCGAGGGCAGCGATCGCCTGCGCGCCCCCCATGCGGTACACGACTGAGGCTCCGGCCATGCGGCAGGCCCCGAGCACCACCGGGTTCAGCTCGCCATCGGATCCCGGCGGGGCGCACACCGCGATCTCGCTGACGCCGGCGACCCGGGCGGCGACCACCCCCATGACGACGGTGCTCGGGTAGGGCGCACGGCCGCCCGGCACGTAGATCGCCCCCGGTCGACGCCGACCTCGCGCAGGGTGACCTCGTGACCGTCCTCGAAGGCGACCGTCTGCTCGGAGTGCAGCGCCGCCTCGGCGACCCGCGTGACGTTGTCGATGGCCAGGCGCAGCCCGGCGCGCAGGTCGTCGTCGAGGCGGTCGGCCGCGGTGTCGAGCTCGGCCTCGGGCACCCGCAGGGCCGAGGGCGTCGTGCCGTGGGTGTCGAACTCGCGCGTGTAGAAGCGCAGCGCGTCGTCGCCGGAGGCCCGGACGCGAGCGATGATCTCCGTGACCTGCTCCTGGACGGTCTCGGGCGGCGGGACGAGCTCGCGCAGCTCAGTCGGCGAGCGCCGAGGCGTCGCCGGAGAGGGTCAGGCGCTCAAACTGCACGGACGCGCTCCAGGAGACGGTCGATCTCGGCGGCGCGCAGCTTGTGGGCGACTGGATTGGCGATCAGCCGGGCCGTGCAGGTGGCGATCTCCTCGCGGATGACGAGGCCGTTCTCGCGCAGCGTCGTGCCGGTGGCGGTGAGATCGACGATCGCCTCCACCAGCCCGGTCAGCGGCGCCAGCTCGACGGAGCCCTTGACCTCGACGATCTCCGCCTGGCGGCCGGTGTCCAGGAAATGCGCGGCGGCGATCCGCGGATATTTGGTGGCGATCCTGCACGACCCCGAGCCGGCGCAGCGCCTCGGCGGCGCGATCCTCGCCGGCCACGCCCGCCAGCACCATCTGACAGCGGCCGTAGCCGAGGTCGAGCAACTCGTAGACGTCGCGCTCTGACTGCTCCATCAGCACGTCCTTGCCGGTGATCCCGAGATCCGCCGCGCCGGCCTCGACATAGGTCGGCACGTCCGAGGGCCGCATGGTGACGATCCCCGCGTCCTCGAAGAGCAGCTTGCGGTCGTTGACGCGTACCTCGCGCGTGTCGATCCCCAGCCGATCGAGGAGATCAAGCGTATCGGCGAACAGCGCCCCTCGCGGAACGGCGATCCTCAGTCCGGTGGTAGACGCTCATCCCCGCCGCCTCCGCTCTTCTCCGGTGAGCGCGATGTGCAGCCGCTCGACGTTGATGGCAAACCCGACGGCGGGCAGCGGATGGCCGAAGGAGGCCAGCAGCTCGTCGTAGCGGCCGCCGCTGCCCAGCGGCACCCCATAGGCGGGGTCATAGACCTGAAAGACCGCTCCGGTGTAGTAGCCGAGGCTGCGGACGAGACCGAGGTCGAAGATGATCCGCGCGGCCACGTCGGGCGCCAGCCGGGCATGGACGTCGCGCATCCCCGCCAGGGCCGCGTGCAGCTGGCCCTCGAGGCCCTCGAGCACCTCGGGACCTCCCCGGGTCCGGGCCAGGCGCAGCAGCAGCGCAGCGTCGTCATCGGCGAGGCCCAGGGCGTTGACCTCCCGGTCGACGCCCACGAAATCGCCGGCCGCCAGCTCGGTGAGGATGACCTCCTGGCGCTCGGCGCTGATCCCGAAGGCGTCCAGCAGCGAGGGATACAGGGAGGCGTCGCCCAGCCCGACCCGGTAGTTCTCAGGCCCGGCGGCGTCCAGCGCCGCGCACAGCACGGCGAGCGCCTCGGCGGTGCCCTCGGAGCCCGGCACGCCGATCAGCTCGATGCCGGACTGCAGGAACTCCCGCGACTGGCCGCGCTGCGGGCGCACCCCGCGGTAGGCGTGGGCGGTGTAGGAGAAGCGCAGCGGCGGCTCGGCGTGGGCGTAGCGGGTGGCCACCAGCCGGGCGATGGGGATCGTCATGTCGGGGCGCAGGACGAGCACCCCGCCGTGCTCGTCGAACATCCGGTAGGCGGGTGCCGCCCCGGCGATGTTCGTGCGCTGGAAGGTCTGCTCGTACTCGAGCGCCGGCGTATAGACCTCACCGAAGCCCGACCGCTCGAACACGGCGCGCATCCGGTCAGTGACCGCGCGCACCTCGCGCATCTCGTCGGGCAGGACGTCGCGGGTGCCGCTCGGGATGCGGTCGACCCGGGAGGGGCCGAGCGGCTGACCGGGGCGGCCCGCGGCGCTCACGCGGTGACTCGGGCGCGTCTTCCAGCCGGGTGATGCGCGCGCCGAGCTCGCGCAGCCGCTCGTCGATGCGCTCGTAGCCGCGATCGATCTGGCGGACGTTGCCGATCTCGGTGACGCCGTCGGCACACAGGGCGGCGATCAGCATCGCCATGCCCGCGCGGATGTCCGGCGACTCGACGCGCGCTCCGCGCAGGCGGCGCGGCCCGTCGACGATCGCGCGGTGCGGGTCGCAGATGATGATCTCGGCCCCCATGTTCACCAGCTTGTCCGTGAAGAACAGGCGGTTCTCGAACATCTTCTCGTGGATGATCACGGAGCCACGGGACTGGGTGGCCAGGGCGAGCGCGATGCTCGTCAGGTCGGCGGGGAAGGCCGGCCAGGGACCGTCCTCGACCTTGGGCTTGTGGTCGCCGTGGTCGTTGCGGATGCGCCAGCTCCTGGTTGCCGGGCACGATGATGTCGTGGCCGTGGACCTCGGACCGCAGGCCGAGGCGCTCGAACACCAGGCGGATCATCCGCAGGTCGTCGGGGATCGTGTCCTTGACGATCAGCTCGCCGCCGGTCACCCCGGCCAGCGCCATGAACGACCCGATCTCGATGTGGTCGGGGGCGATGTCGTGGGTGCAGCCGCGCAGCGTCGCCTGGCCGTGGACGGTCATCACGTTGGAGCCGATGCCGTCGATCGGCGCGCCCATCTGCTGGAGCATGCGGGCCAGGTCCTGGACGTGGGGCTCGGAGGCGGCGTTGCGGATGACGGTCGTCCCCCGGGTCAGCGCGGCGGCCATCAGGGCGTTCTCGGTGGCCATCACCGACGGCTCGTCCATGAGGAAGTCGCACGGCTGCAGGCCGAGCGGCGGCGCGGCGAGGACGATCTCGCGCGACTGGTGGTCGACGGTGGCGCCGAGCGCGCGGAAGGCGTCGAGATGCGGATCCAGGCGGCGGCGGCCGATGACGTCGCCGCCGGGCGGGGGCATCCGCGCGGAGCCGAAGCGGGCCAGCAGGGGACCGGCGAGCAGGAAGGAGGCGCGGATGCGCTCCGACAGCTCGGCGTCGACCTCCGTGGACTCGACGGTTCCCGCGTCGATGCGGATCTCGTCGGGCCCCAGCCACTCGGTCTCGGCGCCGAGCATCCCCAGCAGCGTGACCATCGCCTCGACGTCGGAGATCCGCGGCACGTTGCGCAGGATCACCTCGTCGTCGGTGAGCAGGCAGGCAGCCAGGATCGGCAGCGCGCCGTTCTTGTTTCCAGCCGGCGTGATCGTGCCTGACAGGGGCACGCCGCCTTCAATGACGAACTTCTCCAACGGGATCGGCCTCGCTTTGGTCGCTTGCGGAGGTCGGTGCGAAGTGCCAGGGAGACTAGCTGGTACTTGCAGAACGGCAGATTGCAGAACGGCAGATGGAGGCGCGGGGGCCTCGGAGCTCTGAGCTAGGGTAACGGCCATGGCGGAGAATTCGCGGGCCCAGGCGTGGACCCTGCTTTGCGAGTGGACGCAATCGGACTCGCTGCGCCGCCACATGCTCGCCGTCGAGGCCGCCATGCGCGCCTACGCCCCTCGGTTCGACGGCGATGTCGAGCTGTGGGGGCTGACCGGCCTGCTCCACGATCTCGACTACGAGCGCTACCCCGACCTCGAGACCGGCCACCCCCGCTACGCCCTCGCTGAGCTGGAGAACCGCGGCTACCCGGCGGAGCTCGTCAGCGCCGTCGCCTCCCACGCGACCTATCTGGGCGTCTCGCGCGACACGCCGATGGAGAAGGCGCTGTTCGCCGTCGACGAGCTGGCCGGCTTCGTCCTCGCCTGCGCCTACGTGCGCCCGACCGGCCTCGAGGGCATGACCCCCAAGTCGGTCAAGAAGAAGATGAAGACCCCGGCCTTCGCCGCCGCCGTCAGCCGCGAGGACATGACCGAGGGCGCCGCCGCGCTGGGGGTCGACTTCGACGAGCACCTGCGGATCGTCATCGACGCGCTGGCCGCCCGCAGCGACGAGCTGCTGCCCGCCGAGCCGGCTGCCCCGTCGGCCGGCTGAGCCTCAGCAGCCCTTGCCGGGCTTCGTCGAGCCCGGCGCCAGGCAGTTGATGGCGGGTGCGAGGCTGCGGCCCATCCGGAAGAGGTAGACCTTGCCGATCCAGGCGCGCTTGACGATGTCGACCGTCAGCCGCGTGCCGTAGGCGAGGCGGTGTCCCGTGAACAGGCGGGCCAGGTGAGCGGTCGTCGTGGCCGGCGGCGCGCACTTGCGCTTGCCCTTGACCTTATGACAGCGCTTCTTGGCCGTGATCGCGGTCGAGTGGGTCGCGAACGGACAGCCGGACCCCTTGCAGGCGAGCTTGATCGTGCCGCCGACGGGCGCCCCGAGGACATCGAGCTGGCGGATGTCGACGTGGGCCGACCGAGCGGCGGTCGTCCACACCATCGTCGCGTTGACCCGGTGGCGCGGTCCTCTGTGCTTCTTGCCGCCGGTTCCGCCGGTTCCGCCCGTTCCCCCGCCGCCCGTGCCCCCGCCACCGGTCCCGCCGGTACCCCCGGTGCCGCCGGTCCCCCCCGTGCCGCCGGCGATGGTGATCGTCTGCGTGTCCGTGCCGACGTTGCCCGCGCCGTCGCGGGTGGTCACGGTGACGGTGTAGCTCCCCGCCTTGGCGTAGGTGTGCGCGGGCGCCGAGCCCGATCCATGCGTCGAGCCGTCACCGAAGTCCCAGTCGTAGGTGCCGCTCGTGCCCGAGCCGGTGTCTGAGGCCTTGACGCCGAAGGTGATGCGCTGCCCGATGGTGACCTTCGTGTCGCTGGCGGTCAGGGTGACCGTCGGCGGGTCGCGGTCCAGGACGATGGAGCTGCACCCGGCGGGCGAGATGTTCGCCTGGGCGGGCGTCGAGCTGAGCTGATCCGCCGAGCTCGGGTTGTCCGGCCGCGCGGAGTCAGCCTCCTGAGCGCAGTACGTCCACGTCCCGTCGGCGAACCCGGCCAGCTTGGAGATGTCGTAGTCGCAGGTCCAGCTCGAGGACGCGAAGGCGGGCGTGGTGTTGCCCGCCGGGCTCGAGCACGTGCCGTCCGCTTGGAACGCGGTCGCGGCTCCGGGCGCATTCTGGCACCCCGCGCCTCCGTTGGCGTGCCAGCAGTCCGTGGTGCTCGCCCCCGGCCACGGCTCGCTCAGCGTGTCCGCGTAGTGGATCGTGAGGTGCATCAGCGGGTTGTTCGTGTACGCCGCGCCGCCGTCGATCGCCGTCGAGGCCGTCGGCGGCGAGTTGTCGATCGTCGTCGCGTTGCATGAGTCCGTGGTGCTCCCGATCACCGCGTTGCTGGGATCGCGCTCGTAGGCGCAGACCGTGTAGGCGCTGCCGGAGACCAGCCCCGAATAGAAGATGTCAAAGGTGTCGGCCCCCGTCCCCTCGGCTGTGCAGAACTCACCGCTGTTGCCATTGAGGGCGGCGCAGATCTTGTAGGTGGAGCCGTGACCGCTGTAGGAGAACCACCAGTAGTTGTTGCCGTTCGCGGTGCTGGTGAAGGCGGGTTCGGGTGCCGGGGTGACCGCGGCGTGGGCGGCGCTCGCCGCGCCGAGGCCCACGACCAGCGCGATCACGAGGATCGCCATCACCGTCCGGGCTCTTAAGCCTCCGACGTGCCCCGCCTCACACACTTCGCCCACCACGGCCCCCTCTGCGTTCCTGGCCGGGGCCCCCGGTGGGCCCGACACCCCGACGCCGATGGTACACCCGCGACCGGCTCCGTCGAGCCGATCGGTCAGCGCGGTCTCGCTTGGGATAAATGACCCGCAAAGGAGGATCTTTCTCCCAATGATGGGGATCGCCCAGGCCGGACCCGGGCGCTCGGCTATGTTCACGTTTGCCATGTCGCTGACGATCGCGGTGCTCGAGGGAGACGAGACCGGCCAGGAGCTGCTCGAGCAGTCACTGCGCGTGCTCGACGGCGAGCTGCTCGGCCTCGAGCTCGAGCTGCCGCGCTTCGATCTCTCCCTGGAGAGCCGGCGCCGGACGGACAACGCCATCGTGCAAGAGGCGGCCACCGCGATGCGTGAGGGGGGCCTGGGCCTGAAAGCAGCGACGATCACCCCCGAGGGCGCGGGCGACGTCGGCTCCCCCAACCGCATCCTGCGAGAACAGGTCGACGGCAAGGTGATCGTCCGCACCGGCCGCCGGCTGCCGGGCATCGCCACCATCGCCGGCGTGCACCATCCGATCTCCGTGGTGCGGATGGCCGTCGAGGATGCCTACGGCGCGGCGGAGTCGCGCGAGGGCGATCCGGGAAGCTCGAGCGAGGTCGCCCTGCGGACCGAGCGGGTGACCCGCTCCACTTGCCACGCCGTCGCCGAGTACGCGTTTCGCACCGCGGCCACGATGGGTGCCCGCGTCTACGGCGGACCCAAGTGGACGGTCTCGCCCGTGTATGAGGGGATGCTCAAGGAGGAGCTGGACGCGGCCGCCGCCCGCCACCCCGACATCCCCTACCAGCCGGTGCTGATCGACGCCACCTACGCCGGGCTGCTGTCCGGGGCGACGGAGGTCCCGCTGGTCATCCCCGCGCTCAACCGCGACGGCGACTGCCTGTCTGACCTGGTGCTGCCGATGTTCGGATCGATCGCCGGCGCCGAGTCCGTGCTGCTGGCCTTCGACGAGGAGCTACGACACGACGGTGGCGATGGCCGAGGCGCCCCACGGGACCGCCCCCGCGCTGCTGGGCAAGGACCTGGCCAATCCGCTGGCGATGATCCTCGCCTGCGGAGCTCTGCTGCGTCACGCCGCCGAGCGCCACGGCGCCGCCTGTGAACGCGCCTCGCGGGCGATCTACGAGGCCACGCTGGAGACGATCGCCTCCGGGACCAAGACCCCCGACCTGGGCGGCCACGCCGGCACCTCGGAGTTCACCGCGGCGGTCGTCGACCGGATCGCCACCAAGCTCGACGTGTGGTCCACGTTGGGCTCATGAAATTTCGCTTGCAGAAGACCCTGCAAACTGCGGTTCCGTCCGACGCCAGATCTAGTCTTATCGAACATATGTTCCAGTCTTCCATCAACCGTCTTCGCGCCCTGCTGACGCTCGCCGACGACCTCCTCGGCGATCCGCCGGCTCCGGAGCCGCACCCGCACCGGCGGCCCGTCCGGATCGTCCGTGAGCGGCGCGGCGGCACGGTGGCGCCGCGAGCGATGCACTGCCTCTCCCCCGTCCGCCCGGCGTCCCCTGACGTCCGGCGCGACCGGGTGAGCTGAGCCGTCTCGCGCCGTCCGCCCGCGCCCGCGGTGCTTCGGGGACCGCGGCTGCTCGCGCGCCGCTCAGCCGAGGAACCCGGCGAGCGGGGCGATGACGCCCGAGGGGTCGCCGGTGACGTGCGGGCCGCCGGAGCTCGCCAGCGAGATCACCACCGCGATGAAGGTGCCCAGACCGAGCACCACGCAGATGAGCAGCAGGACGAAGGCCTGGGGGTTATCGCGGAACCAGCGGACGAGCGGGTGCACCTGGAAAGCGTGGCAGGTCGCGAGGTTCTGCGCGGATTGCGCAGAGGGTGCGAAAATGCCCGGATGAGTACATCGAACAGCGAAGGTGAGCCGATCACCGGCGCCGGCCTCGCCGCCCTCAAGGCTGAGCTGGGTCAGCTGGAGACCGAGGCCCGGCGGGACATCGCCGAGCGCATCCTCGTCGCCCGCGGCCACGGCGACCTCAAGGAGAACGCCGAGTACCACGCCGCCAAGGAGGATCAGGCGCATCTCGAGACGCGGATCCTGCGCCTGCGCCAGCGTTTGCGCAACGCCGTGGTGGTCGAAGCCACTGAGGGCTCCACCACCACCTTTGCCTTCGGCCGCTCCGCCGAGGTGCGCGACGAGGGCACCGGCGAGGTCCACACCTGGTCGATCGTCGGCGCCACCGAGGCCGACCGCGCCGCCGGCAAGCTCTCCGCGGAATCCCCCGTCGCCCGCGCCCTCATCGACCGCACCGCCGGCGACACCGTCGAAGTCCCCACCCCCCGCGGCCCCCGCCGCCTCACCATCCAGCGCGTCCTCTAACGAGCGACGCTGGAGAACGACCGCAACGCGTCCGCGCGACCGGACGCCGCCCTCGAGCGGCACGCGGGCCGGGGCCACCCCCTCAAGTAGGTCGCCGACGGTGCCAGCGCCAGCCGCGTCGCACTGGACGCCCTGTTGGCAGCAAGGGCGGTGGATGGGACCACGCGCGACACACGCTCGGTCTCACAAACCCACCGCACGCCCTACACCGCTACAGGACCAAAGCGTGTGTCGCGCGAGGCCCCATCCACCACCCAAGCAGACACCACAAAAAAGGCCCCGTCCACACAGGACGGGGCCTATGAAGGAACCGGCGGCGACCTACTCTCCCAGGCCCTTGCGGGCCAAGTACCATCGGCGCTGAGAGGCTTAACTGCTCTGTTCGGAATGGGAAGAGGTGTTTCCCTCTCGCAATAACCACCGGAAATTGGTAGAGACCGCCCTTCGCGGGCCCTCAAAACCACACAGTGCCAATGCAACGAGTATCGAAGAAGAAGTAAATCCGTCAAGCCCTCGACCGATTAGTACCAGTCTCCTACAGGTGTTACCACCCTTCCAGATCTGGCCTATCAACCTGGTGGTCTTCCAGGGGTCTTACTCCCTCTAGGGGATGGGAGAGCTCATCTCGAGGCCGGCTTCCCGCTTAGATGCTTTCAGCGGTTATCCGATCCGCACGTAGCTAACCTGCGATGCCCTTGGCAGGACAACAGATACACCAGAGGTGCGTTCATCCCGGTCCTCTCGTACTAGGGACGAATCCTCTCAACTCTCCAACGCCCATGGCAGATAGGGACCGAACTGTCTCACGACGTTCTGAACCCAGCTCGCGTACCGCTTTAATGGGCGAACAGCCCAACCCTTGGGACCTACTTCAGCCCCAGGATGCGACGAGCCGACATCGAGGTGCCAAACCGGGCCGTCGATGTGGACTCTTGGGCCCGATAAGCCTGTTATCCCCGGAGTACCTTTTGTCCGTTGAGCGACGGCGCTTCCACTTGCTACCGCCGGATCACTAAGGCCTGCTTTCGCACCTGCTCGACCTGTCGGTCTCGCAGTCAAGCTCCCTTGCTGCCTTTACACTCTGCGCACGATTTCCGACCGTGCTGAGGGAACCTTTGCGCGCCTCCGTTACATTTTGGGAGGCGACCGCCCCAGTCAAACTACCCACCTGTCACTGTCCAGCGCCCGGATTCACGGCGCGCTGTTAGAGATCCAATACACCAAGGGTGGTATCTCAAGGACGGCTCCACGCCAGCCGCAGCCAGCGCTTCCAAGCCTCCCACCTATCCTGAGCGAAATGGATCGAACCCCAATACCAAGCTGTAGTAAAGGTTCACGGGGTCTTTCCGTCTAGCCACGGGTACTCGGCATCTTCACCGAGACTGCAATTTCACCGAGCCCCTCGTTGAGACAGCGTTCAAGTCGTTACTCCATTCGTGCAGGTCGGAACTTACCCGACAAGGAATTTCGCTACCTTAGGACCGTTATAGTTACGGCCGCCGTTTACCGGGGCTTAGTTTCGGTGCTTTGGCTTGCGCCTAACACCTCCACGTAACCTTCCGGCACCGGGCAGGAGTCAGCCCCTATACGTCGTCTTACGACTTAGCAGAGACCTGTGTTTTTGGTAAACAGTCGCTTGAACCTATTCACTGCGGCCCTCTCGGGCTCCACTCGCGAGGAGTTTCACCCTACTGGGGCGCCCCTTATCCCGAAGTTACGGGGCGATTTTGCCGAGTTCCTTAACGAGGGTTATCTCGATCACCTTAGTGTTCTCCACTTGCCCACCTGTGTCGGTTTTGGTACAGGCACGCGCGACCTCCCTAGAGGCTTTTCTTGGAGGCATGGCATTCGGGACTCGCCGGCTTAGAGCCAGCTGGCATCGCACCTCAGGTTATGCGGCTCCGGATTTACCTAGAGCCACCCCTACATGCTTACCCCAGGGCGACCATCGCCTGGGATCCCATAGCCTTCCTCGTCCCCCCGTTGGTCAAACGGTCGCGACGTGGTACGGGAATATCAACCCGTTGGCCATCGACTACGCCTTTCGGCCTCGCCTTAGGTCCTGACTAACCCTGAGCAGACGAACTTTACTCAGGAATCCTTGGGCAATCGGTGGAAGGGATTCTCACCCTTCTTTCGTTACTCATGCCGGCATTCTCACTTCCGTCGCCTCCACAGCTCGTTTACACGGCTGCTTCTCCGGCGGCGGAACGCTCTCCTACCGCGCGATCAGTCTAAAAGACGTCACGCACCCGCAGCTTCGGTGACTAGCTTGAGCCCCGTTACATTGTCCGCGCTCGAACACTTGACCAGTGAGCTGTTACGCACTCTTTCAAGGGTGGCTGCCTCTAAGCCAACCTCCTGGTTGTCTATGCATTCAAACATCGTTTACCACTTAGCTAGTACTTAGGGACCTTAGCTGGCGGTCTGGGCTGTTTCCCTTTTGACGCTGAAGTTTATCCCCCAGCAACTGACTCCCGGAGTAGCCGTGACGGTCTTCGGAGTTTGCCTGAATTCGGTAACCTGGTAGGGCCCCTAGTCCAAACAGTGCTCTACGGCCGCCACGGAATTTATCCGAGGCTATACCTAAATATATTTCGGAGAGAACCAGATATCACTGAGCTTGATTAGCCTTTCACTCCGACCCACAGGTCATCCGCCCAGTTTTTAACCTAGGTCGGTTCGGTCCTCCACGAGGTCTTACCCCCGCTTCAACCTGCCCATGGGTAGCTCGCTCAGCTTCGGGTCTACCGCCTACGACTATGTCGCCCTATTAGGACTCGCTTTCGCTACGGCTCCGCTCATCGCTTAACCTTGCCGCAGACGAGTAACTCGCCGGCTCGTTATGCAAAAAGCACGCGGTCACAGAACAAGTCTGCTCCCACCGCTTGTAGGCACGCGGTTTCAGGTACTATTTCACTCCCCTTCAGGGGTACTTTTCACCTTTCCCTCACGGTACTAGTCCGCTATCGGTCACCAAGGAGTACTTAGCCTTAGAGGGTGGTCCCCCTAGATTCAGTCCGCGTTTCACGGGAGCGGACTTACTCAGGTACGTCTGACGGAAGGCCATGCAATTTCGCCTACGGGACGATTGCCCTCTTTGGTGCGCGGTTCCACACGCTTCGACTACTGCATGACTTTGTAACTTCCGCCGAGCCGGTCACAGCTCGGAACAGACGCCCTACAACCCCTGCTGCGCAACGCGTGACCGCTTACACGCAACAGGTTTAGGCTGATCCCCTTTCGCTCGCCACTACTCGGGGAGTCTCTGTTGATTTACTTTCCTCGGGGTACTGAGATGTTTCACTTCCCCCGCTTGTCTTCCACACGCCTATGTGTTCAGCGTGGGATAACGCCGCATTACCGGTCGTTAGGTTTGCCCATTCGGAAATCCGCGGGTCAATGGCTATTCAGCGCCTAACCGCGGCTTATCGCAGCCGTTCACGTCCTTCATCGACTCTTGGTGCCAAGGCATCCACCGTGTGCCCTTACTATCTTGACGGTGATCTTCTTTGAGGGAGAACCGAAGTTCTCTCTCGGTGATACCCGTTTACATTGGCTACTGTGCAGTTTTCAAGGTCCGCGAAGAGGAGAGCGGGCCGGGACACTGGCCAGGGGCAAAGACTGCCCTCCGGCCGGCGCCCAACGCGCCGGTCTCTCAAAACTCAACAGCATGCGCCGCCTCCCGGCGCTCGAGAGCGCCGTCGTGCGGCTGCCAGGTCCGGTCGACATGTCTAGTGACCGGATGCGCTCAGAGGACCTGGCCTCATAGCTTCCGAGGTATTCGGAAGTTCGGGACAGTCTCCGGCATCCGGTGCCCTCGCTGAGGAGGGCTCCCTAGAAAGGAGGTGATCCAGCCGCAGCTTCCGCTACGGCTACCTTGTTACGACTTCACCCCAGTCACGAGCCCCACCTTCGACGGCTCCCTCCCACAAGGGGTTAGGCCACCGGCTTCGGGTGTTGCTCACTCCCATGGTGTGACGGGCGGTGTGTACAAGGCCCGGGAACGTATTCACCGCGGCAATGCTGATCCGCGATTACTAGCAACTCCGCCTTCATGCAGGCGAGTTTCAGCCTGCAATCCGAACCGAGACGCACTTTAAGGGATCCGCTCCACCTCGCGGTATCGCAACCCTCTGTATGCGCCAATGTAGCACGTGTGTAGCCCTGGACATAAGGGGCATGATGACTTGACGTCATCCCCACCTTCCTCCGGTTTGTCACCGGCAGTCTCGCATGAGTCCCCAACTAAATGCTGGCAACATGCGACGGGGGTTGCGCTCGTTGCGGGACTTAACCCAACATCTCACGACACGAGCTGACGACAGCCATGCACCACCTGTGATCCTGCCCCGAAGGGAAGCTGTGTTTCCACGGCGGTCAGGAACATGTCAAGCCCAGGTAAGGTTCTTCGCGTTGCGTCGAATTAAACCACATGCTCCGCTGCTTGTGCGGGCCCCCGTCAATTCCTTTGAGTTTTAGCCTTGCGGCCGTACTCCCCAGGCGGGGCACTTAATGCGTTAGCGTCGGCACGGAGGGAGTCGACACCCCCCACACCTAGTGCCCATCGTTTACGGCGTGGACTACCAGGGTATCTAATCCTGTTTGCTCCCCACGCTTTCGCGTCTCAGCGTCAGTACCGTCCCAGCGAGCTGCCTTCGCCATTGGTGTTCCTCCTGATATCTGCGCATTTCACCGCTACACCAGGAATTCCACTCGCCTCTTCCGGACTCTAGCTTGGCAGTTTCCACCGGCATTCCAGGGTTGAGCCCTGGACTTTCACAGCGGACTTACCAAGCCGCCTACACGCTCTTTACGCCCAATGATTCCGGACAACGCTTGCCCCCTACGTATTACCGCGGCTGCTGGCACGTAGTTAGCCGGGGCTTCTTCTGAAGGTACCGTCACTCCAAACGGCTATTCACCGCCGAAGCTTCGTCCCAACTGAAAGGGGTTTACAACCCGAAGGCCGTCTTCCCCCACGCGGCGTTGCTGCGTCACGCTTTCGCGCATTGCGCAAGATTCCCCACTGCTGCCTCCCGTAGGAGTCTGGGCCGTGTCTCAGTCCCAGTGTGGCTGATCGTCCTCTCAGACCAGCTACGCATCGTCGCCTTGGTGAGCCGTTACCTCACCAACAAGCTAATGCGCCGCGGGCCCATCCCGATGCGGAGGCCGAAGCTTCCTTTCCCCAGAGACCTTGCGGTCGGAGGGCACATTCGGTATTAGCCCGAGTTTCCTCGGGTTGTCCCAATCATCAGGGCAGGTTACCCACGTGTTACTCACCCGTTCGCGGCTTTGCCCCGGGCCGAAGCCCGGGTCGTCGCTCCACTTGCATGTGTTAGGCACGCCGCCAGCGTTCGTCCTGAGCCAGGATCAAACTCTCCGTGAAGAACTTCAACGAAGAGTCGTCAGGAATGTTCGACCTGCGGTGCGAGCGGCGAACGATGCCGCCGCCGGCAACAGGTCAAGTCCTGGGTCGGCCCCTGGAGGGACCAGACCCTTGCGCCACGAGAACTGAAAGCTCTCAAACGCTCCGGCCCAATGGGCCGGGCATCGGCGCCCCAAGTACACAGAGGGGACGCCGGACGCAAGACGGGGTCAATCTTGGCACCGTCGCTCGATGCCACCCACAAGGGGCGCCACGAGGATCGACGGCGTCGAACCTGGACACACAAATCTCGACCGACGAATCGGTCGAAGAGTGTGCATGCTGTTGAGTTTTCAAAGACCGTCGCACCTCTTCAGGAAGGATCTCTTCCTCAGGGGCGCTCCCGGATCCGAACAGGCCGGTGCCGGGGCGGACCGACGAGTATAGCGCTCGTTCCCGGCATCGTCGCGATGTGCGATCTGCGCGGAGACGGCCCGAACTCGGCGGGCGCTCAGCATACGACCTGGACGCTCACCGTGCGTTCCCGCGGCCGATCGTCGAAGTCGAGAAGCACGATCTGCTGCCAGGTGCCGAGCATCATCCGCCCGTCGACGACGGGGATCGTCTCCGACGGGCCGATCAGCGACGCCCGCTGATGAGCGTGGGAGTTGGAGTCGTGGTTGAGGCGGTTGTGCGCGTAGTCGCCGGCGGCGGGGATCAGGCGATCGAGCAGGGCCCGCAGGTCGTCGACCCCGCCCGGCTCGTACTCCATCGTCGTCACCGCCGCCGTGGAGCCGACGGCGAACACCGTCACCAGCCCCCGGCCGGCCTCGGCGGCCGCGACCACGCGGGCCACGCCCTCGGTGATGTCGACGATCTCGCCGTCGCCCGGGGTCTGCAGACGCAGCAGCCCGCCGCTGACGGTCATCGCGATGGCCACGCGCGCGAAGCGCCGCTTGCCGAACTGGATGACCCGGCCGTCGATCGCGTCGGCCGGCAGATCGAGCGCGTCGCCCGACAGCGCCTCCCCGTCGAGCCGGACCGCCCCCTGGGCCAGCCCGCGCCGGGCCTCCGAGGTGGAGATGCCGAAGGCGCCGGCGATGAGCGCCGGCAGGTGGACGGTGTCGCCGTTGGCCGGCCAGGCGAAGGCGGCGATGTCGTCGGGCATCTCGTGGCGGACGTGGACGCGGTCGAACTGCTCCTCGGCGGCGCGCGGCCGCCGCCTCGCCGTGGTAGCGCTCCACGAGCGCCCGCGCGAGCGCGCGCTTGGCGTCGCGCGGCGGCTGGGCCGGGATCGAGCGGCTGGCCGAGCAGCAGCGTGTACCACTGCTCCAGCGCCGGGTCGGGGATGCGCAGCGTGCGGCCGTACATCTCCTCCGGGACGTCGGTGACGCCGATCTGGTTGCCGTAGGACTTCGACATCTTCTGCTCGCCGTCGATCCCCGGAAGCAGCGGCATGGTCAGGATCGCCTGCTCGGGCTGGCCGTAGGCGCGCTGGATGTTGCGTCCCAGGAGCAGGTTGAACGTCTGATCGGACCCGCCGAGCTCGACGTCGGCGCGGATCGCGACCGAGTCATAGCCCTGCATCAGGGGGTAGAGGAGCTCGAGCACGGAGATCGGCTCGTGGGCGCGGTAGCGCTTGGCGAAGTCGTCGCGTTCGAGCAGCTGGCCGACGGTCGTCGTGCGGGTGAGACCGAACAGCTGCTCCATCGACATGTCGAGCCACTCGCCGTTGTGGCGCACCTCGAGACGGTCGGGGTGCAGGACCTTCATCGCCTGCTCCTGATAGGTGCGCGCGTTGGCGTCGATGGCCTCCGGATCGAGCACCGGGCGCAGCGTCGAGCGGCCGCTCGGATCGCCGACCCGCGCCGTGTAGTCGCCGATGATGAGCACGACCGTGTGCCCGAGCTCCTGGAACTCGCGGAGCTTCTGCAGCACGACGGTGTGGCCGAGATGGATGTCGGGCGCCGTCGGATCGACGCCGAGCTTGACCCGCAGCGGCCGCCCCTCGCGCGAGCTTGCGCGCCAGCGCGCCCTGCGGCAGGGAGTCGACGGCGTTGCGGGCCAGCCAGGCGGCGGCCTGCGCGGCACCCGCGGCCGCGGCGTCCGCGGCGTCTCCCAAGGGCGGCGTGGAGGCAGGGGCGGCCATGGCCCGATGCTAGACTCTCGCCGCCGCCAAGCAAGCGCCGCCCGGCCCCGCGCACGGGGCGGTTCTCTGCAGTTTTCGGCGTCGCCCCGGCCACGGTTTGGCCGGCCGCCGCGGCCGGCGGCACCTCGATCGCATGAGCGACGACGACCCACAACCGCGACACGCGTCCCGATCCGCACGCCCCGGTTCCGTTCAAGCGTCCCCGGCGGCGCTTCGGCGCGACGCGCGGAGGGCCGGCGGACGAGGCCCAGGGTCAAGAAGCTGCGGCTGCTGTCGATCCTCCTCGGGCTGGCCGTGCTGGCGGTCGTCTCGACCGTCTTCGGGATGATGATGGCCGTCGCCTCCGACCTGCCGCAGCTGGAGAACCGCCAGCAGTATCACGCAGGAGAAGAACTCCTACCTCTACGACGACATGTGGCGGCCGATCGGCATCTTCGCGCCGCCCAACCACGTCGTCATCGACACTTCACGCAGATCGGTCAGTCGATGCGCCGGACGCGATCGTGGCCGTCGAGGACAAGCGCTTCTGGTCCGACCCCGGCGTCGACATCCGCGGCATCGCCCGCGCGTTCGTCGCCGACGCCACCGGCGGGGCCACCCAGGGCGCCTCGACGATCGCCCAGCAGTTCGTCAAGAACGCCCTCGTCGGCGGAGGGCAACCGCACGGTGCTCGAGAAGCTGCGCGAGGCCGCGCTGGCCTTCCACCTCACCCACGAGTGGAAGAAGCGGAAGATCCTCACCGAGTACCTGAACTCGATCTACTTCGGCAACGGCGCCTACGGGGTGGAGTCGGCGGCCCGGGTGTACTTCGGCAAGGTCCACGGCTACGACGCCGACCTCGGGCACCGACGGCACGACGAACGGCTGCGGTGACAGCACGGCCGACGTCCCCCGTCCGTCCTGCTGCGTCGGTGCTGGCGCCCTGGGAGGCGGCGCTGCTGGCCGGCATGGTCGCCAACCCCTCGGCGTTCAACCCGATCGCCATCCCCAACGCGGCCAAGGCGCGGCGCAACCTGGTGCTGCGCGACATGCTCGACCAGGGCGACATCACCCGAGCAGCAGTACGACGACGGCCATCGCCACGCCGCTGCCCACGCGCCAGCGACATCGAGCAGCCCGAGGAGCCGCCGTCGGCGCCCGTACTTCACCAGCTGGCTGCGCCCGCAGATCTCTCGGCGCGTCGGGCTCGGCCACGGCGTCAGACCGAGGTGGCCGAGTACCGCGCCTACTACGGCGGGCCTGAAGATCCGCACCACGATCGACCTGCCGATGCAGCAGGCGGCCGAGCACGCGATCTCCGCCGAGCTGCCCAGCGGCCAGGGCTATCCGGCCGCCTCGCTGGTGGCGATCGACAACCAGACCGGCGAGGTGCGGGCGATGGTCGGCGGCCCGCTGGTCAACGGCAGCCAGGACTACCAGCAGCTATCCGTTCAACCTGGCCACCGAGGGCCACCGCCAGCCCGGGCTCGGCGTTCAAGCCGTTCACCCTGGCCGTCGCGCATCGAGCGCGGCTACGGCCCGACTCGGTGTTCGACTCCCACCCGTTGAACGCTCATCGTGCCCAACAGCGGGCGGCAAGGAGCACTACCACGTCAAGAACTTCGGCAACACGTACTCCGGGCCGATCAGCCTCGCCGCCGCCACCGCCGTCTCGGACAACACCGTCTTCACCCAGGTCGGCCTCAGCCCGGCGTCGGCACCAAGCGGATCGCCAGGATGGCCCGGCGATGGGGATCCGCTCGCCGGTCTCCACCAACTACGCGATGATCATCGGCGGCCTCAAGGAGGGGGTCACGCCCGCTGGACATGGCCCACGCCTACGAGACGATCGCCGAGGGCGGCCGCCGCGTCTACAACCCGAGCCTGGGCGCGCCCGAGCGAGGGGCCGACCGGGATCGCCCAGATCCAGTGCCCGTCGTCAAGTGCCGCGGCAAGCAGGATCTCGTCGACCGACCCCACTACAACCGGGTCATGCCCGGTCAGCCGTCGCCCAGACGATCCACGAGCTGCTGCAGGGCGTCGTCCAGCACGGCACCGGCACCTCGGCGGCCATCTCCGGCGTCGACGTGGCCGGCAAGACCGGGACGACCTCTGACTACGGCGACGCCTGGTTCGTCGGCTGGACGCCGCAGATCACGACCGCCGTGTGGGTCGGGTTCCCCAACAAGCTCGTCCCGATGAGCACCCTCTTCAACGGCGCGCCGGTCGAGGGCGGCACCTTTCCGGCGATCATCTGGCACGAACTTCATGAGCCGGCGCTGCAGATCGCCACGCCAGGAGGCAGCCGAGCGGGCCGCGCGCCAGCCGCACAAGTCGTCGAGCTCCGACCGGCACCGGACACCACCGGCTCGGGCGCCCGACGCGGCACCACCGAGCTCCGGCGGCTCGACGGCGCCGCAGCACGCGGATCCACCGGCAGCGGCCGGCCGGCACCGGCACCGGCGGCGGCACCGGCACGGCGGGCGGGGCCAGCGGGGCGGCGGCCACCGGCGCGACCGGCGGCGGCACCGGCGGCGGCGGACCGGCGGCGGCACGCGGCGGCGGCACCGGCGGCGGCGGCGGACCGGCGGCGGCACGGGCGGCGGCACCGGTGGCGGCACGCGGCGGCGGCACCGGCGGCGGCACCGGCGGCGGCACCGGCGGCGGGACCGGCGGCGGCACCGGGCTCGGGCGCCAGCGGCGGCGCCGGCCTCGGCGGCGGCCGTGCCGACCCGGCGCAGGCGGCTCGAGCGGCTCAGCGCGAGAGCGCGACGGCGCCGGCGCGGGCACCGCATCGCGCGACACCGGCCGCGACAGATACCGGCTGCCCGCGGCGCAGAAGCGCCAGGGCAGCTCGGCCGCGCGGGTGATCCCGATCCGCCGGTCGGCCACGATCTCCACGTCGCGCCACTCCGCGGGTCGCGCGGAGATCCCGATCGGCCCGTCGACGAGGTCGGACCGGTTGAGGTCGAGCTCGATGTCGAGCGCCTGGGTGAGCTTGCCCGGGCCCGAGCACAGCATCCGCTCGGCGGCCAGTCCGCGCCGCGCGCGCATCAGCTCGAGCCCGCTGACGCGGCTCCAGCGCCCGGATGAGGACGGCCGCCCCCACGCCCTCGGGCTCGCAGACCGCGTTGAGCAGGGCGTGGATCCCGTAGGACCGGTACACGTAGGCGACTCCCGGGCGGGCCGAACAGGGTGCTCGTCGCGGCGGTCAGCCCGACGTAGGCGTGGCAGGCCTCCTCGGACTCGTGGTAGGCCTCGGTCTCGACGATCACGCCCGCCGTCGGCCCGTGGTGCAGCAGGCAGCCGACGAGGTCGGCGCGCGACCTCCAGCACCGGGCGGTCGTAGAACGCGCGGTCAGGCTTCAGCGCCATCAGCGCAGTGCTCGCGGGCGCGCTCGAGCTGCTCGCGCACGCGCCGCAGGCTGGTCCCGCCCTCGGACACCTTGGTCTCCAGCCAGGCGCCGTCGCGCAGCAGCGCGTAGAACTCGTCGTCGAGCAGCGTCGAGACTGCGCGGTCAGCTCGTCCAGCGAGAGCTCGGACAGGGTGCACGCCCCGGCTCGACGGCGACCCGCACGAGACCGGCGACGACGCCGTGGGCCTCGCGGAACGGCATCCCGCGCCGCACGAGCAGGTCGGCGACGTCGGTGGCGGCCAGGAACTGGTCGCCCGCGGCGGCGGCCAGCCGCTCGCGGCGGAAGGCGATCGAGCTCGAGCATGCCGTCGGCCGCCTCCAGGCACAGCTCGAGCGTGTCGCAGGAGTCGAACAGCCGCTCCTTGTCCTCCTGCATGTCCTTGTTGTAGGTCAGCGGCAGCCCGTGCATGACCCCGTGCAGCGCGCTCAGGTTGGCGGCCAGGCGCGGCGCCTTGGCGCGCAGCAGCTCGGCGGCGTCGGGGTTCTTCTTCTGGGGCATGATCGAGGAGCCCGACGCCCAGGCGTCGGAGACCTCGCAGAAGCCGAACTCCTCGCTGGACCACAGGACGATCTCGGCGCCCAGCCGCGACAGATGGGTGGCGCAGGTGGCGGCCGCCGCCAGGTAGTCGAGCACGAAGTCGCGGTTGGAGACGGCGTCGACGGAGTTCTCGGCCACGCCGGAGAAGCCGAGCGCGGCGGCCACCGCGCGGCGGTCGGTGTCGAAGTTGACCCCCGCCAGCGCGCCCGCCCCGAGCGGGCAGCCGCCCGCACGCCTCCACGACGGCGGCGAAGCGCGTCGCGGTCGCGGATCAGCATCCACACGTAGGCGAGCAGGTGATGGCTGAGGTAGATCGGCTGGGCGCGCTGCAGGTGGGTGTAGCCCGGCATCGGCCAGTCGAGGTGGCGCTCGGCCACGTCGACCAGCGTCCGCGCCAGCCGCGGCGATCCGCTCGCAGCGCCTCCAGCGCGTGGGCGCGCACGAACATCGCCACGTCGGTGGCCACCTGATCGTTGCGCGAGCGGGCGGTGTGCAGGCGGCCGCCCGACCGGCCCGACGATCTCGGTCAGCCGGCGCTCGATCGCCATGTGGATGTCCTCGTCGCCGTCGGCGAACGGGAACGTCCCGTCGGCCAGCTCGGCGCGGACCTCCTCGAGGCCGCGCTGCAGCTCGTCGCGGTCGCGCTCGGAGATGATCCCCTGGGCGGCGAGCATCGCGGCGTGGGCGACGGACTGATCGACGTCGTAGGGGCTCGAGCCGCCAGTCGAAGCCGATCGAGTCGTTCAGGCGGCGGAAGGCGTCGCGCCTGGGGCTCGGCGAAGCGGGCCGCGCGCTGCGGCCGCTGCTCACTGGGCCAGCACCGCGCGCAGCGCCGTCGACCGACGCGCTCCACCTGGCCCTCGCTCATCCGCGGGAAGAAGGGCAGCGCGATCGAGCGCGCGGCCACGTCCTCGCACACCGGGAACTGGCCCTCGCGGTGGCCGAAGCGCTCCCGGTAGAAGCTCATCAGGTGGATCGCCGGGAAGTAGGGCTTGCTGGGCACGCCGTGCTGCGGCCAGCGCCCGCACGGTCTCGTCGCGGTCGACGCCCGCGCGGGAGCTGCACGACGTAGACGAACCAGCCGCGCCGGGCGCCGCCGGCGTCCGGGCACGGCGGGGTCACGCCCTCGACCCCGGCCAGCGCCTCGCCGTACAGCGCGGCCACCCGGGCGCGGCCGGCCAGCATCTCGTCGAGGCGCTCGCAGCTGGGCGACGCCCGAGCGCGGACGGCGATGTCCGACAGGCGGTAGTTGAAGCCGAGCCGGTCATGGTCGAGCCAGTCCATGTTGGGAGCGCGGCCCTGGTTGCGCTCGGAGTCGATCCGCTCCTTGGTCGCGGCGTCGCCGACGCACACCATCCCGCCCTCGCCGGTGGTCAGCTGCTTGTTGGCGTAGAAGCCGAACACCGCCGGGTGGCCGCGGCCGCCGACCGCGCCGCCGTCGGCGTACTGGGCGCCGAGCGCCTCGCAGGCGTCCTCGACGATCGGCAGCCCCAGCTGCTCGAGCGCCGGCATGTCGGCCGGGATAGCCGAACACGTGCACCGGCAGCAGCGCCGCCGTGCGCTCGGTGACGGCGGCCGCGGCGGCGTCGGGATCGAGGTTGAGCGTGACCGGATCGATGTCGGCGAACACCGGCCGGGCCCGCTCGTAGAGCGCGACGTTGGCGCTGGCCACGAACGAGAACGGGCTGGTGATCACCTCGTCGCCCTCGCTCACCCCGACGGCGCGCAGCGCGAGGTGCAGGCCGGTCGTCCCGCTGGACACCGCGACCCCGTGGGCGGCGCCCGACGCGGCGCGGCGAAGGCCGTCTCGAACTCGGGCGTCACCGGCCCGAGCGACAGCCGCCCGGAGCGCAGCACCGCCAGCACGCGCTCCTCCTCCTCGGCCCCGAGGACCGGCTGGGCGAGGGGGATCGCCTCGATCCCGGCGGCGGTCACGCGGCCGGGCGGCGGTCGCCGGCGACGCGCCGGCGCCGCCGCGCCGCCGCGCGACGAGCTGCATGCCGTACTCCAGCGAGTCGACCAGCGCCTCCCAGGAGGACTCGATGACGTTCTCCGAGACCCCGATCGAGCCCCACACGCGGTCGCCGTCGGAGGCGTCGAGCAGCACCCGGGTGACCGCGCCGGTGCCCTTGGTCTCGTCGAGGATGCGCACCTTGAAGTTGACGAGGTCGATGTCGCGCAGGTGCGGGTGGATCTCGACCAGCGCCTCGCGCAGCGCGCGGTCCAGGGCGTTGACCGGGCCGTTGCCCTCGGCGGTGCGGACGTAGCGCTCGCCGTCCAGCCAGATCTTGATCGTCGCCTCGGTCACCAGCTGGCGCGTCGGCGCGCCGCTCGACGATCACCCGCCAGGACTCGAGCGTGAACAGCGGCTCGTAGTCGCCGGTCTCGCGGCGCAGCAGCAGCTCGAAGGAGCCGTCGGCGGCCTCGTAGTGATAGCCCGCGGTGCTCGAGCTCCTTGACGCGCTCCACCAGACGTCGGCCGCGTCGGCGTCGGACAGCGTGATCCCGGCCTCGGCGGCGCGCGCCTGCACGGTGCCCTTGCCCGACAGCTCGGAGATGAGCAGCTCGCGGCGGTTGCCGACGACCTCGGGGTCGATGTGCTCGAAGGTCGCCGGATCGGCGGTCACCCCGGCGACGTGCATCCCGCCCTTGTGGGCGAAGGCGTTGCGCCCCACGTAGGGCGCGTCGGGATCGGGCGTGAAGTTCAGCAGCTCGGCGACGTAGTTGGCCGCCGGGGTCAGCGCGGCCAGCTGCTCGGCCGACAGGCAGTCGTAGCCGAGCTTGAGCTGCAGGTTGGGGATGATCGTGATCAGGTTGGCGTTGCCGCAGCGCTCGCCGTAGCCGTTGACCGTGCCCTGCACGTGGGTGGCGCCGTTGAGCACGGCGGCCAGCGCGTTGGCCACCCCGCAGCCGGCGTCGTCGTGGGTGTGGATGCCGATCCGCGGCGACCGATCCACCGGCGCCCGCCGAACGCGCCGACCACCTCGGCCATGGCGATCCCCACCGCGTGGGGCAGCGTGCCGCCGTTGGTGTCACAGCAGACGACCGTGTCGGCGCCCGCCTCGGCGGCCGCCCGCAGGCAGCGCAGCGCGTAGTCGGGATCGTCGGCGAAGCCGTCGAAGAAGTGCTCGGCGTCGTAGACGACCCGCTTGCCCTCGCCGACCAGGAAGGCGACCGAGTCGGCGATCATCCGCAGGTTCTCCTCGCGGTCGACCTTGACCACCTTCTCGAGGTGCAGTCCCCACGTCTTGCCGACGAGCGTGCACACCGGCGCGAAGCACTCGGCCAGCACGCGCAGCGCCGGGTCGGCCTCGGCGGTCACGTCGCGGCGGCGGGTCATGCCGAAGGCGGCGATCTCGGCGTGACGGAAGGTCTCGCCGGCGAGCAGCCCGAACAGCTCGAGCTCCTTGGGATTGGAGCTGGGAAAGCCGGCCTCGATGAGGTCGATGCCGAGCTCGTCGAGGCGGTGGGCGACGCGCAGCTTCTCGCCCGCCGACAGCGACATCCCCTCGCCCTGCATCCCATCGCGCAGGGTCGTGTCGTAGAGCTCGATCCGGGTCATCGTCACGTCGACGCGGCGGCCCGCGCCGGCGACGTCGACGATGTCGAGCCACTCGGCGTAGCGGGGCTCGCGTCCGCGCAGGGCGTCCTCGAAGACCCGCTGCAGCTCGGCGGTGATCGGCCCGGTGCCGCCGGCGCCGATGACCTGGTCGTCGATCTCCGACAGCGCCACCAGCTCGGCGGCGGT
Source organism: uncultured Solirubrobacteraceae bacterium (assembly GCA_963800545.1). Lineage (GTDB taxonomy): Bacteria > Actinomycetota > Thermoleophilia > Solirubrobacterales > Solirubrobacteraceae > Palsa-465. The sequence continues at coordinate 422,390 of CAWDBJ010000005.1, forward strand.
CCCGGACACGAACACCTCGTCGGCGAGGATCAGCTCGGCGCGGGCGATGTCGCGCTCGACCACCGTGATAGCCGAGGTCGCGCGCGATGGTGATGATCGACTTGCGGCTGATGCCGTCGAGGATGCTGGCCGTCTGGGGCGGGGTGATGATCTCGCCGTCGCTGACGACGTAGATGTTCTCGCCCGAGCCCTCGCACACGAAGCCGCGCGAGTCGAGCAGGATCGACTCCGCGTAGCCGGCCTTGGTCGCCTCGACCTTGGCCAGCACGCTGTTGAGGTACTGGCCGCCGGCCTTGGCATGGGGGATCAGCGAGTCGCCGGAGATGCGCCGCCAGCTGGAGACCTTGGCGCGGACGCCCTCGAGCTTGGCCGCCTCGCCCAGGTAGGCGCCCCACGGCCACACCGCGATCGACACGTTGACCTCGCACTCGAGCGGGTTGATGCCCATCTGGCCGTAGCCGCGGAAGGCGATCGGGCGGATGTAGCACTCGCGCAGGCCGTTGGCGCCGATCAGCTCGTGGGTGGCGGCGCGCAGCTCCTCGACGGTGTATGGCAGCGGCATGTAGTACAGCCGCGCGGACTTGCGACGAGCCGCGCCAGGTGGTCGCGGTGGCGGAAGATCGCCGGGCCGCGCGGCGTGTCGTAGCAGCGCTCGCCCTCGAACACGCTCGTGCCGTAGTGCAGCCCGTGCGTCAGTACGTGGATCTTCGCGTCCTCCCAGGCAACGAGTTCTCCGTTGTGCCAGATGAGGTCCGCTTGCTCCACGACTGCTCCTTATTGCAGGTGTTGGAGGACTGCCTGGGTGGCCTGCGCGGTGCCCGCGTCGCCCCCCAGGTCGGGCGTGCGCAGCCCGTCGGCCAGCGCACGATCGACGGCCGATTCTACCGCCGCGGCCTCGGACTCCATGCCGAATCCGTGGCGCAGCATCAGCGCCGCCGAGAGGAACATGGCCAGCGGGTTGGCGATCCCCTGGCCGGCGATGTCGGGCGCGGAGCCGTGCACCGGCTCGAACACGCCCGGGCCGCCGTCCCCCAGCGAGGCCGAGGGCAGCATCCCCAGCGAGCCGGTGAGCATCGCCGCCTCGTCGGAGAGGATGTCGCCGAACATGTTCTCGGTGACGATCACCTCGAAGCGGCGCGGGCGCGGCGACCAGCCGCATGGCGGCGTTGTCGACGAGCAGGTGCTCGAGCTCGATCTCGGGGAACTCCGCCGCGTGCATCTCGCGGACGACCGCCCGCCACAGCCGGCTGGTCTCCAGCACGTTGGCCTTGTCGACGCTCGTCACGCGCGACCGCGCGGCCCGGAAGGCGACGCGGGCGATGCGCTCGATCTCCGCGCGCGTGTAGACGCAGGCGTCGGAGGCGCTGTCGGCGGTGCGGGTCTTCTCGCCGAAGTAGATCCCGCCGGTCAGCTCGCGCACGACGAGCAGGTCGGTGCCCTCGATGACCTCGCGCCGCAGCGGGCTTGCGTCATACAGCGCGGGCAGCGGCTTGACCGGCCGCAGGTTGGCGAACAGCCCGAGCCCCTTGCGCAGGCCGAGCAGTCCCTGCTCGGGCCGGGGCTTGTCGGGATCGGTGGTGTCCCACTTCGGGCCGCCGACCGCCGCCAGCAGGACGGCGTCGGCGCCGCGGCAGGCGGCGAGCGTCTCCTCGGTGAGCGCGGTGCCGTGGGCATCGATGGCCGCGCCGCCGAACAGGTGCTCCTCGTAGTCGAAGTCGGCGCCGACGGCGCGCAGGACCTCGACGGCGGGAGCGATGATCTCGGGGCCGATCCCGTCACCGGGCAGCAGGACGACATGTGGGCATCTATATCGCTTTCAGGGTGTAGGCGGTGTAGGTGGTCCAGGTGACGCTCGGATGGCGGACCATGTACGCCGACCAGGCGTCGTTGGCCGCCCCGAGCAGCTTGCCGGGCGCGTGGCCGGGCTCGCCGTAATAGGCGACGCACTCCTCCACGCCGAAGCCGACGCTGGCGAAGCGGCCCACCTGGGCGAAGCTCGGTCCCCGGCACCAGCGGTAGAAGGCGGGGAACTTGCCCATGTCGCCCTCGCTGGCCCGGTAGGGCGCGAACTTGAGCAGGATCGCGTAGGCGAGCTGCTCGGGGAGCAGGCGGTTGAGCACGAAGGGCGGCCACCACAGTGTCGGGAAGAAGTGCATGGCCACCCGCCGGCGCGCAGCAGGCGATGGACGTTGGCGTGGAAGGTCCGCGGGTCGGCGACATGCTCGGCGAGGACCCGGCTGCACACCAGGTCATAGCCGTTCTCCTGCAGGCCGGGCACGAAGTCCGGTCGAGCTGACATCGCCCAGCAGCTTGGTGTAGCCGGCGGGCGCCTTGTCGAGCTCCTCCTGGGCGACGTCGACGAGCAGGCACTCGAGGTCGTGCTCGGCCAGGAACTCGAGGCTGAGCGCCGGCCGGGCGCCCGCCCCCAGCTCGCAGATCCGCCCCCCGCGCAGCGCGCCGCCCGCCGCTCCAGCCGGCCGGTGAAGTCGTTGTGCGGCAGGCCGCCCGGGGCGTCACGGGACGTGATCGCCTCGACTCTCATCGGCATGGCGGCGAAGTGTACGTCCGGGGCCGGCGTCCCGCCGGGCGGCGCCGATTTCGCGCCGGCGGTTGCGTAGCCGACGAGGCGCGAGGCAGGGTATCCCGGCCGGCATGCTGCGAAAGATCACTCATCCCCGGATTGGCCGCGCTGGCCCTGGCGGCCCTCGCCACGCCGGCCGGCGCCCGCTCGCTCCCCCGCAAGATCGTCCTCTACAAGTCGGTCGCGGGCGTGCCCTCGGCCTCACCCCCGACCAGGTCAAGCACCGCCTCGGCAAGCCCTCGCACACGATTCGCGTGTCGGGCAAGATCGCCGAGCTGGACTTCGCCGCGGTCAGATCGACGTCGAGTTCGACACCATCCACCACCCCGACCAGTCCGATTTCATCGCCGCCAACGGCAGCCGGTACCACACCTCCAAGGGCATCCACCCCGGCAGCACCGTCAAGGCGCTCAAGCGGGCCTACAAGGGTCAGCATCTCAAGTGCCAGAGCGGGCTGTGCACCCTCTACCAGGGCCATCCGGGAGCTGTCGGGTCGCGACGGACCGACTTCGGCACGTTCGAGGGCAAGGTCGAGGACCATCGACATCCAGCTCGTCCTCAAGGATCATCTAGTACGGCCACAAATCAGCCCGCCCGCCGGCCCGTCATGTTCAGCCGCACGTAGTCGAGCACGACGGGCCGGTCCAGCCGGTCCATGACGGTGTCGACGAACGGGTCGCGCAGCTCCTCGGGCAGCGGGTCGAGGTGGCGGACCAGGCACACGGTGGCGATGAACGTCCGGGGCTCCTCGAGTTCGGTCGGGCGATCCTCCAGCCAGGTCGAGACGTCGGCGAAGCCCGCCCGCTGCAGGCGCTGCGCCGTCTCCTCGGCGGTGGCGTAGTTCCAGGGCCGCGACCCAGTCGCCGAAGTACTGGGCGAACGGCGCCTCGCCGGCGACCTCGTCGGCCAGCGTGCGGAAGGCGTCGATGTTGCCGCGCCCGCCGCACTGGGCCAGCAGGCGGCCGCCCGGCTTGAGGTTGCGGTGCAGCGCGGCGAACAGCGCGTCGTGATCGGCGATCCAGTGAAACGTGGCGTTGGAGAAGATCACGTCCACCGGCTCGGGCAGGGCGAGATCGACCAGGTCCTGGCACATGGCGGTCGCCGCGATCGCCGAGCGCCTCCTGCGCGTGGCGCACCATCGAGGGCGCGGCGTCGACCGCGTAGACGGTGCCGCGGGGCACCCGCTCGGACCAGCTCGGCGGTGATCTTGCCGCTGCCACAGCCGGCGTCGAGCACGACCTCGTCGCCGCGCGAGCTCGAGGCGGTCGAGCTGCTCGGCCGCCCAGCGCTGCTGGGGAGCCGAGATCCGGTCATAGGTGGTGGCGTCCCAGTCGCGGCTGCTCATCGAGTCGACTCCGGTGAAGGCCGCCAGCACGGCGAAGCGCCAGGTGCTTGTAGACGCAGTCAGCGGGACGGCGAAGCCGGCCTCGCGCAGCCAGCGCCAGCTGCGTCTCCGGTCGGCGCAGCGGTCATGGCGCATCCGCTCGCGGGCGTCGTCGAGCTCGGCGCTCGACGCGCCCCGAGCGCCCGGCGACGCTTCCAGCCACATCGCCGCGTTGTACGCCGTCAGCTCCGGCAGTCCGGCGGCGGCCGACCTGCTCGGCGTTGACGAACACCCACCGGGGGCCAGCCGCCGCATGGACGCGGTCGAAGAGCCGGCGCTGCTGGTCGATGCTCGAGATGGTGGATGGCGAGTGCGGAGACGACGGCGTCGAACGGGCCCGACGGGCAGCGGGTCGGCCATGTCGGCCACGTGGACGGCGCCGACGGCGCGCCCGAGCCGGCTCGACCGGCCTCGGCGCAGCATCGGCTCTGAGCCGTCGAGCAGGTCGATCCGCGCGTCTCGGGAACGGACCGGCGAGCACCGCGGCGCTCAGCAGGCCGGTGCCGGCGCCCAGGTCGAGGACCCGTCGCGCGCGGGGCGCAGCAGGCCCAGCACGTCGCGACCGCGCCGTAGAAGCGCGTCGAATCCCGGGACGAGGCGCCGGCGCAGCGCCGTGTACTGCGGCGGCGTGGGCGGAGAAGGCGGCGGTGCCGCCGCTCACAGCGCGCTCGTGACCGGCCCGGGCGCTCGCGCTCGCCCTCGTAGGCGGCGATCGCGTCGCCCTGCTCGAGCGTCAGCGCGATGTCGTCCAGGCCGTTGAGCAGACGGTGCTTGATCTCGGGGTCGATCTCGAAGCGGGCGCGCTGGACACCGTCCCCGGCCCAGCGGACCTCCTGGCCGGCGAGGTCGACCTGGGCCTCGCCGGCCTCGCGGATCGCGGCGCACGCCGTCGGCGGTCCAGCTGCACCGGCAGCAGCCCGATCTTGGTGCAGTTGGAGCGGAAGATGTCGGCGAAGCTCGGCGCGATCATCGCCTGGAAGCCGTAGTCCTCCAGCGCCCAGGGGGCGTGCTCGCGGCTCGAGCCGCAGCCGAAGTTCCGCCCGGCGACGAGGATCGGGTTGGCGCGGCAGGTCCCAGTCGGGCTCCTTGGCCCAGTCGTAGAACAGGTACTCGCCGAAGCCGGTGCGCTCCACCCGCTTGAGGAACTGCTTGGGGATGATCTGGTCCGTGTCGACGTCGTCGCGGTCCAGGACGCTGACCGGTCCGGTGATCGTCTCGATGGCCTTCATGCGGCGGAGCCCTCCCATTCGCGGATGTCGACGAAGTGGCCCTCGATCGCCGCCGCGGCGGCCATCTGGGGCGAGACGAGGTGCGAGCGGGCGCCCGCGCCCTGACGGCCCTCGAAGTTGCGGTTCGAGGTCGAGGCGACGCGCTCGCCGGGGGCGGCGATGTCGGGGTTCATGCCCAGGCACATCGAGCAGCCCGCCCCGCGCCAGTCAAAGCCGGCCCGCGGAAGACCTCGTCCAGGCCCTCGCTTCTCGGCCTGGATCTTGACCTGCTGGGAGCCGGGGACGACCATCGCGTAGACGCCGTCGGCCACCCGGCGCCCGCCCACCATCTCGGCGGCGGCCCGCAGGTCGCCGATCCGCGAGTTCGTGCAGGAGCCGATGAACACCCGGTCCAGCGCGATCTCCTGGATCGGGGTGCCGGCCTCGAGGCCCATGTAGTGAAGCGCCCGCTCGTCGCCGTCGTCCGGCGGGATCGGGCACGGTCGCGCCGACCCCGACGACCATCTCGGGGTTGGTGCCCCAGGTGACCATCGGGCTGATGGCCGAGGCGTCGACGGCGATCTCCGTGTCGAAGCTCGCCCCCTCGTCGGTGCTGCAGCTCGCGCCACGCGTCGGGCACCTCCGCGGGCGCCGCCCCGCGGCCGATGACGTACTCGAAGGTCGTCTCGTCGGGGGCGATCATCCCCGCCCGGCCGCCGCCCTCGATCGTCATGTTGCAGACGGTCATCCGGCCCTCCATGGTCAGCGACGCGGATCGCCTCGCCGGCGAACTCGACGACGTGGCCGACGGCGCCGGCGACGCCCGATCTGGCCGATGGTGGCGAGGATCAGGTCCTTGGCGGTGACGCCGAAGCCGAGCGCGCCCTCGTAGCGTGATCCGCATCGACTTGGGCTTGCGCTGGACGAGGCACTGGGTGGCCAGCACGTGCTCGACCTCGCTGGTGCCGATCCCGAAGGCCAGCGCGCCGAAGGCGCCGTGGGTGGCGGTGTGCGAGTCGCCGCAGACGATCGTCATGCCCGGCTGGGTGACCCCCAGCTCGGGCCCGATGACGTGCACGATCCCCTGGCGGTCCGAGCCCAGCGAGTAGACCGGGACCCCGAACTCCGCGCAGTTGCGCTCGAGCGTCTGCACCTGCACGCGCGAGAGCTCGTCGCGGATCCGCTCGGCCACCGGCGTGCCGTCGGTGGGGACGTTGTGGTCGGCGGTGGCCAGCGTGCGGTCCGGCCGGCGCACCGGGCGCCCGGCGAGGCGCAGGCCGTCGAAGGCCTGCGGGCTGGTCACCTCGTGGACGAGGTGCAGGTCGATGTACAGCAGGCCGGGAGCGACCTCGTGGGCCTCCCAGATCTTGTCGAACAGGCTCGTGGGCATCGTCGGGATTCAGCTCCTCCTGAGACCGGCGCTGACCACGGCCAGCAGCACGGCCTCCTCGTCTCCGGGGTTCTCGAAATGGTGGGGAAGGTCGGCATCGAAGGTCACGGCTGTCGCCGGTCGCCAGCTCATGGCGGGCGCCGTCGCACACGAGCGTCACCGCCCCGGTCTCCACCAGCGCGGTCTCGCGGCTGCCCGGCTCGTGCATCGGCGGGTCGCCGGGGCCGCCGGTGACCGCGCCGGGCGCCAGCTGGTGGCGCGACAGCTCGGCCCGCTGGCCGGGCAGCGGCGGGCGTGAGGATCTCGTAGCGGTGGCCGGCGGCACGGCTGGGGCCCATCCGCCGCTCGCCGCGGCGCACGACGCTGACGGCGCCCTCCTCGTCGAGGCGCAGCAGCTGGGAGAGGCGCAGCTCGAGACCGTGGGCGATGCGGGTGGCGATCTGCAGGGTGGGGCTCGTCTCGCCGCGCTCGACCTGGGAGAGCATCGGCGCGCTCACCCCCGAGCGCTCGGCGAGGTCGCGCAGCGAGAGGTCCATCGCCTCGCGCAGCGCGCGGACGCGCAGGCCGACGGAGGGGTTGGCGCTCGCAGTGACCATACGTGCGTACGTTATCACGTACGGACGTCCGCGCGGGTAGCCTAGGCGCGCATGCGGACTCGCCCCGACGTTCTCGTCCTCGGAGGGGGTGGCGTACTCGGCGAGGCCTGGATGATGGGCGTCCTGGCGGGGATCGAGGACGCCGCCGGCTTTGACCTGCGCGACTGCGAGTCCTTCGTCGGCACCTCCGCCGGCTCGATCGTGGCCGCCCACCTCGTCGCGGGCAACTCGCCGCGCCGCCCCTCCTCGGTCGGCACGGAGATGGAGATCGGCAGCGCCGGCCCGGCCCGCGGGCTGGCGGTGGCGGCGGTGGCCGCCGCCAAGCGCGCCGGCGGCGCCGCCCTGGCGGCCAGCGCCACCTTCGCGCCCCTGGCCCTCGGGGTGGCCGCCCCCGGCGGGGCGATCGTGCGGGCGCTCCTGCTCCGCGGTCTCCCCCGCCCGGCCGACACGCTCGCCGCCCTGCGCGAGCAGGTCCAGCGCTCCGGCGCGCGCTTCGACGGGCGGCTGCGGGTGGCGGCCGTCGACCGCCGCTCCGGGCGCCGGGTCGTCTTCGGCAGCCCGCGAGCGCCGAACGCCACCGTCGCCGAGGCGGTGGCGGCCTCCTGCACCGTCCCCTGGCTGTTCACGCCGGTGACGATCGGCGGGCGCGAGTACGTCGACGGCGGCGTGTGGTCGCCGACCAACCTCGACGCGGCCCCCGCCGGGCGCGACACCCACGTCCTCTGCCTGAACCCGACGGCCAGCCTGGGGACCAGCCACACCCTGCTGGCGGTCATGCGCAACGTCGCCCGCTCGGCGGTGTCGATCGAGGCCCTCGCCCTGCGCCGGCGGGGGGCTCGGGTGCGCACGATCGCCCCCAACGCCGAGTGCGCGGCGGCCATGGGCTCGAACTTCATGGACTCAGAGCCCCGCATCCGGGTGCTGGGCGCGGGCTATCGCCAGGGCCTGCGGGTCGCCGCCGGCGCCCAGGACTGGTAGCCGCCGAGCCGCCCCGCCGACTCAGGAGCCGCGTCGGGGGCGGTCGTAGAGGCCGCTGCGGATCAGCCACAGGACGATGAGGAGGACCGAGGCGGTCATCCCCCCGACGCCGAGTCCCCAGAAGGTGGCCGCCGACCCGATGTGATTGATCATCCAGTTGAAGTTCTGGCCGAAGAAACCGGTCACGACGGTCAGCGGCAGGAAGATGGTGGCGACGATCGTCAGCCGCTCCTGGACCTCATTGGCGTAGGTCTCGAGCATCCCCTGCAGGCTCTCGCGGGCGGCCTCGATCTCGTCCACGGCACGCCACAGGTGGTCGGCGACGTCGCGGTAGTAGTCCGCGTAGTCGTCGGCCAGGCCCGGGATCGCCCGCAACCGCTCGAGCAGCCGGTCGAAGACCTGGCGCTGGGTCACGACCACGCGCCGGAAGGACTCCAGCCGGCGGCGCAGCCCTGCCATCCGGTCGCGGTCGCGGGCGCGCGGGCGGTGGAAGACCTGTGACGCGTGCTCGTCGATGACCTCGGCCACCCTCTCCATGACGTCCAGCACTGAGTCGGTGAGGCCGTCGATGATCCGGTAGATCAGGGCCGACTCGCTGTCGGGAGGCGTCCGGGTCAGGCGCTCGGCGAGGGCGTCGAACATCGGGCATGCCTGGCGATGCACGCTGAGCACATAGCGCGGGCTGATGTGCAGGTGGATCTCGACGGCCGAAGGCGTGCCGGTCTCGTCGGCGCTGGCCCCGAAATAGACGAGCAGCAGCTGTTCGTCGTAGACGTCGGCCTTTGGGCGCTGCCCGAACTCCTGCGTGTCCTCCAGGGCCAGCTCGTGCAGGCCGAGCACGCGGCCGAGGTGGTCGATCGTCTCGCGGCTGGGGTGATCGAGGTCCAGCCAGAAGAACTCGCCGCGATCGAGCAGCTCCTGCGCCTCGCCGGCCATCGCCGGGCTGAGAATCCGCATGATCGCGGTTTACCCGCCCGCGCCCGACTCTCACCGCCGGCCGCCGGCGCCCCGTCGGCCTCTCAGGGAGCCCGGACGGGCACGGGCGCTCCGGCGGCCGCCTCGGCCTCGGCGAGCACGCCCTGGCGGCGCACGGCGTTTGAGAGCGCCCGCACGTAGGCCGAGGCGCCGGCCTCGAGGATGTCCGTCGAGACGCCCTGACCCGAGCCGGTCACGCCCCCCACCTCGAGCACCACGGAGGTCTCGCCGAGCGCGTCCTGCCCCCCGGTGACGGCGTCGACGCGGAACTCGCGGAGCTTGGCATCGACCGCGGTGGCGGCGTTGATGGCGTGGAAGATGGCGTCCACCGGGCCGTCGCCGGTGAAGGAGCCGACCAGCTCGTCCCCGTCGGGACCCAGGACCGCCACGGTGGCGTGCGGCGGCCGGCGCGAGGAGGCCTCGACGTCGAACCACTGCAGCGTGTAGCCGGCCACCTCGGAGCGCAGCTCGTCCGTGACGAGCGCCTCGAGGTCCATGGCGGTCACCTGCTTCTTCTTGTCGGCGATCTCCTTGAAGCGCTTGAAGGCCGTGTTGAGCGTCTGCCCGCTCAGCTCGAAGCCCAGTTCGGTCAGCGCCTGCTGGAGAGCGTGGCGGCCGGAGTGCTTGCCGAGGACGATCGAGTTGACGTCGTCCAGGCCGACGGTGGCGGCCTCCATGATCTCGTAGGTCGAGCGCTCCTTGAGCACGCCGTCCTGATGGATGCCGGACTCGTGAGCGAAGGCGTTGCGCCCGACGATCGCCTTGTTGGGCTGGACCGAGTAGCCGGTCAGCCGCGACACCATGCGGCTGGTGCGCGCGATCTCCGTCGTCTGCGCTCCGGTGAACAGGCCGACGTCGGCCTGGCGGGTGTGCAGGAGCATGATGATCTCCTCGATCGAGGCGTTGCCCGCGCGCTCGCCGATGCCGTTGACCGCGCACTCGACCTGGCGGGCGCCCGCCTGCAGCCCGGCCAGCGAGTTGGCCACCGCCAGCCCCAGGTCGTCGTGGCAGTGGACGGACAGCACGACGTCGGCGAGAGCCGGGACGCGCTCGTAGAGCCCCCGCAGGAAGGCGGCGTACTCCGTGGGCATCGCGTAGCCGACGGTGTCGGGGATGTTGATCGTGGTCGCGCCCTCGTCGATGGCGATCTGCACCACCTCGGCGGTGTAGTCCAGATCGGCCCGGGTGGCGTCCATCGGGGAGAACTCGACGTCGTCGAGGTACTGCTTGGCGTGCGCGACGGCCGCGCGGGCCTGGCCCTTGACGTCCTCGCGATCGGTCTGCAGCTGGTACTTGATGTGGATGTCCGACGTCGAGATGAAGGTGTGGATCCGCGGACGGGCGGCGTCCTTGACGGCGTTGTAGGCGGCGTCGATGTCGGCCACGTGGGTGCGGGCCAGGCCGGCGATGATCGGACCTTCGACGGTGCGGGCGATTCCCTGGACGCCCGCGAAGTCCCCCGGCGAGGCGATCGGGAACCCGGCCTCGATGATGTCGACGCCGAGGCGGGCCAGCTGCTGGGCGATCTCCAGCTTCTCCTGGGCGTTGAGCGAGATCCCCGGCGACTGCTCGCCGTCGCGCAGCGTCGTATCGAAGATCAGTACTCGGTTGGGGTCGTCCGGCGTGGTCATGGTCTCTCCTTGGTCTCGAAACTCGGTCTTCTCAGTGCTGGTTCGCGGCTACGTGCGGCCGCCGGCGCGCTATTCCCCCCGAAGGGGGAGGAGAAGAAGAGCGAGGGTCGAGGCGGAGAGCCATCTGACGCGAAAGCGTAGCAGCGAGGATGGCGCGTGGCCTGCCTCTGTCATGCTGCTGCCGGCATGACCCGGCGCAGCCGCTGGCCATACATCTCGCTCATCCCGATCGGCCTCGGCGCGTGGGCGCCGATCTACGCCGGCGTCCGGGCGCGGGTGCCCTGGTGGGTGATGCTCGGGCTGTTGTGGTGTGCCTGCGTGATCGCCGGCTTCGTGCGCAACGCGACCGGCGGACACTCCGGCAGCGACGATCTCGCCGGCGCCTTCTTCATCCTCGGCTGGGTGGGCGCGATCGCCACCTCGTTCAGCATCCGCAGCGCCTACGACCGGCGGATGGGCTCGTCGCTGGGGGCGGCCCAGGCCGCCGGCGAGCAACGGCTGCAGGAGCGCAGCGAGGCGCGTCGGATCGCGCGTGAGAACCCGGCGCTCGCCCAGGAGATGGGGATCGGCCGTCCCGACGTGCCGGGTGCCGCCCACGGCGGCCTCGTCGACGTCAACAACGCCTCCGTCACCGCCCTGCTCACGCTGCCGCGCGTCGACGGCGACCTGGCCACGCGGATCGTCGAGGTCCGCAGCGAGGTCAACGGCTTCTCCTCGCTGGAGGACATGGGAGCCGCCGCCGACCTACCGGGCGACGTCGTCGAGGCGCTGCGCGAGCGGGCGGTGTTCCTCCCGCGCGGTTAGAGCGCGACCGTCTGGCCGGCCACGAACCCGTCCGAGGAGGCGATCGCGTCCACGACCTCGGCGGGTACCGCCTCGTTGGTGGTGATCACCATGACCGCCGAACGACCGTCGCCACCGGGGCGCTCGCCGTCGCGCCCCACCGCCACCGAGACGATGTTGACGCCGTGCTGGCCGAACACGGTGCCGGCGCGGCCGAACATGCCGGGCAGGTCCTGATAGCGAAACAGGGTCACGTGCTCCTCGAGCTGGACCTGGAAGCGCTCGCCCCAGGCCTCGAGCAGATGCGGGCGGTTGCGCCGGCCGATCAGGGTGCCGGCCACCCGGATGGTGTTCTCGCCGGCGGTGACCTCGACGCGGACCAGGTCAGTGAAGTCGCGGGCCGTCGAGTGCTTTGACTCGACCAGGCGGATCCCGCGCTCCTCGGCGATCGCCGGCGCGTTGACGGCGTTGACCACCTCTTCGGTGTGGCCCGAGAGTGCTCCGCGCAGCACCTCGATCGCCAGCAGGCGCGTGTCGCGGTCGGCCAGGCGGCCGAAGAAGTCCGTCTCGATGCGGTCGACGGAGCCGCCCCCGGCGACCGCCAGCGCGACCGCCACCTTGCCCAGCGGCGTTGCACAGCGGCAGGTAGGGGCCGAGCACCTCGAGGTCCTCAGCTGACACGGCGGGGACGTTGACGGCGCTGGTGACGACACCGCCGGTCAGCGCCGCGATCACCTGCTCGGCCGCCTGATAGCCGGCGCGGTCAGTCGCCTCGGCGGTCGAGGCGCCCAGGTGCGGCGTGACGATCACGTTGCGATACCCGAAGCAGCGGGTGCTCGGTCACCGGTTCTGAGCGGAACACGTCGAGCGCCGCCCCGGCCACCTTGCCGGAGTCAAGCGCCGCCTGGAGGTCCTCATCGACGACCAGCGGGCCGCGGGCGACGTTGAGCACGCGCACCCCGTCCTTGCACCGCGCCAGCACCTCGGCGTTGAGCCATCCCTCCGTCTCGGAGTTCTTGGGGAGGTGCAGGGTGAGGAAGTCGGCGACGGCGTACACGTCGTCGGGGGTGTCGGCCTTCTCCACGCCCAGCTCCCGGTAGCGCTCGGCCCCCACGTAGGGGTCGTAGGCGACGACGCGCATCTGAAAGCCGCGGGCCCGCTGGGCGACGAGCTGGCCGATGCGGCCGAAGCCGACGATCCCGAGCGTCTTCTCCGCCAGCTCGGTGCCGGAGAACTTGGAGCGCTCCCACTTGCCCCCGATCAGCGACGCGTGGGCCTGCGGGATGTTGCGGGCCAGGGCCAGCAGCAGCGCCATCGTGTGCTCGGCGGCGGTGATCACGTTGGACTCGGGGGCGTTGGCGACGACGATCCCGCGTTTGGTGGCGGCCGCCACGTCCACGTTGTCGACGCCCACGCCGGCGCGGCCGACGGCCCGCAGGGCGGTCGCACGGTCGATGAGGCCCGCCATCCAGCTGGGTCGCGGAGCGGATCAGCAGCCCCTCGTAGTCGCCGATGCGCTCGGCCAGCTGCCCGTTCTCCCACTCCATCGCGAGATCGACGTCGAAGTGCTCGCGCAGCAGCTCGATGCCCGAGCTGCCGATGTTCTCGGCGACGAGCACGCGCGTCATGCCGAGCGCTCCAGGACGTAGTCGATGCAGGCGGTGAGGGCCTCGACGTCGCTGGGGTCAGTCGCCGGGAACATGGCGATGCGCAGCTGGTTGCGGCCCAGCTTGCGATACGGCTCGGTGTCGACGATCCCGTTGGCCCGCAGGGTGGCCGCCACCGCGGCCGCGTCCACGGCGTCGTCGAAGTCGATCGTCCCCACCACCAGCGAGCGGTGGGCGGGCTCGGAGACGAACGGGCTCGCGTGCTCGTGGGCGTCCGCCCAACCGTAGAGGTGCGAGCTCGAGGCGGTGGTGCGGGCCACCATCGCGTCCAGTCCGCCCTGCTCGAGCATCCAGTCGAGCTGGTCGGCGAGCATCAGCAGGGTGGCGATCGCCGGCGTGTTGTAGGTCTGGTCCTTGCGGGAGTTCTCAAGCGCCGTCGGCAGCGACAGGAAGTCGGGGACCCACCGCTCGTCGGGCGGCTCGGACTCGAGCTCCTCGATGCGCCGCACCGCTGCCGGGCTGAGCAGCGCCAGCCACAGCCCGCCGTCGGAGGCAAAGCCCTTCTGGGGGGCGAAGTAGTACACGTCAGCCTCGGAGGCGTCGCAGCGGGCAGACCGGCGGCGCCCGAGGTGCCGTCGATGAGCACGAGGGCCTCCCCGGAGTCCTCCGGACGGACGACGGGGACCATGACGCCTGTCGAGGTCTCGTTGTGTGCCCAGGCGATGACGTCGACCGAGGGATCACCCGCCGGGGTCGGGCGCGTCCCCCGGGGGCGCGTCGAGGATCACCGGGTCGGCCAGGAAGGGCGCCTGGTTGGTGCACATCGCGAACTTCGAGGAGAACTCCCCGAAGGTCAGATGGAGCGCGCGCTCGCGCACCAGCCCGCAGGTGGCCGCGTCCCAGAAGGCGGTCGTCCCGCCGTTGCCGAGGGCGACCTCGTAGCCGTCGGGCAGCGCGAACAGCTCGCCGAGGCCCGCCCGGACGCGGCCGACGACCTGCCTGACCGGCTTCTGGCGGTGCGAGGTGCCCATGATCGACGTCCCGTTGTCGATGAGATGCTGCAGCTGGGCGGGGCGTACGCGAGACGGGCCGGATCCGAAGCGGCCGTCAGCCGGCTTCAGCGCCGCTGGGATCTGGAGATCAGTCGAGGTCTGGGTCATGAGCCTTCCCGGGGTGGTGGTCTCGATGCCCAGGCGCGCGGCGAGCTGAGGCCGTCGCTCCACGGTGGTCACACCCACCTTCTCGCGCCAGTTACGACGGCAGCGCCATTGTAGTCAGCGCCCGGCAGCGGGCGGTGACTACTCCTGCCACTCGGTGTCGATCCAGTCCATCTGGGCGCGCAGCTCCTTGCCGACGACCTCCACCTGGTGGCCGGCCTGCTCGGAGCGCATCCGCTTGAAGTTCTCCTGGCCGGCGCGGTTCTCGGCGATCCACTCGCGGGCGAAGTCGCCGGACTGGATCTCGGCCAGCACCTGCTTCATGGCCGCGCGGGTCTCCTCGCCGATGATCCGCGTGCCGCGGGTCATGTCGCCGTACTCGGCGGTGTTGGAGATCGAGTAGCGCATGCCCGAGATGCCCTTCTCGTACATCAGGTCGACGATCAGCTTGAGCTCGTGGAGCACCTCGAAGTAGGCGAGGCGCTCGTCGTAGCCGGCCTCGGTCAGCGTCTCGTAGCCGGCGCGCACCAGCTCCGTGACCCCGCCGCAGAGGACCGCCTGCTCGCCGAACAGGTCCGTCTCGGTCTCGTCCTTGAAGGTCGTCTCGATGACGCCGCCGCGGGTCCCGCCGATGCCCTTGGCGTAGGCGAGCGCGAGGCCGAGGGCGTCGCCGGAGGCATCCTGCTGGACGGCCACCAGGCAGGGCACGCCGGAGCCCTCCTCGTACTGGCGGCGGACGAGGTGGCCGGGCCCCTTGGGGGCGACGAGGGCCACGTCGACGTCCGGCGGGGGCGTGATCTCGCCGTAGTGGATCGAGAAGCCGTGTCCGAACAGCAGCAGGTTGCCGGGGGCGATGCCGTCCTTGAGGCCGCCCTCCCAGATCTGCCCGTGCAGCTCGTCGGGAGCGAGGACCATCACGATGTCGCCCTCGGAGGCCGCGTCGGCCGGCGCGGCCACCCGCAGCCCGTGGGCCTGGGCCTTCTCGACGCTGGACGACCCCTCGCGCAGCCCTACGACGACGTCGACGCCGGAGTCCTTGAGGTTGAGGGCGTGGGCGTGGCCCTGCGAGCCGTAGCCGATGATCGCGACGGTCTTGCCGTCGAGCTTGTGGAGGTCTGCGTCGTCGTCATAGAACATTGCTCGCAGCCTACACAGCGTCAGCGTCCGGACACCCGCGGGTGGCGGCGGGCGCCGCCACCCGGCCGGGCTCCGGCTCAGCCGCCGAAGCGGTTGCGCAGCGCCATCACGTTGTTGACGTACTGCTGGGTGTCGGAGTACAGCCCGTGCTGGCGCACCGAGGACAGCCCCTGGTAGTAGGCGGCCGCCGCCATCGCCGGATCGCCGCCGGTCTCTGATGAGCAGCGAGTGCAGCAGCGTCACCCCGCCGCGGACGTTGTCCGTGGCCGAGCCCGGGGAGAGCGTCGGACCGCCCAGCTGGTTGATGTAGGACCAGGTGCCGGGCTCGATCTGCATCACGCCGGTCGCGCCGGTGCTCGAGACCTCGTTGTTGTTAAAGCCGCTCTCCTGATCGGCGATCGCCATCGCCAGCGACGGCGAGACGCCGCTCTGGGCGGCGATCGAGCCCACCGTCGGAGGGGCTGACGGACTCGGCGGTCGGCTGGGCGCCGCCGGCGCTGGCGCTGCTCGTGCTCGCCACCGGCGTCGAGACCGCTTCGGTCGTCGGCGCCGGCGCCGACGAGGCTGCCGCCGATGCTCAGCGAGTCGACCGGCCGGCAGGATGCCCGCCGGGTCGAGGCCGTTGGCGGCGGCCAGGCTGTCGACGCTGACGCCGTAGCGGGCGGCGATCGCCGACAGGGTGTCGCCGGGCTGGACCAGATATCCGCCGCCGGAGGACGACGCGGTGCTCGTCGGCGCCGCCGGCTCCGACGGCCGGGGCCGCAGCGGTCGAGCTCGCCGGCGCGCTGTCGCCCGTCTGGGGCGGGATGGCCAGCGACGTGCCGCTGACCAGCTGCGATGTCGACGAGATGCCGTTGGCCGCGGCCAGCTGATCGACGGAGAGGCCGTCGGCGGCGGCCACCGAGGACAGGGACTCGCCGGGGGCGACCACGTGCTGAAACGCGGCCGAGGCGGTGGCGGGGACGCAGAGCGCCGCCGACCACCATGAGCAGGGGGAATTTCCAGGTTCGCATGCCGAGCAGTGTCGTCCGTCGGGCCCGCCACGAAAACTCCTGCAACCAGGCTTTCAGCCTGCAAGCTCGCTGTCACGCAGCGGCGCTTGCAACCAGCGAGCTGCCGGGCAGCATCACGGAGCCGTCGTCGGCGACGTAGGGCTGCGCCTCGGCGGTGATCGCCTCGACGATCCGCGCCTGCTGCGCGGCATCCAGCTCGCGGAAGGTCGTGCTGAATATCGGCGACATGTCGACCGTCTCGTCGACGTAGCCCTGCAGAGCGTCGTAGCGCCGTTGCAGCGCGACCGGCGAGACGGCGACGTCCTCGAAGCCCGCCCCCTCGAGCAGCTCCGTCAGCGCGCCCTCGGCGGCCAGCGCGAACATGCCGGGAGCGTCGGGGTCGGGGCGCTCGGCGTGGCCGAGCTCGACCATCACCCGGCTGGGGATCGTCGCCCACGGATTGTGCTCCGGGATGTCCCAGACGGCGAAGGCGGCGCGGCCGCCGGGCCGCAGGATGCGCCGGATCTCCTGAGCGGCGGCCCCCGGGTCGACGATCAGCATGATCCCCCAGCGGACGAGGACGGTGTCGACGGAGGCCGTCTCCATGTCGATCCATTCCAGCTCGAGCTGCTTGAACTCGACGTTGTCGATCCCGAGCTCGCGGGCCCGCGCCCGGGCGACGTCGAGCATCGCCTCGGCGCCGTCGGAGCAGATGAGCGTGCCCCCGGGCGCGAATGAGCTCGGCGGCCATGAAGCCGGTGTCGCCGGGGCCGGCGGCCAGCTCGAGGACCGTCATCCCCGGCTGCAGGTGCAGCGCCTCGACCATCGCCGCCGACACGGGCATGCCCCAGTCGCGGATCCGGTCAGCCCGTTTGCCCCAGCCGCCGGCGGCGCGCTCCCAGCCCTCCCGGCTGGCGGCGCGCTGCTCGTCGGGGTCGAGCGGGGTCATGGCGAGGGAGCCTATTCCCCGGAGGCGGGCGGCGTCAGCCGGCGCGTCAGCTGCCCGAAGGCCGCCTCGATCTGGGTGCTCATCCGCTGGCCGAAGATGGCCTCCAGGGCCTCGGTGGCCAGCGGGCGCAGGCTGGCGATCGCCTCGTCGATCTCCGACCAGCGCTCGACCGGCATGCCCGCCCGCTCGAAGGGCTCCCACACCTCGGTCATGAAGAGGGTGACGAAGGCGGCCGAGACGGCATCGCAGTGATGCTCGATCTGCTCGAAGACCCCGAGCGCGTCGTCGAGGGAGATCCCGCGCTGCACCACCCGCTCGGCCACCGCCAGCAGCGACGGGCTGGGGACCTCGTAGCGATCCTCCCCGGCGGGCACGAGCACCCCCAGGCGCTCGGCGCGGGCGAGGACGCGGGGGGCATCCTGCAGGGTCGACGTGGAAGCGGCGGCCGAGCTCGGCCAGCGTCAGCGTCTGCGAGGGCTCGGCGGCGGGAGCGGCGACCAGCGCCTCGCGGAAGCGCGCCAGCCGCTCGGCCGTGCCGTTGGTGTCGTCGAGCAGCCGCTTGATCCCCGCCAGGTTGAAGCCGTCGCCCTGCAGGTCGCGGATGAGCTTGAGCTGGGCGACGTGCTCGGGGCCGTAGTAGCCGACCCGCAGCCGGACCTCGGGCGGGGCGAGCAGCCCCCGCGCCTGGTGGGCGCGGATGTTGCGCACCGTCATGCCGGTCGCCGCGGCAAGCTGCTCGATGGTGAGATCGGCGGCCACCCGGCGGATCATACGCCCAGCTGATGTGACGTCGATCGATGTGACATAGGTGGCCGAGCCGGCGGCGCCGGGGTGGGCGCGCCGTGCCTTTACGATGCGGCCATGCCTGAATGGGAGGTGAGGTCGGCGACGCTGGCGGACCGCGACGCAGCGCTCGCGCTGATGGAGCGGGCCTTCGGCGAGGACCCCTCCCAGGGCGCCCTGTGGGACTGGGCGTTCGCCCGTAACCCGCACACCAGTGACCTCTTCTACCTGGTGGCCGACGCCGGCGACCGCCTCGCCGGGCCCAGTACGCCGCCGTGCCGGTGGCCATGCAGTACCTGGGACAGCCGATCACCGGCCTGCTGTCGCTGTTCACCGCCACCGATCCTGACTTCCAGCGCCGGGGGCTGTTCCGGACGCTCGCCCAGGAGCTCTACGCGGCCTCCTCCGACCGCTGCCCGATCGTCTTCGGCTTTCCCAACGAGCAGTCCGCACCGAGCTTCTACAAGCACCTCGGGTGGGTCGACGTGCGCCCCTTCCCCCACCTGCGCCGCCCGCTGCGCGGCGACGGCGGCACGGGCGCGGCGGCGCTCGCCGGCCGCGCGCTCGAGGTGGCCGGGCGGGTGGGCCGCGATCGCTCGGTCGAGGTGGTGCAGATCGCCGACTTCTCCGGGGTGGCCGATCCGATCTGGGAGGCGGTCGCCCCCACGGCCGGGGTCGCCATCATCCGCGACGAGCGCTTCCTCAACTGGCGCTTCGTCGAGTCGCCCTATCCCTACGTGCGGCTGGCGGCGATGCGCGACGGCGTCGCGGTGGGGCTGGCCGTACTGGCCGGCGAGGCCACCGGCGGGCGGGCGCGGCTGATGGAGCTGCTCGTCGCGCCCACGGAGGGAGCGGGCGTCGTGCGGGCGCTGCTGGCGCGCGTCGTCGAGCTGGCCAACGATATCGGGCGCCTACGGCCTCGGCTTCGTCGCCACCCCCCGCCATCCCCAGTACCGCCGGCTGCTGACCGCCGGGATGATCCCGGCGCTGCGCCTGCCCCCAGCCCCCTCCCCCATCGACGAGCCGATGAGCTCCTTCGGAGTCCGGATCAACGGGCCGGGAGTGGCTCCCAGCCGTGTCCTGCACATCGACGACTGGTTTCTCTCCAGCGCCGACCAGGACTGGATCTGAGCATCCGGACGACCTGGGCGCCCGACCGCCGAGGCACACCACGACATGGCCGACAGCATCGTCCTCTGCTACCACGCGCTCAGCCACACCTGGGACGCCGAGCTATCGACGACCCCCGAACGTTCGAGCGCCAGGTGCGCAGCCTGCTGGACGCCGGCTATCAGCCGGTGCGCTTCAGCGAGGCGGTCACCCGGCCGGCCACCCGGCGGGTGTTCGCGGTCACCTTCGACGACGCCTATCGCTCCGTGCGGGAGCTCGGTCAGCCGATCCTCGACCGCCTCCAGGTTCCCGCCACCGTGTTCGCCCCGACGGACTACATCGGCACCGAGCGCCCGATGGCCTGGCCGGGGATCGAGCACTGGCTCGGCGGCCGCTTCGAGCACGAGCTCGTGCCGATGTCGTGGGAGGAGCTCGCCGGCCTCGCCGCCGGCGGCTGGGAGATCGGCTCCCACACCGGCTCGCACCCCCACCTCACCCAGCTCGACACCGTCGCCCTGGCCGACGAGCTTCACCGCTCCAAGGTCGGCCTGTGAGCGCCATCTGCCGGGCCCCTGTCAGTCGATCGCCTATCCCTACGGCGACGTCGACCAGCGGGTGATCGCCGCCGCTGCCCAGGCGGGCTACGGCACCGCCGGCACCCTGCCGGGACGGATCACCCCCGGGGGCGCCCTGGACTGGCCGCGGATCGGCGTCTACCACGCCGACGCGGACTGGCGCTTCGCCCTCAAGATCTCCCGGCGGGTCCGGTGGTTGCGGGCGTCGCCGGCGTGGGACGCGCTCGGGGGCGGCGCGGCGGCTGTCCGGCCGCTGACGGCGCTCAGGCGGCCGACAGCTCGCGGCGCAGCAGCTTCCCGGTGACAGACCGGGGCAGCGAGTCGACGAACTCGATCCGCTTGGGCACCTTGAAGG
This sequence comes from uncultured Solirubrobacteraceae bacterium, assembly GCA_963800545.1. Taxonomy (GTDB): domain Bacteria; phylum Actinomycetota; class Thermoleophilia; order Solirubrobacterales; family Solirubrobacteraceae; genus Palsa-465. The sequence continues at coordinate 442,581 of CAWDBJ010000005.1, forward strand.
GCGCCAGCCGGGCCGCGCAGTGGGCCCGGAGCTCGTCCTCGGTGGGCCCCGGAGAGCTCCCGTCGGCGCGGGCGACCACGCGGGCGACGACCATCTCGCCCCATTCCTCGGAGGGACGCCCGAGGACCGCCGCGTCGGCCACGCCGGGATGCTCGGTGAGCACCGCCTCGACCTCGGCCGGGGCGACGTTCTCGGCGCCGGTGATGATCGTGTCCGCCTTGCGACCGATGATCGACAGCCGCCCCTCCTCGTCGCACCGCGCCAGGTCTCCGGTGTACAGCCATCCGTCGGGCGCCAGCGCGCCCGCGGACACCGCCCGGCCCCGCACGAGCAGCTCGCCGTCGTCGGCGATCCGCAGCTCGGAGCCCAGCAGGGCGACGCCGTCGGTGACGATCTGCGAGCACGTCTCCGTCATCCCGAAGGACGGCGACACGGGGACCCCGGCCGCCCGGGCACGCGCCAGCAGGGCCGGCGACATCGGGCCCCCCACCGAGGAGCACCCGGCGCAGGGTGGGCGGCTCGCGCAGGCCGGCGTCGAGCAGCCGTGCCAGCATCGTCGGCACGAGCGAGACGAGCGTCACCCGCTGGCCGGGGTCGCTCAGGGCGGCCAGGACCGCCTCGGTGTCGAAGCGGTCGTGCAGGACGACGGTGGTGGCATAGATGGCGCTGCGCAGCTGGATGGACAGCCCGCCGACGTGGGCCAGCGGCATCGGGCACAGCCACCGCTCGGCGGGATCGAGACCGAGGGCCAGTGCCGAGCCCAGCGCGTTCCACAGCCAGTTGTCATAGCTGAGGGTCACCGGCTTGGGGCCGGCGGTCGTGCCGGAGGTGAACATGACGGTGGCGATCTCCTCGCCCGCCGGTTCGTGGGGACGGGCGATGGGCTCTCCCCACAGCGGCTCCTCGACGACCAGCCGGGCGCTCGCCTGGCGGACGGCGCGCTCGGCGCGGCTGAGGCGCAGATCGATCGGCACGGCCACCGCACCGAGCATCAGACAGCCGTGCAGCGCGGGGACGAGCTGATGGGAGGCCAGCGCCAGCGCCACCCGGTCGCCGGCAGTGATCCCCAGCGAGCGCAGGGCTCCGGCCGTCCCCCGGGCTCGCCGGTCGAGCTCTGCGTAGGTGAGCGTCTGGGTGGGCGCCGACAGCGCGACGCGGTCGCCCCGCGTGCGCGCGGCGCGGGTCAGCCAGGGCTCCATCGCCGGCGACCCGCTACGGCGTCGGCACGCTGGTGGGCGGCGCTGCGGCGCGCACCGCGGCGGGGGCGCCGCGGCGGCGAGGCCGCTTGACGCGCAGCTCCTCGGCCAGGAAATAGGACCCGATGACGAGGATCGCGGCAACCGCCTGGGCGACGATCGTCTCCACGTTGGGGAAGATCGCCAGCCACAGGCCCATCCAGCCGGGGATGGTGACGTTGACCGGCGTCGTGCCGATCCAGCCCGCCAGCTGCAGCTCCTGGACGGACTCGCCGACCATCACCAGCAGCACGACCCCCAGCAGGATCCCGGTGGCGACGAGCATCCGCTTGTAGGGCAGGCGGGCCTGCAGCTTGAAGGTCGCATAGCCGATGATGGCCACGAAGACGAGGCCGAGAGCGATCCCCTCGAGCACCATGCCCGAGCCGTAGCGCAGGCGCAGGTTCTGGAGGAAGAGGACGACCTCGAACCCCTCGCGGTACACGGAGGTGAAGCCGAGCAGCGCCAGCCCGAAGAGTGTCTTCTGGGTGCTCGAGGTGGCGGCGCCATCGCGCAGTGCCTTGCCGCGCCGGTTGTGGCTGGCGATCCAGCCGGTCCAGTAGACGCGATGAAAGAACCAGTTCATGACGACCAGCAGGACGACGATCGCCAGGATGCCGGTGGCGGCCTGGAGGTCGAGGCTGCCCTTGCCGACGGCGTCCGTGATGGCGATGGCCACGAACCAGGTGACGATGCTCACCCCGACGGCCAGCCCGGCGCCGATGCCCAGCGGCCGGCGGTAGCCGCGGTTGTCGCCGCGCATGCTCGCCGTCAGGACAGCCAGCACGAGGATCGTCTCCAGCCCCTCGCGGAGCACGAGGATGCCGCTGTCGAGCACCACCGCCAGATGGCTGAGGTGGGCCGTGGGATCCGTGGGATCCGGGGTTCCCCCGCCGGCGGTGAGGATCTGCCAGACGAGCAGGCCGGCGGCCACGAGACCGGCCGACCACCAGCCGAGCTGCTTGCGGGAAACGGGCATTAGGGACACCTTACAGAATCTGCGCGGGGGGGATTAGGGGAACCTAACGGCTGGTGTTCTCGCTGCTTGCATAGAGTCCTGTTCGTGAGCATCACCTGGCAGCCCGCGGGCGAATACACAGACATCCGCTATGAGCTGGCGCACGGCGAGGACTTCGATCCTGATACCCCGACGATCGCCAAGATCACCATCGATCGCCCGGAGGTCCGCAACGCGTTCCGGCCCGAGACCGTCCTCGAGCTCTCCGACGCCTTCGAGCGGGCGCGCGAGGACCCGGCCGTGGGGGTGATCATCCTCACCGGAGAGGGCCCCGACGCCTTCTGCTCCGGGCGGGACCAGCGCGTCCGCGGCGGCCGCGGCGGGTACGTGACCGGCGCTGATCCGGCCGCCGCCGGCTCCCACCAGGCGGTCGGCCGCTTCCACGTGACGGACCTCCACGTCCAGATCCGCCGTCTGCCCAAGCCGGTGGTGGCGATGGTCGCCGGCTACGCGATCGGCGGCGGCCACGTCCTGCACGTCATCTGTGATCTGACCATCGCCGCCGACAACGCCCGCTTCGGGCAGACGGGACCGAAGGTCGGCTCCTTCGACGGCGGCTTCGGCGCCAGCGTCCTCTCGCGGCTGGTCGGCCCCAAGCGCGCCAAGGAGATCTGGTTTCTCTGCCGCCAGTACGACGCCCAGCAGGCCCTCGAGATGGGCCTCGTCAACACGGTGGTGCCGCTCGACCGGCTCGAGGAGGAGACGGTCGCCTGGTGTCGCGAGATGCTGGCCATGTCGCCGCTCGCCCTGCGGATGGTCAAGGCGAGCTTCAACGCCGACGAGGACGGGCTGGCCGGGATCCAGCAGCTGGCCCACGACGCCAACCTCCTCTTCTACATGAGCGAGGAGGCCCAGGAGGGCCGCGACGCCTACCTGGAGAAGCGCCGGCCGGACTTCTCGCAGTTCCCGCGCCGGGCCTAGAGGTCGGGCGTGAGCAGCCTGCGCATCTGGTTGATGGCCGCGCGTCCGCGGACGCTCCCGGCCGCCATCGCCCCCGTGCTCGTGGGTACCTCGCTGGCCGGCTTCGGCGGGTCCTTCCATGTCCTGCGCTTCCTGGCCGCGCTGCTGGGGGCGATCTTCATCCAGGTGGGGACCAACCTGTCAAACGACTACTCCGACGCCCGGCGCGGAGCCGACGCCGACGACCGCCTGGGCCCGGTGCGGGTGACCGCCGGGGGGCTGGTGCCGCCCCGGCAGGTGCTGATCGCCACCTACGTCTCCTTCGGCCTGGCGGTCCTCGCCGGGATCTACCTGATCGCCGTCGCCGGCTGGCTGCTGCTCGTCATCGGCGCCGCCTCGATCCTGGCGGGCGTCCTGTACACCGGCGGCCCGAGGCCCTACGGCTACGAGGGATTGGGCGAGCTCTTCGTCTTCTTGTTCTTCGGCGTGGTCGCCGTCGCCGGCTCGTTCTTCGTCCAGGTCAAGCACCTGCACTGGGAGGCCTTCGCCCTCTCGGTTCCGGTCGGCCTGCTGGCGGCGGCCATCCTGGTGGTCAACAACATCCGCGACGTCGATTCCGACCGGCGGGCGGGCAAGCGCACCCTGGCGGTCAAGCTGGGCCGGGAGCGCACCCGGGTGATGTTCGCCGCGATCCTCGGTCTCGCCTTCCTGCTGGTCCCGGTCACCTGGCTGTTCGGGCCGCTGGAGGCCTGGGTGATGCTCAGCTGGCTGTCGCTCCCGCTGGCGGTGCGGCTGTTCGGGATCGTCCGCACCCGCACGGACGGCCCCTCGCTCAACGGTGCCCTGGCGGCCAGCGGCCAGCTGCAGCTCGTCTTCTGCGTGCTCCTCTCTGCCGGGCTGCTGCTCAGCCGATGAAGCTGGCGGTGCGGCCGGTGCGGGCGGCGATGCGCGCCTTGGCGGCCGGGCACGGGACGGTGACCGAGCGCGAGCTGCTGCTCGTCACCCTGGAGGCCGTCGACGGCCTGATCGGCTACGGAGAGGCGGCGCCGCTGCCCTCCTATGACGGCGTCTCGATCGAGGAGGTCCGGCGGGGCCTGGAGGACTGCCGGGAGGTGCTGGCCGCCTATCCGGACGCCACGCCGATCGCCGACGTCCTGGCTCGCTGCGGCGAGGCGACCCTCCTGCCCCAGGCCCTGGCGGCGATCGACCTCGCGCTGTGGGATCTCGCCGGGCGGCGGACCCGCGAGCCGGTCTGCCGGCTGCTCGGCGCCGGCGGGCCGGCGGCCGTGCCGGTCAACTGGACGATCGCCGCTGCCGACCGCTCGGGGGCGGCGCGCGAGGCGGCGGAGGCGCGCGCCGCCGGCTACGCGGCGGTCAAGGTCAAGGTGGCCATCGGCGACGACGCCGGGCGGCTGGCCGCGGTGCGGGCGTTCGGTGGGCCCCAGATGATGATCCGGATCGACGCCAACGGCGCCTGGGAGGCCGACGAGGCGGCGGCCAACCTGCGGGTGCTGGAGCCGGTTGGGATCGAGCTGTGCGAGGAGCCGGTGGCCGGCGCGGCCGCGATCCGCGAGCTGTGGAGCGCCCGCGTGTCCGAGATCCCGCTGGCCCTGGACGAGTCCGCCGCCGACCCCGACGCCCTGCCCGCGGCGGCGGCCGACCTGATGTGCCTGAAGATCGCCCGCTGCGGGGGGATCACCGGCACGGTGGAGACGGCGGCCCGAGCCCGCGCCGCCGGCTACGAGGTGTTCCTCGCCTCCACGCTCGACGGCCCTCTGGGGATTGCCGCCGCCCTGCATGCCGCGGCGGTGCTGTCGCCGCAGCGGGCCTGCGGGCTGGCCACCCTGGGCCTGTTCGAGGGCCGCACCTCACCGCTGCCGGTCATCGGCGGGGCGATGACCGCGCCCGCCGGGCCCGGCCTCGGCGCCGGGCTCACGGACTGGTATCGCTGAGGATGGCCGCCACCGCGGCGGGGCGCTCGAGGTGGACGGCATGGCCGGCACCGGACACGATGTGGGTCTCGGCGTTCGGCAGCCGCCGCGCCATGCGCGTGCTCGTCTCGCGGAACTTGTGATCGCGCTCGCCGACGACGAGCGCCGTCGGGACGGTCAGCTGCGCGAGGCGCTCCCACAGCGATGGCAGCGCCCCCGTACCGAGCCCCCGCAGCGCCCGCGCCAGGCCCGCCGGCGTGTTGCGCCGGCGGTCGGCGTCGACGGCCGCCCGCACGTGCGGCGGCTGATCGGCGAGGACCGGGGTCTGCGCCCAGCGCGCGGCGAACGCCTCGATGGTGGAGCGCTCGATCTCGTCGGCCAGGGCGTCGTCGGCCGCTCGTCGCTGGGCGCGCTGCGCCGGATCGTCGAGGCCGGGGCTGGCTCCGATGAGGAGCAGGCGCTCGATCCGGTCCGGGTGGGCGAGTGCGATGTGGAGGGCGATGCGGCCGCCCATCGAGTAGCCGGCCAGCGTGAACGGGCCATCGGTGAGGGCGGCCACGTCCTCGATGACCGCCGGGAGGGTCACCGGCTCGGCGTTGGCGGCGCTGCCATGGCCGCGCAGGTCGGGAGCGAGCGCTCGGTAGCGTTGCTCAAGCGCGGCCACCACCCCGTCGAAGCTCGCGCCCGTGTTCGTGAAGCCGTGCAGCAGAACGAGTGCGGGGGCCATCAGCCACTGGAATCATGACGAACACGATCGACACCTACCGGCTGCTGCGCGCCCTCTGCGACGAACTCGCCCGCTGCGGGATGCGTCACGCCTGCACCTCCCCCGGCTCGCGCAACACGCCGATCGTGCTCTCGCTCGTCGGCGAGCCGCGTATCCGCTGCTGGTCGCACATCGACGAGCGCTGCGCGGGCTTCTTCGCGGTGGGCGCCGCCAAGGCGAGCGGCACGCCGGTGGCGATGACCTGCACCTCGGGGACGGCGGCGGCCAACTTCGCCCCGGCGGTGATCGAGGCGTGGTGGGCCCGGGTGCCGCTGATCGTCCTCACCGCCGACCGTCCGGCGGAGCTGCGCGATGTCGGGGCCGGCCAGGCGATCGACCAGATCAAGCTCTACGGCGACGCCGTCAAGTGGTTCTGCGAGGTCGAGTTGCCCCCGGCCGACCCCGCGGGATCCGCTGGGTCCGCCAGCTCGCCTGCCGCGCCTACTGGACGGCGCTGGAGGGGCGGCCGGGGCCGGTCCATCTCAACCTCCCGTTGCGCGAGCCGCTCGTGCTCGACGCTGCGCTCGAGCCCGAACCCGCGGTGAGTGCCGGCCGCGCCGACGGCCGGCCCTGGGTCGTGCGCGACGCGCCCCGCGTCGTCTCAGTGGGCGAGCGCCGACTGCCCGCGCGCGGGCGTGATCGTCGCCGGGCGCGACGAGCGCGGCGACGGCGACGCCGTGGCGGCCGCCGCGGCTCGGCTCGGCTATCCCCTGCTCGCCGATCCGCTGTCGGGGGGCCGCCACGGCGAGACGGCGATCGCCGCCTATGACCTGCTGCTGCGCGATCCGGGGTTCGCGCAGCGCGTGCGCGCCCGCCGTGGTGCTGCGGGTCGGTGATCTGCCGACGTCCAAGCCGCTGCGGGCGTGGCTGGCCGGGCTGCCCCCCGACGTCGAGCAGATCGCCCTCGATCCCGAGGGGGCCTGGCAGGACCCCGACGCCGTCGCCTCGTCGATCGTCTCTGACCGGGGGGCGCTCGAGCGGTTCTCCGCGATGGACCCGGCCGCGGCGGACCCCAGCTGGCTGTCGGCGTGGCAGGACGCCGACGACGCCGCGGTGGCGGCCCTCGCGGCGGCCTCGGTGACGGGCTGTCCGAGCCGCTGGTCGCCCGTCTGCTCGGTGAGTGGCTGCCGGCGGAGGCGACGCTGTTCGTGGCCGCCTCGATGCCGATCCGCGACGTCGAGCTCTACCTCCCCGCCCGCCGCCGCCTGCCCCGGGTGCTCTCCAACCGCGGCGCCAACGGGATCGACGGGACGGTCTCGGCGGCCTTCGGGGCGGCGGCCGGCGGCGAGGGCCCGGTGGTGCTGCTGATCGGCGACGTGGCCCTCGCCCACGACATCGGGGGGCTGCTGGCGGCCCGCCGGCTGGGCCTCGACCTGACGATCGTGCTGCTCAACAACGACGGCGGCGGCATCTTTCACTTCCTGGCGGTCAGCGGCGCGGGCGCGGCCTTCGAGGAGCACGTCGCCACCCCTCACGGGCTCGACTTCGCGCGTGGCGGCGGAGCTGTACGGGGTGCGCCTACGAGCGCGCCGGGACGGTCGAGGAGCTGCCGGGCGGCCCTCGACCGGTCGGGTCGCCGGTCGGCCGCCGGCCGCGGGGTGCGGATGATCGAGGTGCGCACGGACCGCGCGGCGAACCTCGCCCTGCACCGGCGGGCCGCCGAGGCGGCCCTGGCCGCCATCGGCCGCTGACTCCCGCCCGTCGCAAGCCGCCCGCTCTCGGCCCGATCCCGCCGCCGCCCCCTCCCACGCAGCCGTCCGGGCAAACGCGCGGGCGCGGCGCGCCCCGAGTGGGCCGCCTGGCGGCCGACGGAGGGCGACCCGCTCCAAGTGCCGGGCCGGGCTGACTCAGGGAGCTTTGTGCGAGCTGCGGCCGACGAAGGCTCCCCGAGCGGCGGCAAGCGGGAGGGGATACGGCGGAGCGGCGTCAGCCGGCGAGCGCCGGCAGCATCACGCCGAGCTTGATCTCTGACTCGGCGAGCTCGGCGGCCGGATCGGAGTCGCGGACGATGCCGCAGCCGGCGTAGCAGCGGGCGAGACGGTCGCGCAGCAGGGCGCAGCGCAGCGCCACACAGAACTCGCCGTCGCCGCCGGCGTCGGTCCATCCGACCGCGCCCGCGTACCAGCCGCGGTCAAAGCCCTCGAGCGCCGGGATGGCCGACACCGCCGAGGCCGGCTCGGCGCCGACCGCGGGCGTGGGATGAAGCTTGCCGGCGAGCGCCACCGCGTCGATCGGGAGCGGCCAGCTGGGCGCGGATGGGGGCGGCGAGATGCTGGATGTTGGCGACCCGGATGACGGTCGGTTCCGGGGCGGCGGTCACCCACACCGAATGGGGGCGCAGCTGTCGGGCGATCCGCCGGGCGACGATCGCGTTCTCGTGGCGGTCCTTGTCCGAGCGCAGCAGCTGCTCGCCGAGGTGGTCATCGACGGCCGGGTCGGCGCTGCGCCGGGTCGAGCCCGCCAGCGCCACCGTGCTCGCGCGCTGCCCCTGGCGGCGGATGAGCAGCTCGGGCGTCGCCCCCAGGAACGTCGCCTCGCCCCGTCCCACGGCGTAGACGAAGGAGCTGCCGAAGGCCTGGCGCAGCAGGCCGAAGGCCGCCAGCGGGTCGTGGCGGCGGGGCGCGTGGACGTCGACCTCGCGGGCGAGCACGACCTTCTCGAAGGCGCCGGCCCGGATTCGCTCCGTGGCGCGGGCGACCGCCTCCTCGAAATGGGCCGGCGGCATCGGGCTGACCACCTCGTAGCTGCCGGTGGGCACGGGATCGAAGAGCGGCAGCGGTGCCGAGCGCAGCTCCTGCAGACGGCCCTCGATCCGGGCGAGCACATCCTGCGGGGTGTCATCGGCGGCGACGGCGGCGGTGACGGTCAGCCACGTCGTCTCGCCGCGGCGGGCGAGCGCCACCTCGGGGACGACGAGCGAGGCGGGAGCAAAGCCGCTCCATCCCGGCGAGCCGCCACCGTCGGGGGCAAAGGCGAAGCCACCCACCGCCACCAGGCCCGCGCCCGGCGCGCCCGGCGCCTCGTCGGCCACCGCGTCGGCGGCGAGCGCCCGCCACCGGCCGGCCAGCTCGTCAAAGCGCCCGGCCCCACGGCCTCGAGGGTCTCGACGCTGCCGAGAGCCGCCAGGGCGATCGCCTCGCGGTCGGGCTGCTCGAAGCAGAACCACGGCTCTCCGGCGCGCCGTGAGGCGCCGATGACCGCGGTCGGGTCGTGGGCGCCGGTCAGCTCCGCGGTGACGCTGACCAGCACCGGCGAGCCGCCGGCCCCGCGCGAGCGGGCCCGGCGCAGGGCGCGAGTGACCCGCCGCTCCAGCCGCGCGCGGGCTCGGTGGTCAAGCCAGGGCGTCGCGCCGGAGGTGGCGGTGCGCGTGAACACGGAACGGAGGCTAGATGAGTGGTTCCCGCGGCGGCGGCGGAAAATGTTGCGCGGGCCGCCGGTCGCTGGCCGCTGGCCAACATCTCCCGCCTCAGAGACGGAAGATGTTGCGCCCCCTGGCCGGCGCGGCCGCGGGTGCAACATTTTCCGCCCATCCCCCCGCCCGCGTGCCGCCCCGCCCGCCGCCCACCGCCGCCGCGGCGGCGGACCGGCGGACTACTCGGCGATCTCGATGCGCACGCGGCCGGCGACGTTGAGCGCCGAGAGGGCCGCCCCGCCGTCCGGCGGCCACACCGCCCCGCCGCCACCGGCCGGACGCAGGGCGACCACCCGCCGGTGCCCGGGCTCGACCCCGAAGGCGTCGTCATCGGCCACCCACCCCGGCACGTCGACCCGGACTCCGTAGGCGAACGCCGCCGACGAGACCTCGAGCCGGGCGACCGTGCCGGGAGGCGAGCCGGAGCCGGAATCGTCAAGCGCCACCGTCCCCCGCAGGCCCACCTCGTCCAGCGGCCGGCGCTGCGCCGGCCGGCCGACGGGAAAGCGAAACGCCTGCGAGATGAGCTCGTCGCCGCGCTCCAGCGAGACGGCCACCAGGTCCTGGGCGGCGGGCCCGAACTGGTAGGCCCAGGTGACATCGACGAAGCGACCGAGGAGCGCCTCGACGTTGCCCTCCCACCCCCCATGCCCGGGAATCTCCAGCTCGCAGACGGCCTCCTGCGCCAGCTGGGCGAAGTCGCGGTAGAGGGCCACGCGCAGCCGCGCCTGCAGCGGATCGGGCCCGTCGTTGGCGACGTGGACGGAC
>CAWDBJ010000006.1:0-107975 GCA_963800545.1 uncultured Solirubrobacteraceae bacterium
CCCCCTAGAACGACAGAGCGCCGACCGCGGGATCCGCGGCCGGCGCCTGTACAGCACACAAATGGGCGGGGCTTACGCCAGCCGGCGAAGCTCTTCGAGGCCCGAGCTCTTGGCCAGACGGCTCAGGCCCTGCTGCTCGAGCTCGCGAGCCTTGCCGAGCGGGATGCCCAGCTCGATCCCGTCTGTCGCAGGTTGAGCGGCTCGGCTGCCCTCCAGTCCGAAACGAAGGCGGATGACGTTGCGCTCGGCCTCAGGCAGCTCGTCGACGGCTCCGTTGATCAGCTCCTGACGCTCGGCCGTCTCGACCTCCTCGGCCGGCTCGGGCGATCGCTCGCCAGCAGGTCTCCGAAGGCGGTCTCGCCGTCCTCACCGACCGGCTGGTCGAGGCTGGTCAGGCCGCGGGTCAGCTCGCGCAGCTCGGCCACCTCCTCGACGGGGATCTTCGCCTCGGCGGCGATCTCCTCGTCGGTCGGCTCACGGCCGAGCTTGGTGCTCAGCTCGCTCTCGACCTTGCGGACCTTGGTCTGACGCTGGGCGACATGGACCGGCAGCCGGATCGTCCGGCCGTGGTTCTGCAGCCCGCGCTGGAGCGCCTGGCGGATCCACAGGGTGCCGTAGGTCGAGAACTTGAAGCCGCGGCGCCAGTCGAACTTCTCGACCGCGCGGATCAGGCCCAGCATGCCCTCCTGGACCAGGTCCTCCATCGGAAGGCCGTGGCCCTGGTAGCGGCGGGCCTGCGAGACGACGAGCCGCAGGTTGGCGTTGATCATCCGCTCCTTGGCGGCGAGGTCGCCACGCTCGATGCGCTTGGCCAGCTCGATCTCCTCCTCGGCGGTCAGCAGCGAATGAGCGCGTGCTGCGCGCAGGAAGAGATCGAGCGAGTTCTCGGTCATGGCGCCGGCTCGTCGCCGCGCTGGCGCGTCTCCGCGCTCGGGCGAAGCTCGCCGGCATGCGGGTGGCGCGACGGCGGGCCTGACGCCGGCGCGCGGGCGCGGCAGTCGCAGCGTGCTCTCCGCGCTTGCGCGCGCGCTGGCTCTCGTCATGTGCTCGCGAGCCGGGGGCTCGCGAGCCTGGTTATCATTGCTTTTCAGGTCTATCTCCGTGTTCTCATGGGTTTGCTCCGCACATAATCATAGCAAAAGTTCGATGATCATCGAACTATGCGTTGGCGAAGCGCACTTACGAAGCCAGGGCAGGGCCGCCTCCGAAGCCCAGGTCCTGCGCTCAGGGACTTGCCGCTCGGCGGCTGCCCAAACCGCCGATTCGCCGGAGTCGCGATCCCCCGGCGCACCCGACCGATGGAGTCGCTCAGGCGCCGGTGACGAGCTTGGCGATGTCCGGCGTGCCCGAGCCCGGTGTCCAGGTCATAGCCCGGGGCGGCCGGGAAAGGCCGTTGGTGCCGAGCGTGATGTCGTGGTAGGCGCGCTCGCCGGCTCGGTGCCGTAGATCACCGGGCCGGCGAAGCCGAGCGAGCCGCCGTGGGCGCCCTGGGCGCGCGCCCAGATGCCCTGCCACGACGGCGCGCTGGCGCTGGTGCCGCCGATCGTCTCCTCGGTGCCGCCGACGATCACCTCATAGCCGCTCTCGGGGTCGGCGTCGAGGCTGACGTCGGGGACGCCGCGGCGCACGCAGCGGGCACCGCCGCCGACCTTGGTCGCCGACTGGAAGGCCGGCGTGGGCTCGAGCAGGCTCGAGCCGCCGCCGCCGGCGTACCAGGCGATCTCGGTCGGGCCGGTCGGGGACAGCACGCTGGTGCCGCCGACGCCGATCCCGTACGGGCTCGAGGCCGGGTAGTTGACGTCCGGGAGGCCGGCCGGGACGCCGTTGACGCCGACGACCGCCGGGCACTGCGAGCCGGTGTCGCCGCTGGAGAAGAACATCGTCTGGCCCTGGGCGTCGGCCTGCTGGAGGATCGTGTCCAGGCTCGGCGTGAAGCCGGCCGCGTAGGCGAGCAGCTCGCACTCGCCGGCCGAGAAGCTGCCCTGCTTGGTGGCGTCGTCGGTGACCCAGCGGTTGATCGGTGGCGATGTCCGGTCGGCCAGCGACGGCCCGACGTAGACGTTGAGCGTGCGTCACGCCCGGGCGCGAAGCCGGTCGAGTACTGGCTGTCGAGGTCCCACTCGTCGTCGCCCGAGGTGTCGGTGGACGGGGTGCCGACGTTGATCTGGTTCCAGGTCACGGCGGGCAGCCCGAAGTTCTGCTCGAACGTCGCCAGATCCTTCTTGGGCTGGCTGACGTCGCCCTCGGTGATGATCGCCAGCTGCTGCCCGCTGCCGGTCTGCGGCGGCGGGCGCGTCGTACATCGGCCAGAAGTCCTGCGGCCCGTACTGCGCGGGTAGTTGAGCGACGGGCGCGGCCAGGCCGAGCGTGGGCAGCTGGCCGGGCACCGTCGCTGAGCACCTTGCTCAGCGACCGGCCGAGCGCGCGCCGGTGGGTGACTGGCCACCCGTCCGAGGCTGGACAGGCCGAGCACGGCGGTCACCGGGAGGCGACCAGCGCCGGGCAGCCGCGCCGCGCTGGTCGGCTGCGAAGAACGGCCGTCCGCGGCCGGAGGCGGAAGCGGTCGAAGCTGGTGTGCAGGGCGCGCCCGACGCGGCCGAGGAGCCGGTGAGCTGGACCAGCAGCCGGTTGGCCGACACCGAGGTGACCCGCAGGCCGGTGCGCGAGCCCAGCTGCGGACCGCCGCCACGGTGGCCGCCGACGGGGCGAAGCGTGACCGGAACTGGGCCGGGGTCAGCGCGGCGTGCGGCGCGGCGACGAGCGCGTTGAGCGCGGCCGCGTTGCGCGGGTGCGAGCGCCAGCGTCACCTTCATCGGCCGGGCGGGCAGGGCTCCCAGGCCGGGTCGCGGTCCGGTCTCGCCAGGCCGCCGCGCCGGCGGGCGCGGCCGAGGCCGTGCCGGCGAGCGCCGCGGCGGCGAACAGCGCGACGAGCGCCGACAACAACGTGCGGGCACTCCGGCCGGTCATCACCAGATCTCCTCCTGGCGTCCACGAATTCGATCGGGGGTAGCCCACCTGCGGCGCCGCCCATCGGCGCGACGGTTCTACCTAGAAGTCAGAGCTTCTCAATCCGGCCTCGTCGTCATCGGCGCGATCCGGCGCTCCGCCGAAGGTCTCCCGGGCCAGCTCGAGGAACTCGGTCGCCGCCGGCGGCAGCCGCCGCCCCTCGCGCCAGGCCAGGGTGATGTCGCGGCTGAGCGCGGGCTCGACAGCGGGGCCACCGCCACCTCCGCCCCGGGCCCTCGGCGTCGGAGCGAGGCAGGATCGCCACGCCCAGCCCGCGGGAGACCAGGCGGCGGACGCGCTGGCTCTCGTTGGACTCGAGCGTCACCCGGGGCTCGAACCCGGCCTCGCGTCCGGCGCCGACCAGCAGCTCGCGCAGCCGCGCGCCCGGCGCGGAAGCTGATGAACGGCTCGTCGGCGAGCTCGGCCATCCGCACCTGGCGCCGCCGGCCGAGCGCGGTGGTCGGGCGGCAGCAGCGACCACCAGCTCCTCGGAGACGAGCTGGTGCAGGCCCAGCCCGTGGCTCTCCACGCGCTCGGTGACCGACAGGAAGGCGAGATCGAGCTCGTCGACGCGCAGCATCTCGGCCATCTCCTCGCTGGACTGCTCGCGGACGGTGAGCTCGACCTGCGGGTGGCGCTCGTGGAACGGTCGCCAGCGCCAGCGACAGGTCGACCGGGCCCATCGTGTGCATCGCCCCGATCGTCACGTGGCCGGTGTACATCCCCCGCAGCGCCTGCAGCTCGGTCTCGGCGGCCTCGAGCTCGGCCAGGATCCGCCGGGCCCGCACGACCAGCAGCTCGCCGGCGTCGGTCAGTGACACGCGCCGGGTGGTGCGCTCCACCAGGGCCAGGCCGAGCTCGTCCTCGAGCCGGCGGATCTGCTGGGAGAGCGCGGGCTGGGCGATGTGCTCGCTTGGCCGCCGCGCGGGTGAAGTTGCGCTCCTCGGCCAGCGCGACCAGATAGCGCAGCTGTCGCAGATCCATAAGCTGAGATTATGGGTGAGTGTCGAATACTCGTCTTGGACTTCTAGGGAGCGCTGTCATCATGCTGCGCGCAGTACCTCTCCTCCCTCGAGCGCGCCCCGCAGTCCGGCCTCATATCCCGCCGGTTCCGGGGCGCTCTCACTTTAAGTCCGTGCCGCTATGAGCCGTTCCCACGAGGCCTCACTGATCTACGCGGTGGGACGCGTCCACCAGTTCGTCCGCCGCGAGATGGCGGCGCGCCTGGCCCCGTATCCAACTGACCGTGCAGGAGTACACGGCGCTCTCGGTGCTCCGGGCGCGCCCCGGGCTGTCCAACGCCCAGCTGGCCCGCCGGTCGCTGGTCACCCCGCAGTCGATGCTGGAGATCCTGGCCAAGCTCGAGCGCCGCGGGCTGGTGGCGCGCGACGTCGACCCCGCGCACGGCCGGATCCGCCGCGCCGCTCCCACCGAGGCCGGGACTCACCCTCCTGGCACGCGCCGACCCGGGCGTGGACGGGATCCAGGACGAGGTGCTCGCCGGGGTGCCCGCGGAGCAGCGCGCCGCTCCTGGCGTCCGGCGATGCGGGCCGCCATGGCCCACCTGTCGGCGCCCGGCGACTGAGCTTCAGCTCGCGGCGAGGCCGAGCAGCCGCGCGGCGTTCTCCTTGAGCACCAGCGGGCGGACCTCGTCGCGGATCGGCAGCTTCTCGAAGTCCGCGATCCAGCGGTCCGGCGTGATCAGCGGGTAGTCGCGAGCCGAACAGCATCTTGTGGCGCAGCCGGGTGTTCGTGTACTGGATGAGGATCTCCGGGAAGTACTTGGGCGACCAGCCGCTGAGATCGATGTACACGTTGGGCTTGTGCACCGCGATGGCCAGCGCCTCCTCCTGCCAGGGGAACGAGGGGTGGGCGAGGATGATGTCCATCCCCGGGAAGTCGGCGGCCACGTCGTCGACCGCCATCGGCTTTGAGTACTTCAGCTTGACCCCGCCGCCGCCCGGCATCCCGGCGCCGATGCCGGTCGTGCCGGAGTGAAACAGGGAGATCAGCCCGGCCTCCGGCGATGACCTCGTAGAGCGGATAGAACGGCCGGGTCGTTGGGCCAGAAGGCCTGGGTGTTGGGGTGGAACTTGAAGCCGCGCACGCCGGCCTCGATCTGCTCGCGGGCCTGGCGCACGGCCAGCTTGCCCCGGTGGGGATCGACGCGAGCCGAACGGGATCAGGACGTCGGGGTTGGCGGCGGCCGCCTCCATCACGTCCTCGTGGCCGAGGCGCGGCCGGCCCATGCCGGCCTCGTCGTCGACGTTGAAGATGACGGCCAGCATCTTGCGCTCGCGGTAGTAGTCGGCCACCTCCTGGGCGGTCGGCTGGGGCGGATGGCCGCCGAAGTACTTGCCGGCGGCGTCGAGGATCTCGAGGGTGACCTCGTCCTGCTCCTGCCCGTGGTTGCGCTCGGCGTGGGTGTGGACGTCGATGGCGACGATCGCCTCGAGGTCCAGGCCGGTGGCGGTCATCAGCTGTAGAGCCGGACGAGCACCTCGGCCACCATGGCGGGCTTCTCGGAGCCCTGCACCTCGATGGTGACGCGCACCTTCATCTGCTGGCCGCCCGGGATCTCCGTCACCTCGAGCAGCTCGGCACCGCCCCGCCACTGGGCACCCACCGGCAGCGGTGCCGGAAAGCGGACGCGGTCAAGGCCGTAGTTGAGGCCGGTGGTGGCGTCCGTGACCTTGACCAGGGCGCCCATCACCGGCGCCACCAGCGACAGGGTCAGGTAGCCGTGGGCGATCGTCCCGCCGAAGGGCGAGTCCTTGGCCCGCTCGACGTCGACGTGGATCCACTGGTGGTCATCCGTGGCGTCGGCGAACTGGTTGACGCGCGTCCTGCTCCATCGGCTGCCACTCCGTGAAGCCCGCATGCTGGCCGACCAGTCCGGCGAGGCCGGCCATGTCGGTGACCAGGCCTGAAGTCTCTGAAGTGCTCAAACCCTCGTATCTCCCTGTCCGTGTGCCCGAGTATCAGGTATCCGAACCGTATCACCGGTCCGCGGTCGCGCGGACGCGCGGGCGGCGATGGCGGCCGCAGTGAGATTGATCGCGCAGAACGCGACGAACGTGGGCACGGGTCTGTGGATGACTCCGCCGAGCACCGCGCCGAGCGAGGCGGCGCCCAGGCTGAAGCTCCCAGCGTGTTAAACACCTGGCCGCGCACGGCCGCCGGTACGTGACGCTGGCGCAGCGCGATCGTGCCCGAGTAGGCCGGGTCCTTCGATGACCCCGGTGAGCGTGATCAGCAGGAAGCCGACGAGCAGCGTGCCCGCCAGCGGCCACAGCAGCGCCGACAGCGCGAGGGCCGCGTAGGAGAGCGGCGACTCGCCGCGCAGAGGGCGGGCCGGCGAGCGCAAACGTGCCGACGATCGACCCCAGCGCCACCGCCGCCCACAGATAACCGCTGGCATGGGCGCCGGCGTGCAGACGCTCAGTCGCATACAGCGGAAAGGCGATCGTCATCAGGCCCCAGCTGAAGTTGGCCAGCATCGAGGCGAGGCTGATGTTGCGCAGCAGCCGCTGTGCCAGCAGCGCACGGGTGCCCTCGCGCAGAGCCTGGGCGACGGATTCGGCCTGCGTGGCGGACCGCGCCTCGAACACCGGGTTGAGCGCGATGAGGATCGCCACCGCCACGGTGAGCGCCGCCTGCAGCTCGACGACGGGTGCCGCGCCCAGCGCACCGATGAGGATGCCGGCGAGCGCGGGGCCGATCACGATGCCGAGGTTGAGGCTCGTCGCCTCGATCGAGCTGGCGCGATCGAGCAACTCGTCGCCGGCGACCTCGGCGAGCGCGCTGACAAAGCTGCCGGTAGCTGAACGGGCGGGTGATGCTGTAGAGGACGGCCACCACCGGCAGCGTCCAGTCCGGGGCGTGGCCGGCGAGGGCTACGATCGCCACCAGCGCGGCCGCACTCGAGCAGCTGGTCGCAGACGATCAGCACGCGACGGCGCCGGGCGACGTCCAGCCACGCGCCGAGCAGCGGGCCGCTCAGCGCTCCAGGAAGGGTCGAGGCCGCAGCGGTGGCTCCCGCCAGGCTCGCGCTCCCCGTGCGGGCGAGAACGAGCAGGACCCCGGAGGTGATGAACATGGCGCCGACGATCCGCGACAGCGAGACGGTGACCACGAAGCCGGGGTAGCCGGGGCGTCGCAGGAGCGCGGCGTACGGCGGGCGGGAGCGGCTCGGGGCGGGCATGAGCCCATCCTGGCTTAAGCATCGCCCTCGGCGGCCGGCGCGCGGTGCAGGGCCACCCCCGCCACCACCAGGATGACGCCCGCCACCTCGGCGGGCGAGGGGATCTGGGCCAGGACGACGATCCCGATGACCGTCGCCAGCGCCGGCAGCAGGGACACCATGAGCGCATAGCTGGCCCGCGGCAGCTGGGCCATCGCCAGCTGATCCGTGATGTAGGGCACCACCGAGGAGGACACGCCGACGCCGAGGCCGGCCAGCAGGAGAGCCGGGTGCGCGAACGCGGTGGCCGCCTGCCATCCCCCGAGCGGGGTCACCGCCACCCCCGCGATGAGCATCGCGGCGGCCAGGCCGTCGATGCCGCTGAGCCGCGGGCGCTTGGCCACGCGGTCGGCGAGGACGATGTAGAGCGCGAACAGCACGGCGTTGGCGAAGGCGAAGACGAAGCCCAGGGCGGCTCCGCTGAGCCGCACGTCGGTCAGTAGGTACACCCCGGCCACGGCGGCGCCGAGGGCCGCGGCGTTGCGAGCGCTGCGCATGCCCAGGGCGGCCAGCGCGACGACGGGGAGAAACTCGATCGCCGCCACGGTGCCCAGCGGCAGCCGGCTGATCGCCGAGTAGAAGCAGACATTCATCACCGCCAGGACCGCGCCCCAGCCGATCAGCAGCGCCCGAGCGCCCGGCGGCTGCACGGCCAGCGTGCGCCACGGCCGTCGCCAGAGCGCGAAGATGAGCGCCGCCGAAACGACCCGCAGCCAGGCGACTCCGAGCACCGGCAGGCGGTGAAACAGCAGAACCGCGAACGACGGTCCGAGATAGTGAAAGACCGCGCTGACGGCGAAGTACGCCTGCGGTCCAGCGCGTTTCATCCTCCAGAGCGTCGTCGGTATGAGGCGGCGCGTACATAGCCAAACCAAGGTAACCTGCGCGGTGTGCCTACGAATCAACGGCCGTTGCTGGACACGACCGATCTTCGCCTGCTCGACGAGCTTCAGGAGAACGCCCGCCTGACGCTCGCCGAGCTCGGGCGGCGGGTCGGCCTGTCGGCTCCGGCGGTCACTGAGCGCCTCGCCCGCCTCGAGCGCGACGAGGTGATCCTCGGCTACCGGGCCCAGCTCAACCCCCGCGCGCTCGGCTACGCGTTGAGCGTGGTCATCCGGGTCCGGCCGGCCCCGCGCGAGCTGCACCACGTCGCGCAGCTCGCCCGCACCACGCCCGAGGTGGTCGACTGCCGCCGGGTCACCGGGGAGGACTGCTACGTGATGACCGCCCACGTGCGCTCGGTCGAGCACCTCGAGGAGGTCATCGACGGCTTCGCCCTCTACGGGCAGACGACCTCATCGATCGTGCAGTCGGCGCCGGTGGCCGACCGCGGCCTCAGCCTGCCGCCGGCGCCCTAGCCAGCTCGCTCGACTGGACGAGACCGTCCACTGCGAACGGCGGCGGCGAGGGGAGGCGGAGGCGGAGGCGGAGGCGGAGGCGGAGGCGAGGCGGAAAATGTTGCACCCCCTGGTGGCGCCGCCGCCGCGCGCAACATCATCCGCCTGGGAGACGGGAGGTGTTGCCCGGCGCCCGGCGAGCGGCCGCGTGCGCAACATTTTCCGCCGTCGGAGCACCCCGTCCCCGCATGTTCGTCCGCCTTGTCGCCCTCAGGCCGGCAGGCCGCGTCGGCTGAGCCCGCCGCGGGTGCCATGACGGGGACCGTCGCGAGGGTGTCAGCCAGCCGCTGCATTGACCGCCCCAGCGCCCGCTTCATCACGGCGCGCAGCAGGGGCGCGGCCAGCCGTTCGGACAGGGGCGCCGTTTGCCAGGCGTACTCGAAGGTGATCGTCGTCCCGCCGTCGGGGCGGGCTGCGAGCCGGTAGGCGCCGTGGGCGACGCGCCTGCCGTGAGCGCTGACGTTGCGCTCGATGATCAGCCGGGGCGCTTGGGCCTCGACGACCTCGATGTCCACGGGCTCGGAGCGGCCTGCCATCACGGCGTCGACCTTGGCCCGGGCGCCGACGCCTGTCGGCGGGCCCGACAGTCGCCAGTTGCGCAGCAGGTGATCTGTGAACTGCTCGTGGTTGGCCATGACATCGAGGAACGCGTAGGCGTCGTCGATGCTCTGGGGAACGTCGATGGAGACGGTGACGGGTTGCATGAACCACATGGTACATGATGTCTGTACCACTTGGTACAGTCGACTGGCGTGCCTGACACCAGCCCCCGCGACAGGCTGCTCACGGCCGCCGTGGAGTACGCGGCCGAGCACGGGATCTCCGATCTCAGCCTGCGCGCGCTCGCGGCCGGGCTGGGCACCAGCCACCGGATGCTCATCCACCACTTCGGCTCCAAGCAGGGGCTGCTGGAAGCGGTGGTCACAGAGGTCGAGCGCCGCCAGCGGGACGCCCTGGCCGGCCTCTAGCTCGAGTCCGGCGACTCGCGGGCCGAGGTGGCCCGCGCGTGGTGGCGGCGCTTCGCCGATCCGGCCGTCTGGCCCTACGAGCGCCTGTTCTTCGAGCTCTACGGGCAGGCGCTCCAGGGCCGGGCCCACGCGCTCGCCCTGACCGACGACCTGCTCGAGCCGTGGATCGGACCGGTGGCGGCCCTCTACGAGCAGCAGGGGATGAGCCCCCGGCGGGCACGGGCGGCCGCGCGCCTGGGGGTGGCGGTGACGCGCGGCCTGCTCCTCGACCTGCTGGCCACTGAGGACCGGGCCGGGGTCGACGACGCCATGGAGCTGTTCATCGAGCTCTCGGCGCCGCTGCACGTTAGCGCTTCAGGGCCCCGGCCAGCGGCGCCGCCGCTCGCGGGTCGCTCGGCGGGCGCCGGCTCGGCGGCCGCCCGCGGGCGGCGCAGGAGCACCGCTCCGGACACCGCGGCCAGCAGCGAGACGCCGGCGATCACCTCCCAGCCGTGGCGAAAGGCGGTCAGGGCGGCGGCCGGCGAATCCGGCGTCCCCAGGATCGCCACGAGCACGGCGACGCCGATGGCGAGGCCGACCTGGCGCAGCATGTTGACGACCGCCGAGCCGGTGGCGAAGGCATGGGCGGGCAGCGACGAGGCGCCGGTGGCCATGAACGTCGGCAGGGTCAGCCCCACGCCCACGCCGGTCAGGAGCATTCCGCCGAGCATGTCGCCCACATAGTCGGGATGCACCCCCGCCGGCCAGCGCCCACCACAGCGACGCCGAGCGGCGAACACGGTGGCGCCGAACGCCGATCGACCGGCCCGGGGCCGAAGCGGGCGATCAGCCGGCCGGCGACCAGGAACGAGAACACCGGCACCATCAGCGGCCCCGGCGCCACGGCCAGCCCGGTCTGCAGCGCCGACCAGCCCCACACGTTCTGGTCCCACAGCACGATCGAGAGCAGCATGGCGCCGAAGGAGATCGAGAAGACGAGCGCCACCGAGCGAGGCGCCCGAGAACGTCCGCACCCGGAAGAGGGCGCCGTCGATCAGCGGGTTGTGGTGGCGGGCGCAGTGCAGCGACGAACAGCGCCAGAGCCACCGACCGCTCCGGCGAGGGAGACCACCGTGGCCGCCGAGCCCCAGCCCCAGTCGTTGCCCTTGACCAGCGCCGAGGGTCAGCGCCGCCACGCCGGCGGTCACCAGCAGGGCGCCGAGCGCGTCGGGGCGCGGTACCGGATGACCCGGCACCCGCGGCAGCCGCCGCCAGCCGACGACCACGGCGGCGATGCCGATGGGGACGTTGACGAGGAACACCCAGCGCCAGCTGGCCGCCACCAGCAGGCCCCCCACCACCGGACCGAGGGCCGCCGCCAGGCCACCGATCGCCGTCCACGCCCGGACGGCGCCGTGGCGGCGCTCCGGGGAGGTGGTCGCCAGCACCAGGCTCAGCGAGGTCGGCGTCAGCAGCGCGGCGCCGAGCGCCTGCAGGATCCGGAAGGCGACGAGCATCGTCAGGTCGTCGGCGGCCCCGCAGGCCGCCGAGGCGACGGTGAACAGGCCGACGCCGAGCAGGAAGCCGTTCTCGCGGCGGCGGCTCTCGGCCAGGCGGCCGAGCAGCACGAGCAGCCGCGGCGTAGACGATCGCGTAGCCGTTGAGGATCCACGACAGGCTCGACAGCGAGCGGGCGTGCAGATCGCGGGCGATGTCGGGGCAGGGCGACGTTGACGATGAACAGGTCGAGGCTGGCGAGGACGACGCCGGCGCAGACGATGACCATCACGAGAGTGGGGGAGGCGTCCGCGCGGCGACGCGGCAGCTGGCTTAGGAGGCTCATAGCCAGCACCCTACCATGCTGGCTAAGCAATGTCTCAGTCAGCTACACTGCAGGCCATGGAGAACCCCGATTCGCATGACCGGCGTGCTCGAGCCCCGCAGCAGCTGGACGGCCACGCGCTGCTCGCTGGCCAAGGCGCTGGAGATCGTCCACACCCGCTCGGCGATGCTCGTCCTGCGCGAGGCCTTCTACGGCGCCACGCGGTTCGACGAGTTCACGGAGCGCACCGGCCTGTCGCGAACCGGTCACCTCGGCGCGGCTGCGCGAGCTGGTCGACGCCGGCCTGCTCCGCCGTGAGCCCTACCAGGAGCCGGGGACCCGCACCCGCCGGCTCTATCGCCTGACTGACATGGGGCGCCGAGCTGCTGCCGGCGCTGGTGGCCCTGATGCAGTGGGGCGACCGCTGGCTGCAGCCCGACGGCCGCGCTCCGATCGAGCTGCATCATGGCGACGAGGAGTGCGGGGCCCGGGTCCACGCGGAGCTGCGCTGCGAGCACGGCCACCCCGTCGGTCCCGGCGAGCTGGCCGCCGTTCGCGGCCCCCGGCGCTGACAGCTAACCCCCGAGGGTCACCGTCGCGTGGGCGCGGGCGACCACCTGCGGGTCGTGGGTGGCGCAGATGACCGTGTGACCGTCGCGGTGGGCGGCTGCCGCCAGCAGCTCGGCGATGGCGGCGGCGGTCTCCTCGTCCACGCGCGACGTGGGCTCGTCGACGATCAGCAGGCCGTCCGCGCAGGCCAGTGCCCGGGCGAGGGCGACCCGCTGGGCCTCGCCGGCCGACAGGCGCGCCACCCGCTGGGTGAGGCGGTCGCCGAGACCGACCCGGGTCAGCGCCGCCCGGGCGCGCGGCCGCCGCCCGTCGGCGTGACTCGCCGCGCGCCGTCAGGGCCAGCGCCACGTTCTCAGTGGCGCTGAGAAAGCCGATCGGCACCGGCTCCTGGGGCAGGTAGCCGATGCGCGCGCGGCGGACGGCGGCGCGCTGCCTCGGCGTCGCCGGCCAGCGGCCGGCCGTCGAGCAGGACCTCGCCGCGCGTCGGGGACGGCCAGCCCGGCGAGCAGCTCCAGCAGCGTCGTCTTGCCGGCGCCCGAGCGCCCGACGACCGCCGTCAGCTCGCCCGGGCGCGAAGGCGATCGAGAGCTCGCCGAGGATGTCGCGTCCGCTCGCGCGGCGGGTGACCCGCGGACGGCCACCTCGCACAGGGGTCGCGCGTGCGCCGGCGACCGGAGCGACGGGCGCGCGGGACGCCGCCGCGCCGGCGGGCATGCGGGCGCGGGCGGCGACGACGTGGCGGCCGCCGGTCGCCGGCGGGCCGTGAGCAGGAGCCCGTCTTCGGTCGCCTCGGCCGTGCACGCGGTCGCCGATGCCCGCGCTGCCGCGTGCGCTCGTCGCCCAGCCGCACCCACCCCCGGGGGCGACGACCAGCGCCTCGCCGTCGGCGACCACCCGGCCGTCGCGGAGCCGCACCGTCCGCGCCGAGCCGGCCGCCAGCGCCGGGATCGTGGGAGACGGCGATGACCGTCGTGCCCTCGCGGGCGGCCAGCTCCTCGATCAGCGCCCAGAGCCGGCCGCGGCGGCCGTGCGTCGAGCTCGGCGGTCGGCTCGTCGGCGAGCAGCAACCGCGGGCGGTGGGCGACGGCCGCGCACACGGCGGCCCGCTGGCGCTCGCCGCCCGACAGCTGCCCGCGGCAGCGCGTCCTCCCGATCGCCCAGCCCGGCGGCGTCCAGCAGCGAGCCCGCCCGCTGCCGGCGCTCCGCGCGCCGGACGCCCCGCAGCGCGAGCGGCAGCGCGACGGCGTCGGCGATCGGCAGGTCGGGCGACAGAGCGTCCTGCGGCCTGCTGATGCAGCACGCCGATCGTGGCGTGCCGCACGCGCGTCGGCGGCCCGCGCCGAGAGCCGGCCGATGTCGATCCCGAACACGCGCACGCTGCCCGGCCGAGGGCCGCTGCAGGCCGGCGATGACCCGCAGCAGCGTCGTCTTGCCCGCTCCGCTGGGGCCGAGCACGCAGACCCGCTCCCCGGCGCCCACCGACAGGGTCAGCCCCTGCAGCGCGGCGGCGTCGCCCTGGCCGGTGCGGTGCACGCAGAACACGTCGCGCAGCGCCACCGCCGGCTCCTGGCTGCCGGCCGGGCGGGCACGAGGCCAGGCGGCGGCCGCTAGGCCGCACGAGGGCCACGGCCCCGCGTCCATCGCCCGCCGCCCCGCGTCCCCAGCGCGGGCCGCCAGGCCGGCGGCGAGGGCCAGCACGGCGACGGCGGCGAGCGCCAGCAGAGCAGCTCGCCCCACGGCGCGACCGCCACCAGCGGCGGGTCGGGCGTCCCCACCGCTCCCGCGGCCCGCACGGCGGCGACGACCAGCCGGGTGAGCAGGGCGGCCAGCGGCCAGCCCGGCGACGTGCCCAGCGTCGCCGGCGGCCATGACCCGCAGCGCGCAGCTCGCGGCGGCGCTGTCGCGGGCCCAGCCCGAGCACCAGCCAGGTCGCGCTCGAGCCGGCGGTCGCGCATCGCGCCCGCCAGCGCGGCCAGCAGACCGAGGATCGCCAGCGCGCCGCTGACAGCCGCGGCGGCGCCGAGCGTGCCCATCACCCCGCGCGCGACGGGATCGCCGCGCAGCGAGCGCTGCACGTCGGCGCGGAAGGTGGTCGACAGCTCATCCAACGGCGGCGCGCCAGCGCCCGGCGCAGAGCGGCCGGGTCGCGGGGTGTCGATCCACAGCTCGTCGGGCCGGCCCTGGCCCGGCAGCGACGCGTCGAGCGCGCCGGCGAGCGTCGCCTCGTCGGCGACCACGAAGCCCGGCTGGTCGGCCGCGATCGTCGGAAAGCGCCGCAGCCAGCCGACGAGCCGCCCGTCGACCGGCTGGCCGTCGACGGTCAGCGGCAGTGCTGCCGCCGGGGCCGGCGGCGGCCGCCGTGGCGCGGTCGGTGAGAACCGGCACCGGCCGCGTGTCGCTGGGCTGGCGCGGGCGCAGGACTCCCGGCTGGCCGGAGTCGTCGAAGCTGACCCGCACCGTCGCGCCGGCGTGGCGGTGACCTGGGCGGCGCCGACGCCGCGCCAGCCGCGCCACGCAGCCGGAATGCCGTCGCCCACGGCGTCACCGGCGCGGACCCGGCCGAGCAGCACCGTGGTGCTCGCCTGGGTGGCGGCCGCGGGGTTCTCCCCGTTCTGATGGCCGTTGAGGGTCGCGGCCCCGGTCGGCTCGTCGAGCTCGCAGGGCCTCGAGCTCGTCAGCGCCGTCGCGGAGGGCGGCGTCCGGCACCCGACCGTGGAGCGTGCGCGCCCGCTGCCCGGCGTCGCCGAGGGGAACCTGGGTGACCGCGCCCGAGCGGCCGCGCAGCTCGGCGCTCAGCCGCGACCTCGCCGTCGGGGGCCGCCGCTCGGACGGACAGCTCGCGGGCGCCCGCCGGGAGCGCGCGGCCCCGGGGCGCGCGCGGCGCCGCGGGGCGTCAGCCGGGACGCCAGGGTGGCCAGGGGCGCCGATCCGTCGCCGGCGCGCCAGCCGTGGATGTGGGTCAGCCCCGCCGCCGGCACGCCGAGCGCGGTCAGCGAGGCCGTCTCGCCGCCGAGGGGAGCGAGACGTCGGTCCGGCGGACCGGCAGCACGGTGCCGCCGCTGCTGAGCGCCCGCCAGCGCTGCAGGCCGGCGAGCGCCAGGGGCGCGGTGAAGCTCGCGCGACGGGCGCGACCCGAGCATCGAGCGGCACCTGCTGGGCGGCCTCGTCGGCGGCGCCACGCGCGAGCGTGGCGCGGTAGGCGAGGGCGAACCCCGCCAGCCCCGTGCTGACCGCCACGAAGGCCACCGCCAGGGCCGGCGCGGTGCGGGCCCGGGCCAGCCCGACGAGCGCGAGGCGCAGGACGAGCGGGCCCCGCCGCGCCGCGTCGCTCGCCGGCGCGCAGCAGGCCGCCGCGCCGCCCGGAAGACGAGCGCCGCCGCCGCCAGGCAGGCCAGCGGCGCGGCCAGGAGCGCCAGCGTCGGTGTCGCCGCCCCGCCCCCCGACGGTCAGCGCCAGGGCCAGCGCGGCTGCCGCGGCGAGCGCCAGCGCGTCGATCAGCCGTCCGCCGGGGAGCAGCAGCACCGCCGCGATGAGGGCGACGGCGACCACCCAGCCGCCGGCCAGCCCGGCCGCCGCCGCCGGCGTGAGCAGGCTGTGGGAGAGCACGCGCGCCGACCGGCAGGCCGGCGTGCGGCGGCGAGTGCCGCGCCGGCGCCCAGCCCCGAGGGCGGCGCCGGCCGCCATCGACACCGCCGCCAGCCATGCCGGCCTCGGCCAGGGAGAAGAGCAGCAGCTGGCCCGGCCGCGCCCCCGCCGAGCGCAGCCGGTCGCGTTCGGCCTGCTGGTCGCGCCGCAGGCCGTAGGCGGCCAGCACGACGAACATGGCCAGCGCCGCCAGCGCGCCGCCGCCGGCGGGGAGCAGCCGCCGGCGGCCGTGCGGGCCCGGTCGTGGGCGGCGTGCGAGCGCGTCCGATGGGGGCGGTCAGCCGCAGCGGGCCGAGGGCCGGCAGGCTCGACTGGGCCGCGATCAGCCGGCGGCGCAGCGCGGCCAGCTGCCAGCTGTGCAGGGCGCCCAGCCGCGGGCATCGACACCCACGACTCCGTGCGAAACAGGCTGCTCAGCGCCGGGAGGCGTGGCCAGGCCGTCGACGTCGCCGCCGACCAGCAGCGGCTGGCCGCGGCCGGCGGCGGGGATGAAACCGAGGACCGCAGCCGAGCGCAGCCGCGCCGCGTGCCGGGGGCCACCGACACGTGGATACCGAGCGCCCGCAGCGCGCCCGGTGACCGGGGCGCCGCCCACCTGCACGACCGGGCAGCCGCGGCTGCCGCAGGCGCCGGTCGAGCGCCCCGTCCAGGCGCTCAGCGGGTCAAGCGCCGGCCAGGCGCACGACGACACCGCTCAGGCGCACCGGGTTGAGCAGGATGGTGCGGGTCGGCGCCGGGAGTCCCAGCGAGGCGCAGCAGCCGCCGCGCGCGGCGGTCCGTGGCGCCGCGCAGGCGAGCGCTCGGGCTCGGTGTCGACGACGCTCACCGCCGCGGTCAGCGGGCTGACGTGCGCCAGCGTCGCCCGGGCGGCTCGGTCGCCGGCGATCGTCGCCTCGGTGGCCACGGCAGCGGCGAAGGCGACGGCCAGGGCCAGGCCGAGCGCCGGGGCGGCCCAGCGGCCCGGCCGCCGGCGGGCGCGTGCGGCTACCAGCTCGAGCGGTGCCGTCAGTCCTCGCAGCTCACACCTCCACGGATTGGGCGTGGCGCCGGTAGTGAGCACGCGCCTTGGAGCGTCCCCCGCATACCGCCATCGAGCACCAGCGTCCCGAGCGGTTGCGCGAGCCGTCGTAGAACGCCCACCCGCAGTGCTCGCCGGGGCACACCTTGAGCCGCGGCCAGCTGCCGTCGGCCATCGCCACCGCGGTGATCGCCAGCAGCACGCCCAGCGCCCCGCCGACGTTCCGGTCCCGGGGGCGGGGATGAACCCCAGCTCCCCGCCGTCGGTCATCCGCAGCTCGACGGCCGCGCCGCCCGCCGCCCGATCGAGCTGGCTGAGCCGGGCGCCCCCGTCGCGGGCCAGCGCGCGCAGCCCCTCGCGAACGGTCAGCGCGCGCCACAGATCGGGCTGGGTGGCGGTGATCGCCGGGGGCCAGCAGGCCGGCGCGCCGCAGCCAGGCGGCCAGGCCCTCGGGGGAGGCCAGCAGGTCGGCCCCGCGGTTCTCCTCGAGGTCGAAGTGGGTGTTGATGAACGCCTGCACGAGGGCCAGACGGCCCGGCGCCGGTGGACGCCCGCCGGGCTGGGGACGGCGGGCTGACCAGCGACCACATCGCTCTGACCACTCATCGGCGTTCGCCGGTTAGCTTACGGCTCCGGAGGGCGCGCGACCAGCCGCCCGGCGGGTCCGATCAGCTGCCGGCTGGCACGAGGCACGTGCCTATACTTGGCCGACCCGACGAGAGGCGTCCGCGTTGCACGAGATGGTGATCTACGGCGTGAGCTTCGACATGGTCGGCAAGCAGCCGATCGTGCTGCTCAAGACCGTGGAGAGCAACAAGTTCCTGCCGATCTGGATCGGTCACCCGGAGGCGGCGGCGATCCTGATGAAGCTTCAGGGCGCATCCACGCCGCGCCCGATGACCCATGACCTGCTGTCCGACATGCTCGGCGAGCTCGAGGTCGAGTGCACGCGGGTGGCCGTGACGGAGCTGCGCGAGAACACCTTCTACGCCTCGATCAGCCTGCGCGCCGGCGGCCGCGATCTGGAGATCGACTCCCGCCCGAGCGACGCCCTCGCCCTGGCCGTCCGCTCCGGCGCCCCCATCTTCGCCGCCGACGAGGTCATCTCGGAGTCCGCCATCGAGTTCGAGCACGAGGTCGAGGACACCGAGGAGGTCGTTGAGAAGTTCAAGGACTTCCTGGACCGGGTCACCCCGGAGGACTTCGCCTCCGACGAGTAGTCAGGCCGGGGGTGGCGGGGCGGGTTCAGCCCGCGCGCCGGCGTGGAAGGGGGACGACCTTGGCGACGTCCGGGGCAGACGGTCGCGCCTCCCGCGGCACCGGCGCGGGCGCCGTGCCGGTGAGCGTCCCGTACATGGCGACCTGCTCGCGCACGACCTCGCCGATCCGGCGGACCCCCTCGCGGATGAGGTCCTCGGAGACGCCGGAGAAGTTCAGCCGCATCTCCGAGCCGCCCCGTCCGTCCATATAGGCGGCCCGCCCGGGCACGAAGGCCACGTGCTCCTGGAGCGCGCGGGCGAGCAGGTCCGTGGTGTCGATGTAGTCGGGCAACGTCGCCCAGATGAACAGCCCGCCCTGGGGATGGGTCCAGGTGGCCTCCCGCGGGAAGTGCTCGGCGAGGGCGTCGAGCATCACGTCGCGGCGGCGGCGGTAGATCTCCAGCAGCGAGCGGATGTAGTCCTCCCACGGCCCGTGGTCGAAGTAGGCGGTGACGAAGTACTGCGAGATCGACGAGGACGAGAGGTCCGAGCCCTGCTTGCCGATGTTCATCTTGTGCAGGATCGGCGAGGGGGCCGCGGCCCAGCCGAGCCGCAGCCCGGGGGACAGGATCTTTGAGAAGGTCGAGGCGTAGATGACGAACTCGTCGTCGAGCGCGTGCAGGGTCGGCAGGCGCTCGCCCTCGTAGCGCAGCATCCCGTAGGGGTTGTCCTCGAGCACCAGCAGCTCGCGCTCGCCGGCGATCCGCACCAGCTCCCGGCGGCGCTCGAGCGACATCGTCACCCCGGCCGGGTTGTGGAAGTTGGGGACCGTGTAGATGAACTTTGGCCGCCGGCCCTCGCGCTCCAGGCTGTCGAGAAGGTCCTCCAGCTCGTCCACGCGCATGCCGTCGCGGTCCATCCGCACCTGGACGACGTCGGCCTGGTAGGCACAGAAGGTCGGGATGGCGCCCGGATAGGTGGGCGCCTCGGCGACGATCACGTCCCCGGGATCCACGAGGGTCTTGCACACGAGGTCGATCACCTGCTGGCCGCCCGAGGTGACGAGCACCTCGTCGGTGTCGATCTGCATGCCCTCGGCGGCCATCACCTGCGCGATGCAGGTCTTGACCCGGGCAAAGCCCTCCGTCGGGCCGTACTGCAGGGCCCGCGCGCACGACTCGGCGGCCACCGTGCCCATCAGGCTGGCGTAGGAGTCCGGGGGGAAGGTCGAGGTGTCCGGCAGCCCGCCGGCCAGCGAGATCACGTCGTCGCGCTCAGTCAGGGCCATCAGGTCGCGCATCGCCGAGGAGCGCATGACCTTGGTGCGCGCAGCGAACAGCGCGGAGTAGCGCTCGATGTCGCGCGTCGTCGATCGCCGGCGCCGGGATCCGGCCGCGAGCGCCCCGTGCGCTCGGTCCTCGGACCCTCCCCTCCCTGACGCGTCGAGCCTGCCGGTCTCGTCTATCGTCACGCCGACTGACGGTACAGCACGGTGCATCTCGTCTTCGACATCTTCCAGGGGATCGGCGTCGCCGCGGCAGTGGGCGTCCGCCCCTTCCTGCCCGCGCTCGTCGTGGGTGCGCTCGCCGCCGGGGATGTTCAGATCAACTTCGATCACACCAGCTTCTCTTTCCTGGAGAACGCCCCATTCCTGCTGATCATGGTCGTTGGATCAGTGATCCTGTCGCTGCTCGAGCGCCGGCTCGCCGCCTCGGGTTCGGGCACGGAGCTGGAGCGCGGGCCGGCGGCGGCGCTGATCGCGGCCGCTGCGGTGGCGATCGGGGCGCTGCTGTTCGCCGGCGCCCTGGCGCACGGCCACTACGCGACCTGGCCGGGGATCATCGGGGGCGTCATCTGCGCCGCCGTCGGCCTGCTGGCCACCCGGCCGCTGCTGGCCCGCGTGCGCGCGCGGCTGGACAAGGACGCCCTGGGAGCGTTGCCGGTGATCACGGAGACCTTCGCGGTGGTGGCCGCGGCGCTCTCGGTCATCGCGCCGCCGGTGGGCATCGTCCTGCTCGCCGGCCTGCTGTGGCTGCTGTTCGCCGGCCGGACCCGCGGCGACCAGAAGTACGCCGGCCTGCGCATCCTGCGCTAGTGCGGTGCTCGGAGCCGCCCCGTGAGCGCGCCCAAGAAGCTCGTGCTCGCCGTCATCGACGCGATGAAGCCGTCGATGCTCGAGCGGGCGATCGCCTCGGGCCGCGCTCCCGCGCTGGCCGCGATCCGCGAGCGCGGCGCCTACGTCGGCGAATGCGTGGCCGCCTTCCCGTCCGTGACGCCGGTGTGCGCGGCCACCATCACGACGGGCGTCGGTCCCGACGAGCACCTCATCCCCAGCATGAACTGGTATCACCGCGAGGAGGGTCGCTACATCGAGTACGGCTCGAGCTTCTCGGCCTCGCGCCAGTTCGGCGTGCTGCGCTCGCTGACCGACACCGTCTACCGGATGAACGCCGAGCACCTCTCCCACGAGGTCGAGACGGTGTTCGAGTCCCTCGACGACGCCGAGGTGCGGACCGCGGGGACGACGTATCTCATCTATCGGGGTCGCCACGAGCACGAGGTCGCCCAGGAGTCCGCGCTGGCGCGGATCGTCACCTCGACGCTGTTTCGCCGCACCATCGAGGGGCCCCAGGAGCTGTTCTACGCCGATCTCTACGCCTCCCGCAAGACCGGCTGCCGGGGCCAGCTCGGACTGCCCGGAGCCCGCGACCAGCACACCGGCTGCGTCGGCTCCTACCTGATCGAGCACGACCTGTTCGACTTCATGCTCTTTTCGCTGCCCGACAACGACGCCTACTCGCACCGCAACGGCCCCCACGCCCAGGTGACCTCGCTGGCCGCCGCCGACCGGCAGCTGGAGCGGCTGATGCACGCGGCCGGCGGTCCGGACGCCTTCTTTGACGACTACGCGGTGATCGTCTGCTCAGACCACTCGCAGGCGCCGGTCGAGGAGCGCATCCGCCTCGACGAGGCGTTCGCGGACTTCTGCGTCGCCCGGCCCAGCCCCTCACGCACGGCGGCCGCCGAGATCGCCATCAGCCCGGCGCAGCGCTCGGCGATGATCTACGCCCTCGATCCCGAGACCGCCGACGAGACGGTCAGCGCTGCCTGGAGGTGCTGACCGAGGTGGAGGGGGTCGATCTGGCGATGTGGCTCAAGGACGGCGAGGCCGTCATCCGCGGCCGCCGCGGCGAGCTGCGCTTCACCGCCGGCGGGGACCTGCTGGACGGGCGCGGCGAGCGCTGGAGCGTCGAGGGCGACCTCGGCGTGCTGCGCGCCGAGATCCAGGACGGCCGGCTGCTCTGCACGGAGTATCCCGACGCCCTGGCGCGCGTCTGGTCGGCCCTGCACTGCCCCAACGCGGGCGAGATCCTGCTGTCGGCCGCGCCCGGCTACGAGTTCGTGGACTGGGGCGGCTCCGACCACGTCGGCGGGGGCTCGCACGGGTCCCTGCACCGCACGGATTCGCTGGGCGCGCTGCTGTGGTGCGGCACCGGTGGCGCGCCTGGGTTGGGAGTCGGCGGCGCGCCCGCGATCAGTGGTCGCTGCGCGACGTCGCCCCGCTCGTCCGGGCCCATTTCGGCCTGACCGGCTGACAGGACGCTTGCAGGGCCCGCGGTGCGGGAAGGACTAGGATGGCCCGCCGGTGCCGTTCAGAAGCCCGTTGGCAGTGCCCGGGCTCTGACGATCCGGCCGACAAACCCGCGTTACAGTGAGCCCGATGCCCGAAGAGTTCAGCACGGCAGTCGTCGAACTGCCGTTTCACCACCGCGTCCGCATTGGCGTCCGCAAACCCGCCAACTGGCTGCAGCTGGTCCGCTTCGCCAGCGTCGGCGCCAGCGGCTATGCCGTCAACCTGGTGGCCTTCGCGGTGTGCGTGCACCTGCTGGGGATCGACTACAAGGTCGCCTCCCCGATCGCCTACTTCATCGCCACCTGCAACAACTTCTTCTGGAACCGGCGGTGGACCTTCGGGCACAAGAAGGAGAGCCATCCGGCCCTGCAGGCGGTCAAGTTCTTCGCCGTCTCGGCGGTGTCGTTCGGCGTCAACTACGGCGTGCTCGTCGCCCTGGTCCGCGGCACCGGGATGGAGAAGGTCCTCGCCCAGGCGATCGCCAACGCGGTCGGAACGCCGGTCAACTTCCTGGGGCAGAAGCTCTGGAGCTTCCGGGCCTAGAACCCGTGGCCGGCCGCTCCCGCCGGGGCCGACGGGACGCCGGGCGCTGGCGCTGGTCGCGTGCCTGGTCGCCTGTCTGATCGCCTGTCCTGCTCCCGCCGGCGCGGCGGCGACGGTCACCAACGCCGCCAGCGCGCGCAGACGAGCACGGGCAACCCGGGCGCGGGCACCACCCTCACCCGGACCGTCTACAAGGCCGCCAGCACGGTCACGGTCACCCAGGCGGCGACCAAGACGGTCACGCTCTCCTCCTCGGCGACCCCGGTCCTCATCTCAGACCTCAACAAGCCGCCCGGCGGGCTATCACCTGACGGCCGCCCGGGTGCTGGCGATCGCCAAGCGCGATCCGCGCACGCGGGCCGAGCTGCGCCGCCATCCCAAGGCGGTCGCCTACGAGTACACCAAGGGCCCGGACCAGTGGCAGGTCAGCTGGTTCTCGCACACCAAGCCCCAGACGGAGCTGCTGCAGGTCTACATCACGGACTCCGACGGCAAGGTGACCCAGGCGTGGACGGGCTTTCAGGTCGCCTGGTCGATGGCCCGCGGCTATCCCGGGGCGTTCGGGCGGCGCGTCAACGCGCTCTACATCTGGCTGCCGCTGTGCGTGCTGTTCCTCGTCCCCTTCCTCCCGTGGCGCCGCCGGCCCGGCCTGCTGCACCTCGACCTGCTCGTGCTGCTGGGCTTCTCGATCTCGCTGGCCTTCTTCAACGACTCGAAGATCGGGCTGTCGGTCCCGCTCGTCTACCCGTTCATGCTCTATCTCCTGGTCCGCCTGGTGCTGCTGGCGCTTCGGCCGTGGGCGGGCGCGGCGGCCCCTGCGGCTCGACCGTGCCGGTGCCCTGGCTGTGGGTCGGGATCGTCTTCCTGGCGGCCTTCCGGATCGCCCTGAACGTCATGAACTCCAACGTCATCGACGTCGGCTACTCCGGCGTGATCGGCGCCGACAAGCTGATCCACGGCGTTGCCCTGTACGGCCACTGGCCCAAGGACAACCTGTACGGCGACACCTACGGGCCGGTCAGCTACTTCCTCTACGTGCCCTTCCGGGCGATCTTCGGCTGGCACGGGACCTGGGACACGCCTGCCCGCCGCCCACGCCGCCGCCATCTTCTTCGACGCCCTGACGGCCGTGGGGCTGTTCTTCCTCGGGCGCCGGGTGCGCGGCGTCCGCCTGGGGACGGTCCTCGTCTACGCCTGGCTGGCCTATCCCGTTCTCGCTGTACGCGATGAACTCCAACACCAACGACAGCCTGGTGGCGGCGCTCGTCGTCCTGGCGCTGCTGGCCATCTCCTCGGCGCCCGGCCGGGGGGTGCTGGCGGCGCTGGCCGGGCTGACGAAGTTCGCCCCCTTCGTCCTGGCGCCGCTGCTGTTGCGCGGGACCGGCGAGCGACCGCCGCGGCTCCGCGCGATCGTCGCCTTCGCGCTGGCCTTCGCCGCGGCGCTCGTCATCTGCATGCTGCCGGTGCTGCTCAAGCACGATCTGCACTTCTTCTGGCTGGACTCGATCAAGTACCAGGCCGACCGCGCCTCCCCGTTCTCCATCTGGGGCCTGTGGGGCGGGCTGGGGATCGTCCAGCACATCCTGCAGGGCGCGGTCGTGGCCGCCGGGATCGGGGTCTACTTCCTGCCCGGGCGCCGCGATCTCGTGCCAGGTGGCCGCGCTCGCCGGCGCGCTCATCATCGCCCTGCAGATGACGATCACCTACTGGCTCTATCCCTACCTGGTGTGGTTCGTCCCGATGGTGCTGCTGGCGGTGTTCGCCGGCCACGCCGGAGGATCGCCCCGCGGTGACGGACCGCTGGGAGGCGGTGCCGGCGCCGAGGGAGGCGAGCCGCTGCCCCTGCGGGTGGCCACGCCGTAGCCGTTCTCGCGCCTGCGGCTGGCGCCGCCCCTCACGCCGCCGCCGGCTCGAGCACCTGCTCGATGGCGACCGCCCGCCGCGGCTGCTCGCCGGTGGTGATCAGCACCCCGTTGAGCCACGGATCCTCGGTGGAGGTCTCGAAGCGGACGGGCATCTTGGTGGCCATCGCCTGGATGGCCAGCTCGCGCTTGACCCCGATGACCCCGCCGCGGGGGCCGGTCATGCCGACGTCGGTGATGTAGGCGGTGCCGCCCGGCAGGACGCGGGCGTCGGCGGTGGCCACATGGGTGTGGGTGCCGACGACCGCGGTCACCCGCCCGTCGAGATACCAGCCCATCCCCACCTTCTCGCTCGTCGCCTCGGCGTGCATGTCGACGAGCACGTGGTCGGCCTCGTCCCGGAGCGCGTGGAGCGCGGCGTCGGCCTCGGCGAACGCCGGGCGCCCGGCGTCCATGAACAGGTTGCCGCTCAGCGAGACGACGCCGAGGCGCACCTCGTCGCGCGTGCACCACGCACCAGCCGTGGCCGGGCTGGCTGCGCAGGAAGTTGGCGGGGCGCAGGATCTCGCGGCGCTCGTCGAGATAGCCGTAGATCTCGCGCTGGCGGTAGGTGTGGTTGCCGAGGGTGATGACGTCGACGCCGGCGTCGAACATCTGGTCGGCCGCCTTGGGGGTGATCCCCATGCCGCCGGCGACGTTCTCGCCGTTGACGACCACGAAGGTCGGCGCGTAGGCGCTCCCGCAGCACCGGGAGCAGACCGAGCAGCGTGCGCTTGCCCAATCCGCCGACGACGTCGCCGACGAACAGGACCTTGACGGGCCTCATACTCCCAGGCTATGCGCTTCTGGGATCGCTTGCGCAGCGGCGAGGACGCGCGCGCCGGAGGGGGAGCCGACGACGGAGTCCGTCAAGGCCGGCGGCCCGACCACCGACGCCGCGGCGGCCGACGACGCGCTCGGCGCCGGCGGCGGCCCGGCGCCCACGCCGGCGCGGACCGCCGCGGGCCGTCGCGCCCACGGTCGTCCCCCGCTGGGTCCAGCTCGTCGTGCTGCCGCTGGCGCTGCTCGGCTCTGTGGGCGCTGGCGCGCGCCGCCGGCTCGATCCTGGTGGTGCTGATCGTCGCCTCGCTGGTGGCGCTGGGTCTCGCGCCCTCGGTGCGCCTGCTCGAGCGCACGATGCCGCGGGGGCTGGCGATCTTCGTCGTCTACATCGGCGGGCTTGCGGTGCTGGTCGCCATCGGCTTTCTGCTGGCCAGCCCGGTGACCACGCAGATCACCCACTTCCAGCACAACCTGCCCGCAGATCACCCGCGAGCGCCAACCGCGACCTGGCCAACGTCCAGTCGTTCCTCAACCAGCACGGGATCCACGTGCACATCACCAAGCAGGGCCAGACCGCGCTGGACACCCTGCAGAAGGACATCGCCAAGCGCTCGGGCGACATCGTCTCCTTCTCGCGGGCGCTGCTCTCGAGCCTGGTGACGATCGGCTTCGACCTCGTCCTCATCCTCGTGCTGTCGATCTACATGCTCATCTACGGGCGCCAGATCGGCGAGCTGGTGCGCCGGGTGATGCCGCCCGGCGACGGCACGGCCGACGACGACTACCCGCTGCTCGTCCAGCACGCGGTCTCCGGCTACGTGCGCGGGCAGCTGCTGTTCAGCCTCATCATGGGCGCCAGCGCGGCGCTCGTGCTGACGATCTTCGGGCTCGTCGGGCTGTTCCCCGACGGCGAGCGCTACGCGCTGTTCTTCGGCGCCTTCTACGGGCTGATGGAGTTCATCCCCTACATCGGACCGATCGTCGGTCCGCGTGCCGCCGATCCTGCTGGCCCTCTTCCAGGACCCGATCAGCGCGGTGTGGCTGATCCTCGCCTTCGTGGCGCTCCAGCAGCTCGAGGGCCACGTCGTCGCCCCGCAGCTGTTTCGCATCTCCCTGCGCATCAACCCGATCCTGATCATCATCTCGCTGCTGATCGGCGATCAGCTCTACGGGATCGCGGGGGCGCTGGTCGCGCTGCCGGTGATCGCCGTCATCCGCCAGACGGTGCTGTACCTGCGCCGCCACCTCGTGCTCGAGCCGTGGGGGACGGTGACCGCCGTCGGCGCGGACGTGCGGGCTGCTCTCGGCCCGCCGGACGTCTGTCCGGACTGCGGCACCGCGGCGTCGGGCGAGGATGCCTTCTGCCGGCGCTGCGGCGCCTCGCTGGAGCCCCGGGTGCGCAGCTCTCAGTAGCTTGTGGGCCGTGTCGGCCACGCTCGCGGTGCGCTCGGTGACCAAGCGCTTCGGCGAGCGGGTCGCGCTCGGTGACGTCAGCTTCGAGCTGGCGCCCGGCGAGCTGATCGGGATCATCGGTCCCAACGGCGCCGGGAAGACGACCCTGCTGTCGATCCTCGCCGGCGTGCTGGCGCCCGACGCCGGCGAGCTCGAGGCCTTCGGCCGCAAGCGCCGGCTGGGTGCCGCAGCAGACCGCCCTGTATCGCAAGCTGTCGGTGGCCGAGAACCTGCGGCTGTTCGCCCGGCTGGAGAAGCTCGCCGATCCCGAGGCGGCGGTGACCCGCATGCTCGAGCAGACCGGTCTGCAGGACCGCGCCGACGAGGAGGTGGGGCGGCTCTCGGGCGGCAACCAGCAGCGCGTCAACATCGCCATCGGGCTGCTGGCCGAGCCCGCCGTGCTGCTGCTCGACGAGCCCTCGGCGTCGCTTGATCCCCGCCAGCGCGAGCGGCTGTGGGAGTTCATCTCCGCGCTGGCGCGGCGCGGCACGACCGTCGTCTTCTCGACCCACAACGTCGCCGAGGTCGAGCGCTTCGCCACCCGCGTGCTGCTGCTGGCCGACGGCGAGCTGCTGTTCACCGGCACGCCGGGCGAGATGGAGCAGACGGTCGGCGGGGACCCGCGCGACTTCGAGGCCGCCCTGGTCAGCTTCCTGCACCAGCACGGCCACTGACCAGCTGATGCGCTGGCTGCTCATCAAGGACCTGCAGATCCTGCGCCGCTCGCCGCTGCTCGTCGGGCTGCTGATCGTCTACCCGATCGCGATCGCGCTGATGATCGGCTTCGCCCTCTCCAGCCCGCCGGGCAAGCCGAAGGTGGCCTTCTTCAACGAGGTCCCGGCGGGCCAGGGGAAGATCGCGATCGGCAACCAGTCGCTCAACGTCGCCGCCTACGCGAGCGAGCTGCTCAACTCGATCGAGCCGATCAAGGTGAAATCCGAGGCCGAGGCGGTGGCCAAGGTCCGCGACGGGACCGCGCTGGCGGCGGTCATCATCCCGGCCGCGCTGCCCCGCCAGATCCAGAGCCTCATCACCCAGGGCGTGGGCGCGCCCGACCGTGCAGGCTCTATCTCAACACCGCCGACCCGATCGACAAGCAGTTCGTCGACCAGGCGATCACCACCCGCATCGACCAGGTGCAGGCCGATGTCTCCAAACGCGTGCTCCAGGTGGCCGTCAACGACCTGCGCGAGGTCCTCGACGGCGGCACGGTGCAGATCCTCGGTCAGAACGTCCGCCTGCTCGGGCTGCGCAACGCCCGCACGATCGTCCAGGGAACGCTCGACTCGCTGCCGGCGCAAGTCCGACCTGCGGGTCGCCCTCGGCCAGGTGGTCGGCTTCGCCAACCTGGCGATCGAGGGGCTGGGCTTCGCCAGCCCGGTGCTCGGCTCGATCGGCTCGCCGCTGACCGTCGACGAGACCCAGCTGGCCGGCGCCACCACTCCGACCGACGCCTAC
This sequence comes from uncultured Solirubrobacteraceae bacterium, assembly GCA_963800545.1. Classification (GTDB taxonomy): domain Bacteria; phylum Actinomycetota; class Thermoleophilia; order Solirubrobacterales; family Solirubrobacteraceae; genus Palsa-465. The sequence continues at coordinate 27,619 of CAWDBJ010000006.1, forward strand.
GCCGCGTCGATCGCCGTGATCGTCTCGCTGATGTTCGTGACCGTGCTGCTGGCCGCCGGCCTGCTCGCCCTGGAGCGTGCCGAGAACGCCTACGCCCGGCTGGTGCGCGGGCTCGTCACGCCCGGGACGGCTGCTCGCCGAGAAGATCGTCCTCGCCGGTGGCTGCGCGATGGCGGTCACCCTGGTGATGGCGGCGCTCGTCTCGCTGTTCGTTCACCTCGACTGGGCGCGCTTTGAGCTGTGGGTGGCCGCGCTGGCCCTCGGCGGGCTGGCCTTCGGCGCCCTCGGGGTGGCCATCGGGGCGGCCGCCCGCGAGGTCTCGGCGGCCTCGCTGCTGGCCTTCCTCGTGTCCCTGCCGATCGCCTTCGTGGCCCTCGTGCCGGCCAACGCGGTCTCGGGCACGCTGAAGACCGTCCTCGACGCCATCGCCTTCGTCTTCCCCTTCAAGGCGGCGCTTGAGGCGGTGAGCCAACGCCTTCACCGGCGCCTCGCCGGGGATCGGGCTGCCGCTCGCGCACCTGGCGGTGCTGGCGGTCGTCTTCGGCGGCGCTCGCCCGGCTGGCCCTGCGCCGCTTCGCCGCCCGCTGACGATGCTCAGCGGGGGTGCCGGGCGATCGGAGCGCGATGGCGCGGCCGCGCCGGCGCGGATCCGGCGGCCGCCGGCGCGGCCGGGCCGTAGTGCGGCAGGCGCAGGACGAAGCGCGATCCCGTCGGCGGTGCTCGTCACCGAGCAGCTGCCGCCGTGCGCCTTGGCGATGGCGTCGACGATGGCGAGACCGAGGCCGACCCCGCCGGCCGACCGGCTGCGCGCCAGGTCCGCCCGGGCGAAGCGCTCGAAGATCCTCGGCAGCGCGTCGACGGGCACGCCGTGACCCTCGTCGCGGACCTCGATGAGCACCCACCCGCCGGCCTCGCGCCGGGCGCTCAGCTCGATCGCCGCGTGGGGCGTCGGAGTACTTGACGGCGTTCTCGAGCAGCGCGTCGAGCGCCGCCCGCAGCCGCTCGGGGTCGGCCAGCAGCCGGCCGGGGGCCAGCTCGCCCAGCCGCCAGGCCCGAGGGGCGACCTCCGACCAGCGCATGAACACATCCTCCAGCAGCGGCTCGAGCTCGAACTCGGTGACCTGCACGAAGTCGGGCTGGTCGGCCGTCGCCAGCACCAGCAGCCGCTCGATGATCGCGTCGATGCGTCCGAGCTCGTCGAGGGCGACGTCGACCTCGGGCCGGCTCTCGCCGTCGCGGTGCAGCAGCTCGAGGTGGCCACGGGCGATCGTCACCGGGGTGCGCAGCTCGTGGGAGGCGTCGTGGATGAAGCGCTCCTGGCGCTCGAGCATCGAGCGCCGCTCCTCGGCCAGCGCCTCGGCGATCCGGGCCGCCTCGACCCGCCGGCGCGCGTGCCAGACCATCGCCAGGAACATGGCCGCCATCAGCGGCACCTCGAACAGCTCGCCCCACAGCTGGATGCCCTCGAAGGCGTCGAGCCCGATCGACACCGCCGTGACCGTCATGACGCTCGTCAGCACGACCCAGCGTCCAGCGCATCGGCCAGACCCGGAACCCGTAGAGGAGCGTCAGGCTGATCCAGACGAAGTGAAACGGGATCGTCTCCCAGTTCGGCCACGCCACCATGGCCACGTAGTTGGCGACCGCGAAGGCGAACCAGAGCAGCTCCGGCCGGTACCGCCGCGGCCAGGGGGCCGCGCTCACACCGAGGAGCGGTAGCCGGCGTTGCGCACGGTCTCGATCGGCGCGTCGGGACCCAGCTGGCGACGCAGACGCCGGACGCACACGTCGACGACGTTGGACCGCGGGTCGAAGTCGATCCCCCACACCTCCGACAGCAGGCGTTCGCGACTGACCACCTCGCCGGCGTGCTCCATCAAAAAGCGCAGGAGGCGGAACTCGCGGTCGGGCAGATCGGACACCGTGTCGCCGCACGTCGCCCGGCGGCTGGCCACGTCGAGGGCCAGCCCTCCGGCGTGGATCGTCGAGCCGGCGTCGGCCCCGCTCGAGCGCCGCACCTGCACGCGGATCGCGCGCCAGCAGCTCGTCGAGCGAGAAGGGCTTGGCCATGTAGTCGACGGCGCCCAGCTGCGAAGCCCCGCAGCTTGGTGGCGATGTCGCCGCGCGCGGACAGGATGAGCACCGGGAGGGCGGGCCGCCGGTGGTGCAGCTCCTCCAGCACGTCGAGGCCGTCACGTCCCGGCAACAGCAGATCGAGGATCGCCAGGTCATAGCGATCCGCGCACGCGAGCTCCAGGCCCCGCTCGCCGTCGGCCGCGGCCGTCGACGCGGAAGCCCTCCGCCGCGAACGCCCGGACCAGGAAGGAACGGATCCGCACCTCGTCCTCCACCACCAGTACACGCATGGAGCCTCTTTTGCTCTCGGTTGCAGCGATGACCATATGCCCCGGAAGGTGACTTGTAAATGACCGCCAGCATGACATCGCCGTCATCTGGCTTGCCATTCGCCTCCGCGGCGTTATGTTGCCGCCGCGAGGAAGGGTGAGAATGACCTCATACGCGAAGCGGCTGCTCGGAGTGGCGGCCGCCGCCGTAGCCGCCTGCGTGCTGCTCGGCCTCTACATCGGCCTGTATCTGACCAACGCGCCCGGATCGGCGAAGGCGGCCCAGGCCGGGGGCCAGGTCAACCTTTATCTCGGGACGGTCCCCGCCTCCGAGGGGACGGATAAGCACCCCTCGTGGGTGTCCTACTACGCGGTCGACTCCCGGTCGGGCAACTGGCGCCATGACACCACCTTCGACCTTCCGGCCCACACGCTCGTTCACGTCACGATCTACAACTACGACGGCCAGTCCGGGCTTCGGAACCCGTTCATCTCGCAGGCTCAGGGGACCGTCGGCACCACCTTCCTGCTCGACGGCAAGCCGACGCGGGCGATCGACCCCGACGCCGCCTCGCACATCTTCGCGATCCCGCAACTCGGGGTCTCGGTCCCCGTGGAGGGCGTCACCGACGACGCGAAGAACCAATGCCCCAACGCGCCCTGTGGCCTCAGTGAGGCGCACACGACGACCTCCTTCACCTTCCGGACGCCCGGCCCCGGCCTGTACCGCTGGCAGTGCTTCGTCCCGTGCGCCGCCGGCTTCATCGCCGGGTGGGGCGGGCCGATGCAGACCGTCGGGTACATGGACGGCTTCATCAAGGTCGCCTGAGGCGCGCGATGGCCGACGTCAACCACTTTCGCCGGGTCGTGATCCTCTGGCTGGCGGCGAGCGTGATCTGCACCCCCATCGTGGTGCTCGTCCTCGCCCCCGGGCTGCCCCCGGGCAACGGCTCGGTCGAGGCCTCGGGACAGGTCGTCGACAACACCGTGCTCCTCGGCATCTCGACGCCGGTGGCCCTGGCGGTGCTCGTGTACTTCGCCTACGCGCTCATCGCGTTCCGTGAGCGCGAGCCCCGGGCGGTGCTCGACGGGCCGCCGCTTCGGGGCCACGCCGGGGTCGCAGACGTGGTGGCTGGTCACGACCACCGCGATCGTGCTCTTCCTGGCCGGCTACGGCACCGTGCGGATGCTCGCCGACGGCGCCGGCGGCGGGCAGGGCCCGAACCCGATCGCCGCCCCCACCGGGGCCGGCCATGCCCTCCAGGTGCAGGTGATCGCCCAGCAGTGGAAGTTCACCTACCGATGGCCGGCGTACGGCGGCGTCGAGACCCCGACGCTCGAGCTCCCGGCTCACCGGTTGGTCGAGTTCCACGTCACCTCGCTTGACGTGATCCACTCCTTCTGGGCCTATCAGCTGGGCGTCAAGGCCGACGCCAACCCCGGCTTCGACAACATCGCCTACGTCACCACCAAGGGTCCCCTGGCGGTCGACATCCACTGCGCCGAGCTGTGCGGCGTCTACCACGGCTACATGTACGAAACGGCGCACGTCGTTCCCCAGACGCAGTTCGCGAGCTGGATCGCCGGCCAGCGGCAGCAGTACGCACCGGCGACCAAGGCGCTGGCCCCGTACGCCAAGCGGTATTTCCCGGACCCCCCAAGGAGAGGTGGATGAGCGCCATCGCGATCTCAGCCGGCCCGCGCCCGATGTGGCGCCGCCTGATCGGGTTCAACCTGTTGACGGGGATCGTGCTGGCGGTCGTCGGCTGGCTCGTCGGCAACCTGATCGGCACTGCCATTCACGCGCCGAGCCTCGACTACTTCGCCGACACGGGCGAGAACGACATCTCGGTCCTGCTCGGTTACCTGTTCGGGGTCATCGGCTTCCTCATCGGGCTGGGCTTCGCCAACTACCCGGTGCGCCGGATGCTCGGTCATCCGCCCACGCTGGCCGAGCACGAGTCCGAGGGGGAGGGGATCGGGCGCTACTTCCGGCTGTGCACCGACCACAAGGTGGTGGCGATCCAGTACATCGTGGGGATCGGCGTGTTCTTCCTCGTCGGCGGGATCAACGCGATGCTCATCCGGACCGAGCTGTTGCAGCCCAACGTGCACGTCTTCGGCCCCAACCAGTACGTCACCCTGGTCGGGATGCACGGGGCGATGATGATGGGGATCATGACCTCCGGGGTGCTCGGCCCCTTCGCCAACTGGGTGGTGCCGCTGATGATCGGCACCCGCCGGATGGCGTTCCCGCGGATCGAGTCGTTCACCTTCTGGCTGCTCATGGCCGCCGGCGTGGTGCTGGTGACCACCGTCCTCTTCGGCGGCTTTCAGACCGGCTGGACCGGCTATCAGCCCCTCGCCGACCAGGGGACGACCGGGTACGACGCCTACATCGGATTCTTCGCCCTCGTCGGCGTCTCGATGTGCCTGCTGGGGTTCAACCTGCTGGCCACGATCATCACCATGCGGTCGCCGGGGATGACCTGGACACGGCTGCCGATCTTCGTCTGGAGCGTGCTCGCCACCTCCGTGTTGATGATGCTCGCCTCGCCGATGCTGATCGCGGCGCTGCTCATGGGGGCGTTCGACCGCACGGTCCAGACCGGCTTCTTCGTCCCCGCCGCCGGCGGCAGCGCGTACCTGTTCCAGAACCTGTTCTGGGTCTTCGGCCACCCCGAGGTCTACATCGTCGCCCTGCCCGGCTTCGGCATCGTGCTCGAGCTGCTGCCGGTGTTCGCGCGCAAGCCGCTGTGGGGCTACCGCCTCGCCGTCGCCGGGATGCTCGGGGTCGCCCTGCTCAGCTTCTTCGTCTGGCAGCACCATCTCTTCGTCAGCGGCATCGATGCCGACCTGCGGCCCTTCTACATGCTGTCGACGGAGCTCATCTCCCTGCCCACGGGGTTCATCTTCATCTGCGCGATGGGCACGCTGTGGAGGGGGCGCATCCGCTACTCGGTCCCGATGCTGTTCTGCATGGGGTGGGTGTTCAACTTCCTCATCGGCGGCATCTCCGGCGTGTTCCTGTCCGACGTCCCCAGCGACGTCACCACCCACGGCAGCTTCTTCACGATGGCCCACTTCCACTACACGATCATGGGCGGGCTGGTGTTCACGCTGTTCGCGGCGATCTACTACTGGGGCCCGAAGATGACGGGCTTCTCGTTCAACGAGCGGCTCGCCAAGATCCACTTCTGGTCGCTGTTCATCGCCTTCAACTCCACGTTCGGCCCGCTGTTCGCTCTCGGCATCCTCGGCCAGCCGCGGCGCGTCGTCACCTATCCCAGCCATCTGCAGGCGCTGAACATCTGGGTCTCCGTATCGGCGTTCGTGATCGGGCTCTCGATGCTCGTCTTCCTGGTCAACCTCGTGTGGTCACTGGTGATCCGGCGGGAGCCCTCGCCGCCCAATCCATGGAACTCGAAGTCCGCCGAGTGGCAGCTGCCCACGCCGGTTCCCCTGCACGACTTCGACCGCTTCCCCGTGTTCGACGCCGACCCTACCCGTACGGCGTCGAGCCCGAGCCGGTCCCGGTCACGGCGCTGGTGCCGGCCGGCTGAGGAGCCACCATGGAAGCTTCGGCATCGGCCCCCACATCGGCAGAGATCGAGCTCGAGCCGCCCGAGTGGCAGCCGCGGGCGATGTGGGTCGGCGCGCGCCAGCTGTGCGGCGCCGCGGGGTTCTTCTTCGTCGCCTTCCTGTTCGCCTACGTCTACCTGCGCTCGCTGGACCCGAACAAGGGCTGGACGATCGGCGCCGTGCACCCGTCCGTGCTGCTCGGGGCGGTGATCGTGCTGGTGCTCATCGCCAGCGCGGGCTGCCCTGCGCCTGGCCACGCGGCCGGGGCTCGCGGTGCGGGCCGGGGCGCCCGCCGCGGGGTTGGCGCTGCTGTCGATCGTCCTGCAGGTGATCGACTGGACGACCCTCGGCTTCGGGCCCGCCAGCGGCGCCTACGCCAGCGTGTTCATCGGCTGGACGGCCTTCTACGCCGTGTTCACGCTGCCGTGCGCCTACTGGATCGAGACCCAGGTGGCGACGGCCTGGCGACGCCGTCTGCACGGGGTCTCCGCGACGCCCGCTGACGTCATGAGCGATGCCGCGGTCGTCCGAGCCGGTCTGCAGGCCTGCTCGTTCTTCTGGACGTTCTATGTGGCCAACGGCGTGGTCCTGTTCCTCGTCCTCTACGTGTTCTGACCGTGAGCTGGCACGGCTGGTCGATCGAACCCGCGCTCGCCTATGTGGTGATCGCCGCCGTGCTCTATCTGCTGGGCGGCCGAGGGTATCGGCCGGCCCGCGGAACCGTCGTGGCAGGGCGCCTCGTTCGCCGCCGGGCTGGCGACGATCGTCATCGCCCTCGATTCACCGCTCGACGGGTACGCCGACCAGCTGTTCTGGGCGCACATGCTCCAGCACGTGCTGCTGCTCACCATCGCGCCGCCGCTGATCCTGCTCGGCCGGCCGTGGCCGCGCATGTGGCGCGCTCTCCCGCCGAGGCACGCGCACCCGCGTCGGGCGAACGCTCGCGCGGTCACCCTGGACGGCGCCGGTGCGCGCACTGGCCCGTCCGTGGCCGGCATGGCTGCTGTTCAACGGCGGGATGCTGGCCTGGCATCTGCCCGCCGCCTACGACGCCACGCTGCGCTCGGGCACGATCCACGACGCCGAGCACGCGATGTTCTTCTTCTCCGGGCTGCTCCTGTGGGCGCGGGTCATCGATCCCGGCCCGCTGCGGCCGCACCTCGTGTGGCCGGCGAGGATCGCGTTCGTCGTCGGGCGCGATGGTCGTCGGCTGGCTGCTGGCCATCGTCCTCGTGCTCGCGCCGCATCCGCTCTACGCCCACTACGCCGCCCTCGCCCACCGCCCCGGCGGGATCTCGGCGCTGACTGACCAGCAGCTGGCCGGCGGGATGATGTGGGTGCCCGGGTCGCTGGCCTACACCGTCGCGGCGATCATCGGCGTCTACCGCTGGCTGGAGCCCGACAGCGCCGCGGCCGCGCACGGACCCGCGATCCCGACCTGAGGAGACCCGCCACCCGATGCCCCTGATCGTCTACGCCAACGGCTTTCTCACCGGCTCAGTGCTGACTCTGCTGGTTCCCATCGCGCTGCTCATCGCGATCGCCGTGTGGTACGTGCGGGCGGTCCGGCACGTCCCGGAGGACACGCCGACCTCCTCGGCGGTGCTTCCCCCGGCCGAGGTGCTGGCGGCCGCCGAGGCGGCGGCCCCCGACCCCCCGGAAGGCTCGGTCTGATGGGGACGCGGTCGCCCGGGACGGCCGGGGCCCGCGTCACCGCAGCGCGATCCTGGCCGCCGGGGCGGTCACGGCCCCCCTGCTCGTCGTGGCCGTCGCCGTCGGGGCGCGAGCGCTGGTGGGATCCGCCGCCCCCGCTGCCTCCCGCCCCCCGCGGCCGGGTCAGGCGGCCTGGCCGCACCGGCGACGTGGCCGGCGGGAGCGCGACCCGCTCCCGCGATCGTCCGGCTGCGCGACCAGCGAGGAGGGCGCTTCTCGCTGGCGGCGCTGCGCGGGCGGACGGTCGTGATCACCTTCCTTGACTCCCACTGCCGCCAGGAGTGCCCGCTTGCCGGTACGGGCTCTGGCGGTGGCCGAGAGGTCCCTGCCGCGGGCGCAGCGGCCGATCGTCGTGGTCGTCAGCGTCAATCCCCGCGATACCCCGGCGAGCAGCCGCCGCGCCGTACGGCAGTGGGGCCTGGCGCCGCTGGCGCCGTGGTACTGGCTGCGGGGCACCCCCGCCCGGCTGGCCGCCGTGTGGCGCGCCTACCGCATCGAGGTCTCACCGACGCGGGGCGACATCACCCACACCGAGGCCCTCTACCTGCTCGATCGCCGCGGCGACGAGCGCGCGGGCTTCTTGTATCCGTACCTGCCCGCGCAGCTGACGCGCGACCTGCGAGCCCTGGCCGCCCACGGGGCACCCGGTGTCTGAGCTGCTCGAGGCGCTGCCCGCCGTCGGCGCGCGCCCGCAGCGGAGCGCCGCCGCCCTGGCCATGGTCCGGGACTACGTGACCCTCACCAAGCCCCGGATCATGTCGCTGCTCGTGCTGACCTCCGTGTGCGCGATGGTGGCGGCGGCGGGGGGCTCGCCCGACCCGCTCGCCCTGGCGGCGCTCGTCGTCGGAGGCGGGCTGGCCTGCGGGGGAGCCAGCGCACTCAACCACGTGCTCGACCGCGACATCGACCGGCTGATGGGTCCGCGCACCGCCTCTCGGCCGGTGGCCGCCGGACGGATCTCGCCCGGCCGGGCGGCCGCCTTCGGCGCCGCCCTGTCGATCCTGTCGTTCGCCGTCCTGTGGGCCTTCACGAACCTCCTGGCCGCGCTCCTGGCGGCCGGCGGCGGAGCGGTGTACGTGCTCGTCTACACCCTGTGGCTCAAGCGGCGGACTCCCCAGAACATCGTCATCGGCGGGGCGGCGGGAGCGATCCCCCCGCTCGCCGGGTGGGCGGCCGCCCACGGCTCGCTGGGGCTGGGAGCGGCCTTCCTGTTCGCGATCGTCCTCCTGTGGACGCCCCCGCACTTCTGGGCGCTGGCGCTGCTGCTGGCGCCCCGGTACGCGTCGGCGGGCATCCCGATGATGCCGGTCGTGCGGGGTGCGCCGGCGACTGCCGCGCGGGTGCTCGCCTACACGGTGGCGCTGGTGGCCGTCACCGTCGCCCCGGTCCTCACCGGCACCTTCGGAGCGACCTACCTCGCAGCGGCGGCGGCGCTCGACGGCATCCTGGCCGGGCTCGCCTGGCGCGTCTGGCGACAGGCCACCGCGCGGCGAGCTGGAGCGCTCTTTCACTACTCCCTGCTGTACCTGGCGCTGCTGTTCGCGGCGGTCGCCGCCGACGCCGCGATTCGCTGATCCTGCGGCAACTGCGCGGTTTCTTACGTAGCTCCGACACTAAGCCGACTCTCATCTTCGGCGGAGTGTTGATCGTGTGGATGACGGGAAGTCTTCACATGATCCAGAAAAGGGAGTCACATGACCGCCGCACTCATCACCAATCTTCTGCTCGCCGTCATCGTCATCGTCATGGTGGTCGCACCGCTCGTGTGGGCGATCCGCACCTCGCCGCGCGATGCGCGCCGGCTGGCCGTCCGCCGCCGCCATCACCATCGCCACGGCGCGGTCGCCCGGCGCAATCCGTATGCCGGCGGCGCCGCACGCTCCGAGGCCTAGGCCGTCCCCATCGAGCTTCCCGGTCTGAGCAGTCGGGTCGTCTGCCGCGTCGCCGCCGAGCTGGGGCAGCCGCTGGAGTGGGCGCCCGGCCCCGGCGGGCAGCGGCGGGTGATCCCCATCACCGGCGGCCGCTTCGACGGGCCGCAGCTGTCAGGCGAGATCCTGCCCGGCGGCGCGGACTGGCAGATCCTCCAGCCCGACGGCACGGCGCTGGTCACCGCTCGCTACACGCTGCGCACCGACGACGGCGAGCTGATCCTCGCCGACTCCCGGGGCGTGCGCACCGGGCCCCCGGAGGTGCTGGCCGCCCTGAAGCAGGGCGAGCTGCGCGACCCCCACGAGTACTACTTCCGCACGGCGGTCACCCTGGAGGCGGGGCCCGGGGCCCCGCGAGTGGGTCAACCGGGCGATCTTCGTGGCGGTGGCCGCGCGCGGGCCGTCCACGGTCGCCTACGACCTGCACCAGATCCTGTAGGGGCGAGTCAGCGCTGGCCGGTGGAGCGCATGAACCCGAAGGCGCACAGCGCGGCGACGATCAGCAGCACGACCGGCCAGAAGGCCGAGACGACACCGACGACCGCCAGCACCAGGCCGACGACGCCGAGGGCGCCGGCGGTGCCGCCGACGAGGACCATCCGGTAGGCCCGCTGCTCACGGGCGCGGCGGGGCGTGTAGCCGCGGCGACGATCGAGGTTGCTCATGGGCTCCAGCGTACTAGGGTCAGCAATGCATGTCCGACCCTGACCTGCACCACATCCTCATCTACAGCTACGTGGCGGATATGGCGCAGCGCCGCGACGAGTTCCGCTCGGCTCATCTGGCACGGATCATCAACCAGCGCGACACCGGGCACATCGCCTTCGCCGGCGGCTTTGACCCGCCCAGCGGCGGGGCGATCGTCTTCCGGGGCGTGGAGCGCGACCACGTCGAGGCCTTCGTGCGGGGCGACCCGTACTACCTCCACGGCCTCGTCACGGACTACCGGATCGAGCGCTGGAACCTCATCCGAGGCCATTGAGCCGCGGGCCGGGCGCCCGGTGATGACCCGCGCGCGGACCGGCCTCGGGCCGCCGGTATGCTCGCTTGACAGCTATGTCGTTTCCGCAGACCCGCCTGCGCCGCCTCAGGGCCAGCCACGCGCTCCGCGGTCTGGTGCGCGAGACGCGCCTCACCGCCTCCGATTTCGTCTACCCGATGTTCGTCGCCCACGGGCTCGATCGTCGCGAGCCGATCGCCGAGATGCCCGGCATCGACCGCCTGTCGATCGCCCATGCCGTCGACGAGGCGGGCGAGGCCGCCGCGCTGGGCATCCCCGCCGTGCTGCTGTTCGGCCTGCCGGCCGTCCAAGGACGAGGAGGGCTCGGGAGCCTGGGACGACGAGGGGATCGTCCAGCTGGCCACCCGCGCCATCAAGGAGGCCCACCCCGAGCTGCTGGTGGTGGCCGACCTGTGCCTGTGCGAGTACACCAGCCACGGCCACTGCGGGGTGCTGCGCGACCACGGTCGCCACCCGACCCTACGTCGACAACGACGCCACCCTGGAGCTGCTCAACCGCACCGCCGTCTCCCAGGCGCGCGCCGGCGCCGACATCATCGCGCCCAGCGACATGATGGACGGCCGGGTCGGGGCGATCCGCCAGGCGCTCGACGAGGACGGCCTGACCGAGACGCCGATCCTCGCCTACTCGGCGAAGTTCGCCTCCGCCTTCTACGGCCCATTTCGCGAGGCGGCCGACTCGACCCCCGCCTTCGGCGACCGGCGCGGCTATCAGATGGATCCGGCCAACGGCGAGCCGAGGCGGTCCGGGAGTCCCGGCTCGACGTCGAGGAGGGCGCCGACATGCTGATGGTCAAGCCGGCACTGCCCTACCTGGACGTCATCCGCCGGGTCAAGGAGGACACCGGCATGCCGCTGGCCGCCTACAACGTCTCGGGCGAGTACTCGATGCTCAAGGCGGCGGCCGCCGCCGGCTACCTGGACGAGCGCGCCGCGGTGCTCGAGGCGCTGACCTCGATCCGCCGCGCCGGCGCCGACATCGTCATCACCTACCACGCCAAGGAGGCCGCGCGATGGCTTCAGTAGACGCGACCGCCGACGGGATCCAGGGGCCGCCGGGGTCACAACACGGTCCCAAGCTGCGCAGCCGCAAGGACGGCGCCGCCATCGCGCTCGACGATCTCGACAAGCGCCTGCTCAACCTGATGCAGGGCCAGTTCCCGATCGCCGTGCACCCCTACCGGCACGTGGCGGCCATGGCCGAGATCGACGAGGCGACCGTATGAGCCGCGTTCAGCGCCTGCTGGACGAGCGCATCATCCGCCAGGTCACGCCGATCTTCGATACCCGCGCCCTCGGCTACTCCTCGATGCTCGTCGCCGCCAAGGTCGACCCCGAGCATCCCTGGCGGGCCGCCAACATCATCAACGCCCATCCCGGCGTCAGCCACAACTACCTGCGCAACCACGAGTTCAACATCTGGTTCACGATCGCCACCGAGCCCGACTCGCAAGCTCGGCCTCGAGGGCACGCTCCAGGCGCTGGCGCGCGAGGCCGGCGCCGAGTCGGTGCGCCAGCTGCCGACCCTCAAGCTGTTCAAGATCCGCATGGACCTGGAGATGGAGGCCGGGACCGACGCGCTGGCCACGGCCGCCCAGGCGGTCGAGCCCGCCGAGACCGAGGCCCAGCCCTACGACGAGTTCGACCGCGACGTCATCCGCGCGCTGCAGGGCGACATGCCGGTCATCTCCGAGCCCTACGCGCCGGCCGCCGCCGCCCTGGGCATCCCCCAGCAGCAGCTGCTGGAGCACCTCGAGCAGATGCAGGAACGCCGCCTGCTGCGCCGCGTGGCCGCCATCCTCTTTCACCGCCGGGCGGGCTTCAGCGCCAACGGGATGGGGGTGTGGAAGGTGCCCGACGAGCAGATCCTCGAGGTCGGCAAGCGGATGGCCTCCTTCCGGGGGATCTCGCACTGCTACCAGCGGCCCACCTACGCCGACTGGCCCTACTCGGTGTTCACCATGGCCCACGGGCGTTCCAAGGAGGAGTGCGACGCGATCCTCGACTCGATCGCCGCCGACACCGGGATCGAGGAGCGCTCCACCCTGTACTCCTCGACGGAGTTCAAGAAGATCCGCCTGCTGTACTTCACCTCGGAGCACCGCGACTGGGAGCGCGAGCACGCCGGGGTGTGAGCAGCGTCGCTGATCGCACCACGCGCTCGGCCGAGCTCTACGAGCGTGCCCTGAAGGTCCTGCCCGGCGGCGTGAACTCGCCCGTGCGGGCGATGCGCTCGATCGGCCGCGACCCGATCTTCCTCGCCGGCGGCGCGGGACCGCTCGTGTGGGACGTCGACGGCCGGGAGTACGTCGACTGGGTCAGCTCCTGGGGCCCGCTCATCCACGGCCACGCCCATCCGGCGATCGTCGGCGCCGTCGCCGAGGCGGCGGCCCGCGGGACGAGCTTCGGAGCGCCCACCGAGGGCGAGGTGCTGCTCGCCGAGGAGGTGTGCTCGCGCATGCCCTCGGTCGAGATGCTGCGGATGACCTCGTCGGGCACCGAGGCCTCGATGAGCGCCATCCGCCTGGCCCGGGCGGTCACCGGCCGCGAGGAGCTGCTCAAGTTCTCCGGCGCCTACCACGGCCACGTCGACGGCCTGCTCGCCGAGGGCGGGTCGGGCCTGGCCACTCAGGGGATCCCGGCCAGCCCGGGCGTCACCGCCGCGGCGGCGGCGGCCACGGTGATCGTGCCCTGGAACGACGCCGACGCCGTCCGCACTGCCACGGAGCGCCACCGCTTCGCCGCCATCCTCGCCGAGCCGATCCCGGCCAACATGGGCGTGGTGCCGGCTGCCCCCGGCTTCCTCGAGCTGCTGCGCGAGCACGCCGACGCCACCGGGGCGCTGCTCGTCTTCGACGAGGTCATCTCCGGGCTGCGGGTCGCCCGCGGGGGCGCCCAGGAGCTGCTCGGCGTCCACGCCGATCTGACGATCATGGGCAAGGTGATCGGCGGCGGCCTGCCTGCGGCCGCCTACGGCGGCCCGCGGGAGCTGATGGAGCGGATCGCGCCGGCCGGCGACGTCTATCAGGCCGGCACGCTGAGCGGCAACCCGCTGGCCGTCGCGGCCGCCCTGGCGACGCTCGAGCGCCTGGATGCGGATGCCTACACGCGGCTGGCCGACACCACGGCGGCGCTCGCCGCCGGGCTGCGCGAGGCGGCCGCGAGCGCGGGGCGGGCGGTGCAGGTGCAGAGCCTGCCGGGCCTGGTGACGACCTTCTTCTCGCCGCGGCCGGTCACGGACTACGCGGGGGCGAGCGCCTGTGACGCGTCCGCCTACGGGGCGTGGTGCCGCGAGCTGCTGGCCCGCGGGATCTTCCCGCCCCCCTCGCAGTTCGAAGCGTGGTTTCCCTCCCTCGCCCACGGCGAGGCGGAGATCGCGGCCACCGTCAGCGCGGCCGCCGCGGCCTTCCGGGCGATCGGATGAGCGAATGACCGTCGCTGCGCTGCGCGAGGCGCTGCTCGATCACGGCGGGACGGTCGCCACCGTGGTGGCCACCCCTGAGCCGCCGCCGTCCGAGGACGCGCCGCTGCGCCGCGCCGTCCGCGGGCCGCGCATCCCCGCCGGACGGGCGGCCGAGTACGAGCTGCTGCTCGAGATGATCCTCGAGGGTTCGCTGCTGCACTACGGGACCCCGCGGGCGGTCCGCGTCGAGGACTCGGACCTCGCCCTGCTGCTCGGCGATCAGCTGTACGCCCTGGGCCTGGAGCGATTGGCGCAGCTCGGCGACCTGGAGGCCGTGGCGGAGCTCGCCGACCTCATCTCGCTGCTCGCCCAGGCGCGCGCCGCCGGCGATCCCGCGCTTGCCGCGGCCGCGTGGGAGGCCGGTGTGGCGGCCGTCGGCGCCGGGCAGACTCCCGAGCATGAGGCCGCCAAAGCCCAGGCCCGCCGAGGGGACGACACCGCGGTCGCCGCGCTGCTTCAATCAGCCCGCCGCGACCGCGCGAATCCCCAATAACGGCGGGGCATGTGACGGTCGCCTCTTTGTTGACTGTACGCTTGCCCCGGCGTTCAATAGGGCTTAGACGCCGTTTAGAATTCCGAGGCGCACGTGGCTGACAGGCATAAAGAAGGAAGCACATCCAAGTACACCGCCGACCGGCAGATGCCGGGCGCGTTCGAGGGCGAGACGGTCACTCGCCGGCGCTTCATGACGGCCGTGACCCACAGCGCGGGCGGCGTCGCCGCGATGGCGTTCACGCTGCCGGCGCTCGGCTTCGCGATCGGCCCGCTGTTCAGCCGTGAGCCGTTCAACTGGCAGGCCATCGGGCCGCCCGCGGACTTCACCAAGACCAACTACCAGACCAAGGTCCTGACGATCGTCCAGGGGATCGGCGAGGCCGGCAACTCGATCGCCTACGTCCGCCAGCGCAACCCGGACATCGATAAGGAGCCGGGCGATCAGTACAACCAGTGGGTGGCGCTGTCCTCGCGCTGCATGCACCTCGGCTGCCCGGTCCGCTACGTGTCGGCCGCCGAGCGGTTCATCTGCCCGTGCCACGGCGGCGTCTACGACTTCCGCGGCCTGGTCGCCGGCGGACCGCCGGTGCGCCCGCTCGACCGCTTCTACACCCGCCTGAACAAGAGCTCGGGCCTGGTCGAGATCGGCCCCCGGTACTCCGTCAACTCGGAGCTTCACCGCTTCTCGCCGCGTGACCCCGGCCAGCCGCTGGACGGCATCGGTCAATATCTGTACCCCAAGCGGTTCGACACGTCGATCCTCCCCTCGAGCTAACTCCGCACCCGCATCGCCATGCCCAAGCTTCCCGCCCCTCCCCTCCCGAAGGTCCTCCAGCCCAAGCCCAAGCGACCGGGCCAGAACGGCAACGGAAAGATCTCGCCGGTCGAGCAGGCTCAGGAGGCCGGGATCACCGTCGTCGACTGGATCGACGAGCGCACCTCGATGTCGGGCGGCCTTCGCTGGCTGCTCTTCCGCAAGGTCCCCCGCGGGGTCAACTGGTTCTACACGCTCGGCTCGGCGACCATGTTCGCCTTCCTCAACCAGGCGATCACCGGCGTCTTTCTGGCCATGTGGTACCGGCCCGATGCCTCGGGCGGCGCCTACGAGTCCGTCCGCTACATCACCGACGACGCGTTCCTCGGTCAGCTCGTGCGCGCGATGCACAAGTGGGGGGCGTCCGTGATGATCATCCTGATCTTCCTGCACATGGCCCGGACCTTCTTCTTCGGCGCCTACAAGTACCCGCGCGAGCTGACGTGGATCATCGGCGTCGTGCTGCTCATCCTGACGCTGGCGATGGGCTTCACCGGGTACCTGCTGCCGTTCGACCAGCAGTCCTACTGGGCGACGATCGTCGGCGTCAACATCAACGGCACCGGCCCGTTCGTCGGCCCCTACCTGTCGGACTTCTTACGAGCGGGGCCGGAATTCGGAGCGACCACGCTGTCGCGGTTCTACGCGATCCACATGATGCTCATCCCCGGGCTGATCGGCGCGCTCATCGGCGCCCACCTCTACCTGATCACCAAGCTCGGCATCACCGCTCCCCCCTGGATCAAGGCTCACGAGGAGCCCGAGCTGCGCGAGGCCGAGGTCTAGCGCCATGAACCAGGCCGAGAAGGAGGAATACCTCCGCGAATACGCGATTCTGAAGAACGAGGGCGAGCCGTTCTTCCCCTACTCCGTCGCCCACGACTCGATCATGGCCGTGATCGTCATGATCGTCATCATCTTCCTGGCGGCCATGTTCGGCGCCGTGCTGGGTCCCAAGGCCGATCCGACGACGACCACCTACGTCCCCCGCCCGGACTGGTACTTCTTCTTCCTCTTCGAGGTGCTCCGGGTCATGAAGAACGTCCCGAAGCTGACGGACATGGCGACCATCGGCGTGCCGACGATCTGCATGGTCCTGCTGTTCCTGCTGCCCTTCTACGACCGCAGCCCCGAGCGGCTCATCTGGCGCCGCCCGGTCGCTCTGGCCGCCGGCATCACGACGATCTTCGCGATGGCCTTTTTGACCTATTCAGGCGCCAACACCGGATCGCCCAACTCAGTGGACATGCCACCACCCTCGTCGCTGAACGCTGCCCAAGCGACCCAGTTCCGGGCCGGCGAGGACGTCGTCGGGGAGTCCGGCTGCCTGGCCTGCCACGTCATCGGCGACAACGGCAACAACGGGCCGGGGCCGCCGCTGACCCACATCGGCTCGATCCGCCGCCCGGACGCCATCGCCTCGACGCTGCGCAACCCCACCGCGCCGATGCCGTCGTTCGCATCGCTGGCGCAGAACGATCCCAAGAAATTCCAGAACCTGATCACCTTCCTCTCCGAGCTGCAGTAGCTCTGGGGGTGTGATGACGGTGAGCGCCGGGCCGGGGCCGACCGGCGGCGCGGGTCAGACCGGGACGCTGCCCGAGCCGCAGGTGCGGGCGATGTTCGATCGCATCGCCCGCGTCTATGACCGGATGAACGCGGTGATGACGGCCGGCCTGGACCGCCGCTGGCGCGAGCGGGCCGCCGACCTGGCCGCGGTGGCGCCCGGCGACCGGGTGCTCGACGTCGCCACCGGCACGGGCGATTTGGCGATCGAGCTGGCACGGCGGGTGGCGCCCGGCGGCGAGGTGGTGGGCGCCGACTTCTCCGAGGAGATGCTGGCCATCGCCCGGACCAAGGACGCGTCGATCCGCTTCGAGACGGCCAACGCCCTGGAGCTGCCCTACGGCGACGGGGAGTTCGCGGCGGCCACCGTCGGCTTCGGAGCCCGCAACTTCTCAGACCTGCCGCGCGGGCTGTCGGAGATGGTCCGCGTCGTGCGGCCCGGCGGGCGGGTCGTGGTGCTCGAGATCACCACCCCCACCCGGCCACCGCTGTCGACCGTGCTGGGTGTCTGGTTTGACCACATCGTCCCGGGGCTGGGCCGCCTGGCGGGGGACCCCGAGGCCTACGAGTACCTCCCCAACTCCGTCCGCCGCTTCCCCGGCCCCGAGCCGCTGGCGGCTGTGTTGTACGACTGCGGGCTGCGCGACGTCGCCTACCGGGTCACCGCCGGTGGGATCATCGCCCTGCATCACGGGGTGGTGGGCGAGGGATGAGCGCCACCCAGGCCTCCGTGCAGGCGGTTGTCGACGCCGGCGGCGAGCCCGCCGTTCGGCTGCTGGCCGCCCTCGAGGAGCGGCTTGCCGCCCTGGCCACCGGCCACGGCGAGCTCCTGGCGCGCCATGCCGGCTCGACGATCGCCGCCGGCGGCAAGCGCTTGCGCCCGCTGCTCGTCTTCCTGGCCGCCGGGGCACCCCCGCCCGAGTCCGAGGCGCTGCTGCGCGCGGCCGTCTCAGTCGAGCTCGTCCACTCCGCGACGCTCGTCCACGACGACGTGATCGACGGCTCGGACCTGCGCCGCGGCCGTCCCACGGTGGCCGCCGCCGCCGGCCGGCTGACCGCCACCGCCACCGGCGATCTCCTCTTCTCCCGGGCGTTCGCCGAGCTGGCGGCCACGGGCTCGCGCCCCTCAGTCCGGGTGCTCTCCCGGGCGAGCTCGGAGCTGGCCGACGGCGAGCTCATGCAGCGCGCCGACGCCTGGCGGGCGGTGGCGGTGCAGCGCTACCTCGAGCGCTGCCGGCTCAAGACGGCGGTCCTCTTCCGCGCTGCCTGCGAGCTTGGAGCGCTCGCCGCGGGCGCCGGCGAGCCGACCGTCGAGGGGCTGGCGACGTTCGGCGAGCGCATCGGGCTCGCCTTCCAGCTGCTCGACGACGTGCTCGACATCGCCGGGCCGCCCGAACGCACCGGCAAGCCCCAGGGCGCCGACCTGCTCGACGGGACGGTCACCCTGCCGGTCATCCTCGCCTGCCGGGCCGATCCCGCGCTGGCCGCGCTGGACCTGCGCTCGATCACCACGCCGGCCGCCGCCGCCGGGGTGTGCGCGCGGATCGCCGCCACCGGCGCGCTGGAGCAGGCCAAGCGCCGCGCGCTCGAGATGGTGGCCGACGCCAAGGATGGGCTCCCGGCGATGCCGGCCGCTCAGCGCTCAGCGCTCGAGCTCGTCGCCGACGGCGTCGTCGAGCGCTACGCCTGAGCGCGGCAGGGCCTTCGGCGGTCGACAGGCCCTGCGCAAAGCGCCACAATGGACCGCGATCCGTCGTGGGTGACCAAGGGAGGTCAAGATGGCGCAAGAGGTTGAGTTCGCGGACGGCGACACCGGCAAGGTGCGCAACTTCGGCGTGGGGTTGCTGCTCTACGTCATCACCTTCGGCGTCTACTACTGGTTCTGGTACTACCTCGTCAACGACGAGCTCAAGGACATCGGGGTGAGCATCAAGGACCCCAAGCTGGGCTCGTCGAGCCCCGGCTCGTCCCTGGCGGCGGTGACCATCGGCCACGTCATCCTCGTCCCCTCGGTCATCTCGATCTACAACTACGGCAAGCGGATCAAGCGCGCGCAGGGCCTCTTGGGCGTGCCGGTCGAGCAGCGGATCAAACCCACCCTGGCGCTGCTCTCCGTGTTCCCCTTCGGCGTGCTCATCCTGCCGGGGATCTTTCACTACTGGTACGTGACCAAGCACCAGAACATCGCGGTCCGGGCGGCCGCGGTCAGCTAGCCCCACGCCCCCCGGCGGGTACGCTGCCGGGATGGACGACAAGGCGTCGTCGTCGCCCGCCATCCTCTGCTCGGACGCCGAGCGCGCCCGCGCCGTCGAGACCTTGCGCTCGGCCATGGTCGACGGCCGGATCACCGTCGAGGAGTTCTCCCGCCGGGTCGAGTCCGCCCACGCCGCGCGGACGGATCACGACCTCGTCGCGCTGGTCGCAGACCTGCCGCATGTCCGAGCGTCGGAGACCCTGCCCGCCGGCCGCGGTTCCCGGCGGACGGCCCTCTTCTCCCAGCTGTCCGTGGCGTGCTCGGACCTGTCCCCCACCGGCCCCGGTTACCGCTGCCTGTTCGGCACCCTGCAGCTCGACCTGACCGCCGCCCGGCTCACCGGGCCCGAAGCCCTCGTCGAGGTGTTCAACCTCTTCGGGACGGTGAGCGTCGCTCGTTCCCGACGGGCACGACGTCACCGTCGAGGGCGGTGGGCTGTTCGCCAACCAGCTGGTGCAGGCGTCGCCGAGCACGCCCCCCGTCCATGCTCCGCGCTACCGGATCCGGGTCACCGGGCCCGGGGGCACGTTGTACGTGCGCTATCCCGCGGCTCCGGGCGAGCGCGGCCGGATGCGCTACCGCTAGGCCTGCCGGGGCGTCTCGCTTCCGGCCTGCGCGGCGCCTCTCGATGGGCCGGCGCGGCCACCCCGTCAATCGCCGGTGGGACAAAGTGCACAACCGCACGCACTCCCTCTGTCCACAGCGCTGTCAACACCGTTGACAGCGCCCGCCGCAGAGCGTTAGGTTGCCGCGCCATGACCGTGGAGGTGGGCAGCCGGCCCAGCTCGTCTGGACCGTGCCGGGATCCTCGATGCCGCCGAGCGGATCGTCGGCTCGGAGGGGCTGGGGGCGCTGACCATGCGCCGCATCGGCTCAGAGCTGGGCGCTGATCCGACCGCCGTCTACCGCCACTTCCGCAACAAGGAGGCGCTGCTCACCTGCCTCGCCGACCGGATGTTCGGCACCGAGCCCGAGCTCGACCCGGCGATCGCCTGGCAGGGCCGCCTGCGGGTGCTCGTGCGCCACCACTTCGAGCGCTACCTGGCCCACCCCGACCTGGGCGCGCCTCCTGGCGCGCCAGCCCGACACCCTGCCCAGCCTGGTCCGCATCCGCGAGCAGTCGCTGCGCATCCTCACCGAGGCGGGCCTGCACCATCGAGCAGGCGGCGCTGATGAGCCACGTGCTCGAGAACCACGTCGTCGGGTGCGGCCTGTTCTTCGCGGTCTCCGAGCACCATCGCGAGCCGCGGGTCGACAGACGCCGCCGGCGTGCGGCGCGTCTACGCCATGCAGCCGGCCGACGAGCTGCCGCTGGTGGTGCGCCGCCGCGCCGTACCTGTTCGGTGACACCGGCGCAGGTCTTCGACCACACCACTGAGCTTCTGATCGAGGCGATCGAGCGCGCCGCCCTGGCAGACACCGAGGAGGATCCCGAGTGAAACGCCGTGCATCCCTGGTCACCCTCCTGGCGGCCCTCGGCGCCGCGATCGCGCTCTGCGCCTGCGGGCGCGCGCTTCCCACCGCCGCCCAGCTGGCCGGCAACTCCTCGGGGGCCTCGGCGGCCGCCGCGCTCTCGCCGACCACGGATCCGCCCACCCGCGAAGTACAACCAGCCGATCGTGTGGGCGACCTACCGAGAGGTCCAGACGCTCGACCCGATCCAGGCCTTCGACTACCCCGAGGACACCGTCGACACGGCGCTCTGCGACTCCCTGCTGCGCCAGCAGCCCGACGGCTCGATCACCTCCGGGCTGGCCACCGCCACCTATCCCACGCCGACCAAGCTGGTCCTCAACCTCCGCAGCGGGCCGCGCTTCTGGGACGGTCATCCGGTGACCGCCGCCGACGTCGTGTGGTCGCTGCAGCGGGCCGCCTCGACGACCAGCGGGAGCTTCTATCCCACGGTCTTCATCCGCGTCAAGTCGATCGTCGCCACCTCTCCGACGGTCGTCACCATCACGCTCAAGCAGCCCGACTACTGGCTGACCGGGGAGCTCTCGCAGATGTCGGGGATCGTCGTCGAGAAGGCCTACGGCGAGAAGGAGGGCAAGAAGCTGGGGACGCCCCAGGGGCTGACGATGTGCAGCGGCCCCTACAAGATCAAGCGCTGGGTGCCCGGCCAGGGGCTGACCGCGGTCGCCAACCCGGACTACTGGGACTCGACGACCGCCGCGCAGGTCAAGCAGATCACCTTCAAGGGCGTCGGCGACACCCCCAGCCTGACCTCGGGCTTTCTCACCGGCGGCATCCAGGGCAGCTACGCCCAGAACATCTCGACGCTGAGCAAGCTGCGGGCCGGCCAAGAACCTGACGGTGAGCTTCGGCCCGTCGTTCGCGCTCGACGCCCTCGTCGTCTGCAACCTCAAGGGCACGCTGGCCGACGTCCGGGTCCGCCAGGCGCTGTCGATGGCCATCAACCGCTCCTCCTACATCAACGCCATCTACCACGGCTATGCCCAGTTGCCGCGGGCGGCCGAGAACCCGGGCGCCTGGGGCTACGGCAAGGCGGTGTTCCAGCGCGACTGGGACCACCTGCCCGTCCCCGCGGTCGACATCGCCAAGGCCAAGGCGCTCATCAAGGCCGCGGGCGCCACCGGCAAGACGATCACGATCGGCACCACCCAGGAGATCGAGAACCTCGCCACCTCGGCCAACATCGTCCGCCAGGCGGCCGAGCAGATCGGCCTGCGGGTCCAGATCAAGTCGGTCTCCGGGGCGAACTTCATCAACTTCTTCACCGATGCCAAGGCGCGCGCCGGCATCGACATGTTCCCCACGGTCAACTACCCCGACTACGGCGATCCCGCGGGGCTGTACAACACCTTCGCGCTGCCCGGCGGAAGCCAGAACTTCGACAACTACTCCGATCCCCAGATGACCAAGCTGCTCGGCGAGGCACGCTCGACCGCCAACCCGGACCTGCGCGCCAGCCTGGTGGCGAAGGCCGGCGACATCATCGAGCAACAGCAGGTGTGGATCCCGATGGCGGCGCCCGACAGCCTGCTCATCACCAGCCGCCGGCTGACCGGCGCACCGACCTCGTTCGTCTACATGGGCGGGCCGTGGGCCAACCTGATGGGAGGGCGCTGACATGAGCCGCTTCGTCGGCCGGCGGCTGGCGATGCTCGTCGTCGCGCTGATCGTCTCGAGCTTCGTCGATCTTCATCTCGCTCGATCTGCGCCCGGCGATCCGCTGGCCACGCTGCGGAGGGCGCACCCTGTCGCCGGCGGCGCTCAAGGTGCTCGGGCCAGGAGTACCACCTCAACGACCCCTGTTCACTGCGCTACTGGCACTACGTCACGGGGTGGTGCTCCACGGCGACCTCGGGACCTCGATCGCCTTCCGCGAGCCGGTCTCGACGCTGATCGGCCAGCGCATCGGGGTCACCGCCGAGCTCGTCCTCTACGCCGCGATCCTGATCGTCGTCTTCGGCGTCGGCCTGGGGGTGCTGGCTGGGCTGCGCCGCGGCCCTGCCGACAAGGTGGTGATCGGGATCAGCACCCTGTTCGCCGCGATCCCGTCGTTCGTGGCGGCGATCGTGCTGCTCTCGATCTTCGCCGTCCAGCTCGGCTGGTTCCCCGCCTTCGGCAACGGCTCGGGCTTCGGCGGGACGATCTAGCATCTGACCCTGCCGGCGATCGCGCTGGCGGCCTCGGCGTTCGCCGTCGTCGTCCGCGTCACCCGGGTGGCGGTCCGCGCCGAGCTGGGGCTCGAGCACGTCCAGACCGCCACCAGCCGGGGCATCCCGCGGCGCCTGGTCATCCGCCGTCACGTGCTGCGCAACGCCTCGATTCCCATCACCACCGTGGTGGGCATCACCATCACCTCGCTGTTCGCGCTCTCGGCGGTCGTCGAGCAGGCCTTCAACCTCAACGGCGTCGGCTCCGCGCTCGTCCAGGCGGCGCTCTCCAAGGACTTCGCCGTCGTGCAGGGGATCTCGCTGCTGCTGGTGGCGGCGTTCGTGGTCGCCAACACCCTCGTCGATCTCCTCTACGCGGTGCTCGATCCCGCGCGTCGCGGTCGGGAGCCGGGCGGCATGAGCACCGGCGACGGCGCGGGCGGCGCTCGTCTTCCCGCGCACCCGCCGGCGGCTGGCCGGCAACACCGATCGTCTACGGGATCTGCTGGGCGATCATCGCACTGGCGGTGCTGCTGGCGATCTTCGGCCCGCTGCTCGCCCCCAAGGATCCCAACGCGTCGAACCTGAGCTTTCAGTACGTGGGCCCGTTCAAGGCCCAGGGCTACCTGCTCGGCTTCGACAGCCAGGGACGGGACCTGCTGTCGCGGCTGATGACCGGGGCGCGCACCTCGATGCTCGGCCCGGTGCTGGTGGTCCTGCTCTCGATGGCGCTGGGGAGCGTCGCCTCGATCGTCGCCGCCTGGCGCGGCGGCTGGGTGGACTCGCCGGTGGGCACGGTCATGGACATCCTCTTCGCCTTCCCGGCGATCCTGCTGGCGGTGCTGACCGCCGCGGTCTTCGGGACAGGCCTGACGGCGCCGACGATCGCGCTTGGGCATCGCCTACACGCCCTACATCGCGCGGGTGCTGCGCTCGGCCGCGGTGCGCGAGCGGGCCCGCGACTACATCGCCGCCGGCGAGGTCCAGGGCCTGTCGGCGTTCGCCATCTGCTTTCGCCATCTGCTGCCCAACCTCGCCGAGCTGTTCGTCGCCCAGGCGACGCTCGTGTTCGCGTGGGCGATGGTCGACCTGGCATCGATCTCGTTCCTCGGTCTCGGCGTTCAGGCACCGACGGCCGACTGGGGCGTGATGGTCTCCACCGGCGAGTCCGGCGTGCTCCAGGGCTGGCCGCTTGAGTCGATCTCCGCCGGGCTGTGCATCGTGCTGGTGGTGGTGGCGGTCAACCTGCTGGGCGAGCGCCTGGCCGAACGCGACGAGGGAGGACGATGACCGACGAGCTGCACTACATCTCGGCGACCGAGGCCCTGGGCCGCTTTCAGCGCCGCGAGCTGTCTCCGGTCGAGCTGCTGGAGGCGGTCATCGCCCGCGCCGAGCAGGTCGAACCGACGGTCAACGCGCTCTGTCATACCTTCTACGACGAGGCGATGGAGCAGGCCCGCGCCGCCGAGGCGGCCTACGCCTCCGGGGGCGAGGTGCGGCCTCTGGAGGGCCTGCCGGTCGCGATCAAGGAGGAGGAGGCGATCGCCGGGCAGCCGTGGACGCAGGGGTCGCTCATCTACAAGGACCCGATCGCCGACTACACCTCCGAGTTCGGCCGCCGCCACCTCGCCGCGGGCGCGATCGTCCACGCCCGGACCACCGCCCCGGAGTTCAGCTGCGCCGGCTTCACCCACTCGCGCATGTGGGGCGTGACCCGCAATCCCTACAACCCCGAGCTGGCGGTCGGCGGCTCCTCCGGCGGCTCGGGCGCCTCACTGGCCTCCGGTACGTCCACGCTGGCCTCGGGCTCGGACATCGGCGGCTCGATCCGCATGCCGGCCGCCGCCTGCGGGGTCGTCGGCTTCAAGCCGCCCTATGGCCGCGTGCCCGTCGATCCGCCGTTCAACCTCGACACCTACTGCCACTGCGGGCCGCTGGCGCGCACCGTCGCCGACTGCGCGCTCTACGAGAACGTGCTCGCCGGCGTCGATCCGGTCGACATCACCACCCTGCGCGAGCAGGTCGCTGCTGCCCGACCGGTTCGCCGGCATCGAGGACCTGCGGATCGCGGTCTCCGTCGATCTCGGCGACTGGCCGGTGACCGACGCCGTCCGCGCCAACACGCTGGCGGTGGCCGACGCGCTGCGCCAGGCGGGCGCCACCGTCGAGGAGGTCGACCTCAGCCTGCCCCGTCGAGCAGGTGATGCGGGCGGCGGCCATCCACTTCCACCACGGCTTCACCGCCATGATCGGCCGGAGGTGCAGGCCCACCCGGACCTGGTGTGCGATTACCCGGCCGCGCAGGCCGCCATCGCGACCGAGCTGAGCCGCCGGCGCCACCTACTTCGAGGGCACGCGGATCGAGGCTCAGCTGTGGCGGCCGGTGGGAGAGCTGTTCGAGCGCTACGACGCCCTGGTCATCCCCACCTCCTGCGCCGCCTCGCTGCGCGCCGGCGAGGACTACCTCGACGGCCTGACCGATCAACGGGGTCAAGCTGGCCCAGCACCTGGAGAACTTCTTCACCCCGGTGTTCAACATCATGAGCCGCTGCCCGGTGCTGGCGGTGCCCTCCGGCGTCGGTCCCGGAGAACGCCCCCACCGGGGTGCAGATCGCCGCGCGGACCTACGACGACCTCACCGCCTTTCGCGTCGGGGCGGCGCTCGAGGCGGTGCGCCCCTGGGATCGCTGGCCGTCGAGCGGTCGCGGAGGTGGCGGTGTGACGCGGTCGCTGCTGGAGATCGATCACCTGTCGGCCCAGCTGCCGGTGGAGGGCCGCCAGCAGACGGTCCTGCACGACGTGTCGTTCTCGATCGGGGCCGGCGAGGCCGTCGGCCTGGTCGGCGAGTCGGGCTCGGGCAAGTCGATGACCGCCCGCGCCATCGCCCGGCTGCTGCCGGCGGGGGCCACCACCGCCGGCGAGGTCCGCTACGACGGCAGCCGAGATCGGCTCTCTGCGTGGCGGCGGCGCTGCGCGACTACCGCGGTCAGGTGGCGATCGTCTTCCAGGACTCGCGGGCCCACATCAACCCGGTGCGGTCGATCGGTGACTTCATGACCGAGGCGCTGCGCACCAACCGCGACGTCTCCAAGGAGGAGGCTCGCCGGCGCGCGGTGGCCGGGCTGGCCGACGTCGGGATCGAGGACGGCGAGCGCCGGCTGCGCCAGTATCCCCACGAGCTCTCCGGCGGACTGCTGCAGCGGGTGATGATCGCCGCCGCCCTGCTCACGGAGCCCAAGCTGCTGCTGGCCGACGAGCCGACGACCGCCCTCGATGTCACCACCCAGGCCGAGGTGATGGCCATCCTCGACGACCTGCGCCGCGAGCACGGGCTGGCGCTGCTGTTCATCACCCACGACCTCGACCTCGCCGACGCGGTGTGCGATCGCACGTGCGTCATGTACGCCGGGCAGATCGTCGAGCAGCAGAGCGTCGGCCACGCTGAGCGAGGCGCCGCTGCATCCCTACACCGCCTCGCTGTCGGGCGCCCGCCCGTCGATCGACGGGCACGCCGACCGACTGGCGGCCATTCCCGGGCTGCCGGTGTCGGCCTTCGAGGCCCCCGACGGGTGCGCGTTTGCGCCGCGCTGCACCTTCGCCCAGGAGCGGTGCACCGCCGAGCGGCCGCCGCTGCGCCCGCTCGAGGGCGGCAGCGTGCGCTGCGTGCGCGCCGAGGAACTGCGCCATCCTGCTCGCCACGGGGGTGCCGACAGAGCACGGACGTGAGCGCGGAGCCGATCCTGCAGGCCACCGGCCTGCGCAAGGAGTACGGACCGGTGGTCGCCGTCGACGACCTCGAGCTGACGTTCCGGCGGGCGGCTCGCTGGCGATCGTCGGCGAGTCGGGCTCGGGCAAGACGACCGTCGCCCGGATGATCGTCGGGCTGACCAAGCCGACCGCGGGGACGATCGTCGCCTGCGGCCACGACCGCTCCACCCCGGCGCGCTCGGCGTCGGAGCGACGCCGGCGCGGCGCCGAGGTGCAGATCGTCTTCCAGGACCCGTACTCGAGCCTCGACCCGCGCCACAGCGCCGAGCGCGTGCTCGACGAGGTGCTGCGCCTGCACCGGTCACGGCGACTCCGATCAGCAGCGCAAGGCGCGGATCGCCGAGCTGGCCGACCTCGTCGGGCTCGACGATCGCATGATGCGCGCCCTCCCCCGGCAGCTGTCCGGCGGCCAGCGCCAGCGCACGGCGATCGCCCGCGCGCTGGCGGCCGAGCCGCAGCTGATCATCCTCGACGAGTCCGTGGCCGCGCTCGACGTCTCCATCCAGGCCCAGATCCTCAACCTGCTGGCCGACATCCGCGAGTCGCACCGGGGTCTCCTACATCCTGATCAGCCACGACCTGGCGGTCGTGCGCCAGATCACCGACGAGGCGATCGTCATGCATCGCGGCCGGGTGGTCGAGCGGGGGCGCACCGAGCCGCATCCTCGACGACCCGCAGGACCCCTACACCCAGCTGCTGCGCGCCTCCGTGCCCCGGCCGGGATGGAAGCCCACCCGCCGCCGGCGAGACGTGCCCGGGCGACGACGGGCCAGTTCTCACCGAAGGAGCCGAATGACCGAGATCGACTCGCGCTCGCTCAACGGACGCATCCGCACGCTCGACCCCGAGCGAGCCGAGCGCCACCGCGCTGGCCGGTCAGCGACGGCATCCTGGCCGCCGTCGGATCCGACGACGAGGTGCGTCGCTGCTGCGGCGCCGACACCGAGGTGATCGACCTCGGCGGCGCGGCGGCCGTGCCCGGGCTGATCGACAGCCACATGCATCCCTTCATGGGCGCGCTCGGCGCCCGCGGGGCCGACCTGCTGGACGCCCATACGCTCGACGACGTGCTCGGCGCACTGTCGGCCGAGCGCGCCAGGTGCCAGCCCGGCGAATGGGTGCGGGGCTGGGGCCTTGACTACAACGTGTTCGAGCAGACGGGGATCAGCTCCGCGGTCATCGACGACGCGGTCGGCGGCTCCCCGGCGGCGCTGACCTTCATGGACTTCCACACGCTGCTCGTCTCCTCGGCGGCACTGGAGGTGGCCGGGGTCGACGGTCCGCGCGAGTTCGCCGAGCACGCCGAGGTGGTGTGCGTCGACGGTCGCCCGACCGGCGAGCTGCGCGAGAACGCCGCGATGGCAACTGGTGCGCGCGCGCGATGCCGGACCCGACGCCCGAGGAGGAGTACCAGCTGTGCGCCGACCACCTGCGCCGGCTGGCGGCCGTCGGGCTGACCGGCACCCACGCCATGGACGGCACGCTGCGCTCGCTCGAGCAGCTGCGCGAGCTCGAGTCCCGCGGCGACCTGGTGACGCGCATCCTCCGCCGTTCACGATCGAGCCCGACACGCCGGAGGAGATGTGGGAGGCCTACGCGGCCGCCGGCGGGCAGTCCGGGCGGCGGTGGCGCGCCGGGGTGGCCAAGTTCTTCATCGACGGCGTGATCGACTCCGGGACCGGCTGGCTGGTCGACCCCGACAGCCAGGGAGCGGGCCGCGACTCCTTCTGGCCCGACGTCGACCGCTATCGCCGGGCGGTGCGCTTCTTCAGCGAGCGCGGCTTTCAATGCGTGACCCACGCGACCGGCGACCGTGGCGTGCGGGAGGCGCTGGACACCTACGCGGCGGCCGGAAGGCGGCCCCCGGCGTGCGCCACCGCGTCGAGCACATCGAGACGATCCAGCCGGTCGATCTGCCGCGCTTCGCCGCCGAGGGGGTGGTCGCCTCGATGCAGGCCCAGCACATGATGTGGCTCAGTCCCGACCGCACCGACAACTGGTCGATGCGGCTCGGCGACGATCGCTGCGACCGGGCGTTCCTGATCCGCTCGCTGCGCGAGTCGGGAGCGACGATCGCGCTCGGCTCCGATTGGCCGGTGGCCCGCTATGACCCCCGCGAGGGGATGGCGGCGGCGCGGTCTGCGCCGGCCCGCCGGGCTATCCACAGCGCGCGGCCTACGACGATCAGGCGCTCGACGGCCTGGCGGCCCTCGAGGGCTACACGACCGGCGCCGCGCTGACGGGCGGCGACGGCGACCGGCTGGGGCGCCTGATCGCCGGCTACGGCGGCGACGTGACGGTGATGGCGCGAGGACCCGGTGCGAGGTCGACGGCGACGAGCTCGATCTCGCTGCCGCGTCCTCCTCACCGTCGTCGACGGCGAGGTCGTCTTCCGCGCGCTTTAGAAGTCCTCGGGGAGGATGAGATCGGCGTGCAGCGCGGTGGCGAAGCGCTCGATCTCCTCGGTCATGTTGGACTGCGTCAGGCGGCGCAGGTCGGAGAGCATCTCGGTGAGGCCCTCGTCGAGACTGCTCCTCGAGCGCGTCGACCTGATCCTGGTCGAAGACGCCCTCGTCGAGCCAGTCGCAGTTGGGGCAATGCAGCGTCAGCTCCCAGAAGCCCTGCGGGGCCTCGGTCCACTCGACGGGCTGGACGAGGGGGGAGTCGCAGTCGGGGCAGATGTGCAGCCCGTGGGTGCTCGTGCTCGTCGAGGTAGAAGCGCACGACCTCGATCGTGCGGCCGCTCGGCAGGACGATACGGCGGATGGAGTGGTGGTCGGGATTGTTGTTCATGGCTGTTCGAGGCCTATATCGGCGGGCCCCGAAGGCCGCTTGAGAAGGGTCTGGACGCATCTACGAGTCCACCGATTGGCTACGCTTGGCATCCCCACCTGGAGGCTTCATTCCAATGTTCCGCAGTCCAGTCGTCGACGGGATCGTCATTCTCATCATCGCCCTCCTGATCCTGGGGCCCAAGCGCCTGCCCGGGCTGGGCAAGGGACTCGGCGTCGGCATGCGCGAGTTCAAGGAGGGGATCACCGGCGAAGACAAGGACGAGGACAAGCCGGAGATCACCCAGGCGGCCCCGGTGCCGCCGGCGAGCGCGCCGCGACGCGCCCCGCCGAGCCGGCGGCCGCTCCGGGCCCTGAGGCCGGGACCGAGCGCCGCTCCTGAGCTTCCGGGCGCGCGATGACAGCCGATGGCGAAACTCCGGCCGATCGGCCATGAAGACCGGCTGAGCGTCGTCGACCACCTCGACGAGCTGCGCAGCCCGGCTGATCGTCTGCGCGCTCACGCTGGCCGTCGCCTTCGGCTTCTGCTTCTGGCAGAACCACCTGATCCTCGACGCGCTCAACAGCCCGCTCCCGAAGCCCGGCAACACCGGCGCCAACCACATCGGCGGGCTGACCAACGACACGGTCTCGGCGGCCAAGCACTTCACCAACGCCGCCAGCCTGTTCCAGACGCTGTCGGAGTCCACGGACCTGTCGCCGGGCGACTCGGCGCTGATCACCGCGGCCGCCAGCGCAGATGCGCGACGCCGCCAAGGCGCTGCCGCAGAAGACCCCCAAGAACCTGCCGATCACCATCGGCGTCGGCGAGCCGTTCACCACCTCGCTGACCGTCTCCTTCTACTTCGCCCTGCTGCTGTCGCTGCCGGTGATCCTCTACCAGCTCTACGCGTTCATCATCCCGGCGCTCAGCCCCCACGAGCGCACGAGTGGCGCTGCCGATCATGATCGCCGCCCCGGTGCTGTTCGTCATCGGCGTGGTCTTCACCTATCTCGTCGTCCTCCCGCCGGCCGTGCGCTTCCTGCAGGGCTACAACGCCAACCAGTTCCAGGCACTCGTCCAGGCCAAGCCCCTGTACTCCTTCGAGGTGCTGACGATGGCGGCGATCGGGCTGGCCTTCCAGATGCCCATCGGCCTGTTCGGCCTGCGGCAGCTGGGGATGATCAACGGCAGCACCCTGACCAGGCACTGGCGCTACGCTACGGTCATCATCGCCGTCATCGCGGCGGCGATGCCCGGGGCCGATCCGGTGACGACCGCCCTCGAGACGGCGCCCCTCGTCATCCTCTTCCTGGCCAGCATCGTGTTGCTCAAATTCGCCGATCGCCGCGAGGCCAAGCGCGCCGCCAACGAGCTCGCCTCCATGAACTGGACCGATGACGGCGCCGGCGACGAGCCCGACGAGAGCGATCGCTGACCGATGCTCTTCGACCTGCGCAGCCGCGGTCGCCGGCGCACCGTCCAGGTGGTCTACCTCGGCCTGGCCGTCCTCTTCGGCCTCGGCCTGGTGCTGTTCGGCGTCGGCACCGGCAGCGGCGGCGGCCTGCTCAACGCCTTCACCGGCAACGGCTCGAGCAACCAGGGCTCGGTCATCTCCCAGCAGGAGAAGACGGCCCTGCGCGAGACCAAGGCCAACCCGAACAACCCCGGCGCCTGGGCCGACCTGATCAACGCCCGCTGGCAGACCGCCAACGCCAACAGCCAGCTGACCACCGCCGGCACCCAGTTCACCGCCAAGGGCAAGCAGGAGCTCACCGGCCACCACCCAGGCCTGGCAGAAGTACCAGAGCCTGACCAAGCAGCCCCAACCAGGACCTGGCGATCCTGGCCGCCCGCGCCTACGCCTTCCTCGGCCAGTACGGCGACGCCGCCAACACCTGGGAGGCCGAGACCCAGGCCAGCCCCTCCGAGGCCAAGGGCTACGAGTGCCTGGCGCTCACCGCCTACGCCGCCAAGCAGACCCGCAAGGGCGACCTCGCCAAGGCCAAGGCCCTGACCCTGGTGCCCAAGTCGACCCGCAAGCAGCTCGACCACCGCCCTGGACGCCGCCAAGACCTCCCCCGCGGCCGCGCAGTCCTGCTGAAGCCTCGCCCGCTCACCTTGGCTAACATCGCTGTCCCGTCGGGCCGTTAGCTCAGCTGGTAGAGCAGGGGACTCTTAATCCCAAGGTCGGAGGTTCGATCCCTCCACGGCCCATCCGAAAGCCCCGGTCTGCCGGGGCTTTCGTCGTTCTGGGACGTGTGCCAACTCTGCAACATGTCCCCAATATGTCCCGAGATCGGCGTAGGATCGGCCCATGGCGGGCGAATTCCGGCCTCCTACAGGACATGTCTTCCGCGTCGAGCGGGCACGCGGACCGGTCTGGTACGCCAAGTACCGGGTTCCCGACGGGCGTCAGGTGCAGAAGAAGCTCGGGCCCGCGTGGACGGAGCGGGGCAGGCCGCCAGCGGGCTACTACACCAAGCGTCTGGCCGAGGACTGGCTGCGGGAGACGCTTGATGCGGCGCGCCGCGGGACGCTGCCGGGGATGGTCCGGACCGGCGCCACCTTCGCTGACGCCGCGGCCGAGTACCTGCGCTACGTCGAGCACGATCGGGGTCGCAAGCCGTCGACGCTTCGCGGCTACCGCTCCACGATCGACGTCCATCTGCTGCCGGCGTTCGGCTCGATGCCGGTCGAGGCGGTGACGACGCCGGTCATCGAGACCTGGCTGGCAGGCTTCCAGGGCTCGGTCCGCTCGCGCAACAAGGTCCTCATCCAGCTCGGCGGGATCCTGGGGCGGGCGAAGAAGGTCTACGGGCTGCTCGGCCAACGCCGCGAGCGAGGTGGAGAAGTTCCAGCAGCGGGCCAGCGGCGACATCCAGGTCTTCTCGCCCGAGGAGGTCTGGGCGCTCGTCCGGGCCGCCGAGTCCGAGCAGGACGCGGCGGTGTTCCTGACCGCGGCGTTCACCGGGCTGCGGATGGGGGAGCTGCTCGCGCTGCGCTGGCGCGACGTCGACTTCGTCGGCGAACGTGGTCCGCGTGCGGGCGAGCTACTACCTCGGCCAGCTGACGACCCCGAAGTCCGGCAAGGTCCGCGCGGTCCCGCTGCGCGCCGGCCGTCGCTGCGGCGCTCGCGCCTTTGAGCCAGCGTGCGGATTGGGTCGGCGACGACGACCTGGTGTTCGTCGGCGTGGCCGGCGGCTACCTGGACGGGTCGGCGCTGCGCCGCCGCTACAAGGCGGCGCTGGCCGCGGCCGGCCTGCGGGCGTTGCGCTTCCACGATCTCCGGCACACGTTCGGGACGCGGATGATCGCCAAGGCCGACATCCGCCGTGTCCAGGAGTGGATGGGCCACGCGGACATCCAGACGACGATGCGCTACCTCCACTACGCACCGCGTGAGGAGGACGCCCGGCTGGTGGCGGAGGCATTCGAGGTCGTACTCCCGCCGGAGCCGTCCAGAAAAGCGCCGTGAGCAGGGAAACGTCCCTAGACGCCCCGGAAGAATCGCGGTGCCCGTCGACGCGCGCGAGGATCCTGCACCGAGCCGGATGCGAGGTCATCGTTTCGCTATCCGCGCGCGACGATTGCGCATGCGTCACCAGGCGGGCGAGGGTCCCCGGCGTGGATCGCGCGGGGGTAGCCCGCCTCGCCCGGATGGCGAGGCACATCATCAGCGCGTGACCGGTCCGGCTGAGCCACCGCATGTCCCCCCTCGATGCCAGCGCGCGTGACCCAGGTCGTCGTTCCGGGCTCCTCCATGGGGACGACTTGGGACGTCTTGGGACGGAAGCACCTGGTGCGTACAGTGTGTGTCTCTACTGGCGGGGTGAAGTAATACTGCAGGCCACTCGGACCGCAAGGCGGACCGGATCCAAGTGCAGTTGGAAAACACTGTGAGCGATCCAAGTATTCGGCTCTAGACTTGGATCATGGACCTCGAGGCGCTCGGCAGATCGCCGATCGGGCAGATCGTGCCGATCACCGGGACCGACGGTCGGACGAGCGAGCATTACGAGTCGTTCGCCTACCTCGCTGACCCCTTGCCAGAGTCGGTGCAGCTCTCTTCCCAGACATGGACGATCATCGCGCGGGCCGAGGCCGCCCTCGCCCGCCTTGATCAAGCGGCCCGTCAGGTTCCCTCCCCGAGCTCCTGCGTGACCCGGCGATCCGGCGTGAAGCGCAGAGTACGAGCGCACTGGAGGGTACCTTCGCGCCGTTCGTCACCGTCCTCGAGTCAGACCTCGAGGACCGAGGTCAGCTGTCGCTCGCGGTGCTGGAAATCCTCAACTACGTTGCAGCGGCCCAGCTCGCGTTCGAATGGGTCGAGGAACGCCCACTCACCAGCGGCCTGATGGGAGAGCTACAGCGGACCTTGGTGCAGGGCACAGCGGGCGAGCACAGCGACGCCGGTGGGCTTCGCGACCGACACGTCTTCATCGGCCCGCCGGACGCTCCAATCAGCGACGCCCGTTTTGTACCCGCGCCGCATGGCGACCAACTCAAGGGCGCGTTCGAGCAGTGGGTCACGTGGGTGAGCCGCCAGGACCTTCCTCTGCCGCCGGTCGTGCAGGCTGGCCTCGCGCACTACCAGTTCGAGACGCTGCACCCGTACTCCGATGGCAACGGCAGGATCGGGCGTCTCGCGATCGTGCTTCAACTGATGCGCCTCGGCGTGCTGCGTTATCCGATCCTCGTCGTGTCGCCGTGGTTCGAGGCGCGCCGCACCGAATATCAGGACGCGCTCTTGGCTCTCAGCACGAGCGGGAATTGGAGCGACTGGCTTGCCTTCTTCGCCACTGGCGTCCTCGACGCTGCCGAAACGACCCACCACCGGATCGAAGGCCTCCTCGACTGGCAAGCGGACGCGCTGCGCCGGGTCCGCGAGTCCCGGCGCCTCCGGTCTGGCCGAACGGCTTGCGCCGACCTTATCGGTCTCCCGATCCTGCGCGCCGGCCAGGTCGCCAACGCTACGGCGTCACTCACCAGGCTGCGATGAACGCGCTGCGCCGGCTTGAGGGGCTCGGCCTGCTCGCAGCGGAGGCCGGTCGCGGCCGCGTCACCTTCCGAGCCCCGGAGATCGTCGAACTCCTCGCGCAATAGGTCAGCCCGCAGGCGGGCGGTGTCGGGCAGCCCCACCTGCCACATTCGACGCACCGCTTCCGGGCGAAACCCGAGCCTGAGCGGCGTGCCCCTCCGGGTTTGGCGCCGCTGCCTCATTCGGCCCGGGACGCGTGACGAGCGCTATCGCGGCAAGCCCTCGCCGGCGCAGGCAGATGGGGGCGGGCGCTTTCGGGCCGCGAACAGGGATACGGCCTAACGACATGTCTCCGGGATGCTGTCGCTCGAGCCGCGTTCGCCCGAGCCGAGCAGCTTGAGTCCGGTAGCCGGCGGATACTTTGGTTCGTGTCAGAGAAGGTCAAGAAGCACACGCACGTCACCCCCCGCGTGTACCTGCGGCGCTTTGCGGCCGACGGGCTGCTCATTGCGGAGCGGACAGGGTGCGAACCCGAGCCAATCGGTGTCCCAGAAGTCGCGGTCCGCAAGCGGTTCTACACGCTCAAGCGCAGCGACGGCACCAGCAGCAACGAGGTCGAGAACTCCCTCGGAACACTCGAGAACAAAGTCGCCCGCAGCCTTCATGGCTATTGATCGAGGGGCTCTGCCGGTCGATCCGGAGACCAAAGCTGTGCTCGCTGAGTTCATCGGAGTGCAGATGGCGCGCGGCGTCCGCTATCGCGAGATGCGCTCTGACCACTTCAAGCACAACGAGCACTGGCTGCGCGAACGTGTGCGCGAGCTCTTTCTCAAGCATGCGCCGCCTGAGCGCGCTTTCCAGGCTGATGACTACGCCAGCAACTACGACCTGTCGCGACTTGAAACACGGGAAAGCATGGTTCAGGCGGGGATCGGGACCGGCATCCTTTTGGCCAATGCGCTAGTCAACATGTGTTGGACGATCATCGGCTTCGACAAGCCCGTGTTGCTCAGCAGCGACCAGCCGATCGTCTGCTGGTATGGACCCCACCGGGCCGGTCCCTGGGCGCCGTCGCAGGCTGTAGAGATCCGAGTGCCGTTGAGCCCGATCAAGGCGCTCGTGGCGTCCTGGCACGACGAGGCGGATCGCAATCACTTGCTGCATGGGCGGGCTCTGGCCAGCTTGTCAATGAACCATTACACGGCGAGGCAGGCTGCAGACTGGGTGTACTGGCTGCCCGGCACAACTCCGCGTCGAGGGCAGCCAGTGCACGACGCGCCAATCACGGGACCGCCGCCGGCTACCAGCCGCCGACGTGAGCTGACCACCCAACTCGTTGAGCGGCTCCTGGAGTCCCGAGAGGAGACGATCACGATTTTGACTCCGCGCGCATGAGCAGAAAGGTTTCGCTCTACCACTGTCTCGTCGCTGCCGACGCGTGTGAGTGCTTCGCGCGATTGCGATCGCCGAGCAGAGTGTCGGATTGGCGCGGCTGAACAAGCAATGGCCGCGTCCCCGAGCGGTCGACGAGACGCTGCTGACTACCCGATGTGGTGAGGTGCCCGATGTAGAGCGGAAGCTTTGACCAGCGCGCGGCCGCCACGTAGGACGGACCGAGAAGCCACGAGTCCTGCTCGGGCGCTACGGCTCCCATCACGTTGCCGACAAACTCGGCGAGTGCCGTCCGGTTCGCCTGCCGCTTCTTCTGGGTCGTCAGGGCGGTCGCAAATTCATGGACAATGAACGCGGCCATACCACCGTCCTTCAGCTGCGGCAAGGGTTCCCGCGACACCGGAGAGGAGCTGGTAGCGCAGGTCTCCAAAAGAAGGGGTCTGAGTCAGCGAGATCTCGCCGATGTCGCTGAGGAGATTCTCAAGCCGCTCGGGCGCGTTTGTCGTCTTCCCGGATGCCCTGACGACCAGCGCATCGCGCCGGTATTTCGCGATCGTCTGGCCAAACGTCTCGTCGGCTTTGGCTTCGAGGCCGATCACGACCGGGCCACCGGCGCACCTGCCACGGATGAGGAGGTCGTGGTTACGCTTTCCGCCCGGGAATCCGTCGAAGGCGATTTGTTCCTCGGCGACCGCTTCCTCGATACGCAGCTGGCGGGTGTTCTCGAGGCCGTTAAAGAGCTCGCGCAAGAACCTCTGCGGTCCATCTCCGGCGATCCAGGACTTCGCGAGCTCCTTAGCGCTGCGCCCGTCCTTCCAGTGCTGAGCAGCGGCCGGCCCGGCCAGTCGGCCCCACTCTTCGACGCTGCTGATCTCATCGCCGTGACGACTTCGGATGACCACGCGTCCATCATCTCATCTCGGCCAGGTCACCACCCGAAGCGCGGGTCCGGGCTGAGCGTTGCGGCAGGTCTCAAAGCGTGTCCCCAACCATGTCGCGAACTCAGCAATTCTGAGCGCATCTCACCTGCTCTGACCACACTTAGGCGCCTGGATCTACGCGAAAAGACCTGCAAAACGAGCGACTTTAATCCGAAGGTCGGAGGTTCGATCCCTCCACGGCCCATCCGAAAGCCCCGGTTCTCCGGGGCTTTCGTCGTTCCGGGCGCCTCGGGCCGCTGAGACCGGCATCGGCGCTTGACCGCCCACGCGCAGCACGATCTCACGAGCGCGAGAGGACTCATCGCCGAGGCCCGGGTCAGCCGAAAGGCTGGTTCGTAAGGGCATAAGCATCCGAAGTCCGAGTCCGAATGCAGCGCCAAATCGAGGGGTTGATGTCCGTGACCGAGCGCTGAGGCGATGCCGATCAGGGGTCACAGCAGATAGGCTGGCACTACAGGTTTTTCGCGCCTGTCAGAGGCTAGGTATGCGCACAGCACGGAACGACGCAACGAGGCGTGAACCGGGCGGTTTCCCGCGAGTACGGGACGAATTACCGGCGTACGCGTTATGGCTCACACCGACAGTTCTGGGGGCCATCATGAACTGGACGTGGTGGGCAGTGCTCCCGCTGCTCGTCCCAGGCTTCGTCCTATGGCTCCGGGCGGCACGAAAAGCCACGGCGCGGCGCAATCCTGAGATGCCCCGTCGTCTGACGTGGGGTGAGGAGCTCCCCTCCATGGTCGCAAACGGCCTCGTCCTCCTCGTCCTTACAACGGTTGGGACTAATCGCTACCTCGACCTTGGGTGGGTCGTGGCATTTATCGCGGTCCTGCTTCCCGTTCGGCGAGCCACGTGGCGTCGCATCGACGCTGCTTACAGCCCGCCTGGATCACTGATACCCGCACCAACGGCCGTACGTCGTGCCGGCACGAATGCCGATCCCGTAGACCCATAAGGCTCGTCATTGCTCCGGGACAGACGGTGCGTCTCAGTGCCGCCTCGGGAGCCCGGCCGCGGCCGCGGTGCCGAACTCTGCGTGGGCTCTCTCTTGAGAGCGACGGCTTCGCTTGGCCCCACCGCGACGGCTTATGCAGGGCGTAGTAGAGGCAAAAGCACGCTCTCGACGAGGTGCTCGAGGAACGGTGGATCGCACGGCTTGCCGACGATGAGTATTCGATGGGTGATCACGGCTGGGGCGATCTGTGCGAATAGTTCGTCGCTGTCGGAAGCGATGGGTTCGCCGCGCTTGGCTGCGCGGTGCAGCGTGCGTTGGATCATTGCTGCTTCGTCGCGGTGGAGCTTGCCGCGCATCGCGGCGGCGAGTTCGGGGTCAGAGCGCATTCCGGCGAGCACCGCTGCCACCATGCCGAGGTCCTGCTCGGCGATCTGCTCGGCTAGCCATGTGACCACCTGGAGCAGGTCCTCTCTGAGTTTGGCGCCTGAGGGTTGGGGCGGG
This sequence comes from uncultured Solirubrobacteraceae bacterium, assembly GCA_963800545.1. Classification (GTDB taxonomy): domain Bacteria; phylum Actinomycetota; class Thermoleophilia; order Solirubrobacterales; family Solirubrobacteraceae; genus Palsa-465. Next base: position 65,731 of record CAWDBJ010000006.1, read on the forward strand.
GTGCTCGCGGCTCGGTGCTCAACCGCGGAGGCGACAACGGCTGCTTTATTGGCCCATCGGCGGTAGATCGTGGCCTTGCTACCGCCCGCCCTAGGTCACGGCCCCGGGCCGTCCTCTCCCGCTGTGGACACCCGCGCGCCGCGGCTTTAGCGGCTTCGCTCGGGCGTCTTCCAATCGGGGCGCTGCGCCTTCAGGCGCTTGTATTCGTCGGTGAGCGCGCGGTGCTCGGCGAGCACCGCGCCAACCTCCTGCTTGAGCCGGGCGATCTCGCTGCTGTCGCCGGCCTGGATCGCGCCCTGGAGGGCGGCGCGAAGCTCGGTGGCGCGATCGGAGGACTGCGACCATGCCTCCCAGCCGGCTTGCATCTCCTCGTCGTCGGGGGCTCCGGGAGCGAGCTCTACCGCCTGCGGCGGCTCGGTCCGGAACTCACCGAGCCACGATCCATCGGCGAGCTCGAGCTTGATGTAGTCCTTGGACGCGAGCACGGCCAAGCCGCCTGTGGGTGGACGCGCGCTGCACGTGAGGCTGGCCACATCGCCCGAGGAGAGGTTGAGCTCGAGGTTCCGGCTCTGTGCCCAGTCGATCTCGAGGTGGATCTCGTGCCGGCCCGGAGCCACGTCGAACGTCTTGGTCTCCCCACGACGAATGCCCCCGACCGTGTCCCCGTCGATCACGACCTTGTAGGTCCGAAGCACGTCTGCGACCGGCCGGCGCAGGCGCTTGAGCGTGATCTGAGAGGTCTCGCCCGCCACGACCCCCCATACTCGCACGCGGCCGTGCGACGTGGAAAATGTTTGGGGCAGTCGCTCGGGCGCGTGACGACGCGCCACCGGTTCTGTCCGGCGGCACCGGCGCTGAGCAGCAACGCCGGCATCGACACAGCCAGCATGCGTACGCAATCAGACGTCCGCTGACAGACAGACGTTCGGTTGCCTGACGCGGCGACGCGTAGTGTGCGGCTCACGGGCCGCAGCCCGCGGCAGGCTTGCCAGAGCCGGTGCCGGAAGATCGCATGCGGCCACCATCGGCGCTTTGCAGCCGTAGTGACCAAGGGAGGTCAGATGTTCAAGCGAATCGTGGAACTTGTAACCCTCAAATGGCTATGGGATCGCCGCGGTCAACGTAAAGGGCGACGCAGGCGGTAGCTCGCCGCGGAGCGGCCTTCGCTCCAACTCATGTCCGCGCCGGAATGTGCCGATAGGCACGTAGGCCGAGGTTTGGGGGATCCGTCCTCCGTCGTTCCCATCGAGGAGCACCACAATGCGTGGTCCATCACCCAAGTGCGTAGCGAGTCGGCCTCCCCGGCTGCGTGTCGCCGGGGCCGCCGCTGTGTGTGTGATCCTGCTCGCGGCGTGCGGCGGCGGCGGCAGCAGCTCGAGCTCGACGTCGTCTCGTGCAGCGCCGCCGAGCACACACGCCGTGACTCACGGCTTGTCAGGGAAGTCGCTCATCTTGGGCACGAAGGACTTCACTGAGGAGTTCGTCGTCGGCCAGTTGTACCGGCAGGCGCTGGAGGCCAGCGGCTGCGCGATCTCGTATGAGCAGAACATCGGGGCGACGGAGATCGTCGATCGGGCGCTGACCGGCCATCAGATTGACGCCTACCCTGAATACACGGGGGAGGCGGTGTCCACCGTGGCGAAGCTCACCAAGACTGTGTCCAGCCCGCGGCAGGAGTATCTGCTCGCCAAGGCCTTCTACGCAAAGCGCGGTCAGGTGATGAGTGACATGACGCCGTTCTTTGACACTGACGCGGTTGCGGTGCTCACGTCCTATGCCAAGAAGTACAGGTTGGTCTCGACGGGCGATCTCAAGAAGGTTCCGCACTTCACGTTCGGCGCCCGGCCTGAGTTCCTGAATCGCCAGGAGGGAGTGGCCGGGATGAGGCGCGTCTATGGCCTGCACAACCTCACTTTCCAATCGCTTGCGCTCGGCATCCAGTACCGGGCGCTTGACAGCCACGCCGTCGACGCGATCGACGTGTTCACGACCGACCCGCAGTTGGCCAGCGGCAGGTACACGGTGCTCACGGATCCAAAGAGCATCTTCGGGTTCCAGAACCTCGCATTGGTGATCAATAAGAGCGAGCTCCACGTCTGCCCGAATGTCTTGGCGGTCGTCGACCGGGTCAACAAGCTGCTGACTGAGCCCGCGATCATTGCCATGAACAAGGCAGTCGCGATCGATAAGAAGCCGCCGATCGCGGTCGCCGCCGCGTTCCTGAAGGCCAACCGGGTGATCTAGCTGGGGGTGTCGCAGGCCTCAAGGCCCAGGCTCAAGCGGTCGATGTGCTGAGTGAGGCTCGCCGCGAACGGCGCCGGAGCGCGATGCCTTCCTGATGTCAATACAACGGAGGCCCGTATGGGTAGGCATGGCCGGTGGGCGCAGCGCTGGATCGTGCCTGCGGGTTGCGCCGGTCTGTTCGTGGTGCTCTGTGTGCTGGCCGGTTTCTCGCTGCTGACCCAGGAGCGTGTCGCCAGGAGCGCCCGTCGAGCCAATGCAGGAAGCGCGCTGAGCACCCTCTTTCAGGACGCTCGGTATCGGGTCGGTCTCGAGCAATCGCTGGTGCGCAAGTTTCGACTGTCTCCGGCCGTCTCCGTGCTCGCTGCCCGCGGTGCGGCGGAAAGCACGCTCGTGGCGGACCTGAATCACATCGCGGCGCTGGCCGGGTCGCCCGCCGCAAAGGCGACGGTGGCCCGTCTCGCTGCCGCCGACGGCGCCTACGATGACGTCGACTACCGGATCATCCAGGCCGTATACGCGCACGACAATCGCCTGGTCAAGCGATTGGACAAGACCCTTGGCGAGGCCGCGTTCGCCCGCGTGCAGGGCATTGTGACCGGCGAAGCAGCGGCTGCTCAGCAAAGCGCCGGCGCCGACAAGACAGCGCTGGCCCGGGACAGCGATTCTGCCAAGGAGGCGATGGCGCTCGCGTTTGCGCTCGGCCTCGGCCTCATCGTGTTCTTCAGCGTGGTCATCGTGCGGATTTCGAGTCGGTTGAACCGGGCACGGGCGGCGGAATTCGAGACGATGGCGCAGATGGCGAGTACTGATCCGCTGACCGGCCTGCACAACCACCGCGCGTTTCACGAGGATCTCGACCAAGAGCTTCGCCGGGCGAGCCGAGGACCGACGCCCTTGAGCTTGGTGATGCTCGATCTCGACGATCTCAAGACCCTGAACGACCAGGTGGGCCACCAAGCCGGTGACGCGCGTCTGCGTGCATTGGCGACGGCGATTCGGAGCAACTCAGCGCGCCGGAGACCGCGCCTACCGCGTCGGGGGCGACGAGTTCGCCGTGGTGCTGACATCCACGCGATGCTGGGGCGCGCTCGAATTCGTGCAGCGCCTTGCCCTGGAGCTGGCGTCCGAGGACCGAGGGGCATCAGTCACGGCGGGTATCGCCGAGGCATTGGACACTCGCGACAAGGACGAGCTCATCCGCGAAGCCGACCTGGCCTTGATCGGCGCCAAGCGCATCAACCAGCAGGCGGCGATCTACAGCCCGGACGTGCACGCCAGCGTTGAGACGAGCATCGCCGAGGACGAGCATCACACACAGACACTCGCCAATGCGCTCGCTCTTGCGGTCGACGCCAAGGACTCGTATACGCGGAGCCACTGCCAGACGGTCGCGCAGCTCAGCGTCATCATCGCCGTGGAGCTGGGCATCGATCGTGAGCGGCTCGTACGGATCCGGCTGGCCGGGCTCCTCCACGACGTCGGCAAGATCGGTGTGCCCGATTCGATCCTGCAGAAGCCGGCACCGCTGACCTCCGACGAGTACGAGCAGATGAAGGGCCATTCCGTGCTCGGTGCGGCGATCGTCCAGGCCGCCGAGATGCCAGTCGAAGCTCAGTGGGTGCGACACCATCATGAGCGGATCGACGGAACCGGTTACCCCGACGGGCGCGCCGGCGACGAGATCCCACTCGAGTCTCGCATCATCCATGTCGCCGACGCCTTTGAAGCCATGACCTCCGATCGTCCGTATCGCCGGGCGCCAGGGCAGAGCTACGCCATCGAGGAGCTGCGTCAGCACTCCAATACGCAGTTCGATGGTGACGTCGTCGAGGCCCTGATCCGTCGCCTCGATACCGCCGGCGGCGGGCCCGGCTTGCAGCAGCTGCCTGCTCTCGGAGCGACGCCGCCGCCCGCGCTCGCCCATCAAGAAACGAACTGAGCGACCGCCTCGGGCACCCACGCGGACGGCGGGCGTAGGATCACTGCGATGCCAAACCGTTCAGCGCCGCTGGGCCCGGTGATTCCGGTACTCGCCTACCCGGACGTCGGCGCGGCGGTTGACTGGCTCGTTGACGTGCTGGGATTCGTGGAGCGGGTCCGGATCGGCCCGGGACACCGGGCGCAGTTGACCTTCGGGGAGGGCTCGCTGATCGTGGCCGACGTCGGCCATGGCCGGACGGCCCCGCTCGGCGAGCAAGCTTCACAGTCGGTGATGCTCCGAGTCGACGACGTCGCCTCCCTGTGCGAACGCGTCCGCACCCGCGGCGGTGAGGTCGTTAGTGAGCCATGCGACTTCGCCTACGGGGAGCGCCAGTGCACAATCCGCGACCCGGCCGGCCACCAGTGGACGCTGACCCAGACTCTGCAGGATGTCGAACCGGAGCAGTGGGGCGGCGTCACGGTCAACGCGCCGTAGCAACCGCGGGGTGCGGTGGACGCGGTCGACGTCTCCCGACCGGCGGAGCGGGCTGCGGCCTGAAGGAAGTCACGAAGGCGCTGCCTGTCGTCCGCGGCTTCGTAGAGGATGACCGCCATGGATCTCGGTGTCGTCCTGCGGCCTTCTCTGCCTCCGGAACGGCTCGTCGAGCAAGCGCAGGCCGCTGAGGCGGCCGGGGCGGCCGAACTGTGGTTGTGGGAGGACTGCTTCTACACCGGCGGGATTGCGGCCACGGCGACGGCGCTCGCCGTCACGACCCACATCATCGTGGGCATTGGGATTCTCCCCGCGCCGGTGCGCAACCCCGCCTTCGCCGCGATGGAGCTGGCAACGCTCGCTCGCCTGTATCCCGGCCGGCTCCACGTGGGGATCGGCCATGGCGTGGCGGAGTGGATGCGGCAGGTGGGCGCCAAGCCCGCGTCGCAACTCACGCTGCTCAGCGAAGTCACCGTCGCGGTGCAGGCGCTCCTGCACGGAGAGACCGTGACAACTGAGGGCCGCTACGTGCGGCTCCGCGGCGTGACCCTCGACCATCCGCCCGCGCGGCCGCCGCTCGTTTCGCTGGGGGTGCGCGGTCCCAAATCTCTGCGCCTGTCGGGTCGCTACGCCAATGGGACGGTGCTCGACTCGGCGTTCGCTCCGGGCGACATTGCCGGGGCACGCGCCGCCATTGGAGAGGGCCTCGACGAAGCCGGGTCCGCCGCGCCTCACCGCATCACGGTCTTCGCCGAGCCGGATGCTGATCGCCAAGCCTTCGCCGCCGCCGGCGTCGACTGCCTGGCCATCCAGTCGCCCCACGAGCACGAACCGCTGGACCTGTCCGTGCTGGCTCTCTGAGCGGCGCGTGTCGGGCCCGCTTGGCGGGTGAGCGGCGTGGATGCCGCAGCCCAGTGAGAGCGCGCGCCTGACGCCGGTCCTGCGATGGTCGCGGGTGTTCGCGATCGCGCTGGCCGCGATCTCCCCCACGACCTCGGTGTTCCTCGTCTACGGGGCCGGTCTGGCCGGGGCGGGCACGGGCGTTGCCTGGTCGTTCCTGCTGGCCGCCGTCGTCGCGATCTCGATGGCGTTCGCCTACGCCGAGTTGGGTGCCGTGCACCTCGGCGCCGGAGGGGCGTACACCATCGTCCGGGAGGTCCTCGGTGACGGCTTCGGGTTCATCGCCCTGGCCCTGTTTCTCGTTCTCGGCGTGCTGTCGACGGCGGCGATCCTGGTGGCCTCGGCCACCTACCTGCACCAGCTGATCGGCGCGCTGCCGATCAAGTGGACCGCCGTGGTGATGATGGCGCTCGTCACCGGCATATCGTTGGAGCGCCTGGGCTCCTCGAGCTGGGTCGCGGCGATCATGCTCATCGTCGAACTGGTGGTGATCGTCGCGTTCATCGTCGCGTGCCTGCTCTCCACCCGCCACGGTCTGGGGTTCATCACCCACCCGGTGCTCCCCGACGGCAAGGGCGAGACTGTGCCCGTCGGCTTCTCGGCGTTGCTTCCCGTCGTGGCGTTAGCGCTCTTTGCCTACAACGGGTATGACTGGCCGCTGTACTTCGGGGAGGAGACCCACGAACCGCGCAAGGTCCTTCCGCGTGCCGTCATGGTCGCGGCGGTTTCGGCCGTCGTCATCGAGATCGTCGCCGTCGTGGTGGCAACGCTGGCGATCCGCCATCTCGGCGCGACCGCTGCGGCGGACACCCCGCTGGCCACGATCGCCGCGGCCGTCGCCGGCAAGGTCGGATCGAAGATCCTGCTCGCCGGAGTGGTGGTCGCCATGTTCGACACCGGGCTGAGCGCCAACCTCGGCTATGCCCGGATCTACTTCGCCTCCGGCCGCGACGAGATGTGGCCCGGTCCTCTCAGCCGGGCCCTGGCCACCACCAACCGCAACCAGGTCCCCAAATGGGCGTTCGCTTTTCTTGGCATCGCCTGCGCGGTGTTCTGCTACCTGACCAGCCTCACCTCACTGATCACCTTCACCAGTGTCATGATCGTGACCATCTACCTGCTGATCGCCACCGCCGCGATCGTGAGCCGGCTGCGGGAACGTGGCGCGGAACGGCCCTTCACGATGCCGCTCTGGCCGCTGCCGCCCCTGTTGGCGATCGTCGGCATCGGACTCACGCTGCGCTACCAGAAGTTCGGCGACATCATCATCACGCTCGTCACGATCGCGATCGCGGTGCTCTACTGGCTCGCCTACCTGCACCGCACCCCCCGGCGGGAGCACAGCTCGCAGTCGGCGTCGTGACCGGCCTGCCTATCTGACCGGCGCGTCTCCGAAGGCCGCACCAGCGGATGTCACGTCCGCGGCGCGGCCTCGTCGCGCAGCTGGACCGCCGGAAGACCGTCGATGCTCTGCGAGTTGAGATCGCGCTGGTAATCGCGCAGCGCGTCGGGACCGCCGGCGCGCACCTTCTTGCCCGCCCAGGCGTCAAAGTGTGGCCGCGTCCCCGCCACGGTCATCAGCGGCACGCCGTAGCCGCACGAGTCAGCGACGCGCGTGACCTCGACGCGGACAATCGAGCGGGCCGATTCCGGCACCGACGGCGTTGCGAAGCCGGCCCGCTCTCGCAACGCCTCGTAGCCGGGGGTGTCGGCGGTGAAGACCTCGGCCTGTCCATGCAGGCGCACGATCCGCGGTGGGCCCTGAAAGGCGCAGAGCATGATCACGATGCGCCCGTTCTCTCGTACGTGGGCGATCGTCTCCGCTCCGCTGCCGACGAAGTCCAGGTAGGCGACGGTGTGAGCGTCCAGGACCTGGAGGGTGTCGATCGGCCCCTTGGGTGAGACGTTGACGTGTCCATCTCCGTCCAGCGGGGCGCTGCCGACGAAGTACATCGGCTGCGCGGCCATCCACCGCTGCAGGCGATCGTCGATGCCGTCGAAGACCTTGGCCACGGGCCGAAGCTTACCCGCCCCGTTTGAGCTGACCGAAGCCGGGAACTGAGCCACGGCTGAGGCATTGACGGAGACCCGGAGCCCGGATAGCGTGTCGCACCATGTGCCGGGGGCTGCGGGCGTTTGCGCTGATGATGCTGCTCGCTGCGGTGGGCGCGTCGCCCGCGTTCGCGGCGCCCGGCGACGTCGACACGAGCTTCGGCACGAGCGGCGTGTACACCGGCCCCGCCGGTGTGGCGCAGTCATCCGAGTCCGAGGTCATCGCGCGCGACTTCAAGGGGCGCATCCTGCTCGCCTCGCAGCTACAGCCCGACCTCACCCAGCAGCCGAGCGGGACGCGGATCACGCGCCTGACCACCACGGGCTCGCCGGATCCGACCTTCGGCACCAACGGCAGCGTGACCATCGACGGCGGTCCCGGCCAGACGAACGTCCGTGCGAACGCCATCGCTCCCGGTCCGGGCGGGACGATCGTCGTCGCCGGTCAGACCCTCGACACCGACGGCTACGCCGACACCTTCGTGGACCGCCTGACGTCGACCGGCGCGTATGACCCGACCTTCTCCGGCGACGGACGTCTCATCACCCCCGTCGTGACGGGAGCGGGGCTCACGCCTATGCGAAGAGCCTGCTCGTCAACGACGACGGATCCGTGCTCATCGGCGGGACGGCGTTCACGGTCAACGATCAAGGGCAAAGGACCTCGGCCGATGGATTCGTCGCCGACCTCACCTCGGACGGCAGCCTTGACCCGGGCTTCGGCGGCGGCGACGGCCATGTCGAGTTCCACGTCGGCACTGCCAACGAGAGCCAGGGCGTCAACGAGATCATCGGCGGCAACGGCGGCCGGATCCTCGCGGCCGAGGCCTCCGACGCCGCGGAGTCGGCGATCTGGGGGATCACCGCCCAGGGCGTGGTCGACCCCGCCTTCCACGGCGGCACTCCGGTGCAGACGACGTCGATCGACCTGGCGCAGAGCCTGGCCCTCGACAGCCAGGGCCGGATCCTGTTGGGGGGCGAAAGCGACCAGCCCGGCCAGAATGGCAATCCCGCCGCCGGGATCGCCCGCTTCACCAGCGACGGTGACCCGGACCCGGGCTTCGGCAGCTCGGGGCGGGCCACGATCGCCGCCGCCACCGGCGTCGAGGGCGTGGTGGGCGTCTGCGGTGGGCGGGTGCTCTTCAGCGGCGGTGGCCTGACCGCGCGGCTGACGAGCACCGGGGTCCTCGACACCAGCTACGGGGGGGGCGACGGCCTCACCACCGCCAGCGCAGAGGAGGGCTTTCACCTCATCCTCGACGGGTCGCGGGCACTCGTTCCCGGCTTCACCTCCACCCAGGACGGCACGCAGCGGGTCCCCACCATCACCGCCCACTCCGATGTGACGAGCTGCGGTCCGTCCAGCTTCCAGATGGCGGCGGCGACTGAGAGGGTCGGCGAGGGCGACGGCCACGCGACGATCACCGTGACCCGCAGCGGCGACACCGGCCTGGCGGCGACCGTCGACTACGCAACCGCAGACGGGAGCGCGACGGCGCCCTCCGATTACACCGCGACGAGCGGAACCCTGCATTTCGCCGCCGGTGAGACGAGCGCTGCCATCCCTGTGCCGATCACCGATGACTCCGTCCACGAGGACGACGAGGCCTTCTCGGTGACGCTGAGCGCCCCGACCGAAGGGGTCACGCTCGCCGCGCCCACGAGCACGACGGTGACGATCGCCGACAACGACCAGACGACGACGAACACCACGATCACCGGCGGGCCGAGTGGCCCGACGACGGATCCCGACCCGTCGTTCCCGTTCGGTGGCGGACCGGCGGGCGCGACCTACCAATGCTCGATCGACAGCGGGCCTGCGGTGGCCTGCGCGTCGCCTTATCAGCCCGGGCATCTCGGGGACGGCGATCACACGGTGACGGTCATCGTCACCGTCCCCGGTGGGGGACGAGCAGCGTGTCGCGGACGTTTACCGTCGACACGCTGGGGCCGACCGCGGCGATCGAGCTTGCCGCGTCCGGCGGCGGGGTCGCGCTGGGGAGCGGCAACTTCACGCGAGTGGTGTTCGTGACGGCGACCGTGACCGATCCCACGCCGGGGACCGGCGTCCAGCAGATCCGCTGCGTGGTCGATCCGCCCACCCCGCCGCGCAGCTTTGACGACATCCCGAGCGGCGGATGCCTCGACGGCGATGGCCACCCCTGGGTCCACGTCAGCGGCACCGGGACGCACACCTACTACGTGGCCGGGCGCGACAACGCCGGCAACAGGGGGGCGGTCTACCCGGTGACCTTCCGGATCGTTCCCGAGCCCGACACCTCGATCACGGGCAGCCCGGGCGACGGCGAGTCGACCTGGAACGAGGATCCGAGCTTCCGGCTCACCTCGACCGTCGCGGGGTCGCACTTCGTCTGTTCGTTCGATCTCGGGCCCGAGCAGCCGTGCGCCAGTCAGACCCTGTTCCCGGCGATCCTCTCTCCCGGAGGCCACTCGCTCACCGCGCGCGCCATCGCTCCCACGGGAGCCCGGGATCTGACCCCCGCCGGAGAGCACTTCACCGTCAACGCCTCGGCGACGGCGAACGACAGCTGCCAGATCGACCCGCTCGTGTACGTCGCGCCGGGGTATTCCGGCGCGGCGTTCCCCAGAGCTGCCGCATCCAGTTCGGCAGCTCACAGATCTGTCAAGCCGCCCAGAAGTGCGTCCGGCGGTCGGAGACCTGCCCGCGGTACGCGCTCTGCACGCTGCAGACGACGGTCCGCTGGGACACGAACCTCGGCTACGCGGCGCGCATGGACGCCAACAGCCGCCTCGAGCAGACCTCGCCGCCCCTCTCGGTCGATGGTGGGTACACGCACGCGTGCGGCTCCTACTCGTCGTGCACCGCGTCCGACACCGAGCAGGCCTTCGGGCCGGCAGACTCGATGACGGCCGCCTGCGACGCGTTCCTCTCCTTCCCGCCGCAGCCCCCCCACGACCTTCCGCCCGTCTACCGCGGGAGTGCGCGGATAGCCGACAGCCTCGAGCGGCGCCTCACCTGCACCGCCAACCTGACGATCGTCCCGGCGACGCCGACCCGGCTGACCGCCGCGCGCAGCACCTTCCTCGTCTGGGCGCCGCGCGCCGGGAGCCTGCGGATCGACCCGGCCGGCCTTCTCGCCGGCAGCGCACGGCGCGCGAAGAAGCCCAAGAAGCGCAAGCCGGCGCTCTTCCGGGCGGTGAAGCGAACCACGCACGGCCCGGGTGCCGTCGCCGTGACGCCGGCGCTCAGCAAGGCCGCCCGCAAGACGCTCGCCCGCCGGCACCGGCTCACCGTGACCGCGATCGTGCGCTTCACCCCCGCCGGCGGCGGCAGGGCGATCCGCAAGGTGCAGACCGTCATGCTCACCCGCCCGGCGCATCTGCCCACCTGCCGGGGGCTGAAGATCCCCAAGGGCCACACGATCACCCCCTGCCTGCCGAGGAGCGCCAAGCGCCGCTGATCCGTTACTTGAGCTTCGGCAGCGCCTCAGCCTCGAGCGCGGCGATGATGCGGTAACCGGCGGTCTTCATGTGGATGTTGAAGCTCCCGTCGCAGAAGTAGGTCAAGCGGCACACCGTGGCGACGGGGACCGGGATCTGGCCGAAGGTCCGGTCCCTGGTGACGAGGAACGGGCCGTAGGCGCCGGTGGCCCTGGTCACGTCGACGAACGCCGCGCCGACGGTGCCATAGGCCCGCTTGAGGCCCGGGTTGATGACGTCGTGAAACGCGCTGACGGAGCCGGGGACGAGATCCAGCGTGTGGGGGCCGAGGACCGTTCGGGTGGACCCACAGACCCAGCTCGACGTCCGGATAGGTCGAACCGATGATCTGGACCTGCGGTCCGCCCGCCGCCCGCAGGCGCTTGACGATCTTCGTCACGTTGGTGATCGCCCGGGGCATGTTCGCCGCGACGCAGCCGGTCGGATCGGGCTTGACCGGGCAGCCGTCGATGTCGTTGCCGCCGATGGAGATCGTGATGACCTTGACCCGGTTGGGGTGGCTCTTGATGAAGCCGACCGCCGCCTGCAGCTGGCTCTGACCGGGGTAGTTGGCCGCTCCCGGGGCGAGCGCCCTCGGGTCGCATCCCACGGCCGATGCGGTCAGCACCGAGGTCGTTGTCGCTCCGCCGCAGCCGAAGTTGACGAGCTTCAGTTTCCAGCCGCGGGCAGCGGCCAGGGGGACGAGCTGATCGGCTGGGCCGTGGCGCGTGGCGCCCTGCGTCCCGCCCGGCAGCTCCTGCCAGCCCACGGCGTAGGAGTCGCCCAGGGACAGCAGGATCCCCTTGACCGGCTTGAGCAGCTGGCGCCCGGGGACCGCCTTGGCGTGAGCGGCTGACGCTGCCGGCGCGAGCGCCAGCAGCGTCCCCAGGCTCACGGCCAGGCAGCGAAGACGCCCCCGGGCGCGGGTCGTCCTCGACTGTCCGTGGCGCCGGCCGGCCCGGTCACGCATGGGCGCGATGGTAGCTCTCCCAGACGTGGAAGCCGACCCGCGGTCCGGTGTCGGGCGCATGGCCGGCGAGGCCGTCGCGATGGATGTAGTAGTCCCAGACCTGGTCCTGAGCGGCGGGCGCCAGGTCGGGGTCTGAGATGGCGATCGCATGGATGTGCTCGTTCCACACGTTGGGGATGTACGGCCGGTGCCAGGCGGCGAAGCCGACGATCCGCAGCGCCCGCACCACCGTGCGGATGTGCTTGCCGCAGAGGCGGTGGATGTCGAGATCGACCGCGCCGCCGCCGTCATGAGTCCCGGCCGAGGGGCCGACCCCGCCGGGGTTATAGGAGCCCTGCGTGATCCCCAGCCGGCAGCCGGCTCCCAGACGGCGCGCCGCCGCAAGAAGCATGGCCTGCGTGCGGGCGTTGAGCGTCTCTCCGTCATAGACCACGTGCGCCCCGGGGGAGACCGGGTGATCGAGCGCGTAGCGACTGCCCAGCAGCCGCTGCAGCGACGTGACGCCGGGGAGGCCGCTGGCATCAAGGCCGCTGTAGCCCAGGCGCTGCTGCCATTGTGCGTAGGCGCTCTTGGTGGAGGTGCCGAACACCCCGTCGATATAGGCCTTGCTCGGCAGCAGATGCTGACGGTAGAGCTGGCGCTGCACCCGCTTGACGCTTGCCGTGGCATGGAGTGTCCCTTGGCCGGCCGCGCGATGAGGATCCAGCTGCGCGGCTCGGAGCACGAGCTCCATGTTGACGCTCGGAGGTGCCGAGCCCTCCGGCACCGGAAGCTGTGCGTATCCGGGGACGGCCATCGCCGCCATCGCGATGACCGCACCTACCAGGATCCCTGCCAGCCTGAGAAAAGCGCGCTGCTTCATGTGTGGACCTCCGTCCCCGTCTTTGATCGCCGACGTCTCTCCCGCTGGAGACGCACCAGCCCTACAACCCCGTTGGAGCACCAAGAGTTGCGCTGGCAGGCGCAGCCCTCGGTGCGGCCGGGGCGACGGTCCCCGAAGCGGCGAGAGGAGGTCCTGGCTCGCTGCTTCGGGGGACGGCTACGACGCTAGGCGGCGGCGGCCACCGGGCCGGCGGGCGAGCCGCCGAACGTCGCCACGGGCTGGGTCTGCCACACCTGGTTGAGCTGGGTCTGCATGTAGACGGGCGCCAACAGGCTGGCGATCGGGATGAAGTGCATGACGAACCACACGACCCCAGACCCCCCATCGACGTTGGCGGCCTGCTGAGCGAGCTCCATCCGCTTGCCGGTGTGCCAGATGGAGAGGAACGCCGGGATGACCAGGATGGCTCCCAGGGTGACGGCCAGCACGCTCTTGCCGGGCGAGCTGCCGATGTCCACGTGGTTCTGCTCACCCCAGTCAGCCATCTCGCGGTTGATCTTGAAGTACCAGACGACGTAGTAGATCCCCACCGTGACGAACGTCAACAGTGGGACTGCCCACGGGTTGCGCACCTTGGCGGTGCTTCCTCGGTCCGTGATCTGCACCGTTACGGCCATGCGTACACCCTTCATTGGGAAATGAGTCGTTTACGGTTATCGACGGCGAACAGCATTCCTTGAGCAATGGGCGGCCGGACTCCCCGCCCGCCCCACCGATGCCCCCCACCCCACCCGACCAGGCGCAGCTGCGCGCCGCCATCCTCGAGTTGCTCGCCCGCCGCGCCCCCGGCAAGACGATCTGCCCCTCCGACGCCGCGCGCGCGGTGGCCGGCCCGGACTTCCGGCCGCTGATGGTCACCGCCCGGGCTGCCGCCGCCGAGCTCGCCGCCGACGGCGAGATCGAGGTCACCCAGCGCGGAGAGGTCGTCGACATCACACGGGCGCGGGGGCCGATCCGCCTGCGCCGCCGCCTGCGCTGACTCCCGCGGCCGGGCGCCCGGGTCACCCGACGGGCGGCGTCACCTTTTCAGTCACGAAGGCGAACTTGCGCACGCGCCCGCCGCCCAGCCACTCGCTCCACAGACGGTGGGCGGCCAGCAGCTCGTCGAGGGCTTGGCGCCCGATGGCGGCGGCGATGGCCGGGGCGTCGGCGGTGAAGGCGCTGATCAGCGCGTCGGCCACGACTCGGTGCGAGCGGCTGCACTCGTCCTGCCAGCGCACCCTCAGCCCGGCCCGCCGCAGGCTGGCCAGCATCTGGGCCAGCGGGGTCAGCCAGACCGTGTCGGCGTCGGGCATGCGCTCCCGCTCGGCGCGGCTGAGGGGCTGGCCCTCCTCCAGGGTGAAGGCGAACCGCCCGCCGGGGGCGAGCGCCCGGGCGATGCTCTGCAGCAGCGTCTCCTTGTCGGCGAAGGCGAGCATCGTCTCGAGCAGGAGCACCACCTCGAACGGGCCCGCCGGGATCGGGGGGATCCGAGCGACCTCGAAACGGCAGGGAAGCTCGCCGGCGCTCTCGCGCGCGATCTCGATGGCGCCGGCGCTGGCGTCCACGCCGAGGTACGTGCACCCGAACTCACGCGTGATGAACCGCCCCGGGCCGGCGACTCCACAGCAGAGATCGAGCACGGAGATCCCGCGGGCGACGTCTGCCCGTGCGGCCAGCGCCCGGATCTCGCCGGCGCCCATGAAGCTCTCCTGCTCGACGAACTCGCCAGGAGCGTAGGCCGACATCCGCGCCCGGCGCAGGGCCCGGGCGAACGGACGGCGGTCGTCCTGGTTCACCGCCGCTCCGTTCGCTGACACAAAGGACTGATCACGCGGCGAGGATGTCAGGGCGCCGCCGGGAAGGCTTGGCCCGCCCTCAGCGTCATGAGGGGTATGCGCCTGACGGTCGACCGCCTTTCGCCCGCCTCGAGGAGCCCGGGCGCCTGCTGCTCCGTCCTGGGAACGGGCTGACGGCAGCCCTCGTCGCTCAGGCGGCGCTGCTCGCCGGGCTCGCCGAGGCCGCCGCCCTGGGCGGCGTCGGTCTGCGCCCCGCCGGCTGGGTCGCCGGGCTGATCTGCGGCGTCGTCATCGACGCGGCGCTGGCGGGCGGTCTCGCCCGCTATCGCGTCAGGAGCCTGGGGCCGGCCGACTGGGTGACCCTGGGGCGGGCCACGCTCGCCGTCGCCGTGGCGGCGCTCATCGCCGGCTCCTTCGGCGGCCACGCGCCGATCGCGCTGCTGGTGTCGCTCACCGCGCTGGCCCTCGTGCTGGACGCCGTCGACGGATGGGTGGCCCGCCGCACCCGCACCGCCGCCGCGCTGGGAGCCCACTTCGACGCCGAGGTCGACGCCTTCCTGATCCTCGCCCTCAGCGTCTTCGTCGCCCGCTCGGCCGGCCCCTGGGTGCTCGCCATCGGCGCGGCGCGCTACCTGTTCCTCGTCGCCGGCTGGCCGCTGCCATGGCTGCGGGCGCCGCTGCCGGCGCGCTTCTGGCGCAAGGTGGTCGCCGCCACCCAGGGGATCGTCCTGGCCACCGCCGCGGCCGGCGTCCTGCCCCCGGCGCTGAACCGGGCTGCGCTCCTCGTCGCCCTGGCGCTGCTCACTGAGTCCTTCGGGCGCGACGTCTGGTGGCTGTGGGCCCGGCGGGAGGCCCCCCGGCGCGACCGAGGACCCGGGCGCGAGCGCGGCCGCGGCGCGGGGGCGCGCGCGACAGCCTGGCCGTCGTGCTGACCGTCCTCGCCGCCCTGCTCGTGTGGGTCGTCCTGGTGGCGCCGGACCAGCCGAGGTACCTGACGCCGAGCGGCTTCCTGCGGATCCCGCTCGAGGGCCTCGTGCTGATCGCGGTGGCGCTCGTCCTGCCGGCGCTGCCCCGGCGGATCGTGGCCGTCACCGCCGGCGTGGCGCTCACCCTGCTGGTCGTCCTCAAGGTCCTGGACTTCGGGTTCTTCACCACCTTCGACCGGCCGTTTGAGCCGATCGGCGACACGGGCTCGGTGGGGATCGGGATCACCACGCTGCGAGAGGTCGTCGGTCGCACCGAGGCGGATCTGATCATCGTGGGCGTCGCCGCCGGTGTTGTCCTCCTCGTGGTGGTCCTCGTCCTCGCCGTGCTCCGGCTGACCCGGGTCGCCGCCGGCCACCGCCGGTGGGCAGGCCGGTCGCTGGCGGCGATGGGCGCCGCCTGGGCGCTGTGCTGGCTGGTCGGCGCCCAGCTCATCGCCCACACCCCCATCGCCTCCACGCTCGCCGCCGGGATCGTCGTCGACGAGGTCCAGGCCGTCCAGGCCGACATCCACGACCAGGCGGTGTTCGCCGCCGAGGTCGCCCACGACCGCTTCCGCACCACCCCCGCCACGCAGTTGCTCACCGGTCTGCGCGGCAAGGACGTCCTGCTCGTGTTCGTCGAGGCCTACGGCCAGCTCGCCGTGCAGGGCTCCTCGTTCTCGCCGGGGGTCGATGCCGTCCTTCACCGCGGGACGCGGCAGCTGCGAGCCGCCGGCTTCTCCGCCCGCAGCGGCTTTCTCACCTCATCGACCTTGGCGGCATCAGCTGGCTGGCCCACTCCACGCTGCAATCAGGGCTCTGGGTCGACAGCCAGCGGCGCTACGACGATCTCATGGGGACGGATCGCTTCACGCTGAGCGACGCGTTCAAGGAGGCCGGGTGGCGGACCGTCGATGACGTGCCCTCCAACGACTACGCCTGGCCGCAGGGGAAGTCCTTCTATCACTACGACGCGCTCTACGACCGCCGTGACGTCGGGTATCGCGGCCCCGCCTTCACCTACGCGTCGATGCCTGACCAGTACACCTACGCGGCGCTGCAGCGGCTCGAGCTGGCGCGGGCGCACCGTGGTCCGCTGTTCGCCGAGGTCGACACGGTGTCCAGTCACATGCCGTGGAACCGCATTCCCCAGCAGATCGCCTGGAAGGACGTCGGCGACGGCTCGATCTATGACCGCCTCCCGATGGACCACGAGACGGGCGCCTTCTGGAGCGACCCCGGCCGCGTCCGGGCGGCCTACGGCCGGTCGATCATCTACTCCCTGAACACGTTGGTGTCGTTCGTCAGGCACGCCGACGACAAGAACCTCGTGATGATCGTCCTCGGCGACCATCAGCCGCTGCCGATCGTCAGCGGGCAGAGCGCCAATCACGACGTCCCGATCTCCATCATCGCCCACGACCCGGCGGTGCTCAGGCGGATCGGCAGCTGGGGCTGGGGGCCGGGCCTGCGGCCGAGGCCCACCGCGCCGGTGTGGCCGATGAGCGCCTTCCGCGATCGCTTCCTGGGCGCCTTTGACTCCCCGGCGTCGGCCCGGTGACCCGGGAGCGTCTGACCGGCCTGGACGGTCTGCGCGGCCTGGCCGCCCTGTACGTCGTGGTCAACCACGTCTTCCTGCGGGCCTTCCCGGGCTACCCGGTCGACCGAGCCCCCTTCTGGGCCGGCTGGTTGATCTACGGCCGCTTCGCAGTTGTCGTGTTCATCGTGCTGTCCGGCTTCTCACTGGCCCTGTCGCCGGCTCGGCACGGCTGGCAGCTCGGTGGGCTCTCCGGGTTCGCCCACCGGCGAGCCCGGCGCATCCTGCCGGCGTACTGGGCAGCGCTCGCCTTCAGCCTGGCCGTGGCCTGGCTGCTCGTCGCCCAGCCCGGACGGGGGATGCCCGACGCGAGGTCCGTGATCGTCAACGGGCTGCTGGTGCAGAACGTCGTCGGTGCACGGAGTCCCAACGCGGCGTTCTGGTCGATGGCTGTCGAGGCTCAGCTGTATCTCGTCTTTCCGCTGTTGCTGCTGATGGTGCGCCGCTGGGGGGCCGTCGTGATGCTCGCCATCGTCACCCTGGTGGTGGTGACGGTGGGGATCGTCGGTCCGCGCGTCCCCCACGTGCACGTTTTCCTGATCCAGTCCGCCCCTGACCTGGCCGCGCTGTTCGCCGTCGGCGTGGTCAGCGCCGGCATCGTCAGCGCGAGCCCGGCGCGCCGAGCGTGGCCGTGGGGGCGGCTCGCCGCGGTCGCCGCGGCGCCCGTGGTGGCGACGATCTGGTGGCAGGGATCCGTGTGGACGCTTGACCACCTGTTCTGGGTGGACCTCGCCCTGGGCCCAGCCGTCGCCTGCCTGCTCGCGAGCCTGGCCACCGCCCCCCGGGGCGGGCGGGCGCCGATGCGGCGCCTGCTCGACGCGCGGCCGATACGCACCCTCGGCGCCTCGTCCTACAGCCTGTATCTGACGCACGCCCCGATCGTCGCCGTCGTCTCTCAGCTGCTCGTCGCCGGACGGGTCCGCCCCGGCGTCCCGGCGTTCGTCGCCTCGCTCGCGCTGGTGCTGCCGCTGGCGATCGGATTCGCCCGTGTGTTCGCTGCGGTCTTCGAGCGGCCGTTGCGGCAGCAGCCGCCCAGAGGCGGCGCTGGCATGAGCCCATCCGCCTGGGCATGGGTCCGGCGCGCCGTCGCTGTCGCCACCCTCGCCGGTCTCGTCTGGCGGCTCGGCACGGGCCCGTTCCTGCAGGGCGTCGGCACGATCGACGCCCCCTCGCTGATGGCGGCGGCCGGTCTGGCCGTGCTGACCACGGTGTGTTGTGCCTGGCGGTGGACGATCGTCGCCGGTGGCCTGGGCCTGCGGCTCTCCCTCCCCGCCGCGGTCGCGGCGTACTACCGGTCGCTGTTTCTCAACGTGACCCTGCCGGGGGGCGTGGTGGGTGACGTCCACCGCGGGGTCAGCCACGGTCAGGCGGCGCGCGACGTGGGCCGGGGGCTGCGCGCCGTCATCTGGGAGCGCTCCTGCGGGCAGGTCGTCCAGGCCCTGGTGACGATCGTCGTGCTCCTGGCGCTGCCCTCGCCGGTGCGGTCGTCGATGCCGCTGATCGCGGCGGCGGTCCTCGTCGCGGCCGTCGGCCTCGGGCTCGTCACGCGGACGCGCCGCGGCGGCGCGCGCTCTGCCTGGGCGCGCCTGCGCCGCGCCGCCGCCACTGATCTCCGCGAGGTGCTGCTGGCTCGCCGGGCGTGGCCGGGCATCGCGCTCAGCTCGGCCCTCGTCGTCGGGGGCCATGCGCTCACCTTCCTGATCGCCGCGCGGACGGCGGGGGTCACGGCGCCCCCGGCGCGGATCCTGCCCCTGGCCTTGCTGGTGATGCTCGCCATGGTGCTCCCCAGCGTCGGTGGCTGGGGTCCGCGCGAGGGCGTGGCGGCGTGGGCCTTCGGCGCGGCCGGCTTGGGGGTGCAGCGGGGGGTCGCGACCGCCGTCGTCTACGGGGTGATGGTGTTCGTGGCCAGCCTGCCGGGCGCCGTGGTCCTCGGGGTGGCATGGTTTGAGGAGGCCCGACGCCCGGGACGGACCGCACTGCCGCTCCCGGAGGGCCCCGCGCATGCCTGACCGTCCCTACATCCTGTTGAGCTGCGGCATGTCGATCGACGGCTATCTCGGCAGCGCGGCGCCGCGGCGCCTCGAGCTCTCCAACGACGCCGACTTCGACCGGGTCGATGCCGTGCGGGCCTCCTGTGACGCCATATTGGTGGGCGCCGCCACCGTGCGCAACGACAACCCGCGGCTGCTGGTGCGCTCGCCGGCCCGCCGCGAGGCGCGGACGGCGCGCGGGCTGGCGCCGTCGCCGATCAAGGTGACGGTGACCGAGCGTGTCGAGCTCGATGCCTGCGCCGACTTCTTCACCACCGGCGACGCCGAGAAGCTCGTCTACTGCGCCAGCCCGCGGGTGGGCGCCGCCCGCTCGCGGCTCGGGCCGGTGGCGACGGTCGTCGACGGCGGGCAGCCGGTGGAGATGCGCCGGATCTGTGAGGACCTCGGCGCCCGAGGGGTCCAGCGGCTGATGGTGGAGGGCGGCGGCAAGGTCCACACCCAGTTCCTGACGAACGACCTCGCCGACGAGCTGCAGCTGGTCGTCGCTCCCTTCTTCGTCGGTGACTCCCGGGCGCCGCGCTTTGTCAGCGACGGCCGCTTTCCCTGGAACCCGAACCGCCGGGCGACCCTGGCCGGGGTCCATCAGATCGGCGACGTGGTGCTGCTGCGCTACGCGCTCTCGCCGCGCTTTCAGACGAGCTGATCGCCGCAGTTCACGACCGCGCGCGGCAGCGCCAGCAGGTCGGCATGGCCCACGGTCACGGCGAGCCGGCCGGCACGTGCCTGCGCCAGACGCCGGCGCGTGTAGCCCCCGATCTCGCCGGCCAGCGCGCGCTCCTGCTCCCCGGCGGCCTGCACCCACCCGGCCAGCCAGGCTGCCGTCAGCTCGGCCTGCGGGGGACCGAGGCGCCAGGGGCTGGCGACGACGCGGACGTCTGACCCGAGCCGCCGCAGCGCCTCGACGGCAACGGGCACCGCGTCGGGGCCGAGCAGGCGGCCCCGCGCCGTCATCCGGCGCTGGTGGGCATCGAAGGCGGCGCCCAGGCGACCGTCCAGGGGGTCCTCCGGGGTCATCTGCACCTGACCGACGACGGACAGCGTCAGCAGCATCGGCCGGCCCGCCGCGCCGGCGGCGGACACCAGGGCCGCCAGCTCATCGCGCGTGAGTAGGTCCAGCAGAGCCGAGGCGGTGATGAGCGAGGCCTGCGCCAGCTCGCCGGCGGGCAGCCGGGTGATGTCTGACTGCCGGGTCTCGAGCGTGACCGCGCTCCCGTCGGCGGCCGCCCCGGGAGGGTTGGCGGCGGCGCTCACCAGTAGATCGCGGTCGCGATCGTGGATCACCCAGTGCTGGCGTCCGGACAGCCGCGGCGCCAGCCAGCGGCCCATCGCCCCGGTGCCGCCGCCCAGGTCGTGGATGACCCGCGGCCCCGTCGTCGGGAGGTGTCGCTCGAGGGCCGTCACGAGGCCGGCGGCCCGGGCCGCCGCGTCGGCGGGCTCCCGCAGGTCCAGCCACTCCCCGCTGACGCGGATGACGTCGGCGCTCACCGCGCCACCGCCGCCAGGACCCCGGCGACCACAGCCGTGGTCGTCGACCACGGCGTCAGGGACGCGCGCCGCTCGCGGGCGGCCCGGCGCCAGCGCTCCCGCAGGCCGGCGTCGCTGAGCCACGCCCGCAGCGCCGCGGCCAGCGTCAGGGCGTCGCCGGGCGCGACGAGCCGCCCGGGCGGGGTCCCGGCGGCGCCGTGGCCGAGGGCCTCCGGCACCCCGCCGACCTCCGTGGCGATCACCGGGAGGCCGCGGGCGAGGGCCTCGGTGACGACCATCCCGTACGTCTCGGCGCGCGAGGCGAGCACCATCAGGTCCGCGGCGGCGTAGCAGCGGTCCAGCGCGCGGCCGGTCCGGGGCCCGGTCCAGCACAGGCGGCCGTCCACCCCGCTCTCCCGCGAGCGGACACGGACGTCCTCCACGAACCCCGGCTCGCGGTCCAGGCTGCCCACGCACACGCAGCGCCAGGCCAGGTCGAGCGTCGCCGCCAGCGCCTCGACGAGCACGTCGTGGCCCTTGCCGGCGGTGACGGCCGCGACGCACAGCATCGCCCCGCCCTCCGGCGTCCCGAGGGCGAGCTCGGCGCGGTCGACCCCCGGCGGGGCCACGTGGACCCGCTCGGGCGACAGTGGATAGAGCTCGAGCAGCCGTCGCCGGGCCCACGCGCTGGTCACGACCACGGCCGCGGCGCCGGCCAGGACCGCGCCTTCTCGCCGGCGAACGTCACTGAGCTCGTCGCCGGACCCGTGGTCACCGAGCGCCATGTGCACGAGCACGACCAGGCGCAGGCGTCGCGCCTGGGGCACGAGCACCTCGGCGCCCGCCGAGGCGACCAGTCCGTCGATGAGCGCGACGCCGTCGTCGGGAACCTGACGGACGACCTCGGCGAGGGCGGCCAGTGCCGCCGTGCCGGGCCGGGGCCAGTCGCCGGCGACGGGGTGCTCCTGCACGGTCCACCCGATGGTCGTCAACCCGCGACATAGGCGGCGGTCATAGAGGTTGCCCCCGCTCGGCCGCCGCGGATCGTCGATGCCGTCGGGCACGACGACATGCACCGTCGTCACAAGGGCCGCTCGTAGCTGGCCCAGGCGATGTGCGACTCGTGCAACGTCACCACCAGGCCCTCGAGCTCGCGGGCGCCGTCGCCGAGGGCGCCGGCCTGCACCCGGGCTGCGAGCCGGTCGGCGATCACCTGCGCGAGCGCCTCGGTCGAGGTGTTGCGCCCCGCGAAGGCGGGCTCGTCGTCGAGGTTGCGATAGGTGAGCTCACCCAGGACCGCCTGCAGCTGCTCGGCCGCCGCACCGATGTCCACCACGAGGTTGTCCTCGTCGAGCGCCGCGCGCCGGAACGTGGCATCGACGACATAGGTCGCGCCGTGCAGGCGCTGCGCGGGCCCGAAGACGTCCCCGCGGAAGCTGTGGGCGATCATCATGTGATCGCGAACGGTCACGCTGAACATCGTCTACTCCCCGTCGTAGGTGATCGTGTGACAGAGCGCCGGCAGGCTCCCCGCAGCCAGGCGAGCCATCACCTCGGGCAGCTCGCCGAAGGCTGACTGTCCGGTGAGCAGGGCGTCGAACGCGGGGTCGCGCAGCAGGTCGAGGGCGATCGCCAGCCGGTCGGCGGTCGTGCGGCCCGCTCCGCGGTTGGGCGAGAGGGTGCCGACCTGACTGGCGCGGAGGCTGAGGCGGCGCGAGTGAAAGGCGCCCCCGAGCGAGAGCCGGACCTCGCGATCGCCGTACCAGCTGAGGTCGATGGCCGTGCCCTCGGGCGCGAGCAGGTCCAGCGACCGCTGGAGCCCGGCGGAGGTCGCGCTGGCGTGCACGACGAGGTCGCGGCCCTCGCCGGCGTCGCCGGGGAGCGCGAAGCCGACGCCGAGGGCGGCCGCCACGTCGGCGCGATCGGCGTCGACGTCGACGAGGGTGACCTCAATGGCCGGGTAGCGGGCCAGCAGGCGGGCGACGCAGCAGCCGACCATCCCGGCCCCCACGACGGTCACTCGGTCGCCGAGCAGCGGCGCCGCGTCCCACAGGGCGTTGACGGCGGTCTCGACGGTGCCGGCCAGCACCGCCCGGTCCGGGGGCACGTCTTGGGGGACGACGGTGACGGCGCCGGCCGCCACCACATAGGCCGTCTGGTGGGGGTACAGGCAGAACACGGTGCGGCCGCGCAGCTGCGCGGGCCCCTGTTCGACGGTGCCGACGTTGAGGTAGCCGTACTTGACGGGCCCGGGGAAGTCGCCCTCCTGGAAGGGTGCCCGCATGACGGCGTACTGGCTTGGCGGCACCCCGCCCCGGAAGACGAGCGTCTCCGTGCCGCGGCTGATCCCGGAGCGCAGGGTGCGCACCACCACGTCGTCGGGTCCCGGCTCGGGCAACGTGACCGGCCGGATCTCCCCCTGGCCGGGGGCGCGTAGCCAGAACGCCTGCGGCTCTGACCCCGGGGCGGTCACCATCGCCGTCCCCGGTCTGGGCGCCCGCCTACGCGGCGGGCGCCGAAGCGGTCAGAGGGAGGTCTGCTGGCGACGGGCGAGCACCCGCGCCCGGTCGCGCGCGTCGCGGATCTTGCGGGCCTTCTTCTGGGCCTCCTCGTTGCGCTGCGCGACTTCCTTGCGCAGGCCGTCGAACCCTGCCGCCGCCGTCGACCGTCCCGGTCCTGCGTTCTGCTGCTGTTCCTGTTTCGCCATGCGATGCACACCTCGTCGCTCCACGCAGAAGACTGGCCACAGAGAGAATGCAAGAGCGCGACACCCAAGCGGTGGGACCTGCTCAGTCGACTCTACTCGGCCGCGGCCGCTCTGTGGGGGCGGCTACCAGCGACCGACGTGCACGACCTCCTCAAACGGCCGGCGGTTGGGCCGCTTGATCGGCTTCAGCGGCCGGTCGGCCGGATAACCGAGGTCCATCAGGTAGGCGACCCGATGATCCTCGGGCACTCCGAGGAGCGCCCGGGCCTTCTCCTGATCCTCGACCGCCGAGTGGCCGGTGCCGACGCCGTCGTCGGCCGCCGCAATCATCATCGCCATCGTCGTCTGCCCGAGGTCGTACTGGGCGCGCTCACGGATCTGCGGGTCATCGGAGTCGGCGACCACCAGGGCGACCGTGGCCGCCGAGTCGGCGACATGGCCGCCACCGCGCCACACGGTGGACAGCTCCCGGAGCTGATCGCGGTCCGTGACGACCACGAAGTCCCAGGGCTGCCAGTTGCGCGAGGAGGGCGCGCGGCGGCCGGCCTCCAGGATCCGGTCAAGGACGTCCGGGTCGATCGCGCGGTCAGCGAACTCGCGGACGTTGCGGCGGGCGGTGATCGCGTCCCAGGTCTCCATCTCCATGTCCTCTCGTGTCGGGGTGGGGACCACCATCATCGTCCACCGCGCGCGGCCTGGTGCCCGAGCCGGCGACGAAGCGATGACGTGCGCCGCGCTCAACCTCGGTGGCGTGCGCGACGATGACGGTGTCATGTCACGACGCGAGGCGGTCCGGGTCGTCCTGTTCACCCGCGGCGCGCTGCGCGGCCAGGGGCGAGCGGTGCGCTGCGCGATCGTCAACCTGTCGGCGTCGGGGGCGATGCTGACCCTGACGGGCGAGCCGCCGGCGGGTCCGCTGCGCCTCCAGTTCGAGCTCGGGGAGGAGCAGCTCGAGTTCCCGGTGGTCGTCTGCCGCGCCGAGGGCGACGGGGCCCTGGCGGTCGAGTTCCCCCAGCCGCATTCCGAGCGTCTGCACCACCTGATCGCCGCCGAGCAGCGACGGGCCCTCGCCCAGGGGCGGGCCAACATCTCCGAGCGGCGGCTCCCGCCGGCGTTTCGCGGCACGCGCACCCAGCGCCCGCCGCGCCCGGAGGACTCCCCGCGAGCTGACCTCGCCGGCCGCCGCGGCGTCCGGCCGAGCGATTCTGTTTGACATCTACACACCGGGTAGAGAAAATCTCTACATGATGTGTGGGACGAAGGGAGAGTCATGAACAGCGTGCAGACCCTGTGGTCCCGGCGCGACGAGGATCCGGCCGCGCGCGAGGAGCTCATTCGCCGAAACCTGCCGCTGGCTCGGGCTCTCGCCGCCCGCTACATCAACCCCAACGAGCCGTTCGACGACCTCGTGCAGATCGCCAGCCTCGGGTTGGTCAAGGCCGTCGACCGCTTCGACCCGGCCTTCGGGCGCCCGTTCGCGGCGTTCGCGACGCCGACGATCCTCGGGTGAGCTGCGGCGGCACTTCCGCGACTCCGGTTGGTCCGTGCACGTTCCGCGCGGCGCGCAGGAGCTGGCGCTGCGCGTCCAGAAGGCCGTCGGCGAGCTCACGGATCGCCACGGGCCGCAGCCCCCTCGTGCACGAGCTCGCCGTCTACCTCGAGCTCAGCGTCGAGGAGGTGCTCAACGGCCTGGACGCCGCGCACGCTCACTACGCGACCTCCCTGGACGCGCCCGCCGGCCGCCACGACGAGCCCGAGCCGGAGACGCTGCTGGACCAGACCGGCGCGGATGGATCCGGGCTATGCGCTGGTGGAGACCAGCTCGACGATCGTGGCCGGCATCGACCGCCTGCCCGGCACAGCAGCGAGACGCCATCGTGCTGCGGCTCGGCCACGACCTCACCCAGGGCGAGATCGCCGAGCGGATGGGCTGCTCGCAGATGCAGGTCTCGCGGCTGCTGCGGCGCGCCGCCCAACGGCTGCGCGAGGAGATCGCCGTCGCGCAGCCGTAGGTGAGTCCGGCCGAGGGCTGGAAAAGACGGCCCGGCGGGGGGAGAATAGCACCATGCCTGCCGAGGATCTTCGCGGGCGTATCCGCGCCACCCTGGCCGCCGCCTACGGCGAGGGACTGCTCAGCCAGGGCACGCTCAGCCATCGGCTCGACCAGCTGTCGGGCGGTCACGTCTTTGAGCCGGCGGAGCTGATCGGCGACCTCAACCTCCGCGACGGCGGGCGGCCCGGGGCCGCTGGCCTGGCTGCGCGACCTGCCTGGATCGGGTGAGGTCGATGACGCCGGCGCGCCCCGCCGGCGCCGGCGCCGTTCGTGCTCGCCCTCGACTGGAACGGGACGACGGATGCCGTCCTCGTCGGCAGGCATCCCTCGTGCGAGGTGGTGCTCGAGCACGCGACGGTGTCCCGCCGCCACGCCCAGCTGCGCTTCCGCGACGGCCGCTGGATCCTGCAGGACCTCGGGTCGACGAACGGCACCACCGTCAACGGCGCGCGGGTGACGCGCTGCCAGCTGCGGGCCGGCGATCATCTCCGTCTGGGCGAGCAGCACCTGGTCGTCGACTTGTAGACGGCCTGAGCCGTCCGTGCGGCAGCTCATCGGTCTCGCCGTCGGCTTGCGCCCACCGGCGGCGCTCGTGGCTCGGCCTTGGCTCGCACTCGTTCGTCGGGCGGTGGCACCGTCGCGGGCCGGTTCGCGCCCGTGCTGCGGTGGGCGTCGCCGCCGCCAGATCGACCGCGGCACCACCACGATCGGCTTGGCGCGGCCTCCGGCGCGGCGCGGTGCCCGCGCGCGGCCCGCGTCGTCGCTGCTGCACGGCGGCATCCCCATCACCGGCATCTCCTGCCCGACGGCGTCGCTGTGCGTCGTCACGGATCTCAACGGCAACGCGCTGACGCACCCGCACGCCGAGGCGCCCGCGGCAGCTGGAGGCGCGTCGGCCGATCGACTCCGTCGCGCCGCTCAACGGCGTCTCCTGCCCGTCGCCGCGCTTCTGCGCCGCCATCGACACGATGGGCGGCGTCGTCACCTCGCATGACCCCACGGGCGGACCGTCCGCGTGGACGCGGGTGATCGTCCGCCCGGCGGTGACGGTCGAGCGCCAGCCCCGTGCCGGTGCCGCTGACCTCGATCAGCTGCGCCTCGGCGCATCTGTGCGTGTCGGGCGACGAGGACCCGGGCGAGATCATGACGAGCACCGCGCCCGACCGGCGGGGCCGTCGGCGTGGCGCGACCGGCTCGGCCTCGGCGCTCGCCACCGCGACGCGGGCTGGTCAGCGTGTCCTGCCCGTCGACGCGCTTCTGCGCGACCGTCGGCGACGGGGCGTGTACGCCACCACCGCGCCCACGCGGCCGGCCTCGACGCACGACCGCGGTGGCCGCGTCGCTGGAGTCGATCGCCTGCGGCTCGCCGTCCCTGTGCGTGGCCGTGGTCGGCGGTCAGCCGCAGGGCGGCGGTCGCGGCGGCGTGTGGCGCAGCACGGATCCCGCCGGCGCCGCCACCCCGACTGGCGCCTCTCCGCTGACCGACGACGATGAGCAGTTCGCGGTCGCCTGTCATCGGCCGGCAGCTGTGCGTCGCCACGGATTCGGCCGGGCGGGTGATGATGAGCGCGCAGCCGGCCGCCGCCGACCCCGGTGGCAGATCAGGCGCGTCGACCGGACCGACGTCCTCTCGGCGATCTCGTGTCCGACGGCCGGCTGTGCGTGGCCGGCGACACCTACGGCTACGTGGTGGTCGGCCGGCGCCGTAGGCCGCTCGCCCGGCTGGACGGACGCGACGCGAGCCGCAGGCTCTGTCGGTCATCGCACCGACACGAGCAGGAGGCCTGACACCGTGACGCGCAAGGCGGACTTCAACGCAGAGGAATGGGAGACGATCGTCCAGGGGCCGCCGCTGGCCGGCCTGCGGGTCATCGCCGCCGACCGTGGCGGGACGCTGCGCGAGAGCGTCTCGATGGCCGAGACGTACGCCGAGGCTCGCCGCGAGCACGGCGAGAGCGAGTTGCTCGACGAGATCGTGGCCTCGCCGCCCGCGCTGGACCCCGCGACAGGCTGGCGTCGCCCGAGGCCCTGCAGAGCCTCGCCATCAAGCAGCTGGGCGAGGCCCTGCGCATCCTGCGCGAGAAGACCACCGAGGAGGACGTCGAGGCCTACAGGCAGTTCGTGCTCACCCTGGTCGACCGGGTGGCGCGCGCCCACAAGGAGGGCGGCTTTCTCGGCATCGGCGGCAAGCAGATCTCCGACAGCGAGCAGCAGGCGCTCGACGAGATCGCCGCCGCCCTGCGATTAGACGCGCCCGCGAGGTCGATCCTTATTCCGAGCGGCTTGCAAGAGGGAGGGTCGGTATAGGTTGCCGGCCGGCGCGGCCGCGCCACCTGGCAACCCGGAGGGAGCTCGATGCAGGCGAGGGTCCAGGACGGCTCGGCCCGGACACGGGCGGGAACGTTCTGGGCGTCGCTGAGCTCCGGCGAGCGACGCACGCTGATCACCATGGTGGCGGTGGTGGTCGGGCTGCACGTGATCGGCTGGGCGACGCTCGTCGCTGCTGGTGGCGCCCAGCCACTATCACCTGGGCAGCACCGGGGCGTTCACCGTCGGGGTGGGGGTGACCGCCTACACGCTGGGCATGCGCCACGCCTTCGACGCCGACCACATCTCGGCGATCGACAACACGACCCGCAAGCTGATGGCCGAGGACAAGCGGCCGCTGAGCGTCGGCCTGTGGTTCTCGCTCGGCCACTCCTCGGTCGTGTTCGCGCTGGCCTTCCTGCTGTCGATCGGGATCCGCTCGCTGGCCGCGCCGGTCGCCCGCGGCGGCTCGCAGCTGCACCAGGTCACCGGCTGGGTGGGGACGCTCGTCTCCGGCAGCTTCCTGTACCTGATCGCCGCCCTGAACATCGTGATCCTGTTCGGGATCATGCGGGTGTTTCGCCGAGATGCGAGACCGGCCGCTACGACGAGGCCGCGCTGGAGGAGCAACTGCACAAGCGCGGGCTTCATGAACCGGCTCCTCGGCCGGCTGACCCGAGCCGTGACCAAGCCCTCGCAGATGTACCCGATCGGGATGCTCTTCGGTCTGGGCTTCGACACGGCCACCGAGGTGGCGCTGCTCGTGCTGGCGGGCGGCGCCGCCGGCGCCGGGCTGCCCTGGTACGCGATCCTCTGCCTGCCGATCCTGTTCGCCGCCGGGATGTCGCTGCTGGACGCGATCGACGGCTCGTTCATGAACTTCGCCTACGGGTGGGCGTTCTCGCAGGCCGGTGCGCAAGGTCTTCTACAACCTCACCATCACCGGCCTGTCGGTGGCGGTCGCGCTTCGTCATCGGCACGATCGAGCTCGGCGGCCTGGTCGCCCAGCACCTCAACCTGTCAGGCGGGTTCTGGGGCTGGTTTGAGAACATCGACCTCAACCTGCTCGGCTTCGTGATCGTCGGCCTGTTCGTCGCCACCTGGGCGATCGCCCTCTCCGTGTGGCGCTACGGCCACATCGAGGAGCGCTGGTCGGCGCACCTCAAGGACGCGGGGTAGCCGTCCGGCGCAGCGGCACAATGCAGCGCGATGACGGTCGCTCCCGACGTGCCCCGTCTGGCCGCCGCCGACCCGGGCGAGGCGATCCGGCGGCTTGCGCGCAGTCCGGGCCTGCGGCTGTCGACCGCGCGGCGGCTGATCATCGAGGCGCTGTTCGCCGCCGACGGCCCGGTGGCGGCCCAGCAGCTCGCCGAGGAGCTGTCGATCGACGAGTCCTCGGTGTACCGCAACCTCGAGCTGCTCGAGCGC
The DNA here is from genome assembly GCA_963800545.1 of uncultured Solirubrobacteraceae bacterium. Classification (GTDB taxonomy): domain Bacteria; phylum Actinomycetota; class Thermoleophilia; order Solirubrobacterales; family Solirubrobacteraceae; genus Palsa-465. Next base: position 95,005 of record CAWDBJ010000006.1, read on the forward strand.
CAGGGCCTGACCCGGCACGTCCACCTCGGCCACGGCCCCGGCCTGTACGCGCTCGTCGGCCGCGACGAGGGGGAGTACCTGTACTGCGAGCGCTGCGGGAAGGTGACGCTGCTCGGCCCCGAGGAGCTCGACGCCGGTCCGCGCGGAGATCCGCGAGCGCTTCGGGTACAAGGCGCGCTTCACCCACTTCGCGATCGTCGGGGTCTGTCGAGGAGTGCGCGGCGGAGGGTCCGGCGCCGCGCCGCACCCCACGGCCACGCGCACTGACGACCCGCGCGGCGCGCGGTCACCGCCGCGGGTCGACGTGGATCTTCGGGCCGGCCCCGGCGCCGGCCGGGCGCCATCCGCCGAGCACCTCTCCGACCTGCGCCCAGCCCACGGTGGCGGCCACCAGCGGCCGGGGGTCGACGTCGCCCGCGGCGTAGCCGGCGATGGTGGCCGCCAGCGTCGGTGACCCGCTGAGCACCCCCACCGCGGTGACGTCCTTGAGCGCCATCGTGCGGGTGTCGATCGCGCTCGGCGTGTGGGCGAGCCCGATGTAGACGACCCGCCGGCCCGGCTCCACCAGCTCCAGCGCCATCGCGGGCAGCTCCGCCGCGTTGGAGGCATCGATGACGGCGTCGAAGGCGCAGCGGCGGCAGCTCGGCGGCCGCCACGCCCCGTCGATGCCGAGGCCGCGCGCGAACGTCCAGCGAGCCGTCGGTGACGCCGAGGACATGGACCTCGGCGCCCGCCGCCCGGGCGAAGCCGGCGGCCAGCAGGCCGATCGTCCCGGGACCGAGCACCAGCACCCGCGATCCCGTCGCCCGCCCGCGCTGCCTGGGCCGCCCGCAGCGCGTTGGCTCCCGGCTCGACCATCGCCCCGGCGACGTCGTCGACGGCGTCGGGCAGCGGGTGCAGCGAGGAGACGGGCACCGCCAGCTGCTCGGCCAGCGCTCCCGGCCGGCCGCCGCGGATCCCGACCTCGGTGCGGTCTCGCAGACGTGCTGGCGGCCCGAGCGGCACCGCTCGGCAGTGGCCGCAGCCGAGCATCGTGTCGCCGGTGACCCGCCGGCCGAGCCAGTCCGGCTCGACGCCCTCGCCGACCGCGCTGACGACCCCGCACCACTCGTGACCGAGGCGCATCGGGTAGGCGGCATGGCCGTCGTGCAGGTAGGCCATGTGGCCGGTGTAGAACTCGACGTCGGTGCCGCAGACGCCGACGCGGGCGACGTCGACGACGGCCTCGCCGGGCGCCGGCTCGCGGCGGCTGCCACGTCCTCGACGACGCACACGCCGGGCCCGGTCATGACGAGCGCCCTCATGAGTCGCCAGGGAGTGCGGCGGCCAGCCCGCGCGACGCCGACGCGCGCGGTGTACAGGTGGCCCGAGCGCGGCGTGCGCTCGTCGCGGTACCGGTCGAGGTGATGACCAGCGTGCCGAGGTCGGCTCCGGCGAAGGCGACGCTCGTCGGATAGCGCGGTGGGGACGGCCACCGTGTCGAGATGGGCGCCGTCGGGCGGCGTGGCAGCGCACCTCGCCGGCCCCGTGCATCGCGATCCACAGGTTGCCGTCGGCGTCGACGCACAGGCCGTCGGGCGCTCCGTCCTCGATGTGCAGCAGCGCGCGGCGCGGCCCGCAGGCGCCCGTCTCGGCGTCGTAGTCGCGGCGGTAGACGACGCCCGGGATGGTGTCGACGCTGTAGAAGGTGGCGCCGTCGGGCGACCACCCCAGCCCGTTGGAGAGCGTGAGGTCGTCGTCGATGATGGTGACGTGCCGTCGTGCTCGAGCCGGTACAGGCACTCCTCGCCGCGGCGATCGTCGAGGGCCATGCTGCCGACGAGAAAGCGCCCGGCGGGATCGCAGGCGCCGTCGTTGAGCCGGCTGTCCTTGCTGTCGTCGAACAGGACGACCGCGAGGCTGGGGTCGTCGAGCGCGAGCCACGGAGCGCGCCCGCGCGATCAGCAGCCGGCCCGCGGCGTCGCAGACCGCCGCGCCCACCGTCTCCTCGAGGTGGGCGAGCGTGGCCACATCGCGCAGCCGGCCGTCGCGCAGGGTGGCCGCGTGCACGTCGCCGGCATTGATGTCGACCCAGATGACCCGGTCGCGGACGCCGTCCCACAGCGGGCCCTCGGCCAGGCCGTAGGCTCGCGCGGAGGCGACGGTCGCCTGGGCGGTAGGCTCGCTCACGCCGTCAATCGTAGGGTCGGAGGGAGCCCATGTCAGAACACCGCAGCGCACACTGGTACGGCGGGGATGGACCGCAACGCCTACATCCACCGGGCATGGATGCGACGCGGCCTGCCCAACCACGCCTTCGACGGGCGCCCGCACATCGCCATCGCCAACACGGCCTCGGACCTGACGCCGTGCAACGCCCACCTCAACGAGGTCGCCGAGTCCGTCAAGCAGGGCGTCTACGAGGCCGGCGGCGTTCCCGATGAACCTGCCGGTGCGTCTCGCTCGGCGAGACGCTGGTGCGCCCGACGGCGATGCTGTGGCGCAACATGGCGGCGATGGCCGCCGAGGAGATGTTCCGCGCCAACCCGGTCGACGGCCTGGTGCTGCTCGGCGGCTGTGACAAGACGATCCCGATGCTGCTGATGGCGGCCGCCTCGGTCGACCTGCCGGCCGTCGTCGTCCCGGGCGGGCCGATGCTCAACGGGACGTTCCGCGGACGCCTGCTCGGCTGCGGGACCGGCGTCTGGCAGCTGTCGGAGGAGGTGCGCGCGGGCACGCTCTCGCGCGAGCAGTTCATGCGCTCGGAGTCGTCGATGATCCGCAGCCGCGGCCACTGCAACACGATGGGCACCGCCTCGACGATGGCCTGTGTCGCCGAGGCGCTGGGCACAACGCGGCCCGGCATCGCCGGCACGCCCGCCGCCGACAGCCGGCTGCTCGAGGCCGCGCACGAGACCGGCGCGCTGGCCGTCGAGATGGTCCACGAGGACCGCCGGCCGAGCACGCTGCTACAGCCGCGGCTCGTTCCTCAACGCGATCGTCGCCCTGGCCGCGATCGGCGGCTCGACCAACGCCGTCATCCATCTGCTGGCGATCGCCGGCCGGCTGGGGATCGAGCTCTCCCAGGACGACTTCGACCGCGTCGGCGCCGGCGTGCCGCTGCTCGTCGACCTGCAGCCCGCCGGGCGCTTCCTCATGGAGGACCTATACCGGGCCGGCGGCCTGCTGGCCGTCCTGCGCGAGGTCCGCGACCTGCTCGACCCCGAGGCGCTGACCGTCACCGGCCGGCCGCTGGTCGACTACCTCGACGACGAGAACCAGATCTGGGACCCCGAGGTCATCCGCCCCCGCGCCACCCCGCTCCAGGACGAGGCGGGCATCGCCGTGCTGTACGGATCGCTGGCCCCCACCGGCGCGGTCATCAAGCCGGCGGCGGCGTCCCCGCACCTGCTCAAGCACCGCGGCCGCGCCCTCGTCTTCGATTCGATCGAGGACTTCAACGCCCGCATCGACGATCCCGAGCTCGATGTCGACGCCGACACCGTGCTCGTGCTGCGCGGGTGCGGACCCAAGGGCTACCCGGGGATGCCCGAGGTGGCCAACCTGCCGCTGCCGCCCAAACTGCTCGAGCAGGGGGTTCGCGACATGGTGCGGATCTCCGACGGGCGGATGAGCGGCACCGCCTACGGGACGGTCGTGCTGCACGTCTCGCCCGAGGCGGCCGCCGGCGGCCCGTTGGCTCTCATCCGCACGGGCGACGTGATCGTGCTCGACGTCGAGGCTCGCCGGCTGGACGTCGACCTGCCCGCCGACGAGCTGGCCGCCCGCACGCCGGCGCCGGAGACGACGCAGGCGTTCGCCAAGCCGTCACGCGGCTGGCAGAGCCTGTACGTCTCGACCGTCCAGCAGGCCAACACGGGAGCCGATCTCGACTTCCTGGTGGGCGCCAGCGGCGACGCGGTGACGCGCGAGTCGCACTGACCGTTTGCGGCAATCCGCACGTGGGTATGAGCCCGCGCGGAGAGGTCGTTCGACGGAGGAGAGGGAGATGGGCGTGCGCGCTGTCTGGACGGTGTCGTGGCTCCGGCGGAGCCGAGTGACCGTCACGGCGCTGGTGGCGCTGGCGGTGGTGGGCCTCCTCGCGGCGAACGCGGTCGCCTGGGCGGCCGCGCCCCACCGCCGGCACGCGCACGGTGACTCCCCGGCCTATATCAACGCCCATGTCAGCGCCCTGCTGCGCCAGATGAGCGTCGCCCAGAAGTTCGGCCAGCTCGAGATGTCAGGACCTCAGGGTCCCAACGGCACCCCCGGGAGCACCCTGCTCGCCGAGGCCCGCGCCGGCACCGTCGGCTCCGTGCTCGACATGGTCGGCGTCGGCAACATCAACACCCTGCAGCAGGCCGCCCTGCAGGCGCATCCGGCGATCCCCATCATCGCCTCGCTCGACGTCATCCACGGCTACAAGACGATGTTCCCCACCCCCCTCGGCGAGTCGGCCACCTGGGACCCCGCGCTCGTCGCCCGCGACGAGTCCGTCTCGGCCGCGGAGGCGACGGCCGACGGCCTGAAGTGGACCTTCAACCCGATGGTCGACATCAGCCGTGACCCGCGGTGGGGCCGGGTCGTCGAGGGCGCCGGGGAGGATCCCTTCCTGGGCTCGGCGATCGCCGCCGCCAAGGTCCGGGGCTACCAGGGCAGCGACTTCTCGGCGCCGTCGAAGATGGCCGCCACCGTCAAGCACTTCGCCGCCTACGGCGCCCCGGTGGCCGGCCGCGAATACAACACGGTCGACATGTCGACCTCCCAGCTGTTCAACGAGTACCTCCCGCCCTACAAGGCGGCGATCGATGCCGGGGCGGCGACCGTGATGAGCTCGTTCAACTCGCTCAACGGCGTTCCCAACACCGCCAACCCCTACACGCTGAGGACCATCCTGCGACAGGAATGGGGCTTCGGCGGCACCGTCGTCAGTGACTACCAGGCCGTGCAGGAGCTCGAGGACTTCGGCTACGCCTCCGATCAGGCGCAGGCGGCCCGCCTCGCCCTCACCGCCGGCGTCGACATCGAGATGGCGGTCACCATCCCCAGCGAGTACTCGACGTATGCCAACGCCGGTCCGCAGCTGCTGGCCTCGGGGCAGATCACGATGCGCCAGCTCAACGCCGCGGTGCGCCACGTGCTCACCCTCAAGTATCTGGCGGGGCTGTTCGAGCATCCCTACACGGACCCCCAGCGGGTCACGACCGCCGAGCTCACCGCGCCCGCGCTGGCGGCCGCCCGGACCTCCGCCGACGAGTCGATGACGCTGCTGGAGAACCGCGGCGGCGCGCTGCCGCTGAGCCCGGGGCTGCAGCACGTGGCGGTGGTAGGTCCGCTGGCCGACGATGCGGCCGACCAGCTGGGCCCGGACGTCCCGATCGGCTACGACGTCGCCCAGGGCAAGGTCGTCCCCGTCCTCGACGGGATCAAGGCCGCCCTGCCGCACGCCACCGTCAGCTATGTCCAGGGCTGCGACGCCGCGTGCACCTCCGACGGCGGGTTCGCGGCCGCGGCCAGCGCTGCGCGCGGCGCCGATGTCACGGTGGTGGTCGTCGGCGAGCCGGCCTCCGACAGCGGCGAGGCCTCCTCGCGCACGAGCCTCGACCTGCCCGGGGACCAGCTGGCGCTCGTCCAGGCGATCGCCGCCACCGGCAAGCCGTATGTCGTCGTCCTGATGAACGGCCGGCCGCTGACCATCCCGTGGCTGGCCGATAACGCCCCGGCCCTGCTCGAGGCGTGGTATCCCGGAACGCAGGGCGGCAACGCGGTCGCCGACGCGCTGCTGGGCAAGGTCGATCCCGGCGGCAAGCTGACGATGACCTTCCCCGTGAACGTCGGCCAGATCCCGATCAGCTACAACGAGCTGCCCACCGGCCGGCCGTATGACGCGGGCAACAAGTACACCTCGCGGTACCTCGACGCGCCCAACGCGCCGGAGTTCCCGTTCGGCTACGGGCTGTCCTACACGACGTTCTCGTTCACGCCGCTGCACCTGTCCAGGACGACGGTGTCACGGCAGGGCACCCTGCAGGTGAGCACGACGGTGACCAACACCGGCTCCCGCGCCGGCGACGAGGTGGCACAGCTGTATCTTCACGAATCCGACACGCCGCTCCTGCAACCGGTCAAGAAGCTCGAGGGCTTTGCGCGGGTCGCGCTTGACCCCGGTCAGTCCCGGACGGTGACCTTCACCCTCAACGCCTCAAACCTCGGTTATTACGACAACAGTGGGCGCTTCGTGGTGTCACCCGGGCCGTTTGACGTGTATGTCGGTGACAGCTCGATGGGCGGTCAGCACGCGACGTTCACCCTCCAGTAGCCGGTGAGCTCAGAGGGTGACCGGCTCCGTCTCCAACGCGGCGCCGGCCACGATCTCACCGAGCTGGAGCACCGCCCAGATGCGCTCGCGGTCCAGCAGGACCGCGGCTCGGTGAGGGGGTCGCCGTCGACGATCACCAGGTCGGCCAGCCGGCCCGGCCGCACGGTGCCGATGACGTCCTCGAGCCCGATCGCCTCGGCCGCCACCGAGGTGGCCGACCGCAGCGCGTCGAGGACGGGAAGTCCATGGTGGATCATGCGCAGAAGCTCGAGGGCGGCGTCGTCGCCGCTGACGCCGGCGCGGTCTGACCCCATCCCGATCCGCACCCCCGCCTCGCGGGCAGCGCGCATGCTGAGCGTCCCCTGCTCGAGGTTGTAGTTGGCCAGGTCGACGAGCTGGGGCGACATCGTCGCCGCGGGGGTGACCTCCGAAGGATCGATCGCCTCGTTGACCCCTGCCATCCAGTAGTAGCCGCCCAGCGTGGGGATGAGCGTCTGGCCGTCGCGGGCCATGCGCTCGAGCAGCGCGGGCCGTTGGTTGAGGTACATGCCGTGCTCGATGGTGTCCATGCCGTGGTCGATGGCCGCCGCGGTGCCGTCGAGCCCCTCGACGTGAGCCGCCACCTTGACCCCCATCCGGTGGGCCTCGTCGACGAGCGCCGCGAACTCGGCGTCGGTCAGCTGGCAGGGGTCGGGATCCTCGAGCTCGTTGGAGCGCGCGCCGGTGGTCATCACCTTGATGAAGTCGGCCCCTTCGCGCAGCTGCTCGCGGACCGCGCGGCGCATCTCGTCGGGGCCGTCGGCCTCCCGGTACATGGCGCCGTAGAAGCGGCCGCCCGGAGCGGTGGCGGAGATGATCAGCCCGCAGGTGAGCAGCCGGGGCCCGCGAAACGCGCCGTAGCGCATCGCCTGGCGGGCCTCCTGGGGCTGGTGGTCCTGCGAGCCGACGTTGCGCAGCGTGGTCACCCCCATCCGCAGCGTGTCACCCAGCGCCGCCTGCAGGAAGTGGGCGCTCGTTCCCGGCAGGAGGGGCTCAGCTCCCTTGTCGGGCTCGGGCTGATGGCCCTGGACGTGGATGTGGAGATTGATGAGCCCGGGGATCACCGTGCGCCCGCCGAGGTGCAGCGCCCGGGCCCCGTCGGGCAGCGGGTCGCCGCCCGTGCCGATCGCTTCGATCGTGCCGTCCGTGACCAGGATCGCCGCGTCCTCCACGACCGCGTCGCTGATTCCGTCCCACAGGCGCCCGCCGGTCAGCCACAGCCGGCCGGCGGCCGGCGCGGGGGCGGCGAGCAGCGAGGGGTGACGGTGGGGCATCTGGCCGACGCTATCGCGAAACGCCGGGCGAACCGGCGTCGTCCCCCGCGCCGGTCTCCGCGACCCCGGAACCCCGGGTCCCTCCGGGTCCTCTACCGGACCGTCACGTTCACCGTGCGGCTGTAGGCGGTCGTGCCACTGAGGCCCACCGGCAGGAAGGCGTCGGTGGAGGGGTAGGTGTAGGCGAGCCGGAGGTGACCGGAGCGCGTGAAGGGGATCCGCACGTCGAAATAGCCGTGGGCGGCGATCGTGCGCACCGTCCGGTAGGCGCCGCTGCCCCCCGCCTGGAACTGGATCTCCAGGCTCTGGGATCCGTGACCGTCGCGGGTCATGAAGGCGGCCGGCCGGGCGCTGCCCCAGACCTCCGCGGGCCGCCCGCGGCGCACGCGCCGTGACCGGCAGGTAGACCGGCATCCGGTAGGCGTAGTAGGTCGCCTTGGGCGTCCCCAGGTCAGACTCGAGGCCGCTGGTGAAGCCGATCGGAAAGCCCCGCGGAGGATCGCGCAACAGGTACTGCGCGTAGCTGCCGATCCGCGGGCTGCGCCAGCTGAGGTACTCGGCCCAGTTCATGTAATACGACGCGGTCGCCGGCGAGACGTACGGGGCCAGTTGCGGTGGATGCGTGATGTAGCCGTACTCGTCGGAGTAGATCCGCATGCGCCTGTGCGAGCCGTAGGCGGCCTGCGCGCGGTCCAGGGTGCGCTCGAGATTGCCGAGCTGGCCGAAGATGGCGAAATTCTTGTCCAGGCCCCTGGCGTTGACCGGTGAGCGCCCCCCGGAGTAGGGGTGGTCGGCGACCCCGCTGGCGTTGAACAGCCCGGGATGGGCGGCCCGGAAGGCGCGGGTCCCGGCAGCGGTGGCCGGGCAGCCCCGGTCTGAGGCGTAGCGGCCGCGCAGCGGCTTGCCGGTGGCGCTCAGGCAGTAGAGCGTGGGGATATAGAGCAGCGGCTTGGTCTGGGCGTAGTCGCCCGGCAGTCCCTGGGGATGGTTCGCGTTGACCGGGCCGGCGCGGCCCTCGGCGGCGAACCCGCCGATGACGATCGTGTCGCGGCCGTGGCCGGTCTGCTGCAGCGAGCGCCAGCCGGTGTCGACGAGCGCGCGGTACATCATCGGCCCCACGGAGACGGTCGAGCCCCTGATCGCCTGCGGACCGAGGTCCTGCCCGAAGTTGGGCTCGTTCCACAGCGCCCAGAAGTGCACCGCCGGCAGCGGTGAGGCCGCCCCCTCGGGCGTGAACGAGCCGTCGTAGCGCTCACCGAGGGCCTGCACGAACTGGCCGTAGAGCGCGGCGCTCGGCTTCCAGGCGAAATTGCGGTCGATGAGACCCTGCGCCGGGATCCCGGCTCCCTCCGCCCACCGCGGGGCGCCACCGGCGACGGTGAAGTCGACGGTGACCCCGGCCGCGTGCGCGGCGCGAACGATGGCGTCGTAGGCCGCCCAGCTGCCCGTCGGATAGCTGGTCGGGTCCGAGCCGTCAAAGCTCGCCGGCGGTTTCGCGGCGTCGGGGTCCGGGGCGACGAAGTCCCAGTGCACGATGACGCGCACCGCGTTGGCACCGAGCGCCCGGAACTGGGCCAGCGTCCCCACGGGGTCGGCCAGCATCAGCGGATCGGCCTGCATGAGCTGCAGCTGCTGCCGGGAGGCGCCCGCCGGAGCGGCGATCGCCAGCGCCACGAAGGTGGTCAGGATGAGGCCGGCGAGGGTGCGCGGCATGCGAGTGAGAAACAGGGCGGAGGGGCCCGAAGTTGCGCCAGGCGGGCGAGGATCGTAACCGCCCGGCGCGCACCGATCGGCGCTTTTAGCTACGCTTTACGACATCGGGGCGCGCCTCTCCATATCAACACTCGCCGCCGTGCTCGCTGCCGGCGCGCTCGCCGCTTGCGGCTCGAGCAGTCACCGTCGGGCAACGGCGTCGCCGACAAGTCGGCCAACGACATCCTCAAGGCCTCATCGACCGCGATCGAGAGCGCCAAGTCCGTGCATGTCTCCGGCGCGCTGGCCGACAGCGGCCAGTCGATCAAGCTCGACCTCAACATCCTCTCGGGCAAGGGCGCCACCGGCAGCATGTCCCAGAACGGCCTGAGCTTCAAGATCATCGCCGTCGGCAAGTACGTCTACATCAACGGCAGCCCGGCTTCTGGAAGCACTTCGGCGGGAGCGCCGCCGCGACTCTGTTCCAGGGCAAGTGGCTCAAGGCGCCCTCGACGAGCAGCGACTTCGCCTCGCTGACGTCGCTGACGGATCTGCACAAGCTCGCCCAGTCCCTGGTCACCGGCCACGGCTCCCTCTCCAAGGGCTCGAGCAGCACGGTCAACGGCCACAAGGTCATCGCCGTCAAGGACTCCCAGGGCCAGCTGTACGTGGCGACCACCGGCAAGCCCTATCCGATCCAGATCGTCAAGAGCGGATCCTCCTCCCAGCACGTCGACTTCAACGACTACAACGCGTCCGTATCGCTGACGCCGCCGTCGAAGTCGATCGACATCTACCAGCTGCAGGGCAAGTAGTCGCTCGCGCGCGGGTCGCGCGCCGCGGCTGCAAGAGTGTTGGGTGATGGACGCCCTGCACGAGACCCGGCGGACGGTGTCGGCGCTGGCGCGATTCATGCGCTGGGCGGGGCGTCTGCTGCGGGGACGGGTGGTCGAGTTCGTGGGCGGTCCGGCGCGGGCGCGCGTGGTGGTGCTGTTCGGCTGCGTGCTGGCGCTCAACAGCGCCCAGATCTCGACCGTGGGGGCGGTCGCCCCCCAGCTGGAGCGCGCGCTGCACATCGGCAACACCGAGATCGGGCTGCTCAACTCGGTGGCCCTGCTCGTGGGGGCGGCCGCCGTCATCCCCGTCGGCCTGATCGTCGACCGCTTCCGGCGCATCCCGATGCTGGCGGCGAGCATCGTCCTGTGGAGCGTGACCACCCTGGTCGGCGCCTTCAGCGGGTCCTATGGGTCGCTGCTGCTGACGCGCGTGGGGCTGGGCGCGGTGGCGGCGACCGCCGGGCCGGCGATCGCGTCGCTGACCGGCGACTACTTCCCCTCGCGCGAGCGCGGGCGCGTCTACGGGTACATCCTCAGCGGCGAGATCGCCGGCACCGCCGTCGGCTTCATCGTCTCCGGCACGGCGGCCAGCGTGGTCTCCTGGCGCGTGGCGTTCGTCCTGCTGGCGCTGCCGGGCTTCTTCCTGGCGCGATCGCTGTGGCGGACCGTGCCCGAGCCCCTGCGCGGCGGCTACAGCCGCCTCGAGATCGGCACTCAGGACCTGGCGACGGACCGACCGCGGCCGCCGGCGCCGGTCGTCCCCGCCGGCGCCGACGCGGCCGGCGGCCGACGGACGACGGCGCCGATCCGCCGAGGCCGAGCCCCGTCGAGCAGGATCTCGCCTTCCGGATCGCCGCCGAGCAGGGCTATCAAGCCCGACCCGGAACTCGTGCTCGACCGCGATCCCGACCGGATGTCGCTGCGCGACGCCGTGCGCTACCTGCTGAAGATCCCCACCAACCTGCTGCTGATCATCAGCTCCTCGCTGGGCTACTACTTCTTCGCCGGCCTGCAGACGTTCGCGATCGTGTTCGTGCGCGGGCACTACCACGCGTCCCAGGCGACGGCCACGCTCGTGCTGGGGATGCTCGTCTTCGGCTCTCTGCTGGGGACGCTGGTCAGCGGACCGCTGACCGACCTGCTCGTCCACCGGGGTCGCCTGGAGGCCCGCGTGTGGGTGCCGGCGATCTGCTACCTGGGCGCCAGCGTGCTCTTGATCCCGGGCCTGCTGGCCGGTTCGCTGGGCACCGCCATCTGGTTTGACTTCGCCGGCGCGGCGCTGATCTCGGCGGCCAACCCGCCACTGGACGCGGCCCGGCTGGACATCATGCCGTCGGGGCTGTGGGGCCGGGCGGAGAGCACCCGGACCTTCCTGCGATCGCTGGCCCAGGCGCTGGCGCCGCTGGTGTTCGGCGCGGTCGCCGACCTGGTGGCCGGCTTCGAGCCCCAGCAGGCGCCGGTGGGCACGCACACCGTGAACGTCGTCTCCTCCGCGACGGGCACCGGGCTGCAGGTCTCCTTCCTGGTGATGCTGCTGTCGCTGATCGCCGCCGGGGTGTTCCTGGTGCGTTCGCGGGCGACCTACCCGACCGACGTGGCGACCGCGGGGGCGGCGTGGGCGCCGCCATCGCCGGAGGAGGGAGGTGAAGGTGGCGCCGCCGGAGGCTCTTAACCCATGTGCCTGACGGTGGCGGTGACGCCGGCCTACGCCGGCCGCCCCGCCACCGGGTCCCACACCGCCATCTCGGCGCCCGGGACCTTGGGCATGGTGTCCGTGATCCGCTGCATCAGCCCGTAGAAGCGCGGCAGCTCCGGATAGAGGATCGGCTTGCCGGTGGTGATGACCGCGCACGCCAGGGAGCGCTGGGGGTCGGCCCAGGCGAGGATGTTGGTGAACCCCAGGTGCCCGAAGGCGTGCTGGGTGCCGCGTCCGTAGAGGCTGAGGAGCCGGGCGCCCAGCATGTAGCCGTAGCCGAAGCGGGTGGGAAAGCCGAGTGACAGGTCGACCTCGAGATGGGACTGCTGGCGCAGCGCGTGGCGGATCGTCTCCGGTCGCAGGATGCGCACGTGGTCCAGCTCGCCGCCGCGCCGCAGCAGCTCGTAGAAGCGCGAGAGCTCGACGGCGGTGGTGACGACGTTGGCCGACGGGATGATGGCCGTCAGAAAGCGCGGGTCGTTGCTGGAGGCCACCAGCTCGTCGAGCCCGAGGCCGAGCGCGCGCGACAACAGCTGGGAGAGGGGCGGCGCCGTCGGCGGCCCGGTGACGTAGTTGGTGGCCACGCGGGGCAGGTCGTCCTCCGCGACGCCGTAGTTGGTGAAGCGGAAGCCCAGCGGCCGCAGGATCTGTTCATCCAGTACCTGGCGGATGTCCTTGCCGGTGACCCGCCGGACCACCTCACCGAGGATGAAGCCGCCCGACACCGCGTGATAGGCGAGCGCGCGACCGGGCTTGGTCGCCGGCTTGGCGTCGATGAGCGTCCCCACGATGAACTCGGCGTCCGCGGTGTTGTCGAGGTCGAGCGCCTCGCGCACCAGGTTGGGGACCCCCGCGCGGTGGGCGAGGACGTGGGCGATGGTGATCGCTCCCTTGCCATGGCGGCCGTAGCCGGGGATGTAGGCGGCCACCGGATCGTTGATGTCGAGCGCTCCCTGCTCATGGAGGCGGTGGATCAGGGTGGCGGTGATCGCCTTGGCGCCCGAGTAGATGAGCATCGGCGTGTCGGGGGTCGCGGCGACGGCGTCGCCATTGCCGTGGTCCTTGGGGCCGTGGCCGTGGGCGTGGCCGATCGCCCGGTTGAGCACGACCGCGCCGCGGTGGCGCACGCACACCTG
>CAWDBJ010000007.1:0-258662 GCA_963800545.1 uncultured Solirubrobacteraceae bacterium
GGCCTGGGCGGAGCTTGGCGGCGGTGGCTGGTCCTTTCAGTGCTGGCGGTCCTGGCGGTGCTGGCGTCGGGGGCGCCCGGGGCGCGCGCCGAGTCGGCCGGCGGATCGACGCAGCCGCAGACGGCCCCCGGGCCCGTGGTGTCTCTCTCGTCGTGTTTTGCACAGAGCGGTCATACCGACGGCGTGGATGCGACGCAGACGCCGACGGGATGGATCCCGCTCGTCGGGACGACCCAGACGACCAAGCCCTGGAACGTCTCGACGTTCTCGGCGCAGTGTCGTGCCGCCTTCGCGATCGCCTATCTGCCGATCGCGCAGACTATGTGACGCCGACGGCCCAGCAGACGGCGGCCTTGGGCTCGGCGATGGACAGGGTGTACGCGGCCGAGGCGGCCACCCTGACCGGCGGCTTTCCGGCGTCGATGTCGCTGGTGGCGACATCGTTGGGGAGTGGCTCGGACGGACCGGTGGCGGCGTCAACGGCCAGTTCTCGTTCCGAATTCGAGCACGCTTGCCAACTGGTTGGGGATCAGAACCAGGCCTACAGCGAGGGCGTGGCCTACGGCACGGTCGCGCACAACGCCGACGCCACCGGTGTGAACTCGCCGGAGATGTCGATCGTGCGCAACTGGCACTATGGGCGTAGACTTCCCGAAGGTCTCAGCGAGGACCCGTACCTGGCGTGCGCGGCTGGCCATCCACGAGATGCGCGGCATGCAGAGCCAGCACGTGACCACGGAGGTCGAGCGTGCTCTGCCTATGGCCAGCGGCGGGACCGCGGTGGTGACCGGGATCGCGACACCGGCCCGCTGTCGGGCTCACCGTCGACGGTCATCGGCACCCAGGACAACTACGGCACGCACTTACGACATTCTGGTGGCACGGCGGCGCGTTCTGCCAGGAGATCTACTATCCCGGCTTCGAGGCGGCGGTGCGTCCGGAGGACCAGGGAGGCGGTGGCGCAGACGGCGGCGATGTGCGCCTACGCGACGGTCAACGCGCCTCTGACGGCCAGTCCGGGCGGGGCCAGTGACCTGGTGCCGGCGGCCTTCCGCAACGACCCTGGGAGAAAGCCCTGGCTGGACGAAGGCCATCAGTCCTGCGAGAACCACTACCAGCTGCAGGACGTCCTCAAGAACCAGTTCGGCTTCCTCGGATCTGTCGTCAACGACTGCTCCACGGTCCCCAACAGCAACCTGCTGGCCTGGCTGTCGGGTGATGACTCCGCCAGCCTCACCAGCGATTCGCAGCCGCGCGATCAGAACAACAACCCCCTGCAGATCGCCGAGCCGCTCCAGCTACAGCGGTGTCGGCAACGGGCCAGGCGACCGAGCGCCGAGTACGGCGGCCAGTACTCGAGCAACCCGTTGACGGTCACGACGGCGATGAGCCAGGCGCTGATCCCGCTGGCGAAGGTCACTGACGCCCTGTCGCGCAAGCTGGTCCCCGGCTGGCTGGTGGGCGTCGACGCCAACCCGCGCACCAAGAACGGCTACGACCTCGCCCAGATCACCGCGACAGCTCGTCAGACACTTGACGACGCCTCGGTGCTGCTCAAGAACGCCCATCACAACCTTCCGGTGGACCCGTCGCGCGACCAGACGCTCGCCGTGATCGGCGAACAGGCCAGCGGCACGACCGAGACGGCGTGCGCCGCCGCGCCCGCGGATCTCACCAACTGCGACATCCAGTGCGTGACCACCGGCTCGGGGTCGGCGTGGCCCAAGCCGGCCGATGACCCGGTCACGCCCTGGCCGGCCTGAAGGCCGGGCGGCGGCGGCCGGCGGCCACGTGCAGGTCGGCTACGCGCAGGGTACCCAGGGCCTGGCCAAGCAGCCGCTGCTCAAGGAGCAGGTCGACGCGTCCGGCCAGCCGGCCGCCGGCAACGAGCTGTCCACGGACAGCGTCGGCCGGCACCCGGGGGTCCAGGCCACCTACTACAACGACACCGCGTTCGGTGCCGACACACCCGCCGATGATCACCCGGTGCTCGCCACTCGGACGGAGAAGGCGATCGTCCTGGACAACGTCAACGGCCCGCGGATCAGGTCATCGGGAACGGCCAGGCCAGTTCGTGAGCCCACCCGGCCTGACAACCAGTGGTCGGCGAAGTGGAAGGGGTACTTCACCGCCCAGCACACGGGCTCGTATCACTTCTCGATGTTCGGGTCGGGCACCGGCAGACTGTATCTGGGCGCCGCCGGCAGCGACCTGGCCGGGTGACCCGCATGACGCCGATCGCGAAGTGGACGCGCGACGACTTCGATTACACAGACCACGGCTACGTCAACCTGGTGGCCGGCCGAAGCTATCCGATTGAGGTTGACTACTCGCCCAACGTCGGGCGGCAACCTCCAGCGCTGTCACCCTCACCGGCAACAACGTCCCCGCGGGTGAACCCGGCGGCGCCGACGGGACGCTGTCGGCGACCTACAACACCCTGTTCCAGGGCGGGATCGGGACCGGCTCGCCGTCGGCGTCTCAGCGCCGACGACCCTGCTGGCCGACGCCGTCGCCGCCGCCCGACAGGCCAACCAGGCCGTGGTGTTCGTCGGCGAGCAGGCTGGCGAAGGCGTGGACCGCGCGTCGCTTGAGCTCCCGGACAACCAGGATCAGCTGATCTCGGCCGTGGCCGACGCCAACCCCAACACCACCGTCGGTGATGATCGGCCCGGGCGCCTATGCGATGCCGTGGCTGAGCAAGGTCAAGTCAGTGCTCTTCATGGGGTACCCCGGCGGGGTGTTCGGCTCGTCGGCAGCGGACCTGCTGTTCGGCGCCGCGAACCCGTCGGCAAGCTGGCGGTCACCTTCCCGGCCAGCGAGACCCAGGAGAACGGGACCAACGACAAGTCCGTCTATCCGGGCCTGCCGGCGCAGGATCACCCGGTCACCAACGGCTCCGACGATCCGCAGAACCAGTCCGATGACGTGCACCAGATCGCGAACGTCTTCTACAAGGACGGTCTGGACGTCGGCTATCGCTACTACGTCTCCAACCATCTCGACCCGCTGTTCAGGTTCGGCTATGGCCTGTCCTATACGAGCTTCGCCGAGCGCGTGGTGGGGGTCATCAGGACAGGCAACGGGGACGTGATCCTCGACGTCAAGGTGACCAACACCGGACCGCGCGACGGCAAGCAGGTCGTGGAGGGCTACGTTGGTGACCCCCAGGGGACCGGCGAGCCGGCGCTGCAGCTCAAGGCGTTCGAGAAGGTCAGCGTGGCAGCCGGGCAGTCGACGATCGCCCACCTCGGGTTCGCCCCGCGCGCCTTCGCCTACTGGAGTGACAGGGCCACCGCCCGGTTCCCCAACGGGCAGTGGAAGGTCGACCCGGGGACCTACTCGCTCAACATCGCCACCGATGCGGATCGACAGGACATCGTCGATCGCGTCCGAGTCCATGTGCCGCGCATGACGCTGGACCCGACCTCGTTCGCCAACGATCAGGCCGAGCCGGTGATCGAGCCGACGCTTTCTCGCCGGCGCCGTGCCACCGCCGTGACGCTGCAGGCAGCCACCGCCGACGATGGGCCGGCCGCCGGCTCGATCCAGTATCAGCTGGACGGCAGTCACTGGCAGACCTACGGCGGCCCGATCCGGTTGCCCCACGGGCACAGACGCCACACGCTGTCGTATCGGGTCATCGACGAGTACCAGAACTCCGGACCGGTCGACACGGTCAGGTGGTAGTGGTCGGAGGCC
This sequence comes from uncultured Solirubrobacteraceae bacterium, assembly GCA_963800545.1. Classification (GTDB taxonomy): domain Bacteria; phylum Actinomycetota; class Thermoleophilia; order Solirubrobacterales; family Solirubrobacteraceae; genus Palsa-465. The sequence continues at coordinate 3,703 of CAWDBJ010000007.1, forward strand.
CGCCAGAAGCCGGAGTGATTCGGGGGCAACCAGCCCGACCCCGGCCAGCACGCCATCCGCGCGAAGCGGGGCGGCCCGGATCCGCCCGGCTAGAGCAGCTATTCGCGCCTCGAGATACCGTCGCTCGGGGATGCTCGTGGTGAGGCGAGCGGCGCGCTCGTACGCCGCGCGGGCGCCGACCCTGTCGCCGGCCATCTCCAGGAGATGGGCCCGCACGGCCGCGAGGCGGTGGTGGTCACGCAGCGGCTCGTCGAGCGTCTTTAGCAACTCCAGTCCCGCGCGCGTACCGTGGACCATCGCGAGCGCGACGGCTCGGTTGAGCGTGACCATCGGGCCCGGCGCGACGTGCTCGAGGACCTCGTAGAGGCGAGGATCTGCCGCCAGTCGGTTCTCGCGCGCTTGGCGCCTCGTTGTGGATCGCGGCGATCGCGGCCTGGAGCTGGTAGGGGCCTCCCGGCTTGCTCGCCAGTGACTCCTCGATCAGCATGACGCCCTCGGCGATCTTGGCGCGGTCCCAGAGCGAGCGGTCCTGCTCGGCGAGCGGGACGAGGCTTCCGTCATCGCGGGCCCGCGCCGGACGGCGGGCGTCGGTCAGGAGCATCAGCGCAAGCAGCCCCGCCACTTCGCCGTCGTCTGGTAGGCGGCGGTGGACCTCGCGCGTGAGGCGGATGGCCTCAGCGCTGAGCTCGACGCGGGCCACGTGCGCGCCGGAGCTCGCCATGTAGCCCTCGTTGAAGATGAGGTAGAGGACGTGCAGGACGACGGGGAGCGCCTCGGGCGCGGGAGGCGCGAACCGAGCGCCGGCGGCGCGGATCGTCGCCTTCGCCCGGCTGATGCGCTGCGCCATCGTGCTCTCGGGAACCAGGAAGGCACTCGCGATCTCTGCGGTGGTGAGGCCGCCGACGGCGCGCAGCGTCAGCGCGACCTGCGAGGCGGGAGTCAGCGATTCGTGGCAGCACATGAAGAGCAGCTCGAGCGTGTCGTCCTCGTCGGCTGCCTCGCCCGGCGCCGGCTCGTGCGCCACGCTCTCCTCGCGACGGCGCCGTGCACGCTCGCTGCGCAGCTCGTCGATCAGCCGCCGGTGGGCCGCGGTGAGGAGCCAGCCGCGCGGGTTGGCGGGAACGCCATCGCGCGGCCATTGCTGGGCGGCGTCGAGGAGCGCCTCCTGCACGGCGTCCTCGCAGGCGTCGAACCTTCCGTAGCGGCGGACGAGCGTCCCGAGGACGCGCGGCGCCAGCCCGCGCAGCTGCTCCTCGATGCTCACATCTCCTCTCCGCCGGGGGTCATGACGGGCCGCAGCTCGATTCCCATCCAGCGTGCGTCGGGCCACGTTGCCGCGACCTCGAGCGCGCGGTCCAGCGAGTCGCAGTCGATCATGCAATAGCCGGCCAGATGCTCCTTGGCCTCGAGGTAGGGCCCGTCGGTCACGGCCGGGACGCCGTCGCGCACGCGCACGACCTTCGCCTGCGAGACGTCGGCGAGGCCTTCGCCTCCGACCCATTCGCCCGACGCCGTCAGCTCGTCGATCAGGCGCCCGACCTCGGCCCCGATCTGGTCCATCGGCTCCGGTGGGTCGTCCATGAAGTTGGGGTTGTGGTGGATCAGCAGCATGTACTTCATGACGTCGCTCCTTGTGGGGGTTCACGGTGAGATCGGAGCCGAATTCGCTTTCTCGACATGTCGAGAGATGAGGTCTGGCTCCGACTTCGGTCTGAACTTCAAATGCCGAAGGAAAGGACCGACATGACCGCTGACCGTTCCCGCTGGATCGCCCTCTACGTCCTGTGCGTGGGGATGCTGATGATCGTCCTCGACGTCACCGTCGTGAACGTCGCGCTTCCGTCCATCCAGGACGACCTCGGGTTCTCGACCTCCAGCCTCGCGTGGGTCGTGAACGGCTACCTGATCTCGTTCGGCGGGCTGCTGCTGCTCGCCGGGCGCCTGGGCGACCTGCTTGGTCGCCGGACCATCTTCCTCGCCGGCCTCGCGTTGTTCACCGGCGCCTCGGCGCTGTGCGGCCTGGCGCAGAGCGAGGTGTGGCTGGTCGCGGCGCGGTTCGTGCAGGGCATCGGCGGCGCGATGACCTCGGCGGTCATCCTCGGCATGATCGTGACGATGTTCCCGGAGCCGCGGGAGCAGGCGAAGGCGATCGGCGTCTACGCGTTCGTCGCCTCGGCGGGCGGCTCGGTCGGCCTGCTCGCCGGCGGCGTGCTCACCCAGGCCATCGACTGGCACTGGATCTTCTTCATCAACATCCCGATCGGCATCGCGACGGCGATATTCGGCCGCCGGCTGCTGGCCGCCGACGAGGGCATCGGCCTGAGCAAGGGCGCCGACCTGCCGGGCGCCGCGCTCATCACCGGCGCGCTGATGGTCGGCGTCTACACGATCGTCAAGCCCGCGGCCGAGGACGGCTGGGGCGCGTCGACGACGCTGATCCTCGGCGCCGTCTCGATCGCCCTGCTGGCCGCGTTCGTCGTCCGCGAGGCGAAGGCCGCCACGCCGCTGATGCCGCTGCGGATCTTCCGCTCGCGCAACGTGACTGGCGCGAACCTCATCCAGGTGCTGACCGTGGCCGGGATGTTCGGGATGTTCTTCCTCGGCTCGCTCTACCTGCAGCGGGTGCTCGGCTACGACGCGCTGCAGATCGGCCTGGCGTTCCTGCCGGTGACGATCGTGATGGGCACGCTGTCGCTGCGCTACTCCGAGAAGCTGATCCAGCGATTCGGCGCCCGCACGATGCAGTTCCCGGGGCTGGGCCTGATGGTCGCCGGCATGGTGCTGTTCGCCCAGGCGCCGGTGGACGGCTCCTACATGCGTGACGTCCTTCCGGCGCTGCTGCTGACCGCCACCGGCGTGGGCCTCTGCTTCCCCGCCCTGATGGGGCTGGCGATGTCGGGCGCAACGCCGAGCGACGCGGGGCTGGCCTCGGGCCTGGTCAACACCGCCGCGCAGGTCGGCGGGGCGCTGGGCCTGGCGGTCCTGGCGACGGTGTCCACCTCGCGCAGCAACCACCTGGCGCACGCCGGAACGGCGCACGCGCAGGCGCTGACCAGCGGGTACCACCTGGCGTTCCTGATCGCCGCCGGCCTGGTCGCCGCCGCGATCGTGGTCGCCGCGGTGGTCGTGCAGCCTGAGAAACGCGCGGCCGCGGCGACGCTCCAGGCCGGCGAGCCGGCCTACGAGAGCTGCTGAGTCAGGCGCTCGAAGGCGGCGAGGCGAGCGGGCTTGTGAATCCGTCAGGTCCCCGCGCCACGGCGGCGACGAGCAGCCAAGCCGGAAGACCATCGGGGGCGAATCTGGCCCAAAGCCGCTCGCGGCTGACCGATTCGATTTCCCAGCCCCGAGCGCGCTCGAACGGTTCGCGCAGCTCCTGTTGGCGTACGGGGTGCGGGCCCGTCGCCTCCGTATCGGAGTCAGCGAAGCACAGCAGGTAGAGCCGACCGCCCGGGTTGGTCACGCACCGCAGGCCGGCGACGTAGGTCCGCCGCTCCTCGGCGTCGAGGGCATGGAACAGCGCGCAGTCAAGCACCGTGTCGAAACGCCGGCCTAACCGGCCGAGATCGAGCGCGTCGGCGACAGCGAACTCGGCGTCGAGACCCTCGGCTGCGGCGTGCTCGCGGGCAATCGAGACCGCGGTTGGCGCCACATCGAATCCGAGCACGTGACCGCCTCGGGCAGCGATGCACAGCGCGTTGTCACCCGTCCCACATCCCGCGTCCAGCACCGCTCCGACGAACACCCCAGCATTCGCTAACTGAACCACCGCCGGTTGCGCAGCCCCGATGTCCCAAGGCGCTCCAGCTCCGTGGTAGGAGGCGTCCCACGGTTGCCCCGCCTCTTGCTCATGACGCGTCGGCTTGCGCCCGGGAAGTTCTTCGGCCGGAGGGGTCATCCGCTCCCACGCTCCCTCGGATCGATCGGCAAGGTCAATCCCAGGGGTCAGCTCAGCGCGGCGCCGGGAAAGCCTCGAGCGGGATGCAGCTCGTAGCGGAAGATGCCCGCCTGGACGCCGGGGTCCCCGTCAAGGATTCCGGCCACCCGCTCGCCGTCGCCCGCGAAGACGCCGATGCCCGACAGGTTGCTGTCGTCTGGGACCGGGAGGACGATGAGCAGCTCGCCGGCCTCGACGAGCGCCATGTTGCGCCGCCCGTGCTCCCAGATGATGGGATCGACCTCGGGGCGGACACAGCTCTCGGTGGCGTGCAAGAGCGCCACCGTATAGGGCCTGGCCTGGGTGAGCCGGCGGTGCATCTCCTCGTCGGTGATCGTCGGCAGCTCGCCGATCGGCGCCCCGCCCGCGTTGCCGTCGGCGTAGGCGGCGAAGCCGTCCAGGCTCCACCCGCCGGCGACGGCGTCGCGCATCGACTCCCAGCCGGGACCGTGGCGATCGAGGTGGCGGTGGGTGAGCTGGACGCGGGTCGAGTCCTCAGTCAGCGCGGTGAAGGTGATCTCGACTTCGCTACAGCGGTCCGGATCGGCCTCGATCTCCCACTGTACGTTGATATCCCAGCTGAAGAGGACGCGGCGCGGCGGGTCGTAGGCGAGCACCCGCGACCACCGGCATTCACTGCCGTCAGTCCCCCGGTCGATGATCTGCCCACCGACGAACGGCTGGAACTCCATCGACGCGAGCGGCGCCTGGAGGATGTGCTTGTCGGCATCCCACCAGTCGCCGATCCGGGTGGTGAACAGGTGAAACGCCCGTTCGGCGCCGACGTTGACCTCGACCGCGGTGCGTACGGTGGTGTCATCGAGCAGCTGGGTCATCAGGGGGTGTCCTCTCTGGCTTCGGAGTTGGCCATCTCGCGGAACGTCTCCAGCGAGCGGCTCCAGAATGATTCGAAGTAGGCCCGCAGGATCGCCAGCGCGTCAGGGTCGACGTGGTAGACGCGCCGGGTGCCGACGGCCTGGTCTGAGACCAGGTGCGCGCGCTTGAGCACCTGGAGATGCTGGGAGACCGCTGACCGGCTGATCGGCATGTCGCGCGCCAGCTCGGTCACCGCGGAGGGCCGCTCCACGAGCCGCTCGACGATCTCTCGCCGCACCGGCTCGGCGAGCGCGGCCAGCATCTGGTCTGCGTTAGTCACCACTACCGTTAGCCTACACTAACGGTCGCTCCGCTGCGTCGCCCGATCAGCCGCGGATCCTGAAGACGGCGATCGCCGCCACGTAGGTGATTCCGCCGATCGCGCCGAGCCACGCGTACGGAGAGCCGCTGTGTCCGCGAGCGAGCTCGACGACGAAGGCGACGATGATCGCGACGAGGACGGCGAGCCCGGCGAGCGCGGTGGCGTGGACATCGATCTGGCGAAAACGCTCGTCCCGTCCATCACCCCGCAATCCGCGGATCGTCTCGCTGCGGCCACCGAACAGGAGCAGGGCTCCGAATCCGACCATGATCGCCAGCGACGCGAGTCCGCCGCCCGGATCGCCACCGGTCCACTGCGCCGCGAATCCGACGAGCCCGAGCGCCACCGCGAACAGCGGCGCGAGCCACTTCGATCTAGTCACTCGCACCGAACATCGCCTCCACCGTGGTCTCGAAGAGTCGCGCCAGCGCCAACGCGAGCGGCAGCGACGGGGTGTAGCGCTCCTGCTCGATCGAGTTGATCGTCTGCCGCGAGACGCCCAACGCAGAACCGCCAGCTGTCCCTGCGACAGGCCCCGCTCCGTCCGTAGCTCCCGCACCGTGTTTCGCATCCCTCGCCGGCGCCATCACCACCCTTCCTGACGTAAAGCTCACTTGACAGGCGGAACGGTAGTCCCGGCGACTCATGCTGTCAAGTAGGTTTTACACCTCGCGTCGTCGCGGAGGCTGTCGGTGAGCAGCCCGGGCTCGGCGACGGCGGGGAAGTGGCCGCCGGTGGATGCTCGAGGCCGGCGGTCAGCCTGTCAGGCGCGATCGCGGGCCAGCTTGATCAAGCGGTCGAGCACGCGCTCGCCGTCGATGCGCAGGCCGTTGTGCTCGTACTCGTTGGTGAGCCAGATCCTCATGCCCTTGGTCCGTGCTGCCGTCTCCTCCGAGAAGACGCGCGGGAGGTACATGTCGTTGGCATAGACGGCGGCCGCGCACGGAACCTCGTTGCCGGCCAGCTGCTCCTCGTCGTAGAGCCGGGGCCACTCGTATTCCGCCAGCTCGAGCACCGCGTCCCGGAACGGCGTCATCTCCGCGATGTCGTCAAACAGCGAGCGGAACATGTGCTCCCCGGTCAGCAACTCCCCGTCATACACACGCTCGGCGGCCCAGCGCGTGGCGCCCCCGTCCGCCCAGCAGGCGTCATGCAGCGCGGCGTAGATCGGGTTGCGCGGGAACTCCGACGCGCGCTCGACGTCGTGGCGGAAGATCGGCGACGCCGGGTCAAGCTCGAGCAGGTGGTGCAGGTGCTCGGCCCCGTCACTCATGCCGAGCTGGCGTCCCAGTGCGCGCACGCGGCCCTGGGTCAGACGGTCGCCGCTCGGGAGCACGATGTCGTCGCGGTCCAGCAGACGGTCAAGGCGGGGGCGGTCGGCCGGATACCGCTCGAAGTAGCGGCGCGTGCGCTCGGCGGTCAAACGGTAGGTCTCGCGGTACACGTCCTCGATCCGGTTGCCGAGAACCGGGATGCCACCGGTGATGAACACCTCGCTGAGATGATCGGGATGAAAGCTCAGGTAGCTGTAGGCACAGAGGCCGCCGAAGCTCTGCCCCAGCAGCGCCCAGCGATCGACACCCAGATGCTCGCGAAGGGCCTCGCAGTCGCGGACGATCGCGTCGGCCCGGAAATGGCGCAGGCGGTCGGCATCCGTCGGTGCCACGCCCGAACGACCGGTCCCGCGCTGGTCGAGCAAAAGCACCCGGAAGTCCTCAAGAGCACGGCTCATCCACGCGACGGGACTGCCGGCCGGGCGGGGACTCTCGAAACCGGGCCCTCCCTGGAGGAACACCAGAAAGGGCCTGTCACCCCCGTCGGGCGCCGCAACTTCGCGCGCGAACACGGTCAGCGTCTCGTCGCTCCCTGGATGGAGCGGCACCTCGAGTTCATGCTCGGTCAGCCGTAGGCCGGAGATTGAGAACATCTCTCAACATGTAGCACGCGGCACCGGTCCGAGCGCGGGCACAGTGTCAACGTGACGTTTGGGTACGCCGCGGGTATTTGTGTGGGCGCTCACACCGAGAGGAGAGGAAGATGCTGACCAAGGCCTTCGCGCGGGTGCTGAGCGGGCTCGCCGTTCTCGCCCTGGGGACCCCCGGCGCCTGGGCCGCGACAGGAACCCCGCCCGCTGCCACGCGCAGCGACGCCGCCCGCAGCCGCGACACAAGCCGCAACACCGGCCGCAACCTCCGCGCGCCTCACCGGGCACTGGGCCTTCGACGACCGGTCGGGCTCGACCGCCGCTGACAGCTCGGCGGGCGGCCACCCGCTCACCCTCCACGGCGGGGCGTCATGGGATACGGGCGTGGTCGGACCGTCGTCGCTGTCGCTGAACGGCAGCACCCAGTTCGCGACGAGCGCCGGGCCGGTCATCGACACGAGGAAGAGCTTCACCGTCTCGGCCTGGGTCAACCTCTCAAAGCTCGGCGGCTTTCAGACGTTCGTGAGCCAGGACGGCAGCCAGGTGAGCGGCTTCTTCCTCCAGTTGCGCGGCGACACGGGCCGCTTCGCGTTCACCCGGCTCGCCTACGACTCAGGCGCGGCGCTCGGGACGATCGCCACCGCCAACGCGATCATCCCCCAGAGCGGTGTCTGGTATCACCTGACCGGCATCTACAACGCCGCCCGGCAGACGATCTCGCTGTACGTCAACGGCGCCCTCCAGCAGACGCGTTCGTTCGTCCCGAACCGGCAGGCGGGCGGGCCGCTGGCGGTCGGCCGCGGGAAGTTCGGGGGCAACCCGGTGGACTTCGTCTCCGGCCGGATCGACGATGTCCGCACCTACGCCGGGGCGCTGGGCGCCCGCCAGATCGCAGGCCTGGCGGGTCCCGGGACGCTGTCGGTCGATGCCGCCCAGAGCGGCCCCGCGATCAACCCGACGCAGTACGGCGCCTTCCTCGAGGAGATCAACCACTCGGCCGACGGGGGCATCTACGCGGAGCTGATCCGCAACCGTGACCTCAAGGAGGACGCCGGTTCCCCGGTCGCCTACTCGGCGGTCGCCGACCGCGGGGCGAGGGCGACGATCGGCCTGGCAAGCCGGCCGCTCAACCAGGCCAACCCGGTGAGCCTCAAGCTGTCGATCGGGCACGTGGCGGCGGGAGGCCGCGCCGGGGTCGCCAACGCCGGGTACTGGGGGATCCCGGTGCGCCCGGCCACGACCTACCACGTCTCGTTCTTCGCCAGGACGAGCGCGTCCAGGCCGGTGGCGCTGACCGTCGACCTCGAGAGCACCGGCGGACGGGTGTGGGCCTCGGCCCCGGTCGCGGCCGGGGTGACCAGGGGTTGGCGGAGGTACACGGCGACGCTCACCACGCCCAGCCGCATCCCCGCGACGGTCGAGAACCGGTTCGTGATCTCCACGCACGCGCCGGCGGCGTCCGCCAGCACGGTGTGGTTCTCGTTCATCTCGCTGTTCCCGCCGACCTACGACAACGCGCCCAACGGGCTCCGCGTCGACCTCATGCGAAAGCTCGCCGCGCTGAACCCCGGCTTCTTCCGCGTGCCCGGCGGCAACTACCTCGAGGGCAAAACCATCGGCACCCGCTTTGCCTGGGAGAAGACCGTCGGTCCGATCGAGCAGCGGCCCGGTCACGTCAACAGCGCCTGGGGCTACTGGTCTCAGGACGGGATGGGTCTGCTCGAGTATCTCGAGATGGCCGAGCAGGTGCACGCCCAGCCGGTGCTCGCGGTGTGGACGGGCTACACCCTGACCGGGACCGTCGTCTCCAAGGCCGACCTTCAGCCCTACGTGCAGGAGGCATTGAACGAGATCCAGTACGCGATCGGGCCCACCAGCACCCGGTGGGGCGCCCAGCGGGCCGCCGACGGTCATCCGGCACCGTTCGATCTGAGGATGGTCGAGGTCGGCAACGAGGACTTCTTCGACAAGTCGGGCAGTTACAACGCCTACCGCTACCCCATGTTCTACGACGCGATCAAGGCCGCCTACCCGCAGCTGAAGATCATCGCCACCACGCCGGTGACGAGCCGGCCGGTGGACGTCCTCGACGAGCACTTCTACAACAACCACCCGGATTACTTCGCCTCCCGCGCGCACATGTTCGACACCGCGAGCCGCAGCGGCCCGAAGGTCCTCGTCGGCGAGTACGCCACGACCCAGGGCACGCCCACGGGCACGCTCGCCGCCGCGCTCGGCGAGGCCGCGTTCCTGACCGGGCTCGAGCGCAACGCCGACCTGGTGCTCGGTTCGTCCTACGCGCCCCTGTTCGTCAACGTCAACGCCCCGAGCTGGCCGACGAACCTCATCGGCTACGACGCGCTGCACAGCTACGGGTCGCCGTCCTACTACGCGCAACGGATGCTCTCAGACGGCCACGGCGACCACGTCATCGGCTCCCAGCTGGTGGCGGGCACCGGCACGCTGTTCGACGTGGCCAGTCACAGCCCGGGACACACCTATATCGACGTCGTCAACAACGGCACCACCGCCGCGATGACGAACGTCACGATCGCTGGGGTGAACGGCGCCACCGGCGCCACCGCCACCGTCCTGCGGGGAAGGCCGAGTGCCCAGAACACGCTTGGCCGGCCCACGCGGGTCGCACCGCTGACGCGGCCGCTCGGCAGCATTGGCTCGCGTTTTCGCTTCACGTTCCCGGCGAACTCGCTGACCGTGCTTGACCTGCGGACTCCCGGTGCGGTGACGGCAGGCGCGCGCCGGGCCGGCCGGCCCGCCGGACCCAACGCGACATCGGTCGCCGCGATCGCCCGCCGGGCGATCGCCCGCGGCGAAGCGAGCCGGCGCACCGCCAAGGTGACCAGGCATCCCACCGCCGGCCTGCGGCCACGGGTAGCTAAAGGTCCGGCCGGTGGACGCCGATAGGCGTCGCGAGTGCTGAGCCTATGCCGAGCGGCGATCAGGACGAAACGTCCGCCCGCCGCAGGGGCGGGAATCGGCCCCGCGGCTGGCAATGGCTGAGCCGGCGCGACCGCAGCCGCTGGCCTTTGGAGCGCACCGGGAGCCGCGACGACACCTGCACCGGCCGCACGTGGACCTGTGCTCGAAGCGGACCGCGTTGGTGCTGCTCTGTGTCGCGCAGTTCATGGTGATCCTGGATGTGTCAATCGTCAACGTCGCGCTTCCCTCGATCCGCCGGGACCTCCACGTCTCCGTTCACACGCTCCAGTGGGTGGTGAACGCCTACATACTGATGTTCGGCGGCTTCCTCCTGCTCGGCGGCCGCGCCGCCGACCTGCTCGGCCGGCGCACGGTGTTCATCGCCGGGCTCACGCTGTTCTCCGTGGCATCGCTGATCGGCGCGCTGGCGGACAGCATCGGCGTGTTGATCGCCGCCCGCGCCCTTCAGGGCTTGGGGGCCGCCTGCGTGTCCCCGGCGACGCTGTCGATCCTGACGACGACCTTCGAGGACCCGGAGGAGCGCCGACATGCCATGGGCATCTGGGGAGCGGTGGCCGCCGGGGGCGGAGCGGTCGGCGTGCTCCTCGGCGGCTTCTTGATCCAGTTGCTGAGTTGGTCCTGGGTCCTGTTCGTGAACGTGCCGATCGGCGTAGCCGCGATCATCGTCGCGCTCAAGGCCATCCACTCAGAGCCGCCCCTCGAGCATCCGCGGTTCGACGTGGTCGGCGCGCTGACGCTCACCGGCGGCCTGGTCGCGATCGTGTTCGCGATCGTCAGCAGCCGGACGTGGGGGCTCGTCTCTCCCGACACGCTCGGCGTGCTGGCCGTGGGGCTTGTCCTGCTGCTGGTCTTCTGGGCACAGGAGGACCGGTGGAGCGCCCATCCGATGGTGCCGCTCCGCGTGTTCGCCAGCCGCCACCTGCGCGCGGCCAACGTGGTGATGTTCTTCATCGGGTGCGCGATGTACTCGGTGTTCTTCTTCCTGACGCTGTACATGCAGGAGGTGCGCGGCTATTCGCCGCTCGAGGCCGGCGTGGCCTTCCTGCCCATGTCGCTCGGCATCGTCGTCGGCTCGACCGTCTCCACACGGCTGACCGGGCGGCTGGGCCCCAGGCCACCGCTCGTCTGCGGCCTCGCCCTCGCCGCGCTCGGCATGGGGCTGTTCACCACGCTGACGGCAACCGGCAGCTTTGCCTCCCAGGTGCTCGTCCCATCCCTGACCCTGGGGGTGGGCATGGGCATCGCGTTCGTTCCGGCGACCTTCGCCGCGGTCACGGGCGTGTCCGAGGATCTGTCAGGGCTCGCCGCCGGGCTGGCCAACATGAGCCGATCCGTCGGTGGGTCGCTGGGGCTGGCGACGCTGGCCACGATCGCCGCCAGCCACACTGACCAGATCCTTGCCGGGCATCCGGCCTCGCCCGACCTGATGCACTCCGCTCTCACCAGTGGGTTCACGCGCGCCTTCGCGATCGGGGCGGCCCTGTTGCTGGTCGCCGCGGTCGCCGCGGTGTTCGCCTTGCCGAGAGGCCGAGACCGTCCGCGGGCCGCGAGGCCGGCGGCCGCCGTGGAGCCCGCAGCCTAGGGAGAACGCCGGGCGCCGCGAGCCAGAGTCTTGGCCGCCATGCGCTGCAGGCCGACATCCTCCGCGTCCAGCAGCGACTCGATCCCGACCCAGCTGATGGGGATCGCCTCTCGCTCGGGATCAAGCGGAGCGTCGCGATCGGCGGTCATGAAATACCGGGCATCCAGGTGAAAATGAGCCGGCTCCTTCCCGCGAGCCGGAATCGGGTGGACGTCCAGGTCGAAGATCTCCTCGCTGTCTAACCGCAGCGACCCGATCCCGGTCTCCTCCCGGGCCTCCCTGAGGGCCACCCGCGGGAGATCGCCATTCCCGTCGGCATGGCCCCCGGGCTGAAGCCACCGTTGCAGCTTGGGATGCAGCAGGAGCAACACCACCTCATGACGGGGATCGACGATCCACGCCGACGCGGTCCAGTGATCGGGGAACGCGGTGCGGTGAAGGACACTCGGACCCGCCCGGCGCGCCGGCTCCAGCCGCGCTCGCAGCCCCACCTCGCCGGGATGACGCTCGCAGTAGCTGTCCACCGCCTCATAGAGCTTCTCCGTCATCTACAGCCGCGAGCGTACGTGATCTCCGAACAGCCGCAGGCTCTCGGTGACCGCCTGGCTCGGGAGATCTCCCCACTGCATCTGCAGCCCCACGACGCCGGCGGCCGTCGTCTCCTGGAGGGCGACGATCTGTTCGAGCGCGGTGGCGGGGTCACCGCAGATGATCCCGCCGTAGGCGATGCGATCCGCGACGCTCTCGGCCTTGGCCGCCGGCGGGCGTGGGCGCCGCCGTCGTAGGCATCCCGCACGGCCAGCTTGCCCTGCTCGAACGAGCCGGAGATGTACTCCCGGGCATAGACGGCGGCACGGTGCGCCCGCTCCTGCGCCTCGGCGTCCGTGGGCGCGATGACGCAGGGCACGCTGACCAGGAAGCGGTCCGGCGCGGCCTCCCAGCCCGCGGCCTCGGCAGCCCCCTGATAGGCGCTCCGGCTCTGCGTGAAATGCTCCAGGACGTGCCGGTCCTTGACGTAGATCTCAGCCATGACGGCGCGGTGGCGCACGGCGAGCGCGACGCTCTCCGGCGACCGGCAGGACAGGACGATGTCCGGAACGGCCGTCGGCTGGGGCCAGATGGACACCTGTGAGAAGCGGTAGTACTCATCGGCCCAGTCGAACGGCCCCTGGTACGTCCAGGCCTTGAGCACGAGGTCGATCGCCTCCGCGAGACGGCCCTTGGAGTCAGCCGGATCGATGCCGTAGCTCGCGAAGTTCTGGGGGACGCCGCGGGGGAACCCGGCCACGAGACGACCGCCGGAGAGGACGTCCACCATCGCATATTCCTCTGCCACCCTCAGCGGGTTCAGCAGCGGAAGCGGGTTACCGAGGATGCACAGCGCCACTCGCCTCGTCATGGGAGCAAGCGCAGACGCGATCAGGCAGGGGTTGGGAACGACGCCGTAGGCGTTCATGTGCTCCTCCCCGATGCCGAGCCAGTCAAAGCCCACCGTCTCTGCCAACTGAAAGAGCGCCAGCGATTCGCGGTAGAGCCGGACGCCTTCGCGCCGCGTCGAACAGTTCGTTGGAGTGCGGAAACGAGGTGCACCTGGCGTCCAGGTGCGGCCATGACACGGGCGAGTAATAGAGGAGCTTCACGACGCTCCGGGTGCCCGCACGGCGGCCAGGAACCTCGTGGCGACGTCTCCCGCGCCGGGCCCGGTGGCGAGCTGCACCGTGCGGGCGATCAAGGACCGGGCCATCGGGAACTCGCCGGTCTCGCCGGCGAACAGCGGATGCGTGTTGGCGACGCGGTAGCCGTATCTCTGCACGTCGGTCTCGATCCCGGCGCGCGAGAGGCCCTCGTGATCGACCTCCTCATGACCGCAGTCGACGACGCAGCCGTAGCCGTTGGGCTCGCCGACGTGGGAGACCTCAGTGAAGCCCGCGGGAGACAGCGTCGCGAGAATGGCCGCTCTCGCCGCCCGCCGCTCCCGCACCACCGTGTCGAGCCTTTCGAGGCGGGCCAAGCCCACCGCTGCCGTGAAGGCGCTGATCTTGAAGTTCATGCCCCGCGACCGCCCCTGCAGGCCGCCGAGCCGGGCAAACCGCCTCGCTCGCGCGGCGAGATCGGGGTCGTCGGTCAGGATGAAGCCGCCCTCGCCGGTCGAGAGAAACTTCATCTGGTGAGTCGAGAAGCATCCGAACTCACCAAAGGTGCCGACGAAACGGCCCTCGAACATCGCGCCGTGCGCTTGCGCGGCATCCTCGACCAGGGGTGTCGAGCCCAGGGCGCCCCGCAGCGGCGCGTAGTCGATCGGATACCCCCAGAGCGGCACCTCGAGGGCGGCAACGGTGGTGTCATCGACGCGAAAGGACGGCGCCCCCGGATCCATGCCCGGGCTGTCCGGGCGGCAGTCGACGAACCGGGGGGTCGCTCCGGTCGCGGCGAGCGGAAGCAGGCTCGGCAGCGGGGCCGCGGCGCTGACCAGGACGGTGCTGCCCGGCCCCGCCCCCAGCACGGTCAGCGTCGTCTGGATCGCCGCGCTGCCCGAGTTGACGGAGATCGCGTGCCGGCTCCCGAAATGAGCGGCGAGGGCCTCCTCATACTCGGTCACCAACTCAGACTTGCCGGACTGGTTGGGTGATGCGAGCGCCCGCCGAAGGGCCTCATGCTCATTCATAGGCGAAGACGATCTTCAACGGCGGCGCCGGGTCCTCGTCGAGCCTGCGATACGCCTCGGGCGCGGACGCGAAGGGGATCGAGGTCACCATCTCACCGACGGCGAGGCTGCCCTCGGTGAGCAGGGCCGCAGCCTCTCCGGTCAGCCGCTCGAAGGTCCACAGGGGTGCCTTCGGGTGCGCACAGCCGTTGACCGTCATCGATGAGATCAGGCTGATCCGGTTGCGGTGAAACTCGTGCCCGAGGACGATGCCCTCCGACTGGTTGCCGTAGGAGGAGATGACGACCAGCCGGCCCATCGGGGCGACGCACCGCAGCAGCGACGCCAGCCCGGCGTAGCGACCGGAGGCTTCGATCCCGACATCGACGCCCGGCACCGCCGGCCTTGATGAACGCCGCCGGATCAGGGCAGTCCGCCGGAACCGGGATGACCCCGGAGCGCTCGGCGACGGCGAGGCGGTCCGGGTCGGGGTCGATGCCGAAGACGTGGCGGGTCCCCGCCCGGAGCAGCAGCTGAGCACAGAGCTGGCCCACGGTTCCCAATCCGCAGACTGCGGCGGATCCGCCCAGCACCGGCTCGGCGTCATGGACGGCTCCCAGAGCGACGCGCGCGAGCGCCAGGAAGGCCAGCGACCGGGGATCGGCGTCGTCATCGAGACGCCAGAAGGGGGGTGGTCGCCGGCTGTCGATCACGTGAACCTCACGATGAGGCGCATCGAGCCAGATCATGTCGCCGACGCTGAAACCCTCCACGTCGGCGCCGACCTCCTGCACCCGCGCGACTGATTCATAGCCCATCGGCAGGCGGCCGTTGGCCTTGTCACCGCGAGTGACGAAGTGGCGGAGCCGGTCGTCCCATGTGTGCTGGAACTTGGGAGCGTCACCGCGGTAGAGGAGCATCTCGGTCCCGTGGCTGATGCCGGAGAAGAGGGTCTTGCACCGGACGGAATGCGGCGTCATCGCTGACGGCTCGAACGGACAGAGCGCGACCCGGCGGGGGGCGAGCAGAAGCAGCTCCCGCGGCCTCGGGTCGGCCCGCCGCTTCAGCGGCGCGGAGATGGTGGCCGTCGCGCCGGAGGCACTGCGGTTGGCGCTGACGACGGCGTAGTCGATCCATCCCGCCTCATAGCACGTGAGCCAGTTTCGGCCCCAGTTGTCCCGCTCTCCTGCCCGCCCCCCGATGATCGCCAACCAGGCGTCGAACGCGGGAAAGACGTCGGCTCCGATCGAACGGACCCGCACATCCGTGAACCCGCCGCGCTCCAGCG
The DNA here is from genome assembly GCA_963800545.1 of uncultured Solirubrobacteraceae bacterium. Taxonomy (GTDB): domain Bacteria; phylum Actinomycetota; class Thermoleophilia; order Solirubrobacterales; family Solirubrobacteraceae; genus Palsa-465. Next base: position 19,234 of record CAWDBJ010000007.1, read on the forward strand.
GCGCGACGAGGTCCTCGACGGCGATCGGCCGCGTGATGCCCTGCTCGATCGTCGGCATCAGCGCGCGCAGCCGCGCGAGGTGCTCGGGCTCGCGCAGAAAGAAGGTCGCGACCGCGAACCCCCCGTCTGGCCGCAGCACGCGTGCCGCCTCGCCCACAAAGCTCTCCGGCGAGGTGAAGTGCTGGAGCGCCTCGACGGAGTAGAGGGCATCGAGGGTGCGGGTGGCGATCGGGATCGACTCGGCACTCCCGACTCGACCCTCCAGCCGGCCTGCGGCGACAAGGTCCTTCTGGCAGAGCGTGAGCCGGTCGATCTGATGGGGCGAGATGTCGACGCCGACGATCGCCGCGAACCCGAACTCCTCGATGGCGAGCCGGGCTCCCCACCCGCGTCCGACGCCGATCTCCACGGCCCGACGGCGGGGGTCCACGTCGCTGAGCGCCTGAAGCACCTGTCGATACATCGCCGCGGAGGCGGCGGCGCGAGGTTGCGCGAAGTCGCCCTGCGGCATGGAGCTCCAGTAACCGAAGTTACAGAAACCTCCACCGAAGATGTCACTTTCGGCCAGGTCACCCTCTCCGTACATCCACTCAAGCGTCGTGACCTCACGCAGAGGGGTCAGATCCTGCGATGGGTCCGGACGAGCGATCTGGTCCACTGCCAAGCTCCAATCATCGGTTCCCTGAAACGGGTGCTCTCAGGACCTCTGCCAGACACGGCGCGCTAGACGAACCTCTGCTTGATCGATTCCGCCAGGCAATCGGAGATCGCCAGCATCGTCAGGCCGGGATTTGCGGCGCCCGCCCGCGGGAACACGCCCGGGCCGTTGAGGAATACGCCGGGGATCTCCGACAGTGAGAGATCCTCTTCACACACCTTACTGATCGCGTGACTGCACGTTTCATGATCGACTGACCCCATTGGCCGGTCGTAGAGGGCCCACACACCCGGGCGCTCCCAGGCGTGAGCGATAGCCATGCTCTCCGCCCCCATGGGTGTGACCCCCTGAGCGCCCCCGAGCACGTCCTCGCCCCGGCGCATCGCCTGCTCGAGGGCGAGCCGCAACCGTTCGAGGTCAGCGCAGTCACGCCGAGGCTCGATCGCCACCCCTGCCGGGCCGCCGCGGGTCGGTGTCGCGGTCAGGCGACTGGCGCATCCGGGAAGCTGTTCAGCGAGCACCCAGAGATCGAGGGTGCGAATATCGCCGCGGGGCGCGAGCTCCTGAAAGAACAGGTTCGCGCGAAGCTCCGGGTCGCCGACGTAGCCGAGCAGGGTCGCCTCACCGCGCAGGGGAGGCGGCCGGGGCGAGGCGCCGCGGAAGCCGATCACGGCCCCCGCGCACAGGTGGTCGCACAGCGGGACCTCCAGTCGAGCTCCGAGAGACTGCGCGAGCACGGCCACGTTTCCGATCGCGCCGGCACTGAGAATGCAGATGTCCGCGGAGATCGAGCTCCCCGCGACGAGCTCGACCCGCACGCCGCTCCCGTTGCGCGCCACGCTGCTCACGGCGGCACCGCTGATGATCGACAGGTTGGGAAGCTGCTCGGCGAGGTGCAGCGGCGTGTAGGCCGACCAGCCGTCGACCGTGCCGTTTGCGCCGGGACCCAGGCTCGCGGCCTGCGCGATCGCTGCCAGCCCGGCCTCCCGCCACTCCGGCGCCATGGCCGCGGCCTCGAGCGGCGGTGCCAGCTCGGCCGAGATGCTCCGTGAGAGCTCGGGCAGTCGCTCCCGCCACGCCGCCGGCCAATCGGCCCGCGCGTACTCCTCGAGGGCGACCAGCTGTCCGTGCCAGCACAGGGAACGGCCGCCCACCCGTGCCTTGGCGCCCGACAGAGGGCCCCACTGGTCCGATCCGGTGTCAGGCCAGCTGCGCTGCCGCGCGTCGCCTGGATGGTGGTGGGGATCGCGTCCTTCGTGACGGCGGCGCGAGAACGGCCCGGCCTCGACGAGGATCACCTCGATGTCGACGGCCGGCGACTTGGCGGCGAGCCGGACCGCCACGCGCGAGCCGCTCAGCCCGCTCCCCACGACGACAACCCGCGCCATATGCGCCTCGCTCTGCATTTCGGAAGGTTTGATGTGGCCCCGTATATTGTTCAACGAAGGTCGATCGCTTCACAACTGAGGAGGCATCATGCCCGGATTCCTGGTGGGAATCGTCATTGGATACGTTGCGCGGGAAGAGATTCGCAACGTGGTGAAGGAGACCGTCAAGACGGCGGTCGCGCTGGGCGAGGATGTCGTGGATGCGGTGCACGAGGGACGGGCCACCACTCCGGAGGCTGCGCCGGCCTCTTGAACCGGCGATGAAGCGCTTCGCTGCCTCGGCGACCAGCCTGAGGCGGCGCGATCGACGTGGATGACTTCGGGCGCGGCGAGACCGCTGCGTGAAACTCGACGACGCGCTGGCCGATGCGCTGGCGCGCGAGGGCGTCGACGTCCTGTTCACCCTCGTCGATGACACCATCCTGCCGCTCGTTCAAGCGGCCAAGGAACGAGGGATCCGGATCGTCACCACGCGTCACGAGCAGGCCGCCGTGGCGATGGCCGACGGCTACGCCCGCGCCTCACACCGGCTGGGGGTCGCGGCCGTCGGAGCGGGCCCGGCGGTGGCACAGATCGGCACGGCTCTGGCGACCGCCTCGCGACGCGGGTCGCAGGTCGCCGTGCTCGCCGGACGCACGCCGCGTGAGCTGGAGCATCACGTCAAGCGGTTCGACGAGGTTCCGCTGGTCAGGGCGACGGGAGCGACGGCCTTTGCGCTCGTCGAGGTCGCCGATGCCGCACGCGTGCTGTCGTTGGCCCTCGAGCACGTCGAGGGTGGCTCGGGCCCCGTCGTCCTCGGCATTGCCTCCGATCTGCTGGATTGCGAGTGCCCCCCCTTTCCTGCGCGCCGAGCCCGGCTGCCCGACCGCGGGCAGGTCGACGAGGCGTCGCTGGCGCAGGCCGCCGGCGCTCTCGCCGCCGCCCGGCGACCGATTCTCCTCGCCGGCCGAGGCGCCCTGCAATCCGGTGCCCGGACGGCGATCATCGAGCTCGGGCGGCGATCCGGTGCGTTGCTCGCCACCACGCTTCAGGCCCGCGGCTGGTTTCAGGGCGTCGAGCACGACATCGGGCTCATGGGTTCCCTCGCGTCCCCTGAGACGCGCGGCAGGGTGGCGCAGGCCGATCTCATCGTCGCCATCGGGACCACCTTCAATGCCTACGTCCAGGGAACCGCCTTCGGCCACGAACCGCTCGCGACGGATGTTCAGCTGCTCCAGATCGACACCGATCCAGCCGCCATCGGGCGCCACCGCCCCGTGGCCCAACGACTCGTCGGCGACGCGACCGCCTGCGTGGCGGCGCTGTGTGAGCGCAGTCCGTCGCCGGCCGCGTCCGAGTGGGGTTCCATCGATCGCGTCATCAGGACCCGGGAGCAAGCGCCGGTCGGAGAGCCCCTCTCCGCGCGGGGCTTCCTGGCATCGCTCGACGCGCTGCTGCCGGACGTCCGGTCCGTGACGCTCGATTGTGGCCTGTTCACCTTTTCCGCCATCGACGAGCTCCGGTGCGATCCGGAGTTCTTTCACTGGACGCTTGATTTCGGGTCGATGGGGCTTGCCGTCTCCATCGGTCTCGGTGCCGCTCTGGGCAGGCCGGACGTCCCGGCCTGCATCGTGGTCGGCGACGGGGGACTCGCGATGAGCCTCTCCGAGCTCCTGACCGCGGCGGCGCACGCGATCCGCGTCACCATCGTCGTCCTCGACGACGGCGGTTTTGGCGCCGAGGCGCGGATCCTGGAACAGCGCGGCAAGCCGCTCGACCTCGCCTGGTACGAGAACCCCGATTTCGCGGCGGTCGCCCGCGCCCTGGGCCTGGAGGCGATCACGGTGACCAGCGTCGACGATCTCTGTGAACTGCAGGCGAGCCTGGCGCACGACCGCGCCGGGCCGCTGGTCGTCCACGTGCCCATCGAGCGCGGGGCGAACGCCGCCAGAGAGGCCGCGTGATGGGGGTCGCGGGCGCGCGGGCGCTCAGGACGATGTCCATCCTGCCGGGCCGGGTGCGATGGGAGGTGACGGGCCTGCGTGACGACCCCGCCCTCGCCCGCCGGCTCGTCGACGCCCTGCGTTGCGAGGACCGGGTCACGTCGGCGTCCGCCAACGCCGCGTCAGGGCGGATCCTGATCGAATTCGATCCGGCCCTGAGCCTCGAGAAGCTGGAGGACTCGATCGAGGCGGTCCTGAACGGACACTCGGCGCTCACGCCGGTGGCGAGCGCTCCGGCGCCTGTCCCGGCACTCACCTTCAGCGGTCACGGCGTGGCCGCGCGAGCGGGATCGGCTGCGTTGCGCTGGACGATGGACCGCACCGCAGACGACATCTACGCCCAGCAGGCGGTGGTGCTGCTGGGCGGGCTGCTCTACCCGCGCGTGCAGCGACTCCGGCAGTCCCTCTACGGTGCCGCAGCCGCCAACGTCGTCGGCGTGCTGCGCCTCACGCCGATCGCGTTCGCCATGGATACGATCGCGCATGAACGGACCGGTCCCCTCGGCACCGTTCCCACCGTCGGGATCATGGCGGCCGCCGCCACCGGGGGAACGCTTCTGCGGGGACGGCTGCGACAGCGCAGTCAGGTGTTGTGGAACTCCGTCGGCGCGCGAGCTGCAGCACGACCTGCGCATGCTCGTGTGGGACAGGGTGCAGCACGCCGAAGCGGAGCTACTCGATGATGGCCTGCGCCACCGCGCGCTCGCCATCCTCGTCGACGACGTCAACGAATGCGAGAGCGGAATGGATGCCGCGTACTCGCTGCTGGACCTGGGGATGAACACGCTCAGCATGGGGACCGCCCTGTTCGTGTACGCGGCGACCGTGGGCGGGGTCGCCTCGATTCCGATCCCGGCGCTGCTGGCGATCGCGCTCACCCTGCATCCCAAGGTCCAGGAGCACTTCAGGCGGGCGGGCGAGGCCAACGACAGCCTCTCGGAGCGGCTCGGAGACGCGGTCGCTGGGCTCTCGACGTCGCGCAGCTTCACCCAGGAGGACGACGAAGCCGAGCGGATCGCAGCGGCGAGCGAGTCATACCGCGAGGCGGCCATCCGTTCGACCGCTGCCGCGGTGTCCCTGCCGCTGTGGCTGGAGACCACGACTCTCGTCGGCCAGCTCGGAATCTATTTCCTCAACAGTCACCGCGTCGCGCGCGGTGCCACGGTGGGACAACTCTCAGTGGTCAACAGCCTGACCGGCCACCTGCTGTTTCCGCTGACGACCGTCGGACCGCTGCTTGAGAACATGCAGCGCGGCCTGGCCGCGTTTGAGCGGGTGAGCGCCTTCATGGCCGATACCCAGGCGGAGGATCCCGGCGGTCGCAGGCTTCGGCGCCGGGACGTCGTGGGTGAGATCGAATACCGCGAGGTGTCGTTCCGGTACGCGTCGGGCCGGCAGGTGTTCGATGGGGTCTCGCTCGGCTTCGCCGCGCAGTCCTGGACCGGCGTGGTCGGTCCGACGGGCTCGGGGAAGAGCAGCTTGATCAAGCTGCTCCTCCGCCTGCACGATACGCAGGGCGGACGCATCACCCTGGACGGCCGCGACATCGACACTCTCCGGCGGGCTGATCTGCGGCAGGCGATCGCGATCGTCCCCCAGGAGCCATTCGTCTTTCAGCGCTCGATCCTGGAGAACATCGCGTTCGGATCCCGCGGCGCCTCGCGCGAGAAGGTGATCGAGGCGGCGAGGGCCGCTCAGGCTCACGAGTTCATCGAGGAGCTTCCCCAGGGATACGACACGGTGATCGGCAAGGGCGGACAGGGGCTGTCGACCGGAGAGCGCCAGCGGCTCGCCATCGCTCGCGCGCTCGTCAAGGATGCGCCGATCGTGGTGCTGGATGAAGCCATGTCCAGTCTTGACTCAGGGACGGAGATGAGCGTCGAGGCCCAACTGCGCCGCGTCTTCCGCGGCAAGACCGTCGTCGTCATCGCCCATCGCCTCTCCGCCGTGCGTAACGCCGATCGCATCCTCGTGATGGAGCACGGACGTGTCGAGCAGGACGGGACGCACCAGTCCCTGGTCGGCACCCAGGGGCTGTACCGGGACCTGTGGGAATCACAGCTCGGGACTCCCGGCGGCAATGGTGCTCCGCCGGGTCCGTAGCGCCTTCGCCGCGGCAGCGACCTCAGCCTCGGTGGCGAGAAACCCCGCGACGTGATCGGCGAGCGCGGCGATCAGCTGGAATTGACTGAGCCCGTCCTGCACGGCATGGCGCCGGACTGAATCCCGCGACTGAGAATCCAGTCCTTGAAGGGCGTACCAGACCTCCAGCGGCTCGATGCCGCGCGCCACTGCGGGATAGCGGTTCCACAGGTAGGCGCTGCACTCGAAGAGAATCTCCAGGCCGATCGGCTCCCAGAGCTCTCGATGCTTCATGAGGGCGACGAACAGCTCCAACTGCAGGTTGCCGGCGCCGCGCCCGACGCCGCCGACGGTGCCGTCGACGAAACTGGCTCCCGCGTCCATGGCGGCAATCGAATTCGGGAGAGCGCGGGCCGTGTTGTTGTGCCCGTGAAAGCCGACGGCCACCGGGAACGCCTGGCGAATCAGCTCGACATAGCGGAACACCTGATCCGGGTCCATGCCGCCCACCGTGTCGACGACGTAGATCCCCTCGACGCCGAGGTTCGCCACGGCAGCGACCTGGTCGACCAAGTCGTTCTCGGGGATCAGGTGACTCTTGACGAGCTGGACGAAGACCTGCTTGCCCTCGGCGAGGGCGTCCTGCGCGTATTCGGCGCAGAGGCTCATCTCCTGTGGCGCCAGCGCAAGGCGGACGAAGTCCAGATGGCCATAGAGCGGACGGAGCGCTTCGAGCGGAACGAGAGCCGGCACGACCAGGACCCCCAGGTGGGCGTCCGGCGCCAGCTCCCGCCCGAGCGCGAGGGCGGCTCTGTCGGACACCGCGCCGGCCGGGCCGTGCCCGTTCAGGCCGGCCGACACCCCGTTGCCGACCTCGACATAGGAGACCCGCGCCTGCGCCAGATGCGAGAGGATGACCCTGTGGGCGGACTCGTCGAAGCCGCCCTGGACAGCGTTGCTGCCGTCGCGGATCGTCGTGTCAAGCAGGATCATCGGCCCGTTAGCGCCTCACGACACAGAGGCTAGTCGCTTGCGCCCGGACCAGGTGAGGCCTCAGACGCGAGTGCCGCCCCCCAGAGCCCTCTTCGTCATCGATCTCGATGGCACCCTTCTGGACTTACGCGGCACGGTGCACCCGGGCAATCGCGAGGCGATGCGGCAGGCCGCCGACGACGGCATTGCCCTGGCCATCGTCACCGGGCGGCGGCGAAGCACCTTCCGCGCAGCGCGTGACGCGCTGACCGGCGTGCGTTTCCGCTCATCCGTGTCCGACGGGGCGGTCCTGCTGGCACCCGACAACGAGACCATCGAACGCGTTCACCCGCTGCAGTGGGAGCCGATCCTCACGTTGCTCTCCGCGATCCCCCGCCCGGCGGCAGCCCGCTGCCTGGCTGTCACGGTCCCCGGGGAGGGAGATGTCCAGGAAATGGAGTTCCCCGACGCGCTGATCATCACCAACGGTGGCGACTACTACCGCGCGCCCTCCCTCGTCGAGCCCGAGCTGCAGGAGGTCCGGGAGGAGAACGCGGTGAGCGCAGCCTCGGCACGGTCCTGCATTCTGGTTCATGCGGCGCTCCATATACCCCAGGCGTCGGCTGCCGGCGACCTCGTCCGTCTGGCCGAAACCGAGTATCCCGGGGCCACGGTCTACTCCACCAGGCCACCCAGGGCCACCGGCATCCTTGTCCACATCGTCGCCGCCGGTGGAAAGGCGCTTGCCGTTCGGGATCTGGCCGCTTCGCTCGGGGTTGATCCGGACGTGGTCGGCGCCATCGGCGACGGCGTCAACGATGTGTCCCTGCTCGCAGCGGCGGGACACCGGTACGCGATCGCGGGCTCGGAGCTGGCAGCTGCCGTTCCGTCGGCTGTCCCCGTCGCTGGGCGCAGCGCCGTCGCGCAGGCCCTGCGTCGCTTCGCGCGAAGCTTGTGAGAGCCTCGGCTGGCGCGGCCCACGACCCCACGAGATCGGAGGATGTACCCCATGTCGCCCATACGACGTTTTGATCATGTCGGGATCACCGTCGCCGACCTGGACGCGGCGACGGCGTTCTTCGTCGGGCTGGGTCTCGAGGTCGAGGGGCGGATGTTCATGGAGGGCGAGTTCGTGGACACCGTCATCGGCATCCCTGGCTCCCGCAGTCAGATCGTCATGCTGCGCCCGCCCGGCGGAGGTCCCGGCCTGGAGCTGTCGAGCTTCCTCTGGCCCGAACATGAGCCCGGCTCGCCCACCGCGATGGCCAACGAGCTGGGGCTGCGCAACGTGTCCTTCGAAGTCGACGACCTGCAGGCCACGATCGACGGGCTGGCTGCGAACGGCTACGGACTGGTCGGGGACATAGGTCAGTACGAGAGCATCTGGCGCATGGCCTACGTGCGCGGGCCCGAAGGGATCATCGTCTCCCTGGCTGAGCGGATCGGCCGGCGCTCCGCGACGTCGTAGCTCCTGGCGCGCTGGAAGCGGTCACGCACTTGACGCGCTTGATTATGGATCGGTAGGGTTTGTGGTGATCCATGGACGGACCGGGCGTGGAGCGTGAGAGGGGTGATGGTCATCAACAGCTGCGCCACGGGGCAGTCGTGCACGGGCACGCGACCGAGGCCGAACACGGATTGGAGCGGCGATGGTACGGACAGGAACCGACGAGCGTGAGGGCTCGCCGCCGGAAGGGGAGCAGCCGGGCTACGAGCGTCCGGTGATCGAGGATCTGGGGTCGCTGCGGGGGCTGACGCTCGGCGGCGCTTCGAGCGTCGGGTCCGACGCGTGGGGCACCGCGACGGGCGGCGGGTCCTGAGGCCGCGCCGGCCAGTCGCCATCCTCCGTCAGCTCAACCCAAAGGCAGATCTCACATGATGTTTCGTCGATACATGCTCAGCGCGCTGGCGACGCTTCTCGTCGCGGCGGCGCTGCCGGTGGCCGCTCAGGCCAAGAAGACCCCGGCGAAGGCCCCGGTGGTCACCCGGATCGTCATCAAGCGCGCCGGCAAGGTCGTGCGGGTGCATTCGAACAAGCGCAGCTGGAAAGCCGCCATCGCCTACATGAAGGCGTGGGACAAGCGTCATCACGTCAAGTTCACGCTGAAGTCCAAACCGAAGCGGAAGTCCAAGCCGAAGCCGAAGTCGTCTCAGAGAGCAGCGGCGGTGACCGCCAGCTGGCTGAGGCGCGATGGCGCCTTCACCACGGACACCCCGGCCCAGTATCCCGTGCAGAACGAACAGGCTCCGATCCTGGACGGCGACAGCAACCCGGTCCCGTGTTCGCTTCCCTACGACGGCACGGGGACGCTGCCGAGCGAGACCTCCAGCGACGACAGTTTCTTCACCAACACGTTCAGCTCCGGCAACGATGCCGACGCGCAGGCGGTCGGAGGCTGGAACGCCGATGTCCTGACCTGCTCGGGCCAGGACACGACGAACGTGAGCACGACGAGCACGGAGATCGACTGCACGACGTACGAGAGCGTCGACAACTTCCAGACGAGCTACGGCGAGTACGCGACGTTCGCTGACGGCGAGTACGCGGGCTTCTGCAGCAACCCGGCGCTGGCGAACGGCGAGGAGCCGACGCCGCTCCATTTCTCGCCGATCGGCCAGGGCTTCACCTGCGAGGCACCAGTCGGCGTCGGCAGCGACGGAAACACGCTTGTCAAGGTGCACGGGACGGACACCGCCGAGGCGGCGGAGTTCTACGAGTACCCGACGGACATCAACCCGGCGTTCCAGCAGTTCTTCTCGGTGACGACGGTGTGCGTGGGCACGATCCCGGCCGGGACGACAGCTCCCGACACGGCGGTCGCGCACCCGCTCTCCTGCTACCAGAGCGGCGCCACGACACCCGACGGGTTCCTGAGCGATGCGGGATTCACCGCGACCAACTTCCAGGGCTACGGGATCGAGGTCACGTACCCGGACGGTCAGTACGCCGAGACGTGCAGCACGCCCGACTACCTCGACACGGGCCCCGACGACGCCTGAGCGGCGGTCTCTCTAGATCACGGTGAGCTCCCCGGCACCGGGCGCTGACGGCGCTCGGTGCCGGTGGGCCTACTGCGCGCGCCGTCCGGCGCTAGGACTGCATGGCCCGGACAAACCGGCTCAGTAATCGTTCTTGAAGGCGAAGTAGGAGCCGCGAATCGTCCCGGCCAGCTTTGACTTCTGCCGGGCGAACTTGAACCGCGAGGCGAGCTCGTCGGGGACGTCCATCCCTTCGGAGAGCTTGAAGCCAACCGCCCGTTTGCCGGGGTCGTCGAGGTCATACATCACGTTGATGGACAGGCCGCTCTCGTAGAAGACGTAGGCGATGCGGATGTTCTGCACCTGGAAGGCCGTCGCCTGGAGCGCAGGGGAGGCGATGACGATGTCGCGCTCCTCCTTGAGGATCCGGTGCACCCAGTCGACGGCCTCGGTGGCGACGCTGGCGGGCTCGACGGTGAAGACGTGGTCGTACTTGTTCTTGAAGTAACGGGCCTCGTGCGCCCGCAGTCCGGCGAGGGCGGGTGCGACCGGGGAAGACTCCAGGCCGGCCGTCGAGACATCGTTGAAATCCACCGTGTCGGGCATGACACGCTCCTTCCTGTCATCTCGCCGGTGTCGGTTTCACCGGCCACCACCCAGAACCTAGACCCGACGTGACAGAGACACAAGCCCGCCGGCTTGGTCAGTCCTCGGCGAGGACGATCAAGCGGTCGGCCGGCTGCGGCTCGAACTGCCGTGACTTGGCGGGGTTGACGTGGACTCCGTAGGACTCCTCGGCGTTGCCGGCGAGGGCCGCGATCCGGTAGCCGAACGCCGTCTCCCCGCGCCGGCGGGCGGCCTCCACGAGCGTGGCGAACGAGACGCCGCCGGAGCTGTCGACGTAGGCCTCCACGGGCCGCATGTAGATCTCCGAGCCCTCGGACTGAAACAGCTCGTCGAACACCTCGTGGAGATCGCGGTTTTCGGAGATCTGCGCCAGCAGATAGCTGGTGACCTGCTCGGAGAGGATGATGTCGTCGACGTTGGCGACCCGGGTCAGCTCGCGGTCGGCCTCCTCGAGGATCTCCGAGACGATCGTGAAGTCCGCACCGGTCCGGTCGGCGATGTCGCGCAGATGCAGCAGCGTCACCAGGACACGGGCGTCGGCGTGCTGGCGGGAGAGCTGATCGGAGTCGCACATCACCACGACGCGGTCGGCGTCGGGAAGCGCGAGGCGGTCGAGTACCGCACGATCGTCGGTGTCGGCGCGGCCGAGGGAGACCGTCAGGTTCTCAAGCGGCCCGACGGCGGTCAGGAACTCCGCCTCCTCCGGGGGGCTCGTCGCCACCACGGTGACGGTCGAGCCGGGCTCGGCATAGTCGTCAAGCTCGGAGATCACCGCAGCGGTGCGGGGGTTGTAGCCGAGGACGACGGTCACCTCGGGCTGTCCGGGGTTCAGGGCCCCGAAGGTGATGGTGCTCGCGTCGACCACGGCCCGCAGCGGCTCGGCCACCTCGAGGACGGAGTCGTCCTCCGCGATCGTGATCAGCTGATCGCCCGGTTCGATCACCGTGTCCATCGCCGGGTTCAGGGTGCTCCCGCCGCCCCCGTGACGGACGCCGATCACGGAGCAGCTCTCATAGGCGAAGAGCGCCTCGCCGTAGGTGCGCCCGACCATGCGCTCGTCGGCGCGCATGTAGATCTCGTCGCCGTCGAAGTCGAGCAGGTCCTGGTAGACGAAGGCCACGCCGGACTGGCGGGAGGTCTGCACGATCAGGCGGCTGACGCTCAGGCCCTTGTCGAGGACCACCGTCTCGCTGCCCCCGGCGAGCCGGGCCGCCTCCAGGTTCCGGGTGTCGGAGATCTCGGCCACGATGTGGTAGGGCGCCTGGCGACGGTGAGGTCCGCGGGTGAGCGAGAGGATCGTCTTGATCACCATGGCGTCGGGCTGCTCGCTCTCGGGGGCGAGCACGATCACGGAGCGCGCGCTGGCGTGATTGACCAGCCCGAGGTCGCCGACCATCGGATCGCCCGTGCGGCAGACGACCTTGGTGCCGCGCAGGTCGGGCACGCGGCTGCGGATGGCGTCCTCCATCTCCACCTTGTCGTGGTCGGCGAGCACGACGATGCTCGGCTTGTGACGGCTCTCGTTGGCGATCGCCAGCTCCGAGATGATCGGTGAAGATGCTGTCAGACCAGCCGAGGATCAGCGTGTGGTCGTGTTCGAGCACCACGGAGCGCCCCTTGCGCAGGTCCTGCAGGCGGCTGTCGATGCTGTTGGCCAGCACGCCGATGAACGCGCTGAAGATGAAGATGCCCAGCACGGTCACGGTGAGGTCCAGGGCCTCGTAGGTCGTGCCGGTGTCGTTGGCCTGCGTCCCGGTGTCGATCGTGTGCAGCAGGACGTTGTAGATCGCCGTGATCGGGTTGTGCGTGGGTCCTGCCCCGAAGATCAGGATGACCGCGGCGAACAGGAGCACGATCACCAGCACGGCTGCGCCCAGGTACCAGATGAGCACGCTCGGCCCGCGCGACATCGAGCTGTCAAAGGCGTAGCGCAGGCGCGCTCGGGTGCTCGGCGAGCGGCTGAGGTGCGGCGTCCCCGAAGGGTGGGCCGTCTCAGCCGCGCGCATCTGCTCCTGGGCGCGCTGGCGGCGCAGCCGGCTGGCGGTGCTCACGACGGCGTCGCCTACTAGTTGTCCAGCATGCTGCCGATGGTGCCGAGCATGCCCTTGCCGTTTCCGTTGCCCGAGCTCGAGGCCTCGGTGCTGGGTGGCACGTAGTAGGCGCTCTGCATCCCGACGCGGCCCGGGCCGGTGAAGCGGTTGAAGACGAGGTTCCCGCCGCCGCCGCCGAACATGCCGCTCTTGAAGCCGACCACCTGCTGGCTCATCTGCACCGAGTGGTCGCGGTACACCCAGCCGCCGGGCTCGATGTCGATCGACTCCCCGGCGTCGAGCGTCTTCTCGAACACGTTGCCGTACCCGTGGATCCAGACGACGCCCTCGTGGTCGCCGGCGAAGAACTCGTCGACGAAGAAGCCGCCGCCGTTGAGGATGTTGGCGAACCCCTTGATCCGGCTGTAGTCGTACTGCACGCCGCCGGTGGCGGCCAGGAACTGATGCTCGCGGACGATGATGCCCTGGCCGGCGGGCAGGTGGATCGCGGCGACGTGCCCGGGTGAGTCACGACTGAAGGCGACCTCGCCGGCGGACTGGATCTCGAGCAGCAGCAGCGGCATCCCGCCGAACACCCGGCGCTTGAGGCCCTTCTTGAGCGGGTGCAGGCCGATCTCGAGGTTGGGGTACTTCCACAGCAGCACGTGATGCTCGAAGTACACGGTCGTCTGACCGTCGAGCTCCATGTGGAGCACGGGCACGAGCTCGCCCTCGAGGCGATATTTCAGACCGGGAGCGGCACCGTCGGAGATCTGGGTGGGGAGGATGTGCGGAGCAGACGGAATGGCGGACTCCCATGTTGGGTGAGGGGCCGGGCGGTGGCGGCGGGACCGAGGATCGGGCGCATGTGGTCCAGCCGCCGGGCGGTTGCCCGACCTTCATCGGCAGGTCGCGCCGTGAACTGGAGCGCGGGCTCTGACCCTGCCTGAGGGCATACTTCGCGCATGGCAACCTCGGAGCCGCTGATCCGCCCCCCGCTTCAGCGGCGCAGTCGCGAGTCTCTGGAGCGTCTGCTGCAGGCCGGGCTCGAGCTCCTGCAGGAAAAGGGCTTTGACGGGTTCACTCTCCAGGAGCTCAGCCGGCGGGCCGACGTCTCCATCGGCGCCATGTACTCGCGCGTCCCGAGCCGCGAGGCGCTCATCATGGCGATCTACGAACGGGCCATGGCCTCGATCGACGAGGAGGAGCACGCCCGGCTCGCCGAGGCGCAGGCGATCGAGGGCTTGCGACCCGCGGGAGCGTGTCGAGACGCTCGTCACCTCGGCGGCGGAGACGATGCTCGCCAACGGCGACGTCCTGCGGGTGTTCATGCGCCAGGCGCCCATCAACGCGAAGATCCTGGAGCGCGGCGCCGACATCTCGCGGGCCAACGCCAAGGTGTTCTCCAGGGCGTTGCTCGCCCACCGCGAGCACATGTCCCATCCCGATCCTGAGCTCGCCGTCGATGTGGCCTGGAGGATGGTGTACTGCACGGTGGCGCGGCGGATCACCCACGGGCCGAGGTTCGAGTCGGGCCGGCCGCTCAGCGACCGCCGGCTCGTCCGCGAGCTGGCCCGGGCCACCGCCGCCTACCTGCTGTGAGTCGTTGACAGCGCCGTCGCCGCGCTCTAGCGTAACCGAAGCAAGATTCTGAATCGCAACTGACCCGCGGCGTAGGCGGCCGCGGACAGGGGAGGGATGGGGAGATGAAGGTTCTCGTCGTCGGCGGCGGCATCGGAGGGCTGAGCACCACGCTGGCACTCCGCCGGCGCGGGTTCGAGGTCGACGTCGTCGAGCGCAACCCCGAGTGGTCCGTGTACGGCGTCGGCATCATCCAGCCGGGGAACGCGCTGCGGGCGCTGCGGGAGCTTGGTCTCGCGGAGGCGTGCGTGGCGGCGGGCCATCCGATGGTCGGCTCGCGCACCTTCCTGGCCGATGGGGCCACCGAGGTCGCCCATGCCCCCTTCCCGCCGCTCGTGCAGGGCCTGCCGCCCGCCAACGGGCTGCCCCGCCCCCGGCTGCACGAGATCCTCACCACCGCCACCCGGGAGTCCGGTGCCGTCGTCGCGTCTGGGAGTCACCGTGCGGGAGATCCGTCAGCATGACGAGGGCGTCGACGTCACCCTCTCCGACGACTCGACCGGTCACTATGACCTGCTCGTCGGTGCCGACGGCCTCTACTCCCAGGTGCGCAGAGATGTCTTCGATGACGGCCTGCGTCCCCGGTACACCGGCCAGGTGTGCTGGCGCGTCAATCTCCCGCGGCTCGAGGGACTGGACGAGCTGCACCTGTACCTGGGGCCGACGGGCAGCGCCGGCTTCGTCCCGCTGGGCGAGGATCTGATGTACATGCTCCTCATCGAGACCCCGGTCGCCGACTGGCGCGCGGAGATGGAGCGCGTGGGCGCCGCCGCCCTGCTGCGCGAGCGGCTGGCCCCCTTCGCCGGTCCGGTGGCCGACATGCGCGAGCTCGTGGTCGACGACGAGGCCGTCGTCGTGCGTCCGATCGAGAACATCCTCGTCCCCGCCCCGTGGTTCCGAGAGCGGGTCGTGCTCGTCGGCGACGCCGCCCACGGCATGACGCCGCATACCGGACAGGGAGCGGCCCAGGCAGTGGAGGATGGGATCGTGCTCGCCGAGGAGCTTGCCCGCGACGCCGGGATCGCCACCGCCCTGCAGGCCTACACCGACCGGCGCTATGAGCGCTGCCGGACGATCCTCGAGGGCTCGGAGGCGATCGGCCGCTGGGAGCAGGACCATACTCTCGACATTGATCTCGCCGCCACGCACGGTCTCGTCGCCATGACCGCGGCGTCGCCGCTCTGAGAGGGGACAGATGAAGATCGCCCGCGTTGCCCAGGGAACGCAGAGCCGCACCGCCGTCGTCGAGGGCGAGACGGTCCGCATCCTCGACCCCGAGGTGGGGGTGCCGACGCTCCTGCTGGCCGACGACATCGAGCGCGCGGATCCTCTGCGCTCGGGTCGCCGCCGAGCGGCCGCTGAGCGAGGTAGCTCTGCTGGCGCCGCTGCGCCCGCCCACGATCCGCGACTTCTCCGTCTTCGAGCAGCACATCGAAGGCGTCGTCCGCAACGCGAACTCGGAGGCCACCATCCCGGAGGTGTGGTACGAGTCGCCGTTCTGCTACTTCACCAATCCGCACGCCCTCACCGGCCCGGGCGACGAGATCGCGGTGCCGCCGGGATGCGAGCGGTTAGACCTCGAGCTCGAGGTGGCCGCGATCATCGGCCTGCAAGGGAGCAACCTCTCTCCGGCTCAGGCGCGGGAGCACATCGCGGGCTACACGATCTTCAATGACTGGTCGGCCCGGGACCTTCAGCTCGCCGAGATGCGGCTCGGGCTGGGGCCGTGCAAGGGCAAGGACTTCGCCAACACCCTGGGTCCGTGGATCGTCACCGCCGACGAGCTGGAGAGCCATCGGCGGGACGACCGGCTCGATCTCCACCTGCGGGCGGAGATCAACGGCGAGCTCCTCGGGTCCGACTCGCTGGCCAACATGGCCTGGTCCTTCGAGGAGCTCGTGGCCTACGCCTCGCGCGGGACGTGGGTGCGCACCGGGGACGTGCTCGGCTCCGGCACCTGCGGCGGCGGCTGCCTGCTGGAGCTGTGGGGACGCGAGGGGCCGGACGCCCGACCGCCCCTGGGGCCCGGCGACACCGTCGCCTTGCACGTCGAGGGGATCGGCAGCCTCACCAACTCAGTGGTCTCAGGCGAGGCTGCCCCACCGCTGCCACGGGCCGCGCCGCGGCGGCCGGAGAGCCCCCAGTGAGCGCCGCCGTGCCCTACGCGCGCGGGCTCCATGAGCTCGGCGACGGGCTGCACGCCTACCTGCAGCCCGACGGGGGGTGGGGCTGGAGCAACGCCGGGCTGATCGTCGCCGACGGGGCCTCGCTGCTCGTCGACACGCTGTTCGACCTCGCGCTGACCGGGCAGATGCTCGAGTCGATGCGGCCGCTGCTCGAGCGCAGCCCCCTGGCGGCCGCCTTCAACACCCATGGCAACGGCGACCACTGCTACGGCAATCAGCTCCTGCCCGATGCCCTCCCCATCTACGCGACGACGATCGCCGCCGAGGAGATCCGGGCGGTTCCGCCGGCCGCGGCCCAGACGCTGTTCAAGGAGACGGACCTCGGTCCCGAGTTCGCCGCCTGGGTCCGCGACGCCTTCGGCCCCTTCGACTGGGAGGGAATCGAAGTGCGCCCGCCGACGGAGACGTTCGCCGGGGAGACGGTAGTGCGCGTCGGGGATCGGGAGGTCCGCCTGGTCGAGGTCGGGCCGGCGCACACGCAGGGCGACGCGATCGCCTACGTGCCCGACGCCGGCGCGGTGTTCACCGGCGACATCCTGTTCGCCCGCAGCACACCGGTGATGTGGGCCGGCCCGGTCTCGAGCTGGCTGGCGGCCGCTGACCGCATCCTCGCCCTTGAGCCGCGGGTGATCGTGCCCGGCCACGGTCCCCTGGCCGACCCGCAGATCGTCCGCGACCTGCAGGAGTACCTGCGGTTCGTGCAGCGCGAAGCGCGGCTGCGCTTCGAGGCCGGCCTCGACGCCGTGCAGGCCGCCGACGACATCGACCTCGGTCCCTATGCCGACTGGGGCGACCGGGAGCGGATCGCGGTCAACGTCGACATGGTCTATCGCGAGCTTGACCCGTCGCGGGCGCCGACGCCCGTGCCCGAGCTGTTCGTCCGCATGGCGCAGTGGAAGGCCCGCCACGACCGCCGCGGCGCCACTGCCGCCGGTAGGCCAAGCGGCCCGCTTGACCCGGGAAACCCCTCACCCTAATATCAGAACACGAACGCTGGTTCTGAAATGCCTGGGCGTCACGCCGCCCGAGGAGGAGAGATGACGATGCGTCTGCTGTCCCAGCTGGCCCACGTGGAGCTGACCACCCCCGCTCCCCAGGAGTCCGTGGACTTCTGGACGCAGATCGTCGGACTGGAGGAGACCAGCCGGGACGGCCAGTCCGTGTATCTGCGGGCGTGGGGCGACCGCTTCCACCACACGCTCAAGCTCACCGAGGGGCCCGTGGTCTCGCTCGGGCATATCGGGTGGCGGGCCGACGGCCCCGAGCAGCTGGAGGCGGCGGTGCAGCGGCTGACCGAGGCGGGCGCCGGCGAGGGCTGGGACGAGGCTCCCGTCGGGCACGGCCGCGCCTTTCGCTACCGCGCGCCCAGCGGTCACCTCAACGAGATCTTCTGGGACGTCGAGCGCTACGTGCCGCCGGCCGAGAAGGCCTCGCCCTTCCCCAACCGGCCGCAGCGCTACCTGCCCCGCGGGGTCGCTGCCCGCTGCCTCGACCACCTGACGATCACCGCGCCGGACCCCTGGACGGAGGCGCAGTGGTACCGCGAGACCCTCGGTCACCGGTTCATGGAATACACGGCCGTTCCGGGTCACCCCGAGGTCGTCATCTTCGCGATGACGACGACGTGCGAGCGCGCGCACGATCTCGGCATCGTCCGCGACTTCGCCGGGCTGCGGGGCCGGGTCAACCACTTCGCCTACTTCGTCGACTCACGTGAGGAGCTCATCCGCGCCGCCGACGTGTTCCTCAACCAGGGCATCGCCATCGAGTACGGCCCCGGGCGCCACGGCATGGGCGATCAGGACTATCTCTACGTGCGCGATCCGAGCGGGATGCGCGTCGAGATCAACGCCGGCGGCTATCGCAACTACGAGCCCGATTGGGAGCCGGTCCAGTTCGACCCGCAGCAGGGCTCGCTTGACTTCTACCTCAACCGACCGCTCCCGGACTCCTTCTCGGAGTCCTTCCCGCCGGTCGAGCAACCGCCGCCCAGCGCCGAGGAGCTCGGCGAACAGACCGGCTACATGGTCTGAGCCGGCGATGTCCGATCCCGACGCGCTGCACGCCGGCCGAGCGTGGCTGCTGGACCGCGTGGAGCGTGGCGTGCACCCCGTCGACGGACTGGACGCGGACGCCGCCCGCAGGGCGATCGCCGGGCTGACCGGCCTGGGGCCGGAGCCGTGGACGGAGACCTGGGGCACCCTGGCGGAGGACTTCGCGCGGCAGGCGCGCCAGACAATGGATCGCCCGGCCCGCCACGAGCTGTGGCTCCAGGCCTATCACGCGGCGTTCCTGGGTCGCTATCCGGTCCCCAACCACCCGCTCAAGGCCGAGCTCTACGATCGCGCGCGCCAGTACTTCATCGAGGCCACGGCGCTCGAGTCGCCGCCCCTGGAGGTTGTCGAGGTCCCCTTCAGCGGTCGCGAGGACGAGGGCACGCGGGTGCGCTTCTACCTCACCCGGCCCCCGGACGTGGAGCGTCCGGCGGTCGTCCTGGTGTGGGGCGGGATCGACACCTGGAAGGAGGAGACGCACGCCCGCCTGGGCTCGTTCATCCGCTCCCGGGGCCTCGCCGTGGTGCTGGTCGACATGCCCGGAACCGGGGAGTCCCCGGTGCTCGCCTCGGCCGACGCCGAACGCCAGTACACCCCGGTGTTCGAGTACCTCGCCGCTCGCGAGGACCTCGGCGCGGCGCGGTGCGGCGTGATCGGCGCCTCCTTCGGGGGCTACTGGGCGATGAAGCTCGCCTACACGCACCGTGAGCGGGTGGCGGGCGCGGTCAACTGGGGCGGTGGGGTCCACATCACCTTCACCCGCGCGTGGCAGGAGCGATCGCGCAACGCCTCCTCCTACCTCATGGACCTGATGGCCGCCCGGGCGCGGATCTTCGGCGGTGAGACCTTCGAGGACTATGTCGCCCGCTGTCCGGAGCTGTCGCTGCTTGACCAGGGCCTGCTCGACACCCCCTCAGCCCCCCTGTTGCTCGTCAACGGCCGCGACGACCAGCAGAACTCGATCGGCGATCTGTACCTGAGCCTTGACCACGGTGACCCGAAGTCCGCCCGCGTGTTCGACGGAGGCCACATGGGCGAGGGGCCGACCGCACCGACGATCGCTGACTGGGTCTGCGCTCGCCTGACCTGAGATCGTCCCCGGGGCATGCCGTGGGGGGAGTCGCTCACCTCACAGCGAGACATCCGGTTCGGTGGTGTCGTACGAGGTCAGGATGAAGATCTCGACCTCGATATCGGGTCCGACATGGTGGCTTGAGAAGAAGGCCAGGACATGCCGGCCCGACAGGCGCTCGATGGTGGCGATGAACCTGTCCTGCATCGCGTCCTGGAAGGCGTTGCGGGTCTCCTGGACCATCGTCGTGTGCTGGATCTCGATCAGGGTCTTCTCGACGTCGGTGTACACCCCACCGAGGACACAGGCCAGCACATCGCCACCCAGCATCAACGTCTTGGCGGTCACCGGCTTGCGGTGGTGATAGCGCTGATGCATGGCGACCATGGCTGCGGTCACGCCGGCGAGCAGCTCGTCGCCGGTGAGGACGGGGCCCGCAGACGCCACGCGGTCTTCTCTCTCGTCCTCCGGATGGGTTCGCGCGCAAGGCAGAAGGGCGAGAACCCGGCGAGCTCAGCCACACCATAGCCCCGAAAACCCATCGAAACCAACCTCGACCAAAGCCGGGGTGCGCGGATAGCATCGTCGAACACCGTGACCCCACCTCATGCCACCACCAGGGCACAGAGCCACGGCGACGTGCTGACAGCGATCAGCGACGGGCTCGTGGCGCTCCTCAAGGAGTTCTACGGGCGCGGACCGAGCCGCGTGAAGTCCTACTTCGAGGACGACCTCGTGGTCTGCGTCCTGCGCGGCGGGTTCTCCCGGGTGGAGCAGACGCTGCTGGAAAGCGGCCGTGGTGCCGCCGTCATCCACCAGCGGATGGAATTCCAGGACGTCATGCGAGCGCGATTCGAGGCCGTGATCCAGGACGCGACCGGCCAGCGCGTGATCGGGTTCATGAGCGGCAACCAGCAGGATCCGGACATGATGTGCGAGGTGTTCATCCTCGCGCCCACGGATCTTGTGGACGATCACGAGCTGCCCGCCGCCGGCTGACCGCGGCTCACTTGCGCGGTGGTCACGCGCGGCGTAAGCTGATTGGTGAGGGCATTGTTCCTGAGGTTCGCCGGGGTCTGTGCGAGCAGCAAGACGTGACTTCTGGGTTTTCGACGACCAGGAGTGGCGATGCGCAGACCGCAGTTTCCTCCCAGGCAGAACGGTGCAGCTAGCGGCCTACGGCCTGCTCTGGCTGATCACGGCCGGGGACGGACATCTCGACGCGCGTCGCTGACGACGGTTGTGACGCTTGCCGCCACCCCCGACTTGCCCCTTCGTGGGGTGGGTGGCGAGATCCCGCGACAGCGGGAGCAGTTGAACCGACGGAGAGGCACAAGACCTTCCGCACGCCCGCGAGGGCGCGGACGGACCGCGTCTCCAGCGAGCCGGGGCTCCTTCCCCCTCCAGCCCCGGCTCGTTCGGTTCCTTCCCCGCGACGCACGGTGACGCTGGGCGGGATCGTGAGCATCCGGCGCACGCCGGCACGGCAGGCCCGGCAGCTCACGGACGAGGCGCTCGTGCGGCTCATGCAGGACGATGACCCTGACGCGTTCGGCGCGTTCTACGACCGCCATTGCGACGCGGCTTTCGGGTTGGCGCGGCTCATCTGCGGGGATCCGGCGCAAGCCGAACGCGTCATGTCCGATGCGTTTTGCGCTGCGTGGCGGCTGAGGAGGCGCTACGACCCGGCCCGTGGCACCCCGCGAGCGTGGTTGCTGGGACTGGTCCGCCGGTGCAGCCTGGAGCAGGTCCGCCGCAGTGGGCCGGGGCGGACCCTCGCCGAGGTGCCGCACGGGGCGCTGACAGAACTGGCGCCGTTGCAACGCGAGGTGATCACGCTCGCCTATTTCGGCGGCCTCAGCCACATCGACATCGCCGAGCGTCTCAAGCTTCCTGCCACCAGCATCAAGGCGAGAATGCGCCAGGGACTGCGCGCGCTGGGCGGCGAGGGCACGCCCGGAGGCCCGCCGCCGGACCCAGAGGCCACCCTCGATCGAGGCGGTCAGCCTCGTCGCCGTGCTGGGCTGGATGCTCCTCGTGGCCGCTGGCGGTGAGCGGCGCCGTGCCATCCATCAGCCAGGTTTAGCCGCGAAGTTATCGCCGGCCCCCGCTCGTGGCGATAGGGAAGCATGTCCGCCCTGCGCAGCGACCAGATGAGCCCGTCGACCATGGCCTATACGGCGGCCGGCATGTATGGGGCGGCGGGGCTCGACGGCCTGATCGGAGGGTTGCTTCCCAACCACCGTCCCGTCGCACTGGTCCCCGTCATCGCCGCCCTGATCACGCTCTCGCTGCTGGTGACGGTCGGGCCGCGGCTGCCTCGCCGGTGTCTGGGCCTGGCCGGCCCCCTCGGAGTCGGCCTCGTGGCGTGGGCCGTGGCGACGACGCCGGGAGCCAACGACGGCGCCGGTCTATACGCGCTGCCGGTCCTCTGGACCACCCTGTTCTTCGGCCGCCGCGGAGCCGCGGTGATCGTGGCCTGTGTGGCCGTCGCCCAGGCCGCCGCGCTGCTGTGTCTCCCGTCGGGGAGCGCGTACGCCG
Organism: uncultured Solirubrobacteraceae bacterium; assembly: GCA_963800545.1. Taxonomy (GTDB): domain Bacteria; phylum Actinomycetota; class Thermoleophilia; order Solirubrobacterales; family Solirubrobacteraceae; genus Palsa-465. The sequence continues at coordinate 41,446 of CAWDBJ010000007.1, forward strand.
GGCGGTGGGTCGACGTGATGGCCTCAGTCTCGGCGGTCTCGCTGGTGATCCTCGTCCTGGAGCGCCGCAACCGGACGCTCGTCGGCCAGCTGGCTCAGCAGGCCACGACTGACGACCTGACCGGACTGCTCAACCGGCGCGGCTTCGGGGACCGAGTCGGGGTCGAAGTCGTCCGCGCTCGGCGAGACGACCATCCGCTCGCCATCGCGGCGTTCGACGTCGATCACTTCAAGCGCGTCAACGACACGTGGGGGCACCGGATCGGTGACCGGGTCCTGCGCCGGCTGGCCGAGGTCCTCGTCAGTGAATCCCGGGACATCGACGTGGTCGCCCGCGTCGGCGGCGAGGAGTTCGTCGTGCTCCTCCCGGGCGTTGACAGCGCCGGCGTGGACGCCTTCACCCGCCGGGTCCGCCAGGCGCTGGCCGATCGCGGCCCGGTCGGTCTCCCGACGGTGGAGGTCAGCGCCGGATTCTTCGTCGATGGGCCCGGCGTCGATATCACCACGATGCTCGAGAACGCCGACGCCGCTCTATACCAAGCCAAGCGCGATGGGCGCAATCGCACGATCGCCTACCGCCGGCAGGCAGATCGCGGCCACGACAGACCGGCCGCCCATGACGACCGAGAGCCGGCTATCAGCGCATCGGAGGGCGGGGGGCTCTGAGCGATTAATCGATGCTTTGCCCGCGAGATGCCGACTGGGCTCTTGAGGAAGTTCTCGAGCGAGCGCAATCGGTCGTCGCCCGCTGCCGACAACCCATCACATCGTCTCGGCCGCGGCGATGGAATCGAGGGCTGACGCATGCGTCCAGCGTGCAAGCCGGACTCGTACCGTGTGCCGCTGACAGCGGTTTCCCCGGCAGGCGGATACCGAGTTCTGCCCGCCGGAGTCGCGCGCGCCGCCTGGGCGTACGAGCGTGACGACCCGGCGCTCATCAGCACGCCCGCGGCCGCTGCTCCGGGGCAGGGCACTGTGACCGGCACACCCTCATCCGACCGGACACGGAGCTGAAGGCCGTGGCCTCCCAACCGCTCCCGGTCCCGGCGACTGACCCTGAGGCGACTGCGCCGTCGGGCCTTGCACTCGCACCGGCAGAGCCGCGCACGGGCGCGAGCGAGCTGACACCGCGGGTCGTGCGTCCGATGGATTCCGCGCAATGGGCCGCGGCCGCCCTCGAGGGAGCCCTGAGAGTCAGAGCGCCGGGCATCCACGCCTCGACGCCGCTCGTCCGCCAGCTGGCGGGCCGCGCGGGGACGGAACTGGGACTGGCCGCCGACGCGCTGGTGCTCCTGGACAGCGCGGTGAGCGTCCGCGACATCGGGATGATCGCCCTCCCCGACAGCGTGCTGGAGACAACCGCGCGGTTGTCGCCCGCCCAGTGGCAGCTCGTCAGCGGGCATCCCGCCACTGGGGCGGAGCTGCTTGAGACGATGAGCGTCCTGGCCCCCGTCGCCGGGATCGTGCGCGCCCACCATGAGCGCTGGGACGGCAACGGCTATCCCGACGGACGCGCTGGCGAGGACATCCCGCTGCTCAGCCGGATCATCGCCACCTGCGATGCCTTCGCGGCCACCGCCAGCGACCGTCCGCACCGCCGCGGACTGGGTTCCGAAGCGGCGCTCGTCCTCATCTGCCAGGAGAGCGGCACTCAGTTCGATCCCGCCACCGTGCAGGCACTGATGACGGTGCTCGCCCGCGCGCAGGGACCGGCCTCGGCGCCCGCGGCGTCCTCCGCCCTCCCCAAGGCAAAGAAGGCCGCCGCGCGCTCCGGCGGACAGGTCAAAGACCCCGGCGATGCGCAGATCACGTTCAAGGACGCCGTCGCCGAGTTCGATGTCGTTCCGGCGCTGGCACCCGCCGCCGAGCGAGTGCTCGCCGTCGCCGTCTCTGAGACCACCAGCACCGGGGAACTGGTCAAGGCCGTCGAAAGTGACATGGGACTGACGGTGGCCGTCCTGCGCCGCGCTCAGCCCAAGCGCGGCGGACGCCCGATCACCAACGTCGCCGACGCCGTGGTCGCCCTGGGCCGCCATGGTGTGACCGACATCGTCGCCACCGTGCCCCGCGCCGCCTTTCCGTGGCGGACCTCTGAGTTGGAAGCACTGCTGCACCGGTCCCTGGTCCACGCCCAGGCGGTGGCCCGCGCCGCCGAACGGATCGCCCGAGAGCTGCAGGTCAACGAGCGTGACGATCTCCTCGTCGCGGCCCTGCTGCACGACGTCGGCAAGCTGGTCCTCACCCGGGCGCGGCCCGAATACAGCCGGTCCAGCGATCGGGGTGAGTCACCCGAGGCCCGCGCCCGCCGGGAACGCCAGGCGTGGGGGGTCGACCACGCGAGCCTCGGTGGTCTCCTGATCCGCCGCTGGGGGCTCCCCCGCCAGCTCGCCGACGCGGTCGCCGGACACCACAGCTCCACTGACCCGGACGAGATCGCCATGCACGTCCGCCTGGCGGATATGGCCACTCACCACGCTCAGGGTGACGTCATCGACCGCGACAAGCTGCTGGCGCTGGCGGAGGCCTGCGGGGTCTCGGCTGCCGCCCTGAGGGAGATCCTCTTCGATCTGCCGCACTCGGACGGCAGCCGCCAGCGGCGCGCCGAGCCCTCGCCCCTGTCGCCCCGCGAGACCGAGGCTCTTCGCGGCCTCGCCGAGGGCAAGGTCTACAAGGCCATCGCCCACGATCAGGGGCTGAGTACCAGCACGGTGAGAACACACCTGCACAACGTGTACAGCAAGCTCGGGGTTCTGGATCGCGCTCAGGCGGTGCTGCGAGCCACTGAGATGGGCTGGATATGACCGGTGTGACCGGGCGATGATCGTCCGGCAGCGCGGGTCGTTGGGCAGCGCGGAGGAGGCGCTGCTCCTCAGCGTGCTGACCCGGGCACAGCAGGGCGATTTCAGTGCGCGGATGCCGGTGGACTGGACGGGCGTCCCCGGCAAGCTCGCCGACACGCTCAACGACGTGATCCTCGCCAACGAGACCCTGGAACGCGAGCTGTCACAGGTCAGCCGCGCGGTGGGCAAGGAGGGCCAGCTCTCCCAGCGCGTCGCCGGCCCCGGGGCGACCGCGGGGTGGGGCGGCACGATCGAGGCGGTCAACGGCCTGATCGACGACCTCGTGCGGCCCACCAGCGAGATGCAGCGCGTCATCGGCGCGGTCGCGCGGGGGGACCTGACCAAGAAGATCAACGTCGAGGTCCGCGGCGAGATGCTGGAGTTGAAGAACACCATCAATGCGATGGTCGACCAGCTCAACCGGTTCGTGTCGGAGGTGACGCGCGTCGCTCGCGAGGTCGGCACCGAGGGCAAGCTCGGCCAGGCCGCTGCCGTCACCATCGAAGTGGGCGGCGTGTGGAAGGACCTCACGGACAACGTCAACCTGATGGCCGGCAACCTCACCGGACAGGTCCGTGACATCGCCGAGGTGACCACGGCCGTCGCCAACGGCGACCTCAGCAAGAAGATCACCGCCAATGTCAAGGGCGAGTTCCTGGAGCTGAAGAACACCGTCAACGCGATGGTTGATCAGCTCAACGGCTTCGCCTCCGAGGTGACCCGCGTCGCCCGCGAGGTCGGCGTCGAGGGCAAGCTCGGCGGCCAGGCCCGCTCGGCCGAGGTCGACGGCGTCTGGAAGGACCTGACGGACAACGTCAACCAGCTGGCCGCCAACCTGACCAACCAGGTGCGCGCGATCGCCGACGTGGCGACCGCGGTGACCGAGGGGGACCTGACCCGCCAGGTCGGCGTCGAGGCCAGCGGCGAGGTCGCGATCCTCAAGGACAAGCTCAACGAGATGATCCGCAACCTCCGGGAGACGACGCGGCAGAACACCGAGCAGGACTGGCTGAAGACCAACCTGGGGCGCTTCGCACGCATGCTCCAGGGTCAGCGCGATCTGCGCACCGTCTCGGAGATGATCCTCTCAGAGCTCGCGCCTCTGCTGTCCGTTCAGCACGGGGTCTTCTACACCCTCGACGACGGCGCCGACGATGAGCCGGTTCTGCGCTACCAGGCCGGCTACGGGTTCAGCGAGCGCAAGCATCTGGCCACCCAGTTCCGGCTGGGGGAGGGCCTCGTCGGCCAATGCGCGGTCGAGAAGGAGCGCATCCTGCTCACGGACGTCCCGGCCGACTACGTCCGCATCACCTCGGGGCTGGGCGAGTCGATCCCGCTTGAACATCATCGTCCTGCCCATCCTCTTCGAGGGGTCCGTCAAGGCCGTGGTCGAGCTCGCCTCGTTCAGCCGCTTCAGCCCTGGCCACCAGATCTTCCTCGACCAGCTGACGGAGAGCATCGGCCTGGTGCTCAACACGATCGAGGCGACTACGCTGACGGAAAACCTCCTGATCCAGGCGCAATCCCAGGCGAGCGAGCTGCGCTCGCGCCAGGAGGATCTGCGCAGCTCCAACGAGGATCTGGAGCGCCAGGCGACCCGGCTGGCCGAGCAGAACATCGAGGTGGAGGCCAAGAACGCCGAGGTCGAGCGGGCCAAGCGCCTGGTCGAGGAGAAGGCCGAGCAACTCGCCGTCTCCTCGATGTACAAGTCCGAGTTCTTCTCGAACATGTCCCATGAGCTGCGCACGCCCCTCAACAGCCTGCTGGTCCTCGCAGGGGAGCTCAAGGCCAACCACGAGCACAACCTCACCGATGCTCAGGTGGAGTTCGCCGCGACCATCCATTCCTCCGGCACGGACCTGCTGAGGTTGCTCAATGACATCCTTGATCTCGCCAAGGTGGAATCCGGCACGGTCACCCTCGAGGTGGAGCCGCTGTCCCTGGCCGATCTGCAGCACAGCCTCGAGCGCGAGTTCGGCCAGGTGGCCGAGAAGAAGGGCATCGCCTTCCGGATCGAGGTCGACCCGGACGCGCCGGAGCATGATGACCACTGACGCCCGGCGCCTGCGCCAGGTGCTGAAGAACCTCCTCGCCAACGCCTTCAAGTTCACGGAGAGCGGCGAGGTGAGCATCCGCGTGGCGCGACCGGCGGCCGGCTGGATCCCCGCGCGGGGTGATCTCACCGCGGGGCCGTCCACGGTGTGCGTTCAGCGTCACGGACACCGGAATCGGGATCGCAGAGGACCTGCAGCGCGGCATCTTCGAGGCCTTCGCCCAGGGGGACGGCTCGACCGCGCGCCGGTACGGCGGGACGGGACTCGGGCTCTCGATCAGCCGGGAGCTCGTGCGGCTGCTCGGCGGCGAGATCGCGCTCAGGACCCAGCTCGAGCAGGGCAGTACGTTCACCGTGTACCTCCCGCAGGACCTCGCCGCGGAGGCCGGGTCCGCAGCGCCGGAGGGCAATGGCCCCGCGACCGGCGGGCTCCCGGTCTCCGGGGCGGGGACGCCAGCGAGCCCGCCATCGGACGCGCAGGCGGATCTGTCCGGCGGTGACGGCGCTGATCGTGGACGACGACATCCGCAACATCTTCGCGATGACGACCGTGCTGGAACGGGGGCGGCTGACGGTGGTGGCGGCCGAAAGCGGCGCGGAGGCGATCGAGATCCTCGTCAGCAGGCCGGAGATCGACATCGTGCTGATGGACATCATGATGCCGATCATGGATGGCTACGCGACGATGCGGGCGATCCGTCAGTTGCCGTGCGGGCGACGCATCCCGATCCTGGCGGTGACCGCGAAGGCCGCCTCTTCGGCGGAGCGCAAGCGATGCCTCGACGCCGGCGCGTCGGCGTACATCTCCAAGCCCGTGGACGCGACTGAGCTGCTGCGGGTCCTCGAGCAGTCCCTGGCCTCGCGGCAGACCTGCCCGCCGCGGCGCCAGGGTGACCCTGATGACCGACGCCATCCTCACCGAGACGCCCGCCGGCACGCCGGCATCCCCGGCCGATCCTGATCGTCGACGACAACGCGCCAAGCGGCTGGCGATCCGGGCGATGCTGACGCCGCTCGGCTGTGAGGTGGTCGAGGCCGAGTCCGGACGCGAGGCCCTGCGCGCCATCCTGGGCGAGACATACGCGATGATCCTCATGGATGTCCGGATGCCGACGCTCGACGGCTTCGAGACGGCCAAGCTCATCCGGCAGCGCCCGCAGTCACGGCTCACCCCGATCATCTTCATCACCGCTTTCGGCGGAGACGAGGGCGAAACGAATCGCGCGTATGCCAGCGGGGCGGTGGACTTCATCTTCACGCCGATCGTGCCCGAGGTGCTCCGTGCCAAGGCGTCCGCATTCATCGACCTGTTCCGCCAGGCGCAGGAGCTCAAGGACTCGCTGGCCTCGATCACCACGCTCAACGCAGCGCTGCGCGCGAGCGAGGTCCGCTCCAGGCGGTGCTGCAGAACGTGGGGGACGGAATCCTCACCGCAGGCGACCGGTGGCCTGATCGAGTCGTTCAACCGCTCGGCGCAGCGGCTGCTCGGCTATCGCGAGGACGAGGTCATCGGCCAGCCACTCGACCTGATCGTCGCCGAGAGCCATCGCGGCGCGCTGTCGGACGGCTCGCGATCGGCGTGGAGCCTGCTCGACGCCGAGCACATCCCGGCGCAGTCACGCGAGACGGTCGGCCGGCGCAAGGACGGTTCGGTCTTCCCGATCGATCTGGACATCAGCCAGACGGAGATCGGCCCTGAGACCTTCACCATCGTCTGCCTGCGCGACATCTCAGACCGCAACGCCTATCAGGCCATGCTCGAGAACGCACCCTTCACGATGATCTGACCGGCCTGGCCAATCGCACTCTGTTTCGCGACCGGGTCGATCGGTGATCTCGAATTCGCCCAGCGCGCCGGAGAGCAGCGCGCCATCCTGGTGGTCAACCTCGACAAGTTCGCCACCGTCAACGAGACCCTCGGTCGCGAGAAGTCCGACGCGCTCCTTCAGGGGATCGCCGGCCGGCTGGCCGGCACGATGCGCGACTCCGACACCGTCAGCCGGCTGGGCGGGGACACCTTCGCCATCCTCCCGTCGGGCGCGACGGACCTCGAGGCTGCCGCCGCCATCGCCTGGAAGGTGCGGCAGGTGTTCGACCACCCGTTCCTCATCACCGGCGATGCCGTCGAGGCGCGCGCCAGCGTCGGCATCTCCCTGTTTCCGCGTCATGGCACGACCAGTGAGGACCTCATCCACCGAGCGGACCTGGCGATGCAGCAGGGGAAGTGGTCCGGGGACGGCCTGGCCGTCTTCACCGCCGACCCCACCGAGCAGACCGCCCACCGCCTGACCCTCCTCAATGACCTCCGCGCCGGCATCCCGCGCGACGAGCTCGTCCTGCACTACCAGCCGAAGATCAGTCTCACGGCCGGACAGCGCGTCATGGGTTTCGAGGCTCTCGTGCGCTGGGAGCACCCGACGCAGGGCCTCCTCATGCCGGGCGACTTCATGCCCGAGGCCGAGCGCAGCGATCTGATCGAGCCGCTGACGACGTGGGTCCTCAACGAGGCGCTGTGCCAGCAGCGCGCCTGGAAGGATGCGGGCGCCGATCTCACCATGGCGGTCAACATCTCGGCGCGCAGCCTGACGCGCCGCACGGACCTCCCCGAGACGGTTGCCCGGCTCACGGACAGGTGGGGCGGGGCGCCGGACACGCTGACGCTCGAGCTCACCGAGAACGCGATGATCGACGCGGAGGTGGCGCGCTCGCTGGAGCTCCTGCACGTGATGGGCGAGCGTCTGGCGATCGACGACTTCGGCACCGGTCATTCATCGCTCGTCTATCTGCAGCAGCTGACGGTCCACGAGGTCAAGATCGACCGCTCGTTCGTCATGAACCTCGCCTCCGCCGACGCGGACGCCACGATCGTCCGCTCGACGATCGACCTCGCCCACAATCTCGGCCTCACGGTGGTCGCCGAGGGCGTGGAGGACGCCGTCGCCATGGACATGCTGGTCGCCTACGGCTGCGACGCAGCCCAGGGATATCTCATCAGCAAGCCCGGCTCCGCCGAGGAGATGACGCAATGGCTCAGCGAATCGCCGTACGGGAGGCGGGCCACGGCTACGCGGTAGGCGCGTCGCTGCCGGCGGGGGGCCGGAGCAGGGCGGCGATCGCCAGAGCGGGCATGGGCCTGGCGAAGAGGAAGCCTTGGCAGGCGTCGGCACCGAGCGTCGTCAGCGCGTGATGCTGCTCGGCGGTCTCCACGCCCTCGGCGACGACCGTCATCCCGAGGCTGTGGGCGAGCTCGATGATCGCGGTCACGATCGCCTGGCTGGCCGGTCGTCGGTCAGCTTGGCGATGAACTCTGGTCGATCTTGAGCGTGTCGATCGGAAGCGTCTCGAGGTAGCCGAGCGAGGAGTAGCCGGTCCCGAAGTCGTCGAGCGCGAGCTTCACGCCGAGGGCCTTGAGCTCGTCGAGCACGACCAGGGCGCGGCGGGTGTCCTGACGAAGACGTTCTCGGTGAGCTCCAGGGTCAGCAGCCCGGGGTCGGTCTCCGCCGCGTCCAGGACGTCGCGACGGTGTCGGCGAAGCCGGCGGACATGAACTGGTGCGGCGAGACGTTGACCGACATCGCCGATCGCTCGGCGCCCGCTGCTCGCTGCCAGTCGCTGGCGGTCTGACCAGGCGCGGTCGAGCACCCATCGGCCGAGCTCGATGATCTGGCCGGATCTGCTCGGCGAAGCGGGATGAACACCGTGGGCGGCACCAGCCCGCGACCCGGATGCGTCCAGCGCAGAAGGGCCTCGACGCCGGTGAGCCGGCCGTCGAGCGGTGGTGACGATCGGCTGGTACTCGAGGTGCAGCTCCCCGCGCTCGTCGGCGCCCGGCAGCCCGCGAGCCAGGCTCGGCCTGGTTCTCGGCGAGGTGCAGCTCGCGCAGGTCGATGACCTGGTGATGCTCGACCGCGGTCGCGCTTGGACCGGTACATCGCCAGATCGGCGTCGTGGATGAGCTCCTCCGGCGCCTCGTCGCCGCGGCCGGTGAAGGCGATCCCGATGCTGGCGGCGATCGTGCACCTCGCACCCTCGACGAGGACGAACGGTCGCGCCAGGGCGGCGTCGAGCCGCATCGCGATGTCGCCCGCGTCGGACGGCGTCGTCGAGGTCCTCGCAGAGGATCACGAACTCGTCCCCGGCCAGGCGGGCGAGACTGTCGCCGGGACGCAGCACGCCGGTCAGGCGCTGCGCCACCGCGACCAGCAGCTCGTCGCCGACCTGGTGTCCGTGGACGTCGTTGACGGCCTTGAACCGATCGAGGTCGACGAAGAGCACGGCGGCGCTGCGCCCCGAGCGGCGCGCCGCGAAGGAACGCGTGCTCCAGGCGCTGCGAGCATCAGCACGCGGTTCGGCAGGCCGGTCAGCGGATCGTGCAGAGCCGCTTCACGGGACTGTCGGAGGAGTCCTGCAGATCGGACCGCGCCTGCGCGTTGATCAGGTAGGCGGCGGCCACGTCGGCGAGCGTCTGCGCCGTCCGCATCGACTCCGCTGACAGCGGCCCGGCGATGTCGCGGTACAGGTCGAGCGCTCCCAGCCGCAGGTCGTCGTGGCGCAGCGGAAAGGTGAACACCGCCGCCAGCCCGGCTGCCAGCGCCCGGGGCGAGAACGCGGGAAACCGCTCGTCGAGCGGCGAGGTCCGGGATCGAGACCGCTTCACCGGCCGTGATAGGCCGCCAGGCACGGCCCCTCGCCGAGCTCGGTCTGCAGCTTCTCGTAGCGCAGCGCCGACTCGTTGGACGCGGCGACGTAGCGCGGCTCCAGGCCGGGGGAGATCAGCGTGACACCGGCCGCGGTGATCGGCATGATCGTCGACGATCCGCTCGACCAGGTGATCGAGGATCCCCTGGATCGGGAAGTCAGTCAGCATCGTGCGAGCGAACTCGCTCAGCACATCCGATAACTGCTCAGTCGCTGCGACCCTCATCTACCTTCGGCTCCAGAGCGTGGTGACTCCCGGCGGTGGACCTGGGGAAGTCACGTCATGCTGCTCGCCCCGCCCGGCGAACCTCAAGGCTGTGCCCTCGCATCACCGAACGTAGCAGACGGACATGCGGATCCGCCAGGGCGGCTGGGGAGATCGACGAGGCGGACGAGCGGGGAGATGAGGTGGTGAGGAGCATGGCCCCTCAGTCCTCCTCACCCCCCGCGCGTTACCAGCCGCGTCAGATCGCTCGCCTCAGCGGTGCTGGATCTTCGCCAGCGCTCGGGCGAACGACCCGGTGTCCAGTCCCCAGGACGGGTCGCCCCAGAGGAACGGCTCGATCTCGAACAGCCGCAGCTTGGCCAGGCCGATCAGCGCCTGGTAGGCGTAGGTCTTGACGTGCTTGGGGTTCGTCGAGCCCCAGGTGTCCTGAGTCGAGGTCCAGCCGTACTCGTTGGCGGAGACCGGCGTGCGACCGCGATGGTATTTGCTCATCTGGGCCAGCGCGTCCTTGGCCACCTTGACGGACTGGCCCGGTGTCGCGCCGTAGGGATGGATGGCGACGGCATCGATTGGCTTGCCGCGGAATGCCCTGAGCAGGCGCGGCAGTGACGTCTCGCCAAACGCGAGGCCGCCTGACATGACCCGGGCGCTTACCGTAGACGTGGTGGATGGCGGAGCGGACGACTTCGTACATCCGCGCGTAGTTACCGAGGTTGATGCGGGGACCCCAGTCAAACACGTTGTCGGGCTCGTTCCACACCTCGACGGTCGTCACGGGCGTATAGGGAAGCTTGGGGTTGGCCTTCCAGAACGCGCCGTGCGGGCCGTAGCGCTTCATGAAGGCGCTTGCGTAGTAGGCGAAATTGCCGTTCTTGGCCGGCGGCAGGTAAGCCTTGGGATGTCCCGGCTTGTTGCGCAGGACGTTGGACCCACGCCCCTGGGCCCAGCGCGGCGCGTATGCCAGGGTCGGCTCATAGCGCAGGTGGGCAGATGCCATCTCGGAGACGATGAGATCGTCGTAGGTCCAGTCGAAGTGATGGCGCCCGTGGACCGGGGCCTTGGGCTCGGTGACCGCCCAATCGGAATCCGCGCGCCCCACGCGGCCTCCGGCCTTGTAGAGCGAGGTGAGGCTGCCCGACACGGTGGCCGCCGACCACACGCCGCGGACCTGGTTGGTGAAGATGCCGCCGACTTCGGCACCGAAGGTGGTTGCGCCCGCGGTGGCCGGCACGGCCAGCGCGAGCAGGGACAAGAGAAGGGGCAGACAGCGCTTCATGGGCCTCACAGAGGTCGGGGGACAGGGACGGGAACTACAACACGCTAACCGGTGCTTTGTTGTGGTGAGGCGGTTACGGGCGATTAAGGCGGCAGGACACGCGAACATATGTTTGTCATCGGTGCCGTCGGGCAGACCTTAGAGGGAACGCTCACGACGCCGCGACCGCGTCGCCGCCGTGGGCGCACGAGAGTCCCCACGAGAGAAACGAACGATTTGACTGATCACGAAACCTCAGAGCAGACCGCCGGCGGTCTGATTGGCAAGGCTCGCCGGTAAGGCGAAGGAAGCCGCCGGCGCGCTCGTCGGCGACAACGATCTCAGCTCGAGAGGGCCGCCTTCAGCAGGCGCAGGTCGAGGCCGAGACCGAGGCTCAGGCGCAGGCCGCCGAAGCCAAGCGGCGCGAGGCCGAGGCCTCGCTGGAGGCCGACAAGGCGCAGACGGAGACTGAACAGGCCCGGCTGCGCAACGAGGTCGCCACCCAGGAGCGCGAGGAGCGCATCGAGCGCGAACGCCGGGAGGCCGAGCGCCAGGCGCAGGCCGAGGCGCAGCGCCAGCAGGCGGCCGCCGAGAATCAGCGCGAGGCCCAGGAGTCGGCCGCCGACCAGGCGGAGCGGCAGGCCGAGCGCGAGCGCATCGACGCCGCCAGGAGGCGATGCGCCTCGAGCAGGAGGCCCGCCGCGCCGAGGCGCAGGCCGACACCATCGACCCCAAGGAGAACCAATGAGCGTCAGCGACATCCCGAGAACGATGGTCGAGAGCTACCTGAGACTGATCCGTGTTCCGCTGGATGCCGCCATCGAGCGGCTGCCCGGAAACGGGACCGGCGCCGCACCCAGCGCCCGGCTGGTCGTCGATCGCGCCGACGCCTCCGTGCGCGCGGTGTTCGCGTCGCTGCTGCGCGATCCGAGCCTGCGCGAGGATGCGCGGCAGCGCCGTGCGGCCGCCGAGAAGCGCGAAGAGGCGATGCGGCTGCGCGAGGAGGCGGAGCGCACGAGCGAGGACGCCGATGCCGAGCTGAGCGAGCGCGAAGACGCAGGCCGATCGTCAGCGCGACCAGGCCGCGCAGCGCGCCCAGGCCGAGCGCCAGCAGGCTGACGAGCAACGTCAGGCGAAGGCCAAGCGCGCCGCCGAGACGGAGCGCCGCCGTCGCGAGGCGAGCCGGAAGGCCGCGGCTGCCACGGAGAAGGCGGTCGAGAAGCGGGCGACCAGGAAGGAGCTGGACGCGCTCGAGACCAAGGCCGACGCGCTGAGCGAGAAGGACCGCGCGCTGACGGCCAGCGACGAGGCCCGTCGCCTCCGTGACGCGGCCAGCCGCACGAAGGCGCAGCGCAAGAACGGCCGCAGCGTTCTAGCAGCCGGCGCGCGGGCTCGCCGCGGTCGCCAGGACCCATCATGAGCAGCGAGAACACAGGCGGTGACCCTCCACGGTCACTCGGTCGCCTACCTCCAACAGGGGTCTGGGCCGGTTCTCCTGCTCATCCATGGGATGGCGAGCTCGCTGGCGACCTGGCGCTCCGTCGTGGGTCCGCTGGCGCGCAACGCCACCGTGCTGGCGGTCGACCTGCCCGGACACGGCGGGTCGAGTCCCGGGGGCGGCGACTACTCGCTGGGCTCGCTCGCCGCCGGCCTGCGCGACGTGGTCGCGGCCCTCGGCCATGAGCGGGTCACCCTCGTCGGGCATTCGCTCGGCGGAGGGATCGCCATGCAGTTCTCGTACCAGTTCCCGGAGATGACCGAACGTCTGGTGCTGGTCGCCAGCGGCGGGCTGGGAAACGAGGTCAGTCCGATCTTGCGCGCGGCGTCGCTTCCTGGCGCCAACCTGTTTCTCTCCGTGACCGCCGGGGCGGCGCAGCGCGGGTCGGGTGTCGCAGGGCAGCGTGCTGCGCGCCGTCCGACGGAGCCGCGCGCCCGGCTTGGACGAGTTCGGTCGCAGCTATGCCTCGCTGGCGGATGCCGATCGCCGGGCGGCCTTTCTGGCCACCGTGCGCAGCGTCGTCGGCCTCAGCGGCCAGACGGTTCGCGCGGCCGATCGCCTCTACCTCGCCCGGGAGCTGCCCGTCCTGCTCATCTGGGGGGCCGAGGATCCGATCATCCCCGTCGAGCACGCGCGGGCGACCCACGAGCTGCTGCCCGACAGCACGCTGGCCGTGTTCGAGGGCGTTGAGCACTTTCCCCATGTCGAGGCGCCGCAGCGCTTCGTCACCGCGCTGGAGGACTTCTGCGCCGCGACCGAGCCGGCGGTCTTCGACGCCGCCACCTGGCGGGCGCGGCTGGCTGCGTCGCAGGACAGCGGCGAGGCCCGGGTCACCCTGCCGGCGTGACCCCTTGGCTCGGCGCTACGGCAGCGCCCCGGCGGGCAACACGAATCGCTGTGGATCCCGCGGTCCCGGAGTGTCGCCGTCGTTGATGCGCGACCCGTGGAGCCCGCGGCTGCGGGCGCTCGCGGTGACCGTCTCGGGCGTGCCGGCGTGGGCGCTGATCCACTCCATGACCGCCGGATAGTCGACCCCCGCGGCGAGGATCGCCACACGCTCGATGACGACGCCACCGGAGGGGTGGGGGCGCGCCAGCCGGGTGACGAGCGTCGTGATCTCTGTCTCGTCCATGTCCTACACCGTCCCCTGGGTCGGCCGGCGTCGTGATCGGGCGCGCGTTGCGCTCACAGCGTCCATCGATGCTCCTCACGGGCCTCTCAGATGGGGCGCCTGCTGGGCAGAGAGGTCAAAAGGACCGGGCAGGCGCGCGGTCGCACCCGGAGGGGAATGCGAAGGACACGTTCACCGTACCACGGGCAGACACCGGTCCCAGGGGTGTGGCAGCGCGCGCGCCCGGCGGATTCGTCAGTATCGCGTCCCGTAACGGCACGGCGAGCAGCAGGGTGGCGGGGAGAGGAGCGCAGATGGCACGGGTGCAAGCGGTGCGGGTGAGGATGCGGCGGGCGGGCCTGGCGGTCGGCCTGGTCGCCATCATGCTGGTGGCGACGGCCTCGACGGCGGGGGCGACCACCTCGCGACGGCCCTCGGCCAAGAGCTCACTGACGGTGTACTCGCTCGTTCATCGCTGCGAGACGATCACCAACACCGCCACCGGCCAGGCGATCCCCGGCGGTCCGTTTCGCATGCAGGCGGCCGCCCTGGCCACCTATCTCCTCTACACCCCACAGAGCCAGTACCTGACCGACGCCGGCGGCGGTTCCTCCGCCGCCCAGCCAGATCCGAGCCCGGCCGGCGAATGGATCGCCACCGGGGGCAAGCGCGGTCGCTTCACCCTCACCAACCTGGCGACCCGGTCGCGCCTCCCCGTCCGCTTCGCGCGCGCCGCGGGCTGCGCGACCTACCCTGAGGCCCAGGTCGATGCGACCGGCAACTCGTTCGCCGGCGCCAGCCCCGAGGCCAACGCGCTCGGCACGGTGGAGGGCCACGCCCACATCACGGCGTTTGACTTCTTCGGCGGTGACTGGCACTGCGGTCGCCCGTGGAGCCCGTACGGCGCGCCCTCCGCGCTGCCGGCCAGCTGCGCGCAGGACGAGGAGGGGACCAACGGCGCCTTCGAGACCCTGCTCGACTACGGCGGCGCGACCCGGCCCAGCGACATGCACGGCTGGCCGACGTTCGTGCACTGGCCGAGCCCCACCGCGCTGGCCGAGGAGGGCGACTACTACACCGGCGTCGAGCGGGCGTGGAAGGCCGGGCTGCGGATCTTCGTCACTGACCTCGTCGACAACGAGCAGATCTGCCAGCTGATGACCGTCACCCATTACCCGTGCAACGACATGTCCTCCGTGCACATCCAGAGCAAGGACCTGTACGCCCTGCAGGACTACATCGATGCGCAGTCCGGCGGTCCCGGCAAGGGCTGGTTTCGCATCGTGACGGATCCGTTCCAGGCCCGCCGCGTCATCAATCAGGGAAAGCTCGCGGTCATCGAGGGGATCGAGGTCAGCCGGATCTTCGGCTGCGGCGAGGTCGACAACGTCCCGCAGTGCGGGCCGGCCCAGGTCGACGCCGGCCTCAAAGAGGTCCACGCCCTCGGCGTGCGGACCTTCTTCCCCGTCCACGAGTTCGACAACGCCTTCGGCGGCACCAAGATGATCGCCGGCACCACCGGCGCGGTCGTCAACGCCGGCAACCGGGATGCCACCGGCAGCTTCTGGACGGTCGAGCCGTGTCCCGCCGCCGACCAGGACGCCGAGCAGACGACGGTCCCCGGCTCCGACCTGCTCGGTTCAGCCCTCAACGGCCCGGTCTCGACGCTGACCGGCGGCAACCCGCTGCCGGTGTACGCCCCCGGCCCGCACTGCAACGTCCACGGCCTGACGAGCCTCGGTGCCTACCTGATCAACAAGATGATCGCCCAGCACTTCATCATCCAGACGGACCACATGTCCTCCAAGACGGCGGCGGCCGCGGTGGCGATCGCCGCCGCCCGGCACTACTCCGGCATCGTCTCGGCCCACTGCTGCTCCTCGCCGCAGCTCTTCCAGCAGATCTACGCGACCGGCGGCTTCGTCTCAGAGCCCGCCAACCCCGCGCTGGCGTTCGTCAACATCGAGCACACGGACAAGGCGCAGAGCAGCCCCAGGTACCACTTCGGCTTCGGCTGGGGCTCGGACATGAACGGCCTGGCCGAACAGCCCGGGGCCTCCTCGGCCGATCCGGTGAGCTACCCGTTCACCTCCTATGCCGGCCACGTGACCTTCGGTCGCGAGGTGTGGGGTCAGCGGACCTTCGATCTCAACGCCGACGGCGTCGCCAACTACGGCCTGTACGCCGACTGGCTGCACGGGCTCCAGCTCGCCGGCGGCACGGGAATGATGCGCGACATGTTCCAGGGCGCGGAGGCCTACCTCCAGATGTGGGAGCGCGCCGACGGCGTGCCGACGACGAGCTGCGTCGGAGCGCGGACACCGCTGCGAGCCGGGCGCCTGGGAACGCGCCTGCGGCTCGGTGAGACGGCTCGGCAGGCGCTGTTCTCCGCCGGCCAGCCACTGGCACGCCCCGGACGAAGCTTCCGTTACTGCGTGGCCGGCGCGCCGGCGACCCGCGCCAGCGCGGTCTTTGACCGCCGTGGCCGTCTCGTGCTGATCGCCCGCAAGCCGGCGCACGGCCGGGTCCGCTACGTCGCCGCCGCCTCCGAGCACCGAGCGCGCCGTCTGCGGGTCGACCTGCACGCCGCCGGCTTCTGAGCTGCCCCGCCTCGGGGCGCCCGCGCGTGAGCCACCGCCGATCGCTCTCTCTGCTCACCGATGAGAACCGGGCGTCTTGCCGGTCTTAGGTCCCGTGCACGCGGATCAGACCACCCCGGCGGCCGTCGTGCGCCTGCGCGGCGCCCTGCGCCAGCTGGCGGGCGGCCAGGCGGAGCATGAGCTCGAGGGCTCGACGGTCGTCGAGCTGCTGCGGGAGCTCGAGCGCCGCCGGCCGCAGCTTCACGGGTGGATCCTGGACGAACGGGGTCAGATCCGCCGTCACATCGGTGTCTTTGCCAACGGCGAAGCCGCCACTGAGGGGAGCGCGGTGCGGTCCGGAGATCGCATCGAGGTCGTGCCGGCGATAACAGGAGGATGAGCAGGTGACAGAGCTTGTGGTCGGAACCAAGAAGGGGCTGTTCCTGCTCGAGGGCGAGGCCGGCGGGGGGTTCGAGGTCACCGCCCGCGCTTTCGCCGGCGAGCCGGTCGATTACGCCACCCGCGATCCTCGCAGCGGACGGCTGCTGGCGACCGTGACCTCCCCGTTCTACGGTCCGAAGATCTTCTACAGCGACGATCCGGCGGCCGGTCAATGGGAACAGGCCGAGGGCGTGGCGCTGCCCGAGGGCGGAGAGCACGCGCTCGAACGGATCTGGGTCCTCGCCCCCGGGGAGACCGCCGGCACGGTCTATGCCGGGGGAGATCCGGGCGTCCTGTTCGAGAGCCATGACGGCGGAGCGAGCTGGGAGCTCAACGCCGGGCTGTGGGAGCAGCCGTCCCGGCCCAACTGGCAGCCGGGGGGCGGCGGCCTGTGCCTGCATTCGATCTGCACCTGGCCCGGCGAGCCGGACAAGCTGGCCGTGGCCGTCTCGGCCGCCGGGATGTGGCTGACCGAGGATGGCGGGCGCAGCTGGCGGCGCGGCAACGACGGGCTGAACCCCGGGTACCTGCCGGAGGAGGCACTGCGCGACGAGAACGCCGGTCGCTGTGTGCACCACATCGAGCGCGCGCCGCAACGGCCCGAGCGGATGTTCATGCAGTTCCACGGAGGCGTCTACCGCTCCGATGATGCCGGAGAGAGCTGGACGGACATCGGGGGCGGTGGGCTGCCGTCGGACTTCGGCTTCCCTCTGACGGTTGACCCCGGCGACCCCGACAGCGCCTACGTCATCCCACTGGTGGCCGACATGGACCGGGTGACGCCCGACGGCCGGGTGCGCGTCTATGAGACCCGGGACGCCGGCGCCACCTGGTCGCCCCGGGGCGACGGCCTGCCGGCGAGCCACGCCTACCTGACCATCCTGCGCCAGGCCTTCAGCCGCGCTACCGCGAACGGCCGGCTCGAGCTGTACTTCGGCGCGACGTCGGGCGACGTGTTCGGCTCGGGAGACGCCGGCGCGAGCTGGACGACCGTGGCCCAGCGGCTGCCGCCGGTGTACTCGGTGGCCGCCATCGGCGGCTGATCCTCGGTACCGTCGCGGAGGTGAAGCGCGACGCCAGAGTCGTCTACTCGACGACGGACGGAGACCTGCGCCGGGCGCCCGATCCCGGCCTCAGGCAGCGCCGGGCCGACGGCGATCGGGTCAAGGTCCGGCGGGAGGTCGCCGGCCGCCGCGGCAAGCCGGTGACGACGATCTCGGGCGTGCCGGTCGACGACGCGGGGCTCAAGGAGCTCGCCAGCCGGCTGAAGAAGCGCTGTGGCGTCGGCGGCGCGATCAAGGACGGCGTCATCGAGATCCAGGGCGACCACCGCGACGTGGTGGTCGAGATCCTCAGGGCCGACGGCTACGCGCCGGTGCTCGCCGGCGGCTGATCACGGCGCCGGCTCGGCGGTTCTCCGGCGGGGGCTGTGGTTCAATCGGCGGCGATGGCACCGGGTGCGCGGACCTCGGACACCGGCTCCGGACTGTGGCGCCAGACCCTCCTGGCGTGCGCCGGAGGACTGATCGTGGCCATCGTCCTGTGGGGCGGCTACAGCCATCACTGGCCGTGGGTCGGCATCAACGGCCGGACGGCGACGCTCTGGGACTGGCTGCACCTGCTCCTGCTCCCGCTGGTGTGCGCGATCCTGCCGGTGTGGTTGCGTCGCGACACCCGGATGCATCCGCGCCTCAAGCTCTCGGCGACCGTCGCCCTGTCGGCGTTCGGAGCGGTGGTGCTCCTCGGGTACGTGGTGCCGTGGGCCTGGACGGGGTTCCGCGGAAACACGCTGTGGGACTGGTTCAACCTCGTCTTCCTGCCGCTCAGCCTGGTCCTCATCCCCCGGTTCGTCGAGCTGCGGCGCGAGCGGCAGCGACGGCACACCGTGGTGGTGGGCGTCATCCTCGCGTTGTTCGTGGCGGTCGTGGCCTGTGGCTACCTCGCCGCCTGGCACTGGACCGGCTTCACCGGTAACACGCTGTGGAAGTGGATGAACCTGCTGTTCCTGCCGCTGCTCGTGCCGACGCTCATCGTGCCCGCGCTCGCCCCGCTGGCCACCTCGCGGGTCATCTACCTCGATGAGCATGGCAACCCGATCGACGGGCCGCCGCCGGCCCCCCCGGGGGAGGCCGGCGAGGTCCCGGCGCCTACGGCAGCGTCGACTTCCCGCTCTTGACCACGCTCACCTTGCCGATGCTCTCCGGGTGCAGGCTGCCCGGGGCGTAGTCGTAGATCTTGTGGTTGGCGAAGTTCATCACGAACACGTCGAGCAGCGCGTGGGCCTTGGAGGTGTCCAGCCACGCGACGTAGATCTCGTGGTTGCCGATCGGCAGGGCGACGTAGTCCTCGACGGGGAACTTGGAGCCGACGTAGGGGCCCTTGATCGGGACGCCGTGAACGGTTGAGGACTTGTAGGTCTGCTGGAAGGTGTTGCCGGCGTTGCGACCGCGGGTGTAGGCGGCGTTCAGGACGTAGCCGGCGAGGCTGAAGCGGGCGATCGGGGCGGCACTGGCGGCCGCGGAACGGGCGGGGGCGGCGGTCGCCGCGGTGGAGGCCACGGCGGCCAGGCAGGCCGCGGCGAGAGCCGCGAGCAGGGCCGCTCGCGACCGGTTCAATCGGGACATTGTCTCTCCTCTGGGGGTGGGTGCGGCCGCCGGCTGCGGTCGCGCGGCGGGCACCCTAACACGCGTCGCGAGGGCTGTCGACGACCTGAATCCAGTGCGTTGCCGCGTGTCGCCGCGGTGCGCCGCGGCCCTGGCCGGAGCGCGCGAGCCGGCTTGCCGATCTGCGCACAACCCGCCCCAGGCTTGCCGATCGGCGCACACTCGCCGTCGCCCTCGCCATCGCGCGCGGACGAGCGCTTAGCGTGTCGGCGTGATGCCGTGGGAGCTTTCAGTGAGGGAGGATGAACATGACCCAGCGCAGCCTTGAGGACGTGCTCGCCGAGCACCCCAGCCCGGTGGAGATGCTCCGCAACTCTCAGGCCGGCCCGAACGTGTACCCCGGGGTCCCGGCCGAGTTCACCAACTGGCGTGACGAGCAGTGGGCCTGGCAGAACACCTGCGTGCTCTTCAACCAGAGCTACCACATGGCCGACCTGGCGGTGCGGGGTCCCGGCGCCCTCGCCCTGCTCACCCGCCTCGGCATCAACAGCTTCGCCACCTTCGAGGTCAACAAGGCCAAGCAGTTCGTCCCGTGCACCCCGGACGGCTATGTCATCGGCGACGTCATCCTCTTCTATCTGGGCGAGAACGAGTTCAACCTCGTCGGTCGCGCGCCCGTGCTCAACTGGATCACCTTCCACGCCGAGACCGGCGACGAGGACGTGGAGGTGGAGCTCGATCAGCGCTCGGCGTTGCGCACCGATGGACGGCGGCGATCGTTCCGCTTCCAGGTCCAGGGGCCCAACGCGATGCAGGTCATCGAGAAGCTGCTCGGCACCACGCCGCCGGAGATCAAGTTCTTCAACATGCGCGACGTGACCATCGGTGGTCGCGACGTCCGCGCGCTGCGCCATGGCATGGCCGGACAGCCGGGCTGGGAGCTGTTCGGGCCCTGGGATGACGGCGAGGCCGTCCGCGAGGCGATCGTCGCCGCCGGCGAGGAGTTCGGCCTGCGCCAGGTCGGCGGCCGCGCGTACTCGTCCAACGCCCTGGAGTCCGGCTGGGTGCCCTCGCCGCTGCCGGCGATCTACACCGGCGACAGCCTCAAGGCCTACCGGCAATGGCTGCCCGCCACCGGCTACGAGGCCGCCGCCTCGATCGGCGGGAGCTTCGATTCGCCCGACATCGAGGACTACTACCTCACCCCGTGGGACCTCACCTACGGGCACATGCTGAAGTTCGACCATGACTTCATCGGCCGCGAGGCGCTGGAGGCGCGCGCCGGCGAGGACCACCGCCGCAAGGTGACGCTGGCGCTCCAGGACGGCGACGTCACGCAGACCCTGGGGACGATGTTCCGCAAGACGGACCGGGCGAAGTTCATGGACTGGCCCTCGGCGGTCTACGCCATGCACCCCTTCGACAAGGTGACCGTCGACGGGGAGACCGTCGGTCTCTCCACCTGGATCGGCTACACCGCCAACGAGGGCAAGATGCTCACCCTCGCCATCCTCGATCCCGAGCACGCCGAGCCGGGGACTGAGGTCACCCTCGTCTGGGGCGAGCCCGACGGCGGCTCGCGCAAGCCCACCGTGGAGCCCCACATCCAGACGGAGATGCGCGCCGTGGTCAGCCCCGTCCCCTACGTGGAGACGGTTCGCACCTCCTATCGACCCGACGGCTGGCGGGCCGCCGCCGCGCGCTCGTAGGCCCCGCCGCGGGCGGAACGAGACCGTCTCGTCCAGTTCCGCGGCGACGGCGGGCGGAAAATGTTGCGCTCCCGGTGGCGCCGGCGGTTGCGCGCAACATCCTCCGCCCCTCAGACGGAGGATGTTGCCCGGAGGTCCGCGAACCGCGGCCGGCGCAACATTTTCCGCCTGCGCGGCGCCGCGCCCGCCCAGGTACCGATCAGCTACGGCCGGGAGACGCGCTCGCGCTCGCGGGCGACGAGCCGGTCGATCTCGCGCTGGCGCCGGGTGACATAGGCGGCGACCTCCTTCTCGGCCTGCTCGTGCCGGGCGCGCGCCTGGGCCTCGGCCTCGGCGCGGGCCGCCGCCAGCAGCTGCTCTGCGGCGGTCTGCCCCTCCTGCTCGCCCTCCGCGCGGGCCCGCTCGCGAATCGCCGCGGCCTGCTGGCGCGCCTGCTCGAGCTCGGCCTCGGCCTCGGCCCGGATCCGCTCGGCGTCGGCGCGGGCCTCGGCCGCCTCGCCCCGGGCGGCCGTCAGATCGGCCTGGGCGCGCAGGCGCGCTCCCTCCAGGGTCGCGTCGGCCTCGAGCCGGCGCTCGCGCTCGAGCTCGGCGGTGCGCGCCTCGAGCTCGGCCACCGCCTCCTCCCGCTGGGCGAGCAGCGCCTTGAGCTCCCGCGCCTCCCGGCCCGGCCCCGAGGTGGTGAACCACTGGTTGACCAGCTCGAGGTGGCGGTCGACCTCCGCCGGGTCATAGCCGCGGCGGACCAGCCGGAACGTGCGCTGGACCACGTACACCGCGCGCGCCTGGGCCTGACCGTCCGGAGCCATCGGCTCGATCGTTCCCGGGCCGTGGCTGAACTCCTCCCGATGACAGAAATCGCGCGGCGCGGGCTGGCTCCTACCCGCGCGTGACTGCTACGGGCGGCCGATCAGACCGCGCTGCGCTTCAGCCACGGCGCCGTCGCCGTCAGCCGGGTGGCTCGGACCGAGGGTGTTGCTCGTCGCGTGAGGGAGCAGGCGCCGCCGGTCTGGCCGCGCAGCTCGAGCAGCGCGATCTGCTCGAGCAGCTGCTCGCGCCGGAGGCTCACCTTGAGCATCCGCGCCGTCGTGCGCTGGCTGCGCTTCTTGCCGTGAAGGCCGCTGCGCAGGCTCAGCAGGCGCAGTGACCTCGGGTCGACGGTCGTCAGGCAGCTGGAGCGGTTGGCCACGAGGCTGGCGCAGACGCCGGCTCTCGGCGTGCGATGCGCGGTGGCGGTGCGTCCGCTGATGCTGCTTGGCGTGCTTGGGCGCGCCCGCCGCATGGATGAGCGGCGTGATGGTGGGTGTGGGGGGCGGTGGCGGCAGTCGCGGTCACCGGCGGCACGGCGACTGTGGCAAGAACGGCCCCGAGGGTGGTGTGAGGTAGAGATCCGTCTCATACCTCCTTAACGTTCCCGATAGCGAGAACTTGCATTCGCGGCGCCCACTGGGAGCGGGTTCTCTCCCTCCAGGGTGGCGAACCCGCTCCGAGTCAGCCGGCAGCGGGCGCCGGCACCGGGCCACTGACGCCCGGCGGGCCTGGCGGAGCGCCTGCCGGCGCCGCGTGCCCGAGCGGCGGTCCTCGCTGACAGCGCCCAGAGCGAGGGCCAGCTCGCGGCCGGCACGCGTCAGGTCGTAGTGGTCGTTCTCGGGTCGTCCGGGCCGGGACTGAAACCATGCGCGGCGCATCCCCAGCCGGGCGGCGAAGGCGTGCAGCTCGTCGAGCGTGTCGGCCTGCAGGTGGCCCCCGCCGGTCCACCGCCCCCAGTCGCCGGCGGCAAAGGCGTGATCGACGTAGACGGTCACGCCATCCGAGCCTAGTCCGCCCGAGTCGGGTCCCCCGGAGCTATCGTCCGTCGCCCGGGCCGCTCACCGCCCACCCACCCGACCGCGCGCCACCCGGCGCGCCTGACGAACGGAGCTCATCGTGTCCTTCAGCGGCATCCTGCCCGCCGTCACCACCCCGTTCTCCGACGGCGACGAGGTCGACACGGCGGCGCTCGCCGCCAACGTCTCCCACCTCGTCGAGCACGGCGCCCCGGCTTCGTGGCCACCGGCACGATGGGCGAGGCGCACTCGCTGTCGGCCGGCGAGCGGCGGCTGGTGATCGAGACGGTCGTCGCGGCGGCCGGCGGCGGCCGGTCCTCTCCGGGGTCTCGGCGGGCTCGACGGCGGCCGCCCAGGCCAACGCCGCGCTCGCGCGCGAGGCGGGCTGTGCCGGCGTGATGAGCCTGCCGCCGCTCAACTACAACGGCACCGTCGCCGAGCACGCCGCCTTCTTCGCCGCGGTCGCCGCACGCGGCGCGAGCTGCCGCTGATGCTCTACAACAACCCGGCCGCCTCCGGCGTCGACCTCGCCCCGCGGGCGATCGCCGCGATCGCCGCCGCCGTGCCGGCGATCGTGTGCGTCAAGGAGTGCTCCGGCGACGCCCGGCGCATCGCCGGCGCTGCGCGAGCTGACCGACCTCGACATCCTCGTCGGCGGCGACGACTGGGCGCTCGAGGGGTACGCCGCCGGGGCCGTCGGGTGGGTCACCGGCGTGGGCAACGTCGCCCCCGCCGAGTGCCTGGCGCTCCAGGAGCACGTGCTCGCCGGCCGGCTGGACGACGCCCGCGAGCTCTACCCCCGCCTGCTGCCGCTGGCCCGGCTCGACATGACGCCCGCACCTCGTCCAGTACTTCAAGGGCGCGATGGACGCCGTCGGTCTGCACGGCGGGCCGACCCGCCCGCCGCGGCTGCCCCTCGACGACCAGCAGCGGGCGGTCCTCGACGCCGCTCGTGGCCGCGCTGCGCGCCGTCGCCACGGTCTGATCGCTCCGCCGATGCGCGCCGCGCGCACCTTCTCGGCGATCGACTCGCACACCGAGGGCATGCCGACCCGCGTCATCACCGGCGGGGTGGACGCCGCTGCCGGGCACGACGATGCTCGAGCGCAAGCTGTAGTTCGAGGCGCAACCGCGACGAGCTGCGCCAGCTGCTGATGCGCGAGCCCCGCGGTCACGGGGCGATGTCGGGCGCCATCCTGCAGCCGCCGACGCGACCCGACGCCGACGTCGGCGTGCTCTTCATCGAGGTCTCGGGGTGTCTGCCGATGTGCGGCCACGGCACGATCGGGGTGGCCACCGTGCTCGTCGAGACCGGCATGGTGCCCGGTCACCGAGCCGGTCACCACCGTCCGGCTCGACACGCCCGCGGGCCTGGTCACCGTCCGCGTCGAGGTCACCGACGGCCACGCCGACGCCGTCACCCTTCGCAACGTGCCGGCGTTCGTCGTCGCCACCGGCGCGCGGGTCGAGGTGCCGGGCGCTGGGGACCGTCACCTACGACATGGCCTACGGCGGCAACTTCTACGCGCTGCTGCCGGCGGCCAGCGTCGGCGTGGCCCCCTATCCCGAGCAGGCGCCGCGGCTGATCGAGGTCGGCGCGCCGCATCATGGCCGCCATCAACGCGACCGCTCGCCCCGTCCACCCGCTCGACGAGCGGATCGCCGGCTGCCGTCACGTCGTCCTGCACGAGCCGGGCGCGCGACGGCGCGGACGCCCGCGCGGCCACCAGCATCCACCCGGGCTGGCTGGACCGCTCGCCGTGCGGCACCGGCACGAGCGCGCGGA
This sequence comes from uncultured Solirubrobacteraceae bacterium, assembly GCA_963800545.1. Classification (GTDB taxonomy): domain Bacteria; phylum Actinomycetota; class Thermoleophilia; order Solirubrobacterales; family Solirubrobacteraceae; genus Palsa-465. The sequence goes on from CAWDBJ010000007.1 coordinate 66,067, forward strand.
TGGCCCAGCTGCACGCCGCCGGAGGCCCTGCCGCTCGGCCGGCCGTTCGTCAACGAGTCCGTCATCGGGACGCGCTTCACCGGCCGCGTGGTCGAGGAGACCGAGGTCGCCGGCCGGCCCGCCATCGTGCCCGAGATCACCGGGCGGGCCTGGATCACCGCGCATGGGCGGAGTACCTGCTCGATCCCGAGGACCCCTTCCCGGCCGGCTTCGCGCTGTGACGACGGTCGTCGTCGGCGCCGGGATCGTCGGCGCCTGCACGGCCTTCGAGCTGTGCCGGCGCGGCGAGCCGGTGATCCTCCTCGACCGTGGCGAGGTGGCCTCGGGCACGACCGGGCTGGGGGAGGGCAACGTGCTCGGCCGGCGACAAGCGCGCGGGTCCCGAGCTCGAGCTGACGATGGCCGGCCTCGCCGTCTTCGCCGAGATCGAGACGCTGCTCGGGGCGGGCGCGGCGATCCGCCGCAAGGGCTCGCTGATCGTCCACCCCGACGAGCGGACGTGGGCGGCCGAGCCCGAGCGGCTGGCGCGCCTGCGCGCGGCGGGCGTCACCGCCGAGCTGCTCGGGCCCACTGAGGTGCGCGCGCTCGAGCCGCGGCTGACCGGGCCCCTGCACGGAGCCTCGCGCTTCCCCGGCGACCTGCAATGCGATCCGCGCGCGATCGCCCGCGGGCTCGACCGCTCTCGCGCAGCGCAGCGGCTGTCGAGCTGCGCACCGGCACTCGGGCGCTCGCCGTCGCCGTCGACGGCGGCCGCGCGGTCGGGGTCATGACCGCCGGGGGGCCTGCATCGCCGCCGACACCGTCGTGCTCGCCGCCGGGCCGTGGAGCGGGCCGCTCGCCGCGAGCGCGGGGCTGGCGCTGCCCGTCGAGCCGCGCAAGGGACAGCTGGCCCGGCTGCGGCTGCCCGCCCCCGACGAGCGCTTCCTGCGCCACAAGATCATCGACGGCGACTACCTGCTGAGCGTCGCCTCGTCCGACGCCGGCCGCCAGCTCTCGACGGTCGCCGAGACGACGGCCGACGGCCACGTGATCGTCGGCTCCTCGCGCCAGCGCGCCGGCTTTGACCCGGCGGTCGATCGCGGCGCTGGCGCAGGCCATGCGCCGCCGCGCCGCCCGGCTCATCCCGGCTCTCGCCGAGCTCCGCGATCGACGAGGTGTGGGTCGGCTTCCGGCCCTGGCTGCCCGACGGGCGTCCCGCCATCGGCGCCTCGCGCCGCGTGCCCGGCCTGGTCGTCGGCACCGGCCACGAGGGCGCCGGCGTCGCCCTCGGCCCGGTCACCGGTCGCGCTGCTGGCCCAGCTCATCTGCGGCGAGCCGCCGGCCGTCGCCCTCGACGCCTTTGATCCCGACCGTGTTCGCTGCCGCGCTCAGCTAGAGCCGCTCGGAGGCGATCCGCGCCCCCTCCACCAGCGCACCGAGCTTCATCCACGCGGCCACCGGATGGCACGAGTGCCAGCCGACGAAGGTGGCAAAGCCGCAGTCGGTGCCGGCGATGACCCGCTCGCGACCGACGATCGAGGCGAAGCGCTCGATCCGCTGGGCCACCAGCTCGGGATGCTCGACGTGGTTGGTCTTGGTGTCGATGACGCCGACGATCAGCGCCTTGTCGTCGGGCAGCGGGGTGTCGCGCCACACCTGCCACTCGTGCTCGTGGCGGGGGTTGGCGCCCTCCACGTAGATGAACTTGGCCCGCGTCCGCAGGACGAGCGCGACGATGTCCTTGAGGTCGACGTCGCGGTGATGCGGGCCGCGGTAGTTGCCCCAGCAGACGTGGTAGCGCAGCTTCTCGGCCGGCAGATCGGCCAGGACGTCGTTGAGCACGTCGATGCTCGCCTCCAGATGGCCGGCCGGGTCCTCGAGGTCTGACCCCTCCGAGCTGCAGTGAAAGGCCATCGCCGAGTCGGGCGAATCCAGCTGCAGGTTGAAGCCGGCCTCGACGATCGCCCGGTACTCGGGCGCCAGCGCCGCCGCGGCGGCCTCGATGTACTCCTGGTGGGAGCCGTAGGCGCGGTTGGGAAAGTTGAACGCCACCTGTCCGGGGGTCACCGCCGGGATGAATGCCTCGTCGGGCGAGGTGCCGTTGAGCGCCGCCGTGAAGTCCTCGATCTCCTGCCCGACCGCGCCGGTGTCGCGCGGCTCGATCGGCCCGTTGAGGATCGGCAGGCGCAGGTGCGCCGCTCCGGCACCGCCGAACACCTCGGGGATGATCTCCGGCGCCTCGCCGAGATCGGCGGCCATGAACTGCGCCTCCCCGGCGAAGCCCGACATGCGCTGGATGACGTAGTTGGAGAAGCCGACCTTGCCGACCTCGCCGTCGGAGACGACATCGATGCCGAGCTCCCGCTGGCGGGCGACGATGTCCTTGATCGCCTCCCGGACCCGGGCGTCGAGCGCGCTCTGGTCGATCTCCTTCTCGTCGAGGACGTCGAACAGCATCTGGGTCACGTCCTCGGGGCGCGGCAGGCTTCCGGCATGGGTCGTCAGGATCCGGTCGGTGCTCAGCTGCATGGCTCTCTCTCCTTCGTGGCGTGGGGGGTCGCGCCCGACCCGCCGATTCTCATCGACGCAGGGCTCCCCTGGCAACCCTGCGCGCCGCGTGAACACCCGGTGCGTTCAGAGCTCGTCGTCGCGCAGCGCCACCGTGCCCGCCGCCAGGCGCGCGAGCTCGCCCGGCGGCCGCAGACGTGCCGGCGAGGCGTCGGCCGCCGCCAGCGCCCTGATGCGGTCGAGATCCAGATCCCGCCGGCCGGCGGCCAGCACCGTGTTGCCGACCCGTCCGCCGAGCGCCCACACCCGGGGATAGGCGAGCGCAAGCCCTGCCGCCACCATCCGCACATCGCGTCCGGCGCGGTCGTCGACGACGTTGACGAGCGCCAGCGGCGCCACCCGCGCGGCGTCGGCGAGCGCCTCGGCGGTGATCAGGCTGGCGGGGAACGAGCGCGCCCACGAAGGCGTCGATCACGATCGCGTCCCAACTGCCGTCCGCCTGCGCGGCCAGGTGCGCCCGGCCCTCGGTGTGGCGGACCCGCAGCCCGGGCGCGCGACGCAGACCGAGGTGCGTGCGGGCCAGTTCGAGCACGTCGCCGTCGAGCTCACACACCTCCTGCCGGGAGCCCGGAGCCTCGGCGGCCAGCGCCCGCGCCAGCGCGCAGGCGCCTCCGCCGATGTGCAGAACACGCCGGGCGCGGGCCACCCGCAGCACGATCCGCATCCACCGCAGGTAGTCGAACTCGAGGTGGGTCGGATCAGCCAGGTCGACGTAGGAGGCATCCATGTCGGCCTGGCGCAGGAGGCGTCCCGTCGGTCGCCGGGGGTCGCCCTCGACGGTCAGCTCGCCGAGCCGGGCGATGGTGCTCGGAGCCGTGCGGTGGCGCGCCACTGGTCGACCATCTAGGTGGAGGGGGTGCGTCCCACCTGATGAGGGGGGACGGAACCGGGCACCGTCCCCTCGACGTGGAACCGCTCCCATTCGGCCTCCTCGCGGTCCAGGACCCGGGCCACGCTGGGGCGTGCCTCGGTCCGTCGCCCGTGGTCGGCACAGCGGGGGAAGGGTGCCGGGTCCATGCCCGAGCCGACGGCCCGGAACCACAGCCACAGCATGTAGACGTCGACGATCGACCAGTCGCCGAGCAGCCACTGACGGTCTCTGAGCCGCTCCTCCAGGGTGGCAAACGCCTTCTCCAGGTCACGCCGCGCGGCCAGCCGGATCCTCTCCAGGCTGTCGGCGTCACCGTCGGAGAAGAGGCCTGGCAGCCGCTGGCGCGCCACCGCCGGATGCAGCCCGGAGGCGAACCAGGCCATCAGCGACAGCGCGTCGGTGACGAGGCGCTCGTCGCCGGTCGGCAGCAGCCGCGCCGCCGGAAAGAGGCGCGCCAGCACGGTCTGGATGACCGGGTTCTCCGTGACCACCCAGTCGCCGTCGATCACGATCGCCGGCACCTTCGCCTTGGGGTTGATCGCCCGGTACTGCGGTCCGTCGACCTCACCGACATGGCGGTTGAGCACGTGCAGCGTGAAGTCGGCTCCCGCCTCCTCGAGGGCGGCGAAGGGTACGCGGGCGCAGGAGCCGGGCGCCCAGTAGAGCTCGATCGATCCCATCGGCTCGATGTCTACCACCTGCGCCCGCGCTCTGGCCATCCGCTCCGCCCAGCCACGGCGCACGAGCCCACCCACCGCAGGCGAGGTGAGATACTGCGCGTCATGCCGTCAGACGAACAGATCCACGAGGTCATCGAGCGCCTCGAAGCAGAGCGCGCCGAGTTGCGCCACCGGGAGGGCGCGTCCGATCCCACCCTCGAGGAGGACCGGGACCGCCTGGAGGCGATTCGCGTCGAGCTCGACCAGCTATGGGACCTGCTGCGCCAGCGCCAGGCGCTGCGCGACGCCGGCGAGAACCCCGACCGCGCGCACGAGCGCTCTCCCGAGATCGTCGAGCGCTACTGGCAGTAGCCGTCCGGATCGCCCTGACCTCCAGGCTCAGCTGGTGTGGTGGACGGGCGCCAGGGCGTAGACCGGGGTGTCGATCCCCACGGCCCGCGCCTTGAGCTGGAGGGCGAGGTACAGCGAGTAGTGGCGCGACTGATGCAGGTTGCCGCCGTGAAACCACAGGCCGGGCTGCTGGGTCGGCTTCCACATGTTGCGCTGCTCGCCCTCCCACGGACCGGGATCCTTGGCGGTGTCTGACCCCAGCCCCCAGACCTTGCCGACGCGGTCGGCGACCTCCTGGGAGATGAGGTCGGCAGCCCAGCCGTTCATCGAGCCGTAGCCGGTGGCGTAGACGACGAGGTCGGCCGGCAGCTCCGTGCCGTCCTCGAGCACGACCGCGTCGCGGGTGAGATGGTCGACCTGCCCGTGGGCGAGCTTGACCTGGCCGTCGGCGACCAGGTCGGCCGCGCCGACGTCGATGTAGTAGCCCGAGCCGCGGCGCAGGTACTTCATGAACAGGCCGGAGCCGTCCTCGCCCCAGTCGTGCCAGAAGCCGGCCCGCTCCAGCCGCTCGTAGAAGTCGCGGTCGCGCTCGCGCATCTGCGTCATAGAGCGGGATCTGGAACTCGTGCATGATCCGGTAGGGCAGGGAGGCGAAGATGAGATCGGCCTTCTCCGTGGTCACCCCGGAGGCGACCGCCTCCTCGGAGTAGAGCGCCTTGAGCCCGATCTCCATCAGCGTGCCCGAGCGCACGATGTGGGTGGAGGAGCGCTGCACCATGGTGACCTCGGCGCCGACCTCGTAGAGGGCCCCGCAGATGTCGAAGGCGGAGTTGTTGGAGCCGATGACGACGACCCGTTTGCCGGCGTAGGCGTCGGGTCCGGGGTGAGCGGAGGAGTGGTGCTGCTCGCCGGCGAAGACGTCCTGGCCGGGGAGGGCCGGGACGTTGGGCTTGCCCGACATCCCGGTGGCCAGCACGAGCTGGCGCGGTTGCAGCCGCACCGGCTCGCCGTCGCGCTCGACGACGACCTCCCAGCGCTCGGCCTCCTCGTCGTAGGTGGCCGAGCGCGCGGTGGTGGAGCTCCAGTAGTTGAGCTCCATGACCCGCGTGTACATCTCCAGCCAGTCGGCGATCTTGTCCTTGGGGGAGAACACCGGCCAGTTCTCGGGGAACTTCAGGTAGGGCAGGTGGTCATACCAGACCGGGTCGTGCAGGCACAGCGACTTGTAGCGGCCGCGCCACTGGTCGCCGGGGTTGGGGTGGCGGTCGACGATGATCGTCGGCACGTCGAGCTGGCGCAGCCGCGCCCCGAGGGCGATCCCGCCCTGGCCGCCGCCGATGATGAGCACCTCGGGCTGGGTGGTGGAGCCGAGCTCGGCGGCCTCGCGCCGGCGCCGCTCCAGCCAGGACTGACGGTCGGCGTTGATGCCGTGCTCGGCGCCCATCGGCCGCGACGGACCGCGCGGCTCCTCGTGGCCGGTCAGCTCCCGCAGCGCGGTCAGCAGCGTGAACGCCTTGCCGTCGGTGAGGCGCAGATGTCCGGTGCCCCGGCCGACGCGGGTGTCGAACTCGAGCCAGGCCTCGGTGACGCCGTCGGCCTCGGCGGGTGGCTCGCTGGCACGGAAGTCGTGTGGCTGGGCGCTGGCGAGGGTGTGCTCGAGCAGGTCGCGCACCCCGTCGGGCCCCTCGACGGTGGTGATGTTCCAGGTGAGGGCCACCAGATCGCGCCAGAAGCTCGTGGCGGCGAACAACCCCGCCGCGGCGGCGGCGTCCCGGCTCGTCGAGGGCGGCGTTGAACTGCTCGAGCCAGGCATCGACGGTCTGCGCCGCGGTGTCCTGCTCAGGAGCTGTCGTCAGGTCAGTCATCTCTCTCCTCCTCGGCCGTGGACGTCACGAGAAGTGTCCTGCGCCGGGACCGCGAACGCCAAGCTCCCTGGTCAGATCAGCGGCAGCTGATGCGCAGATCCCGTGCGACGGCGACGGGCACGTGTCGGATGGGGCAGGTGAAGTCGCTGCCCGCGGTGACCATGCGCCAGCGGCCCTGGCTGCGACGCAGGATGACGACGCCGTCGGAGCCGAACTTCTGACAGCGCGATGTCCAACCGCGCTGCGGGTGAAACTGGGCCGACGCCCAGCTGCGGTCGACGTGACGACTGGTACACGGCGGCGCACTGGCGGGGCACCTGCTTGCCGAGGGCCGCGTGGACGATCGGATCCTTGGCGGGACCGCTGACGCCGATCCGCGCCAGCGCGGCCGCGGGCAGGGCGAGCCCGAGGACGGTGCAGACCAGGACCGTGCGGATTGAGCGGCTCATCGCGAGATCGCGGCCAGCCTATGGCGGCGGGCGGGCCGTGGTCAAGCGGACGGCTGTGCGAGGATCCGCGCGTGCGCATCGAGGGATCCTCTGCTCTGGTCACCGGCGGCGCGTCCGGACTGGGCGCCGCCACCGCGCAGGCGCTGCGCGAGCGGGGGGCCGAGGTCGTCGTCGCCGATCTCCCCGGCTCGCGCGACCGTGTCGACGAGGGCCGCTTCGGCTTCGCCGCGGCGGACGTGCGCGATCCCGATCAGGTCGCGGCGGCGGTGGCGCTGGCCGCCGAGCGGGGGCCGCTGCGGATCCTCATCAACTGCGCGGGCATCGGCACGCCGGCCCGCGTCCTGCGCAAGGGCGAGCCGATGGCGCTCGAGTCGTTCAGCGACATCGTCTCCGTCAACCTGATCGGCACCTTCAACGTGATCCGCCTCGCGGCGGCGCAGATCGCCCGCAACGAGCCCGTCGACGAGGGGCGCGGGGTGATCGTCAACACCGCCTCGATCGCCGCCTACGAGGGGCAGATCGGCCAGGCCGCCTACTCGGCCTCCAAGGGCGGCATCGTCGGCATGACCCTGCCGATCGCCCGCGACCTGGCGAGCCTCGGGATCCGGGTGGTGACCATCGCCCCCGGGTTGTTCGACACCCCGCTGATGGGCTCGCTGCCGCCGGAGGCCCGCGAGTCGCTGGGCGCCTCGGTGCCGCACCCGGCCCGCCTCGGGCAACCCGAGGAGTACGCGGCGCTGGCCGTCCACGTCGTCGACAACCAGATGCTCAACGGCGAGGTCATCCGGCTCGACGGCGCGCTGCGGATGGCGCCGCGCTAGCGGTCACGAGACCCGCCGGGCTCAGAAGACGGGCTGCTCGCGGTAGTCGCCCCACACGGTCTGAAGCGCCTGCACGATCTCGCCCTCGGAGACGTGGGCGCGCGCGGCGTCGAGCAGCAGCGGCATGAGGTTGGTGTCGCTCGGCGCCGGCCTCCTTGATGGCGGTCAGGCAGCGCTGCACGAGCGCGCGTGTCGCGGTCGGCGCGGACGGCCTGGACGCGGTCGATCTGCTGTCGCTCGAGCGCGGGGTCGATGCGCAGGATCTCCGTGGCCTGCTCGTCGCCCTCGGTGTAGCGGTTGACGCCGACGACGGTGCGCTCGGCCGGCGTCGATCTCTGCTGGAGGGTCGAAGGCGGCATCGGCGATCTCGCGCTGGGGATAGCCGCGCTTGACGGCCTCGACCATCCCGCCGAGCTCGTCGATCTTGTGCGAAGTACGCGTAGGCCGCTCCTCCAGTCCGGTCGGTCAGCGCCTCGACGAAGTACGCGCCGCCGAGCGGGTCGATGGTGTTGGCCACGCCGGTCTCGTCGGCGATGATCTGCTGGGTGCGCAAGGCGATCCGGACCGCCTCCTCGGTGGGCAGGGCGAGCGCCTCGTCGTAGGAGTTGGTGTGCAGCGACTGGGTGCCGCCGAGCACGCCGGCGAGCGCCTCGATCGCCGTGCGGACGATGTTGTTGAGCGGCTGCTGGGCGGTCAGGGAGACGCCGGCCGTCTGGGTGTGAAAGCGCATCCGCCACGACTCGGGCTTGCGCGCGCCGAACGTCTGCGCGCAGCTCGCGGGCCCAGATCCGCCGCGCCGCCCGGTACTTGGCGATCTCCTCGAAGAAGTCGATCTGGGCGTTGAAGAAGAAGCTCAGCCGCGGCGCGAAGTCATCGACGTCGAGCCCGCGGGCGACGGCCTGCTCGACGTAGGTCAGCCCGTCCTTGAGGGTGAACGCCAGCTCCTGGGCGGCGGTCGAGCCGGCCTCGCGGATGTGGTAGCCGGAGATGCTGATCGGATGCCAGCGCGGCATCTCGGTCGAGCACCACTCGATCATGTCGCCGACCAGGCGCATCGCCGGGTCGACGGGGAAGCACCACTCCTTCTGGGCGATGTACTCCTTGAGGATGTCCGTCTGGATCGTCCCGCCGAGCCGCTCGGGCCCGATGCCCTGCCGTTCGGCGGCCACCACGTAGAAGGCGAGCATGATCGCCGCCGGGGCGTTGATCGTCATCGACACCGTGACCTCGTCGAGCGGGATCCCGCCGAACAGCGTCTCCATGTCGAGCACGGTGTCGATGGCGACGCCCTCGCGCCCGACCTCGCCCTCGGACTTCGGGTGGTCGGAGTCGTGGCCCATCAGCGACGGCATGTCGAATGCCGTGGACAGGCCCGTCTGGCCGTGCTCGAGCAGGTAGCGAAACCGCTTGTTGGTCTCCGCCGCGGTGCCGAAACCCGCGAACTGGCGCATCGTCCACAGCCGGCCCGCGGTACATCGACGGGTACACCCCGCGGGTGAACGGATACTGGCCCGGCAGCCCGATCGACGCCGGATCGACGGGCAGGTCGCGTTCGGTGTAGAGCGGTTCGATGGCCTCGCCCGACAGCGTCGTGAAGGGGGCGTCGCGCTCGGGCGTCAGCCCGTAGGCGTTGCGCCACTCCTCGTAGCTGACCGGAGCGCCGGCGACCGTCGTCACCCCGGTTGACGGTAGCTCGTCGGCGCCTGCGCCGTCAGCTTGCCCGCGTGGGGCGGCGCGGCTTAGGCTTATCGTCAGATGGGGAGCGACGAGGTTCACGCCCGCACGCTGTGCGAGGCCTTTCAGATCACGGCGGCCCGTGATCCCGAGGCGGTGGCCCTGCGCAGCGCCGACACCGCGGCGACGCTGACCTGGCGCCAGTACGGCGAGCGCACGCGCCGGATCGCCGCCGGACTGTCGGCCCTGGGCGTCGGGCGCGGTGACACCGTCGGGCTGATGCTCGTCAACCGCATCGAGTTCTATCCCTGCGACACCGCCGCCCTGCACCTCGGCGCCACGCCGTTCTCGATCTACAACACCTCGAGCCCTGAGCAGATCGCCTACCTGTTCGCCAACGCCGGCAACGCGGTGGTCATCACCGAGCGCCAGTTCCTCGAGCGCGTGCGGGCCGCCGGCGGGCGAGGTCGCGCACCTCGTGTGCGTCGACGGTCCGGCCGAGGGCGCCATCACCCTCGAGCAGCTCGAGGCGATGGGCGACGGCGCGTTTGACTTCGAGGCCGCCTGGCGGGCGGTCACCGGCGAGGACCTCGCCACCCTCATCTACACCTCGGGCACGACCGGGCCGCCCAAGGGCGTCGAGCTCACCCACGCCAACATCCTCGCCGAGTGCCGCGCGGTCGCCGAGGTGCTGCCGATGCGCCCAGGGGCGACGATGACCTCCTATCTGCCCTCCGCCCACGCCGCGGACCGGTGGATGTGCCACTACAACTCGCTCGTCTACGGCTTCCAGGTGACCTCGGTCGCGGACCTGCGGAACATCGGCGCCGTGCTCGCCGAGTTGCGGCCCACGGTGTGGGGCGGGGTCCCGCGGGTGTTCGAGAAGATCGTCGGCGCCCTCAAGGCGGCCGTCGAGGCCGATGCCACGCCGGCCGGCGACGCCGTCCGCCACGCCCTCGACGTCGTCGCTGCGCCGGGTGCGCCTGATGGCCGCCGGCGAGCCGGTGGCGCCCGAGCATCGAGCGCGAGCACGCCGAGCTCGACGCGCGCGTCCTCGAGAGTGCTGCGCGGCGCGGCTCGGCCTGGACCGGGTCGAGTGGCTGATCAGCGGCGCCGCTCCGCTGTCCCGGGACGTGCAGGAGTTCCTGCTCGCGCTGGGGCTGCCGCTCACGGAGGTCTTCGGCATGTCGGAGTGCTCGTGCATCGTCACCGTCAGCCCGGTGAGCGAGGCCCGGATCGGGACCGTCGGGCGGCCCATCCCCGGCGTCGAGGTGCGCCTCGCCGACGACGGCGAGCTCAGGTTCGCGGACCGATCGTCATGCGCGGCTACCGCGCGGATCCCGCGCGCACCGCCGAGGTGCTCGGCGAGGACGGCTGGCTGCGCACGGGCGACGTCGCCGAGATCGACGGCGACGGCCACGTGCGGATCGTCGACCGCAAGAAGGAGCTGATCATCAACACCGCCGGCAAGAACATGTCGCCGGCCAACATCGAGGAGAAGCTCAAGTCCGCCGACCCGCTCGTCGGCCAGGCGATCTGCATCGGCGACGGGCGGCCGTTCAACGTCGCCCTGCTCGTGCTCGACCCCGACGCGGCCCAGGCGTGGGCGGACCGGCTCGGCCTCGACGGTGACCGCGCGGCGCTCGTCGCCCACGAGGAGGTGCGCCGCCGCCTCGCCCGCTCCGTGCAGCTCGCCAACGAGCAGCTGTCGCGCGTCGAGCAGATCAAGCGCTGGGCGGTGCTCGGCGAGGAGTGGCTGCCCGGCGGCGACGAGCTGACACCCACGATGAAGCTCAAGCGCAAGCCGATCGCCGCCAAGTACGCGGACACCATCGAGGAGCTGTACGCCCAGCGCCCAGTGTGACCGGTTCCCCACGCGCCTGACGGTAGGCTTTGCGATACTGGCGACCGACTGACTGGGGGAAACCGGGGCCGTGGCAGACGAAGAGCAGAGGGGCGGGGGCGCGCCTCGGATCGTGGGTCGCTACGAGGTCCTGCGCGAGATCGGCCGCGGCGGCATGGCGATCGTCTACGCGGCGCGCCAGCCGGACCTCGATCGCCAGGTGGCGCTCAAGGAGCTCAGCCGCTTTCACGCCGGGTCGGCCGAGTACGCCCACCGGTTCCTGCGCGAGTCGCGGCTCGCCGGCTCCCTGAACCATCCCAACGTCGTCACCGTGCACGAGTACTTCGAGCACGAGGGGACGCCGTACATCGCGATGGAGTACGTGCCCCGCGGCTCGCTGCGGCCCGTACATGCGCCGCCTCTCGCTGGCCCAGATCGCCGGCGTGCTCGAGGGGGTGCTCGCCGGCCTGACCCACGGCGAGGCGGCGGGCATCGTCCACCGCGACCTCAAGCCCGAGAACATCATGGTGACCGCCGACGGCCGGGTGAAGATCGCCGACTTCGGCATCGCCCGCGCCACCCTGCGGGCCGGGACCCAGTTCGTCACCGCCACCGGCATGACGGTCGGCACCCCGACCTACATGGCGCCCGAGCAGGCGATGGCCGGCGAGCTGGGGCCGTGGAGCGATCTGTACTCGCTGGGGGTCATGGCCTACGAGCTGGTCGTGGGTCATGTGCCGTTCCACGACACGGAGTCGCCGATGGCGATCCTCATGCGCCACGTCTCCGAGCGCATCCCGTCACCCATCGAGGCCCAGCCCGACGTCGACCCCGGCCTCTCGCAGTGGATCGACTCCCTGCTGGTCAAGGAGCCCGAGCACCGGGTCCGCCATGCCCAGGACGCGTGGGAGGCGCTGGAGGAGATCCTCGTCCGGCTCATCGGCCCGCTGTGGCGGCGCAACGCCCGGCTGCTCGAGGATCAGGTGGCCGCCCAGCAGGCCCAGCCGCTGACGCCGGCCCCGTTCGAGAGCCAGGCCTCGATCCAGACGCCGACGCCGGGTTCCTCGCCCGCGGTCTCCGACGAGTTCGTGACCTTCGACCCGGTCTCCGGGGCGCCCGCGCCGCCGCCGGCGCCGCCGACGCCGGTGACCCCGACGCCGGTGACGCCGACCCCGACGCCGCCCGCCACCCCGGAACCGCAGCCAGCCGCGAACCCGAACCCGAGCCCGAGCCCGAGCCGGAGCCGGCACCGAGCCGGAGCCGGCGGCCGGTGGGGACGCCGGAGTTCGTGACCTTCGCTCCGACCGCCGCGCCGCCGCCACCGTCCGCGCCGCCACCGCCGCCGCCGGTGGTCGAGCCACCGAGCCCGAGCCAGAGCCCGAGCCGGAGCCGGAGCCGGAGCCCGAGCCGGTGGCCGAGCCCGAGCCTCAGCCGGTGGCCACGCCCGCCACCGTCGAGGCGGCCCCGCAGCCCGAACCCGAACCGGCGCCCGCCCCGGAACCGACGCCCGAGCCCGAACCGGAACCCGCGCCCCAACTGACCCCCGAGGCGGTCCCCGTCACCACTGAGTCGCGGACGGCGGCGCCCCGCCACCCGCCGCGGGCCGATCGTCGCCCTGCTCGTCGCCATCGCCGTGGTCGCCGCGGTGGTCGGCTTCATCGTCTCGCCCGGCTCGAGCAAGAAGCCCAGCGCCGCCGCCGGGCTTCACCGGCTCGTTTCGGTCGGGCCCGCTGTCGGTTCGACTTCCCGGCCGACTGGCAACGCGGGTCCGGTCGCCGAGCACGGACCGCCGGTCGCGTCAGTCCTTGGACCTGACGGCGGCCGGCCGCGGCCGGCGGCGGCTGCGCTCATCGCTGGGGACGGCCGGCACCGTCGACGCCAGCCTGCTGCCGGCCGGCCGTGAAGGCGGCAGCTCGGCACGTTGCCCCAGCCGCAGGTGGTCAAGCTCGGCGGCCACACCTTCAAGCGCTACCTCGACGTCATCCCCAAGGGCTCGAGCACCCCCGTGTCCGTCTATGCCCGGGTGACGACGCGAGGGGCGGTCGTGGCCGCCTGCCAGCTGCCCTCCACCGGCGCGCCGGCCTTCGCCGCCACCTGCGAGCGGGCCATCGGCGACGCTGTCGATGGCGGGCTCCACGCTGCCGCTCGGCCCCAACACCACCTACGCCAAATCCCTGAACGCGATCATCGCCAGGCTCGACAGCGCCCGTGCCTCCGGCGGGCGCCAGCTGGCCGCCGCCAAGAAGGAGCGCGACCAGGCAGCGGCGGCGACCAAGCTGGCGCAGGCCTACCGGCAGGCCGCCGGGGCCACCGCCAAGCTCGACACCGGGCCGGTGGGCGCCGGCGCCAACCCCAGGATCGCCGCCGCGCTGCGCTCGCTGGCCGGCGGCTACAGCGTCGCTGGCGACCGCCGCCCACGCCAACAGCAAGGGCCGCTACGCGGCCGCCCAGAAGTCGATCGGGTCCGCCGATAAGGCGCTGGGGGCGAGCCTCTCGGGGTTGCGTCGCTTCGGCTACGCGATCGGCACCTAACATCCACGTCATGGACGGTGAGCAACTGCGGGCCGTGCAGTCACCGCTCAAGGAGCGGTATCGCGTCAGAGCCCGAGGCCGCCCAGGTGACCCTGGTCGCCGAGGGCGAGCTCGGCGAGGGGGTGGCCTGCTCGGTGAGCACCGGACGAGCGCTGGCCCAGGCGGGGCTGCATCCGGCGACCGGGGGCGACGGCTCCCTGCTGTGCTCCGGCGACATGCTGCTCGAGGCCCTGGTGGCCTGCGCCGGGGTGACGCTACGCGCGGTCGCCACCTCGCTGGGGATCGAGGTGCACGCCGGCCGCGTCCTGGCCGAGGGAGACCTCGACTTCCGCGGCACGCTGGCCGTCGACCGGGACGCGCCCGGTCGGCTTCAGCGCGATCCGCCTGCGCTTCGAGCTCGACACCGATGCCGATCGCCGAGCAGCTGGCGACGCTGACCAAGCTGACCGAGCGCTACTGCGTCGTCTACCAGACCCTGGCCGCCGGACCGGCGCTGTCCACGAGCCTCGCCGTCTCGCTAGCGATGGAGCGCGAGACCCGACTGGTCCGGGGCGGGCTGCCCGGCCTGGACCGCGCGACCATCCACCCCTACGTCGACGCCACCCCGGGCCCGTTCTACTACCAGCGGTTCGCCCATCCGGTGGGTGCGGAGGCCGAGGCGGTGCTCGCCGATCTCGAGGGCGGCCCGGCCCTGCTGTTCCCGTCGGGGGCGGGCGCGACGACCGCGCTCCTGCTGGCGATGCTCGAGCCCGGCGCGACGGTGGCGGTCGCCGACGGCGGCTACTGGGGGACGTTCGGGCTGCTGGACACCGAGCTGCGCCGCTGGGGGCTGACCGTCGTCGCCTTTGACCAGACCGGCGATCCGCCGCCGGCCGACCTCGTGTGGCTGGAGCCGTGCTCGAACCCGATGCTGACCTTCCCGGACCTGCGGTCCTCGATCGACGCCGCCCATGCGCGGGGCGCGCGGGTGGTCGTCGACAACACCGTGCTCAGCCCGGTGCTGCTGCGACCGCTCGAGTACGGCGCCGACTTCGTGCTGCACAGCGCCACCAAGATCCTCGCCGGCCACCACGACGCGCTGATCGGCGCCGTCGCCTGCGCGCGGGACGAGGACCATGCCCGCCTGAAGGCCTTTCGCGCCGCCTCGGGGATCGTGGCCGCCCCCGACGCGGCGTGGCTGCTGCTGCGCGGCCTCAAGACGCTCGCCGTGCGTGCCGAGCGCCAGTCGGCGACCGCGCTCGAGCTGGCGCGGCGGCTGACCGGTCATCCGAAGGTCGGGACCGTCCGCTATCCGGGTCTCGGCGATCCCGTCGCCGCCCGCTACGTCAGCGCCTTCGGGCCGCTGCTGTCCTTTGACGTGGCCGGCGGCAGAGCAGGCGGCCGCGGTGGAGCGAGCGCTCGAGCTGATCGAGAACGCCACCAGCCTCGGCGGGGTCGCCTCCACCCTGGAGGCGCGCGCCCGGTGGGAGGGCGAGCGGGTGCCGGCCGGGTTGCTGCGGCTGAGCGTCGGACTTGAGCATCCCGAGGATCTGTGGTCGGATCTGACGGCGGCCCTGGACGCCGCCTGAGGGTGGTGCTCGTAGTACCAGGAACGGCCGACCGCTTGTCCGCCACGGGCGTGGCCCCCACACTGGGGACATGACCACAACCTCCTTTCTCGGCGACAAGCCGATCAAGCGGATCGGCTTCGGCGCCATGCAGCTCGCCGGCCGCGGCGTGTTCGGGCCCCCGCGCGACCCCGAGGCGGCCGCCGCCGTCCTGCGCCGCGCGGTGCAGCTCGGCGTCGACCACATCGACACCTCGCAGTACTACGGCCCCGACGTCGTCAACGACCTGATCCGCGACACCCTGTATCCCTACCCCGACGACCTCAAGCTCGTCACCAAGGTCGGCGCCAAGCGCGACGACACCGGCGGCCTGGCTGCCGGCGCTCTCACCCGCCGAGCTGCGCCAGGGCGTCGAGGACAACCTGCGCTCGCTCCGGGTCGAGCGGATGGACCTCGTCAACCTCCGCGTCATGGGCGAGGAGGGCGGCCCGGGCGAGCCGACCGACGAGCAGATCGAGACCCTCGTCGAGCTGCGCACCGAGGGCAAGCTCGACCTCATCGGCGTCTCCAACGTCACCCCCGAGGGCGCTCGCCAGGCGATCGCCCATACCGAGCTCGGCGAGATCCAGAACGGCTACAGCCTCCTGGACCGCACCAGCGAGCCCGTGCTCGAGCTGTGCCGCGAGCATGCGATCGCCTTCGTCCCCTTCTTCCCGCTCGGCTCGGCGTTCACCGGCGGGCCGGCCGCGCTCGCCCGCGACCCGGCGGTGGCCGAGGTGGCCGCTCGCCACGCGGCGACCCCGTCGCAGATCGCGCTCGCCTGGCTGCTGGCGCGCTATGACCGGATGCTGTTGATCCCCGGAACGACGTCAGTCGCCCACCTCGAGGAGAACCTCGCCGCCGGCGAGATCACGCTCGATGCCCAGGACATGACCGCCCTGGAGGGCGTTCAGCCGGCGGGGCCCCCGCACGGCTGACGCGACGGGCTCAGGCTCAGGCGCCGCCGTGCGAGACGCCGCCGCCACCGCCACCGCCACCGCCGCTGGAGGTGGTGTGCGGGGTGGTCGCCTGCGTGGTGTGCGTGGGCGCCGGCGCGACGGGCTGCACCGGGGTGACCGGCGAGACCTGCTGCGTGGACTGGGTCGCCGACGAGCTCGGCGTGGTGGCACTCGACGAGGCCACGCTCGATGCCGGCGTCGAGGTCGTCTTGGGCTTCGGCGGCGCCGGAACCTTGAGCTTGGGCACCGCCGCGCTGGAGCTCAGCGCGGTCACCTGGGCATGCGCCGGGCTGGCCGAGGCCACCGGTGCCAGATTCGTCGAGGGGGCTTGCGGCGGGGGTCGACGTCGTCTTGGTCGCCGAGCCGATGGCGAAGGCCGCGGCGAAGGGAACGACCGCCGCCGCGGCCAGCACCGACCCAGCGCCAGCGCACCGCTGCCGAGCCTGCGGCCGGAACGGCCCCCATGTCACTACCGACTGCCACGCCCATCGTCACAACCCCCGGTCAGATTTCCTCGCCAAGAGTAGACCACCCACGGGCCGCTGACCAGTGGGGATAAACGTGAGTCCGGTCACACCGTCAGATGATCCGCTCGCGCACCGCCATGGCCACCGCCTGCGAGCGGCTCTTGACCCCGAGCTTGATCACGATGTCGTGCAGGATCGTCTTGATCGTGCGTTCGCTGTAGGACAGCTGCTCGGCGATCTCGCGGTTGGAGAACCCGGCGGCCACGAGGCTGCAGGACGGTCTGCTCGCGCGGCGCGAAGCGAAGCCGCCGACGTGGCAGTCGGTCCCGGCACGCGGCGCGACTCGGGGACCGGCGCGACGAGCGAGCTGTTGAGCGTGCGCAGCACCCCCGCGTCGAAGGCGAAGATGCCCGCCGCCACCGCTCCGACGGCGGCCAGCAGCGTGTCGGGGGTCAGCAGGTGCGCGGCCAGCACGCCGCCCGCGCCGTTGCCGACCGCCTCGACGATGTCCGTGCTGCGGACCTCGGGCAGGCAGACGAGCACCCGCGCGCGGCTCTGTGCGGTGATCTCGCGGACGAACGACTCGGCGCCCCCGAGATCGGAGTCCAGCACGACGACGTCGGCCTCGGCCAGCGCCTCGTCCTCCCAGGCGAGCGCGATCGATGGCGCTTCGTCTACGGCTTCGATCTCCGGTGCGGCGAGCAGCGTCGAGCGCAGCCCACTGACGTAGATCGTGTCCCGGAACACGATGAAGATGCGCACCCCCGGATCCTCACTTTCCCCATGTTGGTCCCTGTTGCCCCGGCCATCATATGCCCGCGGCACCCCCGGCGCACGTGCTGGCTATCCGCCGGAAAACGGTCAGCCGTCGCGGCGGACGACGCGGACGACATGGTTGCCCGACGCGATGACCTCGTCGGGCTCGAGCAGGATCTGGCGCCCGGCCGCCTGTGAGGCCTGCTGCCCGGTCGCCAGATCGATCTCGTAGAGGCGCAGGATGGCGACTGAACTCGACCGCCTCGAAGGCGTGGACGATCGCGTACAGCTCGCCCTGGTTGAGCGAGCGTCCGGTCGGCCAGCCGTCGCCGAGGACGCCCGGCGTCCCGCCGACCAGCGGGTTGAGATAGGCGTAGAGGGCGTCGCGCACGCCCTGCTCGATGCGGTGGACGGCCGCCCGTGGGGCGACCTGCAACGAGACGACCACGGACACGCCGCGAAAGCGCATCGGCTCCAGGCGTAGCGGCGTGCCGGCGAGCTTGCGGGCGTCGAGGTAGCGCGTCACCTCGTCCAGCAGCGCCGGGGCCGGCGTCAGCTCCTCGAGCGTCAGCGGCTTGTCGGCCGGGTCGACGCGCGGCAGGATGCTTGCAGCGTGACCCCCGGCCGGTCGTCGGCCACGCGCGTCGCCCGGGCCACGCGCGGGCTGGCCTCGGCGGCCAGGAACTCGTAGTCCTCGGCGGTGACCGCTCGGTAGCGGGTGCGGATCTCCAGGGCCGAGCGGCTGCGCGCCGACTCACGGACTGCGAGTCGACGCCGCCCAGCGCCGGGCGCGGGATTGGTCACCGAGGCGACGCCCGGGATCGCCGAGCGCAGCGTGGTGACCGTCTCGGTGGCGACGTTGCCCGCGCGGCCGCCCCCGTGCCGGTAGCGGCTCATTCGCAGGGCGGCGCCCTTGGCGGGACGTGCGCCGTGGCGCGCGGGAGCGCCGTCGGGGCGGTGCAGCTCGGGACCGAGGCGAACCAGCCCGTGCACGAGGTCCAGCGTGAAGTGCCGGTCGTCGGGCCGCGAGTCGGCGAACGAGTCGCGCCGCTCCCAGGGCTCCCAGTCGCCGTCGGCGTCCTGCCAACCTCGAGCGTCTCGGCGTCGGCCGGCGCCAGCAGCGGCGAGAAGCGGGTGGCGAACGCCTGGCCGGGGGTGCCCTCGCTCGTGCCCAGTGGCTCGGCCAGCTCGAGGGTCGAGTGCTCGGCCTCGATCAGCGCCCCCAGCGGGGCGGCGGTGATCTGGTAGATCTCGGGCGGTTGGCTGAAGCTCGCCGCCTCGCCGGAGATGCGTGTCGTCTCGGCGATCCGGCAGCGCAGCCAGTGCAGCCGCCGGCCGGCGATCGGCTCGATCGCCGAGGCGGGCGGGCATTGCACCTGCACCGTCCCCGAGCCGTAGTTGAAGCCGCCGGTGAGGTCCTCGAGCACGTCGACCTCGGCCCACTCGCCCTCGCCCTGGCTGACCTCCCAGCGCAGCGGCGGGTCCTCGGGACGCACGCCGGCGCCGCGGGCGACCGAGGCCTCGATGGTGACGCTCATCAACAGCCGCCGCAGGCTGCCCTCGAATCCGAGATACAGCGCATCTCCTGGCTGGGGAGAGCGACTGAACGGCAGCTGGTCGGGGCCGTGAGGCAGGGCCACGCCGTCGGCGACGCCGATCTCCTTGTGGGCGCCGTCGCGCGAGACGACGTAGGCGGCAGGCCGCAGCGGCAGGATCGTGAAGTCCTCCTGCACGGCGAACACGGTCGATTCCTGGGCGGCGGTGCGCAGCGTCCCCGCCTCGGTACCGCGGGCGATCGTCAACGGCTCGGAGGCCGGGGCGCTGAGCCGGAATGCGCAGGTCCGTGCGCGCCGCGGCCGGCCCCTCGAGCTCGATCCCCAGCAGGTCCAGCAGCACGATCTGCAGCTTGTCGGGAACCCGCCCGAGGCGGTCGATGGCCAGGCTGCTCATCCACGCGAACAGCTCGATGAGCGCGACCCCCGGGTCCGGGCCGCCGTTGACGGTGAGCTCCGGGCAGAGCGCCGCCACCCGCCAGCGAGCCTCGGCGATGATCGCGGCGTGGTCGCGCTCGTCGAGGAGGACGGCGCGGCTCGCTCACGCTGTCTCCTCGGCGGGGATCACGTAGAACGGGTAGACGAGGTTGTAGAGGCGGCTGGTCTGCAGCACCCGGTAGGTGATGGTGATGAGCAGCGCCCCCTCGTCGACCTGGCTGAGGTCGAACTCGAGCTCCGTCGACCTCGATCCGCGGCTCCCAGCGGGCCAGCGCCTGATGGACCGCGGAATCGACGCGCCCCACCATCTCGGCGTCGATCGTGTCGAACACCAGGTCGTGAACGGCGCAGCCGAACTCCGGGCGCATCGGACGTTCGCCGGGTGCGGTGCCGAGGATCACCTTGATCGCCTGCTCGATGTCGTTGATGCCATGGGCGAGCGCCAGCACGCCCCGCTGGTCCGGCGCCAGGGGGAAGGACAGCCCCGAGCCGATGAGGTCGCTCATCGCCTCATCCCAGGCTGATCATCGGGCCGCTGACGGTCACGCCGCTCGGCGAGACCTGGATCTGCGAGCCGCCGCACTTGATCGTCACCGACGTCGTGCCCTCGATCGAGAGGTCCGGTGTCGGCCTTGACGCTGACCGACTGGCCCTTGACGGTCACGCCCTGGCTGCCGGTGATCGTCACGTCGCTGGTCACGTCGACCGTCAGCGCGCCCTTGGAGGTCAGCTTCATGTCCTCCTGCGAGGTGGCCACGATCTTGTGGTCCGAGAGGACGGCGAACGACCCGTCCTGGCCCTGGAGCAGATCGTCGCCCGGGGTGTCGGAGCCGTTGAACAGGGACCCGAGCACGTACGGGCGCGTCGTGTCGTCGTTCTCGAAGCCGACGAGTACCTCCTCGCCGACGACCGGCAGCATCAGCATCCCGCGGGCTTCGCCGGCGCTCGGGGTGACGACCCGCGCCCACGCCCCCTCGGCGTCGCTGCTGAGCGCCGGATACTGGACCCGGACCCGCCCAGGTTGTCCGGGTCGGCGTTGTTGGTGACCAGGCCCAGGACGAGCTGGGAGCCGAACGCCGGGCGCGCCCGCCGCCGCTGGCGCGATCGCCGCCCACGGAGCCCAGCAGCGTGTGCGAGGGCGAGTTGGCAAAGCGCGTCTCGTAGGTGCTGCCGCCGCGCAGCACGTGGGTGGCCGCGGCGATCCGGTAGGTGCCGCTGTAGCTGCTGGCCGATGCCGGAGACCTGGATGGCCGCTCCCGCTCTGATGTTCGGATTGCCGTCGCTGACCCCTCGGCGGCGATGTAGCCATTGGCGAGCTTGTTGAGCAGCGCCTGGGCGAGCGCGTCGCCCTCGGACTGGCTCTTGACCGGCTCGGTCGCGATGTGGACCTCACCCGCCGTCGAAAGCGCCGGCGACGGTCGACCGCTCGACGCCGATGTGGCGATCTGGTTGGGGCTCGAGGCGGTCGACTGCAGCGTCTGCTTGGTCTTGGGGTCGAGCACCGACAGCGTGACCTCCTGAACCTGCTGGGTGGCGGTCACCCGCGGGCTGAAGGAGCGCAGCGACTGGGGCCACTCCAGCGCCACCGGGTCGTCGGCGACTCTGCTTGCGGAAGTGCGCCGTCTGGTCCACGATCACGAACTCGAAGCCGACGCGCTCGGCGAGGCGCCAGATGAAGTCCCAGTCGGTCTCGTTGTCCTGCTGGATGAACTCGTGGGGATCGCCGCTGGGATCGCAGTCGGGCTGAAAGCCCGCAGCCTGGGCGAACTTCTGGCACGATGTCCGAGGACGTCTGGTTCTGGAAGGTGCGCGCCTTGCGCGAGCGGATGAGCGTGTGCGAGCGATCAAAGCCGCGCACCAGCAGCTCGACGCCCCCGAGCCGAAGTTCATCTCCAGCGAGACGATCTGGCCCTTGAACAGGGTCGAGCGTGGTCAGCTGGTCGCGCGCCCCCAGCTGGACCTCCAGCGGCTTGCCGATGTCGAACGGGGTGGACCGTCGATCGGCTCGTCCTCGCCCTCCTTGCCCTTCTGGTAGACGACGGAGAAGGTGCACATGTCGGGCAGCCGCAGGTAGTTGAGGACCCGGATCTCGCGGATGCGCCGCTCGCAGCTCGGCGTCGATCGCGGACGCCGTCGACGAGCACGGAGTAAGGGAGACGTTGTGCTCCGACGTCGGGCTCACGTGTCATGAGCCTCGGGATGCTCAGCGTCGAGCCCCGCTTGAGCCGCAGCGGGTCGTCGATGTCGTTGGCCTCGGCGATGACGCGCCACTGGGTGGCGTCGCCGTAGGACTCATAGGCGATGGCGTGCAGCGAGTCGCCGTCCTGGACGATGTGCGACTTCAGCCCCGCGGTGCCGCGCGTCGTCGGGTTCTGGGCCTGTCCCGGGGGCGCCGTGTCCTCGGCCTGACCGAGCTCGAGGTCGACGAAGGCGCGCGTCGGATCGCCGTTGGGGGCGAACAGCGCGTAGTGGATCGAGATCGACATCGGCGCGGCCTTGGGCAGCTTGTCGGCCCCCCAGCTGAAGGTCACGAACTTGGGCGCCGAGCCGCCGCCGTGCATCGCCTTCATCAGCGCGTTGGCCTGATCCTTGATCGTCTGACCCTGCCCCTGCAGGGAGCTGTCGAGCAGCAGGGAGAGCTTGTAGGTCATCGGCAGCCCGCCGCCGAACTCGGGCGCCGGCCAGTCCTTGGACTGGTTGGGCTTGTAGGTCCACAGGTTGGTCTTGGACACGGAGTAGCTCTCGGGGTTGAAGGCGCACTGGATCTCGTCGCCACCCTCGATCTGCAGCTTGGCGTTCTGAAAGCCTTGGGGAACCGGCATGTGCTAGGTCAGCTTCAGTCCGGAGTGGGCGATCTCGAGCGTCTCGCCCCACGACTCGGGATCGCTGCGGTCGGTGACCAGCTGCGGTCCCGTCCAGCGGACGGGGTAGGCGTCCGTGAAGGTGAACTTGCGACCCGTGCTCAGATCGGCGCCGCTGGCGGTGGCGAGGGTCAGCGACATCTCCTTCGGCTTGGGAGCGCCGTGGGTCTCCATGAACCACTTGAGCAGCAGGTCGTTGTTGACGATCCCCCACGACAGGACGAGGTTCGGATACTGCAGGCGGCCGGGCAGCCGGTGGACGAACTCGTTGTTGCCGCCCTCGCGGTACTCGAGGACGTCATAGCCGACCTCGAGCCCCGACAGCCCCTTGAACAGGCCGGCGAGCGCCGTGCTGTCGGAGATCTCCGGGACTTCGAGGACGGCGTAGTGGACGAGCGACACGGTCATCAGAACGGATGGCTGATCAGCTGGCCGAGCTGCTCCTGCTCTTCACGAACGCGCCGCATGACGTCGGCGACGACCTGGTCTGAGTTGCCTCCGCCGCCCCCGGAGCCACCGGTGCCGGGAGACGACGCGGCGGCGTGGGACGCTGCGGGCGAGGGGGCAGTGGCGGGTGCTCGCGCGAGCGTGCGCGGCGGCGCGGGCGCGGGCGGTTGGGCGGCGGCGCGGGTGACGATCGGGGCCGGCGAGCGCGCGATGGTCCTCGGTGTGCTGGTGACCGGTGGGGCCGGGGAGGTCGTGTCGTGGGTGGTGATCTCGTCGATGGCGGCCTGGATGCCGGGGGGATCAGTGCCGGGGCCGCCGGCGGCGGCGGTGGCGCGGCGGTGCGTTGTGGCCGCTGGGGTGCGCGACACCTGACGACTGGGCGACGCGGACGGGCGCGTCGGGGCGACCCGGGGCCGCGCGGCGGCGGGCGCGGATCGGGCGGGGGCTGGTGCAGGCGATGGTGACGGCGTCGGTGTCGCCTGTGGGGCAGGTCGCGGTGCTGTCGGCCGGGGGCGGATGGCCTGGGCGACGCGGCCGATGAGGCTCGGCGCCCGCGGAATCGGCGCCGCCGGGGCGGGCGGGGCTGGCTGGGGGGAGCCGCGCGGCGGGTCAGCGTGACGGGTGCCGGCGCGGCGGTGGGGGCGTGTGCCGGCGTGGGCGCCGGCGCGCGGGTGGCCCTGGCCGGGGCGACGGCCGGGCGCGCCCGCGGGGTGGCGGCGGGCACCGGCGTCGACGAGGGGGGCGCTGGCGGCGCGGCGGCCAGGCGGACCGCCGGCCGACGCGGCGCAGGGGAGGATGGCGGCGCGGGATCCGGCGTGCGCGATTTGCGCCACTGGGCGGCGTAAATCGCGCACCTCCGACGGAGCGGGCGGGTCGGGTGCCCGCCGCCCGAAGGGATGCCGCAGCGCCTCGGCCAACCGGCCGCGCCGGGGCGACGGGGCCTGCGCCGGAGGCGGCGGGGCGGGCGCAGGGGCTTGGGTCGGGGGCGTGTCGTGGCTTGGGTGCGCTCCATCCGCGCTCGCGCAGGCGCTCGCGCGGCAACCGAGGCTGGGGCGGGCGGGGCGGTCGCCTCCGCGCGTCGCATCGCCGGCCGCGCGGGCGCCGGCAGGGAGGGCGCCTCGACGGGGCGCGTGCGGGGCGGCTCAGGTGCCCTGGCGGCCGGCACCGCGGGCGCGCGGACATCCGGGGTGCGCGATGCCGCCGGCTCGGCGGGCGAGGGCGCAGGCCGCGGCGCCGGCGCCGGCGCCCCACCGTCGCGAGGGCTCGGTTCTGGGGCGCGGGGTTGCGGTGGTGCGGGTGGCGCCGGCGGCATCTCGGCCCCGGCCGCGGGCGGCGCGGGCGGCGCGGGCGGGCGCGAGCGGGGCGGGCGATTCGGCCGCCGCCCGTTGCGGGGCGGCGGCCGGTCCGCTCTCCACGGCGGCGGGTGAAGGGTGGGCGGCCGGACGCGGCACCGCGGCCTCGGCCGGCGCGCGCGGCGGTGGAGCGCCGGCGGGTTGCGCCCGGGCGGCCGGTGGCTCCGTGGCACGTGGCGTGGCGGGCGCGGGCGCGGAGCGCGGGGTCGCCGGCGCGGTCATGGGCGCTTCCGTTGCCGCAGGCGCGGCCGGCGGGGCGGCCACGGGGGGTTCGGCGCTGCGCCCCGTGGTCTCGCGAGCATGCGCTGCCGCGGCGGGCGCCGGTGCCTGGGAAGGGGGCGGCGCGGCGGGCGCCGGCACGGCGGGCGTTGCCGGCTCCGACGCGGTCGGCGGCGGCGCCGGCGTCGCGGCGCGTGGCGGCTGCGGCGGGGCGGGGGCCACAGCGCGCGCCAGTGGCTCCGGCGACACAGGGGCCGCCGCACGCGCCGGCGGCTCAGGCGCCACAGCCCGCGGCGAATCGGCGGGCACCGGCTCCGCGGCCGGCTCCGCGGCAGCAGGCACCGCGGCGGCAGGCTCCGCGGCAGGCGCCGACGGCTTCGCATCCGCCGTGCCCGCCGCTTCCGGCGGCTGCGCCCGCCCGGGCCCTGCCTCCGGCGCGGGCTCCTGCGCCCGAGGCGCGGGCGGCTGAGACGACGGTACCGGCGGCTCGGGCGCCGGCCGCGAGGACAGCCGCCGCGGCCGCCGCTCGCCACCGCCGGAGCCGTCTGCGACCGGTGCGGGCGCGGGCGGCTCCGCCGGTCCCTCGAGGATCCGCGCGCCCCGCCCCGGGGGCCGCCGCGAGTCGGCCGGCGCGGACGCGGCTTCGGACGCGGGCGCCCCGGCGGGCGGCGCGCCGGGCCGGTTGCGCGGAGTCGGCGCGGCGGCCGGCACATTGACCTCGGCCCCGACGACGACGCTCGGGTCGGCCAGGGCCTTCGCCGGATCCCCGAACATCCACTCGTAGCCGGCGTCCGAGAGCCCGTAGACCCGCTTCATCGTCGCCCGGTGCTCGGCCTGGGGATCCTCGGCCTCCGCCGGCTCCTCCGTGTACGGCACCGCGGGCTCGGGCTCGACGACCTCGGGCGCGGGCGCCGACACCAACCGCACCTCCTCGGAGACAACCGGCGCAACGGGCCCAGCCGGCGAAACCGGCGCCACCGAGCACCGCCGACCGAGGCACCGCCGCCGGCCGCCGCCCGAACCGGCCGCCCGTCAACCGCCGCCAGCCGCGTCGCCGAGGGCAGCAGCTTCGGCGCCCGCCGCTCGACGATGGCGTCGGCCAGCTGCGTGCGCCGCAGTGCCCGGTGCTGCACCCGCTCGGCCATTCTCAGCATCCGGCGAACCGGCCCCGGGATCAGCGCGTCCTGCGCAAGCGTTCCGTCGTCCACAGCTCAGTCTCCGTGCTCGGTGCCTTGGGCCAGCGCCTCCGCCTCGGCCAGAAAGCGCCTGCGGTCGCCGTGCTCGAGGTCCAGGATCGTGTCCAGCTGCCAGTGGAAGTGATGGGCGAGGCGGGCCGCCTCCGTGAGCAGCTGCTCCGAAGACGGCCTCGTCATTCCCCCAATCGACCATCCTCGACATCGGTGAGATCGACCTCGAAGCGGCTCGAGCACTCCGGGCAGGTCACCACGCCGACGGATTCGCCGTCTGAGTTGATCCGCTCGTAGAGCCGCTGCAGATGGTCGAAGTCGGCGGCGTAGAGGCCCTCGACCACGCCGGGGGTGATCTCGGCCACCGTGCCGAGGCGGGTCACCGTCCGCGCCAGCAGCAGAACCGTCAGATAGGCGGTGTTCTGCCGGACGGAGACCTCGCGCAGCGGCTCGATCTCGTCGCGCGCGGTCGCCAGGCGCATCGTCCCCGTGCGGTGCACGGCACCGCCGGCGTCGACGTAGCCACGCGGCAGCGTGAACTCGATCTCGGTCTGCATCGCATCCCCGCCGGGTCAGGCGGCGTCAGGCCGACGCGATCGGCTGACCGCCGCTGTCCAGCTGCTCCCAGGAGTCGGCATCGATCGTCGCCGAGACGTCAGCACCGCGTTGGAGCTGGCATCGGAGGCGGCATGGGAGTAGTGGGTCAGCAGACCCTTCTCGGCGTGCCAGGAGAAGAGGATGTCCGTGCCGTTGGACTTCATGAAGTCGACCTTGACGTCCTTCTTCTTCTCGTCGATCGTCGCGTCGGCCTTCTCGATGAGGGCCTTCCACTTCGCCAGGCAGTAGTTCTCGTCCCAGCCCTGCGTGAGGGTCATCGTCCCGTAGGTCGGCTTCTGGATCGTCGAGATGATCGACTCCGGTCCGCCCTCCCCGTGGAACAGGTGCTTGGGGGCGTCAATCGACCACTCCGGCGCCTTGCAGGAGGTGAAGAGGAGCGCGCCCATCCCACCGGCCGAGTCAGTGATGCCCTGGATGGTCACGACGACATTGGTGACCGTGTAGACGGTCGGAATAGGAGGCATGTCTAGCTAACCGCTTTCTCGTCGTAGTGGTGGCTCTACTCGCTGACTTCGGCGCCGCCGCCGCCGGTGAACTGGCTCAGGCGGAAGATCACGAACTCGGCGGGCTTGACGGGGGAGATGCCGATCTCGCAGACCACCTGGCCGGCTTCGATCACGTCGGGCGGGTTGGTCTCCGCGTCGCACTTGACGTAGAACGCCTCGGCGGGACTGGCCCCGAACAGCGCTCCCGAGCGGTAGACGCGGTTGAGGAAGCTCCACACGTTGATCGTGAGGTTGGACCACAGCCGCTGGTCGTTGGGCTCGAACACGCTCCACTGCGTGCCCGCCATGATCGACTCCGAGACGTAGTTGAACAGCCGCCGCACGTTGATGTAGCGCCACTCGGGATCGGAGGAGAGCGTCCGCGCCCCCCAGATCCGGATCCCGCGGCCCGGGAAGGCCCGGATGCAGTTGATGCCATTGCGGTTGAGCTCGCCCTGCTCGGCGTGGGTGATCTGGAAGCTCAGGCCGTTGGCGCCGCGGATGACCTCGTTGGCCGGCGCCTTGTGGACGCCGCGGGTGCCGTCCACCCGGGACCACACCCCCGCGATGTGCCCGGACGGCGGCAGCATCATCGGCCGCCGGGTGAGCGGGTCCATGACCTCGATCCACGGGTAGTAGAGCGTCGCCATCTTGGAGTCGTAGCCGGCGGTGTTCATCCGCCACTCGAGGATCTCCTGCGGCAGCAGGCCGTCGGGCGCGTCGAGGATCGCCATCCGGTCGCCCATCAGCTCGGCGTGGGCGATCATCTTGCCCTGCAGATCGCGCATCTCGGCGCCGTCGCCGTTGAGGTTGACGATGTCGGGCATGACGAGCATCGTCACCTCGTCCAGCGCGGAGGCGCCGCCCATCCCCTTGCGGGTGGCCACGTCGCCCTCGAAGTCCCCGGCGTCGAGCTTGTCGACCGCCACGGAGGGAGCCGACAGCGTGTAGGAGCCGGTGGCCACCTTCGTCTCCGTCAGCGAGGCACCGGTCTCCTCGATCTTGATCAGCTTGGAGGCGCTGTTGATCTTGGTGGCGATGAAGTTGCGCCCCTTCTTCAGCGAGACGCCCGGGTACTCCTCGCGGTCAGCGCCCGCGGTGACGATGACGTTGTAGGTCGTGTCGTCCTTGCCCTCCTGCGGCGGCTCCTCGGCGACCTCGACCTGAACCTGGTCGACGACGCCGTCGAGCGCGATCAGGCGCAGCGCCTCCTGTTCCTTGTCGATGCCCGCGGGCAGGACGGCCCGCGGGGCCACCGGGCGCTTCTCGGACCCGACGCGGATGATCCACGCCAGCTGCCCGCCGTTCTGGAAGAAGCCGAACACCGAGTGGGCGAGGAAGGCGCCCTCCATGAAGGGACCGTTGTCGGGATTCTCGGGATCGGAATAGAGGTTGGCGAACTGCGTCCAGTTCGAGATCCGCATCGGCTTGTTGACCGGACCGCCCGGCGTAAGCCCGATGAACGCGGCGACCGCGGTACCGACCCCCTCGATCGGCTTGCTCCCGGATGAGACTTCCTCTACGTACACACCCGGCGTCAGGTACGTGGGCATATCACTCCTTCAAGGCAGTTGATCGCATCAGCAAACCTGGCCCCGATGGCAACGCCCGGCACACCCCCAGTCATGACGGAGGCGTTCTTCCCCGGTACGACGGTGTTAGCCCGCTTTGCCCTAAACGCCAAGCCAGGAGAATCGTAAGCGCGCGCGGCCAGTGAGTCCGGGCAGCAATAGGGGCAGCGTGGACCTTTTTACTGCCTCATCGGCTGCCCGAAAGGGCAGTCGACTCAGCGCCGCGACCGCCGCCGCGTCCCGGAGCCGAGCTCCAAGTCGACGGTGGTCCCCGGGAGGGTGACGGTGCTGGAGGCCTCGGTCCCGTCGGCTGAGCGGGCCATCACGCGATGGTCACCGGCCCGCAGGCGGGCGAAGGTGAACCGCCCCCGGGAATCGGACACCGTCCACAGGCCGAGATCGGGCATGGCCACCCATGTGTCGGCGACCGGCTCGCCGGCGCCGTCGCGCACGACCCCGCCGAGGCGGTGCAGTTCCTCCATCGTCGAGGCGGGCCCGTCGGCCTGGCGAACCCGGATCGTCTGGGTGCGCACCTCTGGGCCGCGCTCGTACTGGGAGCCGGACTCGACCACGATGTGCACGACATAGTCGATCGACGCCTTGTACTGCCCGCCGACGGAGGTCCAGAAATCGGCCTTCTCCTCGCGCGGGCGTCCCACGGAGGTCTCGGCGCTGGTGAGCGTCGAGCCTGCCGCCTCGACCAGCACGTCAGGCGGCAGCTCGGAGTAGGAGAACAGCACCGCGAGCACCTGTGAGAGCAGGCGATGCTCATCCTCGACGGTCTGCGTCCAGGCGGTCACCGCGTAGGTGAGCTCGAGGTGCAGGGGGGGCTTGGTGACGACCGTGCGCCCGTTGGTGCGCTCCTCCGAGGACGTCCCGGTGGCGCGGTCCAGCGCCTCTCGCAGGTCGTAGAGGAACAGGTCGACGGTTGGCCCGGTCAGCTTGCCCGACCACTCCTTGGAGGGCGCGTCGAAGGCCACCTCGACGCCGGCGAAGCCGTGGCGGTCAAGCTCACGGCGCAGCAGCACACGCAGGGCCTCGTCGAGATCGGCGATGGCCGTGTTCAGCGAGACGTTGACGACCTGCGCCATCGCGGCGCACTGTACCGCCTGCCGACGGCGCGCAGGCGAGCATTGACCATTGGCCGCGCCGCGGCTTACGATGACCCCTGATGGCGAAACGCGACCGGTCCCCCGCCGACCAGGCATCCACCGCGCGGCGGCGGACATCGACGCGCTCGCCCGCGCCGGGCCCGGCCGGCGGGACCCTGCCCGCGCAGGTCCTCGCCCTCCAGCGCACCGCCGGCAACCGGGCGGCCGGCCGCACGCTGGCCCGCTGGGCGGCCCACCCCGACAAGGACAAGAAGGGCGTTCTGATGAGCGACGAGGCGGCCGACGGCTACAACCGCTTCAACCCGCCGATGAGCAAGTAGGGCGGGGCTACTTGGTGGCGCAGGCGCTCGGTGTGCGGGCGCCGGGCACCAGGCAGGCGGACGCCACGCGCGGATCGTCGTTGGCGACCATCGTGAAGGTGACGACCTTGCCGACCGCGTTGGCGGCGGTGATGGCGACCCGGACGGTCGTGTGCGGTCGCAGGTGGGCCTGCTTGAGCTTGGCCGCCAGCGCCAGCGAGCGGCTCTTGGCCTTGCGCTTGAGCGCGAACGTCTTCTTGGCGAATGGGCAGCCGCCGCCGTGGCAGCTGAGGGTCACCTTGGCCCGGTCCGGCAGCGCGGTGACCGTCAGCAGCTCGGCGACCGTGTAGCTGCGGAAGAACTTCCAGGTGTAGCCGACGCCTGAGCGCACCCGGCCGTAGCTGAAGGTCACCGTGCGCGTGGCGGACGTGGTTCCGCCGACTTTCACCGTCGCGGGGACCTTGTAGCGCGCGTTGAGCAGGGCGCGGCCCCGCTTGTTGAGCGCCAGCGTGATCGTCGTGCGGTGGCCGGTCGAGACTGAGTAGCGCGAGCTGGCAACGGTCACGCGTTTGGTGGTCCGCTTGGCCGGCTTCGGTTTCTTCTTGGCAGCGGTGATCGCCACCGGCTTGCCGCCGGCGCTGGTGACCTGCGAGGTGACGGTGACCGGTCCGCTGCACAAGTCGCTCGGATTGCCGTGATCGCAGACGATCGTCACCGCCAGCTTGTTCGCGCTGACGCTCGCCGCCGCCAGTGTGGCCGAGACGGGCGTCAGGGTGGTGAAGGTGACATCCCCGCTGGTGCTCGTCCCGTCGGCGTTGGTCGCCACCACCTGGGCGTGATAGGACGTCCCGGGGGTGAGGTTTGACAGGCGGGCGCTGAAGCTGGTGCCCGAGTTGGCCGAACCGAGGTCCTGGGCCGGTGTCGTCGAGCCGTAGGCCGTCGTCGTCCCGTAGCGCACCAGCACGGTCGTGTCCTTGAAGTTGGGATTGATGCTGGCGATCACCGAGGCGGTGCTCGTCGAATTGGCACTCGCGCTGACGCCGCTGACCGAGGCCGCGGCAAGCTCATAGGCGCCGGCGTCACACGTGGACCCCTGGGGCCGGGCCACGCCGCGGGCGTCAGTCGCCAGGCAGTCGTTGGTGGGCACCACGTTGACCGCCGAGCTGCCCGAGCCCAGCGCCATCGTCTGCACCGGTCCCCCGTTGTCGGCCAGCGGCTGCAGCCTGGGATCGCCGCCGGCGGTGCCACAGGTGTTGTCGCCGAACAGGATGTTCGTGCCCTGAGCGGTGATCATCGCGCCTCCGCAGTTGGAGGCCGAGGACCCGGTGTGGTTGGAGGCGATGATCGAGTTGGTGAATGAGATGGCGCCGGTGCCGGACTGCTCCAGGCCGCCGCCCAGGCCCGCCGCCGAGTTGGAGGCCACCGTCGATTGCGTCAGCGCGCCACTGGCGGCCGTCTGATTGAGGGCTCCACCGGCACCCGCCGTGCCCGCGGCCGCGCTGGCGCCCCCCGATCCGGGAGTACCCGCTGCCCCGCCCGTAGCGGCGACGTTGCCGGTGAGGGTCGCGTTCTGCAGAACGTCCTGCGTCGAGGAGTCGATGGCGCCGCCCGGGCCGCCGGCGCCCCCGCCGCCCGCCGCGCCGCCGCTCGTCGTACCGGGGCCGCCATTGCCGCCCCTGCCGCCGCCGCCGGTTGTGTTGGCGCTGAAGGTCGACCGCGACACGGAGAGGTTGCCCGCATTCTCGATCCCGCCGCCGCCGCTCGCGGCTCCGGCCGTGCCCCCGACGCCGCCGGCGAAGCCCGCCGCCGTGGTGGTGCCTCCCGTCCCGCCGTCACCGCCCCGGCCCGAGGAATTGCCGCTGACCATCGAGTCGGTGATGGTGACCGTCCCTCCGGCCTGGTCGATGCCCCCGCCCGATCCACCCGCTCCTCCGTTCCCACCGGCGCCGCCGGCGGCGGTGGAACTGGATGCGCCGGTGTTCCCGGCGGCGCCCGCGCCCGCCTTATTGGCCGTGATCGTCGAGTTCGAGATCGTCAGGGTGAGGGTGCTGTAGATCCCTCCTCCGGAGCCGCCGGCTCCGCCGTTCTCGCCCGCCGAGTCGTTGCCCGAACCCGAGGTGCCATTGCCCGCGTCGTTGCCGGTGATCGCGGAGTTGGTGATCGTCAAGGTGCCCTGGTTGAGGATCCCGCCGCCGGGGTTGCCGTTCACGGGCGAGAAGCAGAGCAGAAAAATTCCGCAGAGGTGGAGTGAGAGCGGAGCCGAGCTCTGACCGCCGGTCACGGTCACGCCGTTGAGCGTCACCTGCGTGGTCCCGATGTTCAGGACCCGTGACGTGCCGTTGGCATCGATGACGGTGTTGGAGGAGCCGGAGCCGGTGATGACAGTGGGGCCGGTGACCGCCAGCTCGCCGCCGCTCAGCACGTAGTGCCCGGCCGGCAGGCTGATCGTCGTCGTTCCGCTGGCGGTACCGGCGGCGCAATCGGCTTCGGCGGTCCCGTCGGCGTAGGTGATCGCCTCGCGCAGGGAGCACGTCCCGTTGCCGGCGGTCGTGTCGTCGGAGGTGGTGTTGACGGTGACGGTGACGTCCGCCCGCGCCTGCGCGCCGAAGATCGACAGCAGCAGCACGGCGCCCGCCATGGCGATGAGCCATCGCGCCAGCCGCCAGTTGATGGTGCGGATTCCCATACCCCCGGCAGCGATCCTACGCCTGTGGCGAGGCGATCTCCAGCCCGTCGGGCGCCCCGGGGCTGCCGCGCAGGCCGGCGTGGAAGCGGTCGAAGTCGGACTCGAGGGTGAGGCGCCCCTGCTTTCCGTACTCCTGGGCGACGGCCCCCACCAGGTGGCGCATCTCGATCTCCGAGCCCTCGTCGGCGGCGCGGAAGGCGGCTGCCAGCGAGCAGTTGCGGATGGCGCCGCCCGACAGCTTGAAGCGGGTGGCGAGGAAGTCGAAGTCGACGTCGTCGGCCACCGGCGCCTGGCGCGGGAGCACGAGCTGCCAGATCCGCCGGCGGTCCTCGGGCTCGGGGAACGGGAAGTCGATGACGAAGTCCAGGCGGCGCACGAACGCGTCGTCGATGTTGCGGCGGAAGTTGGTCGCCAGGATGACCGCGCCGGGATAGCCCTCCATGCGCTGCAGCAGGTAGGCGACCTCGATGTTGGCGTAGCGGTCGTGGGAGTCCGAGACCTCCGAGCGCTTGCCGAACAGCGCGTCGGCCTCGTCGAAGAACAGGATCGCGTTGGAGCCATGGGCGGCGGTGAAGATCCGCTCGAGGTTCTTCTCCGTCTCCCCGATGTACTTGGAGACGATCGTCGCCAGGTCGACGCGGAAGAGGTCGAGTCCCAGCTGGGCGCCGAGCACCTGAGCCGCCATCGTCTTGCCGGTGCCCGACTCACCGGCGAACAGCACCTTGAGCCCCTGGGTGCGCGACACCGTCGCCTCGTAGCCCCATTCGGAGAGGACGCGGTCGCGATGGCGCAGGTAGGCGGAGATCGAGCGCAGCAGGTCAAGCGGCCGCTCGGGGAGCACGAGGTCGTCCCACGCATAGCCCGGACCGAGGTGCGTGGCCAGGTCACCCAGCCGTGAGGACGACGCCTGCCGGGCCCCGAGGTCGAGATCGGCCGGCTCGGGCACCGCGGCGCCGCGCCCGCCGGCGGCGATCAGGCTGACCTCGGCAGCGGCGCGGATCTGTTCGACGGACAGGCGGAACTTGGCGGCCGCCTCGTAGGTATCCGTCGGCCCCGCTGAAGTGCTCCCACGCCTCTCGGCGCTCGGCGAAGCTCGGGTAGGGGACCTCGACGATGAGCGCCGCCCGATCGGCCAGCGCGGTGGCGTGACGCGCCGAGCCGGCGATGAGCACCAGCCGGCGCGGGCTCTCCTCGATCGACCGCCAGCAGCTGAGCCCGCTCGGGCGGGGAGAGGTCCTCCAGGCCGTCGATCGTCAGCTGCGCCCCCGCCAGCGTGGCGGCCAGCCAGGCATCGGCGACGGCCTCGGGCGAATCGAGCTCGCGCGCGCCGAGCAGCACCAGCGGCGCGCCGGCGGCGCAGGCGACGATCGCTCCGGCGTCGGGGCCGCACACCACCAGCGGCAGCCGCGTCCGGGCGGCGAGGAGCAGCGCGATGCGCTCCACGGACTCCTGGCGCCCGGTGGCCGGCTGGGCCTCGAGCGCGCGCAGGCGCACCCCCCCGTGGACGGCCCCCAGCCCCCCGGCGCCGAGCAGGAAGGCCGCCAGCCGGTCGGCCACCTTGACGGGCCGGTCGGCGAGGGTCGTCGTCGCCTCGGGCGTCGGCATGCGGATCGCGCCGGTGCGCTGCAGGGTCGCCCCGGGGGAGAAGCAGGCCAGCACGTCGCTGCGGGTCACGCCGGGGCCGGCGAGCAGGTCGGCCGCCAGCCGGGGGCTGGCCAGCCTGCGGGTCACGTCGTCCTGCAGGTAGGCGTACAGCCGCCCGAAGCGCGGATGCAGCTCCGGTGCGGCGCAGAGGGCGAGCACGGAGGTGTCGAGCTCGTCGAGGTCGAGCCGCTGCGCGGCCTCGCGCAGCGCGGCCGCCGGCGGCAGCGCCGCCGACTCGGCGGCGAGGCTCAGCGCCTGCTCGTCGGAGATGTAGAGGCCGCGCAGCGCGTCGTCGGGATCGTTGCCGGCGGCCACCGCCTCCTGGACGGCCACCTGCAGGCGGTCCTGCAGGTAGGCGAACCAGTCCAGCGGCGCCCCCGCCGTCCCGGTGGCCCCCGTGCTCACCGGCTAACCGATGCCGCTGGCGGCGGCTTCGGCCTCGAGCTCGAGCGGTTCGCCCGGCTGCGAGACGCGTAGCGGCCCGGTGTCGGCGGCGCCGCGCTGCTGGACGACGTGGGTCAGCTCGTGGGCGAGCAGCTCGCGACCGCTCTGGGTGCCCGGCCGGTACTCGCCGGCGCCGAAGAAGACGTCGTTGCCGACCGTGAAGGCGCGGGCGGATACGGCCCGGGAGAGCGCCGCAGCGTGGTCGTCGTGATGGACGCGCACGTCGCTCAAGGGGTCGCCCAGGTGGCCGCCGACGTCGCGGGCGACGCCCGAGTCGAGCGGGCGTCCCGCTGCCGCTGGCCGCCGCGATGGCCGCCTGCACGTCAGGGTGCACGAGCCCGCCGGCCATGATCCCCTCGCCGTCGCGCAGCCGCGAGACGAGGCGACCGAAGCCCTGGTTGCCGACCGAGGAGGCCAGTGCGGTCAGCGGGTGGACGGGCGCATGGGTGGGGCCGTCCAGCTCGGGTCCGGCCATCGCCGGACGCTGCTGCTGGCGCTCGTCCGGCCCCGACCGGAGTTCGTCCGCGTCCACGGGGCGAGCATACGCCCCGTCCCCGGGCTCTCGCAAGGTGCCGCGCGGGCGCGTGGAGCGAGCGGGCCGCTGACCGGCGCGGCGTGAGGGGCCGCACACCTCTTTACCTGTCTCACGCGATGGATTACTCTCGGGCGTTGGAAGCGGCAGCGTCCGGGGGAATGCGGGCGATCGGGACCAGCGGCCGGCGGGACGCCCTCCCGCGGCACGGCCCGTGGTCAGTTGACCTCGACGGTGCCCTTGTTTCCGGGACTGGACACCGTGATC
Source organism: uncultured Solirubrobacteraceae bacterium (assembly GCA_963800545.1). Taxonomy (GTDB): domain Bacteria; phylum Actinomycetota; class Thermoleophilia; order Solirubrobacterales; family Solirubrobacteraceae; genus Palsa-465. The sequence goes on from CAWDBJ010000007.1 coordinate 101,162, forward strand.
ACCCCACCCCACGCGCACATCGCCGTGCACCCCGCATGCAGCGCGGGCTGACCGTCGATCATGACCTTGGCCGCTCCCGGAGTCCACGGGGCGGTCGTCACGGGAACGCACGGAGCCGGCGTGAACGCCCCGAGCTTGGCGGCGGTGGCGGCCGCCACCGTCGGGTTGGACATCGTCCCGCACATCCCGAAGCTGGGGATGTTGACCATCGGCGCGAAGGCCGAGATGTTGGCCGCCGGGGTGTCGGCGGTCACCGGGGTGCCGGTGGGGACGACCGTCAGCGGCATCGGCACCGGCGGCATGGCGAACGAGCAACTGATCATCGCGCCGGTGCTGACCAGGGGCGGCATCGCGGGCGACTCTACGCCCGGCGATCACCGGAATCAATCGATCGCTCGCGGGACGGCCGCCGGCGCGGGATGATGTAGGCGGACCGTGTTACCGCAGATCACCCTCGACGACGTTCGCTTCCAGGAGCTCGTCTCCGAGGCGCGGACGCGCATCGTCCGCCACTCGCCCGAGTGGACGGAGCACAACGTCTCCGATCCCGGGATCACGCTGATCGAGCTGTTCGCGTGGTTCACGGAGATCCTCGTCTATCGCATCGACCGCATCCCGGAGCGCCTGCAGTTCGGTCTGCTCGAGCTCGTCGGGGTGCGCCCGGCGGCGCCCCAGCGCGCCGAGGTCACGGTGCGCTTCCTGCTCTCCGAGCCCGGCAGCGGCGCGACCGTGCCGCTGGGCACCGAGGTCGCCTCCGCGCGGACCGCCGGCTCCGACGCCGTCGTCTTTCAGACGACCGCCGAGCTGGTGATCGAGCCCGGCGAGGTGGCGGCGACGCTCGCGACAGCGCCGGAGGACGCCGTCCTGGTCATCGGCTTCGAGCGCCCGGTCGGCGGCCTGGCGCTGCGCCTGGACGTCGACAGCTCGCGAGGCGAGGGCGTCCGACGTCGATGCCGACGCTCCGCCCCTGGTGCTGGGAGAGCTCCGGTCCCGACGGTCAGTGGCTGGCGGCCGACGGTGATCTCGGATGACACCGGCGGCTTCACCCTCGGTGGCGGAGCGCGTCACCGTCGACGTCCCCGCGGGCACGGTGGCGGCGCGCCACTACGGCCAGGAGCGTCACTGGCTGCGCTGCCGCCTGACTGAGCGCGACCGGCACGGCCGGCGCGTCGCCTACTCGACGCCGCCTCGCGCGAGCTCGGCCCGGGCGACGATCGCGGGCGCGAGCGTCGGCGCCAGCCACGGCGCGACCGTGCGCGGCGAGCTGATCGGCACCAGCGAGGGCGTGCCCGGGATCGCCTACCAGCTGCAGGAGGCGCCGGTGCTCGCGCTCGTCGAGGGCGAGACCGTCGAGGTGCGCGAGCCGGGCAGCAGCGAGTGGGTGAGCCTGGCAGGTCGTCGAGTCCTTCGCCCACAGCGGCCCGGCGGACCGCCACTTCGTCCTCGACGCTGCGCGCGGCGAGATCCGCTTCGGTCCCGCCATCCGCCAGCCCGACGGCGGCTGGCGCCGCTACGGCGCGGTGCCGGTGGCCGGCTCGGCGATCCGGATGAGCGCCTATCGCCACGGCGGGGGCAGCGCCGGCAACGTCGCCCCCCGAGCGCTGCGCATCCTGACGAGCCGGCTCGAGGGCATCGCGACGGTCACCAACCCGGCCGCCGCGGCCGGCGGAGATCGACGCCGAGTCGCTGCACTCCGCCCGCGAACGGGCGCGTCTGGAGATCCGGGCGCGCTCGCGCGCGGTCACCGCCGAGGACTTCGAGGCGCTGACGCTGGCGGCGTCGCCGCGGGTGGCGCGCGCGGTGTGCGTCCCGGCAGCAGAGCGGCACGATCCGCGTCCATGTCCTGCCCCGCGTCGACGGGGCCGACCGCCAGCTGGAGTACGCCGAGCTGGTGCCCGAGCGAGGCGCTGATGACGGAGATCGCCGCGGCCCTCGACGAGCACCGGCTGCTCGGCTGCAGCGTCCGCCTCGCCCCGGTGAAGCTGCGGGGGGTGAGCGTCGTCGCCGACGTCCGCGCCTCGCCGCTGGCCGACCTCGAGCGCGTCCAGCACGACGTCGCCCATGCGCTCGTACGTGTACCTCAACCCGCTGATCGGCGGGTCGGCCGACGGTCCGGGCGACGGCTGGCCGCTGGGGCGCGCGCTCAACCAGGGCGAGCTGTTCGGGATCGTCTACAAGATCCCCGGGGTCGAGTTCGTCAACATCCTGCGGATCTACGAGACCGACATGCGGACCGGCGAGCAGGCTCCCCAGCCGACCGAGAGCCATCTCGTCATCGGGCCCGACGAGCTGATCGCCTCGGGCAAGCACATCGTCAAGGCGATCCACCGCTGAGCATGGCCGAGCGCGATCGAGGACAACGCCGCCTCTCCGTTCGTCACCTTCACCGGGCGCCGGCTTCGGCACGGTGCAGATCGAGCGCGCGATCGGCTCCGAGCCCGCGCCGCCATCGGCGTCGGCCCGGCGCTTCCTGCGCGACAACCTGCCCGGGCATCTACGGCGAGGGCGACTTCGGGATGCGCTTCGTGTCGGCCTTCGAGGCCCTGCTGGATCCGCTGGTCGCCGCGCTGGACAACCTCCCCGAGCACTTCGATCCGCTCTACGCCCCGCGCGACGTCCTCGACCTGCTGACCAGCCTGGCTGGGGCTCGAGCACGACGAGGCCCGGACGGGCGAGGAGCGCCGGATGATCGTGCGCATGGCCCCCGAGCTGATGCGCCGCCGCGGGAACCCGTGAGGGCCTTGAGCTGGCGCTCAACCTCGCCTTCCCGGGAGTGCCCTTCCGCGTGCAGGACGGCGGCTCGGTGAGCTGGACGCTCGATGCGACCGAGGAGCCCGCGTCCGCGAGGACCCCCGGCTTCGTCGTCTACTGCGACGTGCCCCTTTCCGAGGGCCGGCTGGCGGCGGTCGCTCGTCTCATCGATCAGGCCAAGCCGGCGCACGTCAACTACCGGCTGCGCGTCAAGGCGGCCCGGAAGTCCGGCTCATGAGGACCTGTCGCAGCTGCGGGCGCGAGAACCCCGACGAGTCGGATTTCTGCAGCTGCGGCGAGTACCTGCGCTGGGAGCCGACCAGCTACGTGCAGGCGGTGTCGGCGCCGGCCAAGCCCGCCGCCGCGCCCGCGCCCGGCGCTCCGGGTGAGCCGGCCGCCCCGGCCGGCCCGCCCCCGACCGAGCCCCTGGCCGATCCCAACATCACCCTCGAGGCCGGCGCGGTGGCCGCCCCCAACGGCCACGCTCCCGCCTCGTCCGCGTCGCCCGCGTCGCCTGGCGGACCCGCCGGATCGCCGCCCGCCGGCTGCCCTGCCGGGCCGCCGCCCGGCGCGGCCGCCCTGACGCTGCGCCTGCCCGGCGACGAGGAGGCTCCCGGCGGCATCGTCTCGGTGACCGTCGAGCCCGGGCAGCGGACGACGATCCTCGGTCTGATCCGCAACCAGTCCGACGTCGTCGACAACTTCGACCTCAGCGTGCGCGGCATCCCCGAGGACTGGTGGACGATCGCGCCGGCCACCGCCTACCTCGTTCCCTACGGCACCGCCGGGACCTACGAGCAGGAGGTCCAGATCCACATCCACCCGCCGCGCACGCCCCAGGCGCAGGCGCGGCCGTGGTCGCTGGAGGTCGTCGCGGTGTCGCGCAGCTACGGCGGCGAGGTCGCCTCGGCGCCGGCCAGCGTGACCATCGGGCCGTACTTCGACCTGGCCACGGAGATGCATCCCGAGCGGGCCTCGGGCCGGATGAAGGCGCGCTACCGGCTGCGTCATCCGCAACAAGGCCAACGCCCGCACGACGCTGGCCATCACCGCCGAGGACACGGACGCCGAGTGCGAGTTCCGCTTCGCCGAACCGAGCGTGTCGATCGAGCCCGGCAACGCCATCGAGTGCCCGTTCACGGTGTTCCCGCCCAAGCAGATCTGGATCGGCCGGGCGGTCGATCGCCGCTTCCAGGTGACGGCGACGCCGGTCGGCTCCGACCTGCCCCAGCCGCCGCGGGTGGCGACCTTCCGCCAGCGGGCGTGGCTGCCGTGGTGGCTGGCGATCGTGCTGCCGCTGCTCATCGTGGCCGCGGTGTTCATCATCAAGTCGCTGCCCAAGCAGACGGTCGTGCCCAACCTCGTCGGCCAGAAGACCGCCTTCGCCGCCCAGCAGCTGCTCAACAAGCAGGGGCTCGGTGCTCTCCCCCAAGACGACCGCCGGTCGTCGATGCAGACCAAGCCGTCGGGGAGCATCGCCAAGCAGATCCCGCTCGGCCGGCACCAAGGCCAAGAAGGGGACGATCGTCACCGTGGCGGTGTACACCGGGACCGGCCAGGTCGTCGTCCCGGCGGTCGTCGGCGCCACCCCGGGCGTCGCCCAGCAGAAGCTGCTGGCCTCCCACCTGGCGCTGGGCGCCGTCTCGCCCCAGCCGCTGGACCCCAACGGCACGATCTCCTCGCAGCTGCCGCTGGCCGGCACCAAGGTGGCCAGCGGGACGGCGGTCGCCGTGTTCCTGGCCAAGGCCGGTGGCGGGCAAGACGGCGGCGGGGCCAAGGGCGCGGCCGGCAAGGCGGGCGCGGCCGCGGCGGCGGCGACGGGCGCGGCGGCCGCGGCGGCCGGCGCCTCGAGCGCGGCCGCCAAGAAGGCCGTGGCGGCCCAGGCGGGCACCGGCTCGATCGCCATCCCGGCGCTCGGCCGGTGACCCGGTGGCGGCGGCCGACCAAGCTGTCCGGCACTGGGGCTGGTGCCCACGCCCGTCAAGCAGCTGGCCAACGCGCCCATCAGGCCAGGTGGCCGGCACGATTCCGGCGGCCGGATCCAAGGTCGCGGCCGGGGCCACCGTCGACCTGCTCATCTCCTGCGGCTCGCCGGAGCTCTCCTACGACGACGGTACGGCGGTGCACGTCATCAACCCCACGACGCTCAAGCCGGTGAGCGCCGTCCCGGCCGGGCAGGGCGCCCAGGTGGAGGCCTCCTGGAGCCCCGACGGAACGCACATCATCTACTCCCAGGCCGGCCAGCTGGTGCTCTTCCGCCCCAACGTCAAGGGCGACAAGCCGTTCCAGCTGACCCAGCCCCAGGCGGGCGTCACGGACCTCAACCCGTCGTTCGCGCCCACCACCAAGAGCCTGATGATCGCCTTCATCCAGCGGACCGGCACCGCGCCAGAAGCCGAAGACGAGCCTGTGCTTCGCCACCATCGGCCAGTTCGCGCTCAACCCCGACTGCACCTCCTCGGGCCCGTGGGACCTCGGCGGCCAGGTGGAGTGGTCGCCCGACGGAACGACGATCCTCGTCTTCGGGACGCGCAACGGCGGCCGCAACTTCGGGATCCTGGCCTTCACCAGCAACGTGCCGTTCTCCACCCAGGCGTCGACCTGGGGTCACGGGGCGCTGCAGACCAACGCCTCGGTCGCCGGCCAGGGCGTCTTCGCGCGCGGCCTTCTCGCCCAACGGCAAGCAGATGGCCCTCGTCTCCAACGTCGGCCAGCAGGACTTCTTCCTGTACGTCGTTCCCCGTGGCGACTTCACCCCGACCCAGGCCCAGGAGCTGCCGGTCCGCGCCTGCCAGGTCGCGTGGCGCCCGGACGGCAAGCAGCTGGCGGTCATGCAGCCCGCCGGACTGTGCTCGCCGACCGCCATCGGCGCGATCGTCGCCATCGACCCCAAGGACGCCCGTTCCTCGCAGACGCTCGTCACCATCGGCGCCCACCCGGCATATCAGGCGGTGGCCTCCGGTGGCTGAGATGACCTCGACGCCGCCCACGGCCGCGCGGCTGCTGCTCGTCCTGCCCGACGGCGTGCGCATGCCGCTGCAGGACACGGTCACCATCGGCCGCGGCGACGGGGTCACCGTCAAGCTCGACGACCGGACCGTCTCGCGGCTGCACTGCCGGATCACCACCGGGCCGCAGGGCGCCGGTGATCGAGGATGCGGGGTCGCGCTTCGGGGTGATCGTCTCCGGCCAGGCGCTGTCGGGGCCGCGGCCGCTGGTCACCGGCTCGGAGATCAAGCTCGGCAACGTCGTGCTGCGGGTGGAGAGCGAGCATGCCGGCTGGCGCGCGGCGGCGGACGGCGCCGTCTCCGATGCCGGACCGAACGCGACGATCGTCGTGCCCGTCGGGGCGACCCAGATGGGCCTGCGGGCCGCCGGCGCGAGCGCCACCGACGGCGCGCTGCGGCCCGCGCCTGCGCTCGGGATGGGCGCTCAAGCGCCTCGACGACGACCGCGCCGAGAAGCCCTACGTCCTGCGCGACCTCAAGGAGGGCGGCGGGTACCTGCGCATGGACGAGGCCGACGCCCAGCTGCTCGAGCTGCTCGACGGCCGCGGACGATCACGGAGCTGCTGACCGAGGCGACGCGCGCGGCTGGGCCCCGCGGGCGCCGGGACGGCTGGCCCGCCTGGTGGCCGACTTCGGCGAGCGGGGACTGCTCGACGGGATCGCGCCGACCCCGCAGGTGGAGCCCGAGCCGGGGGTGCTGGCACGGGCGTTCAAGCCGCGCGAGAAGACCTTCGGCGGCCTGGGCGACTACTTCACCAACGCCTACCGCCACTGGGGCCGGATCTTCTTCTCGCCGCTGACGGTGTCGATGCTGGCCCTGCTGTCGCTGGCCGGGATCGTCGTCTTCGCCTATCTGGTGGGCGCGCGCTACGGCACGCCGCTTGGTCGTCGCCCATCGCCTGCTCATCGGCGGCGCGGTGTTCATCGCCGGTCGCTTTCTCATCGTCGCCCTGCACGAGCTGGCCCATGGCCTGGCGCTGGCCCACTACGGCCGGCGGACCAGCCGCGCGGGCATCCGGCTGCTGTTCATCTTCCCCTACGCGTTCGTGGACACCAGCGAGGCCTACTTCGAGTCACGGCTGCGGCGGATCGTCATCAGCCTCGCCGGGCCGGTCACGGACTTCTCGCTGGCGGCGCTGTTCTCCGATCCTGTGCGCCGTCTCGCCGAAGGGCAACGTGCGCGACGTGCTCTTCCAGCTGGCGTTCGCCGGGTACGTGGGGGCGTTCTTCAACGCCAACCCGTTCCTGGACCGCGACGGCTATCAGATCCTCACCGAGTGGCTGCGCGAGCCCGGGCTCAAGCAGCGCGCCCGCGCGCAGTTGCGGGGGCGGCTGTCGGGCGCCGCCGCGGGGGACACCGGCTCGCCGGTCCTGGGTCGCTACGCGGTGGCCGGCCTGGTGTGGTCCGTGATCGGCGCCGGCTTCGTGGCCGTGCTGTCGCTGCGCTACTACGACCGGCTCAAGCTGCTGGCCCCCAAGGGCGTCATCACCGGCGGCTTCATCGTCTTCTTCGCGGTGCTCCTGCTCCCGGTGGTCTTCGCGCTCGTGCTGCCGCTGTTCGGACGGGCCCGCCACGGCACGGCGGAGGTCAACCGTGTCATCCGGTGAGACGGAGTTTGAGGTTGCGGGGTTGTTGATTGAGCGGTTGTTGGTGGATCCGGGGTTTCGGGCGGAGTTTCGTCGGGATCCGGTGGGGGTGTGTGTGCGGGAGGGGTTGCCGGGGTTGGCGTCTGAGTTGGGGGGGTCGGGTCGGGCGGGGGAGACGTTGGAGTTGCGGGAGTCGCGGTCGTCGTTGGCGGGGGTGGTGATGGCGGCGGCGGTTGAGGGGTTGTCGGTGGCGGAGGCGCATGCGTTGGTGGGTCATGGGGGGTTGCGGGGGGTGCGGGTGCCGCGGGGGGTGCGGGTGCCGGGTGGGGTGGGGCGGTTGCCGGGTGGTGGGGTGTTGCATCGGGTGGAGGGGGCGGAGCGTCAGGCGGCGCGGTTGTCGGGGGGTGGGTCTGCGGGGTCTGGGCATGTGGGCGTCGGCGGGTTCGGCTGCGTCCGGCGGCTGGTCGGGTGCGCCGGCTGCTCCGGCGGCGGGTGCGCCGGCGGCTGCTCCGGCGGCGGTCGGCTGCTTCGGCGTGCGCCGGCGGCTCCGGCGCCGGGTCGGCGGCTCGGTGGCGGCGCGCGGCGGCTCCGGCGGCGTCCGGCGGCTCCGGCGGGGCCGGCGGCTCCGGTTGCGCCGGCGGCTCCGGTTGCTCGGCGGCGCCGTGCGGCTGGGGTTGGTCATGCGGCGGGGTCGGTGGGCGCGGGGTGCGGGTTCGATGGCGCCGGCGGCTCCGGCGGCTCCGGCGGCTCCGGCGGCTCCGGCGGCATCTGCGGCGTGCGGTGGCTCCGGCGGCTCCGGCGGCTGGGGCGGGTGCGGCGGCTCCGGCGGCTCCGGCGGCTGCGGGGGTTCCGGCGGCCGGTGGCGCTGTCGGCGGCGGCGGCGGGGGGTGGGTTGGTGCCTGATCCGGCGGTGCCGGCGGCGGGGGCGGCGGGGGGTTCGGCGGGTGGGGGTGGGTGGCCGGATGAGGTGCGGGGGGCGGGGGTCGTCGGCGGGTGGGGTGTCGGGGTCGGTGGTGGAGGCTGCGCCGGCGGCGGGGGGTGTGGCGGGTTGGTGTTGGTGGTGGTGGGGTGGTGGGGTTAGAGGGGGTGTTGGGTTCGCCGCGGTTGGTGTGTTCGCCGCAGGTGCGGGCGTGGTTGGGGTCGGGGGTGGCGGATCCGCGGTTGGTGGCGGTGTTGGGGTCTGTGTTGGCGCATCATCAGGTGCAGTTGGGGGATGTGTCGGCGGTGAGTGTGCCGGTGCATGTGCAGGCGGTGGATATTGTGGCGGTGGATGGTCAGGCGGTGGGGCCGTCGAATTTCGCGGCGCGGGATTTGGTGACGGAGATCGCGGCGTTGGGGTCGGGGGTGCGTCCGGATGAGATTGGGACGCCGTGGCCGATTCAGTCGCCGGGGTTTTTCGCTGATCAGTCGAGTGTCGCGCGGTTGCATCTCGCCTTCGAAATGCCCGGCACCAACAGCGCCGCCGATCCGGCGTCCGCGGCCGGCGGAGCGGCCCCCTACGCGGCGGCAGCCCCGGCGACCCCCGGATATCCGGCGGCGCCGGCGGCCGCCTACCCCGCGGGCAGCTACCCGGCCGCCATGTACCCCGCCGCCACGGCCGCCACGGCGCCGGGCTCCCAGGCCGAGCAGGTTGCCGGCGCGCTGCCGGCCTCCGTCGGTCTTCCGGGCGGCGGCCCCAAGGTTGACGCGATGGTCAAGTTCGCCGACGCCCAGATCGGCAAGCCGTACGTCTACGGCGGCGGCCATGGTGACTTCACCGTTCAGCCCGGGTACGACTGCTCGGGCTTCGTCTCGGCGGTCCTGCACGCCGGCGGGTATCTCAACTCGCCGGTTGACACCACGGCGCTGCCCGACCAGGCCGGCATCGACAGCGGCCCCGGCAAGTTCGTCACCATCTATGACCGGTCACTGCCCGGTCACGATGGCCACGTGATCATCGACATCAACAACCAGTTCTACGAGTCAGGCGGGATGAAGGGACCGTGGGGCGGTGGCGCCGGGGTGATGAAGATCAAGCGCCCCAGCTCGGACTACCTCTCCACCTTCGACCGCATCCTGCACCCCAGGGGCTGTGATGACGGAGCCCGCCCGCGACGAGTTTGAGGTGGCGGGGGCGTTGATTGAGCGGTTGTTGGTGGATCCGGGGTTTCGGGCGGAGTTTCGTCGGGATCCGGTGGGGGTGTGTGTGCGGGAGGGGTTGCCGGGGTTGGCGTCTGAGTTGGGGGGGTCGGGTCGGGCGGGGGAGACGTTGGAGTTGCGGGAGTCGCGGTCGTCGTTGGCGGGGGTGGTGATGGCGGCGGCGGTTGAGGGGTTGTCGGTGGCGGAGGCGCATGCGTTGGTGGGTCATGGGGGGTTGCGGGGGGTGCGGGTGCCGCGGGGGGTGCGGGTGCCGGGTGGGGTGGGGCGGTTGCCGGGTGGTGGGGTGTTGCATCGGGTGGAGGGGGCGGAGCGTCAGGCGGCGCGGTTGTCGGGGTGGTGGGTCATGCGGGGTCGGGCATGTGGGGTCGGCGGGTGTCGGCTGCTCCGGCGGCGGGTTCGGGTGCGCCGGCTGCTCCGGCGGCTGCGCCGGCGGCGGGTGCGCCGGCTGCTCCGGCGGCGGTCGGCGGCTCCGGCGGGTGCGCCGGCGGCTGCCGGCGGCGCCGGCGGCTCCGGCGGGTGCGCCGGCGGCTCCGGTGGCGTCCGGCGGCTCCGGTTGCGCCGGCGGCTCCGGTGGCTGGGGCGCCGGTCGGCTGGGGTTGGTCATGCGGCGGGGTCGGTGGGCGCGTGCGGCTGCGGGCTCCGATGGCGCCGGCGGCTCCGGCGGCTCCGGCGGCTCCGGCGGCTCCGGCGGCTCCGGCGGCGCCGGCGGCGTCTGCGGGTGCGGTGGCTCCGGCGGCTCCGGCGGCTGGGGTGGGTGCGGCGGCTCCGGCGGTTCCGGCGGCTGGTCGGGGGTTCCGGCGCCGGTGGCTCCGGCGGCGGCGGGGGGTGGGTTGGTGCCTGATCCGGCGGTTCCGGCGGCGGGGGCGGCGGGGGGTTCGGCGGGTGGGGGTGGGTGGCCGGATGAGGTGCGGGGGGCGGGGGTGTCGGCGGGTGGGGTGTCGGGGTCGGTGGTGGAGGCTGCCGCCGGCGGCGGGGGGTGTGGGGGTTGGTGTTGGTGGTGGTGGGGTGGTGGGGTTAGAGGGGGTGTTGGGTTCGCCGCGGTTGGTGTGTTCGGCGCAGGTGCGGGCGTGGTTGGGGTCGGGGGTGGCTCGATCCGCGGTTGGTGGCGGTGTTGGGGTCTGTGTTGGCGCATCATGAGGTGCAGTTGGGGGATGTGTCGGCGGTGAGTGTGCCGGTGCATGTGCAGGCGGTGGATATTGTGGCGGTGGATGGTCAGGCGGTGGGGCCGTCGAATTTCGCGGCGCGGGATTTGGTGACGGAGATCGCGGCGTTGGGGTCGGGGGTGCGTCCGGATGAGATTGGGACGCCGTGGCCGATTCAGTCGCCGGGGTTTTTCGCTGATCAGTCGAGTGTCGCGCGGTTGCATCTCGCCTTCGAAATGCCCGGCACCAACGCCCCTCCGGGCGCCGCGAGCCTCGCGCCGGCAGAAGGCGCCGTCCCTGCCGCCGCAACGACTCCCGGGAGCGCCCCAGCGGCGCGCGCCCCAGCCGACGCCCGCGCCCGCCGGGGCACCCGCCACACCTGTCACTCCCGTGACACCGGGCACAGCCACACCTGTCACTCCCGCCGCAGCTGTCACTCCGGCGGCGCCTGTCACTCCCGTCGCACCACCCGGCACCCCCGCGCCCCCCACCCCCTCCGTCCCCGCCGCCGGCGGCGCCCTGGATGCCGCCTCCCACGGCGTCCCGAACAGCAACCCCTTCTACGCCTCCCCCAAGGCGCACGCCGCTTTCGAGGCGGCCAAGCAGCAGCTGGGCGTCCCCTACGTCTACGGCGGCGAGGATCCCAAGGTCGGCTTTGACTGCTCGGGCCTCGTCCAGTGGGCCTATCACCAGGTGGGGATCAACATCCCGCGGGTCGCCGCTGACCAGGCCAAGGTCGGAACCGCGGTCGACCTCAAGAACCTCCGCGAGGGCGACCTCGTGTTCTTCAAGGACAGCTCGGGCTACGTCTTCCACGCCGGCATGTACGTCGGCGATCACAAGTTCATCGAGGCGCCCCGCACCGGCGAGGACGTCCGCTACGCCGACCTGCGCGACTCCTATTGGTCCAGCCAGTTCGCCGGCGGCCGCCGCGTCGTGCCGCTCGACGCCGCGGGCGCCGGTCAGGCCGGCGCCCCGGGAGCAACCCCGGCCGCCGCGCCCGCGGCAATCCCGGCCGCCGCGCCCGCGGCAACCCAGGCCGCCGCCCCGGCCGGCGCTCCGGCGACCCCGGCCGCCGCCCTCGGCACCGCCGCTCCGGGCGCAGCCGGCGCCCAGCCGCCGCTCGAGCGCGCCGTCCCCGGCACGGCCACCTTCCGCGCGCTCGAGCGCCAGGAGCGCGCCTACCACCGCCACACCGTCCAGTTCATCAAGGCGATCCAGCCCTCGGAGCTGCAACCGGCCTCCGCGGGCGCCGCTGCACCCGGCGCCGGGTCCGCCAGCGCCGCTCCGGCCGCCGCGGTCGCCGGGCAGCCGGCGATCCCCGGCCAGGTGCTCGGATCGGCCCCGCCGGTGGCGGGCCATGCCGCCGGCGCCGGCGTGGCCGAGCAGGTCTCCTCGAGCGGCGCCCCTCTCCCGGCCGGCGCCTTCACCGTCAGCTCGTCGATCCTGACCAGCGGCCAGGAGGCGTTTGCCGCCCACCTGTCTCAGCTGACCGGCCTGCCCCCGCGGGTGATCGCCGCCTGGTGTCTCGCCGAGGAATCAGGCAGTGCCGCCCAGGGCCGGCAGGCTCGGAACAACTTCAACTGGCTGAACATCGGCTACTTCGACAGCGGCGCCGGTCAGATCGCCTTCAGCAAGGAGTTCGGCGATCCGGTCAGCGCCGCCGAGCAGACGGCCAAGTTCCTCAAGGGCGAGTGGGGCGGCGCCAGCACGGGCATCCGCGACATCCTGCACAGCGTCGGCAAGTCCCCTGACGAGCAGTTTCAGGCGATCGCCAACAGCGGCTGGGCCAGCTCGCGCTACGACAACGGAGCCAACCTGCGCAGCACCTACGAGGAGCTGCACGACATGAAGATCACGCCGGCGACCCCGGCCTGAGACCGCGACTCAGTATTCATAGGCCACGCCTATGAGTGGATGGCGTTATCCGTCTTGGACTTCTAAGCGCCGAGCCCTCATCATCTGCAGCGCAGTACCTCTCCTCCCTCGAGCGCGCCCCGAGTCCGGCCTCATATCCCGCCGGCCCGGGGCGTTCTCATTTAAGCCCGGCTCTGCGAGACTGGCGCGATGCTCCGCGTGGCGGTCCTCGACGACTACCAGGGACGTGCGCACGAGTACGCCGACTGGGGCTCCCTCGGTCCCGAGGTCGAGGTGGAGTTCTTCCACGAGCCGATCCCGGCCGGGCGGCTCCCGGCCGCGCTCGCCGGTTTCCACGCGCTCGTGCTGATGCGCGAGCGCACCCGCTTTCCCGGCGACGTGCTGAGCCGCCTGCCCGACCTGCGGCTGTTGATCACCACCGGGATGCGCAACGCATCGGTCGACGATGGCTACCTGCGCGAGCACGGCATCGTGTACTGCGGCACCCAGGGCCTGGCGCCGCCGGAGACCGGAGGGGTACCCGGCACCGCCGAGCTTGCGTGGGCGCTGATCCTCGCAGCCGTCAAGCGAGTGACCATCGAGGACCGGGCGCTGCGCGCTGGACACTGGCAGCTCGGCCTGCCGCGCACGCTCGCCGGGATGACGCTGGGTCTGGCGGGACTGGGGAACCTCGGCTCGGCGATGACGGGTCCGGCGCGGGCCTTCGGGATGACGGCGATCGCCTGGAGTGAGCACCTCACGGACGAGCGAGCGGCCGCGGCGGGCGTCACCCGGGTCTCCAAGGACGAACTGCTCGCCCGCTCCGATGTGCTCTCCATCCACCTGGTGCTCTCCGACCGCACCCGCGGACTGATCGGTGCCGGCGAGTTGGCGCAGATGAAACCGACGGCCGTGCTCGTCAACACCTCGCGGGGACCGATCGTCGACGAGGCGGCGCTTGTCGACGCCCTTCGCGGCGGCACCATCGCCGCCGCCGGCCTCGACGTCTTCGACACGGAGCCCCTTCCGTCCGGACACCCTCTCACGCAGCTCGACAACGCCGTCCTGCTGCCTCATCTCGGCTACGTCTCAGAGCCTGCCTTCCGCCACATGTACGCCCAGGCGGTGCAGGACATCGCGGCCTTCCTCGCCGGCTCGCCGATTCGCGAGATCAGCGCCTCCTGACCCCGGGCAGATGATCCCCCGCGAGGGCGACCGGACACGAACATGCACAGTTTGGGCCGTAAAGCACCATGATTTCGGCAATCGGCGACAGTCGCGCACTCCTGAGCCGAGTGTCGCGTGCGTGCACCTGGCCAGCTTGCCCACCCCGCTCACCCGTCGTTGACCCCGGAGGCCCTTGCCGACGGCGCGCGGATCGCCGCCCTGCGCAACCTGGGTGTGCTCGAGGCCGACCCCGAGCCGGAGTTTGACCGCTTCACCCGCCTGGCGGTCGATCTGCTCGGCACGCCCGTGGCCCTCGTCTCGCTCGTGGAGCACGACCGCCAGTTCTTCACCAGCGCCTGCGGCCTGGAGGGCGATTGGGCGACGACTGTCCAGACGCCGCTCAGCCACTCCTTATGCGAGCACGTGGTGGCGACCGGTGCGCCGCTCGTCATCGCCGACGCGCGGATCGATCCGCTCATCGCCGACAACCTGGTGGTGCGCGACCTCGGCGTGATCGCTTACGCCGGCGTCCCGCTGATCCTGGGGGACGGCCACGTCGCCGGGGCCTTCTGCGCGATCCACGCGGAGGTGCACGCGTGGAGCGATCATGAGCTGCGGGTGCTCGAGGATCTGGCCGGAGCGGTGCGTGCCCAGCTCGAGCTGCGGCGGGCGCTCGCGCAGAAGAGCCTGCGCGATGGGCTGACCGGGCTGCCCAACCGGACCCTGACGACGGCCTATGCCGACCAGCTGACGGCGGCCCGCAGCGACGGTGAGGTGCTCGCGCTGGCGGTCGGCATCGACGACCTGGGAGCCGTCAACCAGGCCTACGGCACGACCCACGGCGATCGCGTTCTCAACCTGGTGGGACGGCGGATCGCACGCCAGCTCGCCGACGACGACATCCTCGGCCGGCTCGACGGCGACGTTTTCGCCATCCTTCGCCCGCGGGCGCAGGACCAGATGGACGCCCTGGCGCTCGCCCACCGGGTGCGGGGCGCGGTGGCGCTGCAGCCGGTGGCGGTGCGCGGCGACCGGCTGTCAGTGACGGTCACCGTCGGGCTGGCGACCGGAGGCCGCGATGGCGCGATCGACGGAGAGATGATCCTCAGCCGGGCCACCGAGGCGATGCGGCTGGCCAAGCGCCACCGCGATCCGGTGATCCTCGCCGACACGGAGACCGGACAGCGGTCGGCCGCGCGCCTGCGCCTGCGCACGGCCCTGACCGGCGCCGTCGGCCGGGGCGAGGTCACCGTCGCCTTCCAGCCGATCGTCGAGCTGGCCACCGGGCGGACCCACGGCTTCGAGGCGCTGGCGCGCTGGAGACATCCCGCGCTGGGTCGGATCGGTCCCGTCGACTTCGTGCCCATCGCCGAGGCCAGCGGCGAGATCGTGCGCATCGGCGAGCACGTGCTGCGGGCGGCCTGCACGCAGCTGGCGCGCTGGCGGGACGCGTCGGGCGAGGCGCTCAACATGACGGTCAACTTCTCCCCGGTGCAGCTGGCCGTGCCCAACATCGCCGAGATCGTCGCCCGCATCCTGGGCGAATCGGGGCTGCCGGGCGACGCCCTGGCCCTCGAGATCACCGAGGGGGTGTTCCTGGCGCCGGCCGAGGTCGAGCGCCGCAACCTGGAGCGCATCCGGGACCTGGGGGTTCGGATCGCCCTTGACGACTTCGGCACCGGCTACTCGGCCCTCAGCTACCTCAAGCGCCTGCCGGTTGACGTGCTCAAGGTCGACCGCTGCTTCCTCACCGGCCTGGAGACAGACCAGCGCGATGCCGCCCTGATGCGCGCCATCCTCTCGATCGGCTCCGGCATGGAGCTCCAGGTGGTCGCCGAGGGCATCGAGACGGCCGCTCAGCGTGAACTGCTGCGCCGCTCTGGCTGCCGGCTCGGGCAGGGGTTCCTGTTCGGCCGCCCGCGGCCCGCCGAGGAGATCGAGATCGTCTCCCGCGCCGCGGCGGCATAGGCCCCGGCGCCGGAGGGGCGCCCCGCCCAAGGGGTTACTCTGGCCCGGTGCTGAGCACTGATGCCGACGTCGTGCAGCTGTTCATGGAGCTCGCGGCGATCCCCTCGCCGAGCGGGCGCGAGCGGGCGCTCGGCGAGCAGGTCAGGCAGTGGCTGGCCGAGCACGACATCGCCGCCGAATTCGACGGCTGCGGCGAGCACAACGACTCAGACGCGGGCAACCTGATCGCCACCGTGCCGGGGGCCCCAGGGCGCCCGAAGCTCCTGTTCGTCGCCCACCTGGACACGGTCGAGACCGGCGCGCCGACCGTCCGCCCGCGTTTGGACGACGGGGTCATCCGCTCGGCGGGTGACACCATTCTCGGCGCTGACAACAAGTCGGCGGTCGCGGCTCTCCTGCGCACCCTGGCGACGGTTGCACGCAGGCCGCCGGCCGAGCGACCGACGGTCCTCGGCGCCCTCACCTGCCGCGAGGAGGCCGGCCGCATGGGCGCCAGCCTGCTCGAGCCCGGCGTCCTCGCCGTCGACCATGCGTTCTCAGTTGACGGCTCCCAGCCGATCGGCACGGTCATCACCCGGGCGCTCGGTCAGACGACGTTCGTCGTCGCCGTCCACGGCCGCGCCGCGCACGCCGCCGCCGATCCCGAGGCCGGGATCAACGCCATCGCCGTCGCCGGCGAAGCGGTCGCCGCGCTGCCTCTCGGTCGGCTCCCTGAGGGGGGAAGCGCCAACGTGGCGGCGATCATCGGCGGATCAGTGATCGGTCGCCTCGGTCCCGGGCAACCCGACGCGCCCATTGACGCCCTGGCGAGCGCCCCCACCAACTCGGTGCCCGACGTTGCCTGGCTGCGCGGCGAGGTCCGCGGCTACAGCGTCGAGGAGATCGAGGGCACGGCGCAGGCGATCGCGGACATCGTCTCCCGGGTCTGCGCCGACCGCGGTGCCACCTGTGAGTGGCGGCGCGATCCCCAGCGGATGGTCCCGCCGCTCACCGGTGCGCCCGGCTCAGGCGCGCTGGCCCTCGTCAGCGCCGCAGTGGGCCGGGTGGACGGCGCCGTGCTCGATCTCCAGGAGGCCCATGCGACCCTCGAGGCCAACTACCTGGCGCCCCACGTCGACGTGGTGGCGGTGGCCAGCGGCGGCAGCGCCCCCCACCAGACGAGCGAGTCGATCACCGTGGAGGAGCTGCGCCGGCTCGAGGCGCTGCTGACGGAGATCGTGGACCTCGCGGTCAGTGGGTGATGCCGAGCAGCTTGCCGGGCAGCGCGAACGGCGACGGCCGTCCGGTACGCCGCTCGGCGAGGTCGGCGCGCCGCAGCGAGTGATAGACGGCGTTGACGCCGATCCAGCGCAGTGGCTCGGGCTCCCAGTTGCGCTCCATGGGAGCCACCCACGGCAGGGCACTGAGTCCGGTGTTGCGCTCGAGGATGAGATCGGTCAGCGTCCGGGCCGCGAGGTTGGTGGCGGCCACCCCCTCGCCGACGTAGCCGCCGGCCCACCCCATGCCGGTGGGCCGGTCAAAGCTGACGGTGGGGCGCCACGGCCGGCTGACGCCCAGCACCCCCTGCCAGGTGGCATCAATGGCGACATCGGACAGCGCCGGAAAGAGCTCCGTCAGCCGCGCGCGCAGCTCGGCGGCGACCGGAGCATCGGCGCCGCCCTCGCCCTCCGTGTCTGAGCCGTAGCGATACGGCTTGCCCCGCCCGCCGATGGCGATCCGCCCGTCGGCCGTCCGCTGGGCGTAGATGTAGACGTGGCGCGAATCACCGAGGGTCTCCAGACCGTCCCAGCCGATGGCCCCCCAGGTGGCCTCGTCAAGCGGCGCGGTGACGATCATCGAGCTGCGCATCGGCAGCAGCCGGCGTCGCAGTCCGGGCAGGCCGGCGGTGTAGGCCTCCGTGGCGCGGATCACGTAACGGGCGCGGACGGTGGCGCCGGCCACGGTCCTCACCCGTCCCGGGACGAGCTCGGAGACCCGCGAATGCTCGTAGATCGACGCTCCCCGGCGCTCGACCGCCTCGGCCAGACCGGCGGCCAGCTTGGCCGGCTGCACCCGCGCGCAGTGTGGCGAGAACGTCGCGGCGATCGCGCTTGGGATCCGCACCCGCTCGCGCAGGGCGTCGGCCTCCAGCAGCTCCCCGTCCTGCGGTCCGGCGCCCCACGAGCGGGCGAAGGCGAGGCCGTCCTGCAGCCGCTTGCGCTCCAGTGCGGTCTCGGCGACGCGCAGCGTTCCGCCATGCACGAAGTCACAGTCGATGTGCTCGTGCTCGATGACCTGCCCGACGTAGGCGACGGTCTCGCGCACGGCCCGGTCCTGAGCGACGACGGCCTCGCGGCCGGAGCGCCGCGCCCACCACTTGCGGTCGCCGGCGATCATCCCCAGCACCCAGCCACCGTTGCGGCCCGAGGCGCCGAAGCCGATCGTCTCCGCCTCGAGGATGACGATGTTCAGCGACGGCTGAGCCTGCAGCAGCTCGTAGGCGCTCCACAGCCCGGTGTAGCCGCCGCCGACGATGCACACGTCGGCGTCGCGCTCGCCGCTCAGGGCCGGGCGCCGCACCCGCTGCGCGGCGGTGTCCTGCATCCAGAACGAGATCATCGGCCCAACACTAGGGAGCAGGCGGTCGCCGCGACGGAAGATCGCCCGGCCGGCGGTTAGCCGTTGCCGTCGTTCGTCGACTTGGCGAGCACGCCCGCGGTGGCGTAGATGTGGGCGAAGGCGCGGGCCTCCGGACCGGTCCACAGCGACGAGCCGTGGCCGTAGGTCGAGCCCAGCCGCCGGCCGGCATCGAGCAGGCTGTAGGGGCTGCGGCACCCCAGGGCGACGATGTTGCCCTTGTGCAGCCGGACGCGCACCTCGCCGGTGACGTGCTCCTGCGAGGAGTCCAGGAACGCGCGGATGTCCGAGAGCAGCGGGTCGTAGTAGCGGCCCTCGTGCAGCATGTCGCCGAAGGTGGTGCCCAGGGAGGCCTTGACCGTCTGCTGGGCGTTGGTCAGCACGAGGCGCTCGAGCTCGCGGTGGGCGGCGATCAGCGTCAGCATCCCGGGCGCTTCGAAGCCGAGGCGTCCGACGATCCCCATGATCGTCTGGCCGGTGTGGATGCCGCGCCCGACGCCGTGGGCGGCACCGATCGCGTTCAGCGCGGCCAGGGTGTCGTAGCCGGGGACGCCGATGCCCGTCTCGGCGAGGTCGACCGCCGCCGTCCCGCTGACCGCCTCATAGCCGACCGGCAGACCGTGCTCGAAGGCGATGACCAGCTCGGCGGGCTCGTCGGGAGCGTCGGCGATCGAGGTGGTCGTCGGCCACGCCTCCTCCGGCAGGTACTCCCAGGAGCCGTAGGTCTCCTCGCCGCCGATGGTCGTCCCGAGGATCCCGAAGTTGAACGAGTACATGGCCGTGATGTCCGAGACCGGATGGCCGCGGTCGCGCAGGAAGTCGCGCTCCTCCTCGCGGGTGTGGGCCTCGTCGCGGATGAGGCCCACGATCTCGAGCTTGGGAGCCAGCGCCTTGGTGACGGCGTCGAAGCGCACGTGGTCGTTGCCGGCGCCGGTGGAGCCGTGGGCGATCGCGTCGGCGCCGCGGTCGATCGCGACCTTGGTGACCTCCTCGGCCTGCAGCATCCGCTCGACCCCCACGCACGAGGGATAGACGCCGTTGCGCAGGTAGTTGGCCTTGAGGATGTAGGACACGAACTGCTCGAACAGGCGGGCCCGCCCGTCGATGACGACGTGGTCGCTGGCGCCCAGCGCGGCGGCCCGCGCCTCGATGTCGGCCAGCTCGGCCGCGTCGAAGCCGCCGGTGTTGACCGTCACCGTGGTCACGCGCTCGCCGCGGTCGACGAGCACCGCCAGCCCGTAGGAGGTGTCCAGCCCGCCGCTGAAGGCGAGCACGAAATGGCGGGACGGGCGGGACGACATCAGAGGGGGCGCTCCAGGATCGGGACCCGGTCGTCGACCAGGCCGGGGGACAGGATGAAGAGCTCGTGGGTGCCGCGTCGAGCTTGCGCTGCAGCTCGCGCTGGGCATCGAGGTCGCGCGGGTCGAGCATCACGGTCGGCTCGCCGCCCTCCGGCCCGAGCTCGGGTCGGCGCGAACACCTCCGTCCGGTAGGCCATCGTGTGCCTGACCGGATGCAGGTCGAGGACGGCCGCCAGCAGCTGCATCGGCCCGAACTTGCGATGGACGCGCAGCGCCGGGTCATAGAACTGGGCGACGCCGGTGAGGGTGCGCGCCTCGTAGGCCTCCAGGGCCAGTCCCTTGGCGGTCGTGCCCAGGCCCGGGGATCGCCGAGCACAGCGACCAGCCGACCCATGCCTCCCGGTTGGGGGTGGGCGCCGCGCAGTAGCCGGCGACCGGGATCGGTCCATCGTGGCCGCAGCCGCTCGGCCTCGGCGAGGACGGCCGGCAGGACCTCGCCGATGCGGGCGCGCTGCGCCGCCGAGCGCCGCGGGTCTGTCAGCGCGGCCACCGCCGCCGCCACCGGGAGGGTGATCAACAGGAAGGCCGAGGGGAGCAGGCCGAGGTCGATCATCACCCAATTCTGCAACGGGATGCCCTTGGCGCCGAAGGCGGTGGCGTTGAGCACGTTGTAGACGCGCATCAGATCCTCGAGCTTCCAGGCCCGCTCGTAGGGACCGAGGAAGTCCAGCGGGGTCACCGGCACGTCGCATGGCGTGAGGTTGAGCTCGGGGAGGACGGCGCCGTTGGAGGCCAGCCACAGCTCATAGCCGTCGTCGAGCAGCCGCATGGCGGCGGCGGCGATGTCGGAGGGGGTGAGCGCCATGGGCGCCACCGTAGCGGCGACACCTCAAGTTCGCCCGCCGCCCGCCGATTCCCTGGTCGATGAGCATTCAGGCGGCGGTCGGCCGCATCGACCAGATCCTCGCGCTCCAGCAGCAGCTGACCGACCCGACGCTCGCCGCCAGCACCGCCTCGGCGACCGGCACCGCCGCCGACACCACCGGCAGCGGCGGGGCGTCGCTGACGGGCGGGACGAGCTTCGCCACGCAGCTGGCCACCGCGCAGAGCGCGGCCGCCACGCCGGCCACCAGTCCGCTGGCCACCAGCCCGCTGGTCTCGAGCCTGAGCGCCGGCACCAGCGGGGGCGTCTCGCTGGGCGGCGGCGCCGGCGGACAGCAGGTCCAGGCGATGGTCGGCGAGGCCGAGTCGCTGCTCGGTAAGCCCTATGTCTACGGCGGGGGCCATTCGGGCTGGGGACCGCAGGCGGGCTATGACTGCTCGGGCTTCGTCTCGGCCGTGCTGCACGCCGGCGGCTACCTGAGCTCCCCGGTCGACACCACCGCCCTGCCCTCACAGCCGGGGATGGAGTCCGGGCCGGGCCAGTACGTGACCATCTACGACCGTGCCCTGCCGGGGCAGAGCGGTCACGTGATCATCGAGATCAACGGCCAGTTCTACGAGTCCGGCGGCATGCACGGCGCCTGGGGCGGCGGCGGGGGCGTGCAGAAGATCGCCCAGCCCACGCCGGCCTACCTGTCGACGTTCGAGACGGTCCTGCACCCCGCCGGCCTGTAGCCGCCCGGTGGGGTGTGGTCGACATTCACACGGTTGTGGCCGTCAGAACGTCGACCACGCCGTCAGCCGGCGACCTGCTGGTAGAGCCCCGGCAGGTCCGGATAGCCGCTGGAGGCCCAGCCGGACTGCTGCAGCGCCGCGATCTGGACGGCCGGGGGCTGCCCGGCGGTCTGCAGGACGGCCTGAATGCCGGAGCTGGCGGTGCCGTAGCCGGGGATCGTGTTCTGGCCCTTGAGCCAGCCGGCGGTGGCGTCGGCGGCGGCCAGCGGGTCTGACCACTGCGCGCCGTTTGAGCCGTAGGTTCCGCTGTCGGTGTAGCCGATGTTCAGCCAGTCGTTGTTGGCGGCGGCGTCGCGAGACTGGGCCGCGCCCCCGGACTCCTCGGCCAGCATCCAGGCCGAGACGACGCCCGGGTCCATGCCGGTGTCGGCGGCCAGGCGGGAGGCGAACTGCTGCTGGTTGGCGGTCAGCATGGTGGCCGCGCGGGCCGGCAGCACGCCGCCGCTCAGCGAGACCCCGCCGGACGGGGTGACGGCGCTCACCGCGCTCGAGCCGCCCAGGGCGGTGGCCAGCTGGGACGAGAACGTCCCGGCCGAGCCCGCCGTCCCCGCGCTCGGGGGGCCGTACGCCGAGGTCGCCATGCCGGTCGACGCCGTCGCCGGAGTCGAGGCACCGGCCGCCGCGGTCGCCGACGGCGGCGTGAACGCCGTCTGCAGGCTGGCCAGCTGAGCCTCGATCGCGTTCATGCGCCCGACGGCGCCGGTGATGCTCATGCAACCCCCGCCAGAGCGCGCGGCGCGATGCCCGCACGCGGCGGCGGCCATGATCGCCCCCGCCACCCGGTCCCAGGTCAGCGAACGCGCATAGCCGAGCTGTGCGTCGGACAGCCGGCCCCGCGAGACCGCCGCCCCCACCGCGGCCACGAACTCGGCAACCGACCGGGTCCCCACGACCAGGGCATCGAGAGCGGGCGCGTGGGCGGCGTGCAGGGTGACCGTGGGCAGCCCCGCCGCCGCGTAGTTGTAGGCCTTGTGGGGCTCCATCGAGCGCGTGAAGTCCTCGTCGGTGTGGGGCACGATCCCGACGTCGCAGCACCGCAGATAGGCGGGCGTCTGCGCCGGCGGCCGCTCACCCAGGAAATACACGCGGGGATGGGCGCGCGCCAGATCCAGCAACGCCGGCGGCGCCGCGATGCCGATCAGCACCACGCTGACGCCCGAGTCAGCGAGCGCCCGCACCGCCTCGACGTCGAAGCGCATCGACAGCGCGCCGACGTACACGGCGCGCGGGCCGGGGATCGCCGCCAGGTCGGCCGGCTCGGCCAGCATGTCGACTCCCGGGGCCAGCCAGCCCTCGTCGACCCCGTGACCTACGTAGACCGCCTCGGGAACATCGTCGATCGAGCCCTCCGACAGCCCGCAGACGACGTCTGAGGCCGCCACCAGGCGGTTGCGCACGCGCTCGAGCAGCGCGCCGGCGCGGGGCCATGACGTCCCACTGCCACAGCTTGTCGTAGGCGACGAGCACGGTGCGCGCGCACACCGGCGCGAACTCGTAGTGAAACCACCAATTGGCCTCGGCCACGCCGAAGTTCAAGAGCACCGGATCGCTCATCTCCGCCAGCGAGACGACGCCCTGGGCGACTTCGTGCGCGCCGCTCGGGGCGGCGCCGCGGCCGGTGAAGACGAGCACGCCCCGATCCTCGCGGGCCCCCAGCTCGGGCTCGGCCAGCCCGGGCGTTGGGATGAAGGGCTCCACGTAGGCGACCCGTCCCACGTCGGGCGAGCGCGCCAGCGCGTGGGCGATCGCCTCCGAGGGCCGGCCGAGCTGGCCATAGTCGTGCTGCAGCCAGGAGACGATGACGTCGGGGCCGCTCATGGCACGGGACAGGCGAGCGCCCGCAGCTCCGAGACGGACTCCGGACGGAAGGCGGGCGCCGCCAGCTTGGCCGTCCGGCGCGTCAGCACGGCGTGGGCGCGGCGCTCGAGCTCGACGGCGACCGCGGGACCGCCCTGGGTGACGAGCAGCACGTCGGGGAGGTCGGCCGGGTCCAGGCCCACGCGGTCGGCGGCCGCCATGATCGCGCCCACCGCCCGTTCGTTGCTCAGCCCGACGGCGGCCACCGCGAGGGTGACGTCGTCGTCATCGCCGATCGCCGAGGCATAGGCGGAGAGCAGCTGCGGCTCGGAGAGGAGCTCCTCGGCGTAGGCCAGGGTGACGAACCGCCGCGCGTCGACGAGCGGGTCCTGCTCGAGCGGGCGGTACGTGTCGGGCTTGGCCAGCCACGCCAGATCGTGCACCCACTGGCGCGAGACGCTGTCCAGCGGGTTGCAGGCGAGCGCGGTGATGCGCTCGCGCAGGGCGGTGTGGAGGTCGCCGTCGAGGGTCGCCCGTTCGGCTCGGGCGGCGTGGCGCTCTCCCTGCCGGCGCTCGGCCTCGCTGCTGGCGATCAGCGGCACATAGGCGCTCGAGGCCTGCGAGACGGCCACGCGCCCGGCGTTCTCCCACGCCTGCCAGGCGATCAGCAGCGTCTTCTCGTCGAGCGGGTCGCCCCCGCCGTGGATCGAGGATCTGGCGGCGCATCTCGGCGGTCTTGCAGGACTCGCGGACCTCACCGAGTCCGGTCGCCCCGAACGTCATGTTGGCCCCGTGGAGGCGGTAGCCGACCTTGACGGAGTCGACGTAGTCGATCTCGGCGATGGCGGCCACTCGGGCGGTGATCCACCAGTCCTGGTATGGGGCGCTGGCGGGGATGGGAAACACCCGGTCGGCGAGCGCCCCGCGGAAGATGATGGTCGAGGAGAGCGCGATGTTGCCGGGGGCGGAGACGATCTCGGCATAGGCGCCGGGCCCGCGCTGGGGGGTCTGCTCGCGCCACTCCCACACGGACTTGTGGTGGACGACGTCGTAGGGGTCGATCACCTCGGTGTCGCAGTACACGAGTCCCACGGCGGGCGACCCGAGCAGCTTGGCCACCTGGCGGCGGAGCTTGTCGGCCGGCCACAGGTCGTCGGCGTCGAGGATCGCCAGCAGGCCCTCACGCGCATGGGGCGACTCCATGAACGCCGCCGCCGCCGTGTTGGTGGCGGCCACGTAGCCGGCGTTGGCCTGGCGGATGACGGTGAAGCGGCCGGGATGGCGCTGCTGATAGGAGGCGAGCACCTCCGGGGTGCCGTCCGTCGAGCCGTCGTCGACGACGATGAAGCGCACCCGCTCACTCGGATAGGCCTGGGCGAGGGCGCTGTCCAGTGAGCGGCGGACGAAGCCCTCGTAGTTGTAGACGGCCATCATCACCGTCACGACCGGAAGATCGCGTGTCGCCGCGCCCGCCAGGGGATCCATGACTGAGATATCGGACGTCCGTCCGGTTCCTTGAGCCGGTGCTCAGGCGTGGCGGAGCACGCCGATGCGGCCATCGGCGAGGACCGGGGCGTAGGGCCAGTCGCCGCCGGCGACCTCCTCGAACAGCCGGCGGATGCCGGCCCACGCCGGGTCGACGTCGTCGAGCACCAGGAGGCGCGCCCGGGGCCAGCAGCTCGCCGATGGCGGTCAGCTCGCGCCGCAGATAGGCCGGGTCGTGGTTGCCGTCGATGAACGCCGCGTCGAAACGCTGTCCGGTGGCGGCCAGGGTGGCCAGCACGAACTCGGGCGCCGACTCGCTCGCCCAGGCGGCCGCCGGGTCATAGCCGTCAAAGACGACGCTGTCGTTGGAGAGGTTCTTCTCGAGGCTGTAGCCGCAGACGAGGAGGTGATGCTCGGTCAGCCCGAAGTGCGCCAGCAGGTCACACACCGCCCGCTGGGGATGCTCGACGTCGCGGTGGGGCACGTTGGGGTCGACGGACAGCACCGTGCCGCCCCGTCCGCGCGCCCAGTCGAGCAGGTAGGACAGGGAGATGCCGACGAAGTTGCCGACGTGCAGCAGGCGGGGCCGCTCGGCGGTCAGGTGGGCGTCGAGCGCCTGGGCCGCCCGCGCCAGCGAGGCCTCGGGGACGGAGCCCATGCGCGCGTGGCGTTCGCTGCTCCAGCCGCGCTGGACGATGTACTGCATCGCCTCTGCATAGGAATAGGGGGCCCCGGCCTCCCGGCGGCCCCACATCCGCTCGGCCTGGGCACGCAGGCCGTCGAGGTCACCGACGGCGTAGGCCGGGCGTCGCAGCGGCAGCCATCCGCCGTCGCCGAGGACGGCATGCACCCGGCGCGCGAAGCGCTCGCGCGTGGGCGGGTCATCAGTCAGCAGATACAGGCGCACGTCGGCGCAGGTCCCGGGGTCTGACCCGCCGGCATCCAGCACCCGGCCGACGACATACTGGGCCCAGCCGGCGTCCTCGGTGGCGCCGTAGATGACCAGGGTGGCGTCGTCGTCGGGGCCGAAGGTGCGGAAGTACCGCCCGGCGGCGTCGGGCGCCGCGGCCAGCTGGTCGAGGGTGACCACCGTGACGAACCGGCGCAGGTGGTCGAGATCGAGCAGCGGATCGTGATCCGCCGTGGTCGCACCCATGGATCGATGATCGGCGCGCGGCGGGGGAACTTGACCATCGGCCGATCGTTCAGAATGCGGTCGATGGAGAGCCTCCCCTCGGTGAGCGCGCTGATGGCCGCCTACAACTACGAGCAGTACGTGGGGAGGGCGATCGAGAGCGCGCTGGCCCAGGACTATCCGCCGGAGCTGCTCGAGGTGGTGGTCATCGACGACGGTTCCACGGACGGGACGGCGGCAGTCGTGCGCGAGCTGGCCGACGCCAACCCGGGGCGCGTCCGCCTCGTGCAGCAGGACAACGCCGGCTACGTCGCGGCCACCAACCGGGCGCTGGCTGAGGGGACGGGGGAGATGCTGGCCCTGCTGGACGCCGACGACATGTGGTTGCCGTCCAAGACGCGGCGCCAGGTGGAGATGTTCCAGGCCCGGCCGGAGCTCGGGATGGTCTTCTCCGACATGGTGGTCGTCGACTCCGAGGAGCACACCGTGCGCCCCTCGCTCATCTGGGCTCAGGGGGAGCTGCCAGAGCGGGCCTTTGCCCGGGTGCTGCACGAGAACGTGGCCACCCAGTCCTCGATCATGATCCGCTCGGCACTGCGCGAGCACGTGGCGCCGATCCCGCCGGGCGTCCCCTACGCCGACTGGTGGATCACCCTGCGCGCCGCCCAGTTCTCGGCACTGGACTACTCGCGCGAGCCGCTGGCCCTCTACCGCGTCCACGGCTCGAACCTCACCGGCGACGTCACCGGCCCCGGCGCGGTCCGCGAGAGCCGCAAGTACATCGCCTTCCAGCTGTGGGCGCTGCGCAACCTGCCGCTCTCGCTGCTCGAACCCGAGGAGATGGTCTACGTCTGGAACGGCGTCGAGGCCCAGGCCCAGCGCGCGGTCCAGGCGGCCGGCACCTGGTTCGTGGAGCTGACCGATCCCGTCCCCGAGCTGATCGACCAGGTCGACGGGCTGCTGCGCAGCGCCGACGAGCTGGCGGTGCGGGGCGACTTCGCCGGGGAGGCGGAGCTCCTCCTGCGCGCGCTCGCCTATGACCCCTACCGGCTGGGCAGCCGTGAGCGTCTGCAGGAGAGCGTCACCGCCATCGAGTCCGCGGCGACGCTCCCCGACGCGCTGGCGGGCGCCCGTGAGCTCGTCGTGCTGGCCGATGCCGAGGAGCTGCTGGCCGGCGATGACATGGTGCTCGCCTACGCCGACGCCCTGGCCGGCTCGCGGCAGGTGACGCTGGCCATCGACGCCACGCGGCTGCCGGTCGAGCTGGCGGGCGCCCGGCTGCAGGAGCTGGTCGAGCGCTGCGGGCTCGACAGCCGCGACGACATCGAGCTGTTCGCGGTCGTCGGCCACCGCGAGCCGGCGGAGCGCCGGCGGCTGATGTCCGGGGTCCGCGCGCTCTATCGCCGCGAGGCCGCCGAGGGCGGGCGGCTCCCGGTGTTCACGCCGCAGACGCTCGCGCAGCTGCGGGCGATGAACGTCTAGGCGGCGAGCGCGGGCGCGGCCACGGACTCGGCGGCGCGGCTCTCCGCCCAGCGGTCCATCGCCGCCAGCGTCCCACCCACGACCTGATCCATGTTGAGGTACTGATACCGGGCCAGCCGGCCGACGAACAGCACGTCGGGGCGGGTGGCGGCCAGCGTCTCGTAGCGATGGAAGAGGTCGCGGTTCTGCGGCCGGGGGATGGGGTAATACGGCTCGCCCTCGGCGACCGGGAACTCGTAGGCGAGGGTCGACACGTCGGCGGCCTGGCCGGTCAGGTGGCGGAACTCCGTGACCCGCGTGTAGCCGATGCGCTCGTTGGGGTAGTTGACCTGGGCCACCGGCTGGGCGAGGCGGCCGCCCGGCGTGGCCCGCGTCTCGTACTCGAAGCGCAGGCTGCGGTAGGGCAGCGTGCCCAGGCGGTACTCGAAGAAGGCGTCGATCGGGCCCGTCCACACCATCTGCGGCGCGGTCACCGTGCGGCGCACGTCCTCGTAGGCGGTGCCGGTGCGCACCTCGATGTTCGGGTGGTCGAGCATCCGCTCGAACATCGCCGTGTAGCCGTCGGCGGGCATCTGCTGGAAGCTGTCTGTGAAGTAGCGGTCATCGTCGTTGGTCCGCACCGGGATCCGCGCGCACACGGAGGCGTGGAGCTCCGTCGGGTCAAGCGCCCACTGCTTGCGGGTGTAGCCGCGAAACAGCCGCTCGTAGAGATCGCGCCCGACCTTGGCGACGACGGCGTCCTCGGAGTTGCGCAGCTGCGCCCGCGGCTCGGCCAGCGCCTCCAGGTGGTGGCCGACGGCGGCCTCGTCAGCCAGCGAGACGCCGTGCAGCTCCTGGACGGTCGTGCGGTTGATCGGGATGGGCACGAAGCGGCCGTCGACCTCGGCCACCACGCGGTGCTCGTAGGGCCGCCACTCCGTGAAGCGCGAGAGGAAGCTGACGACGCGCTCGGAGTTGGTGTGGAAGATGTGCGGCCCGTAGCTGTGACAGAGCACGCCGTGGGCGTCGCGGGCGTCGTGGGCGTTGCCGGCGATGTGGGGGCGCTTGTCGACGACCAGCACCCTCAGGTCGTGCTCCTCGGCCATGCGCCGAGCGCACACCGTGCCGGCGAACCCGGCGCCGACGACCAGGACATCGAAGCACTCCATGCCCGCGTGATCGGCCGCGGGCGCACAGACTTGACTGTTCCGGACCGCGGCCCGCGGTCAGTCGGAGACCGTCGGCTGATCGGGCCAGAAGGGCCACTCCTCAAAGGCCGAGCAGCGGCCGTCGGCCTCGAGGGTGATGATCCACAGATCGCGGTACAGCTGGCTGCGCGGCTGCACGTAGTGGACCTCGCAGCGCGCCACCGCGGTGTCGGCCCCGGCGACGACGATCTCGTGCGTCAGGGTGAACGGCTCGTCGGGGCCGTCGCGCTCGGCCTCCCAGAAGCTCGCGATCGCCTCCAGGCCGTGGATCGGCTCCTCGAAGGGCCCGGGCAGGTAGCGGGCATCGGGGGTGAACAGGGCGGCCAGCGGCTCTGTCCCGGCGGTCCGCCAGGCGCGCTCGTAGTCCTCGATCCAGGCGGTGAAGCGGTCGGGCACCCGCCGATTATCCCGCCCTCCCGTCGCTAGCGTTGTCGCCGTGAACCAGGCGCGGCTTCGCTCGATCGTGCTCGCTGCCGGGGTCGTGCTGGTGGCGATCAACCTGCGCCCGGCCGCTGCTGCCATCGGCCCACTGCTGGAGCGCATCGAGCACGACACCGGGCTGTCCTCGGGTTGGGCGGGCGCGCTGACCACCCTGCCGGTGCTGTGCTTCGGCCTGCTGGCGCCGTTGGCCCCCCTGCTGGCGCGCCGGTTTGGCCTGCGCACCTCGCTGGCCGGGGCGATGATCGTGCTGCTCGCCGGGATCCTGCTGCGCCTCGTCCCGGGCATCGGCCTGCTGTTCGCCGGGACGGCGCTGGCCGGCGCCGCCATCGCCACCGGCAACGTCCTGCTGCCGGTGCTCGTCCGCCGGGACTTCGCCCACCGCACGGGCACCGCCATGTCGCTGTACACGATGTCGCTGATCGGCTTCGCCGCCCTCTCGGCGGGGGTCACCGTGCCGCTCGCCGACGCGCTGGGCGGGGGCTGGCGACCGGGGCTGGCCGTGTGGGCGATCCCGGCGGCGGTGGCCGCCCTGGCCTGGGCGCCGGCGCTCGTGCGCCGCGACCCGCCGGCGGCCGAGAGCCGCGCAGCGGACGCCGGCCAGGTCCGCGGCCTGCTGCGCAACCGGCTGGCCTGGGCGGTGACGCTGTTCTTCGCGCTGCAGTCCGGCGGCTTCTACGCGACCCTCGCCTGGCTGCCGAGCATCTTTCGCAGCCACGGCGCGAGTGAGGCACACGCCGGGCTGCTGCTCAGCCTGACGATGGTCGTCGGCCTGATCACCGCGCTCGTCGTCCCCGGCCTGGCCGGCCGCTCGCGCGACCAGCGGCCGCTCGTCCTCGTCGCCTGCCTGCTCACCGCCGTCGGCCTGCTGGGGATCCTGGTGGCGCCGATGTCGGCGCCCTACCTGTGGACGGCCCTCCTCGGGCTGGGCCAGAACGCCACCTTCCCGCTGGCGCTGATGCTCATCGTCATGCGGGGCGGGAGCGTGGCCAGCACGGGGGCGCTGTCGACGATGGCCCAGTCGATCGGCTACGTCCTCTCCTCCCTGGCGCCGCTGGCCGTGGGGGCGCTGCACGGCCTCGCTCACTCCTGGACGCCCGCGCTCCTCCTCCTGCTGGCGCTCGTGGCCCCCGAGCTGCTCGTCGGCCTGGCCGCCGGGCGCGACCGGCAGGTCTCCGGGCCGGCGGGGCAGCCCCCCGAGGCGCCCCGGGTCGCCGAGCCCGTGGCCTAGACGGTCAGCGGGCGCGCACCCGGTTGTTGCGCTTCTCGTGGGTGAGCTCGGCCAGCCCGAGCTGCTCGAGCAGCGGCGGCAGGTACATGCCGAAGCGGCCTCGGTAGCCCTTGCGCAGCCCGTACCAGCCACCGACGGGGTTCTCCGGTCGAGCGTCCCCACGCCTCGACGGTGCCCGCCTTGGCCTCCTTGCCCTCGTCGGCAGCGCCCAGGTCGACCCAGTCACCCTGTTCGGCCAGCCAGGCGTGGAGGTCCTCGACCGCCCGCAGGTGGTACTTGAGGGTGGTCGATCCGACCTGGCAGACGAGGGCGGGCGGATCCGCCGCTTCGTCGCGATACATCGTGTACTGCGAGCTGCCCGGCGCCGTGGCCAGCTGCCAGGGGTCCTGCGGCGTGCCGCTGCTCATCATCCGGCTCCTCTCGTCATCTCGATGTAGTGGGGTAGCAGCGTCCGCCAGCCGCCGTGGTTGCGCTCCCGCCCTTCGTGCGCGCGATCACCGAGTCGCTCCCATCCGGTGTGCTCGATCTGGACGCGCGTCGCGTTCTGCCCCACCGGCGTGAAGCGGATCTCCACGTCGGTGGCCTGGCGGCGGTCGGCGCGCAGGTGCCATAGGTAGGCCAGCCGCGACGGTGGCTCCCAGGCGGTGACCTCGCCCCAGTCATGCTCGATGCCGCCCGGTGTGCGCTCATAGATGCGGCCCCCCACGCCGGGCTCGAGCACCACCTGGATCCCCGGCTCGCCGGTGACGGTGTGGTCGGCCGGCCACCAGGCGGCGATCCGCGAGGTCCAGGTGGTGAAGGCATGCTCGGCCGAGCAGGCGACCTCGAAGGACAACCGCAGCGGCTCGCTCACCGCCGCTCCGTGTTCTGCGCCAGCAGGGCGAAACGAGCGGCCGCCTCTCCCCACACCCGGCGGAGGTAGTGCTGCACGACCTCGACGCCCTCGTCCTGGAGGCGGTACAGCCGCAGCGTCCCGCTCGGCCGCTCGGCGACCAGGCCCGCCTGCTTGAGGACGCGCAGGTGGCGCGACACCGCGGGCCGGCTGATCGGCAGCGCGTCGGCGAGCTCGCGGACGGAACGCTCGCCGTCTCCGAGGAGGCTGAGGATGGCGCGGCGGTTGGCGTCGCTCAGCGCCTCGAAGGGGTCGCCGGCGGTCGGGAGTGAAGCGGGCATCGGTAACTGTGAGGTTACCGTAACGAGCCGGTTACTGAGTGAGCACCTCGGCGCGGAGCTCGACGTCGGGGTACTTGGCCTCGAAGCGCAGCTTGTCGACGGCGATCTGCTCAGTCACCCAGGCGCCGAGCGCCGGGTCGGGGCTCCCGAGCGTCTGGGAGAGGCCGTGGCGGATGGTGGACTCGCGCACGAGCACCGGGGGCCGGCCGGCCCGCCGCAGCTTCTCCAGCAGGTCCGTGTCCTGAAACCAGATGACGAGCGACGGGTCGAACAGCTCCCCCGGCGCGTGGCCGAAGGCGTCGATCGCCTCCCGGCCGATGGCGAAGCACCAGGCGGCGAAGTCCGTTCGCATGATGCCGTCGACGGTCAGCGGGAAGGCGACGCTGGCGCCGGCGTCGAGCGTCGCGCGCAGCGGCTCCCACCAGCCCGGCTCGGGTTCGACGTCGTCGTTCATGACAACCACGTAGGGGGTGCGCGCGGCCCGCACCCCGGCGTTGACCGGTCCGGCGAAGCCCTGCGGCGGAGAGCCGTTGTCGACGATGACGATCTCATGAGCGGCCGACGTCGCCTGGCGGATCGCCGCCAGGCAGCGGCGGACGCGCTCGGTGCCGGCGTCCAGGGTGGGGATGACGATCGTCACCTCAGTGGGGCTGCCGGGGGCCAGCGCGCCGGCGGCGGGCCGCGCGCGGCTGACGGAGCTCGCCGGGACGGTGATCGCCCGCCGTCCGCCGCTCGCCGCGAGCTGCAGGGCGAGCGCGGCCACCAGCTGCTCATCGGCCGCGGCCGGCCAGCCCTCGGTTTCGAGGTCCGCGGCGCGGACGGCGAGCGCGGGCGCGGCGAACAGCGCGGTCGCCGGGTCGCCGTCGACGACGCTGGCGGCCAGGCCGACCCGCGGATCGGCCAGGGCACCGGCCAGTGGCGCGAGCCAGCCGGAGCCCGGTACGGCGGCGTCGCGCAGGGCGACGATGATCTCGCCACGAGCGCGCTGAGCACCCAGGCGCAGCGCCCCCGCCCAGCCGACGCGCTGCGGGCTGCGGACGATCTGCACGTCGCCGTCGAGGCGGGCCAGCAGGTCCTCCAGCCCGACCGAGGCGTCATCGACGACGATCACCTCGAACGCGGGGTCCTCGCCCTGGGCGGCGACGCCCTCGAGGCAGTGCAGGGCGGCCTGCGGGCCACAGCGCAGCGGGACGACGATCGAGACGAGGGGCACGCCGAGGTGATCGGCCGCCCGGCTCGCGAGTTGAGGGGCCGCCGGCCGCGGCGTTAAAGGTGAAGAGGACGGGCATGCCGAAGCCGCCCGTCCTCTTCTGACCGTTCCCTCGATGGATCGGATCTGTGGATATAGCCCCGCAGGTTTGCGACCTGGGTGAATGCGGGGCGGTTTTTCTCGCGGCGACAGCCGGGCTGGCGCAGGCGAGTCTTGGGTCGCCGGCCCGGGCGGCGCTCAACGCACCGCCCGGGGACCGGCGAAAGGGTGAGGCCTAGCCGAGCAGCTTCAGGACCATCTGGGGCTGCGAGTTGGCCTGGGCCAGCATCGCGGTGCCCGCCTGCTCCAGAATCTGCTGCTGGGTCAGGTGAGTCATCTCCTGAGCCATGTTCACGTCCTTGATCTGGCTGTTGGACGCGGACAGGTTCTGCTCGGTCGAGTTGATCGAGTCAGAGGTGTACTGGAGGCGGTTCTGGACCGCGCCGAGCGTCGCCGCGAACGTCGAGACGTTGCTGATGGCGGTGTCCAGGTCCGTCAGGGAGGTGCTGCTGCTGAGGTCGAACACGGTGCCGCCGGTGGCGGCAGAGCTCCAGCAGAACGCGGTGGTGCCGAGGCCGGAGGCGCCCTCGATGTCCTTGAAGGACGTGGTGAGGGAGTCGCCGTTGTTGGCGCCGACCTGGAAGGTCACGGTGCCGGCGGTGCCGTTCAGCAGGTTGGTGCCGTTGAACGAGGAGGCCGTCCGCTGACGATCGATCTCCTGGGTCAGCTGGTTGACCTCGTTCTGGATGGAGGTCTTGTCCGTGCTCGAGTTCGAGCCGTTGTTGTACTGGACCGCCAGCTCACGCACGCGCTGAAGCATGTTCTGCACGTCGTTGAGCGAGCTGGACGCGGTCTGCACCATCGAGACGGCGTCGTTCGTGTTGCGGCCGGCCTGGTCGAGACCGTTGGTCTGCGAGGTCAGGCCCTGGGAGATGGCGTAGCCGGCGGCGTCGTCAGCGGCCGAGTTGATGCGCAGGCCCGAGGACAGGCGCTCCATCGACTTGGAGACGGCGTTGGATGAGTTCAGCAGGTTCTGCTGAGTGTTCATCGCGGCGACGTTGGTGAGAATGGAAAGGGACATAAGACACCTCCATGGTGTGGTTGTTTGAGTTGTCCCCCAGCTGCTCCATGCGGCTGGTCAATCACGGTTATCGACGGGGCGGCGGACTCCTTGAGCCCCTTCTGCGAAATTTCTTCAGGCGGTGATGTCGACGTGCGGCAGGCCGTCGTCGGGCTCGTCACCGTCGCGGGCGAGCGGGGGCGCCGGCGCGACCGGGAGGCGCCGGGAGGCGGGGGTCCGCCGGCGCGGCGGGGACTGGCCCCGCCCTTGTCCCTGCTCTCCCGAGCGGGCCCCGTCTCGGTCGACCTGCTCCGTCCGCGGGGCCGGCGCCACAGGCGGAAGGATCGGCGACTGCGGGACGATCGGATGAATCGGGTCCATGGGGAGGCCTCAGCGGGCGGCGGCAGGGCTCAGGCGGCCGGCTCGCCCGCCGGCGCCGGCTGCTCCGTGCCCTGCAGGGCGACCCTCGGGCGCTTGGCCGCCTCGGCGGCGGCCAGGGTCTCCTCGGCGAGGGCGCGCAGCTCGGCCATCACCAGGTGGCGCCACACGCTCACCGAGCAGGCCCAGAAGAGCAGGTAGCCGGCGATGCCGGCCCCGAGCGCCCGCAGGCCGACCTGGTCTGGCGGAATGCCCGCCTTGTGGCTGAGGAAGGCGGCCAGCGCGAACCCGCCGACGCCGCCGATGCCCTTGGCCCGCCGCACCTGGGCCGCCGCGCGCGGATGGCCGGCGACGCTCGGCCCCTCCGCAGCGGCTCCCTTCTTGCCCGTCTTGCCCTTGGCCTTCTTGTCGACCTTCGACTTGCCGCGCTTGATGGCGGCCTCGCGATCGTTGCTCATGACGGTCTCCTAGAGGAAGTCACCGCGGGTCTTGGCGGCGGCGGTACGGAGGATCTGGAACACGAACCGGATCAGGCGCTGGCGATCGGCCTCGTCGATCTGGTCGAACATCAGCGCCCGCTTGCCGTCGTGGTGAATGCGGATGACGCGGGCGACGCCGCCCACTGTGGCTGTCTGTTCACCGAGTCGCATCCGGAAGCGCACCGCGTCTCCCACCCGGAGGTTCTCGGCCCCGGCCAGCAGCATCCCCCCGCCGCTGAGATCGACGGTGTGCGCCGGTGGCACGTCCTCGTCGCGCGGCGGGTCGCCCAGCAGCACCTGCTGGGGGGTGTGGACGCGCACGAACTCCCGGCGCTGGATGACCTCCGTGTCGCCGCGGACGTGGAAGCGCACCAGCGAGCGCTGCTCGAAGACGGCCTCGCCCTTCATCCGCACCACGCCGCGGGTCGAGGTGTACTCCAGCAGCGCCGGCTCGAGCTGTTCGGCGAGCAGGCTGTCGTCGATGTCGGAGAGCACCACGAGCACGACGTCCTCGCCCTGTCCGTAGGTGCGCACCGGCAGCTGGGCGCCGTGCGGCGTCGTCAGCCGGCCCTGCTCGCCGGCGGGATGGGGCATGACGGCGCCGGTGCTCATGGCAGCAGGACCTCGGCGATCTGGCTCGGGCTCATGGCCGTCAGGGCGGTGCCGACGTCGACGCCGCCGTGGGAGTGGCTGAGGGGCAGGCCGGTCTGCATCGACAGCTCGGCGACCACGCCCAGCTGGTCGGCCTCGTCGACGTGGGTGGCCAGCAGGCCGTCGAGCCCGAGGGGGGCAAAGCCCTCAGTCAGGCGGGCCGCGGCCCGCGCCGTGATGGTGGCCGGCACCGTCAGATAGAGGCCGTCGAGCTCGAACTGGGTCAGCGCGTCGCCGAGGACCTCGACCGCGGAGCCGTCCGTCGGGCTGGCTGCCGGGGTGTCGAGGATGACCAGGCCGCGCTCGCGCGCCGGGGTGACCGCGCGGACGGTCGCCCGCGTGCGCATCGGCGGGATGACGTCGACGTTCTCGCCCCGGACGAGCTCGGCCAGCTCCGTGGCGCGCTCGGGGGTGCCCAGGCGCGCGACCGTCACCGGCAGGGCGCTGGCGCGCGCGCAGGCCACCGCCAGGGCGGCGACGCAGCGCGTCTTGCCCGCGCCCCCGGCACCGACGACGGCGATCACCCCGCCGCGGAGGGGAAGGGGCGCCGCAGCGGGAAGGGCCTCGGTGAGTTCCTCGCGGATCGCGTCGGCGAGGTCGGCGTCGTCGTCGGTGACCTCGAGCGCGGCGCCGATCAGCTCGTTGGCGCGGGCGCGACTCAGGCCGGCGTCCATCAGGCGGCGCTGCAGGGTGTCCGTGACCGCGGGCCGCGCGGTGATGGTGGCGGGCTTCGCGGTGGGCAGCGGGTCGGCGGCGGTGACGGCGGGCGCCGGCGTCGCGGCCCCTGCGCTGCGGCAGGGGCGGGCGCCATGCCGGCCTCGGGGGTCATCTGGGCCGCCGCGTACGTCTGGGCGGCGGCGTGGGCGGCCTGGGCGGCGCGCACCATCCGGTCAGCCAGGCCGCCGCGTCGGCGACGCGCGGACGGCGCGGGGATCGCCGGCGCGAGGGGTATGTCATCTGAGGTGCGCTGAGCGCACCCAGATTGCGTCACCCCCGGCGCGGGCACCGCGCGGAAGGTCGCGGGCGCAGCCGCGCGGAACGGCGGCGGCGCGTCGATGGCGACGGGCACGGGGATCGGCGCGGGCTCGGGGAGTGCCACCGGCTCGAGGGGGGCGACGGCCGCCACCGCCGGCGCGGGCACCGCCACTGGTTCGGACTCGGCGAGCTCGTCGAAGGCGATGTACTGAGGGGTCTCAGTCGCGGGTGGCGCCACCGCGGGCTCGTCGGCCAGCGCGGCCTGCTCGAGCCGCGCGGCGAAGGTGGCCTCGTCGAACGCGGCCGGGGCGCGCAGCGCCGCCGGCGCCAGCGGGTCGGGCAGCTCCCCCGCGGACGTGTCATCGGATCCGAGCTCGACCGTCCCCAATCCGCGCCACCGAAGTCCTCGTCGTCGTCGCCGGCATAGACGCTGACCCGCCGCGACGCCTGAGCGTCGATCTCGACGCAGCGCTGGGCGAAGAACCCGCCGACCCCGCCGGTCACGCCCTCGCGCTCGCGCAGGATGATCGCGCCGGGACCGAGCTCGGCCTTGATCTGGGGGATGAGCTCCTGGACGGTGCGGCCGCGGAAGGTCCGGACCTCACCGACGCCGAGGCTCTCGAGGGGATCGGCCGCCGCGGCGGCGCCGTTCGGCATTCCCTGGTTCATGCGCTGATCACTCCTATGGTCTCGACACTGATGCCGGGCGAGATTTCGTTGTACGAGCAGACGGCGAGGTGGGGCACGGTCGCCTCGACGAGGCGGCGCAGGTGGCGGCGCACGCGCGCCGAGCAGAGCAGGACGGGCCGGGCGGCGCCGCGGGCGGCGGCGTGCTCGGACTGGCTGCGCACGGCGGTCAGCAGCGCCTGAGCGCGGGAGGGCTCGAGCGCCAGGTACTCGCCGTCGGTCGTCTGGGTGATCGAGGTGGCGACCTCCTGCTCGATCGTCGGGTCCAGGGTGATCGCCCGCAGCGTGTGGTCGGCGCCGAGGTGCGGCGCGGTGATCGCCCGACCGAGGGCCTGGCGGGCGTACTCCGCCAGCAGGGAGGGGTCGCGGGTGATGCGCGCCTTGTCGCCCACCGCTTCGACGATGGCGCCCAGGTCGCGGATGGACACGGCCTCGCCGAGCAGCGTTTGCAGAACGCGCTGGATCTCCCCGAGGGAAAGGATCTCCGGCACGACCTCGTTGACGACCGCTTCGTTGGATTCCTTGAGCTGATCGAGCAGCTGGCGTACGTCCTGCCGGGTGAGCAGCTGGGCGGCGTGGGAGCGGATCGTCTCCGTGAGGTGGGTGACGATCACGG
This sequence comes from uncultured Solirubrobacteraceae bacterium, assembly GCA_963800545.1. Taxonomy (GTDB): domain Bacteria; phylum Actinomycetota; class Thermoleophilia; order Solirubrobacterales; family Solirubrobacteraceae; genus Palsa-465. The sequence goes on from CAWDBJ010000007.1 coordinate 138,398, forward strand.
ACTCGCCGTCGACGACGGTGTAGCCGAGGGCCTCGGCCTCGCCGTGCTGGGCGTCGGAGATCCACACCGCCGGCAGCCCGAAGGCGGGCTCGGTGGTGGGGATGCCCGACAGGTTGCCGACGGCGTCGCCGGGGTCCATGGCGAGCTTGTGGCCGGCCATGATCCGCCCGCGGGCCACCACCGTGCCGCGGACCTTGCAGACGTACTCGTGGGAGTCGAGGTCGACCTCGTCGTGGATGCGGACCGGCGGGATGACCATGCCGAGCTCGCCGGCGATCTGGCGGCGGATCATCGAGATGCGGCGCACGAGCGTGCCGCCGGCGCCGCGGTCGACGAGCGGCACCAGGCCGAAGCCGATCCCCAGCTCGAGCGGATCGATCGGCAGCTCCTTCATGACCTCGTCGCGGGGGGCGCTCTTGTCGCCCAGCTCCGCGCCGGGCCCACCCGCCGGGAGGGCGGCCGGCCCGGCCGTGGCCACCGCGGGCATCAGCGCCTCGAGGCCGCCATTGCGCAGCTGCCAGCCGATGAAGGCGAAGATGCCGCCGATGAAGATGAACGGCAGCTTCGGCAGCCCGGGGATGAGCGCGAAGCAGAGGATCACGCCGCCGGCCACCAGCGGGGCCTTCTTCTGACCCAGGATCTGGCTGGTCAGCTCGGAGCCGAGGTCGCGCTCAGAGCCCGAGCGGGTGACGATGATGCCGGTGGCCACGGAGATGAGCAGCGCCGGGATCTGGGCCGCCAGGCCGTCGCCGACGGTCAGCAGGGAGTAGTGGTGGGTGGCGTCGGCGAACGAGTTGCCGTGCTGGAGCATGCCGATGACGATGCCCCCGACGAGGTTGATGAAGGTGATGATCACCGCCGCCATGGCGTCGCCCTTGACGAACTTCGAGGCGCCGTCCATGGCCCCGTAGAAGTCGGCCTCGCGGGCGATGTCGGCGCGGCGGCTGCGGGCGTCCTCGTCGGTGATGAGGCCGGCGTTGAGGTCGGCGTCGATCGCCATCTGCTTGCCCGGCATGGCGTCCAGGGTGAAGCGGGCGGCCACCTCGGCGACGCGGCCGGCGCCGTTGGTGACGACCACGAACTGGATGACGATCAGGATCATGAAGATGACCAGGCCGATGACGACGTTGCCGGAGACGACGAACTGGCCGAAGGACTTCACGACGCTCCCGGCATCGCCGGTGGTCAGCACCAGGCGCGTCACGGAGACGTTGATCGCCAGACGGAACATGGTGGTCAGCAGCAACAGCGTCGGGAACGCGGAGAACTCGAGCGCGTTGCGGATGTACATCGTGGCCACCACCACCGCCAGGCCGACGGAGATGTTGATGGTGATCAGGAAGTCCAGGATCATCGTCGGCAGCGGGATGACGAGCATCGTGATGATCATCACGACGCCCACCGCGGCCAGCAGATCGCTGTGGCTCAGCAGCTTGCGGATCGAACGTTCACTCATGCGGCGACCCTCCTGCGGCCGGCCAGCTTGTAGACGAAGGCGAGGACCTGGGCGACGGCCGCGTAGAGCTCGGCCGGGATCATGTGGTCGATCTCGACGCTGGCGTGCAGCGAGCGCGCCAGCGGTGGATCGGGAACGATGGGGACGCCGTTCTCGCCGGCGATGCGGCGGATCTGGGCGGCCACGTGGTTCTTGCCCTTGGCGACGACGACGGGGGCGGGCTTTGAGCCGTCGTACTTGAGCGCCACCGCGTAGTGGGTCGGGTTGGTGACGATCACGTCGGCGGTGGGGATGGCGGCCATCATGCGGGCCCGCGCGGCCTGGATCTGACGTCGGCGCAGGGCCGACTTGACCTCCGGCGGCAGCTGGGTCTGCTTGTGCTCCTCCTTGACCTCGTGCTTGGTCATCTTCAGCTGCTTGGCGTGGCGCCGGCGCTGCCAGACGAGATCGACGAGGGCGATCAGGATGTAGACGACGACGACGCGCTCGATGACGGAGGTGGCGCTCGAGCCGAGCAGGCCGCCGAGGGCCGACGGGGTGGTGCCGACGCCCGCGTTGAGGTGGCGGATCATCGGGACGAGGGTCATGGCGGCGACCCCGCCCACCATCGACACCTTGGCCAGCGCCTTGAGCGTCTCGACGCCGATGCGCGGGCCGAAGACGTTCTTGAAGCCGGCCATGGGGTTCAGCCGCTTGACGTCGGGCTTGAGCGCGGTCATCGACGGGCGAAAGCCGACCTGGACCACGTTGGAGAGCACGGCCGCCGCCACCGTGAGGCCGGCGATGGGGCCGACGGTGGTCATCACCGTGCGCAGCACCATCTCAAACAGGGAGTGCAGCCCGGCCGCCGAGGTGACCGAGCTGGTGTTGGCGATCTGGGCGAAGCTGCCGCGCATGGCGTCGGCGATGCCGGTGACGATCTTGGGCCCGAAGAAGGAGATCGCCACCAGCCCGGCGATCAGCACGACCGCGCCGTTGATCTCCGTGCTCTTGGCGACCTGGCCCTTCTTGCGGGCCTCCTTCTGCTTCTTGGGAGTTGCCTTCTCTGTCTTGTCGTCGGCGGCCATGAGCGCGTTACAGGCTCTGAAGGGCGACGGTGACGGCGCTGGAGATCTGGTCGGCCATGAAGCCGCCCGATGAAGGGCAGCGCGGCCCCCACGACCAGCAGGGCGACCCCCACCTTCATCGAGAAGCCGATGGCGAAGATGTTGACCTGGGGCACGACCTTGCTGACCATCCCGAAGGCGACGTCGGTGATGAGCAGGGCCAGGATGACCGGGGCGGCGACCTCCAGCGCGGAGACGAAGATCGAGCCGAAGGCCGCCTCGACCCCGGTGGCCAGGGAGGCGATGTGGGGCGCGTGGGTCAGCGGCACCAGCGAGAAGGTGCGCGCGATGCCGCGCAGCGTGTACGCGTCGCCGCCGATGGCGATGAACAGCGCCAGCCCGACCATCCCGTAGAGGCCCGCCATGACGCCGCCCTGGTTGCCGTTGATCGGATCGATGACGGCGCCGTAGGAGAAGCCGGCGACGGAGTCCGTGATCGACCCGGCGGCCTCGACGGCGGTGAACACCGCGCCGACCGCGTAGGCGAAGGCCAGCCCGACGAGCAGCTGCACGACGACCAGCCCGGCCACGGAGAGCGGCGTCGGTGGGGAGCGTCTGGCCGTGGACGGCCACGCCGGTGAGCCCGATCGCCAGGGCGACGGCGACGACGCTGCGCACGCGGGCCGGGACCATCTTGGACGAGAACAGCGGCGCGACCACGAACAGCGGCGTGACCCGGGCGAGGACCAGGAAGAAGCCGGTGATGTGGTCGCCGCCGATCGAGTTCAGCAGCGTCTGCAGCGAGGCTTCGTTCACGAGATCAGCTGCGGGATCGACGATGTAGAGGTTCTGGGCGTAGTTGACCAGCTGACCGAGCATCCACGGCCCGAGGATCACGATCAGCACCGCCAGCCCGACGATCTTGGGGATGAAGGAGAGGCTCTGCTCCTGGATCTGGGTGACCGCCTGAAAGACGGAGACGACGAGCCCGATGACCAGGCCGACGAGCAGCAGCGGGCCCGGCGACCTCGATCGCGAGGGTCATCGCGCTGGTGGCGAGCGAGACGACGGTGTCCTGGTTCACGGTCCGGTGCTCCTGGTGGTCAGTGGAAGCTCGCCACGAGCGAGTGGGTGATCAGGTCCCAGCCGTCGACCAGCACGAACAGCAGGATCTTGAACGGCAGCGAGATGAAGGTCGGCGGCAGCATCACCATGCCGACGCTCATCAGCGTCGAGGAGACGATCAGGTCGATGATCAGGAACGGCAGGAAGATGAGGAACCCGATCGAGAAGGCCGTCTTGAGCTCGGACATGATGAACGCCGGGATGAGCACGTAGGTCGGCACGTCGGCTCGGGTCTGCGGCGTCTTGGAGTGCGAGAGCGAGACGAACAGCGTGATGTCCTTGGCGCGCGTCTGGCGGAACATGAACTCCCGCAGCGGCTCCTCGCCGCGGCTGATCGCCTGGGTGGTGGAGATCTGGTGGTGCACCATCGGATCCCAGGCGTCCTTCTTGATCGTGCTGATCGTCGGTTGCATGACGAAGAAGGTGAGAAACAGCGCGATGCCGACCAGCACCTGGTTGGGCGGGGTCGACTGGTGCCCATCGCCGAGCGGATGAAGCCCAGGACGATGAGGATCCGGGTGAAGCCGGTGACGGTGAAGAGGATCGCCGGGATCAGCGACAGCCCGCCGACGAGCAGCAGGATCTGCAGCGCGTTGGACCCGTCGACCTTCACGGGCGGACCGTCAGCTTGCGCAGGCGGTCCAGCACGTCGCCGAAGGTCCGCTCCTCGACGTCCGTGCGTGAGCCTGCTCCGTCCTCGGAGCGGGACGTGGATGCCGTTGGCGATCGCCTCCTCCTCGGTGTAGGTCTTGATCGGGGTGACGGCGTGCTCGCCGATGCCGACGAGGACGATGTCGCGGCCCGGAGCGCACGAGCGCGAGGGACCGCCCGCCGCCGAGCGGCAGCGTCGACAGGTGCTTGAGGCCATCGCCCGAGGCGCGCTGATCGCGGGTCTTGACCGCCCGCAGGATCCGCGCCACGCACGTAGATGACCGCGACGACGACGACGAGGGCGATGATCGTGCGCAGGATCCCCGAGCCGCCGCTCGACGCCGCATGGGTCGCTGGTCGGCTGGCCGAGGTGCAGGGGGGTGCTCTCGCCGCCCGGCGGCGAGGGCCGCCTGCGCGGGGAGCGAGGGTAGGGCGACGGCGAGCGCGACGCCGCGTGAAGAGCGTTGAAGAGATCCGCATCGAGGGAGTGACGTCGAGGGAACGTCCCTCACTTGATCGGCTGCATCGAGCATGAGTCTTTAGTCCTCTTCTGGACAAATGTTGTGACGGAGCGGGCCCCGGCGCCGCTCCCCGGCGAGCGGTGGGCTAGGCGAGCGCCTTGCCGACCGCCTCCAGCAGCCGCTCGGGCGCGAACGGCTTGACCACGAAGTCCTTGGCGCCCAGCTTGATCGACTCGATCACCTTGCTCTCCTGGCCGAGCGCGGAGCACATCAGCACCCGCGCGCCGGGGTCCAGGGTCATGATCTCGGCCAGGGCCTGCAGGCCGTCCTTCTCGGGCATGGTGATGTCCAGCATCGTCAACTCCGGGCGCAGCTCCTGAAAGCGCGTGATCGCATCGCTGCCGTTTCCGGCTTCGCCGATCACGTCGTGGCCTCCGGAGGCGAGCGCATCGCTGACGACCTTGCGCATGAACGCGGCGTCGTCGACTACGAGTACACGGGCCATTAGACAACTGCTCCTTCTGGTTGGGTGTCTGTCGGGGGTGATGGGGGGCGGTGAAGGCGGTGCGCCGGGGCCCGCCGGGGCGGGCCCGGCGGTCGCCGCGTCGCCGGCCGAGGGATGCGCCGCTGACCTCGTCGAGCGCGAGCCCCCACTCGCCGTCGTCGGTGACGATCAGGTGGCCGCGGGCGAAGCGCATGCCGTTGACGAACAGGTCGATCGGGGCGTCGGCGGCCGCGTCGAGCTCGAGCACGGCGCCGAAGGGCAGGCCGAGGGCATCGCCGAGCGGCAGATCGGCGCGTCCCAGCTCGGCCCACACCCGCAGCTTGATGTCGCCGAGGGCGTCGAGCAGGGCGACGCTCGAGCCGATCGCCCGGCCGTCGTGCTCGCCGGCGCCGTCGGCCGGATCGTGACCGAGCTCATCCAGCGCCCGGGCCATGCGGACGACGAAGGCGCTGGGCACCAGCTGGATCAGCCGGCAGGACTCGCCGGCGATCATGAAGCGTCGTCGACGTCGACTGCGGCGAGCTGCCGTAGGCCTCCCGGGCGGCCAGCGGGGTCGTCGATGACGCGGGTGTCGGGCGGGGAGATCGCGATCTCCTGGCCGAGCACCACCCCGATGGCGGCCGCTGCGGCGGCCATCATCTGGTTGGCGGCCTCAGAGACGGCGGAGACCTCCAGGTCGGTGAGCGCGGGCGGCTCGCCGGCGTCCGTCCCATCGGGGCCGGAGCGCCCATCGCGCCGGCCAGCGCGCGCGCCCCCGCCGGCGGGAGGACGAAGATGTTGGCGCCGGTGACGCCATCGATGTAGGAGACGCTGGCGGTGACCGCTCCGCGCACGATCGTGCTCAGGGGGGCCTCGTCCTCGCCGTAGACGGTGACGTCGCCGCGCTCGACCGCTCCGGGGGCGAACGTCTCGAGCACGCGGGCCACCGCCTCGGCGGTGGCGGCACCCAGGCGCAGCAGGGCGTCCCGGTGCGAGGCGTCGGCGACGCTCATGGCTGGCTCCCTCTCGGGTCCGCGGATCTGGACGGCGCGCCGGGGCCCGGCGGCTCCGGCTTCGGCCCGCGCGAGCTTGACGTTCTCGGCGAACAGGGTCACGCCCTCGTCGGCGCTGGCGCTGAAGCGCAGCACGCTGCCGGGCGCCAGCGAGAGGATCTCCTGCACGGAGAGCTCGGTGCTCGCCACCTCGGCGCGCAGGGTGACCGGCACGTTGGACATCGCCCGCTGGATCGGCGAGCGGGGCGTTGCCGGCGGCCAGCTGCTTGGGCTCGCGGCCGCTGATGGCGCCGACCACCGGCTCGACGGCGATCCACGGGATCAGCAGCGCCATCGCGAACGACTGCTTGCCGATGCGGCGTCTCGATGAGCAGCGACAGCGTCGGCTCCGAGACGGAGGCGACCTGCGCGGCGTCGGGCGGATCGAGCTCGCCGACGGCCAGCGACACGCCGCCCAGCTCCTGCCACACGAGCGACATGGGGACGAGGATCGACTCAAACAGCCCGCTGGTGAGGGTCCAGTCGATCTCGGTCAGCCGCCGTGACGCGGGCGGGCGGTCCGTCGCGCCGCCCAGCAGCGTCTCGATGCAGGTGAGCACGAACGTCTGCTCGAGGGCGAACAGCATGCGGGTGTTGATCGGGCGACGTCGACGAGCGCCGACAGGGTGCCGGACGGCAGCTGGTTCTGGGCGGCCGACCAGGTCAGCTGGACGACGTTGATGAGCTCGAACTCCATCGGGATGCGCAGCTCGGCCGACAGGCGGGTGTTGGCCGTCTGGCAGAAGGTCTCGACCGCCCGGGTGATCCGCCGCTGCTGCTCGGTGGTGAACTTCGTGGGGCGCGAGAAGTCGACCGTGCGCAGCCGGTGGCCGCGCCGGCTGCCGCTGCCGGCGCCCGCCTCGGGAAGGTCGCCGCTCTTGGCCGCCTCCACCAGGGAGGCGATCTTGTCGGCGCTCAGCATCTCGCTCATGAGGGGCCTCCACTCAGGCCGACCGCGGTGCTCAGGGACCGGCCGGCGGATGCGCGGCCGGCGGGTCGCTGACCGGGGCGCCACCTTCGAGCAGGACGATGGGCTCGGCGCCGGGCATCCGCACGGTGACGCGGCCCGAGCCGACCTGCAGGCGCAGCGTGCGGCCCTGGTCGCCGCCGGTGTGGGCGGCGCGGACCCGGAGGCCGGCGCGGCGCAGCTGCGCGCGGACGGCCTCCTCGTTGCGGGAGCCGACGTCCATGCCCGCCTCGAGCGCGAACATCCGGGCGCCACCGGCGATGGCGATCTCCAGCCGCGGTCCCAGGGCGCCCAGTGCCCGCACCCGCGCCAGCAGCTCGGCGACCGCCAGGTCGGCGAACTTGCCGGCCGCATGGCCGCTCCCGCGCGACTCGGGGAGCACGATGTGCGCCAGCCCGGCCACGCCGGCCGCGCGGTCGCAGACGGCCAGCCCGATGCACGAGCCCAGACCGAGCGCCACCAGTTCCGCGTCCGCCTGAGCGGAGACGGCGATCTCTCCCATGCGCACGTTGGTCATGACGGCGGCGCGTCCCCGTCAATCCCAGGGGGCTCAGCAGCTCGCTGATCCCGCCGACGGTCGGCAGCAGGAGGAAGGAGATGGCGCACGGCTCGCCGGAGACGTCGAGCTCTGAGTCGAGCACCAGCGCCAGGTCCTCGGTGCCGGCCGTCTGGGCCAGCAGGGAGGCGACGATCGCCCCCAGCATGTCGACGGAGAGCTGCGGCGGGCCGGGACGCAGCTCCAGGCCGGTCATCGCGGCCAGGCCGTTGAGATAGTTGGTGCCGACGATGTTGCCGATCTCGCGCAGGGCGGACTCTCCGACCTCCGTCCCGGCCTCGACGTCCAGCAGCCGGCACAGGTTGCCGGCGTCGCCGAGCCCGATGAGCAGCAGCACGATCGCCTGCAGGTTGCCCTCCACCCCGATCACCACCGCCGCCACCATCTCCTCCGGCAGACCGCAGGCGTCGACCGCGTCGGCCAGGGGCAGGGCGAGGGCCCGGGGCACGTTGATCTCGACCTCGCGCGACAGCATCTGCGACAGCGCGGTGGCCGCCGAGCCGGAGGCGATGTTGGCCAGCTCACGCAGCGCGTCGAGCTGGAGGTCGGTGAAGGACGGGGTCACGGGGTGCGCTCCTGGTGTCGGGTGGGTCAGGCGGCCAGCTGCCCTGCGGGGGGCGTCGGTGAGAGTGTCGGCGCCGGCCGTCGTGCGAGCGCTGAGTGGCTTGCTCGCGGCGCGGGTGTCCAGACGGTCGCAGTCGATGATCAGGGCGATCCGCCCGTCGGCCAGCGCCGCGCCGCCGGAGACGGGTTCGCCGCCGGAGACGACGCAGGGCAGGGGGCGGGTGACGAGCTCGCGCTGGCCGATCAGGTCGTCGACGGCCAGCGCGACCCGCCTGTCCTGCGCGCGGACGATGACCACGAACGCGTGCTCGCCGCCTTCCTGGCGGCCGAACACCCCGCCGCCCTCGACGAGCGGCAGCACGCCGTCCTCGAGCACGAGCATCCGCCGCCCGGCGACGGAGCTGACGGTCTGCTGGGAGAGGCGCAGGGTGCGCTCGATCCGGTCCAGCGGGATGGCGTAGGGGCCGCCCGCGATCTCGACCTGCAGCGCGGCCACGATCGCCAGGGTCAGCGGCAGGCGGATCTGGGCCAGCGTGCCGCGGCCGGGTTCGGAGTCCATCACGACCTCGCCGCCGAGCTCGCGGATCTTGGCGCGGACGGCGTCCATCCCCACGCCCCGCCCGGAGATGTCGTTGGTCGCCTCGGGGTGGAGAAGCCGGGGGTGAAGAGCAGCTCGACGGCGGCCTTCATGTCGACGTCGGCGGCCGCCTGAGGCGTCGATCAGGCCCGTTCTCCACGGCCTTGGCGGCCACGCGGGCGGGGTCGACGCCCCGGCCGTCGTCGCGGACCTCGATGACGACGCTGCCGCCGGCATGCCGCGCGGCGATGGTCAGGGTGCCCGCGGCCGGCTTGCCGGCGGCGAGACGCTCGGCGGGCGGCTCGAGGCCGTGGTCCAGGGAGTTGCGGACGAGGTGGACGAGCGGGTCGCCGAGGGCGTCGACGACCGTGCGGTCAAGCTCCGTGTCGGAGCCGACGAGCTCGAGCCCGACCTCCTTGGAGAGCTTGCTCGAGAGGTCGCGGACGAGGCGGGGGAAGCGCAGGAAGACGACCTCCACGGGGATCATCCGCACCTGCATGACCATCGCCTGCAGGGCCTGGGAGCTGCGGGTGAGCTCCTGCATGGCCTGCTGGAGCCCGTCGACGTCGAGGCCGTCCGTGAGCGCCTCCACGGCCGTCCGGTGGATGACCAGCTCGCCCATCGAGTGCATCAGCGCGTCGAGGCGCTCGGCGTCGACGCGGACGGTGCGGGCATTCTGGTTGGCGGTGCGGCGGGCGCCGGCGGCGGTGCGGCGGGGCGACCTGCCGACCAGCGACGGCACGGCGGCTGGAGCCGCCGCGACCGGCGCGCGACCGGCGCGGCGCCGCGACCGGCGGCGGCCGCGGCTGCGGCCTCCGCCGATCTGGATCGTCGGCCACGTCGGAGATCGTGCGCAGCGTGTCGGCCACCGCCTGATCCTCGTGGTCGGAGATCAGCCACGCCGAGATCTGCTGCCCGGAGAAGTTCTCGACGTCGTCGACGGAGGGGGCGCATCCGATCAGCTCGCCGTGCTCGGTGAGGGCCGCGAACACCATGTGGGCGCGCACGGCGGGCATCATCACCTCGTCTGACAGGGTGACGACGACGTGCAGCACGTGCTCGCCGGCCTCCTGGGCGGCGGCCAGGTTGGGCGGGGTGAACCCGCCGGCGCGCTGGCGCTCCTGCTCGGGGGTGCGGGGGCGCACCAGGCACTGCAGGCGGGCGATCAGCGGCTCGGGGTCAAGCGTCTCCTGGCCGCTGGAGGCTCAGCGCCTCGATGGCCCCCGACAGCGCGTCCAGGCACGCCAGGACGGTGTCGATCACCTCGATGGGCAGCGGCCCGGTGCGCTGGCGCAGCAGCTCGAAGACATCCTCCATCTGGTGGGTGAGCTCGGCGATCCTCGAGAAGCCCATGGTGGCGCTCATGCCCTTGATCGAGTGGGCGATGCGGAAGATCTCGTTGACCGTCTCGGAGTCCGACGGGTCGTGCTCGAGGCGGACGACCGCCAGGTTGAGCTCCTGGAGGTGCTCCTGGGCCTCGGCCAGGAACATCGGCATGTACTCGGAGGTGTCCATCACGCCTTCCGGTAGACGAAGGGGAAGGCGAGCTCGAGCCCGAGCTCGGCCGGTTGGGCGATGCGCTCGGTGGCCCCCACCACCAGGTATCCCCCGGAGCCGCACCGCGTGGGCCAGGCGGCCGTGCAGCTCATCGCGGATGGGCTCGGAGAAGTAGATGACGGTGTTGCGGCACAGGACGAGGTCAAAGCTCGCCCGGCGCGGGGTCATGCGCAGCAGGTCGCCGCACGCTCAAAGCGCGTCATGCGGCGCAGCTCGCGGCTTGGCCCGCCAGCCGCCGGGCAGCCGCTCGAAGCCCCGCTGCAGCTCGGCGGCCGGCATGTCGCGGGCATCGCCGTCGGAGAACACCGCTTCCTGGGCGCGGGCGACCATGCGCCCATCGATGTCGGTCCCGAGGATCGACACCGGACGGCCGGCAGCACCCGGCGGCACAGCGCCGCCAGCGTGAACGCCTCGGCTCCGTACGAGCAGCCGGCGCTCCAGGCGCGCAGCGTCTCGCCGGCGCCGAGCTGCGGCAGCACGTCGCGCTCGAGCGTGCGCCACTGCTCGGGGTGGCGCCACAGCTGGGAGACGTTGATGGTCACGCGATCCAGCAGCGCGTCGAGCTCGACGCGGTCGCTGCGCAGGCTCTCCAGGCAGTCCGTCAGGCGGGTGATGCCCTTGGCCGCGAAGAACGAGCGCAGTCGCCGCTCCATCTGCGGGCGCTTGTACTGGCTGAGGTCCAGGCCGCAGATCTGGCGCACGCCGTCGCAGAAGTCCACGTAGTCGTCGGCGATGACGCTCATCAGCACACCTCCGCCAGGATCGCCTCGGGCAGGTCGTGCAGCGGGGCGACGACGTCGGCCAGCCGGGCCTGGACGATCGCCCGCGGCATTCCGTAGACGGTGCAGCGTCTCCTCGGCCTCGGCGAGGATCCGGCCGCCGTGGCGGCGGACCTCCTCGGCACCGCGCAGGCCGTCGTTGCCCATGCCGGTGAGCACCACCAGCACGAGCCGGTCGCGGAAGCGGCGGGCCGCGTCGGCGATCAGCAGGTCGGCGCGCGGGCGCAGGCCGCCGAGCGGCTCGGCGTCGGAGAGGGTGACCAGCCCGTCCTCGTCGAGGCGCAGATGGCGGCCGCCGGGGGCGACCAGGGCGACGCGGGGGTCCAGTCGTTCGCCGCCGCCGGCCTCGCGCACGTCGAGGATGCAGGCGCGGTCCAGGCGGGAGGCCAGCGAGGTGGTGAAGCCGGCCGGCATGTGCTGGACGATCATCGTGCCCACGCCCAGCGGGGCGGGCAGCTGGGGCAGCAGCTCGGCGAGCGCGCGCGGGCCGCCGGTCGAGGCGGCGATCAGCAGGACGCGGGAGACGCCGCGGCGCACCGCTCGGCGCCGGCTCCGGGGGGTTGCGCTGGGCGACGTCGGCGACCGCCGCCCGCGGGCGCGCAGCTCGATGGCGGCGCGCACCTTGTCGAGCAGGTTGCGCTCGAAGGCCTCGACCTCGCCCTCCCCGACGCTCGGCTTCTGGACGAGCTCGAAGGCGCCCTCGGCGAGCGCGTCGACTGCTCGGGCGCCGCTGGCCGGCGAGAACGCGGAGACGACGACCACCGGCAGCGTCGAGCGGCCGCGCTCGCGCAGGGCGCGCAGGACGTCGATGCCGCCGAGGCCGGGCATCGTCAGGTCGAGCGTCATGGCGTCGGGACGCTCGCGCTCGCACAGGGCCAGGGCCTCGTCGCCGTCGCCGGCGTGACCCACCACCTCGACCCCGCCGCGCCGCAGCACGGAGCCGACGATGCGGCGCATGAGCGGGCTGTCGTCGGCGACGACGACGCGCGGTGGCGGGGAGGTGGCGGTCATGCGATCGGGGCCGCGAGGGTGGGCTCGGCCGCGGTGGCCACGTCGGGGCTGGCGAAGATCGTGCCCAGGGTGAGCAGCACGATCAGGCGGTCATCGACGCGGGCGATCGACTCGATCAGGGTCGTGTCGGCCCCGGGCACGTCCTCGATCTGGGCGTCGGAGACGGTGAGGACCTCCTCGACGGAGTCGACGATCACGCCCGCGGTCTCGGCGCCGGCCTCGACGATCACGATCTTGGCCTCCTCGCCGAGCTCTGAGGCGATGCCCAGCCGCGCGGCGACGTCGTAGACGGGGACGATCCGGCCGCGGAGGCTGATCACCCCGCGGACCCAGTCCGCACGCGATGCCACGGAGCGCGGCTCCGTGTAGCGGATGATCTCGTGGACGTCATGGATCGGCAGCGCGTAGTGCTCGGCGCCGAGGGTGAAGACGACGATCTGACGCTGGTGGCCTGCTGCTTGGGACATCGCTCACGTGCTCCTTGCTTTGTCAGCGGGGAAGGGGCTCGGCGGGGGGCTGGAAGGGCCATCGCCGCCTCGGCCTCGGTCGCCGGGGCGCAGGCGCTCTCGCCGGGCTCGGCCAGCACCTCGGTGAGGCGCAGCCCGAACTGCTCGTCGATGACGACCACCTCGCCGCGGGCGATCGGCGTGCCGTTGACGAGCAGGTCGACCGGCTCGCCCGCCATCCGGTCCAGGGTGATCACCGAGCCCTCGCGCAGCTCCAGGGTCTCGCCGACCGTCATCCGGGTGCGGCCGATCTCGACGCTGAGGTCGACGGGCACCGCGCTGAGGCGGCGCAGGTCGCCCCCGGCGGTGAGGACCCCGGCCTCGCGGACGCCTGGGTCTGGCGTCAGCTGCTCGAGTGAGACGTCCTGGCTCATGGCTGCCTCCTACTGAACGGCGACGTCGGTGAACAGGATGTCGGAGACCTTGACGTCCGTCTTGTGCTTGATGTCGTCGAGGATCTCCTTCTTGAGCGCCTTGCGCCCGGCGACGGTGACCAGCGCCTTGGAGGTCTTGTCCGTGACGTCGTTGGTGATGATGTCGCGGATCACCGCCTCCTCCGGGAGCGTGCCGACCGCCGACGAGGAATCCGCAACGGCGGTGGCCGAGGCGCCGTCGCTCTGGCCCGGGGCGAGGATCAGCCCCGCGGTCATCGTCGCGTAGTGGCCATCGGTCAGGTTGAAGGTGAACCCCTTGGGGAGCACGTAGATCGTGCCGTTGACCTTGAGCTTGGCGGCGGCCGGCTTGGGCAGCAGGAACGTCTTGGCGGCAAAGCCGCCGCCCGCCAGGACGACGAGGAGGACGATGATGAGCTTCTTCTTCATGGCAGGTTCAGGGGTTCAGGGCTGGATAGAGGCGCTGGAGCACGATGTCGACGCGGCGGTTGCGCGCCCGGCCGATCGTCGTCGTGTTGGGGGCGACCGGATGCAGCGCGGCGTAGCCGGCCGCGGCAGCCGCTGGTCGGCCACCCCGTGGGCGATCAGGTAGCGCACGACGGTGGTCGCCCGATCCGTCGACAGCTCCCAGTTGGAGGGGAACTGGGCGCTGTGGATCGGCTGGGTGTCCGTGTTGCCCTCGACGGTGATCGGATGCGTCTGGTCGACGTCGAGCAGCTTGCCGACCTCCTGCAGGAGCGGCAGACCGGCCGCCTGCAGCGTGGCCGAGCCGGAGTCGAAGAGCAGCTTGTCGGTCAGCACCCGCACCACCAGCCCCCGCTTGTCGATGACCGTCTGCAGCTGCTTGGACAGACCGTGGGCGCGGGCGTAGGCGTCGAGCTTGGCCTTGAGCGCCTGGAAGCTGGCCTGCTCCTGGGCGGCGCCGCTGGCCGCGATCATCGCCTTGGAGATCTGAGCGGCGGTGCTGTCGCGAGGGCGCGGGACGTTCGGCGTCAGCGCGATGACCGCCGGGACCGCGGGCGCCGACGGGTTGTGGGCGCTGGTCGACTGCGAGCCGGATTGCATGATCGCCTTGCCGCCCGAGAGCACGGAGCCCGAGAAGGCGGACTTCAGCGACTGCTGCAGTGACTTGTACTTGGAGATGTTGACCGAGGAGATCGAGAACAGCACCATGAACAGCGCGAACATCAGCGTCAGCATGTCGGCGTAGGTGAGCAGCCAGCGCTCCTCGTTGTCCGCTGTCTGGGCGTGACCCCCGCGGCGGCCACGGCGGCCGGCGGCCATCAGGCGGCTTCCTTCTGGGCCATCGGCGGCGACGGAGCCGGTCTCCTCCTCGGAGACGCGCTCCTCCGGCGGGACGAACGAGCCGAGCTTCTCGGCGACCACCCGGGGGTTGTCCCCGGCCTGGACGGCGAGGATCCCCTCGACGGTCAGGGTCCGCAGCTCGACCTCGGCCTTGGAGAGGGCCTTGAGGCGGTTGGCGATCGGCAGGTAGATGACGTTCGCCGAACCGACGCCCATCAGGGTGGCGATGAAGGCGGAGGAGATGGCGGGGCCCAGGGTCGCCGGCGCCGACAGGTTCTCCAGCACGTGGACGAGGCCCATGACGGTGCCGATGATCCCCATCGTGGGGGCGAACCCGCCGGCCTTCTCGAACGGCGCGGCGCCTTCGTGGTGGCGGGCCATCATGCCGTCGATCTCGGCCTCGAGGACCTCGCGGACGAGCTCGGGGTCCGAGCCGTCGACGACGAGCTGCAGTCCCTTGCGGGTGAAGTCGTCCTGCACCTCGCCGGTCTTGGCGTCGAGCGCGAGCAGACCCTCGCGGCGCGCCTGCTCGGCGAAGCCGACGAGCTGCTGCACCCGGCCGTTGAGGTCGAGCTCCGGCGGGCTGAAGACGAGCTTGTACAGCGTGGGGATGCGCTTCATGGCCTCCATGCCGCAGCTGGCCAGCGTCACGCCGGCGGTGCCGCCGATGACGATGAGCAGCGCCGGGATGTCCATGAAGGAGGCCGGGCTCGTCCCACCCATCATCCCGCTCATCAGGATCCCGATGGCGGCGACTCCGATTCCGATTGCGGTGGCGGCTTTCATCTCATTTCCGGATATCGGCGGGACGAGGAAAAACTTCAGGCGCTCTGGTGCTCGGCCGCCGTGGGATGAGCCAGAACCGCGGCGGGCGGGGCGACGTGCAGCGGCGCGGTCTTGTGGATCGTGGCGCCGCTGGCGCGCAGCTGGGCGCGGCGCTTGAGCGCCCCGGCCAGCACGTCGATGCGATAGCTGCGGACATCCGCGACCACCCGCTCCGGCGGTTCGGCGACCACGACCTTGGTGCCCGTGGTGAGCGTGATCACGGTGTCGGGATTGGCCTCGACGGTCATGATCAGGTCGGGGTTGAGCTGAAACGGCTCGACCGCGTGGCCGAGGCGGTGCAGGGTGATCATCGGGTGAGTCCTCTCTTGTGGTCAGTGAACGCGGGGGGCGGCATCCCTCGATGACCGCCCCCCGCGGGCCGTCAATGGGGGCTAGCCCTGGACCATGTTCACGGCCGACTGCAGCATCGTGTCGGCCGTCGTGATCACCTTGGAGTTGGCCTGGTAGCCACGCTCAGCGGTGATCATGTTGGTGAACTCGGTGGCGAGGTCGACGTTGGACATCTCCAGCGAGCCGGCCACCGTCGTGCCGAAGCCACCGGTCTGCGGTGTGCCGGTGGCAGGGCTGCCGGAGGCCGAGGTGGCGCTCCACAGCGAGCCACCGTCGCGCTGCAGGCCCGTCTCGTTGGGGAACGAGGCGAGCTCCAGATAGCCGGCGGTCACGCGCTGCCCGTAGGTGGCGTTGGCGGAGTTCTGGTCGACGTAGCTGATCGAGCCGTCCTGGCCCATGGCCACGTCCGTCGAGCCCGGCGGGACGTTGATGTAGGTCTCAGCGCCTGAGGATCCGGTGGCGGTGGAGCCCATCACGTACTGCCCGCTCTGGGTGCACAGGTAGCCCTGGTTGTTGAGGGTCAGGTTGCCCGCGCGCGTGTACTGCACGGCACTGGGGAGGTTCGAGGTCAGCGACGAGCTGTTGGGGGAGCCGTTGCCGACCTGCAGGAAGCCCTCGCCCTGGATGTAGACGTCGAGCGGGTTGCCGGTCGACTGCTGCGAGCCGCCGGACATGAGGTTGTCGATCGAGCCGACCTGGACGCCCAGGCCGATCTGCTTGGCGTTGGTCCCGCCGTTGGTGCCGTTGGGGCCGGTGGCGGCGCTGATCATCTGCGACAGCTCGTCCACGAAGGTCGTGCGCTGTGCCTTGTAGCCGATGGTGTCGACGTTGGCCAGGTTGTTGGCGGTCACGTCGAGCATCGTCTGGTGTGCTTCCAGGCCGCTGATGGCGGCGTACATGCCTCGCATCATCGGGGCATCACTTCCTTTCGTGGCCTCCTGCAAGAGGTCCGGCCGTTGGGTGTCACAGCCGTGGCGCTCACGCGATCACGGCACTGTCGATGTTGGTGAACACGTGCTCGCGCATGTGCTCGGAACCCACCGCCGTGATGACGGTGTTGTTGGGGACTGACACCACGAACGCGGTGTTGTCCACAAATACGACCGCGTCGCGCGAACCTTTAGTGGCGGCACGCGAGACGCCGTTGGTCAGCCGCTGCATCGTCGGCTGGTCAAGTTCGATCCCCCGCCGGCTGACGCGCTCCAGCGCGTGCCGGGAGAAGCGCGGCGCCGCAGCGGCGGAGGTCCGCTGCGCCAGGACGTCGGCGAACGACGGGCCGGAGACGGCCCCGGTCGCCCCGGCCGCCGGATCGGCCGCGCGGCGGGCCGCCGTCGCTGCCTCGGTGGCCGGGGACGGTCCCGGCGGCGTGATCGCCGCGTTGGGAAAGACCGCGCTCATGAGACCTCAGTGATGTCGCCGAGCGACACGCCCGTGGTCGAGCCGATGGTCAGCGACGGGCCCGACGAGCCGAAGTCGACCTTGGAGACGGTGCCCGTCTGGGTGGCGCCGTTGGCATCGGTGTAGGTGACGGTGTGGCCGAGCAGGCCCAGGGCCGACGCCGTCTGCTGCGCGGCGGCCGATGTCTGGCTGGACTGCGCGATCTGGGTCTCCTGCTCGAGCGTCGAGAAGTTGGCCAGCTCGGACAGGTACTGGGTCGGGTCCGAGGGGTTGGACGGATCCTGGTTCTTGAGCTGGATCATCATCAGCTGCAGGAAGTCGTTCTCGCCCATGTTGTTGTCGCTGCGGCTGACCGACGTGCCGGAGGTGCCGGCGGCGGTGGCGGCGGCCGTCTGGATGGTGGTGACGTCGCTCATGGGTCTGTTCTCCTTGGGTGGGTCGTGCGGGCGGGCTGGCGTCGCGTGGCGCTAGGCGAGGACGTTGACCAGCGCCGTGTCGCTGAGGTCGTGAGCGGAGATGTGGGTGACGGTCGCGTCGGGCGCGGCCGGCGTGGAGGCGTCACCGTCGGAACCCTCGCCGGTGAAGCGCGAGCCGCTGCCGCTGCCGGCCTGGCCCTGGGCCGAGGGGTCGCGGCGGTCGCCGGACTCGATGTCGAGGCGCAGCAGCGTCATGCCGTGCGACTCCAGCGAGCGGCGCAGATCGTCGCCGTTCTGGGCGAGCGTCTGGGCGGCCGCGGCGTGCTCGGCGACGACGCGCGCCACGATGCCGTCGGGGGTCTTCTGCAGGTGGATCTGGATGCCACCCAGCGACTCCGGCGAGAGCTGGATGCGGGCGGTCGAGCTCCCCTGCCGGGCGGCCATGGCGATCGTCGTGCGCACCGTCTCGGCCGCCTGCTCGAGGCGGACGCCGTAGGCGGTGGGTACCGCCCGGCCAGCGGCCGCGACGGGCCGGCCGACAGCGTCGCTGGGCGGCTCGCCTGGACAGCGTCGGTGGGAGCGGCGGTCGTCGAGAGCGCCGCGCCGGCCTTGGCGACGACGTGGGCGGCGCCGGCCGGCGCGGCCTTGACCGCGGTTGAGGCGGCCTTGGGGGCATCGGCGGCGCCGACCGAGAGGACTGAGCCGGCAGGGGACGGGTGGGGGTCGCGCTTGCCGGCGGACGCGTCGGGGTCGGCGTGATCGCCCGACGGGGTGTCAGCGGCGGCAGCGGGCTGCGGGGTGGCGCTGACCGGCCCGGGCGGCGCGGCAGCGGCGACATGGCGCGCGCGGGGCGCGGCGCGGCCGCCGCCGCCGACGTCGCTCGTGGCCTCGGGCACGGCCCGGGAGTGCCGGCGCCGGGACGGGCGCCGGTGCCGATGCCGTCGCGAGTGCCGGCGCAGCGATCGGCAGCGCCACCACGACGGCGGCTGCGGCCGCCTGCGGAGCGGCGTCCTGGCCGGCCGGACCACCGGACGTATCCGTATCGCTCTTGCGGCCCGGCGTCTTCGGGGCGCTGTCCTTCTGGCCTTCCGCATGTGCGGTCCGGGCCACCTGGTCTGAGAGGACGGAGGCGAAGGCCTCCGTCGGTGGGGAGCCGCCTCCGGGCGGCTCGGCGGTTCCCGGCGGCCCCGTGGTTTCCGGCGGGCCCGAGGCGAGGGTCGCGGGACCGAGCCCCTGCGCCGTGGCCGGCATCGGCGAGGCCGGAGCCATGCTCGAGCTCATGCCGCCGACCTGCGCCGAAATCCGTTGATGGCGATCTCGTCCAGGGTGGCGTTCTCGACGCGCGTCGCCTCCCGGACGTGCTCCTGGCGCCGGGACTCCTTGAGCCGTTCGAGCGCCTGGCGCTCGCGAGCGGCCTCGGTCAGCGCGCTGCGGCGCTGGTCGACCCGCGTCTCGGTCTGGTCGAGCACCTGCTGGCTGACGCGGTGCGCCTGCTCTGAGCGCTCGAGGTAGGCCTGACGGGTGATCAGGTCCTGGGCGGAGAGGCGCAGCGCGGTGGCGTCGAGTTGGGCCTCGCGGGCGCGGGCGACGCGCTCGGCGGCCGCCTGGACCTCGCGCTCGGAGCGCTGGCGATCCTGCATGGCGCTGGCCAGGGCCTCCTTGGCCTGATCCTCGGTGCGCTCGCGCAGGGCGCGCACGCGCTCGAGGGAGAACCGGAACGAGGGACCGCTCATGACCGCTTGATCGGCCGGATATGCCGGAACTTGATGCTCATCGGCTCAGCGCCAGCGAGGGGATGGCGGCGGGGTCGGACACGACCCCGCCGACCCCCACCATCGGCGGGTTGGGGGCGGGCAGAGCGGCCCCTGAGGGGATCGCGCCGAGCGTCGCATCGACGAACGTTCCGCTCTGGGCGGCCAGCTCCGCCGCCAGGGAGATCAGCTCGGCGTCGGCGTCCGGCGCGGAGGTGAAGTCGTCGACCCGCTGGCGCAGGAAGGCGTCGATCCGTGGGCGCAGGGCGATCACGGCGTCGAGCAGCGGATCTGTCCCCGGCTGGTAGGCCCCGATCGAGATCAGGTCCTCCTTCTCCTTGTAGGCGGCCAGGGCGGCCCGCAGCTTCTGCCCGGCATCGCGGACCTCCGGAGAGGCGATCTCTGAGACCAGCCGGGAGACTGACTGCAGCACGTCGATCGCGGGGTAGTGGCCGCTGTGGGCCAGCGAGCGCGAGAGCACGACGTGGCCGTCGAGGATCGAGCGGGCGGCGTCGGCGATCGGCTCGTTCATGTCATCGCCGTCGACGAGCACGGTGTAGAGGGCGGTGATCGCCCCGTCGGGGCTGGTCCCGGCGCGCTCCATCAGCCGCGGGAGCAGCGCGAACACGCTGGGGGTATAGCCGCGGGTGGCGGGCGGCTCGCCGATGGCCAGCCCCACCTCGCGCTGGGCCATGGCAAAGCGGGTGACGGAGTCCATCATCAGCATCACGTTGCGTCCCTGGTCGCGGAAGTGCTCGGCGATGGCGGTCGCCGTGAAGGCCGCCTGAATGCGGACGAGGGCGGGCTGGTCGGAGGTCGCCACCACGACCACGGAGTGCTCGAGCGCCGGCCCGAGGTCGCGCTCGATGAACTCCCGGACCTCCCGCCCGCGCTCGCCGACGAGGGCGATCACGTTGACGTCGGCGGTCGTGCACCGGGCGATCATGCCCAGCAGCGAGGACTTGCCGACGCCCGAGCCGGCGAAGATCCCCAGCCGCTGGCCGACCCCGCAGGGGACGAGGGTGTCCAGCGCCCGCACGCCGAGCCCGATGCGCTCGCAGATCCGCGGGCGGGTGAGGGCGTCGGGCGGCTCGGCTTCGGCGCGGCGCCAGGCGGTCTCCTCCGGCGTGCCGAAGCCGTCCAGCGGCTGACCGAGGCCATCGACCACCCGGCCGAGCAGGCCGTCGCCGACGGACACCCCGAAGGGGCTGCCGGTGGGGTGGACGGTGGTGCCCGGGCCGATGCCGTGCAGCTCGCCGAGCGGCATCAGCAGCGTCTTGCCGTCGCGGAAGCCGACGACCTCCGTGGCCACCGCGGGACGGTCACGGCCGGCGCCGACATGGCAGATCTCGCCCATCTCCACGGTCAGGCCGGTGGCCTCGATGATCAGGCCGATGAGGTCGCGCACCCGGCCGCGGCGGCGGGCCAGGTCCTCGTCCTGCAGCCGGCGGGTGACGCGGGCCAGCCGCGCCGAGCGAAAGCTCTCAGGGCTCACCGGCCGGCGTCCTGCGGCGTCAGCTCGGCCATCGCGATGTCGCGGGCTCGCGAGAGCTGGGCGTCGAGGGAGGAGTCGATCTCGCCGGCCTCGGTGCGGGCGACGACGCCGCCGCGGCCGACGCGGCGGTCGGCCTGGACGTTGCAGTGCTCGATGCCGCCGAGCTCCGCCTGCAGCCGCTGGACGGACTGCTCCATCAGCTCGAGGTCGGCCGGGTTGACGACCAGGGTCACGTGGCGGCGGTCGGCGATCCGGCGCATCGCCTGCCCGGCGACGTCGACGAGGCGCTCGGGGGCGACGGCGATCGCGCCGGCGACGATCTGCTCGGCGAGGCGCAGCGCGAGGGTGACGGCATCGTTCTCGAGCTCCATGATGAGCTCGTCGCGCAGGCTGTCGAGGGCGGCGCCCGCGGCGGCAAGGGCCTGCAGGGCGGGCTCGGCCTCGGCGCGCACCGCCGCCATGGCGGCCGCGCGGCCCTCGGCCTCCCCGGCGGCCCGGGCCTCCTCGCGGATCTGGTCGGCCTGGGCGATGGCGGCCGACAGGACGTCGGACACCCCACCGTGGGTGACCGCGCCCGCCGGAGCCTCCAGCTGGCGGAAGGTGTAGGAGGCCGAGACCGTCCCGGCCCCGCCGTCAGAAGACAACGTCCTCCTCCCCTCGACCGAGCACCACCGCGCCCGCCTCCTCGAGACGGCGGACGATCGCCACCACGCGCCCCTGGGCGTCCTCGACGTCGCGCTTGCGCTGCGGCGGCATGAACTCCATCTCCTCGGTGAGCATCTGCGCGCCCCGCTCGGACATGTTGCGCAGGATCTTGCTCTTGACGTCGTCCTTGACCCCGCGCAGCGCGAGCGCCAGATCCTTCTGGTCGGCCTCGCGCAGGATGAGCTGGATCGAGCGGTCGTCGAGCTTGACGATGTCCTCGAAGACGAACAGCAGCCGGCGCACCTCGGCGCTCAGGTCCTCGTCGGCCTCGGTGAGCTTGTCGAGCACGTTGCGCTCCGTCGAGCGATCGGCGTGGTTGAGGATGTCGGCCAGCGACTGCACCCCGCCCGCGCCGTTGTAGTCCTGCTGGACGACGTTGGCGAGCTTCTGCTTCATCACCTGCTCGACCTGGCGCACGACCTCGGGGCTCGTCTCCGACATC
This sequence comes from uncultured Solirubrobacteraceae bacterium, assembly GCA_963800545.1. Taxonomy (GTDB): domain Bacteria; phylum Actinomycetota; class Thermoleophilia; order Solirubrobacterales; family Solirubrobacteraceae; genus Palsa-465. The sequence continues at coordinate 160,270 of CAWDBJ010000007.1, forward strand.
CGCGCGATCCGCAACGCGATCTCCGGCGCCTCGGCGTCGGGCAGGGCGGACAGGACCTGGGCGGCCAGGGTGGTGTGGAGGTTGGCGACGACGAGCGCGACCGTCTGGGGCGACTCGTTGCGCAGGAAGGTGACCACCTGCTCGGCCGGCGTGCGGCGCATGAACTCGAACGGCCGCTTCTCGATGACGCTCGACAGGCGGCCGATGATCTCCTCGGCGCGCTCGGCCCCAAGGGCCTTTTCGAGCACCTCGCGGGCGTAGTCGACGCCGCCGGCGTTCAGGGAGTCGTAGGCCTCGACGGTGGCCGCCAGCTCGGCCAGCACGCCGTCGGCGATACCCGGCTCCAGCCACTGCAGCTTGGCCATCTCCAGCGACAGCGTCTCGATCTCGTCCTCGCGCAGGCGCGAGAACACCTCGGCGGCGCGGTCGGTGCCAAGCGAGACGAGCAGCACGGCCGCCTTGCGCCGGCCCTTGACGGATGGCGGGAGCGGCTTGACCATGGCGGCTCCGGTGCCGTCGCCGACCTTGTAGACCTCGGCAGGCATCGCTTCGTTCCCCTGCCTAGTCCTCGTTCATCCAGGCGCGGACCTGGGCGGCAACGCGCTCGGGATCACGCTGGACGAGATCCTCGACCTGGCGGCGGGCGACGTTGACGGCGGGCTGGAGCGCGGCCACGTCGGGTGGGTGGTTGTGCTCGAGCGAGGCGAGCGTCCGCGGCGCCTCGAGCTCGCGCAGCCACGTCGGCTGGCCGCCGAAGGACTCCCGCTCGCGCTTGCGCAGCGTGCGCCCGGCGAACACCAGGAAGAGCAGGGAGGCCAGGCCGATGGCGCCGTACTTGGCGTACTTCATCATCGGGTTGGCCGCGGCCGCCACCGGCGCCGTCTTGCTCGCCGGGGCGAAGGCCAGCTGGGCGACGGAGATGGCGTCGCCGCGCTTGGGGTCCAGGCCGACGGCGTTGGCGACGGCCGACTTGATCGCCGGGATCGAGGCGGCGGGGACGCTCTTGTCGACGAGCACGGAGACGCTCTGGCGCTTGACGGCCCCCGCCGCGATGACGGAGTGGGTGATCGTCTTGTTGACCCCGAAGTTGGTGTTGACCGTCTGGTTCTTGTAGTTGGAGGCCCCTGAGCCGCCGGCCGCGCCGCCCGCCGCCGCGTAGGCGGGGATGTTCGCCGAGGCGCCCGAGCTACCTCCGGCCTTGCCGGCGCCGGCGCCCTTGAGCGTCTCCGTGCTCTTCTGCTGGGTCAGCGGCACGCCCTTCTTGGCGTAGATGAGCGACTGCTGAGTGGCCTGGTTGGCATCGACGTCGCCGTTGATCGTGACCTGGGCCTTGCCGGCGCCCAGCGTCTGGGTCAGCATCGCGTCGACGGCGGCGGTGGTGGCGGAGTCATAGCGCTGGTTGGCCGCCAGCTGGGCGGGCATCCCGCCCGAGTCGCCGGTGGTGCTGCCGTTGGGCCACAGCAGAGAGCCGTCGGAGCCGGTGATCGTCACCTTGCTGGACTGCAGTCCGGGGACGCTTGAGGCGACCAGCTGGGCGATCCCCCGCACGGAGCTCGATTGCAGGCTGCTCGAGCCTGACAGCAGCACGGAGGCCGTCGAGGGCTGCTGCTGGTCGGAGAACAGCTGGTCCTGGGTGTTGGGCAGCACCAGGTTGACCTGCGCCGAGGAGATGCCGTCGATCGTCTCGATGGTCGACGCCAGCTGGCCCTCGAGGGCGCGCTCGTAGGTGACCTGCTGCTGGAAGTTGGACTGCCCGAGCTGCTGCTTGTCCATCAGCGAGAAGCCGGGCTGGGAGTTGCCCAGCAGGCCGGCGGTGGCCAGCGCGACCCGCGCCTGGGGCACCTTGTCGGACTGCACGGCCAGGGCGGTGCCGTTGTTCTGCAGCTGGTAGGTGATGCCCTGGGTCGACAGGGTGCTGGTGATCTTGCCCGTCTGGGCGGGATCGAGCCCGGTCTCGAGCGTCGAGTAGCTGGGCGCCCCGGCCATCTGCATGAGCACCACGAGGAACACCAGGCCGGCGGCGACTGAGCCGCCCACCATCGCCCAGCCCTTGGGCGTCATCCGCTTGAACGACTGCATCAGTGACGGCATCGCCGGGCCCCTAGACCTGGGTCTGGAAGATCGTGTTCTCGGCGGTGGTCAGCTTGTCGCGGATCTGAGCGGCCAGATCCATCGACAGCGACGCGTCCTGCACCGCGGTCACCGCCTGCGTGGGGTCAGTGAGCGTGCCCGTGGCCAGCCCCTGGGCGGCCTGGGTGGCGGTGTCCTGCGTCTTCTCCAGGGAGCCGATGGCGTTGGCCAGCGCTCCGCCGAAGGAGCCGCTGCCCGGCGCCTGGCCGGTGGCGTCGACGGCGCCCGGCTGGGCCCCCGCACCGAGCGAGCCGAGCGATCCCACGTTCCACTCGCCGGCCCCCACGGGGCTGATGGCGCTCGAGATCGCCGGGATCATTTGAGGAGGTCCAGGGTCTTTGCGTACATGGTCTTCGCGGTGTTCATGGCGGTCACGTTGGCCTGGTAGGAATCGGATTCGGAGATCAGGTCGGTCATCTCAGTGACTGAGTTGACGTTGGGCATGCGGACGTACCCCTGCGCGTTGGCCCCTGGGTGGCCGGGGTCATAGACGAGCTGGTCGGGCGTCGGGTCATCGACGATCCCGCCCACCTCGACGCCCCCGGGCGCCGGGGCTGAGCCCATCGCCCCGGCCAGCGAGGCGCCGAAGCCCCCGCCCGCCTGATCCAGGACGACCTCCTGGCGGCGGTATGGCTGGCCGCCCGGCCCGTTGGTCGTCTGCGCGTTGGCCAGGTTCTCGGCCGTCACGTCCATGCGGGTGCGCTCGGCGGTCAGGCCCGAGGCGGCGATGTCGATCGCGCTGAAGAAGCTCACTGCGGCTGCCCGATCGCCGTCTTCATGATGTCGTTGCGGGCCTGCGCGATGCCGGTCAGGTTCTCGTAGAGCAGGCCGTTCTCGGCCAGGTTGGCCGACTCCTGCTCGCTTGAGACGCCGTTGCCGTCGGCCTGCGTGGCGCCGGCCTCGGAGACCGGGTCAAAGGTCACGGTGGCCGGGGACTGGCCCTCGGCCAGCGCGGACTGCAGGGTCCCCTGGAAGTTGACGTCCTCGCGCTGGTAGCCCGGGGTGTCGACGTTGGCCAGGTTGTTCGTCAGCAGTGACTGACGAAGCATCGAGCCGCGCATGGCGGACTCGAGCGCAAGTTGGGTGCTGTCAAGGAGGGACATGGCTGCTCGCTGGACATCGGCCCTCCTTGGGCTTGGATCAGTGACCCCTCCATGGGGTCACCCGTGTATTCGGCCGCTGCTGCCGCTGCCTTTAGAGCCTTCTCAAAAAGACGGTGTGTCAGTGACGCGGAACTGGGCGACGAGCTCCTGGAGCTGGTGCGCCGTCCCCGCCAGCTCGCCCGCCGAGGCCGCCACCACCTGCGCGGAGGCGCTTGTCTGCTGGGTGGAGGCGCTCACCTGTTCAGAGGCAGCGCTCGATTCCTCGGCGATGCTCGCCACCGCCACGATGCTGTCCTGCATGCGCGCGCCCGAGCCGGTGATCTGGCTGATCGCCGCCCCGATCTCCGACACCCGCTCATCCATGTCCGTCACCGCGGCGGTGATCTGCTCGAACACGTCGCTCGCCTGGCGCACCGTGCCGAAGCCGACCTCGGTCCGCTGCGCCCCGGCCTCACCCAGGGCGACGGCCTGGCGCGTCTGTGACTGGATCTCGGCGATCAGCTCCCCGATCGAGCCCGCGGCGCTCTGGGACTGCTCGGCGAGCTTGCGGACCTCCTCGGCGACGACGGCGAAGCCGCGGCCCTGCTCGCCGGCGCGGGCGGCCTCGATGGCGGCGTTGAGGGCCAGCAGGTTGGTCTGCTCGGCGATCGCGGTGATGGTGTCGACGATCTGACCGATCTGCTCGCTGCGGGCGTCCAGCGAGTGGATCGCCCGCGTGAGCTCCTCCGTGCTCGCCTGCACGTCCTCCATGGCGGCGATCACCTCCCCGACCACGCGGCTGCCCTCCTCGGCCAGCCCCCGGGCGTGGGCGGCAGCCCCGGCGGTCGCGGCGGCCCCCGAGGCCGAGCTCAGCGACGCGCTGGCGACCTCCTCGGTGAGCTGCCGGGCGGCGGTGATGGCCCGGACCTGCTGCTCAGCGCCCTCGGCGACGGAGCCGACGGCGCAGGCGATCTCGTCGACCGCGCGGCCGGCCTCCTGGGAGACCCCGGCCATCTGCTGGGAGGTCGAGGCCAGCGTCTCGGAGGTGTGCCCGATCTCGCGCAGCATCTCAGACACGCGCCGGCGCGCCGTCTCGTAGGCCTCGGCGGCGCCTGCCGTCTTGGCGCCCATCGCGTTGAAGGTCCGGATGAGATCGCCGATCTCGTCGCGCCGGCGGGTGGGGATCGTCTCCGGGTCGGCCTCGAGCGCCACCGTCAGATCCCCCTGGGCCATCGCGTGCAGCCCCTGGCGCAGGTGCTCGAGGGGACCGGCGTCCAGGCGCCCGATGCCGGCGACCAGCCGCCCGATGCGCTTCACCAGGCGGCGGGTCAGCATCGAGGCGATGAGGACCACCAGCAGCAGCGCGAGCGCCGCCAGCACGAGCATCAGATCCCGCGACTGGCCGGCTCGCGCGTCGGCGGCCGTCGTGTCGGCGCGGGCGATCGCCGTGCTCAGGCCGGTCACCGCGGAGGTCAGGCGGTCCAGGAGGGGATCCGCGCTCCGCGTCATCGCCAGGGCGCCGCCGCCCGCGACCCCGCGGCGGGAGTCGTTGATGATCTCGTCGTCGACCGCCGTCCAGCGGTGAAACAACGCCTGCGTTCGCTGCAGGTCGGCGCGGGCCTGGGGGGTGGTGGCGTAGCGGCCGAGCGTGGCCAGCGTTCGGCTGAAGGTGGCGACGTCGGCGCGGTGATCGGCGATGTTGGTGGCCGAGATGACCGTCATCACCTGCGAGGTGGCCATGTCCCGCGCGTCCCCGCCGGCCTCCTGCAGGAGAGCCTGCTTGCCCTCGGCGGCGGTCAGCGTCCGGTCGACGGCGCCGATGCTCAGCCAGCCGACGGCCAGCGCGATCAGCAGCACGGCGGTGACCGCGGCGAACCCGGCGAACAGTTGACGGCGCAGGGAGCGGTTGAGAAACGTCACGGGAACCTCGCTGGCAGAAGGGTGGGCGCCGAGCCGTAACTCGTCCGCCGCCCAGCGAACTTGAGCCGTTGACGCGGCCGCCCGGCGGGGCCGGCGGCGGCGGCGGCCGGAAAATGTTGCGCCCCCGGTCGCGCCAGCCCTCCCGCGCAATATCTTCCGCCTGCGAGCCGGAAGATGTTGCCCCGCCACCGGCGAGCGACCGCCCGCGCAACATTTTCCGGCCGTCCGCCCGGGCGAGCGAAAGGACGCGACTCAGGCGCTGGCGTCGACGCGCAGCACGCGGTTCAGCGCCGGCGCGTAGCCGGCGGCCGCGCGCTGGCCGTGGCGCACCTGGCCCACTTCGACCAGGATCGCCTCGCGCACCCGGAGCAGCTCGACGCGCACCCGCAGGGCCAGCGCCTGGCAGCGTTCCAGGGCGTCACGGGCTCCCGCCGGCGGCGCCGCCGGAAGCGTGCGCTGAAGAGCCTGTCGCTGCGCCTCGAGCGCGGCCAGGCCGTCGAAGTCGCGAGCGGCCACGAGCGCCAGCTCGCGCTCGCCCAGCGAGGCGAGCGCCTCGTAGGGATCAGTCGCGGCCGGGCTCATTCGGCGGTGATCGTCTCCCATGAGTCACGCAGGCGCGACAGCAGCCCGTCGACGACGGTGAGCTTGGCGGGGTCCTGGGCGAAGCGCGCCTCGGACATGTGCCGCAGGCAGAAGGTGTAGATCGAGAACAGCCGCTGGGCGATGTCGCCGCCCTGCTCGAGATCGAGCGTGCTGCGCAGGTGGCGCACGATGTCCTCGGCCGCGGTCAGCTTCTGATGAGCGAGCGGGATCTGGCGGTCACCCATGGCGATCCCGGCCTGATGCAGGAACCTCCGGGCGCCGTCGTAGAGCATCACGATGAGCTGACCGGGGGAGGCTGTCATCACCGCGTTGGCGCGATAGGCGCTGGGGGAGGGGGCGTAGGTGCTCATGCCCGGGTCATCGACCGTGACGACCGATTATTGAGGCCCCGCGGCCCCCCGTCGGCGCCTCCCGGCGCGCCCGCTAGCCCCAGGTCGGCAGAGCGTTGATCTGGCTCGTCAGCCAGCTGCTCTGGGACTGATTGGAGGACAGTGCCGCCTCGAGCGCGGCGAACTCGTTGGTCAGCGCGGTCTGCTTGTCGGCAAGGGCCGACTGCATGTCAGAGATGCGCTGGCTGAGGTCTGAGAGCTGCTGGGTGTCACCGGACACGCGCTGCGAGATCGTGCCTCCGGGATCGGAGGCCGCCTTGACGACGGTGGCGAAGCTGTTGGCCCACCCCTCGAGCACCGTCTGGGCGCCGGTCGGATTGGCGGTCAGGGCATTGGTCAGCGTCGTGGCGTTGAGGGTCAGCGTGCCCGACAGCGAGGCCGACGAGGGCGCCGCGCTGCCGGTGGTGGCCCCGGTGCTCACCCCGAGGTCGAGCATCGAGGTCATCCCCGCGCTCGTCCCGGCGACTGAGCCGTACATCGCGGTGCGCATCTGGGCGAGCAGGTCCTTGAGCTCGGAGTCGCCGTACAGCGTCCCCTGCGTGGGATCGCTGCTCGAGGGCTGCTGGGCGAGCTGGGTCTGGATCGCCGAGATCGCCGAGTTGTAGTCCGTGACGAAGTGCTGGACCGCGTTCTGGACGTTCGTGCTCGAGGGGGCGGGCGCCGCCACGTTGACGGTCACCGGCCCCGAGGTGGTGGTCACGCCTGCGAGCGTCAGGGAGACGCCGGCGATCGCTCCGGTCACGGTGTTCGAGGACGAGGTCCCGCTGACCCCGTCGACGGAGTACATGGCGTCCTGGCCGGCGCGGGCCTTGGCGGTCTGCTCGGTGAGGGCGCCGCCGGCGCCCGCCACCTGGATGTAGCTTGACCCGGTGTTGCCGGTGGCACGATCGGAGAACACCACCGTGCCCGAGTCCGTCGCCGCCGCGTAGACGGTGGCGTTCTTGTCGGCGTTGATCGAGCTGACGAAGTCAGAGATGGACTCACCGGCCTTGATCGTCGCCGCGTGGCCGTCGATGGTGATCGCGGTGTCGCTCGCCGGACTGGCGTAGGTGAACGTCCGCTGGGCGGAGTTGGCCAGTTGGCTGACGGACACCTGGTAGCCGCCGACCCCCGCCCCCGAGCTGCTCGTCGCCGACACCCGCGTGGCGTCGCTGCTGCTGACCGCCTGGGTGGTCTTGAAGAGTGTCGGGTCCAGCAGCGCCATCGCGTCGGCGGCCACCGTCTGCAGAGCCGTCTGGATGCTCGTCAGCTGCGTCTTGTTGGCCGTCAGCCCGCTCTCCTTGGACTGGAGAGCCGTGATCGGCTGCTGCTGGATCGACATCAGCTGCGTGATGATCTTGTCCGTGTCCAGGCCGGAGGCCAGACCGGTGATCTGCAGGGTGTTGCTGCCCGACAGCGAGCTCAGCCCGGTGGTCGTGCTCGAGCTGGAGGAGGAGACGGATGAGGTGGACATGTCGGGATCGATCCTTTGGCGGGTCAGTCAAACGTGGCGGTGGTGGCGATGTCGACCACCTGGCTGGGCGACAGCGTGCCCAGCACCGTGCCGTGGAGGTCGTAGACCTGCGTCGCGACCTTTCCGGTCTGCTCGTCGACGTGGAAATGCAGCTGCACGCCGCCGGCCGTCAGGCGGTCATAGGCGCCGGCGGCCGCCCCGATCGCATCGAGCACCTCCGGCGGCGGGGCCCCCGGCATCATGTCGACGGTCACGGAGTCATCGCCGCCCGGGGCGGGCGCCGTCCTCTCGGTCTGGGGTGGTCGCGGGCTCGCCGGGGCAAGGGCCCGGCTCGCCGGGGAGATGTTCGGGATCTCGAAACTCATCGTCCCCCGGCGTTATCGAGCGTGCGGACGCCAACTTGAATGCGCTTCGTCTAAACGTCCACCCCCGCGGGAGCGGGCAGGCGGGCCAGCAGCTCGCGCGCCCCGGTGCACTCGGGGTCGAGCTCCAGCGCCCCGGTGGCGAAGTTGGCGGCGTCCTCGAGCATGCCGTGGGCGGCGGCCACCCGGGCCAGGCCATAGAGGCCGCGCGAGTCCGGCTGCGCCGAGCACACCGCCATCCACTGTTCGGCGGCGCGTGTGGTGTGCCCGTGATTGAGGTACATCTCACCCAGGAGCTCGCGCTGCTCGCGTAGGACCAGCTCGGAGGACCCAAGCACCGCCAGCAGCTGCTCGAAGCGGGCGAGGTCTCCGGCGGCCAGCAGCAGCTCGAGGATCGTGCCGAGCAGCGCCATCCCGGCGGCCGGCAGTCCGGCCGGAGCCGGACCCCCCTCGGCGATCTCGATCCAAGCGGTGAACACGTCGCGCTCGACCGCGGGCAGCTTGACCCGGGCGGCCCGGGTGACGGCCTCGCGCGCCTGCGGCGTGCGTCCGCCGGCGATCAGCCCGCACAGCTCCAGCCGGCAGGCCAGCGCGGCGAACGGGTCCTCCTCGTCGACCATCGACGCCTGCTCGGCCGTCTCGTCGTAGGCGCCGCGGCGCAGCAGCAGTTCGGCCAGCGCCACGCGGGCGGCCACCAGCTTCGGGGCCCCGTCGACCGTCAGGCGATACTGCTCCTCGGCGACGGCGGTCGCGCCGGCGCCGTGCAGAGCGCGGGCCAGCGCGTGGCGGGCGCTCGCGGGCAGCGGGTCCAGGCGCTCCTCCAGCTCGGCGACGACCCCGGCGGCGTCGGCGCCGGTGGCCAGGCGGACCGTGGCCAGCGGGCCGACGACCCCGAAGAAGCTCGGGTGATGGGCGACGCACCACTCGAGCTGATCGGCGGCCGGCTCGATCTCGCCGCGCTCCATGTGCAGCCGGGCCAGCGCCAGTCGCGGCAGGAAGGTTCCCGCGCCGACGGTCGCGCCGTAGCGCGCGGGGGCGTCGCCCATCTCCAGGCAGCGGTGATAGAGCGCCTGCGCCTGCGCGACGTCACCCAGCGACCGCCACGTCGTGGCCTGCTCGAGCACGAGATCAGTGAACTCGGGGAAGCGGCCCAGCCCCTGGTTCGCGCGCTCCAGCGAGAGCTGACCCTGTCCGCAGGCGCGCAGCGCCCGCACGAGGCCGGTGACGAGCGTCGGCGCGTACTCGCAGCTGGCCAGGGATCCGTCCTGGTTCAGGAGCGTCCACGCCCGCTGGAACTCGGCCACGGCGTCCGCCGGCTGATCGGCGGCCACGTACTCCGTGGCGAGGTTGAAGTGCAGGTAGGGGTCAGAGCCCGATTCGGCGGCCTGGCGGCGCAGCAGCTCGAGGTTGCGCACGGACTTCTCCTTGGCCTCGCGGACGCTGCCGAGGTAGCCGAAGTGCTCGATGCGGACGGCCGCGTGGCCGATCCGGCCCGGGGCCCAGGTCGGCAGGGTGGGCGCGATCTGCTCGTGGATGGCGCCGCTGAAGCGGTACTCGGGGCGGTTGCGAAAGACCCGCAGCGCGTTGTGGGTGACGGCCGCCCCGTCGCCCAGCTCGCCGGTGAAGCTCGTCTCCACCAGGTGGATGGCCTCCCGCCACGTCTGGCCGGTCAGCCCCCGCAGCCGCTCGGCGTCTCCGGCGACGAGGACCTCGTCGGCGTCGAGATAGAGCAGCCAGTCACCGGTGGCGGCGGCGAACGACGCGTTGCGGGCCACCGAGAAGTCCCCCGTCCACGGCTGCTCGATGATCCGGGCGCCGTAGGTGCGGGCGATCTCGATCGTCGCGTCCGTCGAGCCGGTGTCGACGATCACGATCTCGTCGACGGCCGGGGCGGCGGCGGCCAGGCAGCGGCCGAGCATCGCCTCCTCGTCGCGGACGATCATGCACAGGCTGAGCGTCAGGCCGGTGGCCGGGCGGGCGCGGTCCGTGACCCCCCGGGCGCGGCGGGCGAGCCCGGGGACGACGGCGTGCAGCGGGCGCCGGGGGCGCTGCCCGCGCTTGCGGGCGCTGACCTGCTCGAGGTTTGACTCGATGTTGGCCAGCCCCGGATCCAGGCGGCGAGCGGCGCGGAACAGCAGCTGGGCGGCCTCCAGGGCCCACAGCTCATAGGCGGCGATGCCGGCGTAGTTGAGCAGGATCGGCTCTGCCGGATCGGATTCGAGGATCTCCAGCGCCTCCGCCGCGACGGCCGCGAAGATGGCGATCGCCGGCGCGCTGCGCGCCTGGCCGGCGGCCGCCAGCCCATGCTCGAGCAGGGACACGCGCGTCTGGTAGCGGCGCTGGGGCTCGTCCAGGCGCCCGGCCTCGGCGAGCAGGCCGCGATAGCCCTCGATGTCGCCCGCCGACAGGAACGTCCGTGCCTGCAGGCCGAGGGCGGCCGCCGTGGGACGGGCCGCGGCCGCGGTGCCGGAGGTGGCGTCGGGCGCCGGAGTTGTGCCGGTCAGGCGTAGGGCCATGAAGAACGCTCCATCGAGGGGACGGACCCGGTCATCGGCGCGCTCGCCGAGAAGTTGAGTCAGCCCCGCGCGGCGGCGGCGTCCAGCCGGTAGGCCCACGCCAGCGCCTCGGCCACCGCCCGCCACATCTCCGGCGGGACGTCGGCGCCTAGCTCGAGCGCGCTCAGCGCTTGGGCAAGCGCCGGATCGGCACGCACCGGCACCCCGGCCTCGCGCGCGGCGGCGATGATGCGCTCGGCGACGGCGCCCGCGCCGCTGGCGGTCACCCGCGGAGCCGGCGCTCCGGGTTCGTAGTGCAGGGCAGCGGCCCGCCGGCGCTCAGGCATAGAAGTCCACGGGGTCGCGGCGGGCGGTCACGGCCACGGAGACGGCCCGGCTCACCGCCTGCGCCAGCGCGGCACGCAGCTCCTCGGCGTGGGCGGCCGCCTGCTCGTGGGCGGTGCCCGCCCGGGCGGCCACGCCGATGCGCAGCGTCGCCGGGTCCAGATCGAAGTGCAGGTCCACCGGACCGAGCGCCGCACCGTCGAAGCGCAGCGTGAGCCCGTGGCGGCCCTCGCCGCTGCGCCCGTCGCCGTCGCCGTCTCGCTCGGTGACGGTCAGGGTGGCGCCTCCCGGCAGGGGGATCTGGGCCGGCGCTGCCGGGCCCGGGAGGTGGCTGGGATCGGCGATCTGCAAAAGCACCCGCTGGCCGCTGACGTCGCGCACCTCGAGGCGCAGCTCCTGGCCGGCACGGACGTGCCGGGGGAGCTCGGCTTCGATCAGGTAGCCCGCGATGCTCAGCGAGCCCCGCCCGTTCTCGGCGGCGACCACCCGCGCGGCGAGCATCCGCCCAGGGGCGATCCGGACCTCCGGAAGCAGGACATCGCGCAGGAGCTTGAGGTCGACGGCCAGGGGCTGCATGGGCGGTTCAAGTATCTCGGACGCGGACCGAATACCCGGCTCGATGGATGCCGGCCTCTACATCGCCGCCCAGGGCATGCTCGCCGAGCAGGTCCGCCAGTCGCAGCTGGCCAACGACCTCTCCAACTCCTCGACGCCCGGCTACAAGCCCGACCAGGCCGAGCAGAAGAGCTTTGACTCCCTGCTGCTGCAGAACACCGCCACCGGGCAGACGATCGGCAGCCTGCAGACCGGGGTGACGATCGACAAAGTGGTCACGGACACCTCGCCGGCGGGGCTGCACTCCACGGACCGCCCCCTGGACTTCGGCATCGCCGGCGACGGCTACTTCGGCGTTCAGACCGCCCAGGGCGTCCGCTACACCCGCGACGGCCAGTTCACCTCCAACGCGAGCGGACAGCTGACGGACAGCCAGGGCGACCTCGTCCTCTCCGCCGGCGGAGGACCGGTCACGGTCGGCGCCAAGGGCACCGTTCCGGCGTCGGCGCTCGGCGTGTTCTCCGTCGCCAACCCGGTCAAGCAGGGCGACAACACCTTCACCGGCACGGCCTCGGGCCGCGCCACCGGCATCGTGCACTCGGGCGAGCTGGAGGACTCCGGCACGGACCCGATCCAGACGATGACGGACATGATCGGATCGCTGCGGGCCTACCAGTCGGGCCAGTCGGCGATCCAGGCAATCGACCAGACGCTGCAAGAGAACGCGTCGAGCACCGGCTCCCTCGGAGGGTAGAAATGCTTCAGGGCCTGTACGCCGCCTCCTCGGGGATGGAGGCTCAGCAGAACCAGTTCAACGCCATCTCCAACGACCTGTCCAACCTCAACACCCCTGGCTACCAGCAGACGGAGATGGGCTTTCAGGATCTGCTGTATTCAAACGGCGGCGTCTCGACGGGAACCCACGTGCCGACCGGCACCGGCTCGGCCTCGGAGATCATCGGTCGCAGCCAGGCACAGGGCCCGCTCGAGTCGACCAACCGGCCGCTCGACGTCGGCATCCAGGGCGAGGGCTACCTCCAGGTCCGCCGCCCCGACGGCTCGATCGGCCTGACCCGCAACGGCGCCCTGCAGACGGACGCCGAGGGCCATCTGCTCAACCAGGAGGGGTACTCGCTCGTCCCGCCGGTCACCATCCCCAAGGGGGTCAGCGCCGACCAGGTGAAGATCGCCTCCGACGGCACGGTGAGCGCCGGCAAGCAGACGCTCGGCAAGATCCAGGTCGTCACCGTCCCGGCACCGGATCAGCTGCAGCCCGCCGGCGACAGCCTGTTCACCGTCACCGCCGGCAGCGGGGCGACCCGCGCGGCCGGCGGCTCCTCCCTCGTCCAGGGCCACCTCGAGGGTTCCAACGTCGATGTCGCGCGGGCGATGGGCGACATGATCAACGCCGAGCGCAGCTACCAGATGTCCTCCAAGGCCGTGCAGTACCAGGACCAGATGCTGCAGATCGCCAACCAGCTGCGCAAATGAGCGCTCTCTCCTCCATCGGCGGTCTGTCGGCGTCGAGCAGCGGCCTGCCGGTCATCGATCCCTCGACGGAGCCGGCCGCCATCCGCAACGGAGACCAGGCGGCCAAGAACGCCTACCAGACGGGCCTGGGCTTCGAGCAGATGCTCGACAACGAGCTCACCCAGACCCTGAGCGCCACCATCAGCGGCACCGGCAGCTCCGACGATGGCCTCGGTGGCACGACCGGCGACGGCTCGCAGGACCCTGCCGCCGGCGCCTTCTCCTCGATGATGCCCGACGCGCTCACCTCCGGCCTGATGACCTCCGGCGGGACCGGGATCGCCATGCAGATCGCCCGCGGCCTTGACCCGGCGATCGACACCCCGGCGCCTGCCGGCTCGCAGAGCTCCGGCGCCGGAGCCGCCGGGTCGAACATGAGCACCCCCAGCGGCGGCGCCGGCCTGACCACCGCCTCGCAGGTGGGCGTCTGATGGCCGTCATCGCCGTCCCCGGCATCCTCATGGAGGGCCAGGTCGACCACACGCTGGCCAACGACGTGCTCGCCCACCTCGAGACCCAGCTCGTCTCCGCTCGCCGGATGCTCCAGCTCGTGCTCGAGCAGGGCGCCGCCATCCGCACCCGGGACGTCCACAACGTCGTCTCACTCACCGGTCTGCTCCAGGCCGAGGTGCAGCGCCGCGCGGTCATCGAGAACGAGCGCAGCCGCCTGCTCGAGCGCGCCGGGCTGCGGCTGGGGATCACCCCGGGGGCGGTCTCGCTGACGCTGATGGAGCGGCTGATGGCTCCCGATGTCGCCCAGCTCGCCCGCGCCCGGAGCGCCGAGCTGCGCGGCCTGCTCGAGGAGGTCCAGCGCGAGCACCATGTCAACCGCGCGCTGATGAACCAGGAGCTGGCCTTTCTCGATCACCTGCTGCGCCTCGCCGACACCGATGGCCAGCTCGGCTATGACGCCGCCGGTGACCGCTCGCGGCCGACCGCGCCCCAGCTCGTCAGCCGCCACCGCGTCCTGGACCTGGAGGTCTGATGACGATCCCCGCCTTCACCGGTCTGTCGACGGCGCTGCGCGGTCTGGAGGCCAATCAGGCCGGGATCGACGTCACCGGCCACAACATCGCCAACGCCAACACCCCCGGATACACGCGCCAGCGCGCGGACTTCACGGAGTCCCCGTCGCTGACCATCCCCGCCTTCTCCAACGTCACCGGCGCCGGGGTCCAGCTCGGCCAGGGCGTGGACGTGACCCAGATCAGCCGCATCCGCGACCAGTTCCTGGACATCCAGTACCGCGCACAGAACACCAACGCGTCCAACGCCCAGACCCAGTCCTCCGAGCTCGCCGATGTCCAGACCGCCGTCGACGAGCCGTCGAGCAACGGCATCTCGGCGGCGCTGTCGAAGTTCTGGAGCGCCTGGTCAAGCCTCGGCAACAGCCCCACCAGCCCGTCGGCCAAGCAGGCCGTCATCTCGGCCGGCCAGACGCTCGCCCAGACCTTCAACGCCGTCGATGCGCAGATGGCCACCGTCCAGACCCAGGCCGCCGATCAGTACACGACGCTGACGGCGGCCGGCGGCCAGGTCCAGCAGTACGCCAGCCAGGTCGCCGCCCTCAACACCCAGATCAGCCAGGCGACGCAGGCCGGCCAGAACCCCAACGATCTCCTCGACCAGCGCGACGAGGTCCTCGACAAGCTGTCGGGGATGGCCCAGATCTCCGTCACCACCCAGTCCGACGGGACGGACACGGTCCAGTTCGGCGACGCCTCCTCGCCGCTGGTGTCGGGCTCGACGGTCACCTGGCCCCAGACGCTGACCTCCGCGGCCGGCGGTCAGCTGGGGGCGCTGCTCGACCTCAGCTCGAGCTCGGGCCAGATCGGCACGCTGCGCACCTCCCTGGACGGCGTCGCCAACCAGGTGATCACCGCCGTCAACGGCCTGCAGCCGGCCTCTGACCCGTTCTTCGGCGGCACCACCGCCGCCACCATGGCCGTCACGGCGACCTCCTCGACGGTCGTCGCCTCGAGCGCCTCGGGCTCGGGCGACATCGCTCAGTCGATCGCCGCCCTCCAGGGCGGAGCGCCCGACCAGGCCTTCTCCGCCTTCGTCGGCCAGATCGGCAACGCCGTGTCCTCCGCTCAGAGCTCGGCTGCCACCTCTTCGGCGGTGCTGAGCGCCATCGACAACCAGCGCCAGAGCGTCTCCGGCGTCTCCATGGACGAGGAGATGACCAACCTCATCACCTTCCAGCGCGGCTACCAGGCGTCGGCCAAGATGATGAGCACCATCGACACCTGCATGGACACCCTGATCAACAACACGATATGAGCATCGGACGCATCACCAACCTGATGACGACCAGCCAGGTGCTGGCCGACATCAACCAGTCCCAGAACCGGCTCAACGTCACCCAGGAGCAGCTGTCGAGCGGCAAGAAGATCCTCCAGCCCTCCGACGACCCCTACGGCGCCACCCGCGCCGTCGACCTCACCGGCGAGCTGTCGGGCCTTGCGACCTACTCCAACAACATCACGGATGGCACAGCCTGGGCGACCGCCTCCAACACGGCCCTCTCGAGCATCTCCGACCAGGTCCAGCGCGTCCGCGAGCTTGTCGTCGAGGCCGCCAACGGCACCAACTCGCAGTCCAACCTCACCGCGATCAACTCGGAGATCACCCAGCTGACCGCGTCGATCAAGCAGAACGCCAACGCCCAGTACAACGGGCAGTACCTGTTCAGCGGCTCGGCGACCGCCACCGCGCCCTACGGCACCGCCTCAGACGCCTACCAGGGCAACGCGGGCGCCGTCAACCGCGCCATCGGACCGGGCACCTCGCTTCAGGTCAACGCCGACCTGAACTCGGTGCTGGGCAGCGGCCAGAGCGCCGGGGACGGCAAGCTGCTCAACGTCCTGGCCAACATCTCCCAGCACCTGACCAGCGGCTCGGCCTCGGGCATCGCCGCTCTCGGGACCAGTGATCTCGCCGGCCTGGACGCGAACATCGCGACCCTGTCGCAGGTGCAGACGACCGTCGGCGCGACCACCAACCGCCTGACGCTCGCCGCCTCGCGGATCTCCAGCCTGCAGACCTCGGACACCGCCGCGCTCTCCGGCGTGCAGGACGCGGACTACGCGACGACGCTGACCAACTTCTCCAACGAGCAGGCCGCCTTCACCGCCGCGCTCAAGGCGTCGGCCAACATCGTGCAGTCTTCGCTGCTCAATTTCCTACAGTAGACCGGGACGGTGCCCATGCTGACCATTGACAGCCCGCGGTTTGGACCGGTGGAGATCGACTCCGAGACGGTCATCGAGTTCCCCGACGGCCTCATCGGCCTTGGCGGCTCGCGCTACGCGCTGCTGACCAGCAGCCCGGGCAGCCCGTTGATGTGGTTGCATTGCATCGATGATCCGACCCTGTCGCTGCCGGTGACCGAGCCGCATCGCTTCTTCTCGGACTACTCGGTCGAGCTGACCGACGAGGACGGCGAGCGTCTCGGGCTGGACGACGCCACCCCGGTGGACGTCTACGTGACCGTCGTCGCCGCTCCCGAGCTCGCCGACTTCACCGCCAACCAGAAGGCCCCGATCCTCATCTGGAACGGGCAGGGCCACCAGATCATCAATCAAGCGCCCGGATGCGATCTGCGCGCGCCGCTCTTCGCCGAGGTCATGGCGAAGCCGGCCGCGGGCGCCGAATGCTGAACATCACCCGGCGCCGCGGCGAGCGGATCGTCGTCGGCGACGACGTCTTCGTCTCGATCATCGACGTCAGCGGCGGCACGGTTCGCCTCGGCATCGACGCCCCTCGCTCCGTCCGCGTCTACCGCGAGGAGATCTGGCTCGAGGTCAAGGCCCAGAACGAAGCCGCCGCCCAGGCTGCCGCGGGACCGATGCCCGAGCTCCCCGGTGGGCACGCCCCGGCCTCGTCCGGCCCGGTCAACGTGGCCAAGCCCGCCGCGGACGACCCGCCGCCCCCGGCTGACGACGCCTAGCGCCGCCGGCGGCCGCGAGGGCCCAGGCCTACAGCGGCGGGCATTGAAGGGGGACGCTGCGTTGGCGCCCCGGCCGGGCGTAACCACCGCCACGACACGGCGGCCGTGACCGAGTATGCGTTGGCCCACATCCGCCCCGGGCGCCGTCGGACGTGGCTCGAGCGTCCGCCACAGCCCCGCGTCGCGTTCCTCAGCGCGTCCTGTGGTTCGCAAGCTGACATCCGGAGGCCGGCTTGTTAAAGGCTGGTAGCCAGAGGCTTTCAGAAGGCCGTTAAATCTGTATATTGCTGCGCGGCGGCGCTGGTGCGGCGTCGGGGGCCAAATGAGATTCGGGGCCAAGGGGGTTTTTTCGGTGCGTGAGGATGAGCGTCCCGAGCCTGCGCTCGGACTGGCTGGCGATGAGCGCGCGGGGTACGAGCCGCCGCGACTGGTGCTGTTGGGGTCGCTCCACGACCTGACCCGCGGCGGGGACGTGTCGGGCCCGTCGGATGGGTTTGGGGCGGCCGGCGCGTATGGGTCATTGAGCAGCTGATGCGCGTTCTGAATGCTCTTCATTCCCGGTGGTTGTGTGCGCTGGCGTGCGCCCTCTCGGCGACGGCCGTCGCGCCGGCCGCGGAGGCGGCGCCCACCACGGTGACCAAGACCTTCTCGTCCTGTGGCCAGGAGCAGACCTTGACGGTGCCTCTCGGCGTAACCAGCGTGACCGTGCATGCGATCGGCGCGCCCGGCGGCGACGGCTACAACGGCGACTCCGGCGCCGGCCGCCCCCACGGCGGCGAGGGCGCGGATGTGACGGGTGACGTCCCGGTCTCCGCCGGCGAGACGCTGTACGTCAACGTCGGCTGCGGCGGTGCCTCGGCCACCGGCAACAGCACCCACGGCGCGACGTACGGCGCGGGCGGCACGCACGGCGGCACCGGCGGGGAGGCCGGCCCGCCCATGAGCGGTAACACCAGCGCCAACAATGGGACAGCCTATGGCGCCGCCGGTGGTGGCGGCGGCGGCGCGTCGGACGTGCGCACCTGCTCGATGACCGCGACGAGCTGTCCGGGCGGGATCGGATCCACGGCGACCTCGGTGCTGATCGCGGCCGGCGGCGGCGGCGGCGCCGGCGGTGGTGGCGGCGTCACCCCCACCACCGCGGGCTACGACACCGCCTCGAACTACGGCGGCAACGGCGGCGCCGCCGGCAGCGGCGCGGGCGGCGCCGGCCCCGCCGGTGGCGGCGCCGGCGGCGTCGACGGCAGCGGCGGCAGCGGCGCCTCCTTCGTCATCGGCACCAGCGGCACCGCGGGGCACACCGCCGCCGACGGTAACGGCGCCACTGGCGGCGTTGGCGGCTCCGCTGCGGGCGGTGGCGGCGGGGGCGGCGGCGGCTGGGGCAGCGGCGGCGGCGGCGGTGGCGGCGGCGCCTTCGGCTCAGGCGGTGGCGGTGGCGGCGCCGGCCATTCGCTCGTGCCCCGAGGCGGCGCCGACCCGACCGCGACGTCGGCGCCGGCCAGCGTGACGATCACCTACACGACAGGCAACCCGCGGGTCAACAAGTTCACGGGACTCGGGTGCCCTGACGATCTAGGGCGGACCTATACGGTGGCGACCGGGGTGTCCCAGGTGTTCGTGGACGCGATCGGCGCGCCCGGCGGCGACGGCACCTACGCCACCGGGTCCGGGGGCGAGGGCTCGGAGATCACCGGCATGCTGCCCGTGTCCGGGGGCGAGCAGCTCGACGTCAACATCGGCTGCGCCGGAGGCAACGGCAGCGCCGGCACGGGCGGTGGCGGCGGCAACCCCATCATTTTCAGCTCCGGCTCCATCATCTACCACAACGGCGGTCCCGGCGGGAGTGGCGGCCTCGCCGGGGGTGGCGGCGGTGGCGGCAGGTCCAGCGTGTCCGCCGTCTACCGCGCGGACCGGATCGTCGCGGGTGGCGGTGGTGGTGGCGGCGGCGCCGGCGCCCGCGGCGGCTATGAGAGCTACTGCGACAGCGGCAACGGCGGCGGCTGCAGCTTCTACGACAACCCTAATAGCGGTGGCCACACCGGCAGCCCCGGCGACACCAGCAGCAGCGCCGGAGGCTCCGGCACGGGCGGCGCGGGCGGCACCGGCGCGGGCGACGGCGGCGGCGGTGGCGCCGGCGCCAGCGTGACCAGCGGGGACGGTGCCGACGGCGGCGGCGGTGGCGGCGGCTGGCCGTCCGGCGGTGGTGGCGGCGCCGCCGCACACACCGCGGGCGGCGGTGGCGGCGGCGCCGGCGCGAGCTACGCCTCCTCCGCGGTCACCAACGTGACCGGGCCGACCGGGGTTGCGCAGACAACGACGCCCTCGGTGACGATCATCCAGCAGGAGCCGACCTCGACGACCCTGGACTGCGGCACGAGCAGCGTGGCGGTCGGTCAGGCGCAGACGTGCACGGTGACGGTCATCGACACGCTCAACGCGGCGAGCACCCCGACCGGCACGGTCGATTTCTCGACTGACGGCCAAGGGACCTTCTCCCACAACGCATCGTGCACGCTGAACGACAACGGCCAGTGCTCGCTCACCTATACGCCCTATGAAGTCGGCTCGGGCTCGCACACGATCACCGCCGCTTTTCAGGGCGATCCCTACGGCGGGTTCCTCCCCAGCTCGGGCACCGCGGGGTTGGCGGTCAGTCCCGCTCAGAGCTCGACCAGCGTCGACTGCGGCACGGGCGGGCCGGTGGGTCAGCCGCAGACATGCACGACGACGGTGACGGACCCGAGCAACTCGGCGACCACGCCGGCGGGCACGGTCGACTTCACCAGCAGCGGCGACGGATCGTTCGACAACACGTCGTGCACGCTCGACGGCAGCGGCACGTGCTCGGTGTCCTACACGCCGGCTCATGTCGGGTCAGGGTCGCAGACGATCACCGCCGACTTCGAGGGCGACTCCGGCGACGGGCTGGCTTCCAGCACCGGCACCGCGACGCTGACGATCAGCCCCGATGAAACCTCGACGAGCGTGGACTGCGGCGCCGGCGCGCCGGCCGGTCAGGGGCAGACCTGCACCGCCACGACGACCGACACGACCGACTCGTCGAGCACCCCGACGGGCACGGTCGACTTCACCAGCAGCGGCGACGGGTCCTTCTCCGATCCGGCGTCGTGCACCCTCGACGGCAGCGGCATGTGCTCGGTGTCGTATGCGCCCACCCAAGTTCGGGTCGGGGTCGCAGACGATCACCGCCGCCTATGCAGGGCGCCTCCACGTTTGACTCCAGCAGCGGTACGGGGACCTTGATCGTGGCGTCGGAGGGGGCCACCGCGTTCACGTGTACCGGTCACGAGCAGACCTTCACCGTGCCGACGGGAGTTGCCAGTGCGACGGTCGACGCGATCGGTGCACCCCGGCTCCGGCGGCAGCAAAGCCGCGCACGTCACCGGCGCGCTGACCGGCCTCTCGGCCCACGAGTCGCTGTACGTCGAGGTCGGCTGCTCCGGCAGCAGCGCCTCCGCCAGCACGGGCGGCGACGGCGGATTCAACGGAGGCGGCAGCGGGGGCTCGGGTGCCGTCAACGGCGGCGGCGGTAGCGGCGGCGGCGGTGCGTCGGACGTGCGCACCTGCTCCGCAACCGCGGCGCAGTGCCCAACGGCCAACGACACGTCACTGGGCTCGCGGCTCCTCGTCGCCGGCGGCGGCGGCGGGAACGGCGGCAAGGGCGACCGCAAGCGGCGGCGGCGGCGGCGGAGACGCCAGCGCCGGCGGCGGCAGCGGCGACGGCAACTTCAGCGCAGGCTGGCGGCGGCCATCCCGGCGACAGCGGCGGCGGCGGCGGCAGCGGCGGAGACGCCGGCGCCGGCGGCAACGGCGGTGCCGGTGTCGGCGGGCGCGGCGGCGACGGCGTCAACTACCAGAACGTCTCCGCCGGCGGCGGCGGTGGTGGCGGTGGCGGCTACACCGGCGGTGGCGGTGGCGGTGGGGGGAGCGAGGACGACGACATCGGCGGACAGGGCGTCGCCTTCGGCGACGCCGGCGCGGGCGGCGGCGGCGGCTCTAGCTACACCGGCGGTTTGTCGCACCCCGGCCCCACGACCGTGACCTCTGCGCCACCGACGGTCCGTTTCAGCTACGCGTCGCTCCGGCCTCCAAGCAGCTGATCGTGTCCGAGCTGCGTCTGCAGGGGCCGGGGCCGAACGGGCAGGGCGGCGACGGCGGCGAGAACGATCAGTACGTCGACCTGTACAACAACTCGGGGTCGCCGATCGACCTCACCAACACCGGGACGCAATCGGATCCCAGCGTGTGGCACCTGCGCTACGTGGACGCCTCGGGCGACGTCAAGACGGTGGCGCTGGACGCCAGCAAGCTCCCGGCGGCCGACAACGGCAAGCTGCCGGCGGGCGGATACTTCCTGCTCGCCGGGTCCGGGTACAGCCTGAGCGGGACCGCGGCGGCCGACCAGGCGCTGCCGAGCACAATCGGGCCGTCGCAGGGCGTGCAAGTGATCGCACCCGATGGCGGGCTGTCTGACGCGGTCGGGATGACGGGCGCGCACAGCGGCTACTACGCGGGGAGCGCGCTCAGCGCCCCATCGAACACGAGCGCGCAGTTCGCGTTCGCGCGCAAGTTCAACGCTGGCGTGCCGGTCGACACCAACGACAACGCCTCGGACTTCCTGCTGGTCAGCACCGACCCGACACAGACGGGCACCGGGGCGGTGCTGGGGGCGCCCGCGCCCCGGGACGTGAACTCGCCGACGGATCGAAACGACATCCTGCGCTCGGCGCTGCTCGACAGCGCCACGGGCGAGACGGCGGGGCCGAACCAGATCTACACCGCCGGGTCCGGGTGGCAATCCGGGCACGCTGGTGATCAACCGCACGGTCGCGAACACGTCGAGCAGTGAGGCGGTGACGCGGCTCCAGTTCCGGATCACGCAGCTGACCACGCAGGGCAGCGCCAACACGGGCAGCGGACAGCAGGCGGTGCTCAAGGCCGATCGACTCGCCGCGTCAGTCCGCGGTGTCGGGCGCGAATAGCTGTACCGCGATCGGTACCGGCGGCGCGGCGACGGATGTGCAGCCGTTGACGCTCGAGGCGCCGAGCAGCTCAGGATCGGGCGGGATCGGGTCGACGTGGACCGTGACGCTTCCCGATGGCGGGCTTCAGCCAGGTCAGTGCATCAACGTCGGCTTCAGGTTCGACGTCGCCCAGGGCGGCCATTTCAGCTTCGGCTACAACTCCGAGGACGATCTCGAACCGGCCCACAGCTCGACCGGCGGCGGCGCGCCCCCGACCGCGGGCGGCGGTCCCAGCGCCGGCGAAGGCCCGAGCTCCGGCACGGTCTCGGGCGGCACGGTCACGGGCAGCACAAGCGCCTCAGGTAGCGCCGGGACGAGCAACGGGCCCGGCTCGACGAGCGGCTCGGGAGCGGGCACAGGCTCGACCGGCGGACGCCCGGGGACCGGCAGGCTCGTGAAGCCGCCGGTGCCGGCGTCGGTGTTGGTCGGCAAGGTGGCCGTCTCGGGCCGCACGGCGACGCTGAAGCTGACCTGCCGCGGACGCGTCGGCGAGAGGTGCGTGGTGATGCTCGAAGCTGACCACGCAGGTTCCGCGCACGTCCGCGCAGGGTCGGGCCGCTACCAGGCAGCTCGTCGTGGCGACCAGGGCCGTCTCGCTCAGCGCTGGTCACACCGCGCGGGTCGTGCTGCGGCTCAACGCTGCCGGCACGCGGCTGCTGGCGCAACGCCGGAGGCTGACCACGTCGCTGCTGACGAGCCAGAAGACCGCCCGTGGCCACGCCGCGACGCTCGCGGCGAGGACCGTCGTGTTTCACCGCGCGCACGCAGCTGCCGCGTGGGCACTCAACGCCCCCGCAGCCCAAACACAGCCGAAGAACGGTTAGGCGACGGCGGAGAACAGCAGCTCGTCGGCCTGCAGCTGCTTGCGCAGGGTCTTGAGGATCTGGGAGTGCAGCTGGCACACGCGGCTCTCCGTGACCCCGAGGATCTCACCGATCTCCCGCAGCGTCAGGTTGTAGACGTAGAGCAGCACGGCGATCTTGCGCTCCCGCGGCGGCAGCACCTCGAAGGCGGCGCGGAAGCGCTCCTTGGCGGCCACCGTCATCGCCGAGGCCTCGGGATCGGAGTCTCGGTCGTTGGCGGCGAGGGTGTCGATCCGCTCGATGGCGGCGTCCTCGTCGGAGTGCACGACGGTGTTCAGCGAACCGATCTGCGCCCGGGCGAGCTCGTCCTGATGGCGGAGGAGGTCCGGGACGCTGACGCCGGTCGCGGCGGCCAGCTCGTCCCGCGTCGGCTTGCGGCCGTAGAGGCTCAGGAACTGGTCGCGGGCCTTTGCGAGCTCGCGCTCGGAGCGGCGCAGCGAGCGCGGCGCCCAGTCGTGGCGGCGCAGCTCGTCGAGCACCGCGCCGTGGATGCGCGTCCAGGCGAACTGCTCGAGCGTCGCGCCCTTGGCGGGGTCGAAGCGGTCGATGGAGCGGATCAGCGCCTCCAGGCCGACGGAGATGAAGTCCTCGACCTCGCAGCGGGCCGGCATCTCGCGCACCTTGCGGTAGACGATGTACTTGACCATCGGCGCGAAGGTCAGCACCAGGCGATCGCGCACGCGCGCGTCCCCCGTGCCCTGATACTCGCTCCACAGCGCGAGGGCCTCGTCGGCCGACATCCGCGCCGTCTTCTCTCGTGTCGCCATCTCACCCATTCCCAAATCCGTCGACGGTTCCACAATGGTGTCGGCGGTTTGGGGCCGGACCTTTACCCCAGGTTGCTAAAGCTACGTCCGCCGGCCAGCGGACTCAGGGGTAGTCGTAGAAGCCCTGGCCGGCCTTGCGGCCGTGATGGCCGCTGACGACCATCCGCTTCAAGAGCGGCGGCGGCGCGTACTCGGGGCGCTTGAACTCCTCGTACAGGGAGTCGCACACTGCGTACAGGACGTCGAGGCCGATGAAGTCACACAGCGTCAGCGGGCCCATCGGGTGACCGCACCCGAGGCGCATGCCCTCGTCGATGTCCTCGCGCGACGCGAAGCCGTCCTCGTACATGCGCACCGCGGCCATCAGATACGGGACCAGGAGCATGTTGACGATGAACCCCGAGCGGTCCTTGGTGCGGATCGCCGACTTGCCGATCGCCGCCGCGAAGGCCTCGGCGCGCCCCACCGTCTCCTCGGCGGTGTCGAGCGCCACCACCACCTCGACGAGCTTCATCACCGGCACCGGCGAGAAGAAGTGAAGACCGATGACCCGCTCGGGGCTCTGGGTCCAGGAGGCGATCTCGGCGATCGGGATCGAGGAGGTGTTGGAGGCCAGAAACTGCGCGCCGGGCAGCTGCTTGTCCAGGGCGGCGAACAGCTTGCCCTTGACCCGGGGGTCCTCGACCACCGCCTCGCAGACGGCGTCGACGCCGTCGAGGTCGGCCACCGCGGTCGTGTAGGCGATCCGGCCGATCAGGCTCTCGGCCTCATCCGCCGACAGCTTGCCGCGCGACACCGCGCGGTCCACGGAGACCTTCAGCCGCTCGGCCGAGCGATCGAGCGGCGCCTGCTCGGGCTCGAATATGGTCACGTCGACGCCGGCCGAGGCCGCCGACTCCGCGATCCCGGACCCCATGAATCCGGCACCGACCACTCCCACGCGTGAGATCGACATCGCGGGGATTCTAGGAACAGCCGCCGAGCGCGCGCAGCCGGCGGCGGTAGAGGTCCATGTCGCGGCGGTCGAAGTCCGAGTGCGTCTGGCCGCGCAGGGCGGCGACGTCCTCGCGGTGATAGGGGCTCGACAGGCTCTCGTTGTGGCCGATCACGTTGCGGACCTCGATGCCGTAGCGGCAGCGCAGCCACCGCACGAGCCGCAGGCTGGCGCGCATCTGCCGGGCGTCGCCCAGCACCTGACCGTCGGAGAAGCCGACGTGCTCGATGCCGATCGCCGTGTAGTTGAGGCCCACCGTGTGGCGCGCCATCGTGCCCAGCGCGACCAGCTGGTGGATGGTGCCGTCGGTGTCGATGACGAAGTGCGCCGAGGTGGCGGGCAGCTCGTGCAGCTCGGAGTCGGGAACGTCGTTGGAAAAGGTGTTGATCGTCGACGAGTACGAGGCCTCCGTGTAGTGGATGACGATCACGTGGGGATGCACGAGCCGCCAGGTGGGCCTCATGAAGGATCCGTAATGCCGGCGGACATAGGCGGTCGTCTCGGCCTTGCGCTTCTCTCCGAAGGGGATCGGGGACGAGACGATCCTCGGTTTTGGATCTTGTTTCTCGTGGCTGGGGATGCGCGGCGTGACCGCCATCGAGAGACCGTGGGTGGCGAACGAGAGCAGGATGGCCAGCAGTGGCACGCCGCCATTATCCTCGCCCGGCATGAGACCCGTGCTCGTCATCACCCACCTCGAGGACCGCGACCCCGGCCTCGTCATCCAGGCGCTGCGCGACGCCGGCTGCCCGGTGCACCAGGTCGACAAGACGTCCGGGGACTGGCTGCCGGCGATCGACGAGATCGGCGGGATCGTGGCCCTCGGTGGGCGCGAGAGCGCCACCCGCGTCGGCGCCGACCGCTTCCTCGAGCAGGAGGTCGACCTCATGGCGCAGGCGCTGGACCACCGCACGCCGGTCCTCGGTCTCTGCCTGGGAGCCCAGCTGCTGGCGGTCGCCGGCGGCGGCACCGTGGTCCCGGTGGGCCGGATGGTCGCGCAGTGGGACGCGCTCTCGCTGACGACCGACGGGGAGGACGATCCGGTGTTCGGCGCCCTGCCGGCCGGCCTGCGGGTGCTCAAGTGGCACGAGGACATGATCGAGCTGCCCTCCGGCGCCCGGCCCCTGGCCACCGCGGCCGGGCCGGGGGCGGCGCTGTTTCGCATCGGCGACTGCGCGTGGGGCAGCCAGGCCCACCTCGAGGTCACCCCGCAGCTGCTCATCGACACGTGGATGGCCGATCCCGGCGGGGCGGCCGAGATCGAGGGCGCGGGCCATCAGATCGAGGAGTTCCGCCGGGCCAGCCACGGCCACCTGGTCACCCAGATGGCCGCCGCGGGGCCCGCGTTCTCGGCCTTCGGCCGACTGGTCAGCGCTTCTTCTTGATCCTCAGCGTCAGGTTGCGCCGGGTGACCCGCGTGTGCTTGGCGACTCTCTCTGAGACAACGCTCCCGACCTTCAGGTGACCCTTCCGCACGGCCAGGAACCTCCGGCCGGCGGGGGTCAGCTTGACCGCCAGCTTCCTGGCGCCCGCTTTGGTGATGCGGAACCGTCCCCTGGCCAGCGTGATGCGCCGGGCCTTCCTGCTCGCCGACGCGGCCTGCGTGACGGTCACGCTTGATGACGTGATGGTGATCGTGACCGTGCAGGGCAGCGAGGAGCAGGTCACGGTGACCGTGATCGTCGCCCCGTTGTCGACGGCGTTGCCACCCACCTGGACCGGCGAGATCGCGTCCGCCGCCTTGAACGGCTGGGCGAACACCGAGCCCTTGTTGGTCCATGTCGCCCACCCCTGGCCGGCGCCGTTGACGGCGCTCGTCACCTGGGCGTCGCCGCCGTCCTTGTTGGGGTTGAGCACGCCGCTGGTGAACGACTTGCCGCCGTCGGCGCTGTAGGAGAGGTTGATCGGGCCGCCGGCCCCGTCGAGCAGGTAGGTGCCGTAGATCCCGCCGGCCCCGTCCTGCGACACCGCCGCCCACAGCTCGGACTGCGGCGCCACCGTGGTCAGCGGCGTGTCGAACTTCATCGTCGCCGCATCGAAGCGGTGATACGCCGTCGTGCCGTTGGCCTCATTTGACTCCAGGACGCCAAAGCCGCTCGGGCCGCCGCCGACGCCGGGGTTCTTGACGTCGCAATCGGCTCGCGTCGCCGCCAGCTTCCACGCGCTCCCGGGCGACCCGGGCGAGATGTTGTAGCTGTTGCCGGAGCCCTGGTTGCCGGCCCCGTACACGTAGGTCAGGCTGTCGCCTGAGCCAGGGCAGCCGCCGAGCGGTCCGTTGCTGAAGTTCGTCGCAAAGACGCCCAGAACGCCTGGCTGCGCCCCCGCCTCGGCGGCGAACTCTCCGAACACGTTGCCGAGTTGGTCGGGGTCGGAGGCGGGCTGGAGCAGCGCGAATCCTGCCGCGCACGTGGCCTTGGAGCACTCAGGCGCGCCGTTCAGCGGGAACGCGTTGAAGGTGGGCCCGGTGCCCGGCGTGTCCCAGCCGAAGCCGAGGACCCCGGTTCCCGGGATGATCACGGCGCTGAGGGGCCCCGTGTCGCCGTTGATGCTGGCGCTGGTCGCCGACAGGCCGCCGTTGACGATCGACCATGTCGCCCCACCGTCCGTCGACTGCCACTCCTGCTCGGGCTCGTAGTCGCCGGCGTTGCTGCCGGCCGCGCCGAACACGTCAGCGAGGATGACCAGGGCGCCCCCGTCGGCCAGCACGTGGACGCCGTCGATCCCGGAGGCCGAGTCCGCAGGGGTGAGGCTGCCGGAATGTGCGCATGCCGCGGCGCCAACCGGCAGGACGCAGTACTGCACGACGTTGGGGTTGCCCCGGCTGTTGTTCCACGCGATCAGCGCGTTTCCGGAGCTGTCCACCGCGGCCGAGGGCGGTTGGTTGCTCAGCGGTGTGCCGACCGTCACCGGCGTGCTCGCCGCCTGCGCCGCCGCACACATCACCACCGTCGCGATCGCCGCGGCCGCGCACGCGCGCGGCATGGTCCGACCTGCGAATCGGCCGAGTTCACGCCACATGCCAGTCCCCTCTCCGCCCACCCCTCGTTCAAAGCCACCCTATACCGACGGCGAGATCCTAACGCTCGAAGCGCAGCCGCGCGCCCGTTGCGTGCCGTCGGCGGTGAAGGTCGCCGTCGCCCGGTTCAGGGCGAACTGCACGGAGTGACCCTCCTCGGTGTGGACGGTGACCCGCCGGCCCTCCTCATCGACGGCCTCCACGACTCCCCGCACGGTCGTGGCGAGGTACTCGATCGAGACGGCGAGACCGACTCGGGGCATCGCGCGCAGGGGCACGATGCCCCATGGTACGGACGCTCAGACCCCGAGCTCCTCGGAGGCCAGGCGGGCCCCCTCCAAGCGGGCGCTGATCTTCTGCATGGCGATGTCGCGGGCCGCGTCGGGCGAGGCGTGATTGGGCTTGACGTCGCGGCTGAACGGCGAGAAGCCACAGTCGTCGGTCGCGCCCAGTCGCTCCACCGGGATGTACTTGGCCGCCGTCAGCAGCTCGTCGCGCACCTGCTCGGGGGTCTCGACGGTCGGGTCGCCGACCTTGATCACGCCCATGAAGCACACCTGGTCCTCGCGGCTGTACTTGCCGCACATCTCATAGACCGCCTCGCGGTTGGACTCCGAGGCGCACTGGATGAGGAAGTAGCCGGCGTTCATCTCAAACATCGACGACAGCAGCTGCTCGTAGGGGACCTCGATGCTGTGCACGGAGTCGCAGTCGCCGCCCGGGCAGGTGTGGATGCCGATGTTGCGCCGCTCCTCGGCGGTGAAGCGGTCAAACAGGCGGTTGTTGAGGTCGATGAACTCCTGGAGCATGTTCTTGCCGGTCCAGGGGTTGCGCGAGTCGTTCTTGTTGGCCAGCCGTCCCTCCGTGAAATCGACGGACACGCGGACCGCGCCGGCGTCGAAGCACTGGCGGATGTCCTTTTCGGCCTCGTCGATGCAGTCGGCCAGGAACTGGTCGCGGGAGTAGCCCTCGATCTCGCCGTCCAGCGGATAGAGGAGCATCATCATCGAGGGCGAGATGACCGCCTGCTTGACCGGGTGGGTGGCGATCGCCCTGTTCTTGGCCACGAACTCCGACGCGTAGGTCTTGTAGCGGAACGGGCCCTGGGTGACCCGCGGCAGCTGGCGGTTGTGGCCGTCGTCGAAGATGGCGAAGAACTGGCCGTCGCCCGCCAACCCGGCGGCCAGGCCGGTCCCGGCCAGGGTGTCCGTCAGGTTGTAGGTGGCAAAGCTCGACTCGCGCTGCTCGCCGTCGGTGACGTAGGGCTCGCCGGTGGCCTCCAGGCGCTTGATCGAATCCTCGGCGGCGGCGTCCTGGACGGCCTGCAGCTGCGCGAAGGAGATCTTGCCCTCGTCGTGGTCGGCGTAGGCCTCCTGCAGCTTCATCGGGCGGGGCAGCGAACCGACGAGCTCAGTTGCGATCGGCATGAAACGTCCTCTCCTCGTGGTGATCGTCGCTCGCGCGGCGCGCTCGGCACGGCCGGCGGCCAACGTGAGACTGACCGTTCTCCCTCTACAGCGTCAACATACTCGGGCGTTCTCGCCCAGTCAAGACGCTTCGCGGGGCCGCTTCGCGTAACCTGGCCCGCCGCCCGACGTCAGCAGAAAGGCAGCCCCGCATGAGCATCACCGTCGTAGGTTCGATCGCGTTTGACGCCGTCCAGACGCCGTTCGGCGAACGCGAGCGCATGCTCGGGGGCGCGGCCACTCACTTCGCTCTGGCGGCCTCGCTCCTGAGCCCCGTCAACGTCGTCGGTCCCGTGGGAGACGACTTCGGCGACGCCGAGATGCAGGTCCTGGCCACCCGGGACACGAACATCGACGACGTCGAGCGGGTCGCCGGCGGCAAGACCTTCTTCTGGAAGGGCCGCTACCACGACGACATGAACACTCGCGACACGCTCGACACCCAGCTCAACGTCTTCGAGCACTTCGACCCCAAGCTGTCGGAGAACTCGCAGGCCGCCGATGTCCTCTTCCTGGCCAACATCCAGCCCGGCCTGCAGCTCAAGGTCCGCGAGCAGTGCGCGGCGGCGAAGTTCGTGGCGCTGGATTCGATGAACCTGTGGATCGACATCGCCCGCGACGAGCTGGTGCAGGTCATCGGCCAGGTCGACTGCCTGATCCTCAACGACGAGGAGCTGCGCCAGCTGACCGGCAAGCCCAACCTGTTCTCGGCCGCCCACGAGATCCTCGGGTGGGGCCCGTCGATCATCGTCGCCAAGCAGGGGGAGTACGGCTCGGCCCTCATCACCAAGGACGAGTTCTTCGCCCTTCCCGCCTATCCGCTGCACCAGGTCGTCGACCCGACCGGCGCCGGCGACAGCTTCGCCGGCGGCTTCGTCGGCTTCATCGCCAGTCAGATCGGCAAGCCGCTGGAGGGCGACGTCCTGCGCAACGCCATGGCCTACGGCACGGCGATCGCCTCCTTCAACGTCGAGCAGTTCGGGACTGAGGCCCTGGAGAGCATCGATCCCCAGGCGGTGCTGGCCCGCGTCGCCGACCTGTGGCGCTTCGGCCGCTTCGATCGCCTCGACGTCGCCCTGCGGTGATCACCGTCCGCGGCGTCCGTTCGGGCGAGGGGCCGCGCCTGCGCGAGCTGCGGATCCGCGCCATGGCCGACACGCCCGAGGTGTTCGGCTCCACCCTCGAGCACGAGGAGGGCCTGCCTGACGAGCACTGGGCGCAGCTGGCCGACGGCGGGGACGTTTTCGGCGTCTACGTCGCCCTCGACGGTGAGGACTGGATCGGGATGGCCGCCGGCCGGTGGTTTGACCGCGATCGCGGGATCATCCAGCTGTGGGGGATGTGGGTGGAGGAGGAGCGCCGCGGCGAGGGGATCGGTGAGCGGCTGGTGGCCGCCGTCCGCGGCTGGGCGGCCGGTCACGATGGCCGCTTCCTGCGCCTCGGTGTCGTCGAGGGCTCGCGGGCGATCGGCTTCTACGAGCGGCTGGGGTTCGTCGACACCGGCGAGCGCAAGCCGCTGCAGCGCGACCCCTCGGTGACCGCCGTTTACATGGCCCGCCCCGCCTAGCGGCGCGTCAGACGGCCTGCAGGAGCAGTGCCCCCAGCTCGCGGGCCCGGAGCGCCGCCTCGCGGTCGCCCTCGCCGGCGGCGACGATCGAGCCCTTCATGAGGATGTGCCACTGGCGGGCAAATGCCTCCGGCTCGGCGATGCCCGCCGCCGCGGCCAGCTCGATCAGGAAATCGCGGATGTGCTCGAGGTGCTCGACGGCCGCCCGGTGCAGGGGATGGCGCTCGTCGGGGTGCTCGAGCATGACGTTGATGAACGAGCAGCCGTCGAACGCGCCGCTGTGAAACCAGGCGTCGAACACGTCGAAGATCGCCAGCAGCCGCTCGCGCGGGTCCTCGGTGCGCCCGCGCACCTCGGCGGCCAGCCAGTCCCGGGTCCACAGCTGCTCGCGCCGGGCCAAAAAGGCGAGCACCAGCTCCTGCTTGGAGCCGAAATGGCGGTACATCGTCTGCCGGGCCACCCCGGAGCGCTCGATGATCGCGTCGATTCCCACCGCCTGGACGCCGTGGCGGGCAAACAGCTCGTAGGCCGCGGTCAGCAGCCGCTCGCGAGCATCGCCGGCTGGGGGCGCGGCCACGTCCATCGGCCCGAATCTACCAGCCGCCTGGGCGGCTCCCGCGGGCCGGATCTACAGTCCGGCGGCGAGGGTCAGCTCGCCGTCGGGGAGCTGATCGAGCTCGGAGACCATGTCGAAATAGCCATCCAGCCCGCAGGTCGTCAGCAGCCGGTCGATCTGTCGCGATCCGCGGATGACGGTGAAGCGCAGGCCGCGGGCCTCGCAGCGCCGGCCGGCGACGATCAGTGCCTGGACGCCGCTGGCGTCCATGAAGGTCAGTCCCCGCAGGTCGATGGCGAGGATCAGCGGGCGCCGCAGGAGGAGCCAGTCGACCTGCTGCAGCAGCGTGTCGACGTTGGCGAGATCGAGTTCACCCAGGGGCGAGAGGATGGCCATCGCGCCGGAGCGCGTCGATTCCATGTGGCAGACGGGGAAAGCCTCATCGAGCATGCCGATGAATCATACGACTTTTGTGTCGTGTATTTCAAGTCGTGAATTATCGGTACAGTCGGGGTGTGGGCCCTTTCGCTTTCCTGACTAATCACGGCGCCGTTCTGCTCTGCGTCGCGGACGACCCGCGGATCCGCATGCGCGACATCGCCGCCCAGCTGCAGATCACCGAGCGCGCCGCCCAGCGGATCGTCTCAGACCTCATCGAGGCGGGGTACGTGGCCCGCGATCGCGACGGCCGCCGCAACCGCTACACGGTCCGCCGCGATCGTCCGGTGACCCTGCCGGCCCGCCGTGACATCCAGCTGAGCGCGCTGCTGTCCGTCCTGCTCCCCCCGGAATCGGGCGGCGCCGCCGACGGCGAGGTGGCCGCCGTCGCCGAGGCTTAGCGCTTCGCTAATCCCGTCGCCGGGGGCGCTCCAGCAGGGCGCCGACGATCCCGAAGCCGAACAGCACCAGGATGAGGATCGCCAGCACGTTGAGCCAGTTGATGCCGTGCTTGTGGATGTCGACGGCCGTCAGCAGCCCCAGCCCGCCGATGAACACGAGCACCACGAACAGCAGCACGCTCCTCATCGGTAGGCCGCCGCGGTCGGGGGCGTCGCCTTGCGCCGCGTGGCCAGGGCCCTGATCGCCAGCAGCCCGAAGACGAATCCCCCGACGTGGGCGAAGTAGGCGACCCCGCCCCCGCCGCCCGTCGGATCCGTCAGCCCCACCGCCCCGAAGACCGCCTGCTCGGCGAACCACAGGGCGAGCATCACCATCGCCGGCAGCTCGATGACGGTGAAGAAGAAGACGATCAGCACGAGGGTCAGCACCCGGGCACGCGGATAGAGGACGAGGTAGCCGCCGAGCACCGCGGCGATCGCCCCCGAGGCGCCGACCGTCGGCGCCAGCGCATGCGGCTGCACCGCCGTCTGCAGCGCCAGCGCCGCCAGCCCGCCGATGAGGTAGAAGGCCAGGAAGCGCACGGGCCCCATGGAGTCCTCGACGTTGTTACCGAAGATCCACAGAAACAGCATGTTGCCGGCGAGGTGCAGGATCGAGGCGTGCATGAACATGGAGCTGAACAGCCGCCCCCAGGTGTGGCCGTCGAGATTCGTCACCTGCTGGGGGGAGATGCCGTAGCGGATCAGCTCGTGGGCGTCGGGGCCCGAGATGAGCGAGCCGCCATGGACCGTCGCCAGGATGTAGACGACGACGTTGGCGAGGATCAGGCAGACGGTGACCACCGGGAAGCGGTCCGTCGGGATGTTGTCCTTGATCGGGATCAAGCGACCGGGAGCTTAGGCGCCGGGGTGGCGCCGGCCGTCCGTCGCGATGCGTCAGGCGAGACCGACGGGCGCGCCGGCGGCGGTGATCCGCCAGGGCTGCGCCTCGTCGTCGGTGAGGCTGAACGTCCAGCGCTCCGTGAAGCTGCTGGCCTTGGAGCGGCTGCCGGCGACCACCGCGGTGGTGTCGCGGTTCTCGATGTAGCGCCGGCCGGTGAGGTCGACCTCGACCATCATCGTCGCCGGCTCGGACGCGGCGTCCAGGCCGACGATCCGGATTCGCGTGACCTGGGGGCCGCGGACGACCACCCGGGTGTGGCGCGCGCTGTCGCCGGCGTAGAGGAGCTCATCGGCCGCCTCGGCGCTGGCCAGCGCCTTCAGCCGCGCGTCGTCGCCATCGACCGCCTGGGCCCAGGCGTCGATCGCCCGCCGGGCGGTGACCTCGAGCACGTCGGGGGCGAAGCGGCCGTCGGCGAGGCTGAGGTCCATGGCCGCCGCGTGGGCGTCGCCCTCGTAGGAGAGGGAGGCCACCTCGGCGATCTTGACCCCGTCGGGGACGGCGTCGGCCACGGCTCCTTCGACGAGCGCCGCGTCGCGCATGCGTGGTCTCGTCGGCCCAGGCGCTGGCCACGATCGGGTCCTCGAGCTGGTGCTGGCCCTCCTTGTCCTGCTCGATCGAGGCCACGTACCAGCGGCGGCCGTGGCGCATGAGCGTCCAGTACTCGCGGATCCGGGTCGTCTCGCCGAGGCGCCCGGTGCGCTTGAGATGGCGGCCGGAGCGGTCGACGACGTAGTCCTTGAGCCGGGCGTCGATCCTGACCACCACGTGGTCAGTCTCCTCGTCGCCGGTGTGGGTGAGCCCCACGTACTCGACGGACGGCTCGCCGAGCAGCTGCACCCGGTTGCGCCAGCCGCGGCGGTCGAAGTCCTGGATGCGCCGGGCCCATTCCTTGTAGAGGTCGGGACCGACCATCTGACGCAGGTTCTCCGTGTCCTGCTGATCCCACGCCCGCTGGACGGCCGTGAACAGGATGGCCGCGGACTCGCGGACCTTGTCGGGCGCGAGCTCGGGATCGTCCTCG
Source organism: uncultured Solirubrobacteraceae bacterium (assembly GCA_963800545.1). Taxonomy (GTDB): domain Bacteria; phylum Actinomycetota; class Thermoleophilia; order Solirubrobacterales; family Solirubrobacteraceae; genus Palsa-465. The sequence goes on from CAWDBJ010000007.1 coordinate 194,163, forward strand.
GCGGCCTCGGCGGCGGCGAGTTCGACGCGGCGCTCGCGCTTGGACGGCTTGCCGTGGCGGGGCCCCCGGGCGGCGGCGCGGGTGGCCAGCCACTCCTGCAGCTTGGGCATCCCCCGCTTCAGGAACCAGTAGAGCGCGGCGAGCGCGATCAGGACCACCGCGCCCAGCCCGTGGCCGAGCACCGCGATGTGGATGAGGAGGTCGATGATGATGTAGAGGGCAAAGCCGGAGCCATGGCCGCCTCCGCCGCCTCCACCACCGCCGCTGTAGCCGGCCGAGCCGCCGCCGGCGGCCGCCAGCGCGGCAGGGGCGACGACGAGCGTGACCGCGAGCGCGGCCAGGGCGATGAGGGCGAGCTTGCGCGCCGGGGGCTCATACGGCGGCGACCTCTCTGAGGGGCCCGACTCCCGGCTGGCGCTGGGCGACGTGCTGATCGGCGTGATAGCTGGACCGCACGAGCGGGCCGGCGGCGACGTGCTCGAACCCGAGGTCATACGCGGCCGCTTCGAGGGCCGTGAACTCATCGGGATGCCAGTAGCGCACGATCGGAAGGTGACGTTCGGTGGGGCGGAGGTACTGGCCGACGGTCAGCACCTGGACGTGATTGTCGCGCAACTGGCCGAGCGCCTCCACCATCTCCTCGAAGGACTCCCCGAGACCGACCATCAGACCGGATTTCGTCGTGACCTCGTCGCCGGCCATCTCCTTGGCGTTTCTGAGGACCCGCTTGGAGCGCTCCCAGGTCGAGCCGCGCCGCGCGACCGGGTACAGCCGCGGCACCACCTCGACGTTGTGGTTGAAGACATCCGGCCGTTCGGCGATGACCTTGGCCAGCGGCATCTCGGCGCCCCGGAAGTCCGGCGTCAGAACCTCGATCTGGGTCTGCGGCGACTGGGCGCGGATCTGGCGGATGACGCCGACGAAGGCGGCGGCGCCGTAGTCGGGGAGGTCATCGCGGTCGACGCTCGTGATGACCGCGTGGCGCAGGCCCATGGTGGCCACGGAGCGCGCGACCCGGGCGGGCTCCAGCGGGTCGTTCCAGGTCGGCTTGCCCGTCTTGACGTTGCAGAAGCCGCAGCGCCGCGTGCAGGTGTCCCCGAGGATCATGAAGGTGGCGGTGCCCCGCTGCCAGCACTCGCCGATGTTCGGGCAGGCCGCCTCCTGGCAGACGGTGTGGAGGTTCTCGGCGTCGATCAGCGCCTTGAGCTCGCGATACCGCGGCCCACCGGGCGCCGGCACCTTGAACCACGGCGGCTTGCGTCCCCCGTGGGGCGGACGTCTGCGACCCCAGCACGGTGAGCACGTCGGCAATGCCCCCCGGGTTGGCGCGATCCGCGTGGCGTGTTGCCGATTTTCCACAGCTTCAAGGCTACTCCGTCGCTCGACCTGCTGCGCACGGTCCCTCGCGCCAGACTGAGCGGTCGGCCTGCCTTCGCCGGCTGGCGGCCGCTGCGGTCTCTGGCGCCAGCTCACCCTGAGCGCCAGAGGTCGAGCTGCTGGGGCGGCGGGGGTGAGCGCGCCGATGGCCGCCTCCAGCCGCGCCCGCGAGACGAGTCGCTGGCGGCGCCCCAGGGCCGAAGCAACCGCAAACGCGGCGCGCTTGGAGAAGCACGGCAGCAGCGGCGCGGTCCGCCCCGTCTCGCGCACGAGCGAGGTCATCTGCACGCCGTCCAGCCCACACGCCACCACCCACGAGAAGGGCTGCAGGTCGTTCTCGACGTTGACGGCGAAGCCGTGAGTGGTCACGCCGCGGGCGACATGGACCCCCAGCGACGCGATCTTGCGCTCGCCGACCCAGACGCCCGTGTAGTCCGGGCCGTCCTGCGGGCGCGCCCGCGCGCTGACCCCCTCCTGGGCCAGGGCGTCGACGAGCGCGCGCTCCAGCAGGCGGATGTAGGCCACGACGTCGGTGACGCGGAGGATCGGATAGCCGACCAGCTGGCCCGGTCCGTGGTAGGTGATCTTGCCGCCGCGGTTGACGTCGACGATCTCAAAGCCCTGCATCCGGTACCAGTCCTCGCCCATCGGCAGCTCGCCGGCGCCCGAGCGCCGGCCGCGCGTGTAGGTGGGCGGGTGCTCGACGAGCAGCATCACGTCGGGCACCAGTTCGGCCTGGCGGGCGGCGCGGACGCGCTCCTGCAGCTCCAGCGCCTCGCCGTACTCGACGAGACCGAGCCGGCAGACCCACAGCTCCGTCAGGCCGCCGGTCATGGGACAACCCCCTCGAGGTGCCGTCTGACCGAGGCCAGGAACTGGGCCGACAGGGCACCGTCGAGCGCCCGGTGGTCCCAGCTGAGACCGAGGATCGTCATCGGGCGGATGGCGATCGCGTCCGTGCCGTCGGTGCCCGTCACCACCACCGGCCGCTTGACGATCGCCTCGAGGTCGAGGATCCCGACCTGCGGCTGGTTGATGATCGGCGTGGCCATGATCGAACCGTACTGTCCGGGATTGGTGATGGTGAACGTCCCGCCGGCGACGTCATCGGGGGAGAGCTCCCGCGCGCGGGCCCGCCGCGCCAGCTCACGGATGCGCGCCCCCAGGCCCTCGACGGACAGCTCGTGCGCGCGGTGGATGACCGGCACGATCAGCCCGTCGTCGCCCAGCGACACCGCGATGCCCAGATTGACATCGCTCACCTGCGTGTAGCGCTCACCCTCCAGCCAGGCGTTCAAAGCCGGGAACTCCCGCAGGGCGTCGACCGTCGCCCGGGCCACGAAGGCCAGGGCGGTCACCCCGAGGCGGGCCCGTGCCTCCTCCACACGACCCATGTCGGCCTCGATCCAGGTCGTGCACGTCGCCGCGGTGTCCAGAGAGCGCTTCATGTGGGCGCCGATCTGGCGGCGCATCCGCGACAGCCCTCCACCGTCGCCCCCCACAACCGGCGCGGCCGGCGCGGCCGCCGGGGGGTCTGGCCGGTAGGGGCTCTCGATATGCATAGGCGGCTCAGCACCGGTCTGTTCTCACCACGGCCAGCACGTCCTGTTTCCTGATCCGGCCGTCACGGCCGGTGCCCACCACGCCACTCAAATCGATGTCGTGCTCGGCGGCGATCCGCTGCACGACCGGGGAGTACCGCCGCCGTCCGTTCTGCCGTGGCGGCTCGGGCGGGGGCGTCGCCGGCACGATTTCGGAACCGCTGCCGATGCGCGCCAGCACGGCCCCGACGTCGACCGTCTCCCCGACGCCCACGACGATCTCGGCGATCACCCCGGCGGCGGGCGACGGGACCTCGGTGTCGATCTTGTCCGTCGAGATCTCGCAGATGGTCTGCTCGGGCTCGACGCGGTCGCCGACGGCGACCTTCCACTCGACGACGGTGCCCTCGGCGACGGACACGCCCATCTGCGGCATCGTCACCTCCACCAGCGTCTCAGTAGGCGAGGAGCTCACGGCACGCCTCCTTGACGCGGTCAACGCCCGGCAGGACGGCCTGCTCGAGCGGCGGGGAGAAGGGGATCGGCACGTCGGGCGTGGCCACCCTCACCACGGGACCGTCGAGATCCTCAAAGCCCTTCTCGGCGATCAGGGCCGCCACCTGGGCGCCGGCCGCGCAGGTCATGTTCGCCTCGTCGACGATCACCACCTTCGAGCAGCGGGCCACGGAGTCGAGGATCGCCGCCTCGTCGAGGGGGACGAGCGAGCGCAGGTCGAGCACCTCGACGGAGGCACCGTCGAGATCCTCCGTCGCCGATAGCGCCACGTCGACCATCGCCCCGTAACAGATGACCACGAGATCGCTCCCCGGCCTGGCGACCCGGGCCGTGAACGGTGTCTCCCATACCCCCTCGGGCACCTCGCCCTTGACCCGGCGGTAGAGGTGTTTGTGCTCCATGAAGCACACCGGGTTGGGGTCGTGGATGGCGGCGTGCAGCAATCCCTTGGCGTCGGCCGCGGTCGATGGCGCGACCACCTTGATCCCGGGAGAGTGCATGAACAGCGCCTCTGGGTTCTGGGAATGGAACGGGCCGCCGGAGAAGCCGCCGCCCGAGGGCAGGCGCACGACGATCGGCACCGCCAGCCCCTGGCGGTAGTGCATCCGCCCGGCCACGTTGACCAGCTGATCGAAGCCGCAGGAGATGAAGTCGGCGAACTGCATCTCGCACACCGGCCGCATCCCGACGACGGCGGCCCCGACCGCGCAGCCGATGATCGCCGACTCGGCCAGTGGGGTGTCCATCACGCGGTCGCCCCCGAACTCCTCGACGAAGCCGTCCGTCACCTTGAAGGCGCCGCCGAAGGCGCCGATGTCCTCGCCCATCACGAGCACCCGCTCGTCGGCGCGCAGCTCGTCGCGCAGCGCCGAGGAGATCGCCTGCAGGTAGGTCATGGTCGCCATCAGGCCTGCACTCCGGCGCGCTCGGCGTACCCGCTCCAGGGCGCGAGCCCGTCGCCCAGCGGCTCGGCCTCGCCGGAGCAGAACACGCCCTCCAGCACGTCGTCGGGCGCGGGCATCGGCCCGGACAGGGCCTCCGTGGCGGCGGCCTCGATCTCGGCAGCGACGGACGCCCGCACGCCCTCCACGTCGACGCCGCCCGACAGCAGCCGGCGTTCCTGGAGCTCGATCGGATCGCGCGCCTTCCATTCCTCGACCTGCTCCCGCGGTACGTACTTCATGTCGTCGTGGGCGGCGTGGCCGTGCATCCGCATGGTGACGGCCTCGATGAGCGTCGGTCCCTGGCCGTCGACGGCGCGCGACCGAGCGGCCAGCGTGGCCTCGAACATCGCCTCGGCGTCGTTGCCGTCGACGGTGACGCCGGAGAACCCGTAGGCCTCGGCGCGCTGGACGGGGTCGACCGCGAACTGCTTGGCGATCGGCGTCGAGTAGGCGTACTGGTTGTTCTCGAGCACGAAGATCACCGGCAGCTTCTGCACGCCGGCCCAGTTCATCGCCTCGTGAAAGTCGCCGCGGGAGGTCGAGCCGTCGCCGAACCACGTCAGGGCGCAGCGCGGCTCGCCGCGCAGCTTGAAGGCCATCGCCATCCCGGTGGCCACCAGCATCATGTCGGGCAGCATCGAGACCATCCCCACGCACCCCAGCCGGCGGTCGCCGAAGTGGACGTTGCCGTCGCGCCCGCGGGTGATCCCCGCCGCCCGGCCCATGTACTGGGCGAGGATCCGCACCGGGGTCACGCCCCGGATCAGGTGGGCGGCCAGGTCGCGGTGCAGGACGCACAGGCGATCCTCGGGCGCCATGGCGAACGCCGCGCCGGCCGAGACCGCCTCCTGGCCGTAGCCGTCATAGAAGGAGCCGGGGACCTTGCCCTGGCGGTACAGGCTCATCGCCCGTTCCTCGATGCCCCGCATCATCAGCATCGCGCGCAGCAGCGCGACGCGATCGGCGGGCTGGAGGTGAGCCGTCGGGCCGTCGACCGGTTCGTGTACCGGTGCCGACTCAGCCGTGTCGGTCGCCATCTGTGGTTGTCTCCCTTGATCGGTGGGCCGCCACGGGATCTCCGTCCGGCCCGGTTGCAGGCGCCGTGCGGGATCTCCGCCACGCTCGCCCTCCGGGACGCCGAGATTACTCCTCGGAACGGGTGGCTCGAGCTCTACCCTTCAGGCATGGAGGCTGCCTGGCTCGCCCGCGCTCGGTGGCGGCACCGGGGCGCCTGGCTGTGGCCGATGTTCGCCGTCCTCGCCCTCGCCGACGGCGTGATCGGCCATGCCCTGCCGGTCGCCGGCCGCTCCCAGGATGTCGCCGGCGGCGTGCTCGTCGGGCTGGTGCTCAACCTCATGGCGGTGGTGCTCCTGTCGCGGCCCCTGGGGGCGCTGGTGCGCCGCCGCCGCCGCGACCTCCCGGTGGGGGTGGCCCGCAACTACGCCGGCACGGCCTGCCTGATCCTCGTCTCGGCGGGGTTCGTGGCCGCCGGCCTGGCCAACCGAGCCGACATCCGCTCCGATGACGTCGCCCTGCGGGACGCGCTCGTGCGCGCCGAGGCGTTCATCGGCGCGCGAGCCCCGGCCCCGTTTCGCCGCAACGTCACCCGCCCCGACGTCTACACGATCCAGGTCGGCAGCGTCTATCGCCTGTGCGTCCCCAACGTCGCGCGCAACCGGACCTACTGCGTCGTCGTCCGCCGGGCGCTTCCGTTCGCCCGCAGCGTCATCTTCGACGGTTACGAGCCGAACGCGATCTTCGCTGCTGGCGCGGGATAGCGGCAGGCATTAGGCTCGCCGCCGAGCCGATGACCGCCGCCTTGAGCGCCGCCGACATCCGCGCCGTCCTGAACGGCGTGATGGAGCTGCTCGACCTCGCGGATCCGGCACTGCTCCCGGCGGCGACGCTCGGCTTGGTCACGACGCTGGTCGGTTGTGAGAGCGCATCTCACAACACCATCGATCTCGTTCGCGGCCACGCGGAGATCCACACGACCGGCCTGGAACCCGACCCCGAGAGCGCTGCCGCGTTCGCGGCCCACGCCGGCGAGAACCCCCTCGTCGCCCATCAACACGCCACCGGCGATCTGTCACCGGTCAGGCTCAGCGACTTCATCACGAGCCGCCAGTTCCGTCGCCGCCCGATCTATGACCTTGTCTATCGCGGGCTGGGCATCGAATCTCAGCTGGCCTTCGGAGTTCTCGGCGCTCCGGGGCAGGTCGTCGGGATCGCGCTCAACCGCGGTCGCCACGACTTCTCAGAGCGTGACGCCGCGCTGCTGGCGCTGCTGCGCCCGCTGCTTGACCAGATCCGCGCGGGGATGGCAATCGTCCATCCCCGCCGCGACCTCGCGGAGCGTCTCACGCCTCGCCAGCGCCAGGTGCTCACGCTGCTGGCGGGCGGGGCAACCAACGCCCAGATCGCGTACGAGCTCCAGATCAGCGTCAAAACGGTGGGCAAGCACCTCGAGAACGTGTACGAGGCCCTTGGCGTGGCGAACCGCACGGCGGCCGCGGCCCGGTGGCTGTCGGCACACGTACGTGATTCTCCGTATTGAGGTCGGCACGCCTAACGACTTGAATGGCTGACCACGATGCGCAGTGCGATCAGGCCAGGGACGGTCCTCGTGACACTCGCCGCCGTCATCACGGCCGTCGCCTTCGCCGCGCCCGCGGCCGGGGCCCGCGGGCTCGGCACGCCGCCGGCCACTGATCAGTTCAACTCGCGGTGCGCCCCCATCGCGATCTCGCCGCACGCGGTCACGATCGGGGCCACCATCACCGCCTCGGCCGGTGCCCGGACCGATGCGTGCGGTGGGCCGGCCAAGGACGTGCACTGGGGATGGGTCCTCTCCCAGGGGGTGGAGCGCCAGTCGGGGTGCGGCAACGATGCGTCGAGCTGTGTCGTCAAGGCCGTGTCGGCAACAGACGCCTGGACCGTCGGGTGCCTGTCCGGGTCCTCGGATTTCGGGCCCTGGGAGTCATGCGACTACTACGCGGTGCTCGGCAAGGACACCTTCGACCTGAGTGGAACGCTGTCACACGGCCCGAACTCCACCAAGAGCACCGCCGGGATCACGGTCGTCCTCCGGGGCCCCGGCGGCGCGCAGTCGACCCGCACGGATTCCCACGGCACGTACACCTTCGCGGTCAAGCGCGGGACGTACACGGTGACGCCTGCGGGCTCCACCGCCCCATCGCAGCGCACGGTCAGCGTCTCGCGCGACACCAACGGCGTCGACTTCACGCTCGCCTCCGACAGCCTCACGCTCCGCTTCTCGCCGAGCAGCGTTCCCAGCGATGGAACCGGCCATTTCACCGGCAGCGCCACGGTCTCGAACACCTCCGGAACGGCTCAGGCCAACCAGGATGTGACCTTCACCCCGCCGCTCGACGTCACCCCGCACGCCCTCGTCTGCGGCCGGTCCGGGCTGGTCTATCCGACGCTGCTCAACGACGGCTCCGCGCTCGGCTCGCACTTCGACGTCCACACTGACGCCAACGGTGTGATTCCGCTGTCGGTGTGGGTGGGGACCCAGCCCGGCGATTGGCTGCTGCAGGGTGTCGAGTCCGACGACTCGTCGATCAGCGACTCGGTCACCCTCGGCTTTGCCGATCGGGGCTCGGCGAGTTTCGGCCCGGGGCAGATCGCCGAGCAGTTCGGCTCGGCGGTGGGCCGGACAATCGGCGGCGGCAGCGGGATCAACCTGTTCTCGGACTTCGGAGCGATCGGCCAGAGCCAGGCGTCTGACCAGGCGGTGCTGCTCGCCTTCCTGCGCACGGTGACGAGCGCCCTTCCCGGCGCCGACTACGGGCCCGTCCACGCGGGGGGCGAGGCCGGCATCGTCTTCTATCGTCACGGCACCGCCGATCCGCTGTCCAGCGGGGTTGTGATGAGCATCGCCCAGGCCGCCTCGATCGTTGACGCGATCGGCAGCGGGCACCCGATCCCGGCCGCCGATCAGTCGCTGATGCCGCTTGCCGCATGGGCGTCCAGCCACGGCGTGCCCGCCCCGGCGGATGTGCTGGGGTCGCTGAGCCCGCCGCCCCAGGAGAAGCTCCTCTACTTCGGGTTCCCCTATCCGCCGGCGGTCACCAGCGCCCCCAGCCAGGTCGCGTTCTACGGCCCCTGCCTGGCCCCCGACCCGTCGCTCGAGGTCGTGCAGACCCACTCGCCGATCCGGCTGAGCTTCCGGGGGGCCGGCGGCGTCACCTTCGGTCTGGGCCCCGGCGGCGCCCGCACCGGCGACGGCAGCGGCCTGATCGAGCACTCGGGCGACCTGACCACCTACGTGGTGCCCGCCGGCCGCTACGCGGTGACCGTGGCTGCCATCGGGTCCGGTCCGGCGACGATCGTCGTTCTCGGGCCCGGCACCCGCGCCCAGCGGGTGCAGTCACTGTCGGTGAGCGTGCGCCGGGGTCAGACCGGCCACCTGGACCTCACCGGCCAGGGGACGGCGGGCCCGCTGGCGATCGCCGGCCGGCGGGTGCGCGCGGCCGGCGGTCTGCCGCTGACCGTGGCAGGCGTGCCGTCGCGGCTGCGGGCCGGACGCCGTACGACGGCCAGGCTCGTCATCACCAGCCTGGGGGCGGCGGTGCCGGGCGCGGTCGTCGTTGCCGGCGGCCACACGGCGGTCGCCGATCAGCACGGTGTGGCCCGGCTGTCGCTGCGGCCCGGGACGCGGGGGCCGGTGACGCTGACCGTCACCAGTCCGGGGGCGCGCGCCCTGCGGCGGACGATCACCGTGACCCGCCTCAAGCGAAAGGACTGACATGCATCGATCCGCTGCCGTCGCCCTCGTGACGGCCGTCTGCCTGGCCTGTGCCGGCTCCGCCCTGGCCACGTTCTCACAAGGGTCCTACACCGGCACGCTGGCCAAGCCGCGCACCGCCATCACGATCGCCATCACCCTGCACGGGGGCCGGGCGCGCGCTCACATCTCCGACGTGCCGCTCTACTGCTCGGGCGGCGGGCCGGCCCAGCCGGTCAGCTTCGGGGCGGCGAAGGTCGCCAGGCGGGGGACGTTCACCGCGAAGGCGGTCAACCGGATCAAGGTGGGGCCGCTGAAGGGCAAGGTCGGCGAGCGGCTGACCCTCACCGGCCGCTTCGCCGCGCACGGAAAGGTGAGTGGGAAGCTCGCGACCGTCTATCCAGACGCCAAGACGTGTGGCGGCACGAGCCGCTTCACCGCCGCGCGGTGATCAGCGATGGCCCCGTGAGCCCCGGGCGCTGGTCGCCTTGGTCGCCCTCTCGGCGCGAGCCGCCTGCTTGAGGGCGCGCTTGGTGGAGGCCCAGCGCCGGTCGGCGCTGCGATGATGCAGACGGCGCGCGCGGCCGAACAGGGCCTGCCACTGCACGGGGTCGACGGCGGTGGAGCGGACGATCGCGCACCGGCAGCCAGGATGGGCGCGGCCCTGGTCGGCGGCCGCGCTCGTGGCGAACAGCCGGTTGGCGGCATGGTGATGACAGGCGCGGCAGGAGCAGTGCGGCCCGGCCTTGAGCCGGTAGGACACCCCGGGGGTGGCGGCATGGGCGGCGCTCGCCTGGTGCAGGCCGGCGAGCATGGCGACGCCTTTGACGAGCGCGGCCCGGCGGGAGATCAGCATGGGCGTCCTTGCCTTGGCATGTCGGAGAAGACAGAGACGGCGCCCGACCCGAGGAGCCTCACCCGGCAAAAAACGCTCACCCGAAGGTGGGCAACACCACGCCAGGTGAGGCATCTCCGGCCGGGCGCCGTAGCCAGCTCATCGGCTCCCGTCGCCCGGAGGTTGAGCCGGGTGGACGTCTATACGGGATCCAGGCGAACCGGCAGGTGAAACAGCGAGGCGAAGCGCAGGGCGACGAACGGGTCGCCGGAGAGCTCGAAGCGCCCGCCGGAGATGAGCTGCGGCCAGGTCACCTTGCCGCGGACGAGCGCGATGAGATCATCGGCACTGAGGAGCGCCCGCGCGCTGGCCTGCGGCTCGGGCCCGGGGCGAACCTGACAGCGGTTGTCGGCGATCCTCAGGGTGAAGTACCGGGGAGGCCCATCACCGGGGTCGCGGACGGCCAGTTCGATCGTGGCGCGCAGGTCGTCGGCCGCCGCTGCGTCGAAGCGCCTCGTGATCGCGCGGGGGAGGGCCCGCACGACGACCGCGTCGAGGAGCCGGTTCATGACAGGAGGTGCTCCATCGCCTCGGTGGGGTCGGAGAACAGCATCAGCGCGTCGTCGCCGGCCACCATCCGGCCGTAGTGCGTCGACATCTCGTGCTGGATCGAGTAGGCGTCGATCGCATAGCCGAGCGCGTGGGAGACCTCGTCGTAGTCGATGACCAGCCGGTCGCGGGCCCGGATGTCCCAGAAGGAGGGCTGCTCGAGGACCTCGATCCCGTCCCGGGCGGCCAGGCAGCGGGCCACCGCATCGCCCTCGGCCGACTTGGCCATGACGATCCCCACGAAGTCGTAGGCCCCCTCCGCGGAGGCCTCGCGCGCCTCGGCCGCCACCGCTGTCGTCCTGCGCGCCACCGGACGCTGCGCGGCGCGCACGGGGGCCGCGGGCGTCGCGTCCACCTCCGCCGGCGGCTCATGGCCGACGATCTCGCAGCACTCCGGCAGACCCGCCTGCGCCAGCAGCTCGCCCGCGTAGCGGCGCACCCGCTCGGTCGCCGGGCGGCATCGACGCCGACCGCCTCGCCGACCGGGGCCAGCGCCGCCGCCGCGCCGACCGCCTGGGGCAGCCAGTCGCGCACCCACCCGGTGATCGCCGCGCGGTTGGCCTCGCCCGTGCGCCTCGTCGGCCAGCAGGAAGCGGGTCAGCTCGACCATCCACGCGCGCGACCACTCCCACTCCTGCGTCTCGGCGCGGGCCAGCACCGGGGTGATGGTGTCGCCGTGGGAAGCCGCCGCGCGGGTGCCCAGCTCGCGGCGGATGAGGGTGCCGACGAGCGGCTCGAAGCACAGGTTGGCGGCCACCAGCACCTCCGCCCAGTCCGCCGTCGCCGCCAGCCGTTCGAGGTAGCGCCGTGCCGGCTGCCACGCCTCGTCGCCCAGGAAGGCCGAGCGGGCGGGTTCGATCGGCAGCTCCGTTCCGAGCAGCGGCTCGAGGTCCATGGCGTAGAGCACGATCGCCTGCGCCGAGCGCTGCTTGTGGGCGGCCTGGAGGCAGACGCAGGTGGAGACGGTGTCCGACAGGCAGTCGCGGGCGGCGGTGGCCAGGGCGAACCACAGCCCGTGCTCGACGAACGCCGGGACCTGGAGCTGGCCGTGCAGGAACGCCGTCCAGGCCGGGGAGAAGTCGCCGAACAGGCCCTCCTGCGCGGCCGAGCGCACCGCCCCCTCGATCTGCTGCTCGTTGGCCGAGCCCGCCTGGTAGAAGGTCCGCTCCCACTGGGCGCCGGGATCGCGGAAGGCGTACCAGTCGGCGCTGCGCAGCACGGTCGAGCCGTCGTTCCAGGTGCCGCGGCCGTCGGCGAAGCTGACCGGCCAGCCCCGGCGCAGGTGGCGGTGGACGGACGGCTGGGTGTCGACAGTCACGTCCTCGTAGAGGGTCGCCCGCCGGCCGGCGGGCTCAAACCAGGAGAACGCCCGCTCGTCGGCGGGCGTCTCGGCCTCCGGGGCCGTCTCGCCGTCCGCGGGGGCGTCGGCCGACGTCGTGAACCGGTCCTGGAAGATCCGCGCCGGATCGACGCCGCGGCCGGTCATCAGCGACTCGACGGCCTCGAGCATCGGCGGCGGGCCGCACATGTAGACGTCGGGTGCCTCGAGCTCCTCGTCGATCGCCTCGTGGACGAAGCCGTCCGTCACCGGGATGAAGCGAAAGTCTCCGAGGCGCTCCCCGAGCTGGGCGATCTCCTCGGTGGCGAACAGGTCCTCGCGCGAGCGCGCGCCGTAGAAGAAGCGAACCGGCCGGGCGCAGCCCTCCTCGGCGAGCTGGCGCAGCACCCCCAGCACCGGAGCCATGCCCGAGCCGCCGGCCACCATCAGGATCGGTGCCTCCGAGGCCCGCCGCAGATGAAAGGCGCCGTAGGGCCCCGTCAGACGCAACTGAGAATCGGAATCGATCTCATTTCCGAGGAGGGAGGAGAACCGCCCGCCGGGATACCGCTTGATCATCAGCTCCACGACGCCCGAGCCTGGCAGCGAGGCGATCGAGAACGCGCGCCGCACGCCATCGGTGCCCGGAACGTGCACGTCGACGTACTGACCGGGCAGCCAGCGGAAGTCCTCGGGGACGCGGAGCTTGAGACCGACGATGTCGTGGGTGAGCGACTCCACGGACACCACCTGGGCCGAGACCTCCCGGATGGCGTTCTCCAGGCGGTAGTTGTCGGGGTCATAGTGCAGCAGCTCGACGACGACGTCCGTGGCCGGCATCGCCCGGCACATGAGGGCATAGCCGCCGGCGCGCTCCGTGTCTGAGAGGGCGAAGTTCGAGTAGCGCCGCAGCTCGACGTCGCCCTCGAGCAGGTAGCACTTGCAGGCCGAGCACTGGCCCTCCCGGCACCCGTGGGCCAGCGAGTAGCCCTGCCGGAAGGCGGCGTCCAGGACGGTCTCCTCGGCGCCGCACTCGATCGTCTCGCCGATCGGCTCCAGGCGGACCTTCACCCGGCGCCGCTCCAGTCCCCGCTCGGCAGTCCGAGCTCGCGGGCCACGCGGATGTTCGGGGACTCCAGGCGCAGGCCGTGGGCGCGGATGTCCGACAGGGTCCACCGGCCGCGCTCTCGCAGGTGCGGCTGTCCGATGAGCGTCTCGCCGTCGGCGCGCACGAAGCCGAGGTCGCGCACCACCTCGGAGGCCTCCCACCCGTGGTAGCGGTCCAGGTAGTTGCGATCGCCCGTGTAGCGGCCGGGGTTGGACTCGTCCAGCCACCGGCACTCCTTCGAGCAGTAGAAGCGGGTCCGCTGCCCGACGACCCGGTGGACGCGGTCCTCCGGGGAGACGCACAGCCCCTGACAGGTCCAGCAGAAGGGCGGCGCCATGTTGATGAAGTCCAGCGGCAGAAAGCCGTTGGCCGGATCGGCGCCCTCGCGAAAGGCCTCGAAGAAGGCGCCGTATTGCGCATACCAACCCGGGTACTTGGCCTCGAACCACTCGAAGTCGCGCTCATCGAGCGGATCGAAGCGCCAGAACGACAGCGGCCAGGCGGCGAAGGCGAGAACCGCGTGGCGGTGGTGGATGCCGGCCACCAGCCGCTCGCGGGCGCGCTCGAACATGTCCGGCGGGATGTCGAGACCGAGTTTCCCCAGCTTCATGATGTACGCCCGGTGCCAGTCGTCGCGCACCCAGCGGTCCCACTTGTCCACGAAGCACTCGGGGTCTGAGCGGTCGCGCGAGAAGTACTCAGTGACCACCGCCGAGAAGACGTCGATGAAGGCGTGGTTGATCCAGAAGGCCTGCTGGAGGTCGCGCTCGATCAGCGGCGCGTTGTGGTCGTCCTGCAGAACGGTGAGCAGCGTCGCGTAGCCGTTGGAGATGTGGCGGGCCTCGTCGGACTGGACGCTCAGATAGGTCGTCGGCAGGGTGAAGTCGCCGTTGCGGGCGGCCACGTCGGGGGTGGCCACGAAGACGATGTTGGTGAACGCCGTCTCGGCCACCACCTGCAGGGTGAAGGCGCACTGGATCGGGTCGCCGACCATGAAGTGCGAGAGCATGTTGAGCCCCGGGTTGGTCAGCACCGAGCCCGACAGCGCCTGAGCGCCGATGTTCCAGCCGGCCGGGTCGGGGACGTTCTGGGCATACCAGCGGGCCAGCGACATCTGCATCCCGGTGTGGCGGATCTCGTCGACGAACTGGACGTGGTAGCCGTTGCGCAGTTCGTTGTTGGGCACGGCGCTCATCAGCATCGACATGCACCGCCCGGCGGCCACCTCGGCGAAGTTCGTCACCGGGATGAACGCCTTGAGGATCTCCAGCCAGCGCTCGTTGGCCTTGGACGGCATCGCCGCCCGCACGGCGGCGTCGAGGCCGCCGTAGACGCGCTCATCCTTCTCGAGCTCCATCGGCAGGTACTCGCGCATGATGTGGCGCATCGGGTCCTTGGCCTTGTGGGGGAACCGGTAGCGGGTCGGGTAGCGGACGGCCGGCTCGTGGTACTCCGGCTCCCAGCCGAGCTGGGCGATGCGCTCGTGGGTTTGGGTGATGCTGCGGCGACGGGGGGTGGTCGGCATCGTGGTCAGGACCCTATGCCTGTGCCCCAGGCCATTTCTCCGCTTTCTGACAACGTCTCCGGCGAGCGCAGTTGTCACAATCTGACAATGAGCGCCGCGCTCGACTCGCTTCCGCCCGAGGCCGTGGAGTTCGTCCTCGCCGAGGTCGACACGATCGTCGGCGAGATCGTGGCCGCCGTGCAGGAGGTCAGTCCGCTCTACGGCGCGGTGCTGGGCGCGCCGGAGGGGATGGGGCTGCGGCTCGGCGTCGAGCAGGCGATCCGCGCCTTCCTGGAGGCGATCGGGCGGGGGGAACGTCCGGGGCGTGAGACGGATGAGCTGTGGCGGCGGCTCGGCGAGGCCGAGTTCCAGGCCGGACGGAGCCTGGACGAGCTGCGCCTCGCCTTCCGGGCGGGCACCCGGGCGGCGTGGCGATCGGCGGCCGACGTCGCCGTGCGGGCGGAGATCTCCGCCCCGGTGGCGATCGCCCTGGCCGAGGCGATCTTCGTCTTCGGCGACGACCTGGCGACCGATGTCGTCGAGGGCTACCTGCGCATGCAGTCAGACGCCGCCGGCGAGCGCGAGCGGCGCCGCCGGCGCCTGGCCGCCGCGCTGCTGGACCCGGCCGGCTATGACGCCGAGGCGGTCACTCGCGCGGCCGAGCTGGCCGGCTGGACGATCCCCCGCGAGCTGGCGGTGGTGGCGCTCGGCGACCGAGGCGCCCGGCTCGCCGGCCGGGCGGGTCGATGCCGACGTGCTCGTGGGCGCCGACGAGCGAGGGCGGGTGGCTGATCGTGCCCGACCCGACGGTCCCGGGCGCGCCGCGGCGCTGGACCGCGCGCTGGCCGGCATGACGGCGGCGATGGGGCTGACCGGTGGCGCCGGCGCTGGCTCGCGCAGTCGCTGCGCTGGGCGCGCCTGACCTGACGCTCACCGGCGGACCCCCCGGCGAGCCCGGCGGCACCGGCGCCACCGGGGCTCCGGTGCGCACCGCCGAGCATCTGCCCGACGTCATCCTGCTCCAGGATCCCGCGCTCGCCCAGGCGCTCGCCAACGCCCGCCTGGCGCCCCTGGACGCCCTGCCGGCGGGCGAGCGCGATCGCCTGATCCAGACCCTGTCGGCCTGGCTGGAGCACCAGCGCCATACCCCGCGGATCGCGCAGGCGCTCCACGTCCATCCCCAGACGGTCCGCTACCGGCTCGCCCGGCTGCGGGAGCTGCTGGGCGACGTCATCGACGATCCCGACGGGCGCTTCGAGCTCCAGCTGGCGCTGCGGATCAGCGGGTGGCCAGCCCGGCGAGCAGGTCATCGATGACCGCCCCGATCTCGGCCCGCGCCGCCACCGGGTCCTCGGCGCGGGCGATGTAGAGCGCCGCCTCATCGAGGGCGCCGATGACGACGTGGGCCAGCGGCGCCACCGGTTGGCGGCGCAGGCGACCGGTGTCCATCCCGTGGGTCAGGATCGCCTCGAGCAGGCCCAGCCCGTAGCGCAACCCGATCTCGCGCCAGCGCTCCCAACCGAGCACGGCGGGCCCGTCGAGGAGCGCGATCCGCTGCACCTCGGGCTCGGCGCAGGCATCGAGCCACACCGCGGCACCCAGGCGCATGATCGCCAGCGGGTCCGTCTCCCCGGTGGCCGAGATGCGGTCATCGACCCGCTGGCCGAGCCGCTCCTCGACGCTCTCGTAGACGGCGGCGAACAGCTCGACCTTGTCGGCGAACTGGTGATACAGGGCGCCCCGCGTGACCCCGGCGGCCCGCACGATCGTCTCCGTGCCGACCCCCGCGAACCCCCGCTCGGTGAACAGGCGGCGGGCGGCATCGACGAGCGCCGCCCGCGTGGCCGCCGATCGTTCCGGCTGTGTCCGCTTGCGCTCCATACAGACAGTATGTATGTTGAGCCGGACATGACTGACAGACAGGAGGCCAAGATGCCATCGATCGAACTGCCGCAGGGCACCGTGACCTACCGCCAGGCCGGCCCGGAGACGGCTGATGCCCCGCCCGTCGTCTTCGTGCACGGGCTGCTCGTCAACGGGTCGCTGTGGACGGCGACCGCGGACGCGCTGGCCGCCGCCGGCGTTCGGTCCTATGCGCCGGACTGGCCGCTGGGGGCGCACTCGGTCGCCCTCTCGCCCGACGCCGACCAGTCGCCGCGGGGCGTCGCCGGGCAGATCATCGCCTTCCTGGAGGCGCTCGACCTCCGCGACGTGACCCTCGTCGGCAACGACACCGGCGGAGCCCTCTGCCAATTCGTGCTCGATACGGACGCCACCCGGGTCGGCCGGATCGTGCTCACCAACTGCGACGCCTTCGATCAGTTCCCGCCCGCACCGTTCGGCGTGCTCGTCGCCGCGCTGCGCCGCCCGGAGATCATCGCCGCCCTGATGGCGCCCATGCGCCTGGCCGCGGTGCGCCACTCGCCGCTCGGCTTCGGGCTGCTCGTCTCAGAGCCGCTGGACGCCGAGCTGACCCGCGGCTGGGTGGCTCCTTATCTGAGCGACTCGGCCATCAGGCGCGACGCCGCCCGCTTCGCCGCCAAGGTCGATCCGGCGGAGCTCGAGGCCGTCTCCGGACGGCTCGGCAGCTTTCCCGGCCCGGCGCGGGTCGTGTGGGGAACCGCCGACCGCTTCTTCAAGGTCGCGCTCGCCCGGCGGCTGCGTGACACCTTCGCCGACGCCACGCTGGTGGAGATCGAGGGCGGTCGGACCTTCATCCCGCACGACCTGCCCGACCGTCTCGCTCAGGAGATCGTCGCCTTCCCGGCCCCTCAGGGGAATGGGTCGACGTCGGCGAGCTCCTCGACCTCGGCGTAGTCCAGCGGCAGGCACACCCGGCAGAAGTCCTCGCCGAAGGGGGTGAGCTTGATGCTGCGCTGCACCGTCTTGGCGCGGGAGGCGCGCTTGATCGCCGCCAGCACGTCCGGCTGGGCCTCGAGCACCTGGTAGGCCGCCACGTCGCCGATCGGCTCGCGGCTGAACCAGACGAGGCCCAGCCGCTCGAGGTTGTTGAGGTAGGCGGGCATCCGCTCGTGGTGCTGGACGCCCGCCTCGGGGCCGATCATGCTCAGGCCGGAGGCGATCATCTCCGAGCTGACCCCCATCAGGCTGGAGGCGCGGACGTCGACGGCCGGCTGAGGCCCCTGGGTGGCCAGCAGGCGCAGGATCCGCCCCTCGTCGGGGGCGAGCTCAGTGAGGATCCGCGCGTAGGCGGGATGGGCGGCGTCGCCGCCGTCGATGCGCGCCGCCGCTCGCAGCAGCCGCGCGCCCTGGCTGCGCAGACCGACGATCTCCGACACCGCCCCGTTCCCGTTGGCGCTCGCCGCGCCGTCGTGGCTCTCGGGGCCGGGCATCAGCTGGGCGACGCGGGCGTCGAGCTCGGAGATGCCGAGCAGGTCACGGGCGTACTCCCGCAGCTCATGACTGATCTCCTGCGCCAGCTCGGCAGCCTGGACCGGATCGACGGCCGCGCGGGCCACCCGGACGCCCGTGCGGACATAGGCGGCCATGCCCCACTTGGCCATCCGCCAGCCGGTGCCGGCCGCCAGGCGCACGAGGGCGGGTGCGGCCCGTACCAGGTCGGCGTCGTCCGGACGCTCGGGATCGGCGCTCATCCGAAGATCGCCAGGTGGATCAGGCCCCCGGCGAGGCCGAGGACGGCGCCGTGGGCGAGCAGCAGCCACTCGTCCTCCCGGGTGGCGGTGCGCAGCAGGTCGGCGAAGTCGTTGGGAGCCATGGCTCGGATCCGCTCGGTGATGAGCTTACGCATCGCGGCGCTCTGGGTCCGGCTGAACGCCGGGTCGGTCAGCGGCTCCATCATCTGGTTGACGGGCTCCGTGGCGAACGCCTCGCGGATCGCGTCGTACTCGTTGGCCCCGATGGCCAGGCGCACCGCGCTGCGCGCGCGGCCCGTCGCCCGGTCGATGGCCGGTCGCATCGCGGTCTCGATGAGCGCCCGCGTGCGATCGGACTGCGGGCCGTGCAGGAGCTCTGAGCCGAACTCGGCGACGGTCAGGATCTCGTCGGCGACGATCCGCGCGTAGACCTCGGAGACGTCGTACTGGCGGCGGACGAACAGGCCGTGCACCCGGAAGGGCCCCCACTGCTGGGGCTCGGCCGGCTCATAGATCATCCACAGCGCCACGTAGTTGGTCACCCAGCCGACGAGCACCCCGAGGATCGGCAAGAGCCACCAGAAGGTGACGAAGTGGGTGAGCAGCGCCACCGGGATCCCCAGCACGAAGCCGAAGAAGAAGCCGAAGTTCTGGATGAACTTCAGCTCACGCTGGCCGATGTCGAGGAACACGCGGTTGGCCAGCTCGGGATCGAAGCGCTTGATCACCATCAGCTTGACGTCGACGAGCCGCTCGATGTTCTCGCCGATCTCGCGGGTCAGCTCGTGGACGACGTCGGGGAGCTGGGATTCGACGCGGCGGTGGACCAGCTCGCGCACCTGCGGCGGCAAATCGCGCCACAGGCCCGGCTGCTCGCGCTCCATGATCTCGTCGACGGTGCGGCGGATCTCCGGACGGGTGCTGGAGATGATCTGCTCGGCGATCTTCTCGGGCTCGAGCTGGTTGAAGAAGTCAGACGGCGTCCCGATCTTGGAGATCCCGCTGTCGACCGCCAGGCTCCCCATCTTGGCCGCGCGCGACGGGACGATCCCCTGCCAGCCGATGCCGCCGACCATCACGCCGGGGATCTGCTGGAGCTTGCGGGGCAGGACCCGCGCCAGGGACGCCACCCAGTCCGCGCGCCAGCCGCGGAAGTGCACGGGGTAGAAGAGCATCAGCACCCCCGTCCAGTTGGTCACGTAACCGATCACCCCGGTGACGAAGGGGACGGTGATCAGGGCCAACGTGCTTTTGCTCACAATCGCGCAAACCTACGCCACCTGGCAAGCTTGCGGCGCCACATGAGCTACGTCGCACTGATAACCGGGGCTTCGAGCGGGATCGGTGAGGCGACGGCGCGGCGGCTGAGCCGCGAGCCCGACACCCAGCTCGTCCTCGTCGCCCGCCGCGAGGACCGCCTGCGCGCGCTCGCCGCCGAGCTGGGCGGCGCCACCGTGCATCGCCGCCGACCTGACGGATGCCGAGGCCCCGGCGCGCATCCGCGCCGTGCTGGAGCGCGAGCACGGCGGCCGGCTGCACCTGCTCGTCAACAACGCGGGCGCCGCCTGGCGCGGGACGTTCGGCGAGACCGGCTGGGCGAACGTCGAGCGCCACATGAGGCTCAACTTCGAGGCCCCGCTGCGCCTGACCGAGGCGCTGCTGCCGCTGCTGCGGGCGACCGCCCGCGAATCGGCGCCCGCCGACCCCGACCGGCGGGTGTCGATCGTCAACGTCTCGAGCACCGCCGGGCGGGTCTCCCGCCCGGGCTCGGGGGCCTACTCGGCGAGCAAGTTCGCGCTGGCCGGCTGGAGCGACGCGCTGCACGCGGAGGAGCGTGCCCACGGGGTCCACGTCGGCCTGGTGCTGCCCGGCTTCGTCGCCACCGAGGGCTTCCCGGCCTCGGAGCTCCCCGGCTTCGCCGTCGCCCGTCCCGAGACGGTGGCCGACGCGATCCTCGATGCGGGGCCCGGCGGGCGAGCGGAGCGCTACACCCCGCGGCCCTACCGGTTGGTCGCGGTGGCCCGGATGCTGCTCCCCGCGGTGGTGCGCCGGGCGACCGCCGGCGGCGCGTTCACCACCAAGACGGCGCACCGCGACTGACCCTGAGCCACCACCGCCGGACTTAAGCTACGGTGGTGTAACTATGGAGAACGGAAACCTGCGCCGGGTGGCTGTCCTGGGCGGCAGCCGGATTCCCTTCGCGCGCCAGAACGGCCCTTACGCCCAGGCCTCCAATCAGGACATGCTGACCGCGACGCTCGACGCGCTGGTCACCAAGTTCGCCCTCGACGGCGAGACGGTCGGCGAGGTCGCCGCCGGCGCCGTCCTCAAGCACAGCCGCGACTTCAATCTCACCCGGGAGTCCGTGCTCGGCTCCCGCCTGGCTCCCCGAGACCCCCGCCTATGACGTCCAGCAGGCGTGCGGCACCGGTCTTGAGGCGACGATCCTGGTGGCCAACAAGATCGCCCTCGGTCAGATCGACTGCGGCATCGCCGGCGGCGTCGACACCACCTCCGACGCGCCGCTGGCACTCAACGAGGACCTGCGCGAACTGCTGCTCGAGCTCAACCGCACGAAGTCCAACGCGGGGCGCCTGAAGCTCCTGGCGCGGCTGCGGCCCGGCCAGCTCGTCCCGGAGATCCCGCGCAACGCCGAGCCCCGCACCGGGATGTCGATGGGCGAGCACACCGCGGTCATGGCCCGTGACTGGGGGATCGAACGCGAGGCTCAGGATGAGCTGACCGCCGCCAGCCACCGCAAGCTGGCCGCCGCCTACGACACCGGCTGGATGGACGACCTGGTCGTGCCGTTCCTGGGTCTGGAGCGCGATCAGAACCTCCGCCCCGACTCGAGCGTCGAGAAGCTGGCCAAGCTCAAGCCGGTCTTCGGCGGGCCCGAGGGGACGATGACCGCCGGCAACTCGACGCCGCTCTCCGACGGCGCCTCGACCGTCCTGCTGGCCTCCGAGGAGTGGGCGCGCGCCCACGACATCCCCGTGCAGGCGTACTTCACCACCGCCCAGACGGCGGCAGTCGATCACGTCCACGAGCGCGAAGGTCTGCTGATGGCGCCCGCCTACGCGATGCCCAAGATGCTCGCTCGCGCCGGCAAGCGGCTGCAGGACTTCGATTACTACGAGATCCACGAGGCCTTCGCCGCCCAGGTCCTGTCAACGCTCAAGGCCTGGGAGGACCCGGTGTTCTGCTCCGAGCGCCTGGGGCTCGACGCGCCGCTGGGCGCGATCGACACCGGCCGACTCAACGTCCACGGCGGCTCGCTGGGCGCCGGTCACCCCTTCGGCGCCACCGGCGGGCGGATCGTCGCCAGCCTCAGCAAGACCCTGTCCGAGAAGCCCGGCGCCACCGGCGTCATCTCCGTGTGCGCTGCCGGCGGTCTGGGCGTCACCGCGATCATGGAGGCACCGAGCATCGATGACTGACCGCTACCAGCAGCTCGTCAACACCCCGATCGGCAAGCTCGTCACCAAGCAGGTGGGGCTGCCGGCCCCGCCGGTGCTCGAGCGCTTCCGGCCCGGTCAGCCGGTCATCACCGGGCCCGTGCTCCTCGGGGCGCCGGGCCCCGCGCGCCTCAGAGCCGAGCTGACGCGGATCCTGGCGGCGATCGACGCCGAGACGCTGACCCCCATGGACGACGCCCTGCGCACCGCGGCCGCGGCGGCCAACCTGCGCGCGGGGATCTTCAATCCCGACGCCGCTCCGCCCGAGCAGCGCTTCAAGGCGCTCGTGCTCGACGCCACCGGCATCGCCTCCAGCGACGAGCTCGTCGAGGCCTACGCCTTTCTGCACCCGGCGATCCGCCGCGTGATGAGCTCGGGGCGCGTCATCGTGCTCGGCACCCCCCCGGAGAACTGCTCCGAGCCGGCGGCGGCGATCGCCCAGCGCGCGCTCGAGGGGCTCGTGCGCGCGATCGGCAAGGAGGTCAAGAAGGGCGCCACCGCGCAGCTCATCTACGTCGCCCCCAAGGCCGAGAGCCAGCTCGAGTCGACGCTGCGCTTCTTCCTCTCGCCGCGCTCGGCGTTCGTGTCCGGCCAGGTCGTGCGCATCGGCAAGCGCGTCGCTGCCCCGGGCTCGTTTGACTGGGAGTCCCCGCTGACCGGAAAGGTCGCCCTCGTCACCGGCGCCGCCCGCGGCATCGGAGCGGCCATCGCCGAGGTGCTCGCCCGCGACGGCGCCCACGTGGTGGGCCTCGATATCGCGCCCATGGCCGAGGATCTCGCCGCCGTGACCACCGCCCTCGGGGGCTCCACCATCACCGCCGACATCACGGACGCCGACGCGCCGGCGACCATCGCCGACCGCCTCGCCGAGGCGCATGGCGGCGTCGACATCGTCGTCCACAACGCCGGGGTCACCCGTGACAAGACGCTCGGGCGGATGACCACGGAGCAGTGGAGCGGGCTGATGGCGATCAACCTGACGGCGCCGCAGCGGATCAACGACGAGCTGCTGAGCCGCGAGCTGATCCGCTCCAACGGCCGGGTCGTCGGCGTCTCCTCGATCAGCGGGATCGCCGGCAACGCCGGGCAGACGAACTACTCGACCTCCAAGGCGGGCGTGATCGGCATGGTGCAGACGGGGGCGCCCACGCTCGCCAAACGGGGCATCACCGTCAACGCGGTGGCTCCGGGGTTCATCGAGACCCAGATGACGGCGGCGATGCCCTTCGCCCTGCGCGAGGCGGGACGGCGGATGAACAGCGTCTCCCAGGGAGGCCTGCCGGTCGACGTCGCCGAGACCGTCGCCTGGTTTGCCGGCCCCGGATCGAGCGGGGTCAACGGCAACATCGTGCGCGTCTGCGGCCAGTCCCTGATCGGGGCTTGACGGCGATGGCCGACCGTCAGCTCAGCGGCGCGCCGTCGATGCTGCCGCTGTTCGCCCGAGCCGGCGCCTCGCTGGTCCCGGGGGCCTCGCGGCTGCCGTGGATCGGTGGCGGGGGCGGTGAGGTGCCCGAGGGCGCCCTGACCCTGACTGATCAGGTCATCGACCGCGACCGCCTGGCCGCCTATGACCGGGTCTGCGGCTTCCGGCTGTCGGACACGCTGCCGCCCACCTACCTGCACATGCTGGCCTTCCCGCTGCACCTGTCGCTGATGACGTCCGGATCGTTCCCGCTGCCGGCGATCGGCCTCGTCCACATCGCCAACCGGATCGAGCAGCACCGGCCGCTCGATGCCGGCGAGCGCTTCTCGCTGCGCGTGTGGGCGACGCCCATCTACCCCCATCCCCGCGGACAGCAGTTCATGATCCGCACCGAGGTGCACGTGGGCAGCGAGCTGGTGTGGCAGGAGGCGTCGACGAACCTCGCGCGCGGCCGCTCGGATGACTCCGTCGATCCGCCGCCCGCGCCGCCGAGCACCGCCGCCTTGCCCGCCGCCGCGACCTGGAAGCTCCCCGGAGACCTGGGGCGCCGCTATGGCTCAGTCTCCGGCGACCTGAACCCGATCCATGTCCATCCGCTGACCGCCCGGTTGTTCGGCTTCTCCTCGGCGATCGCCCATGGGATGTGGACCAAGGCCCGCTGCCTGGCGGCGCTGGACAGCGAGCTGCCGCCGCGCTTCACCGTGGAGGTGGCGTTCAAGCGGCCCATCCTCCTGCCCGCCACCGTGCACTTCGCCGAGGCGTCGGCTGCCGATGCGATCACCTTCGGAGTGCGCGACGCCAAGCGCGACACGCAGCACCTCGACGGGATCGTCGAGGCTCAGTAGCAGCTAGCTCAGCGGGGCGCCTGCTCGTCAAAGACGGTGCGCAGGCTGTTCATCACCGCCGCGGCGGTGCGCAGCTCGTCGTCGGAGTACTGCGCCAGTGCCGCGTGCCAGCGGGGGGCGATGCGGGCGTGGCGCTCCTCCAGCAGGGCCTGCCCTCGCTCCGTCAGGGAGGTCAGCACGACGCGCCGGTCGCGCGCGGAGCGCTCGCGGCGGACCAGGCCGGCGCCCTCGAGGCCCTCGAGCATCTGGGTGACGGTCGCCGGGGAGACGCCGGCGAGGGTGGCCAGCTCGCCGGACGAGAGCTCAGTGTGGCCGCGCAGGCCGAACAGCAGCCCGTACTGGGCGTCGGAGAGGCCGCCGTCGCCACGGGTCTCGCGGCCGCGCATCCGCCGCACCGCGCGCCAGCATCCCCTTGAAGGCCGCGCCCAGTTCGGCCGCCGCCTCCCGCTCCGTGCGCTGCGGTGACGCCGGCGGTCATGCGGCGATCGCCTCGGCCATCGCCTCGGCCGACACGCCGTCGGCGAGGGCCTTGGCCCGCCGGGCCGCTCGCTCGGCCCGCATGAGCACGATGCACGGCACGATCGCCAGCGCCGTCAGCGCGGCGGCCGCCCAGAAGGCGGTTCCGTAGGCGGAGGCGGCGTCACCGAGGCTGTGGGCGCCGGCCAGCGCGCGCTGCAGCACGACCGCCAGCACGGCGGTGCCGATCGACCCCCCGACGCGCTGCAGGACGTTGAGCTGCGGCGTGGCGTCTGAGAGCTCGGAGCGGTCCAGGGCCGCGAAGGCGGCCGCCATCGCGGGCATGAAGGCAAAGCCGATGCCGACGCCGCGGGCGAGCATCGCCCCGCACAGCCACACGATCGAGGTGTGGGCGCCGATCAGCCCGAAGGGGATCGTGGCCGCCGCGCAGACGATCACCCCGAAGAGGGCGAGCGGGCCGCCGCCGAAGCGGTCCGTCAGCCGGCCCGAGAGGGGCATGACCAGCGCGGCCCCCAGCCCCTGCGGAGCGGTCAGCAGGCCGGTGACGACGACATCCTCGTGGCGGACCGTCTGCCAGTAGAGCGGCAGCAGGATCATGCCGCCGAACAGGGCGGCGCCGACGAAGAACATCGTGATCGAGGCCGAGGAGAAGGTCGGCTTGCGGTACAGCCGCACGTTGAGCAGCGGCCGCGGGACCCGCAGGGCGTGGCCGACGAAGGCCGCCACCAGCGCCAGGCCGGCCACGATCGGGACGATCACCTTGACCGAGGTGAAGCCGCCGGTGCTGCCGATCTCGGCCAGCCCGTAGGTGACCAGCGGCAGGCCGGTGGCCATCAGCGCCAGCCCGAGGTAGTCCAGGCTCTCCGTCCGCTGGCGGGCGACGGTCGGCAGCACGCGCAGGGCGGCCACCACGGCGATCAGCCCGATCGGCAGGTTGACGTAGAAGATCCAGCGCCAGGTCGTGTTGTCGAGGATCAGCCCGCCAAGCGTCGGACCGAGGATCGGGGCCAGCATCGCGGGGACGGCGACGATGCTCATCACGCGGCCCATCCGCTTGGGACCGGCGGCCTGGGCCATCATCAGCTGGCCGACCGGCAGGATCATCCCCCCACCGATGCCCTGCAGGACGCGGAAGGCGATCAGCTCCGTCGCCGAGGTGGCCAGGCCGCACAACGCCGATCCGGCGACGAAGAGGACGAGCGAGAGGATGTAGACGGGTTTGGCGCCGAAGCGCCGGGCCGCCCAGCCGGTGACCGGGATGACGGCGGCCAGGGCGAGCATGTAGCCGGTGACGACCCACTGGATGTTGGCGATCGTGGCGTGCAGCTCCCGGCCGAGGGTGTCCAGGGCGACGTTGACGATCGTCGTGTCGAGGATCGACATGATCGAGCCGACGATCACCACGGCGCTGATGCGCCAGACGAAGGCGTCGATGCGGTCGCTGTCCGAGGTCTCAGCTGTGCTCATGGGAGGGCGATCGGGTCGTTGGTGCGGTGCCTAAAGATTAGGAGCCGAAGGATCCTTGTCAAGAGCCGCTCTTCTCCGGTGACCGCACCGCGACCGGCGGCCCCTGCGGCTATCGTGCGTGTGACATGGCGACCTTTGCCGATCTCGGGTTGGAGCCCGCGCTGCTTGATGCTCTGCGCGATGTCGGCTATGAGTCGCCCAGCCCGATCCAGGAGCAGGGCATCCCCCCGCTGCTCGAGGGCCTCGACGTCATCGGCCAGGCTCAGACCGGCTCGGGCAAGACGGCGGCCTTCGGGCTGCCGATGCTCCAGTACGTCGATCCCGCCGACGGCGACGTCCAGGGACTCGTGCTGACCCCCACCCGCGAGCTCTGCATCCAGGTCACCCAGGCCCTGCGGGCCTACGGCGAGCGCAAGGGCGTCGACGTGGTGGCGGTCTTCGGCGGCGCTCCCATCCGCAGCCAGCAGGCGCAGCTGCGCGCCGGTGGCCAGGTGGTGGTCGGCACCGTCGGCCGCGTCAAGGACCTCATCAGCCGCCACTCGCTGATGCTCCACGGATGCCGGTTCGTCGTCCTCGACGAGGCTGACGAGATGCTCGATCTCGGCTTCCTCGAGGATGTCGAGCGGATCCTCTCGCTGACCCCCTCCAGCCGCCAGACCGCCCTCTTCTCGGCCACCATGCCGCCGGAGATCCGCCGGCTGGCCGACCAGTACCTCTACGACCCGGTGATCGTCAAGGTCAAGACGGACACGCTGACCGTCGACACCGTCGAGCAGTTCGCCCTCGAGGTCGGCGCCCGGGACAAGACCGAGGCCCTGATCAACGTGCTCGAGGCCGAGCGGCCCGACCAGGCGCTCATCTTCGTGCGCACCAAGATCCGCGCCGATCAGCTGTTCCGCACGCTGCGCGACCGGGGCATGAACGTCCGCGCGCTCCATGGCGACATGACCCAGGGCGCCCGCGACGGAGTGATGATCTCCTTCAAGGGCGGCAGCGTCCCCCTGCTGGTGGCCACCGACGTGGCCTCCCGCGGCCTGGACATCTCCGGGATCTCGCACGTCATCAACTACGACGTGCCCGTCTCGCCCGACGTCTACGTGCACCGCATCGGCCGCACCGGCCGGGTGGGCCGCAGCGGGCGGGCGATCACCTTCTACGAGCCCCGCCAGGCCCGTGACATCGAGGCGATCGAGAACCACGCGGGCGTCAAGCTGGCTCCCTGGGTCAAGGACGCCAAGGTCGCCCCGCTGCCGGTCACGCCCAAGCCGCGGCGTCACTCCAAGCCCCGCGTGTCGGCCAACGGCGACGGTCCGGCCAGCAAGGTCATCGTCTCCGGTGGACGGGCCGCCGGCCTCGAGCCCTCCGACATCATCCACGCCATCACCTCGGCCACCTCGCTCGACGGCGAGTCCGTGCGCAACATCCGGATGCTCGAGCGCTTCGCGTTCGTCGAGGTGCCCGCCGCCGACGCCCAGCGGGTCGTCGAGGAGACCGGCGGCACCGAGGTTCGCGGCCACACGCTCCGTCTCGAGCTCGCGCGCGCCTGACGGGCGGCCGCCCGCCCGCAAGACGGCTTGCATCGGCGTCAACTTGGCGTCAGCGAGCTGACGGCCGCCGCGACTTCCGGCGACCCGGCGCGTTTGTCTAGGTGTGCAAACGATCCGAACGCGGGTCACCCCAACCCAGGGAGGTCATCCCTTGAAGCTCACATCCCTCGTCTCACGGCGCCCATCGCCCGCCATGGCGGTGTCGTTGGTGGCGCTGTTCCTGTCTCTCGGCGGCGTCGGCTACGCCGCCACCCAGCTGCCCAACAACAGCGTCGGGACCGCTCAGCTGCGCAACGGCGCGGTCACCAACTCCAAGGTCAAGGACAGCGCGGTCACGTTCAAGAAGATCATGCCCGGCGCCGTCGGCATCGTGCGGGCCAACACCAACCAGCTGCAGGCCCGCGTCAAGGGGACCTGCGGCAGCGGCCAGGGCATCGGTGCGATCGACTCGACCGGCAAGGTGACCTGCAACACGGCGCTGCCCGCCGAGTTCGGCACCACCAGCAACTCGGCGACCCTGAGCGCCACCGCGACGCCGGTGACCTCCGTCAACCTGCCGTCCGGGCCGACGTACCTGGCCTTCGCCAACCCGACGGCCACCATCACCGGCAGCGGCACCAACCAGCGCGTGACCGTCAGCTGCACGCTGACCGTCGGCACCAACACGACGACGCGCTCGACGACGATCGTCACCGGTACGAGCACGGGCACCACGTCGTCCTCGATCCCGCTGCAGCTCGCCGGTCCGGCCGGAACGGCCGCCGTGTCCTGCTCGGCCACGCCGGACGCCGGGACGCTGCCCGCCACGGTGGCAACCTCGGCGGTCAACGCGGTCCAGACCGCCAGCAACAGCTGACGCGGACTCCGGCATGTCCCCGGGCGGTGCGGATGATCCGCCCGGGGCGCCGGACCGTTCGGGGCGCTGGGGCCGGGGTGGGGTCCGTTGCGGTGGGCTCTCAGTAGTGTCAGGCCCATGAGCACAGCCAACATGAACACCACCGCGGGCACGATCGCCATCGAGCTCTTCGACGACGACGCGCCCAAGACGGTTGAGAACTTCCGCAAGCTGGCCGCCGACGGCTTCTACGACGGCATCATCTTCCACCGGGTCATCCCGGACTTCATGATCCAGGGCGGGGACCCGGACGGCACCGGCAGCGGCGGCCCCGGCTACACCTTCGAGGACGAGTTCAACCACCACAAGGTCGTGCGCGGCGCGCTGGCCATGGCCAACGCCGGCCCCAACACCAACGGATCGCAGTTCTTCATCGTGACCATCGACAGCGCTCCCTGGCTGGACGGCAAGCACACCGTGTTCGGCCAGGTGACCGCCGGGATGGACGCCGTCGACGCGATCGAGTCCACGCCCACCGGACGCAACGACCGCCCGACGGATCCGCCGGCGATCGAGTCGATCGAGCTCGACCCCGCCTAGCGCCATGGCGAGCGTCGACGAGCGGATTCCCGCCCACACCCAGAACGGGCAGCCCGGCACGATCGCGGTCGAGAACCCGGCCACCGGGCAGGTCATCGCCAGCATCCCGATCCAGGGCGGCGACGAGATCGCCGCGATGGTGGCCCGCGCCCGCGAGGCCCAGCCGCAGTGGGAGGCGATTGGTTTCGAGGGACGGGCCCGGATCATGCGCCGCGCCCAGAAGTGGTTCTTCGACAACGCCGACCGGGTCCTCGATCAGGTGGTCGCCGAGACCGGCAAGACCTACGAGGACGCCCAGCTGACGGACTTCGGCTACACCGCCTCGGCGCTCGGTTTCTGGGCCAAGCAGGCCTCTCGGTATCTCGCCGACGAGCGGGTGCCCTCGTGGAACAACCCGGTGGCGATCGGCAAGAAGCTCGTCATCCGCTACGTCCCCATGGGGGTGGTGGGCGTCATCGGGCCGTGGAACTTCCCGATCGTCAACTCGTTCGGCGACTGCATCCCGGCCCTGATGGCCGGCAACGCCGTCGTCCTGAAGCCCTCCGAGGTGACGCCGCTGAGCGCGCTGCTGATGGCCGAGATGCTGCGGGAGTGCGGTCTGCCGCAGGACGTCTTCCAGGTGGCCACCGGGGACGGCTCGACCGGCGCCGAGCTGATCGCCCGGGTCGACTGCGTCATGTTCACCGGCTCCAGCCGCACCGGCAAGGCGGTCATGAAGGCCGCCGCCGAGGCGCTCGTCCCCTGCTACCTGGAGCTCGGTGGCAAGGACCCGATGATCGTCTGCGCCGACGCCAACGTCGACCGGGCGGCCAACGCCGCCGCCTACTGGTCGATGAACAACGCCGGCCAGGTGTGCATCTCCGTGGAGCGCTGCTACGTCGAGGCGCCCATCTACGACGAGTTCGTCGCCAAGGTGACGGAGACCGTCAAGGGGCTGCGCCAGGGCGAGCCCACCGCCGTCGGCACCGTCGACGTCGGAGCGGTCATCTTCCCGCCCCAGCTCGAGATCGTCGACGAGCACGTCCGCGACGCCGTGGCCAAGGGCGCCCGCGTGCTCACCGGCGGACACGGCAGCTCTGACCACGGGCGCTTCTACGAGCCGACGGTGCTGGTCGACGTCGACCACACCATGAAGTGCATGCGCGAGGAGACCTTCGGCCCGACGCTGCCGATCATGAAGATCGCCGACGCCGAGGAGGGCGTCCGGCTGGCCAACGACTCCGAGTACGGCCTGCAGGCCAGCGTGTGGACGGGCGACGTCGACCGCGGCGAGGCGCTGGCCCGCCGCATCGAGGCGGGCGTGGTGTGCGTCAACGACGCTCAGGTCAACTACACCGCTCTGAATCTGCCGATGGGTGGCTGGAAGACGAGCGGCATCGGCTCGCGCCACGGCTCCAGCGGCATCCGCAAGTACACCAAGACCCAGTCCCTGCTGGTCACCCGCCGCGCCCTGAAGCGCGAGCCGTTCATGTTCCCCTACAAGGCGCGCCAGACGCTGCTGCTGCGCAGCTTCCTCAAGCTGTTCTACGGCCGCGGCCGCCGCGACTGACCCCCGCCGTGACTCTGGGAAGGTTGTGCGCCCTGAGGCCGCGCAACCTTCCCAGAGTTGCGCCGGCCGCTACTTCTTCGTCTTCTTCTTGGTCGTGGTGGTGACCGTGGTCAGCACCTGCTGGACGAGCTTGAGCTTCTCCGTGCAGGTGTAGTGGGCCAGGTCCGTGGTCGAGCAGGCGAGGGTGCCGGTGCCGACGGCCTTCTTGTACAGGCCGGTGCCGTTGGTGACGGTCACCGTGCCGGTGTAGGCGGCGCTGGTGAACGAGGTGGTGGTCGGCGGACCGGAGTCCTCAGCGGTCAGGGTGTACTCGCCGAAGATCGAGCCGGCGTTGAACCACTGCTGGTACTTGCCCTGCAGGTCGCCGGCCTCGTCCTGCGTGAACGCGTTCTCCTCGACGCCGGAGAACAGGGGCTTGCCGCAGCCCGCGCGGCCGTACTGGGTGCCGGACTCGGCTCCCTGGGTGACGCTGACGTCGTTGGCGGGAACCTGCGTCACCAGCTTGAGGGCGCAGGTGACGTCCGTCTTGACCGCGACCAGCTTGGTGACCGTCTTCTTGACGACGGTCGCCGGCTTCTTCGCCGCGGGCCTCGCCAGAGCCGGCGCGGTCACGATCCCGGCGATGAGCAGGGCTGCCATGGCAGCGCCTACGAGGTAGATGCGCTTCACGCTGTCTCCTGGTCTGAAGGGGGATGAACCAATGCAGCGCAGCAGTCTTGCGATCGTGGCACCCAGGTCCGTGAACATCTGGTGACCTCTGTGATAACTCGATGTGACGACGGTCCGGGGCGCTTCACGGTTTGGCGGCGTTGAAGATGGCCGCGTCGAACACGGGCAGGGCGGAGTCGCGAGCGTAACCCAGCGGCCGCAGCGCGAACAGGTCCTCGATCGACTTCAGCAGTGAGTAGTGGTTGAAGGTGTCGACCTGGTCGAGCGAGTTGGGCGTGACGTAGCGGGAGATGAGCAGCAGGCCGACCTGTCCCCCGCCGGGATTGGTGCCGGGCGGCAGGGCCGGGGGACAGGCATCCGGGGCGATCGTCGTCGGTCGTAGGTCGTCGAGGCCGCGTCGGCGTCGTGGTCGTCGAGCTCGTCGGTGTCGTGGTCGTCGTGTCGTCGCCCGGCGAGCAGGTCGCCGTCCCGGTGGTCGTCCCGGTCGTCGTGCTGCCCGGCGCCGGAGCGGTGGTGGTGGTCGTCGTCGTCGCGCTGGCGGACGTGCTGGTGCTCGTGGTGGCGGGCTGCGGGCAGATTGGGGAACACCGGCTGGTCGCAGCAGCTCGTGATGTCGGCGCCGGGCCCGCGCGCCGGGGCGCCGTCGAAGGTGATGGCGATCAGCCCGTCCTGCTTGTAGGCGGCCGAGCGCTCGATCTCCGGCACGACCGTCTTGAGGAAGCGGTCGGCCGCGGGCAGGCCGGCGGGAGCGCCGGCGGCGCAGGGCTGATCGCTGCCGTCGCGGCAGGGGCCGGGGGAGATGTAGGAGAAGGAGGGTGTGCTCCCGGCGACTCTTGAGGTCAGTGGCAAGGCGGGCCATGGGAACGTCGTCGCTCGCGCAGCGCCCGCCGATGAGCACGGAGCGGAAATAGACCAGGGGGTTGCGCCAAGTGGCGTACGGGGCGTCCGGGGTGGCCGACTGGTAGAGGTCGGGGGCGTTGAACGGGGGGTGCGGACAGCTGTGGTCGGGATCGACGCCGGGGACGGTGAGGCCGCTCGTCGTCGTGGTGGTGGTCGGTCGGCGTCGTGGTGGGCTGGCCGCCCCCGTCGTGGTGGTCGTCGTCGGCGTGGACGCAGTCGTCGAAGGTCGCCGGGGTCGGCAACGTCTCGCCGATCCCGTCGACGTAGGCGCGCCAGCTCAGCCCCGCCTGGGCGAGCTGGTCGGGCAGCGTCTCCGCCGACTCCGGGTACAGGCACCCCGTTCCCCGGGCCTGGTTGAACTTCCCCAGCGTGCCGGGCGTGATGTCGTCGAACTCGGGACAGCCGGCGATCGTCTGCGGCGTCGGCCCCTGGCCGCTGAGCAGCGCCACCTCGTTGGCCAGCGGGGAGCCGGCGACCCCGTAGTA
This sequence comes from uncultured Solirubrobacteraceae bacterium, assembly GCA_963800545.1. Classification (GTDB taxonomy): domain Bacteria; phylum Actinomycetota; class Thermoleophilia; order Solirubrobacterales; family Solirubrobacteraceae; genus Palsa-465. Next base: position 226,534 of record CAWDBJ010000007.1, read on the forward strand.
GTCGGCCAGCAGCTCGCCCTGCCGGCGCAGCGTCGTCGAGAGATAGGGGTGACCCGTGGAGGTGGCGAACGCCTGGTTGTAGCCCTGCTGGGAGAGGACGATCAGCCACACGTGCTTGACCGGTGGCAGACCGAGGAGGCTCGTGGGCGAGGAGGGCGTCGTGGGTGTGGTGTCGCCGGCCGCGGGGGTCGTCTCGGCGGGGACCGTCACCGTCTGCTGGGGCACCGCCGCGGCGGGCGTCGCGGCGGCCGGTGAGGTGGCGGCCGCCGCCCGGCCACCGTCCGAGGAGTCCCCGCCGCCTGAGGCGTCGGCCGCGGTCGATGACGAGCGCACCGGCGCTGCCCGCGAGGGCGACACCGCGACCACGATCGCCCGCGCGAGGCTCTCGACGCCGCCGGGCTCGGGTCAGCGAACCGACGACACACCCGAAGGCGATCATCAAGAGGATCGCCACCGCCGCCGAGCGGGCGGCGCCGACGAGGTTGTCAGCGCGGTCTCCCTCACCCACCGGCCCGGCCACCACCGGCGCCAGTTCGGCGCCATTGCGCGGCAGCGGGCGACCGCGCTCGAGGATCTGACCGATCGTCAGCCCGATGCGCGCCGGCAGCGGGCCACGGCGGGCTCCGCAGTGCAGGCAGTAGCGCTGATCGTGGGCCAGAGGGCTGGCGCAATCGGCGCAGCGACTCGGGCGCGCGTCCATGACAACCCCCAAGTGTCTCCCCGCACGGCGCGAGAGTTGTGACCATCTCGCAACCCGATCGCGCCGGTCACAGAGTGGTCACAAGCAGATGCCCCAGCCCGCTTAGTCTAGCTGCGGCACATGGCCGAACCCACTCCCGAGATGCTCCCCGAAGCCCCTGCGCCCGGTCCCCGCGAGGCGCCCACCGCGCCCCTGATCGCCGCCGGCACGAGCGACCGCTGCGTCGCCTGCAGGACGGTCATGTCCGCCGACCAGCGCTACTGCGTCAACTGCGGCGAGCGCCGCGGCCAGGCCCGGTTTGCCCTGCCCGCATCAGGAGCCGCGCCGGCCGGGGCGGCCGCGCCCGCCGAGGTGCTCGCCGTCGCCGCGTCATCGCCCCCGCGCACGCCGCGCGCCTCGGCGGGGACGACGATCGTGGCCGGGGTGGGAACGCTGCTGCTGGCGATGGGCGTCGGCGTGCTCATCGGTCGCAACAGCGCCGACAGCGCTCCGGCCAGGACCGTCCAGTCATCCGCGCCGACCGTCATCCACGTCAACGACGGCGCGGGCACCGGCACGACCGCCGCCAGTGCCGGGAGCGCCAAGTCCAAGAAGGGCGGGTCCAAGCACACCTCCAAGTCCGCCAAGACCGCCAGCGCGAACAAGCCGACGGCGGCCCAGGCGGCCAAGGCCTCCGACGCCGCCAGCAAGGTGCTGGGGGCCAGCAACAAGAACCTCCCGCCGGCGACGGTGACCGTCGGCCAGACCGGCCACGGCCCCGGCTACAACAAGACCGGTCACTTCGACGGCTCGTTCTTCGGCCAGTGATGTTCGCCGGCAGCAAGGACAAGACCGCCGGGCCGGCGATCGCCGCGGCCCCGCCGCTCACCTCCAAGACGAAGCTCGCGGACGACCGCACCTTCGATCTCAAGCGTCGCCGTGACCAGCTGACCGCCCGGGTCGCCGAGCTGCAATGGGACCTCGGTGGCCTCGTCTACGAGATGGCGGTGCGCGACGAGATCCGCGTCGACGTCATCGTCAAGCGGGCGGCGGCGCTGCAGGACGCCGATGCCGAGCTGGGTGAGATCGAACGGATCCTGCGCCTCGAGGAGACGGGCACCGCCGGGGCGTGCGCCAACTGCGGCTCGCCCCACAGCACGGGCGCCTCCTACTGCTGGCAGTGTGGCCAGCCGCTGCTGGCGCAGGTCGCGCCGGACACCATCGTCCGCGCGTAGCGGCCGCGCGCCTCGCGGGCCTCGCCGCCCCTAGCCGAACGCGGCCGGTGACGTAGTCGCGCGTCCGCGTGTCGGCCGGGCTGGAGAAGATCGTGGAGGTGTCGTCGTACTCGATGAGCGTCCCCACCCGCTCCTGGGCGTCCAGGGAGAAGAACGCCGTCCGGTCGGCGACGCGGGCCGCCTGCTGCATGTTGTGGGTGACGATGACGATCGTGTAGCGGTGCTTGAGGGTGTGGATGAGATCCTCGATCGAGGCGGTGGCGATCGGGTCCAGCGCCGAGGCCGGCTCGTCGAGCAGCAGCACGTCGGGCTCTACGGCGACCGCGCGGGCGATGCACAGCCGCTGCTGCTGGCCGCCGGAGAGGCTGAGCGCCGACACCTTGAGGCGGTCCTTGACCTCGTCCCACAGGGCCGCGGAGCGCAGCGCGCGCTCCACGCGCTCGTCGAGGCCGCTCTTGAGCCCGAGGTTGCGCGGGGCCCAGGCGACGTTGTCGTAGATCGACTTCGGGAAGGGGTTGGGCTTCTGGAAGACCATGCCGATGCGCCGGCGGACCTCGACGCGATTGGTGGCCCGGGCGTAGACGTCGTGGCCGTGGTAGAGGACCTGTCCGCCGAGCGCGAAGCCGGGGATCGAGTCGTTCATGCGGTTGAGGCTGCGGATGAAGGTCGACTTGCCGCATCCCGACGGACCGATGACCGCGGTGACGAGGTTGCGTTCGATCTTCATCGTCGTCCAGTCGAGGGCTCGCTTGGCGCCGTAGTGGACGGACATGTCCTTGATGTCGAAGACGGGCGCTCGGCCGATCTCAGTGCGTCCGCTCGAGGTGGCAGCCGCCGGGCGGGCGAACGGGGGCGCCGGCGCCACCGGACGCTCCTGGATGCGCAACCGCGGCCGGGTCGGCGGGCCGGGCTCGCTGGCGCTCACAGTCCCATCCTCGCACGCTGTCGCGTCGAAAAAGACGCGTGCCCCCACGTTGGCGAGCAGGATGAGGGCGAGCAGCACGAGGGCGGCACCCCAGGCGCGCGTGAAGCCGTTGGGGTCCGCGGCCTCGGCGGCGGTGAAGATGAGCACCGGGATGTTCGGCACCGCGTGATGGAAGACCTGGAAGGTCAGCCCGGGGGCGAAGGTGCTGTCGACGATGAGCAGCGGCGCCGTCTCGCCGGCGGCGCGCGCCACCGCGAGGATCGTGCTGGTGACGATGCCGCTCAGTGCGGTCGGCAGCACGATGGTGAGGATCGCCCGCCAGCGATCGACCCCGAGCGCGTCGGCGGCCTCCCGCAGGCTGCGCGGCACGAGCAGGAGCACCTCCTGGCTGGAGCGCGCGATGAGCGGGAGCATGACGATCGCCAGCGCGACTGAGCCGGCAAAGCCGGAGTCGGCATGCTCGGGCTTGACCAGCAGCCCGAAGGCGAACAGCCCGACGACGACCGTCGGCAGGCCCTGCATGAGATCGAGGAGCAGCCGCAGCGTCCGGCCGGAGCGTGATCGCGGGCTCGAGAACTCGACCAGGTAGATGGCGGTCAGCACGCCCAGCGGCGCTGCCATGGCCGCGGCGATCGCCACGATGAGCGCGGTGCCGATGAGCGCCGAGCGGATCCCGCCGCCCGGGCCGGCCGGCGGCGGGTCCTTGATCAGGAAGTCGAGGCTGAGGGCGCCCGCGCCCCGCGCGACCACCGTGTAGACGACGAGACCGAGCGCGATGACGGCGATCGCCGCCGACAGCGTCGCCAGACCCTCGACCACCCGGCTGACGACGAGCCGGCGCCGCAGGTTGCCCGAGGGCCCCAGTGGGGTGCCCGGATCGAAGAGGGCCGTGTCAGACAACGGAGCGGTGGACATCGAAGCGGCTGGCGATCGCCCGTGCGAGCAGGTTGGTGACGACGCCGATGACGAGCAGGATGAGCGCGAGGTAGAACAGCGAGGCCGCCTGCAGCTTGGTGGAGATGAAGGTGATCTCCAGCGCGATCCGCGCGGCCGCGGTGTTGCCGGTGTCAAAGAGGTTGGCGTGCAGGACGTTGCCGGCGCCGATCACGCTGGCCACCGCGATCGCCTCCCCGAGGGCGCGGCCGAGGCCGAGCATGATCGCGGCGATCACTCCCGAGAAGGTCGAGGGCAGGATGACGCCGCGGATCACCTCCCAGCGGGTGGCGCCCAGGGCCTCGGCGCCCTCGGTCAGCTCGCGCGGGACGGTGAGGAACAGATCGCGGCTGAGCGATGCGATGATCGGGACGACCATCACGGTGAGGATCACCCCGGCGGTGAACAGGCTCAGCCCCGTCGCCTGCGGCGCGCCGAAGACGCCGGTGAAGCCGAGCAGGTCGTGCAGAGCCGGCTCGATGTGCGCGTGCATGAACGGCGCGAGCACGATGATCCCCCAGAAACCGAGGATCACGCTGGGGATGGCGGCCAGCATCTCCACCAGCGGCCCGACGACGGCGCGGACCGGGTGGGGCGCCAGCATGCTGAGGTAGATGGCGATGGCGATCGCCACCGGGGTGGCGATGACGAGCGCGATGATCGCCGTCACCGCGGTCCCGTAGAGCATCACCGCCGCTCCGAAGTGGCCGAAGTTCGGCGCCCATGTGACGTGCCCGAGGAAGCCGAGGCCGAAGCGGGCGATCGCCGGCCGGGCCCCCTCGATCACCTGATAGGCGATATCGATGAGGATCAGGGCGGCGAGCAGGCCGGCGAGCGCGCACAGGCCGCGCAGGACCGCGTCGCCGATGCTGGCCTCCCGGGAGGGGAGCAGGGACCGCCACGCTCGCGCGCCCCCGCGGGACTGACCTGCTCGGGTTGACATCCCGCGGCAGCCTAGAGACGCGTCATGACCCCCCGAGGGCGTCGTCACAACATCGACAAAAGTTGATAACGACGCGGCAACAAGCGGGGTCCGCCGGGCGCCCATGCTAACGCTGCTCGGAAGGTCGGTCGGCCCGCCGGGCGCTCTGTCTCCCAATCGAAAGGGCCTCACTTGAAAGGCTTCGCCTTTAGACGCAGGAAGCTGATGGGCGTCACCGCCGCCGCGCTGGCGCTCAGCGCCTCGGCGGGAATGACCGCCAGCGCATCGGCCGCCAGCGGCACCCTCAACGGAGCGGGTTCGACCCTGGTCGCGCCGCTCGAGGCCGCGTGGGCGTCCGCCTTCCAGAACCGGACGGGCAACACCGTCAACTACCAGGCGGTCGGTTCCGGTACCGGCATCACGGACATCAGCCAGGGCCTCGTCGACTTCGGGGCATCCGATGCCCCGCTGTCGCCGACGCAGGCTGCGGGCTGCAGCGGCTGCGTCCAGATCCCATGGGCCCTGTCGGCCACCGGGGTCGGCTACCACATCGACGGCGTGGGCAAGAAGCTCAACGTCACCGGATCGATCCTCGCCAAGATCTATCTCAAGCAGATCACCAACTGGTCAGACCCGGCGATCAAGAAGGCCAACCCGGGCGTCAGGCTGCCCAACCTGGCGATCACGCCCATCTTCCGCAGCGACGGCTCGGGCGATACCTACGCGTTCACCAACTACCTGAGCGACGTCAGCGGCGCGTTCAAGAGCCAGGTCGGCTACGCGACCTCGGTCCAGTTCCCGACGGGCGTCGGCCAGAAGGGCAACTCCGGCGTGACGGCGGCGCTCGAGTCGACCAACGGCGGCATCGCCTACATCGCGGTCTCCTACCTGATCGCCCACAGCATCCCCGCCGTGGCGGTCAAGAACGCCGCCGGCAAGTACGAGTACCCCAACCTGAAGAACATCGAGAGCGCGGCCCAGACGGTCAAGGGCGTGCCGGGCAACAACGAGCTGCACATCGTCAACCCGCCCAAGAGCGCCAAGATCGCTTACCCGATCTCGACGTTCACCTACGCGATCGTCCCCCACGGGGCCAAGCAGGCCGGGCTGCTCAAGCAGTTCATCAAGTACGCCCTGAGCGGCGGCCAGCATTTCGGCGCGGCGCTGGACTTCGCCCCGCTGCCCAAGGTCGTGGCCAAGGCGGCCGCCAAGGCGGTCAACAGCCTGTAGGCATCTGCACCGCTGCTGTCTGCCGGGGCGCTCAGTCGCCCCGGCAGGCCGGCAGCTGGAGCGTCGTCCAGGCCGTGCCGGCCTCGGCCTCCGCGGGCTTGAGCTGCTCCTGCAGCGTCTTGATCGCCACCACCGGGTCATTGCCGGCCCGCAGTCCCCGCAGGGTCGAGCGCAGCGCGGTGAGCTCGGCGTCGGTCGCCTGCACCGCGGCGTGGAAGTCCCCCGACATGTCGCTGGGGGCGCCTCAGCCTGCGCAGCGCCGCCACCTCGGGCGCCAGCGCCGCGATGCCGTGGCTGACGAAGGCCGCTTCCTGCGTCGGCTCGGTGGGCGTCGCGATCCGGCCCGTGCGCTCCGCCGTCCGCTGGCAGATCCGCGTCGGCCCGAGTGCGCAGCTGGGCGTCGGTCAGCCCGGAGGATCCACAGGCCGCGAGCACGAGGGCGATCACCGCCGCCAGGGCGGAGATCCGCACGACCCTCACCGCAGCGAGACTCCGAACAGCCGCTCGAGCTCGGCGATCGTCTGCGCCGAGTCGACGTGGTGGACGGTGGCCATCCCCAGCTCGGCCGCCGGCGGCAGGTTGAACGGGAGGTCGTCGACGAACACGCACGCCGCGGGCGCCAAGCGCGACCGCTCGCGCGCCGCGCTCGTAGATCTCCGGGGTCGGCTTGCGCATGCCGATCTCCCCGGAGATGACGACGCCGTCGAACAGCCGCGCCAGCAGTTCTCGGTCATAGCGCCGGGTGCCCCAGGAGTTGGAGATGAGACCGGTGCGGATGCCCTGCGCCCGCGCCCGCGCGACGGCGGTCTGCATCGGCTCGTCGGCGACGCCGCCGGCGAACAGGCCGTCGATCAGCCCGGCGGCGGGGACACCGAGCATCTCGGCGAAGCGCGGCTCGAACTCCTCCTCGGTGAGCGTTCCGGTCTCCAGCCCGATGAGCAGCTCCCGGCTCGCCGGGTCCGAGCGAAAGCTCCGGCCGACGGCGTCGGCGTCGATGCCGTGCGCCTCGCAGAACGCCCGGAAGGAGTCAAAGACGTTGGTCGTCATCACCCCGCCCCAGTCGACGAGCAGGCCCTGGAGGCCGCCCGCCCCGTCTCGCCAGGGCCGTCTCGCCCGCCGTCCTCGACCAAGTAAACTCATGAGTGTACTGCCTCGACCTAGAAGCCCTGCTCGGTGACGGTGAGCGCGCGCTGGGCCAGCTCGACCACCCCCTCGCCGAAGGACTTGAGGTACGGATCGTCCGTGCTGCCGCTGATCGCCCGCTTGTAGTTGCCCTCCATGAAGACGACCGCCTTCCACAGGGCGAGCGTGACGTACCAGTCCAGCGACTGAGACGGACCGCCCGGAGCGCTGCTCGTAGCGCGCCACCATCTCCCGGCGGTCAGGGAAGCCGGGCTGGGCGGTGACCGCCTGCAGGTTGAACTTGGACTCCGGGTCGCCGGCCTGCGCCCACTGGATCATCAGGTAGCCGACGTCGGCCAGCGGATCGCCGATCGTCGCCATCTCCCAGTCGAAGATCGCCACCAGCTGCGCCGGAGCGCGGTCGGCGAGCATCACGTTGCCCAGCCGGTAGTCGCCGTGGACGATGGTCGCCGGGCCGGAGGCGGGGAGGTTGGCGGCCAGCCACTCGCCGACCTCGGCGACCTCGGGGATCTCGCGCGTCTGGTTGTGCTCCCACAGGCCGGTGAAGCGGCGCAGCTGGCGTTCCAGGTAGCCGGTCGGCTTGCCGAACCCCTCCAGCCCGAGGGCGGTCCAGTCGACGCCGTGAAGCTCGACGAGCGCGTCGAGCAGCTGGTCGGCGATCCGGTCGTGCTCCTCGGGGCTGTCGAGCGCCTCGGGCACGGCGTCGGTGACGACGACGCCGCGCACCTCCTCCATGACATAGAAGGGCGCACCGATGACCGCCTCGTCATCGCACACCGCCAGGATCCGGGGGGTGCGCACGGCGGTGGGTTCCAGGGCCGACAGCAGGCGCGCCTCCCGGAGCACGTCGTGCGCGCTGGGCGGCAGCGGTCCCGCGGGGCGGTCGCCGCAGCACCACGCCGGTCGACAGCGCGAAGGTCACGTTGGAGTGGCCCTCGCCGACGGGCTCGGCGCTCAGATCGGCGGGCGCCTCGAGGCCCTGGTCGTGCAGAAAGGCCCGCAGCGGCTCGAGCACCAGCAGCGGCTCGCGCTCGTTGCCCGCCGCCTGCTCGTGGGTCGCGACGACGTCGTCCGGGGCCAGCGTCAGGGGCATCGTCGCGGCAGCCTAGCGCCGCGATGGTCGCCCCGGCGCACGCGCTCTTGCCGTCGCGCAGGGGTGCTGTGGTGGGGACGACCCGGCGGCGGCCGCGTCGGGGGCAGGGGCGGCCGCCGCCTGGTGGGTCGTCCGTCCGCTGGGCGTTGCTCTCAGACCGCGACGGGGAGGCGGCTCGAGAGCTCGCGGTCAAACCGCCAGCCCAGCAGTTGGTCGCGATCACCGGCGGTGCCGATCACGGTGGCCCCGGTGCGGCGCTCGACGAGCGCCATCAGGGCGGCCAGGCGGTCACGGGTCGCGTCGTCGGGCTCGTTCTCGGCGGAGGCCCAGGAGGGGTCGGCGCCCTCGATGAGCACCGTGACGCGGGTGGGGTGCAGGCGCTCGATCTCCGTCAGCAGATCCGAGTCGGCGATGGTGTCGCTAGGTCCGAAAATGGCTAGTAGGTCGCTCATGGCAGTCAGTCTCTGCCCGCTCCGTAAAGCGATCCTGAAGGGCCGCGAATGATTGCCCGTGCGTTGCCTGAACCCCCGCTCAGACAGCCGGCGGGCGCGCCGCACCGAGGCCCTCGCGGGCGGGGTTGCTGAGTAACCTGAAAGGGGTCATGCCCGAGCTTCCCGAGGTCGAGATCACCGCCCGTCTGATCGGCGAGGCGATCACCGGCGCGCGCGTCGAATCGGCGCTCACGCCCGGCATCAACGCGCTGCGCACCTTCGACCCGCCGCTGCACTCGATCGAGGGCCGCGAGCTGCTCGGGATCACCCGCCACGGCAAGCTGTTCGACATCGCGGTCGAGGGGGACCTGCACCTGCTCATCCACCTGATGTCCGCCGGACGCCTGCAGCTGTTCGACACCCGCGCCTCGCTGCGCGATCGCACCTCGCGGCTGCTCCTGCGCCTGCAGGACGGGCGCGAGCTGCGACTGCGCGAGTTCGGCACCAAGCAGGCCGCCTGGGTCAAGCTCTACACCCCCGAGGGGCTCGCCGCCGACGAGCAGATCTCCACGCTCGGGCCCGAGGCCTATCCCGACCCCCCGCCGCTGAAGCCGCTGCTCGACACCGCCCGCCCGCTGCACGGCCTGCTGCGCGACCAGCGCGTGATCGCCGGCATCGGCCGCTCGTGGGTCGACGAGATCCTCCACGCCGCCAAGCTCTCGCCGTTCAAGCGCGGCAACGACCTCTCCGACGAGGAGGCCGGGCGCCTGCGCGAGGCGATGATCGCCTGCCTGGGCGCCGCCCTGGAGTACTACGAGCAGCACGTCACGCTGCCGATCCCCGACAAGCTGCCGATGCCGCTGTCCGTCCATCGGCGCAACGGCGAGCCCTGTCCCCGCTGCGGCGACGAGCTCGAGGCCGTCTTCTACGAGGACTACGTCATGTGCTACTGCCCGACCTGCCAGACCGAGGGCAAGCTGCTCAAGGACCGGCGGCTCTCGCGCCTGCTGAAATAAGCTCTTCGCCATGGCACTGAAACCCGGCGATCCCGCCCCCGACTTCACCCTCCCCGACCAGGCGGGCAACCCCGTCTCGCTGTCGGACTTCACGGGCAAGCCCGTCGTCGTCTACTTCTATCCCAAGGCCGACACGCCGGGGTGCACCACGCAGGCGTGCGGCGTGCGCGACCACCACGCCGACTACGACGCGGCCGGCGCGACCGTGCTGGGCATCTCTCCCGATGCGCCCGAAGAAGATCGCCAAGTTCGTGGACAAGTACGACCTCGGCTTCACGCTGCTGGGTGACGAGGACCATGCCGTCGCCGAGGCCTACGGCGTGTGGGTCAAGAAGTCGATGTACGGCCGCGAGTACATGGGCAACGAGCGCACGACGTTCGTCATCGACGCCGACGGCACCATCAAGGACATCCTGCACAAGGTCAAGCCCGCCGAGCACGACGACCTCGTGCTGGCGGCGCTCGGCGCGCGCCTGACCCGCCACGGGCGCTACTGGGTGGAGGTGGCGCCCAGGTCCTGCTTGACGCACAGGGCGGGGCCACCGTCCTGGGGCGGCACGTAGGTCGACCCCGACGGGGCACTTGCCGTTGACGGGCTTGGAGGTGCCCGACGCCGACGGGGTGCCGCTGGGCGCGCAGTCGCGGCCGCAGGCGCTGCTCGTCGTCGAGGTGGTGCTCGAGACCGGCGCGCCTCCGCCGACGAGGTGGTGCTGGTGCTCGAGGAGCCGGCGCCGGCGCCGCTGGTGCTCGACGGAGGGGCGACGGTGGTCGTCGACGTGCGCGTCGTCACCGGGGTGGTGCTCTGGGTCGACGTCTCCGAGGTCGAGGTGCCGGTGTCGGCGGCCGGAGCGTGCTGGTGCTCGCGCCGCCGGAGCCGCCGCAGCCCGCGACCGCGGCCATGACGGCGACCAGCGCAGCGACCATCCGCAACGAGCGACGCATCGAAGGTCGGCCCGCTCGCGGTTACTGCAGGCCCTCGCGCGCTTCGCGCACGAGCGTGACGGCCTCGGGGAAGACGACAGCCATCACCGAGCGAAGCTGCTCGGTCTGCTGCTCCGTGGTCCCCTGGATGTTGACGCGGTTGATGGCGGCCATCGTCAGATCGACGGCCAGCTTGATCGCGTTGTCGGCCCACGCCAGACGCTGGGCGCCCTGCATCTGCTCGGCGAACTCACCGAGCTTGCGCTGCAGGTCGTCCGGGTCTCCGAACAGGCCTCCGAATCCGCTTCCTTCCATGTGTCCCATGGTAGCCGCCTCGCGGCGGAGCCCTCAGGCGCGCCGCGCCAGCACGGCGATCGTGCCGCCCCGCCGGGCCCGGGCGGCCACCAGCTCGGCCGCCACGGCGACCGGCAGGAGGCCGAGGGCGGCCACCGTGACGGCGAGGTCGCGCCCCGCCACGGGGGCATTGCGCTTGAGCAGGTTGTAGAGATACGACGGGCGCTCAGTGAGCGCGATTGACCGCCGACTGCCACATCCCGTAGGGGTTGTGCTCGAGCAGCCGGTGGCGGACCGCCTGCACGGCGAAACCGCGACCGCTGCAGGAGCGCCACGGCGCCGGCGGCGGTGAAATGGGTGCGGTGGCGCGGGACGTCGAGGTGAAACCACCGGTCGCCGCCCACCCGCGCCTGCCAGCTGGCCAGGTTGGGCACACCCAGGAGCAGCCCGCCGCCCGGGGACCAGCCAGTCGCGCATGCGGGCGAGCGCCTTCGCCGGGTCCTCGAGGTGCTCGAGCACGTGCCACACCGTCACCGCGTCGACTGAGCCTCCCTCGATCGCCGCATCCTCGATACCCGCGGGGATGAGCGCCACCCCGGTGGCGGCAGCTCGCTCCAGACCGCGCCGAGCGGGCTCGAGGCCGATGGCGTCGTAGCCGGCCGCCCGCGCCGCGGCCACGAACCGCCCCTGGCCGGCCCCGGCGTCGACGATCCGTCCCCCAGGGGGCGCCAGCCGCCGAAGCAGCGCCAGGCGCTCGGCGTCAAAGCGCCGCAGCAGCGGCCGGGCGAGCGCCAGCAGCCGCGGGTCGCCGGCGCGAAACGCTCCGCTGTCGTGCAGGTCCGGCACCGCCTCCGCCGTCACCGCCGTGCCGCACCGGGTACATCGCCGCAGCGCGAAGCGCCGGCCGGCGAGCGCCGGCTCCGAGGCGGGCACCCGCCGCCAGGCCGACAGCGGCCCCTCGCAGGCCGGACAGGCGTCGCCGCTGCGCACGCCCGCAGTCTATGAGCGCCCCGAACAACCACTAGCATGGCCCCGGATGAGCGCAGAATGGAGCGTCGACGACCAGCTGCTGTACGAGAGCCGCGTCCGCACCCGCCAGGGGGTCATCGCCGCCGCTGCGGGCGTGCTGCTGATCGTCGCCTCGGTCATCCAGCTCAGCGGCGTGCACACCACCGTCGACGAGCTGACGCTCGACCTGCTGATCGCCAACAAGCGCTTTCCCGCTCGACCTCGTGGCCGCCGTGATCAACGGCATCGCCTCGCTGGGGATGGCCTGGACGCTCATCTACCTCTACCGCTGCACCCGGGCGCGCAACACGCAGGTCCGGGGATTCATCAAGTACATAGCGCTGGCGGCGGGCGTGCTGGGTGCCATCGCCGGGCGTCATCTACGGGATCATCGTGGCGACCAAGGTCCACGAGTTTGCGACCACCGGCCAGCAGACCTATGACCAGGCCCAGCACCTGACCTCCGGCGCGGGGCTGCTGGTGCTCCAGCTCGTCGGTCAGCTGGCCGCGCTGCTGATGGCCGTCGCCTTCGTGCTCGTCTGCGTCCAGGCGATGCGGGTCGGGCTGCTCACGAAGTTCATGGGCTACCTGGGCATGTTCGCGGGCGCGCTGGTGCTCTTCCAGATCACCCAGGTCCCGGTCGTGCAGCTCTTCTGGCTCGTGGCGGTGGGCTACATGATCTCCGGCCGCTGGCCGACCGGTCTGCCCGACGCGTGGCGAACCGGCCGCGCCGAGGCGTGGCCGTCGGCAGCCGAGATGCGCGCCCGGCGCGTCGCCGGTCCGATCCGAGGCCGGCCGCCTCGCCCGGCCGTGGCGGCGCCACCCGCGGCAACGCGCGGGCCAATGCGCCGGCCAGGCGCCGGCGTCGGGGGGGCGCCGGGGGGTCTGGCCGGCTGGCTGGCCGGCCGCGCCCGCCCCGCGGCCACCGCCGACCCGGCGAGCAGTGCCAACGGCAGCGCCGGAGCCGCAGGCCGCGCCGAGGAGCCGCAGCCGCGGCCAATCCGCGCACCCGCGCGGCCACTCCCAAGCGCAAGCGCAAGCGCCGCCACTAACGCGGCGCGGCGGGCGCCCGATCGGCTGACCCGCGAGCTCGCGCGCGGCCCTCCGCGACCGCGCGCTGGACGTTTCGGTGGCCACGGCCCGGCGCCCTCAGGTCGCCTGGCCGCCGCGCCGATAGGCAGACCTCGTCGCCATGTCCATCGAGTTCGAATACGCCGCTGGGGGAGACCCCGGCGCCTGCTGCGACGCCCGAGCTGCCCATGCCGCCTGTCCGCGCCTCCCGGCGGCCTGTCCCTGCGGCGCGAAGGCGTCTTTCAGAAGCTGCTGGCCGGCGCCGACATCCTGGCGGCGGCGTTCGGGCTCGGCCGCGCTGGCGCGTGGCCGGCGGTCGCGGCATCCCGCGCGGTCACCCTGTGGACGCTGCCGCTTGATCGTCCTCTTCGCCGAGCTCATGGGCCTCTATCACCAGGACGCGCTCACCCTGCGCAAGTCGACGCTGGAGGAGCTTCCGGCCCTGCTCGGCGCTGCCGCGGCCACCGCGATCGCCTGGTCAGTGATCACCTGGGCGGCCGACGTGCACATCCATCTGCGCGGCGGCGGGCGTGGGCCTCCTGTGGTTCTCGACGGCCGTCGGCCCTCGTCGTCACCCGGACGGCCGCGCGCAAGCTCGGCGTCGGTCACCACCGCCACCGAGCGGGTCCTGATCGTGGGCAGCGCCGCCTCGCGCGGGTCCCTCGCCGACTCGCTGGGGACCGATCCCGGCGCCCGGCTCGAGGTCGTCGGCTTCCTGCCGCTCGAGGACGAGCGCCGCCGCCGGGAGGAGTGGGGCGGCGGCCGACCGGCGCCGGCGCAACCGCACCTTCGACGATCTCGAGACGGTCATCTCCGAGCTGCGAATCGACCGCGTGTTCATCATCCCGACCAACGCCGACGGGGAGACGATCCTCGAGGCGGTGCGCCGCGCGCTCCGCGCCGGGGTCAACGTCTCGATCGTCCCGCGCCTCTTCGAGGTCGTCGGCTCGGCGGTCGCCTTCGACATGGTCGGTGGCGTGACGGTCCTCGGGGTGCGCCGGCCGGGGCTGACCCGCGGGCGCGCGGCTGACCAAGCGGGCGATGGACGTCATCGTGTCGGCGATCTGCCTGGCGGTGCTCTTGCCGCTGATCGCGATCGTCGCCCTCGCCATCAAGCTGGACTCGGCCGGACCGGTGTTCTTCGGCCAGCGGCGGGTGGGACGCGACGGCGAGGTGTTCCGGATCCTCAAGTTCCGCAGCATGGTCAAGGACGCCGAGGCGCTGCGGGCCGCGCTCGAGGCGCAGAACGAGTCGACCGGCAACTTCAAGCTGGCCCGCGATCCCCGGGTGACCCGCGTCGGCCGGCTGATCCGCCGCACCTCGCTGGACGAGCTGCCCCAGCTGATCAACGTCCTGCGGGGCGACATGAGCCTCGTCGGTCCGCGGCCGCTGGTGCTCCCCGAGGACCGCCTCGTCGAGGGCCGCCACCGCGATCGCCTGCACCTGGCGCCCGGCATCACCGGCCCGTGGCAGGTGCTGGGCCCCGTTCGCCCGCCGCTCTCGGAGATGGTCAAGACGGACTACCTGTACGCGGTCAACTGGTCGATCTGGTCAGACGTCAAGCTGCTGCTGCGCACCCTCTCCCACGTGGCCGCTCGCCGCGGCCTCTGACAGCGCTCCTAAACCGGCGCGCCGACCGGCGACCGCTCAGCGGCCGCTGCGCGCCGCTCGGCGCCCCGAGACCGGCCGTTCACCGATCGCCCCTTGCCCGCCGCGGCCGCAGGTCCAGCCTTCCCGCCGCTCTGTCAATCGATGACGAGGAGAGTGCGCAATGGAAGCAAGTCGAGTGCCGCGAGAGGCCGATGTCGCGCCCGCCGCCGCGGACCCGACGGAGGGGCGGGGCGGCTGGACGCCGGCCGACCCAGGCCCGCTGGGCCTGGCGGCGTTCGCCCTCACGACGTTCGTCCTCAGCATGATCAACTGCCAACCTCGTCGGCGCCGGCGCGACCGACGTCGTGCTGGGATTGGCCCTGGCCTACGGCGGGCATCGCCCAGTTCCTGGCCGGTATCTGGGAGTTCCGCACCGGGCAACACCTTCGGCGCCACGGCGTTCTGCTCCTACGGCATGTTCTGGGTCTCGTTCTACGTCCTGCTGCACATCGGCGTCAAGGGCATCTCGCCGTCGGAGGCCGGCAGCGCGATCGGCCTGTACCTGTGGGCGTGGGGGATCTTCACCGCCTACATGTTCGTCGCCTCGCTGCGCACCACCGGCGCGGTGGCGCTCGTGTTCCTGCTGCTGGCGATCACGTTCATCGTGCTCGGGATCGGCAACGCGGGCGCCAGCGACGGCACGATCCATCTCGGCGGCTACATCGGGCTGGCCACGGCGATCGCTGCCTGGTACGCGTCGTTTGCCGGCGTCCTCAACGCGACGTGGAACCGCACGGTCCTGCCCGTGTTCCCGCTCAGCAGGTGAGCGAAGTCCGTCAGCGCACACAAGCTGCCTGCCACGGACTCCGTGTCGGGTACAACCTAGGGAGACCACCGCGGGCGCCGGGGACGTCCCGGCGCCCGCGGCTGACGGCTCACAGCAGCGAAGGAGAGAGGCTTATGGCAGACACGGCATCCACTCCGGCCAGCGACCAGACGCTCGAGCAGCAGCTCGAGGAGATGCTGGATATCGAGAAGTTCGATCCGCCGGAGTCCTTCAAGGAGCACGCTCGCCTCGCCGATCCGGCGGTCTACGACGAGGCGGACTCTGACTGGAAGGGCTGGTGGACCGCGCAGGCCAAGGAGCTGCACTGGTTCAAGGAGCCCACCGAGGATCTCGACGACTCCAATCCGCCGTTCTACAAGTGGTTCAAGGACGGCACGATCAACGCCTCCTACAACTGCCTGGACCGGCACGTCGAGGCCGGCAACGGCGACCGCGTCGCCTACTACTGGCACGGCGAGGAAGGGGAGTCCAAGGAGGTCACCTACGCCGACCTGCACCGGGACACCCAGAAGCTGGCCAACGCGCTGAAGGACCTCGGCATCGCCAAGGGCGACGTCGTCGGCATCTTCCTGCCGATGATCCCCGAGGTGGCGGTGGCGATGCTCGCCTGCGCGCGCATCGGAGCGATCCACAACGTCGTCTTCGGCGGCTTCTCGGCCGACTCCGTCCGCGAGCGGATGGAGTTCTCCGAGGCCAAGGCGCTGATCACCGTCGACGGCGCCCGGCGCAAGGGCAAGACCGCTCCCATCAAGCAGCAGGTCGACAAGGCGATGGAGGGGCTCGACACGCTGGAGCACATCGTCGTCGTCAAGTCGACCGACGCCGAGTGCGAGATGCAGGACGGGTCGCGACGTCTGGTACCACGAGGTCTGCGACGCCGCCGACGACGAGTGCCCGGCCGAGGAGCTCGAGGCCGAGCACCCGCTGTTCGTCCTCTACACCTCGGGCTCGACGGCCAAGCCCAAGGGGGTGCTGCACACCACCGGCGGCTATCTGACGGGCGTCAGCTCGACGCACCGCAACGTCTTCGACGTCCAGCCCGAGAAGGACGTCTACTGGTGCGCGGCCGACGTCGGCTGGATCACCGGCCACTCCTACATCGTCTACGGACCGCTGGCCAACGGCGTCTCGAGCGTCATGTGGGAGGGCGCCCCCGACTATCCCCACAAGGGGATCTGGTGGGAGATCGCCGAGAAGTACAAGGCGACCATCCTCTACTGCGCGCCGACGGCGATCCGCGCCTTCATGAAGTGGGGCACCGAGCACATCGAGAAGTTCGACCTCAGCTCGCTGCGGCTGCTCGGGCTCCGTCGGTGAGCCGATCAACCCCAAGGCGTGGCTCTGGTACCACAAGGTGATCGGCGGCGAGCACTGCCCGATCGTCGACACCTGGTGGCAGACCGAGACGGGCGCGATCATGATCACCCCGCTGCCGGGCATCGTCTCCGCCAAGCCGGGGTCGGCGACACGGCCCTACCCGGGCATCGCCGCCGAGGTGGTCGACGAGCGCGAGGGCGAGCCGCTCGACGAGGGTCAGGGGCTGCTCGTGCTCAACCGCCCGTGGCCGTCGATGCTGCGCACGCTCTACAAGGAGGACGACCGCTTCGTCGAGACGTACTTCGAGAAGTTCGGCAAGGAGACCTACCTCGTCGGCGACGCCGCCCGCAAGGACAAGGACGGCTACTTCTGGATCATCGGTCGCATCGACGACGTGGTCAACGTCTCCGGCCATCGCCTCTCGACCGCCGAGGTGGAGTCCGCGATCGTCTCCCACGGCAAGGTCGCCGAGTCGGCGGTGATCGGCCAGGCCGACGAGGACTCCGGCCAGGCGATCTGCGCGTTCGTCACCCTCGAGGGGGATCTCGCCGGCACCGACGAGCTGGTGGAGGAGATCCGCGCCCGGGTGGCCGATCGGATCGGCAAGTTCGCCCGGCCCAAGCGGATCATCTGGGCCGACGACCTGCCCAAGACCCGCAGCGGCAAGATCATGCGCCGGCTGCTGCGCGACATCGCCGACGGCAAGGCGCTGGGCGACGTCACCACCTTGCGCGACCCCGACGTGATGTCGCAGCTGGAGTCAAAGATCAAGGAGGAGCAGGCCGCCGAGAACTAGGCGGCGAGACGCTGCGCGACCCGGCTCACACGCTCAGCCGGCGCGCCAGCTCAGTGGCGTGCCGGCGGGCGACCGGGATCGTCTGGCCGTCGGCGAAGGCCAGCTCCGCGGTGCCCCCCAGCTGGGGCCGCAGCTCGACCGCGTTGCGCAGGTTGACCACGTACTGGCGGTGGACGCGATAGAAGCCGTGACGCGCCCAGCGCTGCTCGATCTCGGCGAGCGTGGACCGCAGCAGGTAGCGGCCGTCGGCGGTCACGATGCGCACGAAGTCGCCGTAGGACTGGACGTAGTGGATGGCCGCGCGGGGCAGCAGCCGGGTCGAGCCGCCGTGGAGGTTGGCCACGGCGATCATCTCCTCGTCGGCGCGGGCGGCGTCGCGCGCCGGGCCGGAGTCGGCATGCCCTCGCCGATGGCCAGGGCCGCGCCCGAGTCCATGGCCGTGCAGGTCGGACGACTCGACGGCCGCCACCACCCGCTCCACCGCCTCCTCGAGGCGCGCCCGCGCCACCGGCTTTCGCAGATAGTCCAGGGCGTGCAGCTCGAAGGCGTCGACGGCGGCGTGGTCATAGGCCGAGACGAACACCAGCTGCGGGGCGACGGCGAAGCGCCGCAGCACCCGTCCGAGCTCGAGGCCGTCGAGGTCGGGCATCCGCACGTCGAGGAAGATCGCGTCGTAGGCCTGCGCTGAGGCCTTGACCAGCGCGTCGTGACCGTCGGCGGCGCACTCGACCTCGCCGACTGCGGGGACGCCCCGCAGCAGCCGCGCGAGGTCGGCCAGCTGGGTGGGCTCGTCGTCGACGGCGAGGATCGTCAGCTGGTCGGCGCTCATGTCCCGCTCAGGGTGACGGCAGGCGCCGACGCATCGGCCGCCTCGGGCGCGACCGGCCGGCCGGTGAGGTTGGGCACGGTCATCACGGCGGTCGTTCCCCGTCCCGGCTCGGACTCGATCCGCAGCGCGTAGCGCTCGCCGAAGGTCGCCCGCAGCCGGGCGTCGACGTTGGCCAGCCCGATGCCGCCACCCGTCCCGGCCAGCAGCGCCGGCACCGCCGCGGGATCGATCCCGCCGCCGTCGTCGTGGACGCGCAGCTCGACGTCGGGCCCCGCCACCCGCGCCTCGATGGTGACGCTGCCGCCCTGCGCCCGCCGGGTGCCGAGCACCCCGTGGCGGACGGCGTTCTCCACCAGGGGCTGGACGGACAGCGCCGGCACGACGGCGTCGCGGCAGGACGGGGCGATCTCCATGCGCGACGTGCAGGCTGTCGGGAAAGCGGGCCTGCTCGAGGCGCAGGTAGCGCTCGACGTGCTCGAGCTCCTCGGCGAGCGTCACGTAGGAGCGGCCGTCGCGGAACAGATAGCGCGTGAACTCGGCGAAGTCGATCAGCTGCTCGCGGGCCTCCTCGGGCCGCTCGTGGATGTTGCCGGCGACCGCCGCCAGCGCGTTGTAGATGAAGTGCGGGGAGATCTGGGCGCGGAGCGCGCGCAGCTCCGCCTGGGCCAGGCGCTCCTCCTGCTCGGGCAGCACGGACAGCTCGATCTGCGCCGAGACGAGGCTGGCCGCCTCGGCGACGACCCGCAGCTCGCCCTGGCTGGGCCGCCCCTCGGCACGGTAGAAGGTGATCAGGGTCCCCACCCGCCGGCCCTGCACGGCCAGCGGCGCCAGCACGGCGGCGTGCAGCGGGCAGGATCGGATCGGAGGAGATGAGCCGCTGGACGATGTGCAGGCGATCGTCGGTGGCGCTCGCCAGCAGGCTCGAGAGCAGGTCGCCGGGACGGACCTGTTCGCGGCCCTCGCCCTCGATGGCCAGCACCGCGCGGGTGTCGGCCAGGGCGACCGCGACCGCCCCGGTGAGCGCCCGCAGGTGCGGCACGGCCCGCGCGGCCGAGCGCATGTTGAGGCCGCGGCGCAGATGCGGGAGGGTCGCGGTGGCGGCGTGCAGCGCCGCCTGCTTGCCCGCCGCCTCCGGGAAGCTCAGCGTGCGCGGGGTGCGCATCGCCCGCCAGGCGACCACCAGGGCGCCGGCGACCGCGATCCCGACCAGTGCGCCGAGCACGAGGTTCATAACAGCCGACACAGCCTAACCCAACCGGTGACGCTGCCACACCGCGTCGCCATCGGCAATGATGGGCGGATGAGCTCCATCACCTCCTACGAACAGGCCTGCGCCGAGCATCGCTGGGAGGTGCCGGCGCGTTTCAACATCGCCACCGAGGTCTGCGACAAGCATCCGCGCGACAAGCCGGCGATGATCCACGAGGATCCGCAGGGCACCGTCCGTCACATTGACTGGGGCGAGCTGCAGGACCTCTCCAACCGCTTCGCCAACGTGCTGCGGGCTCACGGCGTGGAGCGCGGCGACCGGGTGGCGATGCTCCTGCCGCCGACGCCCGAGACCGCCGCCGCGTTCCTCGGGACGTGGAAGGTCGGGCGCGATCCTGCTCTCGATGTCCGTGCTCTACGGCGACGACGGCATCCGCCACCGCCTGACGGACGCCCAGCCCAAGGTGCTCGTCACCAACGAGGCCAACGCCGGGCGGATGGAGCGCGAGCTCGTGGAGCACGTGCTGATCCTCGACGACACGCTGCTCAGCAAGGGCTCGACGGCCTTTGAGACCGTCGACACGAGCGCCGACGATCCCGCCCAGCTCTACTACTCGAGCGGGACGACCGGCCTGGCCAAGGGCATCCTGCACGCCCACCGCTACATCCTCGCCCACGAGGAGTTCGTCTACTGCCACGACGTCCAGGACGGCGAGCGCTTCCACGGGATGGGGGAGTGGGCGTGGGCGGCCGGGATCGCCCCGCTGCTGGGTCCCTGGCGCTACGGGGCCACCCAGGTCGTGCTCCAGCGCGAGGGCGGCTTCGATCCCAAGAAGCAGCTCGCCTTCCTCTCCCGGCACGAGGTCTCAAACGTCTTCGGGACGCCGACGGCGATCCGCTCGATGATGTCGATCTCCGACGCCGGCACCACCTATCCCCAGAAGTTCCGGATCGTCTGCTCGGCCGGCGAGCCGCTCAACCCGGAGGCGATCCGCTGGTTTCGCGAGCAGTTCGGGGTCACCGTGCTGGACTACTACGGCCTCACCGAGTCCTATCCGCTGTGCGCCAACTTCCCCTTCATGGAGGTCCGCGAGGGATCGATGGGCCGGCCGATGCCCGGCTGGGACGTGCAGATCCTCGACGAGGACGAGCGCCCGGTCGCCCAGGGCGAGCGCGGGGAGATCTGCCTGCGCGCGCGCTCGAACCCCCACTACCCGCTCGGCTACTGGAACCGCCCGCAGTCAGACACCGACGAGACCTTCGGCGGCGAGTGGTTTCACACCAAGGACGCCGCCTCGGCCGACGAGGACGGCTACTTCTGGTACGAGGGCCGCGCCGACGACGTCATCATCTCGGCCGGGTACCGGATCGGGCCCTTCGAGGTCGAGTCGGCGTGCCTCGAGCATCCGGCCGTCGCCGAGGCGGCCGCGGTCGGCGTGGCCGACGAGCGTCGCGGCACGATCGTCAAGGCCTTCGTCGTCCTCAACCAGGGACACGAGCCCTCCGACGCGCTCGGCGACGAGATCAAGGCCCACGTGCGTGAGCACCTCTCCGCCTACGCCTATCCGCGAGCCATCGAGTTCGTCCCCGACCTGCCCAAGACGCTGACCGGCAAGATCCGGCGCATCGAGCTGCGCCAGCGCGAGGCCGAGAAACAGCAGGCCGGCTAGACCCCGCCGGCTGCCCGCGCCTGGGTCCGCATCTCGGCGAGGATGCGCTCCAGGCGCGGCTCGGTCTCCGTGTCGACGTGGCGCATCGCGCCCGCCACCGCCGGATGCACGGCGGCGATCTGGGCGTGCATCTCGTGGGCGACGGCCCGGTAGGAGGGATGACCCTCGCGGCCGGAGCGCAGCTCGATCAGCTGCATCGCCTCGCGGGCGTTGAGGTCGAGCACGAAGCGCATCCGGTAGCCGAGGCACAGCGCGTAGGGCGCCGCCCGCGGCAGCCCGGTGTCGCTCAGCCGGGCGTACTCGCGCGCGCGAGATCTCCAGCGCCCGGCGGTAGGCGTCGCCCGCGCCGGCGAGCGGTCACCTGCTCGGGGACGTCGGCCCCGAGGTCGGGGGTCAGCGCCTGCCACTGAACGGTCAGCATCCGGTGGCGCTGCAGGTCGCGAAACGCTCCGTAGTCGGCCACGATCTCGAAGCGGTAGCGCAGCGCCTCAAAGCCGCGGCCGGGCCGGTGGCGGCGGTTGGCGCGCTCGCCGACCAGGTCGGTCGAGCATGCGCGGCCCGTTCGCCGTCGGTCAGGGACTGCACGGCCTGGCGCGTGACTCGACTCCGGCGGCCGCGTCGACTCGAACAGCAGCGCGCACAGCAGATCGTCCTCGTCGCCGTCGACGTGCGTCAGGCGCACGGACGGGCCCGGCGGGCTCTGCGGGACCGTCGAGCTCCAGCCGCCGGGCCCAGTGCTCGCCCGCGCGCGCCCGCGACTCCAGGTAGGAGATCCACTGGCCGCCCCGGTCTGGCCGCTGCACCCGGGTCACGAAGCTGGGGATGACCGCCTGGACCTCGCGCAGGAGCATCGCGCCGTAGAGGCGCGCCTCGCGCAGCGGGTGGGCGAGCAGGTGCAGGATGAGCTGCTCGTAGGTCTGGCCGCTGGCGTAGATGCCCATGTGAGACAGCGAGGCGGCGGGCAGCAGGCCGCGCAGGAGGTCAAGCGCCTTGGCCTTGATCGCCCGGGCGTGGGCGGCCTCGGCCTCGCCGTCGGCGCGCGGGTACTCCGCCTGCGCCCAGGCGGTGACGACGGGGATGAGCTGCGCGTAGATGCCGAACAGCTCGTCCATGGCGACTGAGTACTCGGGGCCCATGTCGGGATCGCGGTAGTAGCGGTAGCGCGACGCCCCGGCGCCGTCGACCATCGGCGCGTCGTAGGCGATGTAGCGCGTGGACTGCTCGAGGTAGGCGGCCGGCCGCGGGCGCTGGAGGATCTTGGTGAGGATGTTGGAGACCCACTCGCAGGCGATGTGGGCGCCGCCCAGCTGGGCGACTGAGTCATCGCCGTAGCCGAGGAAGATGCGCTCGTAGAGGGCGTCGGCCCGCGTCGGCTCGACCGCTCCGCCCGAGCCGGCGGCCGGCCGCCTCGAGGTCGTCGCCGAACTCGTCGAGCAGCAGCCGCCGCAGCGTCCCCGGATAGCGCGAGTAGCGGGCGAAGAGGGCGCCCTTGAGCGTCTCCGGCAGCCCCACGAGGGCGAACACCGGCCGGTCGAGGTTGCTGACATGGGCGCTCAGCCGGGCGCGCTCGTCGGCGCTGAAGGTCTCGACCGGATACTCCACGGGCGGCCGATCGTAGCGGTGCTCCCGGCGCCCGCGCCCTCGCCGCTAAGCTGCCCCGCACTCGTGCCTGAACGCGTCGACGTGCTCATCGTCGGGGCCGGCCTGTCGGGCATCGGCGCCGCCTGCCACCTGCGCCGCCGGGCCCCGGATCGCAGCCTCGCCATCGTCGAGGCGCGCGGCGCGATCGGCGGCACCTGGGACCTCTTCCGCTATCCCGGGATCCGCTCGGACTCCGACATGCACACCCTCGGGTACTCGTTCGCTCCCTGGAAGGACGGCAAGGCGATCGCCGACGGCGCGTCGATCCGCGAGTACGTCGTGCGCACGGCGGCCGAGTACGGCGTCGATCGGGAGATCCGCTTTCATCACCGGGTCATCTCCGCCGACTGGGACTGCGGGCAGGCCGCCTGGACGGTCCGGATCAGCGCACGGACACCGGCGAGCCCGTCGAGATCGCGTGCGCGTTTCTCTTCGTCTGCAGCGGCTACTACGACTACGCCGAGGGCTACACCCCGCCGCTGCCGGGCATCGAGCGCTTCACCGGGACCGTCGTCCATCCCCAGCACTGGCCGAGCCGACCTCGACTACGCCGGCAAGCGGGTGGTGATCATCGGCTCGGGCGCGACCGCGATCACCCTGGTGCCCGCGATGGCGCCCGCCGCCGCCCAGGTGACGATGCTCCAGCGCTCGCCCAGCTACATCGTCTCCCTGCCGTCCGTCGATCCGCTGGCCAACCTCGCGCGGCGCCTGCTGCCCGAGAAGCTCGCCTACCGCCTCGTGCGCTGGAAGAACGTCGGCCTGATGACCCTCAGCTTCCAGCTCAGCCGGCGCGGCCCGCGGCTGATGAGGGCGATCATCCGCCGGGGCGCCCGCTCGCTGCTGCCGGCCGGCTACGACGTCGACCGCATTTCGCGCCCTCGCTATGACCCCTGGGACCAGCGCCTGTGCATCGCCCCCGACGCCGATCTCTTCCAGGCGCTGAGCGACGGCGCGGCGTCGATCGTCACCGACACGATCGAGAGCTTCACCGAGCGGGGGATCGCGCTGGCCAGCGGCCGCGAGCTCGAGGCCGACATCGTCGTCACCGCCACCGGGCTGCGGATGCAGGCGCTCGGCGGGGCGACGCTGAGCGTCGACGGCGAGCCCGTGCAGCTCCCCGAGACGACCGCCTACAAGGGGATGATGCTCTCCGGGGTGCCGAACTTCGCGCTGACGATCGGCTACACGAACGCCTCGTGGACGCTCAAGGCCGACCTCACGGCCGAGTACGTCTGCCGGCTGCTGAACCACATGGCCGCCCGCGGCTACCGCGAGTGCCGGCCGGCCGCGAGCGCCGGGCGTCACCCGGCGGCCGCTGCTCGACCTCACCTCTGGCTACGTGCTGCGCTCCGTGGCCGACCTCCCCTCCCAGGGCTCGGAGCGGCCGTGGCGGATGCACCAGAACTACGCGCTGGACATGCTGGACTTCCGCCTCGGCGATCTCGAGGACGGCGTGATGCGGTTCTCGGCGCGGCCGGCGCCCGCCGAAGAGCAGCCCGAGGTCGCGACCGCGGCCTGAGCCCCGCGCCGCCCCGGTCGCGCCGGCCTCAGCCGGCGCTGTTGGGGCTGCCGGTCGACTGCGAGCCCTCGCTGGATTCGCCGCCGGCGTTCTCGTCGCCGCCGGAGGCCGAGCCGGGCGGCCGGCGGGTCTCCTGCTCGCCCGTCCCCGGCTCCTGCTCTTCGGAGTTCTGATCGGAGACCGATCCGGGGAGCGGCTGCTCTTCTGGTTGGCCCTGTCGTTCGTCTGGCATAGCCGGCGGCTACCCGCGCACGGGGATGCGCACGCCGGCGTCGGCAGTCACGGCGCGCCGCCCGCGTCAGCGGCGCTGAGCGGCGGCCTCGCGCAGCGCCTCGCCAGCGGTGCCGGTCGGCCGAGGTGGTAGCCCTGGGCGAAGTCGACGCCCTCGCGGCGCAGGAACTCGACGAGCGTGGCGTTCGAGCAGTGCTCACCGATGACCGCCCGGTCCAGGCCGTGGGCCATGTGGCGCACGGCCTCGACGATGACGGCGTCCGTCCGGCTGTGGACGGCGCCGGCGACGAACTCGCCGTCGATCTTGAGGAAGTCGAAGGGGAGATGCTTGAGGTAGGTGAACGAGCCGAACCCGGCACCGAAGTCATCGATCGCCAGCCGGCAGCCAAGGCGCTGCAGCGCGATGGCGAAGGCCCGGGCCTGTTCGATCTGGGAGATGGCGGCCGTCTCGGTGATCTCGATGATGAGCGACGAGGGGGTCACGTGGCTCTCGCGCAGCCGATCCTCGATCGCCGCCAGCACTCGGGGATCGCCGACGGACTTGCCGGACACGTTGACGGTGAGGCTGAGGGGGATGCCGGCGCTCTCCAGGGCAGTGATCGCCATGTCCATCACCAGGCAGTCGATCTCCTGGATGAGGTCGACCCGCTCGGCGATGGTCAGAAACGAGCTCGGGGAGACGAGATCGCCGGTGTCCGAGCGCAGGCGCAGGAGCACCTCGAACATCGGCTCGCTCTCGCCGTGCAGGGCGACGATGGGCTGGCCGAAGAGCTCGAAGCTGCGCTCCTCGATCGCGCGGCGCACCCGCCCCGGCCAGGACAGGCGGGCCTTCATGCGTGGCTGCTCGCCGCCCTCGCCCTCCGTGTAAAACGCCCAGCGGTCGCGCCCGCTCTCCTTGGCGTCGTACATCGCCAGGTCGGCGTTGACCACCAGGTCGTCGGCGCTGACGCCGGCCGTGACCATGGCGACGCCGATCGATGCCGTGAGGCCGCGGGCGGCGGCGCCGTGATCGGGCTCCAGGGACAGCCGCCAGGCTCGCAGCCCGCCGGCGAGCGCCGTGGCCAGGGTCTCGGCCGCCTCCCGGTCGGCATGGGGCAGCAGGATGGCGAACTCGTCTCCGCCGATCCGGGCCACGATGTCGGATTCGCGCAGCCGGTCGGAGAGCAGGTCGGCGGCCTGGACGATCAGCTCGTCGCCGGCCTTGTGGCCGAGGGTGTCGTTGACGTACTTGAAGTGATCGAGGTCGAGCATCAGCATCGCGCCCTCGGCGCCGTAGCGCGCGGCGTGGCGGACGTGGTCCTCGAGGGCGTGCTGGAAGCCCCGGCGGTTGAGCAGCCCCGTCAGGGCATCGTGGTTGGCGATGTGCTCGAGGTCCTGCTGATGGCGGCGCCGGTCGGTGATGTCCTGGACCTGCACGATCACGTAGCTGATCGCCCCGTCGGCGTCGCGTACCGGCGAGAGGTCGAGCTGGACCCACACGGCATGGCCCTCGGCGTGGAGGTAGCGCTTCTCCACCCGATAGGAGGGGCGGGCGCCGTCGCCCAGGAAGCCGGCGCCTCGGTGGTGGCCGGATCGCCCGGGAAGGTGAAGTCGTCGACCTTGCGACCCTCGAGCTGCGCCGGGGTGCGACCGAGGATGTCGGCCCACGCCTGGTTGGCCGCAGAGACGTAGCCGTTGCGGACGATGCCCATCCCGATCGGCGCCAGCGAGAAGATCGTGCGCAAGCGCTCCTCGGCCTCGGCGAGGCTGCGCTCGCCCGGCGAGGCTCTCCGTGACGTCGAGAAAGGCGCCCACGACCGGATAGGGCGGCCCGCGCCTCGCCGGTGAACACCGGGCGCAGCGAGGTCATCAGCCACTGCACGTGGCCGTCGTCGGCGACCAGGCCGACCAGCCGGGAGTGCACCTCCTCCCCCCGCAGCCGGACCGCTGATGATCCTCACGGAGATCGAGGGCGGCGCCGTCGCCGTCGATCGCCGCCGGCCGCCGAGCAGCTCCTCGAGGGTGCGGGCATCGCCGCCGAAGCCGAGGATGGCCGCGCGCGGTGGCGTTGGACATGATCAGGCAGCCGTCACGGTCATAGAGGACACGCCCTCGGTGAGGCTGTCCAGCGTGACCCGCAGGCGATGCTCGCTCTCGGCGCGCGCCAGCTCGGCGAGATGGCGAGCGGTCACATCGAGAAACGAGGAGACGACCACGGGATCGCCGCCGAGGGTCGTCGGCCGTGAGTTGACACTCAACCAGCGCCGCTCCCCGTCGCCGCGCGTGACGGAGACGACCTCCCCCAGGACCGGCTCGCCCGTGCGCGCCGCAATCGCCGCCGGGAACTCGTCGGGCCGCATGGGGGTGGCCGTCGGCGCGGCCCAGGGTGGCGGCGACGCGGCGCGAGATCGGGCGCGCGCGCCGACGTCAGGAGGGGATGCCCAGGACCTCTCCGACCTGGCGGTTGACCGGCCTCGTGGCCACCCTCGCGCCGGCTGAGCACGACCCCCTCCTGAAGCGCCTCGAGGACGGCGCGATGATGCTCGGCGGCCGCCTGGACCGCGAGCCGCTCGGCCACCTGGGTCGGTGACCTCGCGGGAGGTGATGACCACCTCGCAGGGGAGCTCCGCCTCGGCGTTGAGGGCGCGGGTGCTGATCGAGAACCAGGCCGGCGGTCGCCCGTCGATGATGAAGCCGATCTCGACATCGTCCAGGGGACGGCCGGTCGCGGCGCGTGATCTCCGCCGGGAGGTCGGCGTTGGCCACCGGGTTGCCATGGATGTCGATCGCGGTCCATTCGCCCGAGAGGATGGTCATCCCCTCGATCGGCCTCCTGGCCGGTGGCCTGCTGTTCCAGGGCCGCACGGTTGATCAGCTCGATCCGCCCCTCCGCGTCGATCAGCATCATCCCGTCGGCGGCCGCATCGAGGATCTCCCGAATGCGCTCTACGCTCTGGCCCCGCTGCTCGATGTTCACATGCCCCTACCCGGCGTGCCCCTACTCGATGGACCGGAATTGGCCCAAGCGTTCAACAGGATGCCTGAGCGTAGCGCCGAGTTGCACGACCATGGACATTTTTCCTACCCCCCTCCCGGAAGAGCCGATCATCCAGGTTCGTTTACAACCCCGAGCGGCGCGTCCGTCCGGCCGGCGCGGGTCAGAAGATGCCGATGGCCCGGCCGGCGTGAGCGGCCAGGTTGAACAGCGGCGAGGGGAAGATCCCGAAGACGATGCAGGCGGCGCCGAAGAGCGACCGCCGATGAAGGTGACCTCCGGCGTGCGCCCACGAGGTGACGACGGGCGCGGCCCCATGCGTCGGCCTCCGGCGATCCTCCGGCGATCGGCGCCAGGCCGCGGCGGGCGGCCAGCGCCGCGTAGCCCGGGCCGGGGCTGGGGGTGGGCGTCCGCATCCAGATCGAGGCGACGACCCGCAGGTAGTAGCCGAGCGAGATCATCGAGCCGAGGACGAGCACGATCGCCAGCCACGTGTAGTCGCCGTTGACGAGCGCGTGGATGAGCTGGAACTTGCCGATGAAGCCGACGGTGCCGGGGATGCCGGCCAGCGCGAGCATGGCGATCGTCATCGGCCAGGCCAGCCACGGGCTGCGGGCGCCCAGCCCGCCAGGCCCGACAGATCGTCGCCGTCGGCGCGCTCGTCCTGGACGCCGACGATGACCGCGAAGGCGGCCAGGTTCATCATCAGATAGAGCGCCAGGTAGAGCACGGTCGCGTCGATCCCCAGCCGCGTGCCGACGACGACGCCGGACAGCATGTAGCCCGCCTGGCCGACGCTCGAGTAGCCGAGCATGCGCTTGAGCGACGATTGGCCGAGCGCGCCGACGTTGCCGACGATGATCGTGATCGCGGCGATGGTGGCGATCGCCGGGGCCCACGTGTCCTGCAGGTCGATCGCGGCGACGTCGAAGAAGCGCAGCAGGACGCCGAGCGCGGCCGCCTTGGTGGCGGTCGCCATGAAGGCGGTGACCGGGGTGGGCGCTCCCTCGTAGACGTCGGGCGTCCACTGATGAAACGGCGCCACGGAGGCCTTGAAGGCAAAGCCGACGAGCACGAGCGCCAGGCCGGTGAGGAGCATCGGGTCGCCCAGCAGGCCGCCCGCCAGCCCGCCGGAGGAGATCTGGGAGGCGATCTGCGAGAACTCCGTCGAGCCGGTGGCGCCGTAGACGAGCGCCAGCCCGTAGAGGAGGGTGGCCGAGCCGACGGAGCCGATCACCAGGTACTTCAGCCCGGACTCCAGCGAGCCCTCGCGGCGGTACTCCGAGGCGCACAGCACGTAGAGCGGGATCGAGAGCAGCTCGAAGCCGACGAACAGGGTCACCAGGTTCTGCGCGGAGACGAGCGTCGCCATCCCGAACACGCTGAACAGCAGCAGCGCGTAGTACTCGCCGTGGCCGGCGCTCTCCGTGGCCGGGCTGCGCAACGAGAGCAGCACGCAGGCGATCGCCGCGACGGCGAAGATCATGTCGAGCGTCAGCGCGAGGTCGTCGATCGAGAGCGCGCCGGCGATGATCGACGCCGGGTGATTGAAGCGCGAGATGCTGATCGCCATGAAGGCAGCCAGGACGGCCAGGGTGACGAGCGGGACGATGCGCGCGCGGACGGCGGTCTGCTCGCTGCCGCCGAGCAGTCCGACGAGCAGCACGATCAGCGCGCCGCCGCCGATCACCAGGAAGGGCATGAACGACGCCCAGTCGATGTGGGGGCCCTTGAGATGCGCCGTGGCGGCGGTCATGAGCAATCCGGTCATGGTGCTTGGGCCACCTGTCGGCCGGTGGCCTGCTGCAGCTGCGTCGCCGGCCAGCGACGCCTTGACGGACGGCTCGGAGCGGCGCAGTCCGAACTGGGGATAGAAGGCGAGCACGAGGATCACGAGCGACCATGCCCGCCACCGGCACGGCATCACCGATGGTGATCTCGCGAGGCGTGACCCGGGGGCCGACGCGGTTGTGCAGCGAGCGGATGTAGAGCCGCAGCGCGTAGACGGCGGCGCCGACGACGCCGAGCGGACGCGATCAGGGCGATCGGCAGCTTGGCGTTGAAGACCCCGAGGAGGATCAGGAATTCGCCGACGAAGTTCGACGAGCCGGGGATGGCCAGCGTCGCCAGGGTGATGATCAGCGCCAGGGCGGCGAGGATCGGCGCGCGGAAGGCGATCCCGCCCATGTCGGCGAGCTTCTCCGATCCGCCGGCCCGCGCGGCCAGCACGGCGACGATGAAGAACAGCGGCGCGGTGACCAGCGCGTGGTTGACCATCTGCAGCAGCGCGCCCTGGCCGCCCTGGGAGCGCAGGGAGAAGATCCCGAGGATGATGAAGCCGAGCTGGGCGACGCTTGAATAGGCGACCACCAGGCGCGCGTCCGGGGTGGTGAAGGCCACCACCGTGCCCCACAGGATCGAGGCGAGCGCGATGATCAGCATGATCAGCTGGAAGTGCACGGCCGCGTAGGGAAACAGCGGGAGCACGATCCGCAGGAAGCCGTAGGCGGCGACCTTGGAGAGGATCGCCGAGAAGACCGCCACCGCGGGGATCGGCATCGCCTTGTAGCCGTCCGGCAGCCAGCCGTGGAAGGGGACGAGCGGCATCTTGACCAGGAAGGCGATGGCGAAGCAGAGGAAGATCCACGTCTGCGAGCTGTGCGACAGGGGCAGGCCGTGCAGGGAGCTGAGCACGAACGTCAGGCGGCGTGCCGTGCTGGCTGGAGGCGAGCACGCCGGTGGCGATCGCGCCCACGAGCATGAAGAACGAGCCGACGAGCGTGTAGATGACGAGCTTGGTGGTGGCGCGCACGCGATCCTCGCCGCCCCAGA
Source organism: uncultured Solirubrobacteraceae bacterium (assembly GCA_963800545.1). Lineage (GTDB taxonomy): Bacteria > Actinomycetota > Thermoleophilia > Solirubrobacterales > Solirubrobacteraceae > Palsa-465. Next base: position 256,890 of record CAWDBJ010000007.1, read on the forward strand.
TCCCCGAGAGGAAGAAGAACGGGATGAGCATCAGATCGAAGAAGGCGACGAACAGCGCCAGGTCCTGGGCGCAGAACGCCCCCAGCACGCCGGACTCGGCGAGCGCGAACAGGAAGTAGAACGTCCGCGGGCGCTCCCATTCGCGGCCCGCGCACCACAGCATGGCCGCGGCGAAGACGATCGTGGTGACGAGCGACGAGCGCCACGTTGAGCCCGTCGAGCCCGAGCTTGTAATGGATCCCCAGCGAGGAGATCCACACCTTGTCGGTGACGAACTGCAGGCCGGCGCGGCCGGTCGTGAAGCGCGCCACGAAGTCGATCGCGATCCCGAGGGTGACGAGGCTGTTGAGGACGCGCGATGCAGCCGCGCGAACCGGGCCGGCAGCAGCGAGGCCGACGAGCGCGATCGCCAGCGGGATCCAGATGAGGATGGTCAGCGTCATCGTCAGGTGGCCTCGATCAGGAAGTAGAGGGCCACGCAGCCGATGCCGACGATCATCAGGGCGGCGTAGTAGCGCAGGAAGCCGGTCTGGGCCCGGCGCACGGCGGCCGAGGCGGCGCGCACGACGCCGACCGAGGAGCCGGTCACGCCGCCGCCGATGACGCCCCGCTCGAGCACCGAGTCCGCGAAGCGCCCGGGCCACTGGGCCGGACGCACGATCATGAAGTCGATCAGCTCGTCGAAGTACCACTTGTTGTAGAGGAAGCGTGTGCAGGGCCGCGAGCGCGCTCCCGCAGGCGCGCCGACGGTCGCCGGCTTGACGACCTAGATGCGGTAGGCGATGGAGATGCCGGCGACGGCGATGATCGCGCCGATGATCAGCCCCATCCAGGCGCTGCCGCTGGACGGGTCGAGCTCGGCCAGGCGCGAGCCGGCGAACGTCGGGGCCAGGAACCGGTGACGCCGCGTCGTCGATGCCCGGGATCTGCAGCACCCCGCCGACGACGGCCAGAAAGGCGAGCACGGTCATCGGGACCTTCATCGCCCAGTCGCGCTCGGCGATGTGGTGCTCGGGGCCGGGGAAGCCGACGTCGGTGTCCTCCTCCTCGCCGGTGCCGGGATTGAAGCCGCGACTCGGGATGGTGCAGATGGCCCTGCTCGAGCTCGCGGGCCTCCGCGCAGGGCTCGCCGAAGAACGCCCGGAAGATCATCCGGAAGGTGTAGATGCCGGTCATCAGCGCGCCGACGTAGCCGAGGATGCCGAGGATCTCAAAGCCGCCGCCGCGGTGATCGAGGTAGGCGATGATGTCGTCCTTGGACAGCCAGCCGGAGAACGGCGGCAGGCCCGAGAGGGCGAGGCCGCCGATGATGAAGCAGATGAAGGTGAACGGCATCGCCTTGCGAAAGCCGCTCATCCGGTCCAGCGACTGCTCGCCGCCCATCGCCGAGATCAGCGAGCCGGCGGACATGAACAGCAGCGCCTTGAAGAAGGCGTGGGTCATGAGGTGAAACAGGCCGGCGGAGTAGGCGCCCACGGAGACGCCCATCACCATGTAGCCGATCTGCGACATCGTCGAGTAGGCGATGACCCGCTTGAGGTCCGTCTGCACGAGCGCGATGGTGGCCGCCACCAGCAGCGTCACGCCGCCGACGATCGCGCCCACGTCGGCCGCTGTGGTGGCGATCTCGAACAGAGGATGATGCGGGCGATCAGGTAGACGCCCGGGTGACGATCGTGGCCGCGTGGATCAGGGCCGAGACGGGGGTCGGTCCCTCCATGGCGTCCGGCAGCCACGGTGCAGGGGGAACTGGGCGACTTGGCGAAGGCCCCC
>CAWDBJ010000008.1:0-17282 GCA_963800545.1 uncultured Solirubrobacteraceae bacterium
TGAACTCCAGAACCTGACGATCGCCGACTGCCGAGCCGACGTCGTGGGCTCACTGTTGCGCCCAGCGGAACTGCTCGACGCCCGCGGCCAGTGGCTCGGCGGCGACTTGAGCACACCTGCGTACAAGCGGGTCGAAGACGGGGCGGTGGACGCCGCGCTCGCGTTGCAGGATCGCTGCGGTCTGGACGCGGTCACGGACGGGGAGATGCGGCGTATGTTCTTCACGGGGGTCGTCACTGACGCCCTGGAGGGAATCGAGTTGACACCGGGGCAGACGACGACCTGGCATGGCGAGGCGGACGCCGGCGAGGCGCTCAGCATCCAGCTGCCGGTGGCGGTGACCTCCAAGCTGCGCCGCCGCCGCTCGCTGGGGACGGAGGAGTTCGCCTATGCCCGCGGCCGGACCGATCGGATCCTCAAAGTGACGCTGCCCAGCCCGCTGATGCTCAGCTACTTCTGGTCGCCCGAGCTCTCGCCGGCTGCCTACCGTGACCCGTTTGAGCTGTTCGCCGATGCCGCGGAGATCATCCGCGCCGAGGCCCTGGAGCTGGCGGCCCTTGGCTGCCGGTATATCCAGATCGACGCGCCCGAGCTCATCACGGTCGCCGACCCCACGCAGGCCGCCTACTTCTCCAGCCTGGGTATCGATCCCGAGCGCATGCTCGACGAGGGGCTCGATCTCATCAACGGCTGCGCCGATGTCCCCGGGGTGCGGTTCGCCATGCACCTGTGCCGCGGCAACAACCACGGTCGCTGGCTGGCCGAGGGCGGGTATGAGGCGATCTCCCGCCGCGTCTTCGCCCGCGCCCCGAACATCGCCGCCTTCGCGCTGGAGTACGACTCCCCGCGAGCCGGCACCTTCGAGGCGCTCGCCGACGTGCCCCAGGACAAGGAGATCATCCTTGGACTCGTGTCGACCAAGTCTCCCCGGCTGGAGACCGCCGACGAGATCTCGGCCCGGTTGGCGGAGGCCAGCCGGTACTTCCCGCGGGAAAGGATGGCGATCTCGACGCAGTGCGGCTTTGCCTCCGAGCAGAGCGGCAACCCGATCGATCCCACGGTGCAGGAAGCCAAGCTCCGCCTCGTCGCCGACGTCGCCCACGGGGAACTGAGCGGCTGACGGTGGTGCGGGAGGTCGATGTCCTGATCGTCGGCGGGGGTGGCTGCGGCCTGGCGGCCTCGATCATGCTCTCTGACCTGAGCGTCGATCACCTGCTGATCGAACGCCACCCAGGAACCGCGCTCATGCCCAAGGCCCACGAGCTCAACCCGCGGACGATGGAGATCCTGAGCCAGTTCGGGGTCAGCGAGGACGTGTACCGGATGGGTGCGCCGTTCGAGCACAACTGCGCTGTGCGGTTCTTCACCAGCCTCGGCGGTCCTGAGGTGTGGCATGGACGTGAGCTGCACCGCGAGGACGCCTGGTCGGGAGGCGCGCTCACTGAGCATTACCGGCCGTTGACGGCCTACCGGCACGGCAACCTTCCGCAAATGCAGCTTGAGCCGCTGCTGCGGCGCCATGCCGAGGCGCGCGCGCCGGAGCGGGTTCGTTTTCATCACGAGCTCGTCGCCTTCGATCAGGACCGTGACGGAGTGACCGCCCGAGTCCGCCGCCGCGACGACGACGCCGATTACGAGGTGCGGGCCCAATACATGCTCGCCGCTGACGGCGGGCGCACCGTGGGTCCGTCGCTCGGGATCGCCATGGAGGGCCCCGAGCCGTTCGTCCACACGGTCAGCGTCCATTTTGCCGCCAACCTCGCTCCTTGGCTGAACAGCGACGATGCAATCATCCATACAATCGTCCGCCCGGATCTCGACGGGCGCTGGTTGCGGACGGGATGCCTCGCGATGGGCCCGTCCCGCTTCGATCGTCACTCGGAGGAGTGGGTCGCCTCGATCACCCTCCCGTCCGGCGAGGAGGATCGGCCGTTCGATGATGAGCTTGCCGCCGCGGGCGTCCGCGAGCGGCTGGGTCTTGCAGATCTCGACCTTCGGGTGCTGCGCTTCAGCCGCTGGCGGATCGACGCGCTGCTCGCCGACCGGTTCCGCGACGGCCGGGTGTTCATCGCCGGCGATGCAGCGCACCGGCACTCGCCGTTTGGTGGTCTCGGATTGAACACCGGGATCCAGGATGCTCACAACCTGACCTGGAAGCTCGCCCACGTGGTGAGGGGCGCCGCCGAGGATCCGCTCCTGGACTCCTACGAGGCCGAGCGCCGACCCGTCGGACGGCGCAACGTCGACTTCGCGACGACGGCGTTCTTTGGCCACCTCGGGGTCGCGGGCGCGTTTGGGGTCCTTCCCGGCGCCCCGGCCGAACACAATCGGCGCTCCCTGGAGGCCCTCTTCTCCGACACCGAGGATGGACGGCGCCGTCTCGCCCGACTCCGTGAAATGTTCAGCACGTTGCGTCTGGAATACGGGGCCGCCGACATCGAGCTGGGCTTTCACTACGGCGACAGTCCCGCCGTCGTGCCCGATGGGACCCCCGCGCCGGGCTCTGACCCGTACGGTCACACCCACACCCAGACCGGACGTCCGGGGCACCGGCTGCCTCACGCCTGGCTTGAGCGCTTCGGTCAGCGAGTGGGGACGCACGATCTCCTGCGCCCCGACGCGTTCCTGCTGCTGGCGGGCTCTGAGGGCCAACCGTGGCGTGATGCGGCCGAGGTTCTCGCTCCCCAGCTGGGGGTCAAGATCGAGCGTCATTGCATCGGGCCCGATCACGAGCTGCGCGACCGCGAGGGCACCTGGCCCAGGCTCCGCGGCCACGACGAAGGCGGCGCTCTCCTGGTCAGGCCCGACGGGCATGTCGCCTACCGCGCGCCTCATGAGCCCGCTGATGTACACGGGGCGCTCGAAGACGCTCTGGCGGTGGCGCTGGGCCGGCACATCGCCGCGAGGGCGTAAGCGGCGGCTACCAGCGCGTGCAGGTGCTCGCCCAGGAAGGCCGCGGCCGCTCGGGCGACGCGATCGCGGTGGGCTGCGTAGACCGCATAGTGCCCGCCGGGCACCTCCAACGAACTGACGTTGCCTGGCGCGTCTGCGACCGCGTCGCGGATGAGGTCCGTCGGGGTGGTCGTGTCGGTGTCGGCGAAGATGACGAGCGCCGGCGTCCGCAGCGCGGCGAGGGCCCGGCCCGGCTCGTATTCGGCATAGCGCTCGAGCGACAGGAGCGTGATGCGGTTGCGCCACGTTCGACGTCGTGGCTCGGGCAACTCGACGTAGAACCGCCACCGCTCCTCATCGGTGTACAGCCCCGTCGGCGCGGGCGGCAGGCGCTCGACCGGTACCGGATCGCAGCGTGTCCGGAGCGGTGGACCCGGCGACCTCGTGTCCCGCCACGTCAGCTGCCGCGACATAGGTGGGAGGGTTGCCGGCCATGAGGTGCGCGTGTTCGCGCGCCCAGTCGCGTTCAAGCCCGGCCAGCCCGTCAGCCCCGCGCCGGCGCAGCGTGACCGTCGATCCAGAGATGGTCGGGACCTGGGCGACGACGGCGCTGACCCGCGGGTCCCGCTCAGCGACGCAGAGGACGTGACCGCCGCTGAAGCTCGTACCCCAGAGGCCCATCCGGTCCCGATCGACGCCGTCGATCGACTCGCCGACTGACAGCGCGAACTGATAGTCGGCGATCTGCCGCTCCGGATCGATGTCGCCCCGCAGCCCGGCGCTCGCGCCGAAGCCGCGGTGGTCGAAGACGAGGGCCGCCATACCGGCGTCGCACATGGCCGCGGCGAAGTAGTCGAGGTTCATCTCCTTGACGGCCGCCCAGCCGTGGGCCATGACGACGAGCGGCCACGGGGGCGCGACGCGCGGGCTGACCAGCCAGGCGTGCAAACGGGCGCCGGGCGCATCGAGCCATAACGAGCGGACCTGGCGGCCACTGCCGACCCGCAGGGCCGTGTCCAGCGATGGCGACGGCTCTGTCATGGCCCGCGGCGGCCCCTCATGGCGCGAGCGTAGCTGCGTCGCGGACGGCCACGTGAAGCGGACGGTTCCTATGACCGGAACGCCGGCCTTCTGGCCCGCACCGCGTTCGGGCCACACTGACGCCCATCACCGCGTTTGCCACCACCACAGTCGAGCGATATGGCACCGGGCCGGATGACGGCGGGCGGATCACGCTCGCCGACCTCACCCTCAACCCCTATCCGATCTACCGTGAGCTGCGCCGGCAGGGCGTCGTCTGGGTGGATGCGCTCGCGCGGTGGGTGGTCACCCGTTGGGACGACGTCAGCCAGGTCGAGACAGGACGCGATGACTTCTCCTCCAATGAGACGCACTCCAACCTCACACGGCTCGTCGGGTACCAGATGCTGCGCAGCGACGGCGGCGCGCATAGACGACTGCGGGCGGCGGCCCAGGATCCGCTGCGGCCGCCGGCCGTCCAGGCCCGCACCGAGGCTCTTCAAGCGATCGCGGACCAGCTGATTGAGCGCTTCTCCCACCGCGGCGAAGCCGACCTCATCGAAGACTTCGCGGCCCCGTTTGCGGCCCGTTGTCTCATCGAGGTCCTCGGGCTGCGCGACGTGGGATGGCGTGACGTCGAGCGGTGGTCCCAGGCGATCATGGCCGGCTCGAGCAACTATGCGGAGGACCGCGAGGTCTGGGCGTTCGCCCATTCAGCGATGGTCGAGATCGACCGGGCGATCGATGCCGTCATCGACGCGCCGCCATCAGGCTCCATCATCGCCGCCATGCGGGCGACCGAGGGCGCCGGCCAGCCGCTGACCGTCGAAGAGGTGCGCGCCAACGTGAAGGTCATCATCGGCGGTGGCTTCAACGAGCCTCGCGACGCCATCGGGACGGCGCTGTGGGCGATGCTGACGCACCCCGACCAGCTCGCCGCCGTGCTCGCCACGCCCTCGCTGTGGGGCCAGGTCGTCGAGGAGACGATCCGCTGGGTGTCTCCGATCGGGGTCGCGCCCCGCGAGGTCGTCCGCCCGGTGCGCGTCGCCGACACAGACCTCGAGCCCGGAGCGCGCGTCATGATCAGCTTCGCGGCGGCCAACCGCGACGACCGCCACTGGAACGCGCCGGACGCCTTCGACATCTCCCGGCCGAAGTCCCGCAACCTCGCCTTCGGCATGGGGCACCACTACTGCCTCGGGGTGTGGCTGTCGCGCGCCCAGATCGGCACGGTGGCCCTGCCTACCCTGATGGCCCGCCTTCCGGGCCTGCGGCTCGACCTCGACCAGCCACCGGCGATGCGCGGCTGGGTGTTCCGCGGGCCCGTTGACCTACGCGGTCACCTGGTAGGTCGGGCACGGTCGGCGGGGGCCGACCGGCCCCCGCCAGGCGGTCGCCGCAATGGCACCGGTTGCGGCGGAGCCTATGCAAAGGCTCTAACGGAGAGGGAGGGATTCGAACCCTCGTACCGGGAGATCCCGATAACCGGTTTTCGAGACCGGCGCATTCAACCGCTCTGCCACCTCTCCGGTGGGGCGGCTGACAAGTTAGCGAAACGGGCGTCTGGCACGCCTGGGACGCCGGATTATGTTGCGCGGGTGGGTCGGCGGGCGGCGGCGGGCCACATCCTCCGTCTGTGCGACGGAATTTGTTGCGCGGCGGGCCGCAGAGGGGGCGGTGCGCAACATTTTCCGTGGCGGCGGCCTGCCTCCCAGCCCGCCAGCCCGCAGCCCACCGGGTCAGCGCCGGCGCCGGGCGGCGAAGAACGCCCGCAGCAGGTCGGCGGCCTCCTCGGCGAGCAGGCCGGACTGCACGGTCGGGCGGTGGTTGAGCCGGCGCTCGGCGAGGACGTCCAGGACGCTGCCGGCGGCGCCCGCCTTGGGGTCGGTGGTGCCGAAGACGACCCGGGGGACCCGGGCGAGGACGATCGCCCCGGCGCACATCGCGCAGGGCTCCAGGGTCACGTAGAGGACGGAGTCAAGGACGCGCCAACTGCCCAGGGAGCGGGCAGCCTCGCGCAGGGCGATCATCTCGGCGTGGGCCGTGGGATCGGCGCGGAGCTCACGTTCGTTGTGTCCGGTGCCGATGACCTCTCCATCGACGACGACGACTGCCCCCACGGGGATGTCGTCGTGCTCGAGCGCCCGCGAGGCCTCGCGGAGCGCCAGGCGCATGAACGCCTCGTCGCGGGGGATAATCGAAGGGGCTCACGGGGCCTGGTTTTAGAAAGGTTGGTAGGTGCGGTAGAAAAGGGGCAACTTTCGCGGTGTCGATCATGTCTTAACGGGCACACCTCCGCGCGCGAGCTGCCACCGCTCCACCTTCCCTCAGATGCCCACCATGATCTCCTGCCCTGCGCTGCGCCGCTGGGCGCTGCGGCTCGCCCCGGTGGCGGTCGCCCTGGCGTGCTGCCTGGCCGGCCGTCGGCCACCGCCCGGGCGGCGGCCTACGTCCCCCATGAGCTGATCGTCGGCTACGCGCCCCGTGCGCCGGCCGGGGTGGCCCACGCCGCTGAGGCCCACTTGGGGCTGCGGCGCCTGCAGCCGGCTCCGGCTCCCCACTCGCGTGTCGCTGCGCCTGCCGGCCGGGGCGAGCGTCACCGCCACGGCTGCCCGCCTGCGTCGCCAGCCCGGGGTCGTCTACGCCGAGCCCAACTACATCGCCCACACGGCCGGCGGCTTCTATCCCGACGATCGCGGCCGAGCCAAGGTCGACAAGGGGTGGGAGAAGCTGCAGTGGAACATGCTGCCCAGCACCGGGGTCGATGCGCCGCGGGCGTGGGCCAACCTGCTGGCCGACCATCGTCCCGGCGGCCGGGGGGTGACGGTGGCGATCCTGGACACCGGCGTGGCCTACCGCGGCTGGAAGCAGTTCTCGCGGTCGCCGGACTTCGCCGGCACGACCTTCGTCTCGCCCTATGACTTCGTCGATAACAACGCCTATCCGCTGGATCGCAACGGCCACGGCACCTTCGTGGCCGGGGTGGTCGCCGAGTCGACCAACAACAACCTCGATCTCACCGGCCTGGCCTATGGCGCCTCGGTGATGCCGGTGCGGGTGCTGGACTCGCAGGGCGAGGGCGATGAGACGACGATCGCCCGCGGCATCCGCTACGCCGTCAGCCACGGCGCGCAGATCATCAATCTCAGCCTGGAGTTCTTGCCCAGCCAGGTGAAGTCCGGCACAGACATCCCGGAGATCGTCTCAGCGATCGGCTATGCCCGCCGCCACGGGGTGATCGTCGTCGGCGCGGCCGGCAACGACGAGAACGACCAGATCGCCTACCCGGCGCGGGTTCAGGGCGTCATCTCGGTCGGCGCCACGACCATGGACCGCTGTCTGGCCCAGTACTCCAACGGCGGCGACACCCTCGATCTCGTCGCCCCCGGCGGCGGGGACGACGCGATCATCCAGTCTGACCCGCACTGCCACGCCGAGCGCGCGCTGCCCTCGATCTATCAGCTCACGCTCACGGATCCGCCTCACTGGGGGCAGTTCGGGTACCCCAACTACTACATCGGGACCTCGATGGCCTCACCCGAGGTGGCCGCCGCCGCGGCGCTGGTCATCGCCAGCCGGGTCCTCGGTCCTCATCCGCCGCCCGACGCCGTGCTCGCCCACCTCGAGCACACGGCCACGCCGCTGGGCGGCTCGGTTCCCAACTCGCTCTACGGCTACGGGCTGCTCAACGCCGGCGCGGCCACCGCCAACGCCGGTCAGCGTCAGGCCTCCCGCAACCACTGACGTCGCCGCGCCGGGTCAGCCGGTGCGGACGATCATCACTGAGCAGGGGGCGTGATGGGACACCTTGTTGGGGACTGAGCCCAGCAGGAAGCGGGTCGCGCCCGTCATCCCCTTGTGGCCGACGACGATCAGGTCACAGCCCTGCTCCTCGGCGACATCGAGGATCGCGTCGGCGGCGTCGCCCACCCGGGCGAAGGTCTCGACCTGCTGGACGCCGGCCTGGCGGGCGTCGTCCTGGGCTGACTCGAGCACCGCCAGCATGTCCTCGCGGGGGTTGCCCGTCCATTGCAGCCGGCTGCCGCCCACTGCGCCGCATGGCCGCGCGGGCTCTCGCCGACGGCGGCGTAGGCGCTGACGATCAGCAGCCGGGCGCCCAGCGCGCGGGCGATCTCCGTGGCATGGGCGACGGCGACGCGGGCGGTCTGCGATCCGTCGGTGCCGACGAGGATCGAGCCGATCGCCGTGCCCGTGCCGGGAGCGCTCACGCCAGCTTGGTGATGGCGATCACGATGCCCGCCACCACGAAAACGAAGATGAGGACCTGCGTCCACACCCAGATCTTCGGCATTCCCATACCGTCAAAGCTATCGTCCTCGCCATGCCGGAGCCGGTGAGCCCTGCGCTCAGGGCGGTCAGCGATGCGGTCCTCGCCGTGGCCGCCGAGCGCTCCGTCGACGAGGTGCTGCAGCGGCTCCTGGACTCCGCCCGCGAGCTGGTGGGCGCGCGCTACGCGGCGCTCGGCATCCCCGACGGGTCCGGCGGCTTCCGGCGCTTCCTCGTCGCCGGGATGAGTGACGAGCTGATCGCTGCCATGGGTCCGTTGCCGCGGACCCACGGCATGCTGGGCGCGATGCTGACCGCCGACTCCGCGTACATGACGGATGACATCCACGAGGATCCTCGGTTCCGGGGATGGTGGCCCGCCCAGCATCCGGACATGCGCTCCTTCCTGGGGGTGCCGATCGTCGCCCGCCAGACGATCATCGGCGCCTTCTACCTGACGGAGAAACTCGACTAAGCGGTGCTTTGACGACGCCGACCGAGGAGCTGATCGAGCTGCTGGCCGCCCACGCGGCGATCGCCATCACCAACGCCCGGCTGTACGAGCGCAGCCGCGAGCTGTCGATCCTCTCCGAGCGCAACCGCCTGGCGCTGGAGCTCCACGACGCCGTCACCCAGAAGCTGTTCAGCCTCAACCTGGCCGCCGAGTCGGCGGCGACGCTGCTGGAGCGCGACGCCGGCGCGGCCGGCCGGCAGCTCGAGCGGGTGCGCGCCCTCTCCCGCGAGGCGCTCGACGAGCTGCGCTCGCTGATCCTCGGCCTGCGACCGGCCGAACTGTCCAATGACGGCCTGGAGGGCGCCCTGCGCAAGGAGATGGCGATGGTCTCGCGCGTTCACGGCGTCGAGGTCACGCTGAGTGCCCATGCCCTCCCCGAGCCCGATGGGCCGCGGGACGCGCAGGTGCTGCGGATCGCCAACGAGGCGGTCCACAACGCGGTGCGCCATGCCGCGCCGAGCCAGGTCACCGTCACCCTGAGCGGCAACGCCGGCGAGACGGCGACGCTCTGCTGGCGCTCGAGGTCTCAGACGATGGCCACGGCTTCGATCCCGCCGACCCGGAGCTGCGCTCGCGACACCTCGGTCTGACCTCGATGGAGGAGCGGGCGGCGGAGCTTGGCGGCCGGCTGGAGATCGGCTCGGCCCCCGGCGACGGGGACCACCGTCCGCCTCGAGCTCCCGCGCCACCCGCAGAAAACCCGCACACGGATCCGCCCAATGGACAGCGCTGACCCGATCCGGGTGCTCATCGTCGACGACCACGCGGTCGTCCGCGAGGGCCTGCGCACCTTCCTCGAGCTGCAGGAGGGATCGAGGTCGTGGGGGAGGCCGGTGACGGCGCCCAGGCGCTCGAGCAGGCCGAGCAGCTCTCGCCCGACGTCATCCTCATGGACCTGGTGATGCCGCGCCTCGACGGGGTGGCGGCGATGCGGCGGCTGCGCGAGCGCGACAGCCCCAGCCGGGTGATCGTCCTCACCAGCTTCCTCGACGACGACCGCCTGATGCCCGCCCTGCAGGCCGGCGCGGCCGGCTATCTGCTCAAGGACGTCGAGCCCGCCGAGCTGGCCCGGGCGGTGCGGACCGTCGGCTCAGGCCGGGCGATGATCGATCCGACGGTGGCCGCCCGGCTGCTGCAGACGCTGTCGGAGCCCGGCGCGCAGGGCCCGCCCAGTGACCCCGCGACGACCCTGACTCGCCGCGAGCACGAGGTGCTCGAGCTGATCGCCGCCGGCACTCGAACAAGCGCATCGCGCTCGAGCTGGGGATCGCCGAGAAGACGGTGAAGACGCACGTCGGACATCTGATGGCCAAGCTGGGCGTCACTGATCGCACCCAGGCGGCGCTCCTCGCCGTCCGCCGCGGCCTGGTCGCCACCGAGCGGCGGGCCACCAGGTCCTAGGACCAATTGCCGCTTCAAACCGGGACCGGACCGCGCCTACCGTGGCGGTCATGTCCACTGAAACGAGAACCGCCATCATCACCGGGGCCTCCCGGGGGCTCGGTCTGGCCCTGGCGACCGAGCTCGCCCGCCGCAAGTACCGCCTGGTCATCGACGCCCGCGGCGCGACCGCGCTCGGCGAGGCCGCTCGGCAGCTGCGCGAGCTGACCACCGTCATCGCCCTGCCGGGTGACGTGACGGACGACTGGCACCGCCAGGCGCTCGTCGACGCCGCCGACGGCCGGATCGACGTGCTCGTCAACAACGCGTCGCTGCTCGGACCGAGCCCCCAGCCGTCGCTGGCCGCCTATCCGGTGGCCGACGCTGCGCCACGTCTACGACGTCAACGTCATGGCTCCGCTGGCCCTGACCCAGCTGGCCCTGCCGGCCCTGCCCGCCGGGTCGGCGATCGTCAACGTCACCTCCGACGCCGCCGACGGAGCCCTACGCGGGGTGGGGCGGCTACGGCTCCGCCAAGGCCGCGCTCGAGCAGGTGACCGCGATCCTGGCCGCCGAGCAGCCGCGACCTGCGCGTGTACGCCGTCGACCCCGGCGACATGCGTACCCGCATGCACCAGGAGGCCTTCCCGGGGGAGGACATCTCCGACCGCCCGCCGCCGGAGCAGAGCGTGCCCGGAATCGTCGAGCTGATCGAGGGAGCGCTGCCCAGCGGCCGCTACCAGGCCCGCGCGCTCCTCCAGGCGGCGTCGTCGCTGAGCGCCCTGGCCTTCACGCTTCCCCCCGGGCTGGAAGCGACCGCGCCCGCCGAGCACCGCGGCCTGGCCCGCGACGGCGTCCGGCTGCTGGTGGCCGACGCCGCCGGCGACAGCCTCATCCACGCCCGCTTCCACGAGCTGCCGGCGCTGCTGGCGCCCGGCGACCTGGTGGTCGTCAACGTGTCGGCGACGCTGCCGGCGGCCGTCGCGGGGCGCCGCGGCGACGGCCGTCCGGTCCGCGTCCACGTGGCCACCCGCGCTCCGCGACCTCGACGACAGCTGGCGGGTCGTCGAGCTGCGCACCCCCGATGGCGCCCGGCCCGCCGCGCGGCCGGGCGGGGGAGACGATCACCCTCGCCGGCGACGCCGCAGAGCTCGAACTGGTCGCGCCCTACGCATCGGGGTCGCGGCTGATGCTGGCGCAGTTCGCCCTGCCGGGCGGCGCCACCGTCGAGGAGCTGCTGGCCCGGCACGGGGAGCCGATCCGCTACGGCTACGTGCCCCGCCCTGGCCGCTGGCCGACTACCAGAACGTCTACGCCACGACGCCCGGCAGCGCCGAGATGCCGAGCGCCGGACGGCCGTTCACCCCCGAGCTGGTGACCGCGCTCGTCGCCGGCGGGATCGCCGTGGCGCCGATCACCCTCCACACCGGGGTGAGCTCCCCGGAGCGCCACGAGCCGCCGTTCGCCGAGCAGTACGTGGTCCCGGCGGCCACCGCCCGGCTCGTCAACGCCACCCGGGCGGCGGGCGGACGGGTCATCGCGGTGGGCACGACGGTCGTCCGCGCGCTCGAGACCGTCGCCGACGACGACCGGCACGGTCGCGCCCGGACGTCGGCTGGACAGAGCTGATCATCGACCCCGACCGCGGCGTCCAGCGTCGTCGACGGGCTCATCACCGGCTGGCACGAGCCCGAGGCCTCGCACCTGCTGATGCTCGAGGCGCTGGCCGGCGAGGACCTGCTGCAGCGCTCCTACGAGTCAGCGCTGCGCGCCGGCTATCTGTGGCACGAGTTCGGCGACAGCCATCTCATCCTGCGCTGAGCCCGATCGCGCCACACCGCATAATCGTGGCCACTGCGGCGACGAACAGGAGCGAGCGATGAGCTATGTGATCACGGGGGCGTCGGGGAACCTGGGGCGGGCGCACGGCCGAGCACATGCTCGAGCGCGTCGATCCAACCGAGGTGGTGCTGGTGACCCGCACTCCGGACGCGCTCGCCGATCTCGCCGCGCGCGGCGCCGACGTGCGCCGGGGCGACTTCGACGATCCGAGCTCCCTGGCCGAGGCCTTCGCGGGGGGCGAGCGGCTGCTGCTCATCTCGACTGACGTCGTCGGGGCGCGCGTCGCCGGGCACCACGCGGCCATCGACGCCGCCCGCGCCGCCGGCGTGCGCCACGCGTCCTACACCGAGCATCCCCAACCCCACGGACGCCAACCCGGCGGGCGTCGTGCCGGACCACCGCACGACTGAGGAGTACCTCGCGGCCAGCGGACTCGAGTGGACCTTCCTGCGCAACGCCCTCTACGCCGAGTACCGGATCGGAGAGGCGCAGGGCGCCATCGCCACCGGGGTGCTGCGCCACAACACCGGCGAGGGCCGCACCGACGTTCGTCGCCCGCGGGGACTGCGCGGCGGCCGCGGCCGCCGTTCTCGCCGGCGGCGACGAGCACGCGGGCCAGGCCTACGACATCACCGGTCCTGAGTTGATGGGCGCTGCCGACCTCGCCGCCCTCTACGGGGACCTCGGTTCCCGGGAGGTCGAGACGGTCGCGATCTCCGACGAGGAGAGCATCGCCGGGCTGCTCGCCGCCGGGCTGCCGCAGGGGGCCGCCGAGCTGATCACCTCGTTCGGGCGGGCCATTCGCGAGGGGGCGCTCAGTGCGCTGAGCACGGCCGTGCAGGACCTGACCGGACGGCCGCCCGTCTCACTGCGCAGCGTGCTCGAGCCCGCGCTGGCCGCTTCCTCGTAGCCCCGGCGGAAAACCCGGTCACCGGCGGCTGTTCATCAGCGCGTCGACGGTGAGGTCGTTGAGCAGACCGAGCGCTCGGGGCGCCTCGCCGGTCTCGAGCAGGACGGCGCCGCCGGGCCAGTAGGGATGCGGCGGCTGCGCCCGGTCGACGAGCAGCGGCTCATACGTCCACGAGCCGCAGTTGAGCAGCCGCCGCTCCCCCTCGGGCCACGGCTCGCCGTTCAGCGGCCCGGACCGATGGACGTGGCCAAAGATCACCGTGTGGGCGGGCACCTCCAGGCGCCCGGCCACCTGGGACATGGCGAGCAGCGCCGCGTGGCGCATCTGGGTGTCGATCAGGGCGGCCGTCAGCGGGGCCAGCCGCACCCGCTGGAGCATGATCGGCAGCTGCGGGAGCATGGCCCTGCGCGCCAGCTCGCCGATCAGCTCGATGGTCGTCGCCAGCGGGCGGGCGGCGAGGCGCGCGGCCAGGGTCTGGGGCAGCGCGGGCCCCGCGCCGCCGGCGCCGGGGGCGCTCGTAGTCAAACGGTGAGAGGGGAGGGCCGGCAGCGCGGGCGCGCCGCCGGCGGGGCAGGCCGAACGCCGACTCGGGTATCAGGTGGCGATCGAGGTAGTGGCCGTGCGTCGCCCACACCCCGTCGTCGAGCCACACCCCCGGATAGCGCACGCTCACCTGCGCGGGCGCCAGCCACGAGGTGACCGCCTCGAGCGCCCGGTTCTCCGTGGGCGCGACGCGCTCGTCGATGCCGAGGCGGTCCCCGCGCTCGAGCACCCAGCGGCGCACGAGCGGCGCGTCGTGGTTGCCGACGACGAGGATCACCTCGCGGCCGGGGCCCATCCGGCGACCGATCTCCCGCAGCGCCGGCTCGGCCTGCTCCATCGAGCGCCGCGGATTGCGCGACATCATCTCGACGGTGTCGCCGAGCAGCACCAGCCGGTCGATCCCGTCGCAGCGCCTCGAGCAGGCGCTCGAGCGCCGCCGGGCGGCGCAGGACGTCGCGGCGGCCCCGTTCGCCGAGGTGCAGGTCGGAGATGATCAGCGTGCGCACGGTCGGCGCACGATAGACGGGCGGCCGAGCCCTCTCGGGCCCGGCCGCCGGGTCAGGCTCAGGCGATGACGCCGGTCGGCTACGCGGTGACGAGCGTCTCGAAGGTCAGCGGCAGGCCCCGGGCGACGACGAGCACGGGAGCGGTGGCCTCCTCGATCGCGTTCTGCGCGCTCGAGGTGATCATCACGCGGCCGTGGCGGGCCTCGGGGCGGGAGCCGACGACGAGCAGGTCGACGTTGCGATCGCGGTCGACGACGGTGGCGTCGTGGCGGCCGGCCAGGGAGTAGGCCGTCTCGATGGCGGCCTCGTCGCGGGTTCCGCCCAGGATGCCGATGGTCGCGATGTGGCGGTCGGCGTCGGAGTATTCGGCGGGCGCCACCGCGACGGCCACCGGACCGTTCTCGAGCAGCGTCTGCGCCGAGCGGCCGGGAGCCACGTGGCCGCGCCCGGTGCGGTAGTCCGATCCGAAGATGACGAGGTTGGCCTCCAGCTCGCCCGCCAGCCAGCTGAGGCCCGCGCCGGTGGAGGCGCTCATCACGACCCGCCGGTCCAGGTAGGAGTCCTCCAGCCAGGCGGCGCCGCGCTCGAGCAGCGCCTCCGCCTCGTGCCCGGCGAGCTGCTCGAGCTCTGCGCGGTCGCGCGGCGGCGTGGCGCACGTAGGCCAGCGTCAGCTTGGCGCCGGCGTCGCGCAGGACGCCGCCCAGCGCAAGCGCATCGTGATCGTTCTTCGAGTCGTCGTAGGAGATGATCGCGTGGGTCGCCATCAGCCCTCCCTCTTTTTCAGTCAAGTTGTGTTGTCGCCTGGATTCGCAGCGAGCATCGCAGTCTCCTGCCATTAGTTCTAATGAAGATGTTCATTATCAATATAAGATGTGCTAATGCTGAACTTGAGCCGTCTGCACGTGCTCTGCGAGGTCATCGAGCGGGGCTCGTTCTCGGCGGCGGCCGAGGCCCTCTCCTACACCCAGTCGGCCATCTCACAGTCGATCGCGCGCCTGGAGGCCGAGACGGGAACGACCCTCGTCGTCCGCGGCCGGCGCGGGGTCAAGCCGACGGCCGCGGGCGCGACCCTCCTGGCTCACGCCGAGGCGATCTTCGCTCAGGTGCAGGCCGCCGAGGCCGACCTGGCGGCCGTCATGGGCCTGCGCGCCGGCCGACTGCGGGTGGCCTCGTTCCCGTCCGGCGGCGCCACCCTGATGCCGCTGGCGGTGGCTCGCTTTCGCCGTGCCCATCCCGACGTGGCGCTGACGCTCGTCGAGGGCGAGCCCGAGGAGATCGCGCCGCGGCTGCGCTCCGGCGAGATCGACCTCGGACTGCTGTTCGAGTTCTCGGGCGCTCACGCCGCGCGGACAGCGGCCGAGCACCGGCCTGCGCTCGACCCTGCTGCTGGAGGATCCGATGCACCTGGCGCTGCCCGCCGAGCATCCGCTCGTCCAGGCACCGCGGGTGACCCTGAGCGACCTGCGCTTCGAGCAATGGGTCCAGACCTCGGCGACGAGCCCCTGCGCCCGCCACGTCGTGCGCTCCTGCCTGGCCGCCGGCTTCGAGCCCGACGTCGCCTTCGAGTCAGACGACTACGACACCGTGCAGGGGCTGGTGGCGGCGGGGGTGGGGGTGGCGCTCATCCCGGGCTGGCGCTGAACCGGCTGCATGCGGGGATCGTCGTCCGCTCGCTGCAGCCGTCGAGCCCCGAGCGCCGGGTGACGGTGGCGACGCTGCCGGGCGCCGGGGTGGCGCCGGCCGCCCGCTCGATGATCCAGGTCCTCACGGATGTGGCCCGCCGCTACAGCGAGCGCGCCGTCGACGTCGAGTAGCGGCGTCGCCTCAGCCGCGGGCGGCGAGCTCGGCGGCCAGCTCGTCGGCGCGGCGCCCGACGACGATCGGGCGCAGCGCCTTCTCCAGCGGGCGGGCCATCAAGCCGACGGGCCCCGGGTCGACGGCCAGCGTGAACACGGCGTGGGTGCGCTCGGCGTCGCGCGCGCGCAGCTCCCACGAGCCGCGCATCTCATCGACGTCGCTCGGACTCCAGGCGGCTGAACTCCAGCCGCCGCGGCGCGTCATAGGTGACGGCCACCCGAGCGCGCACCTTGGTGAACTTGGCGTCCGAGACGGTGTCGCAGACGATCGCCCGCCCCTGGGCGTCGCGCTGCACGACCTCCACGCTCTCCAGCCCCCGCTGCCATTGCGGCCACCGGGCGACGTCCTCGATGACCGCCCAGCACCGCTGCGCCGAGGCGTCGATGTCGGCCTCCGAGGAGCCGCTGAGCAGGGTCATCGGCCCGCGCCCAGCCCGCTCGTCAGCCGGCTCGTGCCGTGATGGCTGTCCTGCACGGAGACGGCGACGCGCGGCCGGTTCCGGCGCGGGGACGCAGCTGGCGAGGCCGGGGGCGGAGATGACCATCTGACACAGCTTGGCGGGGGTGGCGAGCGACACCGTCGAGGACGGCGCCGTGGGCGGCCGTGCGCCGCGAGGACCGAGCCGGCTCGGTGCGCAGCGAGAGGCCGCGCGTCGAGCGCAGACGAAGGCCGGGCGGCATCGACAGCGCGAGCCGACTGATGAGCGGTGTCCCGGCGGGGGCGACGACCGTCACCGACAGCGAGGGCGCCCGGCGCCCGCGGGTGGCCAGGGACGCCCGGGTGATCCTCAGCGGCGGCGCGATCGACCATTGAAAGCTCGTCGTCGCGCGCGAGTCGATCGTCATCGCGCGCGCTGACGTGGACGGTGTAGTCGCCGCGGCGGCTCGGCGTGCCGGAGATGACGCCGGTGGCGGGGTTCAGGACGAGCCCGGCCGGCAGCCCCCGGGCGCTGTAGCGGATGGCGTGGCCGCTGATGTTAGAGCCCCGCACCCGGATGGAGACGTGGGCGTGCTGGGCCGAGATCTGGGTGGCCAGCCGCGCCAGCCGCAGCGAGTCGGCGCACATCGCGCCGACGAGTGCGGTGGCGTCGGGGCTGCCCAGCCCACTGGCCAGGTCGTAGCCGGCGGTGGCGGCGAACTGCCCGCCGTTGGTCTGCGTGAAGTCGTTGTCGCCGGTCAGCACATCGTGGAAGGTGGCCCGGTACCCGCCGGAGGCGGCACGGTACAGCGGAGCGCCCGCGAAGCCGAGGGGGGAGTCGGCGCAGCCCCGGGAGGAGTCGGCGAGCGCCAGCAGCGCCCCCCAGACCGGCGCGGCGGCGCTCGTCCCCCCGATGCCCTGCCAGCCGACCGTCTGCCCGGGCACCGTCGCCGAGCCGTTGTAGTAGATCTGATAGCCCGTCTGCGGGTCGGCGTCGGCGGCGACGTCGGGGACCTCCCGGCAGAAGCCGCTCGTCGCCCGCACGCGCCGGCGGCGGCGGTGGGCTTGACCACCCCGAGGAAGCGCGCCGCGTGCGCCTGGGCGGAGGGCATCG
>CAWDBJ010000009.1:0-43282 GCA_963800545.1 uncultured Solirubrobacteraceae bacterium
GCGGACGGCCGGGATCGGCCTTGAGTTGTAGCCGAGGCTACGCGGACCGTGGGCGACCCGGGCACGGTAGGTGGCGTTGCCGGCGCGGAGAAACGCAGCTGGAATACGCCGTCGCTGCCCGTCGTCACGGTGCCGACATGCTTCCAGGCTGTCCGCTGGCGCGCTCCACGATCACCTGGGTCCGCGCGCCCGGCGCCCGACCCCACACAAATCCCCGGCCGCCGCTCACCTAGCGATCACGGGAAGCCGAAGGCGCTCTCCATCGGCTTGGGCCTGCCCGACGAGTCCTCAAGAGCCTCCACCGTAGACCAGGTCGGGCGCGTTGACGCCGACGTGGCTGGAGTCACGGGCCATAAACCAGGTCACCAGGCTCGGCCGGCGCGCCACATCTCGTACATCGAGTACGCGGTGTAGCGCGCGGCGACCCGGCGGGTCGCCGACCTGCTTGTCGGGCGGGTTGGTGAACCAGCTGAACTCGGTGACCCACAGGCCGAAGTGGCTTCCCGCGGCCGACGGTGTGCAGGCGTCGGCGGCGCGAGCAGCGTCGACAGCTTGCCCATGTCGCCGATCGAGCACGTCGTCGTAGCGCGTAGGCGTGCTTGGTGGGCGTCGCGAGCAGCGAGTACGGGTGCATCGCCAGGACGTCGAAGTGCGCCTTGGACGGGCAGCTTCCGGCACGGACGAAGTGGGTTCCCACGCGACGCAGGCACATCAGCTCGGCGGCGAACGTCAGCGGGGAGATCGAGACTGCTTGATGAACGAGACCGGCGCCAGGCCCCCGATGGCCACGATGTCGCTGCGGCTGACGCTCTTGATCGGCGCATAGGCGGCGTTCAGCAGCGAGCGGTACTCGGTGACGAGGTTCGGCGCCATGAGATCCTCCGGAAGGTTCGGCTCGTTCCAGATCTCCTACTTGGGGACCCGCGGCAGGCTGCGTCCCGGGTTCAGCGGGTCGGCGAAGTGGCCGCTGTAGCGGGCCGCCACTGCATGGGCGAAGAGGCCGAACTGCTGGCGTTCGGGTTCCAGCCCCGGTGAAGCTGTCGAGTGACTTCGGCTTGCCCGGGGGGGTCGCCCATGCCGGCGCGCCGGTGAGATCAATGACGACGCTGACGTGACGCTGGCCAGGGCCCGGACCGCCGCATCGACTGACGGTCCAGTTGTAGTGCGAGTCGCTGGGATTGGATGGGTTGAAGCCGGCCGGCTCGGTCGCGCCGGCAGGCGCGACCTTGCCCCAGTCGACTGACAGCCGGACGGTCGAGGCATGGATGGCGGAGTACACGCCGTTGGCGACCTGGGCTGAGCCGCGTGCCGGGGCTGGAGAAGCCGGGATCCTGCAGGGCGAGCTGGAACTGCGCGGAGGCGCTGGCCGGGAGGCAAGCACGCCGAGAGTGCCGCCAGGATCCCGACGACCCGCGAACTGGTCGCGCGGGCGCCGCCGACGGGAGCGTGACCGAGATGCCTCCTGCATCGCTTGCACCTCCGACACGTCAGGGACGCGATAGTTGCGGACAATCTGGCGGAGGACGATCCTTCGCATCCTCCGCCCGACGCGGGAGCGGCCCTTGGCCCCCGGTCCGGCGATGTTAGCGGCGGGAGGCGCGCTTCGCCGCCTCCGCGCGCTACGTGCCGGTCGTCAGCCCGAACCGCAGGGCCCACGGGACGCCGACGCGGCTGACGCCCAGATGGCCGGTGACCGGGGCGCTGGGGGCCAGATAGCCGAGCAGCACGTGGTCGCCGTAGCCCATGGCGCCGAGCTCGATGATCGAGGTCGAGAGGAGCTGATCGCCGGTGACCGGGTGCACCGCGCCGTAGAGCGCCCGGGCGCGTCCGCCCGGCGTCTGGGAGAGATAGCCGGCGGGGGCCCCGCGCGCCGAAAGGGCCTCATCGGCCGGGGCAACGACCATCTGCACGGCGTCGAGGGCGCGCCGAGCGGTCCCGCGCAGCTTCGGGCCGGCCGAGCTGAAGCCCCGCCAGGTCAGCGGTTCCGCCGGCCCAGCGGGCCGCGTCGATCGCGGAGACCCGGCGCCCGGCACCGCCCGGGAGGCCGAGGCCGAGGCGAGGCCAGCCACAGAAACATGTCCCTCTTCATCGACCCACACGGGCTCACAATCGCCCAGCGGTGAGTCAAGCAGCGCCCCCAGCTCCCCCGACAGCTGCCCGGCCGGAACCGTGCCGATCCCGTAGCGCAGGCGCCGGGAGCCGTGGTCGACGGATCTCACCAGGCCGACCAGCCCATAGGCGGCGTCCACGTGGGGCGGGGCGGCCGGGAACACCGGGTGGGGCTCGAGGAAGCCCACGGTGGCCACCGGGTCAGTGAAGGCGGCCAGCGGGTCCCCGCTGCCGGCGATGAGAACCTCCTCGCCGGTCGTGCGCAGGCGGGCGAGCTGGAGGAGCTCGAGCAACGGCAGGTGAACCTCCTCGACGAAGCCCAGCAGCTCGGGGGCATCGAGGTCGGCATCCCCGCCGAGGACGTAGGAGCGCTCGTCGTCGGGCGCCAGCAGCGACACCGTGCCGGGCAGCGGGACGCCGCGCAGGCAGCCGAGCACATGCTCGAAGTGCCAGCCGTCGAGCGGCGTCGTCAGGTTCGTGTAGCGGTGAAGCCCGGTCGCCAGGTTGCGATGGCGGCAGAGCAGGCGCGCCTGGGGCGGGATCCAGCGCCAGTCGGGGCGCATCCGGGTCGAGATGCCGAAGGTGCCGTCGGCGAGCTCCGGAGGAGAGCGGCGGGGATGGGCGTCGCGCGGCCGCGCAAGACGAGGACCGCCGAGATGGGGCGCGCCGTCCAAGGGCCCGACGACAGCCGGCGAGCCGTCCGACCCGTCGTCCCGGGACCGGACAGACAAGTGATGGCGCGACAGCTGACGCCACTGGATCCGCGTGTGCCCGGAGAGCCAGCGCGCCACCACGTCGAGCGGGTCCTCGGGATCGACCTCCAGGCCCGGTGGGGGAGCATTCGAACCGAGGGCCGTCCAGCACAGCGCTCCCAGCCTCGCCGTCCGGGCACGCTCCGCGTCGAGCAGTCGCAGGGGCGCCAGCTCAGCGCCGCCGCTGGCCCGGCGTCGGCGAAGGCGAGCCCATCGACGCCGGTGGCGAGGATCCGCAGCACCTTCTCGACCATCCCCGGGTCGGCGAGCATCTCCGCCGGCGGGCCGTAGAGCGCCAGGACCCAGCGGCCGCGGGAGATCTCCAGCCCGTGGGCGAGCGCCTGCGCCCGCGACCCCGCGAGGGCCGCCGGGATCCGGCGCAGACGGGGGCCGAGCGGGCCCGGCGCGATGTCGTCCGCGGTGCGCAGGATCAGCTCGAAGTCGGCGCAGGACTGGACCACGGCGTCGCCGACGAGCTCCGGCAGGGCGTTGTCGACCCGCTCGTCGAGGGCGTCGATGGCGATGACCGAGAGGGCCGGGTTCCACTCGGCCTTGATGCGCGCGCGGGCGTCGCTGTCGAAGAGCCCGGGGTGGCGGTCGGCCACGACGTCGCGGAACGGCTCGCCGGCATCGTTGACGAGATCGGAGCGGGTGAAGCCATGCTTGCGATAGAGCAGGGTCTTGGCGTTCGCCGCCTCGCCGTAGATGCCGTGCTCGGCAAGCGACAGCACCAGGTCCCAGTCCTCGTGGCCGAGCACCACGTCCTCCGGATAGCGGAAGCCGCGGTCGAGGATCTCCCGGTCGATCAGCGACGAGGTGTCGCAGTAGTTGTGCTGCAGCAGCGAATGGAGGTTGTAGGAGGGCGCCTCGAAGTAGTCCGTGCGGTTGCCGAAGTACTGGAGGTTCGGGTAGATGAAGCCCACCCGTTCGCCGGCGCCGCTGAGCTGGTCCACGAGCGTGGCGATGGCGCCGGGCAGCAGCAGGTTGTCGGCGTCGACCGGAAGCACGTAACGGCCGGTGGCGGCCTCCATGGCGACGTTGCGGGCCGCGCTGGGGCCGCGATTCTCATCGAGCCGCAGCACGGTGGCGCCGCCCTCCCGGTCGATGCGGGCGAGCCGCTCCAGGGTCTCGGGATCAGTCGATCCGTCGTCGACGACGATCACCTCGAGCGGGCGATACTCCTGCTCGGCGATCGAGCGCAGGCACTGCTCCAGGTACCAGCCGTGGTTGAAGCAGGGGATGACGACGGAGACCAGCGGCCGGTCCCCCGGTCGGCGTCCTCGCAGGGCTCCCGTGACCGCCGGCCGCGCCACGCCTGATCTGAGAGGGCCGGTGCCGTTCCCGGAGGCGCCAGCGGCCGGATTGCCGCCCGCGACCGCCCGGCGGGCGAGCAGCTCGTCATAGAGCGCCTCGTGCTCGGCGGCCATCCGGCGCAGGGACAGCCCCTCCAGCGCCCGCTCGCGTCCCGCGCGCCCGAGAGCCCGCCGCCGCTCCGGGTCCTGCGCCAGGGCGGCGATGGCGGCCGTGTAGCCGGAGACGTCGTCGCGGGGCGCGACGAGGACCCCCGTCTCGGGGGTCACCAGCTCGGCCAGGCCGGGCAGCCGCGGGGCGACGAGGGGCGTGGCCATCGCCATCGCCTCGTAGGCGACGTAGGGGAGTCCCTCGAACGCGCTGGTCAAGAGAACGGCGTCGCAGGCCGCGTACCACGGGGCGATCGCCGTCTGATCGCCGTGGAGGATCACCCGGTCGGCGAGCCCCGTCTCGGCCACCCGCTCGCGCACGGCCGGCCCCAGCTCGCCGTCTCCGAGCACGTGAATCTGGACGTCGGCACCGGCCGCCCGCAGGCCGGCGGCGACCTCGCACCATGAGAAACGGGTCCTTCTGCGCGGTCAGCCGTGCCGGATAGAGCACGTGGAACCGGCCGGGCTCGAGGTCCGCCACAGGGGTCACCCGGTCGGGAGAGAACTCGCGTTCGGCGTCGACGCCGGTGCGGATCAGCCGCCGCTTGGCGTAGGGCACCTCATAGACATCGAGCCGATCGCTGAGCGTCTGGCTGGTCACGGAGAAGGCGTCGACGAGGGTGCCGTACCGCGTGGTGACATAGCGGACGTAGCCGGAGTGGTCGTCCTCCTCGACGTGGAGCTGCACCACGACGGCCGGTGGGTCCGGGAGGTTGGCGATCTCCGGCAGCAGCTCGAAGGCCAGGCGGGAGTTCATGATGTGAACGACTTCGATCTGCCGCGAGCGGATGAAGGTCAGGATGAACCTGGGAAACCCGTCGCCCTCCATCATCTCCGGGAGGTCCCACACCTCGTGCGCGTAGGCGGCCACCTCGTGCAACCGGCGGTTCGGGGAGGGCTGGGTGGTGATGAGGCTCGGTCGGAAGCGATCGCGGTCAAGGGACCGGAACCAGTCCACGGTTCCCTTGTCCGAGCCACCGATGTCCACCCAGGGAGCCAGGTAGAGGACCGGCGTCCGGTGGTCGTTCCAGCGCGCCACGCGTCGACCAGGTCCCGCTAGTGCCCGCGACCGCGACGGGCCCGCGCGGTCCACCCGAGGGGCAGCACCCCGCGGCGGTCCAGAGGGGCCAGAGCCGCGACGCGCTCGGCGAGCTCGTCGAGCGTGTCGGCGGCCTTGCGCCGCTCGTCGCCCCGCTCGTCGTCGCCGTCGCCCATCGCCCATCGCAGGTTGTGCAGCAGCTGGGCGACCGTCGTGAAGCAGTCGCTGCGCGGCTCGATGACGATGTCCACGAAGCCCGCCGCCGCCAGCAGCTGCTCGAGCGACGCCGGAGTGAAGCGCCAGAAGTCGAACGGCAGCTCGTGCAGCTCCCACACGAACGGCACCGTGATCCACACCCCGGCGCCGGCCTTCAGCACGCGGGCAGCCTCGCGGAGCACGGCCGGCGGGTCGGACACATGCTCGAGGACCTGGGTGAGCAGCACGGCGTCGAGCGAGTCCTTCTCGATGGGGAGCGCGTCGGCGGGCGCGACGATGTCCACGTCGAGTTCGTGGACGGAGTTCTCCCAGTCGCTGGTCCGGTAGTCGCAGTGCGTGAACAGCTCCCGGTAGGGGGCGTCGCCGGCTCCGACGTCGAGCACGACCGCGCCCGAGGGCAGCGAATCGGCGACCTCGGAGACGAACCGGAAGATCGACCGCCGCTCATAGGGCATCCCCTCGACGAACGATCGAAGCTCTTCGGAGACCCCTTGCGTGCCGGCCCGCGGCGCGTCCATTGCCACGGAGTGAGGATACGCGCGGCCCCTGATCCAGCGTCGGCGCTGATATCGGACATCCGTCCAGCGGGGGCGGAACTCTCGAGGTCTCACGACTCGCGGCCGAAAAGAGAACCATGAACTTCGCGCCCCGCCTCCGTCCGATGATGCTCCTGGTGCTGATCGCGGCCGCCATGACCCTGTTTGCCGGGGTTGGTAGCGCCGCGGCCGCCCAGCGCCCGCAGCGTGCACGGACGGCCGTGCACCGGACGGCGATCGCGCATCCCCGCAGCGTCGCCGACCGTCACCCGGTCGCCTACGCCGACGGGACCCTGACGCTCAGCCGCCAGAGCCACCATCGCCAGGTCCGCGCCCGGGCCGCCTCGGCGGTCACCACGGCCGGCCCGGTCGCCTACGCCGACGGCACGCTCACCGCGGCCCGTCGCCAGCATCACAGCCGCACGCGTCACCATCGCGTCGTGCGACGCGCACTCGCGTAGCCAACCGCCTCGCCTAGCCAACCGCACCGGCCCAGCGGCCGACCCCGCCGCTACGCTGTCGACCGATGCGGCTGGATCAGGTTCTGCCCGGCGCGGCGCCGGCGGGCGCCCGCGACCTTTGGATCAGCGGTCTCGCGTACGACAACCGGCTCGTCGAACCCGGCACCCTGTTCTTCTGCGTCCCCGGCTACACGCGCGACGGCCACGACTTCGCCCCCGATGCGGTGGCGCGGGGGGCGGTGGCCCTCGTCGTCGAGCGTCCTCTCGACCTCGACGTTCCCCAGCTGCAGGTGCCCTCCGTCCGCGCGGCCATGGCGCCGGCGGCGGCCGCGTTCTACGGCGATCCGACGAGCCGGCTGACGACCGTCGGCATCACCGGCACCAACGGCAAGACGACGACGCGCGTTCCTCGTGCGGGCGCTCCTGGAGGCCGACGGGCGCGCCACCGGCCTGCTGGGCACCGTCAAGAGCGTGATCGGCGGCGTCGAGCACGACGTGCAGCGGACCACGCCCGAGGCGATCGACCTTCAGCGGACGTTTCGGGAGATGGCCGATGCGGGCGACACCGCCTGCGTGATGGAGGTCTCCTCGCACGCGCTGGCGCTGCGCCGGGCCGACGCGATCCACTTCGCCGCCGCCATCTTCACCAACCTGACCCAGGATCACCTCGACTTCCATCCCACGATGGAGGAGTACTTCGCCGCCAAGCGGCTGCTGTTCACGGGCGACGCCGCCTCCCGGAGCCTCGCGTGGTCAACGTCGACGATCCCTACGGCGCCCGGCTGGCCGCCGAGCTGCCGGGAGCGATCACCGTGGCCCTGCGCGCCGAGGCCGACTACACGGCCGCCGACGTGCAGACCGGCCCTGGAGGGCTCGCGGTTCACGGTGACGACGCCCGACGACGGGGAGCTGCGCCTGCGCTCGCCGCTGCGGGGCGAATTCAACGTCTACAACGTGCTGGGGGCGCTGGCCGCCGCGCGGGCGCTGGGCGTGCCCGCGGCGACGTGCGCCGAGGCGATCGCCGGGGCCGGCCAGGTTCCGGGGCGCTTTGAGACCGTCGACGAGGGCCAGCCGTTCGCGGTGCTCGTCGACTATGCCCACACCCCGGACTCGCTGGAGAACGTCCTGCGCGCCGCGCGCGGCTGACCGACGGCCGGCTGCACGTGGTGTTCGGCTGCGGCGGTGACCGCGATCGCGGCAAGCGCCCGCTGATGGGGGAGATCGCCCGGCGGCTGGCCGACCGCGTGATCGTCACCTCCGACAACCCGCGCTCCGAGGACCCCGAGGCCATCATCGACGAGATCCTCGGCGGGGTCCGGCCGCGACGTCATGCACGATCCCGACCGCCAGCGCCGCGATCGCCACGGCCATCGCCGACGCCCGGCCCGGCGATGTCGTCGTCATCGCCGGCAAGGGACACGAGCAGGGCCAGGAGTTCGCCGGCGGGCGCAAGATCCCGTTCGACGACGTGACGGTCGCGCCGGCAGCTGCTCCGCGGGGACCCCGTCGGCGCCCCCTCATGAGCGCGGCTCTCGCCGGACTGCCGGCGATCGCCGCCGTCGACACCCTGCAGCACGCTCCACGACCAACACCGGCTCGGCGTCGGGGGTCATCCTGCTCGCCGGCACGGCGTCGCTGCTCATCTGCCTGTTCCTCAGCCCGAAGTTCATCTCGTTCCTGCGCCATCGCGAGTTCGGCCAGAACATCCGCGAGGAGGGGCCGCAGGGCCACCAGACCAAGGCCGGCACGCCGACGATGGGCGGGATCATCATCTTCACCGCGATCGCCATCCCGTACCTGCTGCTCTCCAAGCACGACTGGCGGTCCGTGGGGGTGTTCGGGGCTGGCGTGGCCTGCGCCCTGCTCGGCTTCGCCGACGACTACACCAAGATCGTCAAGCGGCGCTCGCTGGGGCTGCGGGCGCGGACCAAGCTGGCGGTGACGATCGCCATCTCGCTCGGGCTGTGGTGGGTGGCCACCCATAAGGCGAACATCCCGGAGGCGATCTCGCTGCGCCCGTTCGACGCCTCGATCGACATCGGCCCGCTGTTTCCGGTGTTCATCTACCTCGTGGTGGCCGGCACGACGACCGCGGTCAACTTCACCGACGGGCTCGACGGGCTGGCCGCCGGGTGCGCGGCGATCACCCTGCTGGCCTACATCGGGATCACCTTCATCGTCACCGGCGACCACGGGCTGACCCTGCTGGCCGCCTGCCTGGTGGGGGCCTGCGTGGGCTTTCTGTGGTTCAACAGCTTCCCGGCGAGCATCTTCATGGGCGACACCGGCTCGCTCGGGCTCGGGGGGGCGATCGCCGGGCTGGCGATCATGACCCGGACCGAGGTGCTGCTGATCCTCCTCGGCGGGATCTTCGTCATCGAGGTGCTGTCGGTCGTCATCCAGGTCTTCTCCTTCCAGGTGTTTCGCAAGCGGGTGTTCCTGATGGCGCCCGATCCATCATCACTTCGAGCTGCAGGCCTGGTCGGAGACGAAGATCATCCTGCGCTTCTGGATCGTCGCCGCGGCCTTCGGCGCGATCGGCTTCGTCGTCTTCCAGCAGGGCCTGAAGGGGTAGCCGCGCCGTGTCGGCCCGCGCCCCGTCGGCCGCGTCCGCCGCTGCCCGGCGGTCCCTATCTCGTCGTCGGACTGGCCCGCTCGGGCGTGGCCGCGGCGCTGGCGCTGCGCGCCCGCGGGGAGGAGGTGATCGGATGTGATGCGGGCGCCGCGGGAACGCCCGCGCTCGACGCAGCCGCCGGAAGGCTTTCGCGCGGCCGGCGTCGAAGTCCACCTCGATGCGTCAGGTGCCGCCCTTGCCGCCAGGGCCGGAACGCTCATCAAGAGTCCCGGCGTGCCCCAGAGCGCTCCCGCTGTGGTGGCGGCGCGCGCCCATGGGGTGCCCGTCCTCGGCGAGCTGGAGCTCGCCTGGCGGCTGGTCGACAACGAGTTCATCGCCGTGACCGGCACCAACGGGAAGACGACCACCACCGAGTGGATCGGGCACATCCACCGCGAGGCGGCCCTGCCGGTCGCCGTCGTCGGCAACGTGGGCACGGCTGCCACCTCGCTCGCCGGATCCGTCGCCCCCGACGCCACGGTCGATCTGCGAGGCCTCGTCGTTTCAGCTGGAGGACACGCTGGCCTTCGCGCCCGAGGCCGCGGTGCTGCTCAACCTCGAGCCCGATCACCTCGACCGCCACGAGTCCTACGAGCAGTACGTCGCCTCCAAGCTGCGGATCTTCGCCAACCAGGGCAACGACGACGTCGCCGTGGCGCCCGTCGACCTCGGCATCGAGGACCTCGGCGGGTGCGCCCGCCGGGTGCTGTTCGGCGGGCCCGGGGGCCGAGCTGTCCGACCGGGCCGGTCAGCTGTGGTGGGACGAGCAGCCGGTCATCGCCGTCGGCGAGATCTCGCTGCCCGGGCTGCACAACCGCGCCAACGCGATGGCCGCCGCCGCCGTCTGCCTGGCCCGGGGCATCGAGCCGGGCGCCGTCGCCGACGGACTGCGCACCTTCGCCGGCGTCGCCCATCGCCTGGAGCGGATCGCCGTGCGCGACGGGGTGGCGTTCGTCAACGACTCCAAGGCCACCAACGTGGCCAGCACGCTCGTGGCGCTGCGCAGCTACGCCGGCGGCGTGCACCTGATCGCCGGCGGGCGGGGCAAGCGCCAGGACTTCTCGCCGCTGGCCGCGCCGGTGGCCGAGCGCTGCCGGGCGGTCTACCTGATCGGCGAGGCGACCGACGAGCTGGCCGACGCGCTCGCCGGCGCCGGGCACGCCCCTGCACCGCTGCGGCGACCTGCGCGCGGGCGGTCGCCGAGGCCGCGCGGCGCGGCGACCGCCGGCGACACCGTGCTGCTCTCGCCGGCGTGCGCCAGCTATGACCAGTACCCCGAACTTCGAAGCCCGCGGCGACCACTTCCGCGCGCTCGTGGAGGGGCTGTAGGTGGCCGCGGCCGCCTCGAGCGCGCGCCGCCCGGCGCTCCGCGGAGCGGGCGGCGGGCCGCGCGCCAAGGCGACCGGCCGGCGGGTGGCCCCGCCCGCTCGAGCACCGGATCCTGATGACGGCCACCCTGTGCCTGCTGGCCTTCGGCGCGGTCATGGTCTACAGCGCCTCCTCGCCGCTGGGCGTGCTCAGCCGCGCCGGGGGCAGCGGCACCGGGAACGTTCATCCGCTACGTCGCGTTCGGCTCGCTCGGCCTGGGGGCGATGCACGTGTTCGAGCGCCGCGGTCTGTCGCTGCTCGACGCCCGGTTCGCGCGGCTGCTGCTGATCGCCTCGTTCGTGCTGCTGCTGGTGGTGCTCGTCCCGCACGTCGGGCGCCAGGTCAACGGCGCGCGCCGGTGGTTCGCCGCCGGGCCGATCCAGTTCCAGCCCTCGGAGCTGATGAAGCTCGCGCTCGTCCTCTACGTGGCGCGCTATCTCGCCGACCATCCCAAGCGCCCGCGGGACTTCCGCAAGGCGATCGCGCCGATCGCGGTCGTGGCCGGCCCGGCGATCCTGCTGATCGTCGTCGAGCCCGACCTCGGCACCGCCCTGGTCGTCGCCTTCACGATCATCACGCTGCTGATCGCCGCCGGGACCTCGCGCCGCCACGTCGTGCTGCTGGCGGTGATCGCGGTCAGCGTGCATCGTGCTGCTGACGATCGCCCAGCCCTACCAGCGCGCGCGCCTGACCTCGTTCCTGCATCCCTGCGCGGTCGAGACCAAGGCGAGCACCGGCTACCAGGCCTGCCAGGGCCAGATCGCGCTCGGCTCCGGCGGGCTGCTCGGCGTCGGGCTGGGCAAGTCGGTGCAGAAGGTCTTCTACCTGCCCGAGGCGCAGACCGACTTCATCCTGGCGGTCATCGGCGAGGAGCTGGGGGTCCTCGGGATCCTCGGCGTGGTCGCGCTCTACGGGATGATCGCCTACGCCGGGCTGCGGACCGCCCGCCGGGCCGCCAACCGGTATGCAAAGCTGCTGGCGACCGGACTGACCTCCTTGATCCTGTGCCAGGGCATCCTCAACATCTTCGTCGTTCTCGGCTTGGCGCCACT
The DNA here is from genome assembly GCA_963800545.1 of uncultured Solirubrobacteraceae bacterium. Lineage (GTDB taxonomy): Bacteria > Actinomycetota > Thermoleophilia > Solirubrobacterales > Solirubrobacteraceae > Palsa-465. The sequence goes on from CAWDBJ010000009.1 coordinate 11,608, forward strand.
CACCGGCGTCCCGCTGCCGTTCATCTCCTACGCCCCGACGAACCTGTGCGTGATGCTGGCCTCGGTCGGGCGTGCTGCTCAACATCTCCCGGCCGGGCGCGCGGCGCTTGAAGGTGGTCGAGGCTCCGCCGGGTGAAAGCGCCGCTGATCGTGATCGGCGCCGGCGGGACCGCCGGGCACGTCGTGCCGGCGCTGGCGGTCGCCGACGCTCTGCGGGCTGACGGGCGCCGAGATCGTCTTCGTGGGGGGCGAGCGCGCCGAGGCCGAGCTGGTGCCGGCGGCCGGCTATGAGTTCCACAGCCCTGCAGGTGGCCCCGCTGGCCGGACGCCGGCCATCGCCAGGCGCTGCAGTGCCGCGGGCGTGGCCGCCGCTGCGGTGCGCGCCGCCGGGCGGCTCATCTCCCGCCTGAAGCCGGCAGCCGTACTCGGCGCCGGCGGCTACGTGGCCGGTCCCGTCGGGCTGGCGGCCGCGGCCCGCCGCACGCCGCTCGTGCTGATGGAGGCCGACAGCCACCTGGGGCTGACCAACCGGTGGCTGGCCCCGGCGGCCCGGCGCGTGTGCCTGGCCTTTCCGATCGAGGGGCGCGACTCCGAGCGCTACCGCGTCACCGGCCGCCCGGTGCCCGCGCCGGCGACCGATCGCGACGGCGCCCGCGCACGCTTTGCACGTCGATCCGCAGGAGCCGTGCGTGCTCGTGTTCGGAGGCTCCCAGGGCGCCCGCTCGATCAACCACGCGGCGATCGAGGCGTTCGCCGGCGCGCGCTTCCACGTCCTGCACGCGGCCGGCACGCGCGATCTGCCCGATCTCGAGTCGCCGGGACCGCACTACGACCTGCGCGGCTACATCACGGACTTCTCGCAGGCGCTGCTGGCCTGCGATCTGGTGGTGGCCCGCTCGGGAGGCTCGGTCTTCGAGGTCGCCGCCCACGGTCGCCCGATGGTCCTGATCCCCTATCCCCACGCGGCGGGCGACCATCAGACCGAGAACGCCCGCTACTTCGAGCGCTCGGGCGCGGCGGTCGTCATCGCCGACGGTGAGCTGACGGCGGCCCGTCTGGCCTCAGAGGTCGGCCGGCTGCTGGCCGATCCCGGCCGGCTGGCGCTGATGGCGCGGGCGTCGGCGGCGTTGGCCAAGCCGCAGGCGGCGCAGGACATCGCCGCCGAGGTCCTCACCGCGGCCGGGCGGCAGACTCGAGCGTCAGTAGGGCAGGCTGGGAAACCCGGGCCCGAGCCGGCCCGTTGGCGTGGGCGGCCTCCTGCCTCGGCGCGCGCCGGCCAGAAGACCCCGCCGGGAGGCCCGCCGCCGCAGCCGGAGCTGTTGCCGGGCGGGTGGGTCCACAGCCACGCGTCGGCCAGCGGATAGCCGGTGTCGGTGGTGTCGTGCGGGCCGAGGCCGCGGCCGGGCGGATTGCAGAGGTCCTCGATGCCGTCGCGGCCGGATGGCGCGGTTGAGCAGCGGCCCGCGGCCGTTGTCGGCGGTGTTGACGATGAAATGGGCGCCGCCGGTCCGCCGGGCGATCGCGGTCGCCCATCTGGACCTCGTCGATCGTCCAGTTGAGGTGGGTGTCGTTGGTGAAGAAGCCCGCGGATCCGTCGCACCCCGATGGCCTGCAGGACGCGGGCGGTGTAGGCGACCGAGTTGGAGTCCGAGTACCCGGCCTCGACGTAGACGACGGTGTGGGGGAGCGACTGCATCTCGCCGCATCTCGTAGCGCAGGTCGGCCTCCCACAGCGCGCAGCGATCCCTGTCGCCTGACGCAGTGCGAGGAGCCGAGCCCGTCGACCTCGAGCAGGAGGACGGCGGGCCGGCGGTCGATGGCCTCGGCCATCTCGTCGACGCGGCGCTGGAACGTCGGCTGGTCGGCACGGACCTGGTCGGGGGTCGGGCAGCCACCCAGGTCGGCGTGCAGGAAGTAGGTGTTGAAGATCGGGATCGAGCCGGGATCGGCCTGCATGTTCCGGCACAGGATCTTCTGCGTCTGCTTGAAGATGGCGCCGGGACCGCCGCCCCAGGAGTAGCTGCGAGATCCGCTGGGACTCGGGCTGGCCGGCGACGGTCGACAGCCGGCGACCTGGCGGGCGAGCCCGGGATGGCCGGCGAGCTTGGCCGCCAGGGGTCCGAAGGAGAGCTGGTCGCGGAACGTCGCCCATGACTCGCTGAGCGGCATCTGCGCGGGGTCGAGGCCGAGCAGCCGCGCGATCGCCCCGGCGGCGGCGCCGCGCGCCGGGCCCGGGACGAAGAACCGGGCGCCGGTGAGCGGGATCGCCCCCCGGCGCCGCGGGCAGGTCGAGCGGATTGGCCGGGATCGCGGACGGCGTCGGAGGGCTCGGCGCATTGCTGGGCGTCGTCGGCGGCATGCCCGAGCGCAATGAAGCGGCGCGCGGGCGACCGTCCGCCGGCGCTGTCCGGTGCGCTGCTTGGCCAGCCCGGAGTCATGCTGGACGCGGGCCGAGCGGGCCGATGCGGGCACGGCAAGCACCGCCAGCAGAACCGGGAACAGGCACAGGACAACGACCAGCGGTCGAGGCAAGTGCGACAAATGCACGTCGCGAGGGCCGATAGCGAGAGCGGGGATACCCCGAGCCCGGCGTCTTCTGACGCGCGAACTACATAAGAGATCCGTGTGAATCGCGGCGCGGGTCGCGGCCGCGGTTCACAGTACGGCCGGCTGGGAAGCGCCGGACCGAGGCGCTGGTTGGCGCGCTCGGCCAGGCCGATCGCCTTCGCCGGCCAGAAGTGCCGCTCGGCGGCCCGCCGCCGCAGCCGCTGCTGTTGCCCGGCGGATGGACCCACAGCCACGCGTCGGCGAGCGCGAAGCCCGGTGTCGGTCGTCTCACTGGGGCCGAGGCCGCGGCCGGGGGGGTTGCAGAGGTTTTCGATGCCCTGGGTGCGGGGGTGCGGGTTCAGCAGGGGGCCTTGGCCGTTGTCGGCGGTGTTGACGATGAAGTGCGCGCCGCCGGTCAGCTGGGAGACTTTGGTGGCCCAGTTGACTTCGTTGATGGTCCAGTTGAGGTGGGTGTCGTTGGTGAAGAAGCCGCGGATGGTGTGGATGCCGATGGCGTTGAGGATGCGGGCGGTGTAGGCGGGGGAGTTGGAGTCCGAGTAGCCGCCTTCGACGTAGACGATGGTGTGGGGCAGGGCGGCGATCTTGGCGATCTCGTAGCGCAGGTCGGTCTCCCACTCGCGCATCGCCCCACTGGCGGTGACGCACTTCGACGTGCCGAGGGCGTCGACCTCGAGCAGGAACACCGCCGGCCGGCGACCGGTCGCCGCCGTCACCGCGTTGATCCGGCGCTCGAAGATCGGCCGGTCGGCGCGGACCTTGGCGGGCGTCGGGCACTGCCCCAGGTCGGCGTGCATGAAGTACGTGGTGATGACCGGGATCGAGCCCGGGTCCGAGGCCAGGTTGACGCAGAAGATGCGCCGCACCTGGGCGAACAGCGCGCTCGGCTTGCCGTGGCCCACGTAGCTGGAGAACCGCTGGGTCTCCGGCTCGCCGGCGATCTTGGCCAGCTCGGCGACCTGGTGAGCGAGACCCGGGTTGGCGCTGAGCCGGCGGGCGACGGCGCCCTCGTGCAGCCGGGCGCTGTAGTGCGCCCAGGTCTCCGTGGCCCGGGCCGGTCGCAGGCCGGTGAGGGCGACGATCGCCTGGGCCGCGGCCCCGTAGGCCGGGCCGGGGACGAAGAACGATGCGCCGCTCAGCGGGTTGGTGCCCGGCGGCTGCGAGAGATCGAGCGGATTGGACGGCGTCCCGGACGGCGGGATGCGGCGCCGGGCAGTTGACGAGGGCCGAGGCATGGGCCGGTGCTCCCCGGGCCGTAGCGCTGGCCGGGGCGATGATGGCGAACATCGCGACGACGAGCGCAGCGAGGGACAGACGGGACGGCCACGGGCCGCGACCGCCGAGGCCGATCCAAGCGAGCGTCGACGCCAGGCCCCGGAGCACGGACGCACCATACTCGACCGCTACGCGGTGGCCGCTCGCCGCGCCCGGCGATCGGTACGGGGGCTCGGATCCTTGGGGCCGAGGCGCTGGTTGGCGCGCTCGGCGAGACCGATCGCCCGCGCGGGCCAGAAGGTCCCGGTGGGCGGCCCGCCGCCGCAGCCGCTGCTGTTGCCGGGGGGATGCGTCCACAGCCACGCGTCGGCATAGCGATGCCCGGTGTGGGTGGTGTCCTTGGGTCCGAGGCCGCGGCCGGGGGGGTTGCAGAGGTTTTCGATGCCCTGGGTGCGGGGGTGGGGGTTGAGCAGGGGGCCTTGGCCGTTGTCGGCGGTGTTGACGATGAAGTGCGCGCCGCCGGTCAGCTGGGAGACTTTGGTGGCCCAGTGACTTCGTTGATGGTCCAGTTGAGGTGGGTGTCGTTGGTGAAGAAGCCGCGGATGGTGTGGATGCCGATGGCGTTGAGGATGCGGGCGGTGTAGGCGGGGGAGTTGGAGTCCGAGTAGCCGCCTTCGACGTAGACGATGGTGTGGGGCAGGGCGGCGATCTTGGCGATCTCGTAGCGCAGGTCGGTCTCCCACTCGCCCATCGCGCCACCGGCGCTGATGCATTGCGAGGTGCCGACAGCGCCGATCTCGAGCAGGTAGACGGCCGGACGCCGGGCCGTCGAGGCAGCGACCTCGTCGACGCGGCGCTCGAAGGTGGGCCGGTCGGCGCGGACCTTGGCGGCGGTGGGGCAGCCGCCCAGATCGCCGTGGAGGAAGTCCGTGTTGATGATCGGGATCGAGTGCGGGTCCGAGCGCAGGTTGTCGCAGAACACCTTCTGCACCTGGGCGAAGACCGCCCCTGGCCGCCCCGCCTCCGATGAAGCTCGAGAAGCGCTGGGCCTCCGGCTGGTTGGCGATCTTGACCAGCTCGGCGACCCGATGGGCGAGGCCGCGTTAGCGGCGAGACGGCGCGCCATGGCTCCGTGATGCAGGGCGGACCGATACTGCCCCCAGGTCTCGTTGGCGCTGCTCGGCTGGAGTCCCGTCAGCGCGACGATGGCCTGGGCGGCGACGCCGTGGGCGGGCCCGGGGACGTAGAACTTCGCGCCGGTCAGCGGGTTGGCGCCCGGCGACTGGGGGAGGCCGAGCGGATTGGAGCGGTTGCGCCGGGCGGGATATGGGTCGCGACACCGCTGCTGGCGCGGCGGATCGTGCCGGTCCGCCACGGGCGGTGGCGGAAGCGAACGCGGCGACGAGCGCTCCCGCGAGGACGAGCACGATGAATGTGATCACCCCGGCGAACAACCGTGGGCGACGGCTCGCGGCCCCGCTGTGCCCCGCGTTCACCCGCGTAACATACCCGCGGCTGCCGCCCGCCGCAAACGACAGGATTGCTCAGCAATTGCCGGTCACATCCCGATGGTCACGATCCGGTCTGCGGCACTGTGAGCGCTGATCGCTCGCTCGCTCCGGGACACGAGGGCGGAATGGGCGGGCCGCCGGCTGCATTTCGTCGGCATCGGCGGGGCGGGCATGAGCGGCCTGGCGATCATCGCCCACGCTCTGGGCGCCGCGGTGACCGGCTCCGATCGCGCCGAGTCCAGCTACACGGCGCGTCTGCGCGAGCAGGGGATCACGCCGGTCATCGGCCATCGCGCGGACAACGTCCCGCCGGGCGCCGAGGTCGTGTACTCGACGGCGGTGCCGCCCGAGAACCCCGAGCGCGCCGCCGCCCAGCGCGAGCTGCACCGCGCCGACCTGCTGGCCGAGATCGCCCGGCTGCGCCGCTGTCTGGCGGTGACCGGCACCCACGGCAAGACGACGACCACGGCGATGGCCGTCCACGCGCTCCAGGGCGCCGGCCTGGATCCGTCCTACGTCGTGGGCGCGGAGCTGCGCTCGACGGGCGCCAACGCGGGCTGGGGGAGCGGGGAGTGGATCGTGATCGAGGCCGACGAATCCGACCGCTCGCTGCTCAAGCTCGACCCCGAGATCGCGATCCTCACCAACGCCGAGCTCGATCACCACTCCACCTATGGGTCGCTCCAGGATCTGGAGTCAGACGTTCTCCGAGTTCATGGCCCGGGCCACGACGGGGGCGGTCGTCTGGGATCGTCCGGCGCTGCGGGCGCTCTGCCCGGGAGGCGGCGTGCCCTACGACGCTCCCGGCGTACAGCTGCACCCCGGCGGCTCGCGCTTTGCGTGGCGGGGGATCGAGGTCGAGCTCGCCGTGGCGGGCGCCCACAACGCCGTCAATGCGGCCGGGGCGCTCACCGCCTGCGCGCTGGCCGGAGCGGACCCGCAGGCCGGCGGCCCGCGCGCTGGCCGATTTCCGCGGAGCCCGCCGGCGGATGGAGCGCCTGGGGGAGAGCGCGGCCGGAGCCCAGGTCTATGACGACTACGCCCACCACCCGACGGAGGTCGCGGCCACCCTGGCCGGCGCTCGGTCGATGCAGCCCCGGCGGGTGGTCGGGGTCTTCCAGCCCCACCTGTACTCGCGCACGCGGGCGCTGGCGCGGGCCTTCGGAGCGGCGCTGGCCGGCGCTGACGTGGCGGTGGTGCTCGGGATCTACCCGGCGCGGGAGAGCGCCGAGGACTTCCCGGGGGTCAGCGGCCGCCAGATCGCCGAGTCCGTGCCTCCGACGCCGCGCCGGGGCGGCCGGTTGCCTGGATGCCCGGGTTCGAGGAGGCCCGCGCCTTTCTCGCGCCACCCTGCGCGCCGGCGACCTGTGCCTGATGATGGGCGCGGGGGACGTCGACGTGCTGGGTCGCTCGCTGGTCGCCGCCTGAGAGCCCGCGGCGCTGGCCCGATTCGCCGCCGATTGTCCATCTACCCTGGCCTCGGTGGCCATCCGAGCTGCCCGACGGCGTGCAGCGCGACTTTCCGCTGGCCCGCCTGACGACGATCCGCACCGGCGGCCGCGCCGAGCTGTTCGCGCGCCCGGGATCGGTCGGCGCGCTCGAGGCGCTGATGGCGTGGGCGGCCGCCGAGAGCCTCGAGGTAGGGGTCGTCGGATCGGGGTCGAACCTGCTGATAGCGGACGCCGGCGTCCGTGGACTGGTGTTGAAACTTGACGACGAGCTCACCCGGATCGAGCTGGATGGCACGCGCTTGCAGTGCGGCGGCGGCGCGCGCCTGCCCGCCGTCTCGGCCCAGGCGGCTCGGGCCGGCCTCAGCGGCATCGAGTTCGGGGTCAACATCCCGGGGACGGTCGGCGGTGCCGTGCGCATGAACGCCAACGCCTACGGGGGCGAGCTGGCCCGCACGCTGGAGTGGGTCGACGTCGTCAGCGCCTCGGGACGCGACCGCCGCACGCCGGAGCAGCTGGGCTTCGCCTATCGGCGATCGGCGCTGGCCGCCGGCGAGGTGGTCGCCCGCGCCGCCTTCGCCCTGGCGCCCGCCAGCGCCGAGAAGGTCAAGGCGACACTCGCCGACATGCGCCGGCGGCGCAAGGAGGCCCAACCCTCGGGGATCAAGACGTTCGGCTCGACCTTCAAGAACCCGACCGACGCGGCCGCCGAGGGGCGCAGCGCGGGCCGGCTGCTCGAGGACGCCGGGTGCCGCGGGCTGCGCATCGGCGGCGCGGGGTTCTCGGCCAAGCACGCGAACTTCGTCGAGAACCACGGGGATGCGACCACCGCCGAGGTGATCGCCGTCATGGCCGAGGGCCGGCGCCGGGTCAAGGAGCGTTTCGGGATCGACCTCGAGCCCGAGGTCCAGTCGCTGGGGCCGGTGACGTTCCCGAGCGATTGGGCGCGCCGATGACGAGCGGGCGGGGGTCCGGGGCGACGCGCAGCCGGGGTCTGGCGCTGTTTCCCCGGCGTCGCCGGGCCCGCGGGCGCGGCGCCGCCCCGGCGGCCGGGCCGGGGCTGGCCGCGTTAGCGGCGGCCGATGCGCCCGCTGCCCCGCGTGCTCGCGGGTCATGCGGTACGTCGTGCTCCTGGCGCTGCTGGGCGGCGCGTGGCTGTGGGTTCGCCAGTCTCCGCTGGTGGCGGTCAAGCGGGTCACGGTGGCCGGCGCCAGCGGGCCCGACGCCGCCCAGATTCGCGCCGCGCTCGATCTCCGCCGCTCGCGACATGACCACGCTCGACGTGCAGGTGAGCCACCTGCGGACCGCGGTCAGCCCCTATCCGGTCGTCAAGGGGCTGCAGGTCAGCACCCAGTTCCCCCACGGGATGCGCATCGAGGTGATCGAGCAGGTGCCCGTGGCGATGGTCGACGTCGGGGGCCGCTCGACGCCGGTGGCCGGCGACGGGACGCTGCTGACCGACGTGACCACCAACGCCCGCTGCCGTCGATCAGCCTGACGGTCGCCCCCGGCGGCACCCACCTGACCGGCATCGCGCACAGCGCGAGGCGCAGCTGCTGGCGGCCGCGCCCTACGCGCTGCTGGCCAGGATCGCAGCTGGCCTCCAGCGATGCCATCCACGGGCTCGGCGTCCAGCTGCGCGATGGCCCGCGCGTGTACTTCGGCGGCGGCGGCCAGCTGAGCGCCAAGTGGAGCGCGGTCACGGCGGTGCTCGCCTCCTCGAGCTCGGCCGGCGCGGAGTACATCGATGTCTCGGACCCTTCCGCCCGGCGTCCGGGGCCGGCTCTGACGGCGGCGCCGGCGCCTCGGTCGAGCGCCGGCGCGGGCCGGGACGACGACCGCCGCGGCATGCGCCACGGGACGGTCACCGCGCGGCCACGAACCCGCCACGGCGACGGCCCGAGCCCCGTCCGCACCCGCGATTCCACCGGAGGGACGGGCGCCAGCGGGTAGGTCATCAAGCTCAAGTCGAGGGTTAGGGATAGCCGTCGAGGCCAACTCTCCGCAATAATCGAGGGTTCGGCGATCTGCAACGATCGTTGCGGCGGCATGCCCGACGTTGACTTCGCGCAGTAACAGGGCATAACGTGCCAAACTGCTCGTCGGGCTCGACACGTGCCCGAAACTCTCAACCCTAACTAGAGGGTCGGACGGAACACCATGGAAAGCGGAAGTTATCTGGCAGTCATCAAGGTCGTCGGTGTCGGCGGCGGCGGAACCAACGCCGTCAACCGGATGGTCGACGCGGGGCTGCGGGGCGTCGAATTCGTCGCGTGCAACACGGACGCCCAGGCGCTGGCGATGTGCGATGCCGACATCAAGCTCAACATCGGCCATCGAGCTGACCAAGGGGTCTCGGCGCGGGCGCCAATCCGGATGTCGGGCACGGCGCGGCGGCCGAGTCGCGCGACGAGATCAAGGAGGCGCTCAAGGGCGCCGACATGGTCTTCGTCACCGCCGGCGAGGGCGGCGGCACCGGCACCGGCGCCGCTCCGGTCATCGCCGAGATCGCCAAGAACGAGATCGGCGCGCTGACCGTGGGCGTCGTCACCCGGCCGTTCTCCTTCGAGGGAAGCCAGCGGGCCCGGCAGGCCGCCGAGGGCGTCCAGCGTCTGCGCGAGAACGTCGACACGCTGATCGTCATCCCCAACGAGAAGCTGCTGGCGATCGTCGAGCGCCGGACGACCATCCTCGACGCCTTCCGGGAGGCCGACAACGTCCTGCGCCAGGGCGTGCAGGGCATCACCGACCTGATCACGATCCCCGGCCTGATCAACCTCGACTTCGCCGACGTGCGCACGATCATGCACGAGGCGGGCTCGGCGCTGATGGGCATCGGCAGCGCGGCCGGCGAGAACCGGGCGGCCGAGGCGGCCAAGATCGCCATCTCGTCGCCGCTGCTGGAGGAGTCCGTCGAGGGTGCGATGGGCATCCTGCTGAACATCACCGGCGGCCACGACCTGGGCCTGTTCGAGGTCAACGAGGCGGCCGAGATCGTCCAGAGCGCGGCCGACTCCAACTCGAACATCATCTTCGGGGCGGTCATCGACGATCAGATGGGCGACGAGGTGCGGGTCACGGTGATCGCCACCGGCTTTGACCACGGCCGCGGCGGGGGCGCCGCCAACGTGCCGCGCGAGGATCCGCGTCCGGGCCGTCCCAACCGCGACGTGACCATGGACGATCGCCAGCGCTCCTCGCTGGAGATCTCCGACGACGACATCGACATCCCGTCGTTCCTCAAGGACCGCTAGTGGCCCCGCCGGCGCCGGGGGCGGCGGCGGGCCTGGCCTCGCCGCCGGCGCGCGCCCGGCGGCGTGACGCGCTGAGGTCCCGGACCAGCCATGCCACCGTCGGCGCTGATCACCGGCATCACGGGCCAGGACGGCTCGTATCTGGCCGAGCTCCTGCTCGAGAAGGGCTACGAGGTCCACGGCATCGTCCGCCGCTCCTCGTCGGAGCGGTTTGACCGCATCGAGCACCTGCGCCACCGGATCACGCTGCACCAGGCGGACCTGCTCGACCATCGCTCGCTGGTGGACGCGCTGCGCGCCGCCCAGCCCGCGGAGATCTACAACCTCGCGGCGATGTCGTTCGTGGCCGTCTCCTGGATCCAGCCGACGCTGACCGCCGAGTTCACGGGGGTGGGGGTGACCCGCCTGCTCGAGGCCGTCCGCGAGGTGTGCCCGGAGGCCCGCTTCTACCAGGCGTCCTCCAGTGAGATGTTCGGCAAGGTCAAGGAGGTCCCCCAGAACGAGCAGACGGCGTTCTACCCGCGCTCCCCTACGGCGTGGCCAAGGTCTATGCCCACTTCATCACCGTCAACTACCGCGAGTCCTACGGGATGCACGCCACCAGCGGGATCCTCTTCAACCACGAGAGCCCGCGCCGGGGGCTGGAGTTCGTCACCCGCAAGATCACCTGGCACGCGGCGGCCCTGCGTCTCGGCCTGGTCGACACGCTCAAGCTGGGCAACCTCGATGCCCAGCGCGACTGGGGCTTGCGCGGGACTACGTCAGGCGATGTGGCTGATGCTCCAGCGCGACGAACCCGAGGACTACGTCATCGCCACCGGCATCGCCCACCCCGTGCGCCGCTGCCTGGAGATCGCCTTCGACCAGGCCGGGGTGGTCATCGATGACGCGTCCAGCTCGATCCTGGGCTCCAGCGTCCCGCCGAGGTCGATCACCTGATCGGCGACGCGCCAAGGCGCAGCGGGTGCTGGGGTGGACGCCCACCACGACGTTCGAGCAGCTGATCCGGATGATGGTCGACTCCGACCATCGCCTGCTGACGGGCCGCGCCAGCCCCTGACGGACAGGCCGCAGGACGGGCCATAGGGCCAACGAGAAGCGCTGACCGTTGGTCTAACCTGGCTGACATGCCGCCGCTGGCCCAGACCCTGCGCCGGAGCCCCCTGCACGACCGCCACGTCGCGGCCGGCGCCAAGCTCATCCCCTTCGCGGGCTGGGAGATGCCCGTCCAGTACAGCTCGATCAAGGGCGAGCACCTCGCCGTGCGTGGCGGGGCGGGGGTGTTCGACGTCTCCCACATGGGACAGATCGAGACCCGGGGACCGCAGGCCGCAGGCTGCTGCAGCGCCTGGTCTCCAACGACGTGCGGCGGCTGCCCGAGGGGGGCGCCCAGTACAGCGTCCTGTGTCGTGACGACGGCGGCGTGCTCGACGATCTCTTCACCTACCGGCTGGCCGAGCAGCACTTCCTGACCGTCACCAACGCGGCCAACCACGAGTCAGATCTGCAGTGGTTCACCGAGCAGGCGCGCGAGTTCGACGCCGACGTCACGGACCGCCGTGACGACTTCGCGATGCTCGCCGTGCAGGGGCCCGGGGCCCGCGACCTGCTCGCCCGCCTCGCCGATGGGTCGATCCCCCCGCGCCAGCGCTTCTGCCAGCGAACCCTCGCCGGTGTCCCGATGCTACGTCTGCGCCACCGGCTACACCGGCGAGCCCGGCGCCGAGCTGCTGATGGGACCCGCCGACGCGCCCGGCGGTGTGGGACGCCCTGCTCGAGGCGGGCGGCGACCCCGGCCGGCCTGGGCGCGCGCGACACGCTGCGCCTCGAGGTCTGCTTTCCCCTCTACGGCAACGACCTGTCCGTCGACCGCGGTCCGATCGAGGCCGGCCTGGGGTGGTGCTGCGCCGAGGCCACGGGCTTCATCGGCTCCGAGGCGGTGGCGGGCGCGCGGGCCGCCGGTCCTGCCGAGAAGCTCGCCGCGTTCATCATCGAAGGTCCCGGGATCCCCCGCCAGGGCAATGCGGTCGTCGGCGGCGGCGTCGTCACCAGCGGCACCTTCTCGCCGTGCCTGGAGCGCGGGATCGGCATGGCCTACGTGCCCGCCGCCCACGCCGAGCCGGGGACCCGCCTCGAGATCGACGTCCGCGGCACGCCGCGGTCCGCCATCGTCCAGACCAAGCCCCTCTACCGCAAGGAGCCGTGACTTTCGTTGGCCGACGCCAGCTATCCCGACGACCTGCTGTACCACCCCGAGCACGACTGGGCCGGATCGATCCCGCCCACCCCGGGGAGGCGACCTTCGGGATCACCTGGTATGCCCAGGACTCCCTCGGTGAGGTCGTGTTCTTCGACCCGCCGAAGGTCGGCAGCCAGGTGACCAAGGACGCCCCCTACACGGAGGTCGAGTCCGTCAAGGCGGTCTCCGACGTCATCGGCCCGCTCTCGGGCGAGGTCATCGCCGTCAACGAGGCGCTGGGCGACGCGCCGGAGCAGATCAACGAGGATCCCTACGGCGAGGGCTGGCTGGTCAAGGTCAAGCTCGCCGATCCCGCCGAGCAGGAGGCCCTGCTGGACTCCGCAGCCTACGAGGCGACGCTTGACTAGGTACACCTCGGCCACTGACGACGACCGCCAGGCGATGCTCGCCGCGATCGGGGTGGCCTCGATCGACGAGCTCTTCGCCGACATCCCGGACGCGCTGCGGCTGGCGGCGCCCCTGGCCCTCCCCGACGGGCTCTCGGAGCAGGAGGTCTACGACGAGCTGCGCGCGCTGGCCGCCCGCAACGCCAGCACCGAGGACGAGGTGTCGTTCCTCGGTGGGGGGATGTATGACCACTACGTCCCGGCGCTGATCGACTCGATCACCAGCCGCTCGGAGTTCCTCACCCCGTACACGCCCTACCAGCCCGAGGTCTCCCAGGGCGGCCTGCAGGCGATGTTCGAGTATCAGACGGCGATCTGCGAGCTGACCGGGCTGCCGGTGTCCAACGCCTCGGTCTACGAGGGGCCGAGCGCGGTGGCGGCCGCGGGTTACGTGGCCAAGCACACCAACCGGCGCCGGACGTTCGTCGTCTCCCGCGGCGTCCATCCCCACGCCCGCGAGGCCCTGCGCACCCACGCCCACGCGTGGGGCATGGAGGTCGTCGAGGCGCCCGCTGGAGGATGGCTGCACCGCCCTGCCCGAGCTGGGCGAGGACGTCAGCGCGGTGATCGTCGCCCAGCCCAACTTCCTCGGCGCCGTCGAGGATCTGGCCGCCGTGGCGCAGGCCGCCCATGCGGCGGGGGCGCTGTGCATCGCCAGCTGCGACCCGCTGCCTTCGGGCTGCTGCGCTCCCCGGGCGAGTGCGGGGTCGACATCGCGGTCGGCGAGGGGCAGACGCTCGGCAACCGCCTGGACTTCGGCGGGCCGTCGTTCGGGTTCTTCGCCGCCACGGAGGCGCTGATCCGCCGCATCCCCGGCCGGATCGCCGGCGAGACCCGCGATCTGGACGGCAAGCGCGGCTTCGTGCTCACCCTCCAGACCCGCGAGCAGCACATCCGGCGCGAGAAGGCGACCTCCAACATCTGCACTGCCCAGGCGCTCAACGCCCTCGCCGGGGTCATCTACCTGAGCTGGCTGGGCCGTGAGGGCCTCGTCGAGCTCGGCGAGCTGATGCTCCAGCGCACCGCCTATGCCCGAGAGCGGCTGACCGCGCTGGACGGGGTCACCGCCCTGCACGACCAGCCGGTGGTCCGCGAGTTCGCGATCACGCTCGATGCGCCCGTCGAGCGCGGTGATCGAGCGCTGCCTCGCCGAGGGCATCAACCCCGGCTATGCGCTGGGGACTGATTACCCGGAGCATCCGGACGGGCTGCTGGTGGCGATCACGGAGCGGCGCACCCGAAGCGGAGATCGACCGGCTCGCCGAGGTGCTGGGGCAGGCGATCGCCGCCGAGCGCCGCTCGGCCCAGCACGCCGTGGGGGCCGGTCGATGAGCAGCGGGATGACGAGCGCCGCCGACGACGACGCTGACGATCTTCGAGCGCTCGCGCGCCGGGCCGCCGTGCGTTCGTGGCTCCGGAGCTCGACGTGCCCGAACGGCCGCTCGACGAGCTGCTGGCGCCCGAGCTGCGCCGGACCGAGCCGCCCCGCCTGCCGGAGGTCTCAGAGCCCGAGATCGTGCGCCACTACAACCGCCTCTCCAAGCGCAACTTCGACCTCGACACCGGCTTCTATCCGCTGGGCTCGTGCACGATGAAGCACAACCCCAAGCTCCACGAGCGGGTGGCCGCGCTGCCCGGCCACGCCAAGCTCCATCCGCTGCAGCGCGCCGAGCGCGCCCAGGGCGCGCTCGAGCTGATGTGGCGCCTGCAGCACGCGCTCGGGGAGATCGCCGGCCTGCCGCACGTCTCCCTGCAGCCCTCGGCCGGCTCGCACGGCGAGCTGGCGGGCGTGCTGCTCACCCGGGCCTACCACGAGGAGCGCGGCGACGCCCGGACCAAGGTGCTGACGCCCGACACCGCCCACGGGACGAATCCGGCCACGGTCACCATGGCCGGCTACGAGGTGGTCAAGGTCGGGACCGACGCCCACGGCAACGTCGACCTCGACGACCTGCGCGCCAAGGCCGACGAGGACGTCGCCTGCCTGATGCTCACCAACCCCTCGACGCTGGGGCTGTTCGAGCCCAACATCGAGGAGATCAGCCGGATCGTCCACGACGTCGGCGCGACGCTGTACTACGACGGCGCGAACCTCAACGCGATCATGGGGATCTGCCGCCCGGGGGACATGGGCTTCGACATCGTGCACTTCAACCTGCACAAGTCCTTCACCCAGCCCCACGGGGGCGGTGGGCCGGGCGCGGGGCCGATCGCCGTCTCGGAACGCATCGAGCCCTACCTGCCGCGCCCCCAGGTCGTCCGCCGCGAGTCAGACAACGGTCACGGACCGCGCTACGCGCTGGACTTCGACCGGCCCCGGTCGATCGGCCGGCTGCGCGGCTTCCAGGGCAACTACGGCGTGTTCGTGCGCTCCTATGCCTACATCCGGTCGCTGGGTGCGGCGGGACTGCGCGACGTCTCCGAGGTGGCGGTGCTCAACGCCAACTACCTGCTGGCCCGCCTGCGGGCGGCGGGGGTGCTCGAGCACCTGCCGGTCGCCTATGACCGGATCTGCATGCACGAGTTCGTCCTCTCGGGGGCGCCGATGAAACGCGAGCTGCAGATCAAGACGCTCGACCTGGCCAAGCGGCTGCTCGACCACGGGGTCCATCCGCCGACGGTCTACTTCCCGCTGCTCGTCGACGAGGCGCTGCTCATCGAGCCGACGGAGACCGAGACCAAGGAGACCCTCGACCGCTTCGCCGAGATCGTCGCCGAGCTGCTGCGCGAGGCCGCCGAGGATCCCGAGGTGGCCCGCGGAGCTCCCTACACCACGCCGGTCCGGCGCCTGGACGAGGCCGCCGCGGCCCGCCGGCCGGTGCTGCGCCAGCCGCTCTGAGCCCTCCCCGGCTCGACCACTAGGCTCCTGCGGATGCGTTTCGTGGTCTTCGGCGCCGGTGCGGTGGGCGGAGTGGTCGGAGCTCGCCTGTTCGAGGCCGGCCACGACGTCGTGCTGATCGCGCGCGGGCGCCCATCTCGAGGTGCTGCAGCGCGACGGCCTGACCCTCGAGACCCCCGGGGAGCGGATCACGCTGGCGATCCCGGCGGTCGCCGATCCGGCCGAGCTTGAGTGGGGCGGCGAGGACGTCGTCCTGCTGGCCACCAAGAGCCAGGACACGCTTGGCGCCCTGGACGCCCTCAGTCGCGCCGGAGCCTGGGATCTGCCGGTGTTCTGCCTGCAGAACGGCGTCGCCAACGAGCGGATGGCGCTGCGCCGTCACGCCGACGTCTACGGGGCGGTCGTCATGGCTCCGACGGCCCATCTGCGCCCCGGGACGGTCGAGGCCTATGGCCGCCTGGCCGCCGGGATGATCGACCTCGGCCGCTACCCGAGTGGCTCCGATGAGCAGTGCGAGCAGGTGGCAGCAGCGCTGGCGGGCTCCCGGTTTCACTCCCGGGTGTGGCCCGATGTCATGCGCCTCAAGTACGCCAAGCTCGTCCTCAACCTCGGTAACGCCGTCGGCGCCCTGTGTCCCGATGGTGAGCAGCGCGACGCGCTCGTCGAGCGGGTGATGGCCGAGGGACGCGCCGCCCTGGACGCCGCCGGCATCGATCACCACGATGACGAGGTCGACGATCTCGAGTGGCCGGTGGGCCCAGATCGGGGTCGCCGACATCGACGGCCGCGAGCGGGCCGGATCCTCGACCTGGCAGAGCCTGGCGCGGGGCACGCGGTCGCGCCCGGCTCGCGTGGAGACGGACTACCTCAACGGCGAGATCGTGCTCGTCGGGCGCCTGCACGGCGTGCCCACGCCGCTCAACGCCGCCCTGTGCCGGCTGGCCGCCGAGCAGGCACGCGCCGGCGCCCGGCCCGGGTGAGCTGACCGTCGACGACGTCCTGGCGGTGGCCGCATGAGCAGCGCCGATCCGCTCATCGTCGCCGAGGCCGCTGAGATCGCCGCGCGTGCCGAGGCCGAGCTGGCGCAGCTGGTCGACATCTCCTCGCCGTCGGGCGACATCCCGGGGGCGGAGGCGGCCCTGCAGGTGTGCATCTCGCTGCTGCCGCCGGGCGCCGCCGTGGAGCGGCCGGCCTGCTCGACACCCGGCTCGGCGCCCGACCTGCTGGCGACGGTCAGCGGGACGGGCACGCGCCGGCTGATGGTCCTCGGTCACGTCGACACGGTGATCGGGCATGACGCCCACCAGCCGCTGCGCGCCGAGGGCGATCGCCTGTTCGGAACCGGCACCGTCGACATGAAGGGCGGCGACGTCCTGGCCCTCGGGGTCGCCCGGGCCCTCGCGCGCCGCCCGGCGGAATTCGCCGAGCTGGCGGTGCTGATGGTGACCGACGAGGAGTGGCGGGTGACGCCCTTCGTCCACGCGCCGCGCTTCGCCGGCTACGACGCCTGCCTGTGCTTCGAGGGCGCCCAGCGGACCCGGGACGGCGACGAGGCGGTCGTCATCCGGCGCAAGGCGGCCGGCACCCTGCGGGTGCTGGCCACCGGCCGGGCCTCGCACTCGGGCAGCGCCCCCGACCGGGGGCGCAACGCCCTGCTGGCCCTGGCCCGCACCGCCCACGCCGTCGCCGCGCTGCACGATCCCGCCGGCCCCGACCAGCTGAGCGCGGTGCCGACGGTCATGCGCTCCGGCGACGCCTTCAACGTCGTGCCGGCGGCCGGCGAGCTCATCTTCGACCTGCGCTCGCGCCGGCTGGCCGCCTTCGACGAGGTGATGGCGGCCGTCGGCCCCCGAGCTCAACGAGGTCAAGCTCGAGGCGCGCATGGAACGCAAGTGGCCGGCGATGGATTCAGAGGCCGCCACCGCGCAGCTGCTGAGAGACGCCGCGCAGCTGCCGGCCGCCCGATCGCCGGGATGGCGCGCGGCGGGGCCTCCGACGCCAGTCACTTCGCCGACACGATCCCGTTGACCGTCGACGGCCTGGGACCGCTCGGCGGGGGCGCCCACACGCCGGACGAGTTCGTGTCGCGCAGCGCCCTGGTCACGCGGGCCGAGGTCGCCCTGGCCGTCGCCCGCGCCGCCCTCGCGCCGTAATCGCCGGATAAGAATCACATCCGGCCGGGGTGGCCACGTGGCATCCTGTCAGCCATGCTGAACAAGCTCCCCCCGCGCAGCCGCGCTGCCGGCCGAGGGCCTGGCCCTGCTCGTCGCGATCGTCCTCGTCATGTGGGTCGTCGAGGCCATCAACTCGCTGACCCCCCACGACAACCTCGACGCCGCGGGCGCCATCTACCCGCGCCAGATCGACCACGTGTGGGGCATCTTCACCGCGCCCTTCCTGCACTTCGGCTTCCAGCACCTCATCGACAACACGATCCCCTTCGTGTTCATGGGGGTGTTCATCGCCCTGCGCGGCGCCGCGCGGCTCGCCCTGGTGACGCTCGATCGTGATCGTCATCGGCGGCCTGGGGACGTGGCTGATCGCCCCGGCGCCACGGAGACGGTCGGGGCCAGCGGGGTCGTCTTCGGCTACGCGACCTACCTGTTCACCCGCGGGCTGTTCGACCGCTCGCTGCTGGAGATCGCCATCGGGCTGATCGTCGGCGTGGTGTGGGGCGGGGCGCTGTTGTCCTCGATCGTTCCCCACCAGGGCATCTCGTGGCAGGGCCACGCCTGCGGGGCCGTCGGCGGGCATCGTCGCCGCTGGCTGCTGGCCAACCGGCGGGCGGGCTCCGGCAAGGCCGCGCCGCCCCCGCCCGGACCGGGGGGACGGGCCCACGAGGACGCGCTGGCCCGGGCGCTGGCGTCCTAGCGCCTCGCCACTGAGGCGCGACGGGGGCCGGACGGCGGCGCGGGCCGCAGTAGCCTGCCGACCCTATGCGCATCTTCAGCGGCATCCAGCCGACCGGCCGCAAGCACCTCGGCAACTACATCGGCGCGATCACCCAGTACGTGGCCGGCCAGGACCGCGGCGAGGGGATCTACTGCGTGGTCGACCTGCACGCCATCACCGTGCCCTACGACCCGCGGCGCTGCGGGAGTCCGTCTACGACACCGCGGCCACGCTGCTGGCGGCCGGGCTTGATCCCGAGCCGCTGCGTGCTCTTTCGCCAGTCCGACGTCCACGAGCACACGGAGCTGACCTGGCTGCTGGCCGGGCTCACGGAGCT
Organism: uncultured Solirubrobacteraceae bacterium; assembly: GCA_963800545.1. Taxonomy (GTDB): domain Bacteria; phylum Actinomycetota; class Thermoleophilia; order Solirubrobacterales; family Solirubrobacteraceae; genus Palsa-465. Next base: position 30,315 of record CAWDBJ010000009.1, read on the forward strand.
CGGCAAGCTGCAGCGGATGCACCAGTTCCGCGACAAGTCGCTCGCTCAGCGCGAGCTGGTGTCCTCCGGCTTGCTGTTCTATCCGGTCCTGCAGGCCGCTGACGTGCTCGGCTACCGCGCCGACGAGGTTCCGGTGGGGGAGGACCAGCGCGAGCACCTGGAGCTGATGCGCGACGTCGCCCGCCGCTTCAACGCCCGCTACGGCGAGATCCTCGTCGTTCCCGAGCACCGGATCCCCGCCGTGGGCGCGCGCATCATGGACCTCCAGGCCCCCGAGCGCAAGATGTCGACCACCGGCGGGACCCCGCAGGGAACCGTGCTCGTCCTCGACGACCCGGCGACGATCGCCAAGAAGATCCGCTCGGCGGTGACCGACACAGGCTCCGAGGTCCGCCGCGCGCCCGACAAGCCCGGCATCTCCAACCTCATCGACATCCTGGCGGCGGTCCGCGGGACGACGCCCGAGGCGATCGAGTCCGCGTTCGACGGATCGGGCTACGGCGCCTTCAAGCAGGCGGTGGCCGACGGGGTGATCGAGTACCTGGCGCCGGTGCGGGAGCGCTACGAGCAGCTGCGCGCCGACGCGCCCGAGCTCGAGCGCACCCTGGCCGGCGGCGCCGACAAGGCGCGCGCGATCATCTCAGAGACGATGCGCGACGTCCGCGCGGCGCATGGGAGTCGGTCCGGTCCGACCCCGCGGTTAACGTTGGCGGGGTGACGCTCACGTACCTCGACCTCGACCTCGACGTGTTCGCGGGGCCGTTCGACCTGCTGCTGACGCTCATCCTCCGCGAAGAGGTCGATCTCCTCGAGGTCGATCTCGCCGACGTGGTCATCGCCTATATCGATCATCTCGAGCGCAAGGGCGAGCTCGACCTGGAGGCCGCCACGGAGTTCCTGGTGCTGATCGCCGCCCTGCTGGAGCTCAAGTCGCGGCTGCTGCTGCCCGGCGAGGAGGTGGAGGAGCTCGAGCTCGATCCCGGCGAGGCGGCCGAGGAGCTGCTCGAGCGACTGCTCGCCGCCCAGCGCTACCGCTCGGCCGCCGAGTATCTGAGGGGGCGTCTCGACGCCGAGGGCGGCCACCGCTTCCGCTCGGCGCCGCTGCCCTTAGCAGCTGCGCAAGACCGCGCTGCAGGACGCCGGCGCCGTCTATGACCCGGCGATCCTCGCCGCGGCCATCGGCACCCTGCTCCAGGTCCCGCCGCCCGTCGACGTGCGCCACATGACGGTCGCCAAGGTGACCGTCGCCGAGCGGCTGGCCCACCTGCGCACGCTGCTGGCGGCCGGCCGATTCACCTTCTCCGACGCCGTCGGCCGCGCCGACCGGGTCACCGTCGCGGTCACCCTCTACGCGCTGCTGGAGCTCTACAAGCAGGGCGAGGCGACCTGGGTCCAGGACGAGCCGTTCGCGGAGATCACGATCACCGGCCTGCGGGCGCGGGCCCGCCGGCTGACGGCATGACCTCCGAGCTGGAACGCACGCTCGAGTCGCTGCTCTTCCTCAGCGCCGATCCCGTACCCGCGCCGGCGCTGGCCGACGCCACCGGGGCCGAGCTGCACGAGGTGATGACGGCGCTCGAGCGGCTGCGCGAGCACTACGAGTACGAGCGGCGCGGCTTCGTCGTGCGCGAGCTGGCGGGCGGCTTCACCCTGACCAGCCACCCCGAGGCCGAGCCGGCTGCGCGGCGGCTGCTCGCCAAGCCGCGCACGCCGCCGCTGAGCGCCGCCCAGGCCGAGACGCTGGCGATCGTCGCCTACCTGCAGCCCGTGTCCCGGCCCGAGATCGCCCGCATCCGGGGCGTCAGCGCCGAGTCGGCCGCCGGCACCCTGCTCGAGCGCGGGCTGATCGAGGAAGCGGGCCGCTCGCAGTTCGGTGCCGTCCTCTACCGCACCACGGAGCTGTTCCTCAAGCTGTTCGGCCTCAACCAGGCGGCCGACCTGCCCGACATCGAGGGCTTTGATCCCTCTCCGGACTTCGAGCAGGAGCTGCGCGAGCGGCTGCTGCGGGCGGGGGAGGTCCGCGCGGGGGTCGCGGGAGTGGCCAGTGGTCCGGCAGCCGCGCCCGAGCCCGACGCGCCGGCGGGACGAGGACGCGGACGCACGGGCCAGGACGCGTAGCAGCGAGTCGGGACCTGGATGGCGCGGGCGAGTACGAGCCCGCCCTCCGCGAGCGCGACGCACGAGCCGCGTCCGCACGCGCGCCGCGCCGGCCGTGACGCCGCGCAGGACTGACGCCGCCCCCGCCGACTGACTCGGGGCGCGTTGGCCGGCGTGGGGCCGGACAAAGGCTCTCCGAGTCGCCGGCCGCCGCTGACTCTGGGAGTGTTCGTCGGGGTGGGGCCGACAAAGGCTCCCCGAGTTCCTCCAGCGCCGACTTGGAGCTCGGGGCCGTGCACCCCCTGAGTTCGCGCAGCTCCGCGTCAGCGATCCCCGGCCTGGCCCGCCACTCTGGGAGCCTTCGCCGGCCTGAGCCCACCAGAGGTTTCCCGAGTCAGCGGTCGGCGCACTCCCAGCGCCCTTCGCAGGGTGAAGGTCTGCGCGACAGTCTCAGGGGGTGCCGAACCCGCTCCGGAAGGGGGACTGACTGGCGCACGCTGACCAGAATCGCTAGGTTCGCGCAGATAAGGGCGCATCGGGTGTGGGGGCGTCAGGGACACCACCAAAGGGGACTGACATGAAGGTACGCAAGCCGAGCCCGGGGCTCATCGTGGCCATCGTCGCGCTGGTCGTGGCGATGTCCGGGTCGGCGATCGCCGCCAGCGCGATCACCGGCAACCAGATCAAGGATGGGTCGATCGGGGTCAAGGACCTCTCCAAGAAGGCGGTTTCCACGCTCCACGGTGCCCGCGGACGAGCGGACGGATCGGCGCCACGGGCCCTCGGGACCCAAGGGTGATCCCGGCCTGCCGGGAGCGAAGGGGGACAAGGGCGACACGGGACCGAGCGATGCGTTCTCGTTCTTCCACGATGCGCCGATCAGCCTGCCCAACACCGGGAGCCCGCTCTCGGCGCCGCTGGCGGCCGGCAGCTACGTGATCGTCGCCAAGTTCTGGTTCGACAACGGCAACGACTTCACCTCGCGCCCGACATGCACGCTGACCGCCGGCACTGACTCCGACGTCGTCCAGCTGGGCACGAGCACGAACTCGGCCAGCGACGATGCGGCGGTGGGCACGCTCACCGTCGTCCATACGTTCGCTCAGGCGGGGGCGGTGACGCTCGGGTGCAACTCCGGGTCGTCGCAGCCCGCCACGCTCAACAACATCAAGATCACGGCCATCCGCGTGGGGAACCTCACCAACACCGCGATCTGACGGCTCAGCCCGCGCCGCCGAGGAACCGCTCGACGGCGCGGGCGTCGGCCGCCAGCGCGGCGGCGTCGTCGTCGCTGAGATCGGCGAACGGCGCCAGCGCGACGCGCCCGCCCTCCCAGCGCCACGAGGCGACCGCGCGGCCGTCGACGAGGGCGAAGTTGCGAAACAGGCCGCCGGTGACCACGTCGCGGGTCGTGCTCGCCGAGCACGAACCGGCGCGAGCGCCAGCCGACGAGCAGCGGCTCCCAGCCGCCCAGCAGCCGCGGCGCGGGCAGCGGCGCCAGCCGCGGCCGCGACGTGCAGGTCGACCAGGCCGCCGTCCTCGTGGCGCAGCTCGGAGGCGATCGCGCTCAGACCGGCGCGCGCGTCGCGCAGCGGCAGGCCCGCCCAGCGCGCCAGGTCGCGATCGTCGGCCGGGCCGTGGCCGGCCAGGTAGCGCCGGGCCAGCTCGGCCAGCGCCGCATCGCGGTCGATCGACGCCGGGCCGGGCAGGCCGGGCAGCCAGTCGCGCACGAGGACGTAGGCGTGCTGGCGGCCGACCATCGGCCCCGCACCGTCAGACCCTCCAGCGCGCAGCGGAACAGCACGTGGACGAGCGCCTGGCCGGCCGACGGGGACGCCGGCCGCGCTCCAGCCGCGCGCGCAGCGCCTCCGGGTCAGCGGCCCCTCGTCGCGCAGCGCGCGGTCGCATCACGTCGACCGCCGCGGTCGGCCATGCGCCGCGGAGACGCCCTCCTGGGCCAGCCGGCGGGCGTTGGCCGTCCTCAGCGGGGGCGTGGTCAGCGCCTGCAGCCACGGGTAGTCCTCGGCTGGCGACGAGGTGCAGCGTGCCGCGGTTGAGCCACGTGATCAGCAGCGAGCGCTCCTCGGTCAGCGCGCGGTCGACGTCGGCGGCGGTGACGCCCCGGCGTGCGGGCGCGGACCGCCAGCCGCGCCGCCGCGCGGGTCCTGGGCCTGGATGGCCAGCAGCCGCTCGGCGACGGCCACCGGGTCCGCGGCGCCGGCGCGCCCGGCCAGCAGCTGGCGCGGTCAGCCGTCCGCCGCGGCGGGTGGCGCCGGCGCCGTCGATCCGGCGCTCACGCGTCTGGGCGGCCAGCTGCCCGCAGGCGGCGGCGATGTCGCGCCCCCGGGTCAGCCGCACGGTGGCGCCGACGCCGTGGCGCTCGAGCTCGGCCCGGAACGCCTCGATCGCCTTCGGGCTCGAGCCCTCGTACGGGCTGCCGCTCGGGTTGAAGGGGATCAGGTTGACCTTGAACATCCGCGGGTCGAGCACCTCGGCCAGCTGGCGGGCCTGCGCGTAGGAGTCGTTGACGCCGGCGAGCATGACGTACTCGACGAACACCATCCGGCGCTTGGCGGCGTAGTAGTCGCGGCAGGCGGCCAGCACCTCGGTCAGCGGATAGCGCTCGTTGACGGGCATCAGCTCCGAGCGCAGGGACTCGTCGGCGGCGTGCAGCGACAGCGCCAGGCGGATCGGCATCGGCTCCTCGGCGAGCCGCCGGATGCCGGGGATCCAGCCGACGGTCGAGATCGCCGTGTGGCGGTGGCCGATCCCGATCTCGGGCAGCCGCCGGCAGGCCTCGAGGACGGCGTCGAGGTTCATCATCGGCTCGCCCATCCCCATGAAGACGGCGTGGTCGACGCTCTCCGTGCGCCGGAAGTGCAGCGCCTGGTCGAGGATCTCCGAGGCGGTCAGGTTGCGCCCGAAGCGCATCGCTCCGGTGGCGCAGAAGCTGCAGGTCAGCGGGCAGCCCGACTGCGAGGACAGGCACAGCGACCGGCGGCCGTCGCGGTAGCGCATCAGCACCGCCTCCACCGGGCGGCCGTCGCCGGTGCGCATGCAGCGCCTTGACCGTGCCGTCGCGCGCGTGGGCCTCGTGCTCGACGGTCAGGCTCGAGAACGGCACCCGCTGCGCGAGAGCGGCGCGCAGCCCGAGGGGCAGGTCGGTCATGGCGTCAAAGCCCTCGGCGCCCTGGGCGGTCCAGCGCCAGACCTGGCGCGCGCGGTAGCCGGGCTCGCCGAGATCGGCGAGCGTGCGCTGCAGCAGCTCGAGATCCACGCGCTTCTATGGTGGCATCGCGATGCGCCTGGCGAAGTTCCTGGCGAACGGCGGGGTGGCCTCGCGCCGCGCCTCCGAGGAGATCATCCGCGCCGGCCGGGTGACGGTCGACGGGGCGACGGTCACGGATCCGGCCCGCGACGTGCAGGCCGGCGACGCGGTCGCGGTCGACGGCCGGGCGCTGCACCCAGCCGACGGAGCGCGTCGTCGTACGCCCTCAACAAGCCCGCCGGCGTCGTCTCCACCGCCCGCGACCCCCAGCGCCGCCCGACGGTGGTCTCGCTGGTGCCCTCGGCGCTGCGCCTGTACCCGGTCGGGCGGCTGGACATCGACGCCACCGGCCTGATCCTGCTGACCAACGACGGCGAGCTGGCCAACCGGCTCACCCACCCGCGCTTCGAGGTGCCCAAGACCTATCGGGTGACGCGTCGACCGCGCGCCCGTCCCCGCAGCGCGCGCTGGCCGCGCTGCGCGACGGGCGTCGACGCTCGACGACGGGCTCGACCGCGCCCGCCCGGGTGCGCCGGCTCGGCGGCCGGACTCCGACCGCTCGAGCTCACCATCCACGAGGGCCGCAATCGCCAGATCAAGCGGATGTGCGAGCGGGTCGGGCACCGCGTGCGCCGCCTGGAGCGGGTCGCCTTCGGCCCGCTGACGCTCGGCGACCTCGCCGCGGACAGTCACGGCGGCTCAGCGAGGCCGAGGTGGCCGCCCTCAGCGCCGCCGCGGCGCACGCGCGACCGGCTCCGGGGGCGGCCGACGTCGCCCGCGCCGCGCCGTCGCTCGCCGGCGGGCTAACCGGATCGCAACCCGCGCCTGCGGCGGTCAAAGCGCCCGGAACGCCACTATCTTCACGCTATGCTGAGGATGCCGGCCAGGCCGAGCCGCCGATCCGCCTGGCCACCGCTCGCGGTGACCGGCGCCGGCCGCGGCGCGCGCGACGCCGCGGTCGCCCTGCCGCGATCGGGCTCGCCGGCACGCGCGCGGCCCGAGCGCTCGCCGCCGCGGGTCGACGTTCGGCCCGCGGGCCGGCCGGGTCGCCCTCGGCGTCGTCGTCGTCGGGACGCTGCTGATCGTGGCCTTCGCCACCGCGGGCCCGTCGGTGCTCGTGCCGCGCAGCGCCGAGGTGTTCCCCAACTGGGAGGCCGGTCCGCTGCACCTGCTGACCATCCGGCCGCTCGACGACCCCCAGACGGTCGGGCTGCTGTTCAGCATCACGCTCGGGCTGATGTTCGTCGCCTACGCGGTCGTCGTCTCGGCGGCGCGGACGCTCTCGATGCGGACGATCGCGATCGCGGTCGTCGCCCTGCACGTGATCCTCCTGCTCAGCCCGCCGCTGCAGCTCACCGACCTGTTCAACTACCTCGGCTACGCCCGGCTCGGCGCGCTGCACCACCTCAACCCCTACACGCACGTGATCAAGCAGGAGTTCTTCGATCCGGTCTACCGGTTCACGAGCTGGCACAGCCTGCGCAGCCCCTACGGGCCAGCTGTTCACGGCGCTCACCTATCCCGCTGGCGTTCCTCTCGCTGCCGGTCGCCTACTGGATCCTCAAGTCGCTGACGGTGGTGATCAGCCTCGCCTTCGTCGCGCTCGTGTGGCACTGCGCCCGCCGGCTCGGCCGCGACCCGCGCTTCGTCGTCGCCTTCGTGGCCTTCAACCCGGTCTTCCTGCATCTACGCGGTGGCGGGCTTCCACAACGACTTCTTCATGCTCGTGCCCTCGATGGGCGCCGTCGCCCTGGTGCTCGCCCGGCGCGACCGGACGGCCGGCGCGGCCCTGATGGTCGCGATCGCGGTCAAGTTCACCGCCGTCCTGCTGCTGCCGTTCCTGCTGCTGGCGCGCGCGACCGCGCCCGCGCCGGATCCGGCTCATCGTCGGGCGCGGCGATCGCGGCCGATCCCGCTGGCCGCGCTAGCCTCGCGCTGTTCGGGGTCTCGCTCCCCAACCTCCAGCAGCAGAGCTCGCTGCTGACGGACTTCAGCATCCCCAACCTGGTCGGCCTGCATCCTGCGCGTCGGCGGCGGGACGCCGGTGCCTGCTCAAGCTGTGCACCGTCGCCGTGGTGGTCGTCGTCGGCTTTCAGTTCTTCACCAAGCGCGACTGGCTCAACGGAGCCGGCTGGTCGACGCTGGCGCTGCATCGCCAGCCTCGCCTGGCTGGTGCCGTGGTACGTCGTGTGGCTGCTGCCGCTGGCCGCGCTGGGGACGAGCGTGCGCCTGCGCCAGCTGTCGGTGGCGCTGACCGTGTTTCTGATCCTGGCCTTCATGCCGGTGACCGCCAACTACCTGAACGACCACAACATCAACCCGCTCAACACGCCGGCGGGCCAGGCGTCGCAGCAACCTGCAGTCCAAGCTGGCGCGCTGACCAGCCGCTGACCGGCAGCCGACGCGGCTCCTGTTAGCGTCGGCGCCGTGCGCGTCGCCCCCGTTCAGGCGGCCGGCTCCCGCCGGGGCCGGCCGCGATCGCGCGATGCGGCCCGTCCGCGCCGCCGGCGCCGGATCGCGTTCGAGTGGGCGCTGCTGGCGGTCTGCTCGCGCTCTCGCTGTGGATGGTCGCCCTCGACGTCCGCCAGGCGATCGTCCACGACCTGGTCTGGACCGCACACCGACGGCTTCTTCATCGTCGACCAGATGCAGTACCTGTCCTGGATCCAGTCGGCCGCCCAGCACCTGCTGGTCTCCAACCTGTTCGTGCTGCGCCCCACGCCGTCGGACTACTTCCAGCCGGCGGTCATCGATCTCCGGCCTGATCGTCCGCGCTCGGCGTGGCCGCCTGGCTGGCCCTGCTGCTGTGGAAGCCGGTGGCGGTCGTCGGGCTGTTCGCTGGCCGTGCGCGCGCTCGCCCACCGCGCTGTTCGAGCGGCCGCGCCGAGCGCCGGGCGGCGCTCGTCCTCGGCCTGCTCTTCGGCTCCTTCAGCGCCGTCTACGGGTCGCTCGGGGTCGTCGGGGACATGATGCCGATGTGGCTGTCGTGGGGCTACCCGTTCGGCCTGATCGCGGTCGCGCTGATCGTGTTCGCGCTGCTGGGCTATGACCGGGCGCGCAGCGCCGGGCGGCTCGTCGTGGGTCGCCGGGCCTGCTGGGGGCGCTGGCGGCCACCCTGCATCCCTGGCAGGCGGAGCTGCTGCTGCTGATCCTCGTCATCGCCGAGCTGTCGCGGGCGCCGGAGACGCTGCGGGGCTGCGCGGGCACCGGCTCCGGCAGTGGCTGCGCGACCCGCGCGTGGCGCTGCCGCTGATGACGCCGGGGTGATGCTCGTCCCGCTCGCCTACTACCTGGCGCTCGGCCACTTCGACCTCTCCTGGAAGCTGGCCCGCGAGGCGTCCAAGCACGGCTTCTCCGTTCTCGGCGGTCGCCATCGCGGCGCGCCGCTGGCGGTCGTTCGCCGCTGCTCGGCTACCGCGGGCGCCCGGCGAGCTTCCTGGAGCTGCTGATGCGCGTCTGGCCGCCGGCGGCGCTGCTCATCTACGTCCTGTCGGTGACGACGCTCGAGCGCCACGCCCCTGCACGCCGTCGACGGCATCACCTGCCGCTGGCGGTGCTCGCGGTGCTCGGGGTGCGGCGCACCGGCCTGGCCCGCATGCCCCGCGGGCGCGCGCGCTGGCGGCGGCCGCTGTGCTGCTGCGGCACGGTGCCCGCCAACGTCTACACGCTGAGCTATCGCCCACACGCTACACCGCCAAGGCCCGGGCAACGCCAACTTCATCACCCATGACGAGCAGCACGCGCTGGACTACCTGGCCGCCGACCCCGACGCCGGCGGCGTGCTGACGCAGTTCTACCTCGGCGAGGCGCTGCCCGGGCGACCGGCCGCAACGGCTTCACCGGCGACTGCCTGTGGTCAGAGCCGCGCTGCATGCCGCGCTCGCGCCGCCGACTCGCTGTTCCCGGGCGCGATGGCGCCGCCGGCCGCCCAGCGGTTCGTCCGCCAGAGCGGCGCGCGCTTCCTGCTGGCCAGCTGCGACGCGCACGCCGACCTGCGCCGCTGGCTGGGCTCGCTGATCGTCGCCCATGCGCCGGTTCGGCTGCGCGGCCGTCTACGGCTGGTCGTCCCGGCCGCCGACCGGGCCGTTCGTAGCCGTCCCCAGCGCGCACACGGTGTCTGACCCTCTGGCAGAATGCCCGCCCGATGCGGCTGTTCGCGCTCCGAGGCGCCAATAGCGTCGAGGCCAACGAGGCGACGCGATCCTCGACGCCACCGCTGAGCTGATGCGCGAGCTGATGGAGCGCAACGCGCTGTCGCCCGAGGCGATGGTCAGCTGCATCTTCACGCTCACCGAGGACCTCGACGCCGAGTTCCCGGCCGTCGCCGCCCGCCGGCTCGGTCTGGACCGCGTGCCGCTGCTGTGCACGCGGGAGGTGCCGGTGCCCGGCTCGCTGCCGCGGGTGATCCGCACGCTGATGCACTACTACGCCGCCCGAGGACCACGAGCCCCGGCACGTCTACCTGCGGCGAGGCGCGCGTCCTGCGCCGCGACCTCGAATCGGCACAATAAGGGCCGCATGGCGATCGAGTTCGGAGAGCGGATCCGGCGGATCCCGGCCTATCCGCTGGCCGCCGGCTACGACCTCGGCGCCGACGTGGCGATGCTCGCCTCCAACGAGTCCTGCTTCGCCCCGCACCCCGACGTGATCGCCGCCGCCCACGAGGCGCTGGCCGGCGCGCACCGCTATCCCGACCCGTCCTACGCGCCGCTGCGCCGGCGCTCTGTCTGACCGCTACGGCGTGCCCCGGCAGCGGATCGCGCTCGGCAACGGCTCCTGCGACATCCTGCTCTCCGCCGGCGAGGCGCTGCTCGAGCCCGGCGCCGAGCTCGTCTACGCCTGGCCGGCCTTCAGCGTCTACCCGCACTGGCGGCCGCCTCGGGCGCGCGGGCGATCGAGGTCCCGCTCGACGACGAGGATCGCCACGATCTCGACGCGATGGCCGCCGAGATCACCGTCGCCACCCGGCTGGTGCTGATCTGCAACCCCAACAACCCCACCTCGACGGCGCTCGCCGCTGGAGGCGATCGAGGCGTTCCTGCGACGCGTGCCGCGCCACGTGTGCGTGATCCTCGACGAGGCCTACTGCGAGTTCGCGCTGACCGTCGGCGACACCTACGCCTCGCTGGACCTGCTGCGCCGCTGGCCCAACCTGGTGCTGCTGCGCACCTTCTCCAAGGTCTACGGGCTGGCCGGGCTGCGCGTCGGCTACGGGCTGTGCGGCTCCGAGGAGTTCCGCGCCGCCGTCGACCAGGTGCGCCAGCCGTTCTACCTCAACATGGCCGCCCAGGCGGCCGCCGTCGAGGCGCTGCGCCACCAGGACGAGGTCGAGCGCCGCGTCACCCACACGGTGGCCGCGCGCATCGAGCTGACCGACGGCCTGCGCGATCTCGGGCTGTGGGTGGCCGACTCGGACGCCAACTTCATCTGGACGCACCTCGCCGACGACGCCGACGAGGACGCGACGATCGCCGGCCTGCGCGAGCGCGGGGTGCTGGTCCGGGCCGGCCGCGCGCTGGGGCGCGGCGAACTCGCTGCGGGTCACGGTCGGCACCGACGCCGAGAACCGCCGCTTCCTGGCGGCCATGTCCGAGCTCGTCTGACCGTGCGGCCCGCCTGACCGTGCGCTGGGCGGACGACGGTCTGGGCCGTGGCGGCCGCCCGTGCTGGCCGTCTCGATCGCCTTCGTGGCCATCGTCGGCTTCCGGCCGTCGTTTGATCCCTACGGATGGCTGGTGTGGGGCCACCAGACGCTGCACGGCCACCTCAACACCGACGCGGCGCCCTCGTGGAAGCCGCTGACGTTCCTCTTCGCCCTGCCCTATGCGCTGTTCGGCCGCGCCGCGGTGTGGCTGTGGACGGTCACCGCGGTCGCGGGATGGCTCGCCGGGGCGCGTGTTCGGCGCGCGCATCGCCTACCGGCTGACGCCGCCCGTCCCCGCGCGCCTGGGCGCCGTGGGTGGCGGGGCCGTCGCCGGCGTCGGCGTGCTGGGCCTCAACACGTACTCGCACTGGGTGCTGATCGCCAACTCCGACCCGCTCAACGTGACGCTGCTGCTGGCGGCGATCGACGCGCACCTGTCCAAGCGGCCGCGGCTGGCCTTCGCGGTGCTCGTCCTGGCCGCGCTCGGGCGGCCCGAGGTCTGGCCGTTCGCCGGCCTGTACGCGGTGTGGCTGTGGGTGCGCGTGCCCGGGCGCGCGGCCGTGGGCGGTGGGCGGGCTCATCCTGATCGCCGCCGCCTGGTTCATCGTGCCCGCGCTGACCTCCAAGAGCTGGCTGCGCGCCGGGCGACCTGGCGCTCAACCAGCGCACGGTCATCCACGGCAACAAGGTCGTCGGGGGTGCTCGCAGCGATGGCGCAGCCTGTACGAGCTGCCGATGCAGATCGCGGCGGCGCTGGGGGTCGCTGCTGGCGGCGGTGCGCCGGGACGCGGAGACGCTCGGCCTGGCGGCCTGCGCCGCGCTGTGGGTCATCGTCGAGATCGCCTTCGCCTACCACGGCTGGTCGGCGGTGTCGCGCTACCTGCTCGAGCCCGCGGCGGTGATGGTGGTCGTGGCCGGCGCCTTCGTCGGGCCGGCTGCTGACGGACACCGCGGCCGGGGGCTCGGCCTCGGGCTGCTCGGCCCGGCGTCGTGCTCGTGCTGCTGTCGTCGCTGGTGCCGGCGGCGCGCCACCGCGAGCGCACCTGGCATGCGCAGATCAGCCGGGCGCGCGCCGACGCCAAGGTGATCGACGGCCTGAGCACGGTCGTGGCCCGGGTGGGCGGTGACGGGCGGATCCTGCGCTGCGGCCAGCCGGTCTCCTACAACCGCATGCAGAGCACCGTCGCCTGGACGCTCGGGGTCAACGTCACCACCGTCGGCTTCAACGTCGCCAAGGTGATCGCCCGAGGCGATCCGGTCGTCGTGCTCGTGCCGCACGCGCAGGGGGTGGGGTGGCGGGTGCGGCCCTACAACCAGTCAGGCGCCGCGGGGCCGCCTGCGCCCGCCTGCGGGTCGACAGCGCCACCGGATAGATCGCGGCTTGCAGGACCTCGACCGCGTCTGGTAGAACATTCGCCAGCGTATGAACGATCTCGCCCACACCTCCGGCTGGTCCTTCTACGCGCGCTTCCACGCCTGGCGATTTAGCTAGGCGCTCGGCCACAGCCCCCGCACCAGCCATCGACCGGCGGGACCGCTCGGAGGTCGGGCGCTCTGCAACCGCGGTTCGGTCGAGGTGTTTTTTAGAGTCTCCGGCGTGGGAAAGGATCAGGAGCCGATGATCGACGTGCAACAGAACCAACAGGAAGCGGTACTCGAGATCGCGGGACGACCCGTTCGGCGGTCGGCACTTCTCGCTGATCGCCGGGCCGTGCACCGTCGAGTCGCGTGAACAGGTCCTCGACGCCGCGCGAGCCGTCCGCGACGGCGGCGCGACGATGTTCCGCGGCGGTGCCTACAAGCCGCGCACCTCGCCCTACGCCTTCCAGGGGCTGGGCCAGGAGGGGCTGCGGCTGCTCGCCGAGGCCAAGGCCGAGACGGGGCTGCCGATCGTCACCGAGGTCATGGACGCCCGCGATCTCGACGGGCTGCTCGACGTCGCCGACGTGCTGCAGATCG
>CAWDBJ010000010.1:0-71318 GCA_963800545.1 uncultured Solirubrobacteraceae bacterium
TCATCGTCTTCGCTGTCCTGTTCCGCGCAGGGTCTTCACCACATGCACCGGGAACATGATCTTACGGTCAATCCACGAGGTCACGCCGACGCCGAGTAATTGCGGTCCTGCTCTCCGGCGGTGCTCTTCAGCACGAAGCAATCGCGTATGCCGTAATTTTCAGGAGCGAGAAGCTCCTGATGCTTCCAGAAGAACTGGCTCTCTACCATGTCTTCATAAGAGAAATCTGTTCCCACGAGTGCGTCGTTCCAACGTTCGAACGGCAACACGCTGGCGGCTTTTTCTCCGGGAAGCTTTGCTTCATGGTCACACGCCCGCTCTCGGTCATGTGCAGAAGCAGAGTCGTTTTCTCCGCGCCAGACCCGGTGATTTCGCATAAAACGCGCAGACCATCCGGAGACCAGTGCGCCTTGGCGGCGCTCAGGAATTGGTGCGCTTGCCATTGCCTTCACGCGACGCGGTAATCCAGTTTCTCGATTCGCTTGCGCGAGCCGGTCAGCACCGTCTCCAGATCGAGGATTCGCCGCGAAAGAGCGCAATGGATACGCCAGCGACGCCAACAGCAGCAAAGCGATCAACGATTGAGTCGTTTTCAAGGCGCGACGGACCGGTATAGCTTGCGGGTACCGGACAAAAGCAGGGGCGCGAGGGGCTATTGAGATGCGAGACAGGAAGATCATATTTAATTTATACAGCCAAAGCTCTTGTCACGCCATGCGCCCCAAGTACCGGACAGATGCTGTTCGGCGACGACGTCAACCGCGAGTCGGCGATCGCCTCCACGACGAAGCTGATGACCGCGCTGATCGTGCTCGAGCACGTCCATCACCTCGGCACGGTGTTCACCCAGCCCGACTACTTCCCGGCCGCCGCCGACTCGCAGATCGGGCTGCGGCCCGGGCGAGCGGATGAGCGTCCACGACCTGCTGATCGCGCTGATGCTGCCCAGCGCCGACGACGCCGCCCAGGACCTCGCCTACAACGTCGGCCACGGATCGGTCAGCCGCTTCGTCGGGCATGATGAACGCCCGCGCGCGCCAGCTCGGGCCTCACGCACACGCACTACACGACGCCCATCGGGCTCGACACGCCGGGCAACTACTCGAGCGCCGCCGATCTGGTCAGGCTGGCCGACTACGACCTCACGCACTCGAAGTTCTTCGCGCGCATCGTCGGCCTGCCCACCGCGGTGCTCCGGACCGGACCCGAGCGCGACGTCACCAACCGCAACGACCTCGTCGGCGAGTGCCGCTGGATCGACGGAGTCAAGACCGGCCACACGCTCGACGCCGGTTACGTTCTCGTCGCCTCGGGGCACAGAGACGGCATGACGCTGATCAGCGCGGTGCTCGGAACCGACGAGCGAGAGCGCGCGCGACGCGAACACGATGGCCCTGCTGGATTACGGCTTCGCCAACTTCCGCCCGCGGACACCCGTGCGCGCCGGGGAGATCATGGCCCGGCCGACCGTCCGCCACAGCCCGGGCAAGCACGCGCGTCGTGCGCGCCGCCGCGGGCTTCACGCGCATCTTCGCCGCGCCGACCGGGTGCGCGTCCGGGTCGCAGGTGCCCCGCGAGCTCACCGGGCCGCTGCCCGGCAGCGATCGTCGGCACCGCCGTGGTGCTCGACGGCGGCCGCGCCGTCGCCCGCATCCCGCTCGGTGCTCGGCCGGCGCGCTGCCGGCGGTCAGCGGCTCACCATCGCCGCCCGCTTCATCACCAAGCCCGCTGATGCTGTGATCATCGTGGTGGCCGTCCTGGCGGCGCTGGCGCTGTCTGGCCTCGCTGCGCCGACGCCGGCGCCAGGGGGCACGCGGCAAACTGGAGGCAGCATGATCATCACCGTCACCCTCAACGCCGCCATGGACAAGACGCTCGAGGTGCCGAGCTTCACCCCGGGCGGCGCCATCGCACGGTCGACCAGACGACGATGCCGGGCGGCAAGGGCGTCAACATCGCCCGCGCGATCAAGCGGCTCGGCCAGCCGGTGATCGCCACCGGGCTCGCCGGCGGCGCGACCGGCACCCGGATCGTCGAGGCGCTCAACGACGAATCGATCCTCAACGACTTCGTGCGCATCTTCGACGAGTCGCGGACCAACACCGCCGTGCTGGACCCGACGACCGGGCTGCACACCGAGATCAACGAGCGCGGCCCGGCGGTCTCCGCCCAGGAGCTCGAGCTGTTTCGCGAGAAGCTGCTGTATCTCGCCCAGGGGGCGAGCATCTGCGTGTTCGCCGGCAGCCTGCCGCGCGGGGTGGACCAGGACGTCTACTTCTCGCCTGATCCGCGACGTCCGCCGCCTGGGGGTGACGACGATGATCGATTCCGACGGCGAGCCGCTGCGGCTGTCGATGCGCGCCGAGCCCGACCTCGTCTCTCCCAACGAGCTCGAGGCCGAGGAGCTCGTCGGCCACGAGTTCAACGACGTCGACGACCGAGCCTCGGCGGTGCTCGAGATGACCCGCCTGGGTGCGCACGAGGCGATCATGACCGTGCCCGACGGCTGCTATGCCCGGATCTACGACGGCGGCTCCCCGGTCGTCTACCGGGTCCGCATCGAGGAGCAGGAGGCCCGTTCGGCGGTCGGCTCGGGCGACGCCTTCCTCGCCGGCTACGTGGCCGCGCGCTACAGCGACCAGTCGCCCCTGGAATGCCTGCGCTTCGGGGTGGCCTGCGGCGCGGAGTCAACCCACCACTTCGGGGCGGGGATCCTCGATCCGGCGCACGTCGAACGGCTGCTCGCGGGCGTCGAGGCCCAGACGCTCGAGATGTCGGCCGAGCTCGGCTGAGACCGGTTTCGGCGGCCCGGACACCCCGCATGCTGCGGGCGTTTTCGTCCGCTCAGCGCCCGGGAGCGCCCACCGGCCGCTGCTAGAGTCCAGCGCCCGATGATCGCCGCCATCGTCCACCCCGTCCCGTCCGCCCCGCGTTCTACGCTTCCGCAATGGAAGTAGAGATCGGCCGCGGAAAAAAGGCCCGTCGGGCCTATGGGTTTGACGACATCGCGATCGTGCCGTCGCGGCGCACGCGTGACCCCGACGATGTCGACATCACGTGGACGCTGGGTCCCTATCGCTTCGAGCTGCCGCTCCTGGCGGCCGCCCTGGACGGCGTCGTCTCCCCGGAGACGGCGGGCCTGATCGGCAAGCTCGGCGGCCTCGCGGTGCTCAACCTCGAGGGCATCTACTGCCGCTACGAGGACGCCGACGAGCAGCTGGAGCGGATCGCCACCTTCTCCCCGGACATCGCCACCCGGGAGATGCAGGACATCTACCGCGAGCCGGTCAAGCCGGAGCTGATCGCCCGCCGCATCGAGGAGATCAAGTCCCACGGCGTCGTCGCCGCGGCGTCGCTCACCCCCCAGCGGGTGCGCGCCCACTACGAGACGGCGCTCGAGGCCGGGCTCGACATCCTCGTCATCCAGGGCACGGTCGTCTCCGCCGAGCACGTCTCGCGCGACGAGTCGCGGCCCCCGCTCAACCTCAAGGAGTTCATCCGCGAGCTCGCTCCCACCCCGGTGGTGGTCGGCGGCTGTGCCTCCTACCACACGGGTCTGCACCTGATGCGCACCGGTGCCGCCGGCGTGCTTGTCGGTGTCGGTCCCGGCGCGATCTGCACGACCCGGGGGGTCCTCGGGATCGGCGTCCCGCAGGCCACGGCCATCGCCGACGTGGCCGCCGCCCGCTCCCAGCACATGCTCGAGACCGGCGACTACGTCAAGGTGATCGCCGACGGCGGCATGCGCAACGGCGGCGACATCGCCAAGGCGGTGGCCTGCGGCGCCGACGCCGTGATGCTCGGCTCTGCTCTGGCGCGCGCCTACGAGTCCCCGGGCCGTGGCTACAACTGGGGGATGGCGACCTTCCATCCCACGCTCCCGCGCGGCGCGCGAGTGGCGACCAAGCAGAACGGCACCCTCGAGGAGATCATCAAGGGGCCGGCTCGCGAGAACGACGGCACGTTCAACCTGATGGGCGGCCTGAGCACCTCGATGGCGACCTGCGGTTACCGCGACATCGCCGAGTTCAACCGCGCCGAGCTGATGGTGGCTCCCTCATTGCAGACGGAGGGCAAGCACCTGCAGCGCGAGCAGGGCGTCGGGATGGGCGCCGGCAGCCGCGGCGCGGCCGTGGGTGTCGCCGATTAGCGCTTCTTCGGCCGCCGCCGCGCTGGATGCCGAAGAGGCGACCGGCGAGGTCAAGGGCGCGCCGGTGGACGACGGTCTCGACGAGGTCCGGGCCGCCACCGACGAGGTGGTGGTGCTCGACTACGGAGGCCAGTACTCCCAGCTGATCGCCCGCCGGGTGCGGGAGTGCGGTGTCTTCTCCGAGCTTCTGCCCCATCACGTCGGGGCCGCCGAGGTCGCCCGCCGCCGGCCCAAGGGCGTGATCCTCTCCGGCGGTCCCGCTTCCGTCTACGCCGAGGGGGCGCCGCCCCTCGAGCGCGAGCTGCTCGAGCTCGGCATCCCGGTGCTCGGCATCTGCTACGGCATGCAGCTGATCGCCCTGGCGCTCGGTGGCACCGTCCAGGGGGCCGAGGTCGGCGAGTTCGGACGCTCGCAGCTGACGGTCTCAGAGACCGGCCGGCTGCTCGCCGGCACCCCCGCCGAGCAGACCTGCTGGATGTCTCACCGCGACACCGTCTTCGCCCCGCCGCCCGGCTTCACCGCGCTGGCCTCCTCGACCGCGTCGCCGGTGGCGGCCTTTGAGTCGGCCGAGCAGGGGGTCTACGGGATCCAGTTCCACCCCGAGGTCGTGCACACGCCCTACGGCCAGCAGGTGCTCACCAACTTCCTCAAGGATGTGTGCGGCTGCGAGCTGGAATGGAGTGCCGCCTCCGTGATCGACGACCAGATCGAGCGCATCCGGGCCCAGGTGGGGGAGGGGCGGGCGATCTGTGGGTTGTCAGGTGGCGTGGACTCGAGCGTGGCTGCGCTGCTCGTCCACCGGGCGATCGGCGACCGGCTGACCTGCGTGTTCGTCGATCACGGCCTGATGCGCAAGAACGAGGGCGAGCAGGTGGTGGCGGCCTTTCGCGACCACTTCAAGGTCCCGCTGGTCGCCGTCGACGCCGAGGATCGCTTCCTGGCGCAGCTCAAGGGCGTCTCTGATCCCGAGCGCAAGCGCAAGCTCATCGGTGCCGAGTTCATCCGCGTCTTCGAGGAGGAGGCGGCCCGGCTCGACGACGTCCAGTTCCTCGTCCAGGGCACGCTCTACTCCGACGTGATCGAGTCCGGCGGGGGCACCGGCGCGGCCACGATCAAGTCCCATCACAACGTCGGCGGGCTGCCCGAGGATCTCGAGTTCTCGCTGGTCGAGCCGTTGCGCGCCCTCTTCAAGGACGAGGTCCGCGCGGTGGGCGCCGAGCTGGGCCTCCCCGAGCGGCTCGTCTGGCGCCAGCCGTTCCCCGGTCCGGGGCTGGCCATCCGCGTCGTCGGTGGCGAGGCGACCCGCGAGCGGCTCGACACGCTGCGCGAGGCCGACGCCATCCTCCAGGACGAGATCCGCAAGGCCGGCCTGTATCGCGATCTGTGGCAGTCCTTCTGCGTGCTCCCGGACATCCGCACCGTGGGTGTGCAGGGCGACGAGCGCACCTACGGCAACGTGATCGCCATCCGGGCGGTGACCTCGGACGACGCGATGACGGCCGACTGGGCGCGGCTGCCCTACGACCTGCTCGAGCAGATCGCCTCGCGGATGATCAACGAGATCCGGCCGGTGGGGAGGGTGGTGCTCGACATCACCTCCAAGCCACCGGGCACGATCGAGTGGGAATAGCGCCGCCGTCGGCGGGTCGCTAGCCGCCCTCGAGCCGGGGGAGGGCGTGGCGCAGGATCTGCGCTCCCAGCGGGCGCATCTCGTCGGGCAGCTGGCCGGGCGCGAACCACCGGGCGACGTGCAGTTCCCCCTCGTCGAGGGTCACCCCGGGGGCGGCCAGCTCGGCCCCGAAGAGGTGGATCGTGTCGTGGCGGTGATCCAGCGAGCCGTTCATCAGCCCGAGATCGACCCACCGGGGCGGCTGCACCCCCAGTTCCTCGTTCATCTCGCGGCGTGCCGTGGACTCGGGATCCTCGCCGCGCTTGACCATCCCGCCCGGCAGGTCCCAGCCGCGGTGGCCGTAGGTGTGGCGAACGAGCAGGATGCTCCCGCCGTGCGAGAGCAGGCATTTCACGCCGGTCTGGCTCGGCCGGGTGAGGGCCCAGACGACCTGCAGGACGCGATAGGCCAGGCGGTAGCCCAGCCGCCTCACGGGCACGGGAAGGGGCACGCCGACAAGCGTACGAGACCGCCAGGTGAGTCCCGGCGTCGATCGACTAACATCGACGCGGTCGCGTTCCCTGCGGGGCGCGATCACCTGCGTGCCATGAAGACCTACGTAGCCAAACCTTCCGACCGCGAGCGCAACTGGCTCATCGTCGACGCCTCCGGCCAGACGCTGGGGCGGCTGGCGACCCAGATCGCCGACGCGCTGCGCGGCAAGCGCAAGCCGACCTATACGCCCCACATCGACACTGGCGACTTCGTGGTCGTGATCAACGCGGAGAAGATCCACGTGACCGGCAACAAGCTGGCCCAGAAGCGCTATTACCGGCACTCCGGCTACCCCGGAGGGCTCAAGTCCCGTTCGCTGGCCGACATGCTGGATCGCCGGCCCGAAGAGGTCATCCGCATTGCCGTCAAGGGGATGCTGCCGCGCAACCGCCTGGCGCGCAGGCAGATCACCAAGCTCAAGGTCTACGCCGGTCCGGATCATCCGCACGCCGCCCAGCAGCCGCAACCGATGGAGATCTCGCAGTGACCGACGCAGAGCACCCCGAGGACGAGCCGCGCACCGACGAGGAGGCCGCCGCCGAGGAGACTCCGGCGGAGGCCGCCGAGGAGCCGGCTGCCGCCGGTTCCGTCCCGGAGCCCGCCGACGCCAGAGCCGGCGCCCGAGCCTGTAGCCGCCGCCGAGCCCGAGCCCGCCGAGGAGCCCGCGCCCCCCGGCGCCGAGGAGCCCAGCCCGCCGCCGCCGAGGAGCCCACGCCCGCGCCGCCGAGGAGCCCACGCCCGCCGCCGCCGAGGAGCCCGCCCCGCCGCCGCCGAGGAGCCGGCAACCGCCGCGGCTCCCGCGGCGACCCCCACTGAGGACACGGACGACGGCGAGGACGGCGAGGAGCTCGCCCCGCGCCAGCGGCCGGAGATCCCCGGCGCCGACCTGATCCCGGACCTCGTCTCCGAGAGCGACGACTACCTGGACGCCGAGGCGCGCGCCGCCGCCGAGGCGGAGGCCGAGGCGGCCGCCGCCCGCGCCGCGGAGGACTCCGAGGATGAGCCGCGGCCGATCGCCGACGCCGCCATCAACCTGGCCGCCGGCGCGCGCTACACCGCCACCGGCAAGCGCAAGACCGCGGTGGCCCGCGTGATCCTCAAGCCCGGCACCGGCAGCTACACGGTCAACGGCAAGGATCTCGACACCTTCTTCCCCCGCGACACGCTGCGGCGCGTCATCCGCCAGCCGCTGGAGGCCGTCGGGTACGACACGCGGATGGATGTCGTGGCCCGCATGCACGGCGGCGGCGTGTCCGCCCAGTCCGGCGCGCTGCGTCACGGGATCTCCCGGGCGCTGCTCGAGGCCGACCCCAACCTCCGCGGCGAGCTGAAGCGACGCGGCTTCCTCACCCGGGACTCGCGGGTCAAGGAGCGCAAGAAGGCCGGGCTGAAGAAGGCGCGCAAGCGTCCGCAGTTCTCCAAGCGCTGAGCCGCCGCATGGCGCGTCAGCTCTTCGGTACCGACGGCGTTCGGGGCCGCGCCGGGGATTTCCTCACCGCCGAGCTGGCCCTGGCGCTGGCCCGCACCGCCGTCGTCCGCGCCCAGCAGGGCCGCACGGAGCCGGTCCAGGTCCTGATCGTCCGCGACACCCGCGAGTCCGGCGAGATGCTCGAGGCGGCGATGGCTGCCGGAGTCACCGCCGCCGGCGGCGATGCGCTGCTCGCCGGGGTGCTGCCGACGCCGGCCGCACCGCTGCTCGTCCGCCGGCACGGGCTGCAGCTGGCCGCGGTCATCTCGGCCTCCCATAACTCCTACGAGGACAACGGGATCAAGTTCTTCGGTGCCGACGGCTTCAAGCTCGACGACGAGACGGAGCACGCCATCGAGGACGCCCTCGCCGAGCCGGTCGCCGCGGGCCCTCGGATCGGCCGGGTCCGCCGGCTGCACGGCGCGCTCGAGGACTACCTGCGCGAGCTGCACACGCGCTTTGCCGGCCTGGACCTCACCGGCCGGCGCGTGCTGCTGGACTGCGCCCACGGCGCCACCTACCGCGCCGCCCCGGAGATCTTCCGCCGTCTCGGCGCCGACGTGGAGGTCATGGCCGACGCGCCCGACGGGCGCAACATCAACGCCGGCTGCGGCTCCACCCATCTCGAGGGGCTCATCGATCGCGCCCGCGAGGGGGGCTATGAGCTGGCCTTTGCCTTCGACGGAGACGGCGACCGGATGCTGGCCGTCGATGGGGAGGGCGCCGTCGTCGACGGCGACGAGCTCGTCGCCATGGCGGCGCTGCACCTTCACGGGGACGACCGGCTCCCGGGGGGCGGTGTGGCAGTCACCGTCATGACCAACTACGGCTTTCACACCGCCATGCGGGCGGCCGGCGTCGAGGTGGCGACGACCTCGGTGGGGGACCGCTATGTCCTGGACGAGCTGCGCCGGCGCGGCTGGACGCTGGGCGGGGAGCAGTCGGGCCACATCATCGACCTCGGCTTCGGCCCCTCGGGCGACGGGATCGCCAGCGCTCTGCTGACCCTGGAGGCGCTCCAGGGCCGCGATCTGCGCGACCGCGGGGCGATGGAGAAGCTGCCGCAGCGCCTGGTCAACATCCGCGCCGCCGATCGCGCCGCGCTGACGGAGACGATGGCCGCCGGATCCCTCACGGAGGCGATCGACCGCGAGCAGAGCGCGCTGGACGGCCGGGGCCGGGTGCTCGTCCGCGCCTCCGGGACCGAGCCCCTCATCCGGGTGATGGTCGAGGCTCCCTCGGCGCAGGAGATCGAGGACGTCTGTGGAAGGCTGACGGACGTGGTGAAAGCGGTTCTGGGCGAGCGCCTCGGCGCCTAGACTGAGAAGCGCCCGGCACGACCCAGGAGGACTCGCCCATGTGCGGCATCGTCGGATACGTCGGCCCCCGCAAGGCCCGGCCCCTGCTCCTCGCGGGCCTCGAAAAGCTCGAATATCGCGGCTATGACAGCGCGGGCATCTCCGTCCTGGACGGTGACCGGATCGACGCCGTGCGCACCGTGGGCAACCTGAGCGTGCTGCGGGCGGCCATCGACGGGCGCGACGCCCAGCGGACCGCTGAGGCGGCGACGGCCACGCCAGTGCCCACGGCCACCGCCGTCGCCGATCGGCCGGGGACGGGCATCGGTCACACCCGCTGGGCGACTCACGGGCGCGTGACCCAGGAGAACGCCCACCCGCACTTCGACACCACCGACAGCGTCCACATCGTCGTCAACGGGATCGTCGAGAACTACATCGCCCTCAAGGCGCGCCTCGTGCAGGACGGCGCCGTGTTCACCTCCGAGACCGACGCCGAGGTCATCGCCCACCTGGTGGCCCACCACTACGCCGGCGACCTCGTGCAGGCCGTCCGCGCCGCCTACGCCGAGATGCGCGGCCATTACGCGTTCGTGGCCATGACCGCGCACGAGCCGGGGCTGCTGGTGGGCACCCGCCGCGAGTGCCCGCTGATCGTCGGCCACGGCGAGACGGAGCAGTTCATCGCCTCGGCGATTCCCGCGTTCCTGCGCGAGACCCGGCAGGTCCAGTACCTCAACGACGACGAGATCGTCGCGCTGCGCCCCGAGGGCGTCACCGTCTACAGCCCCTCCGGCGAGGTCATCGAGCGCGAGGTGACGGAGATCGACTGGGATGCCGACACCGCGGAGAAGCAGGGCTATGAGAGCTTCATGCTCAAGGAGATCCACGAGCAGGCCGACGCCGTCGCCGAGACCATCGGCGAGCGCGCAGCGCGGGGGTGGGGGATCGATCTGGGGCTGACCCCGGTCGATACGCCCATCGACGACGCCTTTCTGCAACGCCTCAAGCGGGTCGTCATCGTCGCCTGCGGCACCGCCTACCACGCCGGGCTGATCGGCCGCTACGCGATCGAGCAGTGGGCGCGCGTCCCCGTCGAGGTCGACGTGGCCTCCGAGTACCGCTATCGCAACCCGGTGGTCGGGCCCGGACGACCTCGTCATCGGCATCTCCCAGTCGGGAGAGACGGCCGACACGCTGGCCGCCATGCGCACGGCCCGCGCGCGCGGTGCCACGGTGCTGGCGGTCACCAACATCATGGGCGCCCAGGCGACGCGGGAGGCCGACGGGGTCCTCTACACCCGTGCCGGCATGGAGATCGGGGTGGCCGCCACCAAGACCTTCGTGGCCCAGATCACCACCATGTACCTGCTGGCGCTGCGCCTGGCCGAGGTGCGGGGCACGATGGATCGCAGCCAGCTCAAGCCGCCGATCTCCGACCTCAAGCGCCTGCCCCACATGATCGCCGAGCTGCTCGAGCGCGACGGCGCCGCCATCGAGGCGATCGCCGACGCTCACTTCGACGCCGAGTTCTTCCTCTACCTCGGCCGCCACGTCGGCCTGCCGGTGGCGCTCGAGGGGGCGCTCAAGCTCAAGGAGATCTCCTACATCGCCACCGATGCCTATCCGGCGGGCGAGATGAAGCACGGCCCGATCGCCCTGCTGGACGAGAACACGCCGGTGGTCGTCGTCGCCACGGAGTCGCCCGTCCTGGAGAAGGTCGTCTCCAACATGCAGGAGGTGCGCGCCCGCGGGGCGCGGGTGATCGCGGTGGCCACCGAGGGCGACATGGAGATCGGCGAGCACGCCGACGAGATCATCCGCGTCCCCCGGACCGACTGGATGCTCGCCCCGCTGCTGGCGGTCATCCCGCTGCAGCTGCTCGCCTACCACATCGCCCGCCGGCGCGGGCTGAACGTCGATCAGCCGCGCAATCTGGCCAAGACCGTCACGGTGGAGTGAGCGCGGAGCCCGGCGCCCTGCCGGCCGTGGGGCTGGACCTGCTGGAGATCGAGCGCCTCGAGCTCGCTCTGGAGCGGCGCCCGCGGCTCGCCGAGCGCCTGTTCACGGACGGCGAGCGCGCCTACGCGGCCGCCCGGGCCCGGCCCGGCCAGCATCTGGCCGCCCGCTTCTGCGCCAAGGAGGCGGTCGCCAAGGCCCTGGGGCTGACCGCCTGGAGCTTTCGCGACGTCGAGGTCATCGCCACCGAGTCGGCCCCCGTGGTCAAGCTCAGCGGGGCCGCCGGGCGCCGCGCCGCCGAGCTCGGCGTGCAGGTGCGCATCTCGCTGACCCATACCCGCCAGCAGGCGGGAGCGGTCGCGATAATCGCTCGTGATGACTGAGCTTCCCGACTGGCTGGCGCCGCTCCCTGATGCCGCCCAACAGCGCGCCATCGACGCGTGGGCGATCGAGGACCAGGGGATCCCCGGCTCAGCGCTCATGGAGCGCGCCGGCGCCGGCTTGGCGGCGCTGGTGGGCACACGGGTCCCCGAGGGCCGGGTGGCGGTCGTCTGCGGCACGGGCAACAACGGGGGCGATGGCCTGGTGGTCGCCCGGCTGCTGCGCGATGCCGGCCGCGAGGTCGAGGTGCTGATGCTGGCCCCCGGCACGGAGCTGCGCGGCGACGCGCTGACCAACTACGACCGCCTGGCCGAGGGGTCGACGGCCCCGTTCGCGTCCGAGCGGCTGCACGGGGCCGCCGTCATCGTGGACGCGATCCTCGGCACCGGCTTCTCCGGCGAGCCGCGCGAGCCGGCGCGGTCGGCGATCGAGGCGATCAACGCGGCCGGCGAGGCCGGTGCCGTGGTTCTCGCCTGCGATGTCCCCAGCGGCGTCGACGCCTCCACCGGCGAGGTGGCCGGCGCGGCGGTGCGGGCCGCCGCCACCGCCACCTTTCACGCCGCCAAGCCCGGGCTGTGGATCACGCCCGGCAAGGACCACGCCGGCGAGGTGCAGGTCGTCGACATCGGCATCCCCCGGGGGCACCCGTCGACCCCTCGGTGGGTCTCATCGACGGCGGGGTGCTCGCCGGAATCCCCACGCGGGGCCGGGAGTCGACGAAGTTCGCCGCCGGGGCGGTGCTCGTGTGCGGCGGCTCGACCGGCCTCACCGGCGCTCCCTGCCTGGCCAGCGAGGCGGCGCAGCGGGCGGGTGCCGGCTACGTCACCGCCCTCGTCCCGGCGTCGCTTGACTACGTCTTCGAGCAGCGGCTGCTGGAGGCGATGTCCGTCCCGCTCGACGACCTGGGGGGCGCGCTGCAGCCGTCGGCGGCCGAGGTGATCCTGCAGCGGACCGAGCGGGCCGGGGCGCTGGTGCTCGGTCCCGGGCTCGGCCGTGATCCGGCGACCTTCGAGCTGGCCCGGGCCGTGGCCGCCGGGGCGCCGATCCCGCTGCTGCTCGATGCCGACGGTCTCAACGCCCACGCCGGTCGACTCGGGGTGCTGGCCGGACGCCCGGCGCCCACCGTGCTGACGCCGCACGCCGGGGAGCTGGGCCGGCTGCTCGACGCCGACGGCGAGGAGATCGCGGCCCATCGGCTGGCCGGCGCCCGGCGGGCGGCCGACGAGGCCCAGGCGATCCTCGTCCTCAAGGGCGACGACACGATCGTCGCCGCGCCCGGCGGCCCGGCCGCCGTCAGCCGGGGCGGCGCCCCCGCGCTGGCCACCGCCGGCACCGGTGACGTCCTCTCGGGGGTGATCGGGGCCTACCTGTCGAAAGGCATGGATCCTTTCCACGCCGCGTGCGCCGGCGTCTTCGTCCACGTTCGGGCCGGCCAGCTGGCAGCGGCCCGGATCGCTGCCGAGGGCGTCATCGCCCGCGACGTGATCGAGTCCCTCCCGCAGGCGCGAGCCCACCAGCGGTAGCGAGCGAGGCGGCTGAGATGGCTCTGCGGGCCCTGGCCCGGGTCAACCTGGCGGCGATCGAGCGCAACGCGGCGCGGCTGCGCTCGTCTCTGCGGCCCGGGGCCCAGCTGTGCGCCGTCGTCAAGGCGGAGGCCTCCGGGCATGGCGCTGCGGCCAGCGCCCGGGCGGCGCTGGCCGGGGGGGCCACGCGCCTGGCGGTCGCCACCGCCGACGAGGCCGCCCAGCTGCGCGCCGCCGGCCTCCAGGAGCCCATCCTCATCATGGGCGCGCTGAGCGCCGAGGAGCTGCCAGTCGCGCTGGCCGCCGGGGGAGAGGTGGTGGCGTGGTCGCAGCGGTTCGTCGACGACCTCGAGCGGGCCGCTCGGCCCGACGGCCGGCGTCCCATCCGCGTCCACGTCAAGTTCGACACGGGCATGGGACGCCTCGGCACCCGTGATCTGGAGGCGGCGCTGGCGCTCGCCGACCGGCTGCGCAGCCCGGCCTCCCCGGGCACCGAGCTGGCCGGGGGGATGACCCACTTCGCCACCGCCGACGGCGAGCGCGCCTTCCTCGACGAGCAGCTGACCGCCTTCGCCCCGTTCGTCGAGCGTCTGCGGGCCGCCGACCCGGGCGGGGGCTCCTCATCCACGCGGCCAACAGTGCGGCCACGCTGCGCGAACCGGCCGCTCACTTCGACATGGTGCGCTGTGGGATCGCCCTCTACGGTTGTGACCCGATGAACCAGGACCCCGACGCAGCGGGTCTCGAGCCGGCGATGGAGCTGAGCTCGTACGTGGCCGCCGTCAAGCGGGCGCAGCCGGGGGAGAGCGCCGGGTACGGGCGCCGGTTCGTGGCCGATCGCGCCACCTGGATCGCCACCCTGCCGATCGGCTACGGAGACGGGCTGCGGCGCGCACTGACCAACAACTGCGACGTGCTGATCGCCGGCCGGCGCTATCCCCTCGTGGGCACGGTCAGCATGGACAACATCACCATCGACCTCGGTCCGGGCACCGCGGAGGGCCCTCCCGTCGAGGTCGAGGAGGAGGCGATCATCGTGGGCCGCTCGGGAGACGAGCGCCAGACCATCGAGGACCTCGCCAACCGGCTGGACACCATCGCCCACGAGGTCCTGTGCGGGATCTCGGGACGGGTGCCGCGGCGCTATCACCGCGACGGGCGGACCCTGGAGTGAGTTCATCGGGTGACCCGCTGGCGGCCGTCGCGGCGCTTGATACGCCCGCGTGGCTCGTCGGCGGCGCGGTGCGCGACCGGCTGCTGGGGCGCCTGACCGCCGACTTCGACGTCACCGTGGACGGTCCCGCCGAGCCGGTCGCCCGCCGGGTCAGCCGCACCGCCGGCGGCGTCGCCTTCGAGCTCTCGGAGGCGTTCGGCGCCTGGCGGGTGGTCGCCCACGACCGCGCCTGGCAACTCGATGTCCTCGGTCTCGACGGCGCGACCATCGAGGATGATCTCGCCCGACGGGACTTCACCGTCAATGCCGTCGCCGCCGCGCTGCCGGTGACCGAGGACCGCTACGTCGATCCCTTCGATGGGATCGGCGACCTGCGGCGGCGGACATTGCGGATGGTGAGTGCCGATGCCTTCGAACGCGACCCGCTGCGGGTCATGCGGCTGGCCCGGCTGGCCTGCGAGCTTGACCTGTCGCCCGACGGCGCCACGCTGGCCGCCGCGCTCCAGAGCGCGCCCCGGCTGGCGGCCGTCGCGCCCGAGCGGGTGTTCTCAGAGCTCAAGCGCGTGGTCAGCGCCCCCGCCGCCCTGGCGGGGCTTGACCTGCTGGACGCCAGCGGCGCCACCGCCGCCGTGCTCCCCGAGCTGGTGGCCCTCGAAGGGGTGCAGCAGAGCCGCTTTCACCATCTCGACGTCGACGGTCACACCCGCGAGGTGCTGGCCCAGGCGATCGCCCTGGAGGAGGATCCCTCGCCCGTGTGCGAGCGCCCCGGCGATCGGGAGGCGCTGCGCGCGCTGCTCGCCGAGCCCCTCGCCAACGAGCTCACGCGCGGCCAGGCGCTGCGCTTCGGGGCGCTGCTGCACGACATCGCCAAGCCGCAGACCCGCGACGTCAGCGCCGCGGGCCGGATCACCTTCATGGGCCACGACGAGACCGGAGCGGAGATGGCCTCCGACATCCTGGGCCGGCTGCGGGCCTCCGATCGCCTGCGCGAGCACGTGGCCGCCCTCACCCGCCACCACCTGCGCCTCGGCTTCCTGGTGCACGAGATGCCGCTGGACCGCCGCGCGGTCTACGACTATCTGCGGGCCTGCGCGCCGGTGGCCGCCGACGTCACCCTGCTGAGCGTCGCCGACCGGCTGGCCACCCGCGGCGACAATGCCGAGCGGGCGATCGCACGCCATCTCGAACTGGCCCGCCAGCTGCTGCCGGAGGCCCTGCGCTGGCTGGCCGATCCGCCGCGCCCGCCCGTCCGCGGCGACGATCTCGCGCGGGCCCTGGGGATCAAGCCCGGGCCCACGGTCGGCAGACTGCTGCGCGAGCTCGAGGCCGCTCGCTTCAGCGGCGAGGTGGCCAGCCGCGACGAGGCCATCGCCCACGCCCGCGATCTCCTGGGCCGGGGCTGAGCGGGGCCCTCGGGGTAAGCTGCGGCGATGAGCGATCCCGACTGCCTGTTCTGCAAGATCGTCGCCGGCGAGCTGCCCGCCCAGAAGGTCGCCGAGGACGAGCGGACGATGACCTTCATGGACATCAACCCCGCGACGCGGGGACATGCCCTGGTCATCCCCAAGGCACACGCCGCCAACCTGCTCGAGGTCGAGCCCGAGGATCTGTCGGCGGTCGTGCTGGCCGCCCAGCGGCAGGCTGTCCGGGCCAGTGAGCGGCTGGAGGCGGTGGGGGTCAACCTGCTCAACTCGTGCGGGGCGGCCGCCTGGCAGACCGTCTTTCACTTCCACGTCCATGTCATCCCGCGCTATGCCGGCGATCCGCTGACGCTTCCCTGGATCCCGGCGCCCGGGGATCCGGACGAGATCGCCGCCGCCGCCGACGCGCTGCGCTGAGTCCGCGGAGCCGGCGCGCCGCCGCCGCGGGACAGGGCCCTTCCCGGGCCTGGTAGGTTTGCCCCGCGCACCGGGGCGCCGGGCCCCGATCCGCCACCGATTCACGACACCGAGCCGAAGGGATCGACATGGCAACCGGAACGGTCAAGTGGTTCAGCGACGACAAGGGCTTCGGATTCATCACGCCTGACGACGGCGGTCGTGACCTGTTCGTGCACTTCACGGGCATCACGGGCGACGGCTACCGGTCGCTGCCCGAGGGATCCAAGGTCTCCTACGAGGAGGAGGCCGGGCCCAAGGGGCCCAAGGCGATCAACGTCACCAAGGTCTAGTTCTCCCCCGCCACCCTCGCGGATCGCGCCTGCGCCCCCGCGCCGGCCCGCCGGGGGTTGTGGGCCGGTAGCGGCCCCGGTGCAACGCCGCGCGCAACTGTCGACCCTCCCGTCGTGTTGAATGAGGACGATGAAACGACTCCCGCTGGTACTCGCCGCCTTCCTGGCCGCCGCCATCGCCGCGGTCGCGCCGGCCGCTGCCTCGGCCAAGATCGTCGAGCTGGGCCAGACCACCACGCCCCTGGTGTCCCCGCAGTGCCCCAAGGGGGTTGCCCTCAACCAGTGCTTCATCATCCTCACCCGCACCACCGCACTTCAGACGACGAGCGACGGAGTCAGCAATCCCACGAAGGTCAAGAAGGCCGGGTGGATCGTCGCCTTCTCGGTCGGACTGTCGAACCTGGTGAGCGACGCCAAGCAGGAGCGCACGATCCTGCATACGCTCGATCAGGCCTACGGAGGAACACCGCAGGTCGCGCTGACGGTCCTGCGGCCGGGGCCGAAGAACAGCTACACGGTGGTGTCCCAGAGCGGGACCTACCACCTGATCCCGTTCCTCGGTCAGGTGCTGCAGGAGCCCCTGTCGCTGCCGCCGACGTTCAAGACGATGACCCCGCTGGCGGTCAAGCCGGGCGATGTCATCGGCCTCAGCGTCCCCACCTGGGCGCCGGTGCTCACCTACAACCTGGGCGCCTCCAAGTTCGCCTATCGCCAGAGCCGGAAGGCCAACTGCAAGAACGCCGCGGCCACCAACACCGCCCAGCTCAGGGTGGGCCAGTCCGAGCAGTACCTCTGCAGCTACACCGGAACGCGGGTCGAGTACTCGGCGACTGAGGTCGTCAATCAGCCCTATCCCAAGACGTACGTGCACACCCGGCGCCAGCCGGCCGCGCGACGCTGAGCGGCTGATCCGCCGCCGCGCCGGCGGGCGCGAGGGCGGCGCGGTGAGCGATGGCAACGGAAAAACGTTGCGCGGGCGGTCGTCCGCGGGGGGTGGGGCAACGTCTTCCGTCGCACGGACGGAAGATGTTGCGCGCCGGGCCGCCGTCGTGCTGGGGCGCAACATTTTCCGGCTCGGGCCCGCGCCCGCGCCCGCGGCCGGTGCGAGCGCCCGGCGCGCCTGTGCCCGGGGCGAGCGCAGGGCGCGCCCGCGCCCGGTGCGAGCGCCCGCGCGACAAGCCTGCGGGGCGGTTAGCAGGCGCCGGGGTTCTGCTGGCAGAACGCCGAGCCCAGCCCGGCCCCGCCATTGGTGCCGGTGCCGCCCCCGGCGGTGGTGGGCGTCGCGCCGCCACCGGTGGCCGGGGTGGTCGTCGGCGCGCTCGTCTGCGTCCCGGCGCTGGGGGTCGTGCCGGTGGCGGTGGCAGGAGCGGCGCCGCCGGTCGTGCCTGTGCTGGCGCCGGTGCTCGTGCCCGTCGAGGTGCCGGTCGACGTGCCCGACGAGCTGGTCGTGGAGCTCGCCGAGGCGGCCACGTCCGTCGCGTTGGCGCCGTTGGGCACGGTGAAGGGCGGCGCGCCCGAGACGTCTGGCGTGCCCGAGCCGCCGCCACCACAGGCGGCCAGCCCGATGCTGAGCGTCAGGACAGCGAGGACCGCCGGTAGGCGGGTCCGGCTGGGGCCGAGGGGATGGGACACGCCCACCAGCCCGTCAGGAGCCGAGCGGCTCCATGCGCCGTCCGCAGTACGGGCAGTCGTTGAGGTCCTTCTGCGCCAGCTGGTCACACCAGTTGCAGAAGCGCAGGTTCTCCACGGTCCAGGGCAGCTCGGACGGCGTCGGCGCCACCGGGAGCAGGGTGCCGACGACCTCGAGCTCCTCACCGGTGTCGCGGTCAAGATAGATCTGCTCGGGTTCGGCCTCGATGATGATCTCGCGACCGGTCGAGGGCGTGCGCATCCGGTACTTCTGCCTGGACCTCATGGTGGCCATGCTACCAGCGGGCTGGGACGCCGGCTCACGGCGCAAAGATGCCGCGGGCTTGGATAGAGTGCCGCCCCGGAGACGATGCTGCCGTGATTCCCCGCGTTCCCCGGAGCCTTGCCGCAGTGGCGCTGAGCCTGCTCGCGCTCGTCGTGCTGGGCGGGTGCGCGGTCAAGCACCCGACCGCCAATCTCGTCCAGGGCAAGGTCCTGTTCGCCCAGAAGTGCGGCTCCTGCCACACCCTGGCGCACGCCAACACCAGCGGGCACACCGGGCCCAACCTCGACGACATGTTCGCCCAGCCCCGCGCCGACGGGGAGAAGAGCACCTCGATCGAGGGGCTCGTCAGCTACTGGATCAAGTACCCCAACCGCCAGGGCGTGATGCCGGGCGGCCTGTTCGAGGGCCAGCAGGCCCAGGATGTCGCCGCCTACGTCGCCGCGGTGGCCGCCAAGCCGGGCAAGGACACGGGAGCCCTGGCCAGCGCCGGCGGCGTCACCGGCACCTCGCCGGCCGCCGGCAAGCAGGTGTTCACCGGCGTCGGCGGGTGCGGCAGCTGCCACGCCCTGGCCGATGCGGGAACCCATGGGGTCACCGGCCCCAACCTCGACAAGGACCTGCGGGCCAGTTGCGCCACCGCCGAGTCCAAGCAGAAGCGCGGCGCGACCCTGACCGAGTGCATCCAGCACGCGATCGTCAAGCCCTATGACTACATCCCACCGGGCTACAAGGCCGGCGTGATGCCGGCGAACTTCGAGACGACGCTGAAGCCCCCGACGGAGATCAAGGCGCTCGTCAACTACCTGGTCCAGGCCACGGGCAAGTAGGCCCGATCAGGCGGCGGGGGTCGTCTGACCCGGCGTCGTCTGACCCGCCGGGGGCTGTTGGGACGGCGTGCTCTCGCCGGCCCGCTCGCGCAGCCGCGCCCACAGCTCGTCGCCGCGCCCGGCGGCCACGGCGCGGGCGGCCCGGCGATCGTCGAGCTCGAGCCCGTGCTGGCCGGCGTAGTCGAGCAGCGCCTGGCGCTGCTCGTGCTCGCGAGCGACCCGCAGGAACAGCCAGCAGAAGAGGCCGATCGTCAGCAGGCTCTCCTCGACCATCATCAGGCCGCCGGCCGCCACCTGGTCGGCGGAGCCTGAGATGTGCCAGAGCAGGTCGCCGTGGCGGTAGTAGGGGTAGAAGACGACGCCGCCGAAGACGAGGATGTTGGCCAGCACGGTGCCGATCAGGCGCATGACGATGATGTAGACGAGGCGGGCGCTGTTGGAGAACCAGCGCGGCTGGGGCAGCGGGCCGAGCAGGCCCATCCACACCGCGATCCCGAAGCCCAGGAAGGTCGCGTGCTCCAGCGCGTGCACCGCGTCATGGCGCAGCGCCCCCTGGTAGAGCGCCGGCAGGTGCCAGACGTAGAAGTTGACGCCCCAGAGGACGACCGCCACCACGGGATGGCTGAGGACCCGCAGCCGGGAGATGACCGGGTGGCGCAGCAGCGGCGCGATCACCGGGCCGG
Source organism: uncultured Solirubrobacteraceae bacterium (assembly GCA_963800545.1). Taxonomy (GTDB): domain Bacteria; phylum Actinomycetota; class Thermoleophilia; order Solirubrobacterales; family Solirubrobacteraceae; genus Palsa-465. Next base: position 19,713 of record CAWDBJ010000010.1, read on the forward strand.
TGAGCCCGAGGACGAGCAGCAGCGAGGCGATGTCGCCGATCAGCAGGTGCTCGGCCATGTGGGCCATCAGCAGCTGATCGGAGAGGTGGTCGACGGGGGCGCTGAAGGCGACCAGCAGCACGACCAGGCCGGCGGCGAAGCATCCCCGCCGCCAACCCGGCACCGGCCGCCCGTAGCCGGCCAGCGTGCGGGTCCGCAGGTGATACGGGATCCAGCTGAGCAGGACGAGGACCGGCAGGCCGATCTCCTGCACCGGCGCGACGGCGAGCGGCAGGGGCACGACTCTCAATGGTGCCAGGTGGGCGGCCGGGGGTCCGTCAGCGAGCCGCTACAGCAGCTCGATGAGGCCGATGATCGCCAGGGCGACGATGACCACGGCGACGAACCACACGAGGAAGCCGAAGGCGCCCGCCTCGGACCGGAGGGGGTTGGGCGGCAGGAGGGAGAACTTCAACGGGTACCGGCGCTACAGGACGTAGACCGTCGTGTAGACGACCACCCACATGATGTCGACGAAGTGCCAGTAGATCCCCGGCACCTCCATGCCCTGGTGGTTCTCCGGGGAGTAGTGGCCGCGGAACGCCCGGATGGTGACCACCAGCAGCATGACGAGGCCGATGAACACGTGGGCGCCGTGCAGTCCGGTGAGGGCGTAGAAGATGGAGCCCTGAGCGGCATCGTGCGGGGCGAAGCCGATGTGCACGTACTCGTTGATCTGGACGGTCAGAAAGGTCAGGCCGAGCAGGAAGGTCGTCAGCATGCCCGCCCGCAGGCCCCAGCGGTTGCCGTTCTTGATCGAGACGAGCGCCCAGTGGATGGTCAGCGAGGAGGACAGCAGGATCGCGGTGTTGATCCCCGCAACCGCCTCCGGGAGGTGGGTTCCGGCGGCCGGCCAGGGGTTGTGGTCGACGACGCGCAGGAAGAAGTAGGCGGTGAAGAACGCCCCGAAGATCATCACCTCGGAGATGATGAACAGCAGCATGCCCAGCGTCGGCGCCTCCACGCGGGAGGAGCGGTGCGCCGGGGGCGGCCCGTGGTGCTCGGCGTGGGCGATCGAGGCGGCTTCCATGACGATCCTCCGGTGACGAGGGGCTAGGCGGTCGCCCGCGTGGACTCAGTTTGCACCACGTGCTCGACATCCTTGCCGGTGGCGCTGCGCACGCGATCGACGAGATCGGCCCGCAGCCACCCGGACTTGGTCTCGGCGAAGGTCGAGATGACGATGTCGTCGACGCGGAAGACCTGGAGGGTGTTCATGATCGCGGTGTAGGGATCCGGATCGCCGGTCATCCCGGCGGCCGTCAGGCCCGCGTCGCGCAGCCGCCGCAGGACGAGCGACAGCCGCGTGCGGGCCCGCCGCGTGGCGCTCCCGTCGCCGCCCTCCTGGGGCACGATCACCAGGAACAGGCGCTCGCGCTTGTCGGCCTCGCGCTCGGCCTTGGCCACCAGGGCATCGAGCAGCTCGTCGCCGCTGGCCGTCCGGTTGGCGACCGCCAGCGTGATGTGGACGGCCAGCCCCTCGGCCTCGGGATCGGCGACGACGTGCTCCACCGGCACCCCCGCCGCCTGGCGGATGCGCTCCACCAGATCGCGCCGCAGCCAGCCCGAGCGCGACTCGGGCAACGTGGAGATGATGATCTCGTCGGGCTCGTATTCGCGGACGGCGTCCATGGTGGCGGCATAGGGGTCGGGGTCGCCGACCTCGCCCACCGCCTGCATGCCCTCCGAGCGTACGAACCCGACCGCCAGGTCGACGCGGATCTGGGCGGCGTCGAACATCGTGTCGTCATAGACGACGTAGCCCGACCGTGGCTGGGTCTGGGGCACGCACAGTACGAAGCGGGCGTCCTCCTGCTCTGTGGCGCGCTGCTTGACGGCGTCGATGAGGGCCTTGCCGCCGATCGTCTCGTTGGCCACCACGAGCACGGTCGTCATGAATGACCCCCCTCACCGGAGGAGCGCTGCGCGGAAGGTGAGCCGGCGCCCGCGGTCACGGGGGCGGCGGAGCCGGGCCTTGCCTCGACGGGCGGCTTGAAGATGCCGTGCACCGCCCCCGGCACGCCGTACTCGTAGGGGCCACCGACGACGGTCGGCACCGTGTCGAAGTTGAAGATCGGCGGGGGGAGGACACCTGCCACTCGAGCGTCAGGGCCCGCCACGGGTTGCCGGGCGCCCGCGGTCCTCCGCGCCAGCTGGCGACGATGTTGTAGAGGAAGAGCAGCGTGCTCAGCCCCAGGATGAACGACGAGAGGGAGATGAACAGGTTCCAGGCGGCGAACTTCTGCGCGTACTCGGCGACGCGGCGGGGCATGCCCTGGAGCCCGATGAGGTGCATCGGGCCGAAGGTCAGGTTGAAGAAGATGAAGGTCAGCCAGAAGTGCCACTTGCCCAGCCGGTCGTCGAACATCCGCCCGGTCATCTTCGGGAACCAGTAGTAGACCCCGGCGAAGATCGTGAACAGCGAACCGCCGTAGAGCACGTAGTGGATGTGGGCGACGATGAAGTACGTCTGGCTCACGTGGATGTCGAAGGGGATCATCGCCAGCATGATTCCGCTGATGCCGCCCAGCGTGAACGTCGTCAGAAAGCCGAGGGCGAACAGCATCGGCGTGTCGAGATGGAGCACCCCTCGCCACAGCGTCGCCAGCCAGGAGAAGACCTTGATCCCCGTGGGGATGGCGATGATCGCGGTGGTGATCATCATCGGGATCCGGATCCACGCCTGCATGCCGGAGACGAACATGTGGTGGGCCCACACGGTGAAGCCCAGGACGACGATCGCCAGCAGCGAGAAGGCCATCATCCGGTAGCCGAAGATCGGTTTGCGGGCCTTGACGGCCAGCACCTCCGAGATGATCCCGAAGCCCGGCAGGATCATGATGTAGACCGCGGGGTGGGAGTAGAACCAGAAGATGTGCTGGTACATGATCACGTTGCCGTCCTTGCCGGCTCCCACGAAGGCGTCGAAGAAGTGGAAGTGCAGCGCCGTGTCGAGCAGCACGAAGAACTGAGAGGCGGCGATGAAGGGCGTCGCGATCACGACCAGCAGCGAGGTCGCGAAGTTCGACCAGACGAGCAGCGGCATGCGGAAGAAGCTCATGCCCGGCGCCCGCATGGTGATGATCGTCACCAGGAAGTTCAGCGCCGTGGCGATCGATGAGAAGCCCGCGAACTGGACCGCGATGGTGAAGAACAGCTGCCCCAGCGGCATCGTCGTCGACAGCGGGGCATAGGCCGTCCAGCCCGCCGCGAACGGGCCGCCGGGGGCCAGGAAGCTCATCAGCATGAGGATCCCCGCCATCGGCAGCATCCAGAAGGAGAGAGCGTTCAGGCGCGGGAAGGCCATGTCCGGCGCGCCGATCATCAGCGGCAGCACGTAGTTCGCGAGGCCGGCGAACACCGGGATGACGAACAGGAAGATGAGCAGCGTGGCGTGGACGGAGAAGACGCCGTTGAACTGCTCAGGGGTGAGGAACTGCATGCCGGGCTTGGCCAGCTGGGCGCGGATGAGCATCGCCAGCAGCCCGCCGACGAGCAGGAAGAAGAACGAGTGCACGACGTACTGGACGCCGATGACCTTGTGGTCGGTGTTGACGCGGAAGTAGTCGCGCCACGTGTGGGCGCCGTGGGCGGAATGGTCCTCGGGCCGGGTGGGGCCGCCCGATCGCCCAGTAGACCCAGTAGTCCGTGCAGCCGATGCCGACGAGGAAGAACAGCGGCACCGCGAAGAGGGCGACGATCGTGATCGCGTGGCCGTCGACGACCGGGTGCTGGTGCATCAGCCAGCGCACGAGCGTCGTCAGCCCGAAGGCGAAGGCAAAGCCGATGACGTCGAAGAGGGCGGCCCGGTACCAGCCGGGCTCGCGGAGCTTGGCGCCGCGCCGGGGGCTGGCCGCGGTGGGTGTCGAGATGGAGCTCGGCGACGTGACGGCCATCAGCTCTCCTCCTTCGCGGGCAGGCTCATGGGGCCGAGCCTGCAGTCGAGTTAGACGATCCGGTGCTCCCAGGGACGCCGGGCTGGGAGATCTGCGGGGACGGGTTGCCGACCGGCGGGGGGCCGTCGGGCTTCTGGGAGCTCAACCAGCTATGGAAGCGGGTGGGGGTGACGACGCGCACGGGACCGCGCATCAGCGAATGGCCGGCGCCACACAGCTCCGTGCACTCCGCCGGGTAGGCGCCGAGGCGGGTGGGGGTGACCCGCAGCGTGGTGGTGATGCCCGGCACGGCGTCGATCTTCTCCGAGAACTCGGGGACGAACATGCTGTGGATGACGTCCAGCGAGCGCAGCTTGAACACCACCGGCTGCTTGTTGGGCAGGTAGAGGACGGGGGAGACGACCTGCTTGCCACCGCTCTGCGGGTAGGAGAACTCAAAGCCGAACTGGCGCGCGGTGACGTTGACCACCATCGCGCCCGGGATGGCCCTTCTCGTTCTTGTGCAACACCGTGTAGGCGTATGCGCACAGACCGACGATGAGGACCGCCGGAATCGCCGTCCACACGACCTCCAGGCGGGTGTTGCCGTGGATCGGAGGCCCGTCCTTCTCCTCCTCGCCCGGCTTCATCCGGAACTTCCAGACGGAGTAGAGGACGACCGTCTCCACGAGCACGAAGATCGGCACCGAGACGATCAGCAGGACGTCATAGAGGGTGCGGATGTTGTGCGACTGGATCGAGGCGTCGTCCGGGAACCACGGGATGGCCAGGACGACCGGAATCCCGATCGCGATGGCGACGCCACCCATGACCAGCATCTGGACCAGGGGGCGGTTACGCACGCTGCACCTCATGTCCTCTCATCACCCGGAATCCTATGGGTTTGGCGAGACGAACGATGCGCACCCCCGGACCCGACTGGGTAAGCTCGCGGACATCGTTTCAAACGTTGCAAACCTCAGCGAGGAGGCAGCATGCTCGTTTCCGATGCGATGACCGAGGTCGTCCTCTCCGTCGGACCCGGCCACACTCTGCGCCAGGCGGCCGAAGCCATGTGGGAGCGCCGTGTCGGCGCGGCCCTCGTCCACGATCCGGAGGCTCCGGGTCCCGGCATGATCACCGAGCGCGACATCCTGCAGGCGATCGCGCTCGGTCAGGATCCCGATGAGCGGCGCGTCGCCGATCATCTGACCGCTCGGCTCACCTTCGCCGCCCCCGACTGGTCCCTGGAGGAGGCGGCCGGCACGATGGTCCGCGGCGGCTTTCGTCATCTGGCGGTGGTCGACGGCGCCGAGATCGTCGGCATCCTGTCGATGCGCGACATCGTGCGCGTCTGGTCAGGCGACGGCGCCACCTGCGATATCCCGGCGGCGACCGCCGCGGCTGACCGGCGGCCAGCTAGGCGTGGCCGTGATCCTCGGGGAGGTCGTCGATGTCGCGCCGGGTGTCGGCGATCCACCGCACCGTGGTGACCACGAAGAGGATCAGGCCGGCGATCGAGAGATACCACGAGATCGTCGTCCCGATGACCATGGCGGTGATCGCGACCGCGCTCAGCAGCGGGATCAGCGAGGGACCGGGGAGGTGGATCTCCTCGCCGACGGGCGGGACGTCGGGATCGTCGACGCTCACGAGTGGACGTAGATCGCGGCCGCCAGGAACGTGATGCCGAACATGAACAGGCAGATCGCGCCGGCGATCAGTCCGGAGCGAAGGTTCTTGCGGGCGAGTTTTCTATCCATGGCGGGGAGATCCTAGATGGTCGGGTCGTCGAAACGGCCGGTCGCTCACAGCTTGGCGTCGAGCACCATGGTGGCGAACAGCAGGGCCAGGTACAGCATCGAGAACAGGTAGAGGCGCAGAGCCGACTGGCGGTCGGCGCGGCGGTAGAGCAGGACGGAGCCGGCGATGAACAGCAGACCGAGCACCATCGAGCCGACGAGGTAGATCCCGCCGAAGGCGCCGACGCAGAACGGCAGCTGGGTGACCGCGTAGAGGAGCAGGGAATAGAGGAGGATCTGCTTGCGCGTCTCCTGCTCCCCGCGCACCACCGGCAGCATCGGCACCCCGACGTCGGCGTACTCGTCCTTCATCAGCAGGCTGAGCGCCCAGAAATGGGGCGGCGTCCAGTAGAAGACGATCGCGAACAGGTAGATCGCCGTCCACGACAGCGATGCCGCGGGTGGCCGCCCAGGCGACGAGCGGCGGCATCGCGCCCGGCGGCGCCGCCGATGACGATGTTGTGCGGGGTGCGCCGCTTGAGCCAGATCGTGTACACGCCCGACGTAGCCGACGAACCCGTCAGCGCCAGCGAGGCCGCCAGCACGTTGATCGTCAGCGACATCAGGGCGAACGACAGCGCGGCGAGCGTGAAGCCGAAGATGAGCGCCGCCCGGGGGCTGATCCGTCCCGCCGGGATCGGCCGGTTCGCGGTGCGCGCCATGCGGCCATCGATGTCGCGGTCCCAGTAATGGTTGATCGCGCCGGCCCCGCCGGCCGACAGGTAGCCGCCCAGGCAGGTCAAGGGCGACCCGGGAGATCGACGGGACTGCCGGCGACCTCCATCGTCGTCACCGTGGTCAGCAGCAGCAGCGACTGGACCTTGGGCTTGGTCAGGTCGAGGTAGTCGGCGGCCAGCTGACGCCGGCGCGAGCGGGCGGGCGCGACGGCGGCGGCCGCCGTGGCGCTCGAGGTCGTCATCGCCGCCCTCGAGCCGGCTGACAGCCGGCGCGCGGGATCATCCGCCCCGGGCGAACTGCTCGGAGCCGCCGGTCTTCTGCGTCACGCCGGTGGAGCGCTCGACCTGGCGGCGGATGTCGCGCATCGGCTCGACGGAGCGCACCCGCGGGATCTCGTCGAAGTTGTTGACCGGCGGAGGCGAGCTCGTGTACCACTCCAGCGTGTTGCCCTTCCACGGGTCCGGCCCGGCGATCTTGCCGGTCTTGAGGCTGCGGTAGACGTTGCCGACCGTGATGAGGATCCCGATGGCGAGGATGAACGAGCCGATGGTGGAGATCAGGTTGTAGGTCGACCACCCCAGGCCCGGGCTGGTAGGTGTAGATCCGCCGCGGCATGCCGGACAGGCCGAGCGCGTGCTGGACGAAGAACGTCAGGTTGAAGCCGACGAACATCAGCCAGAACGACATCTTGCCGAGGCGCTCGTTGAGCATCCGCCCGGTCATCTTCGGATACCAGTAGTAGACGGCGCTGAACACGGTGAACACGGCGCCGCCCATCAGCACGTAGTGGAAGTGGGCGACGACGAAGTAGGTGTCGTTGAGCTGCCAGTCGACGGGGAAGACGGCCAGGAAGATGCCGGTGATGCCGCCGATGGTGAAGATCGCGATGAAGCCGACCGCGAAGTACAGCGACGTCGTCATCACGATCGAGCCGCGCCACAGGGTGGCGATCCAGTTGAAGATCTTGACCCCGGTGGGCACGCCGATGAGGAACGAGCTGAGCATGAAGAAGCCGAGCACGACGACCGGGACCGGCGAGGCGAACATGTGGTGGGCCCACACGAGGGTCGCCAGGAAGGCGATCACGGCGGTGGCGGCGGCGATCGCCTTGTAGCCGAAGATCGGCTTGCGGCTGAACACCGGGATGACCTCGGAGATGACCCCGAAGCCCGGCAGGATCATGATGTAGACCTCGGGGTGGCCGAAGAACCAGAAGAGGTGCTGCCACAGGACCGGCGATCCGTGGGCGGTCGGGTCGAAGAAGTGGGTGCCGAAGTGGCGGTCGGTCAGCAGCATCGTCACCGCGGCGGCGACCACCGGCAGCGCGATGATGAGCAGGATCGCGTAGACGAGCAGCGACCAGACGAACAGCGGCAGCCGGTTCCAGCTCATCCCGGGCGCGCGCATGTTGACGGTCGTCACGTAGAAGTTGATCGCGCCCACCAGCGATGAGATGCCGGTGATGTGGATCAGGAAGATCCACGCGTCCTGGCCGGCGTTGGGGGAGAACAGCGACTCCGACAGCGGCGGGTAGCTCCACCAGCCGGCGCTCGGCGGGTGAAAGAACAGCGTCGCGTAGAAGACGATGCCGCCCAGGGCCAGCAGCCAGAACGAGAGCGCGTTCAGGCGCGGGAAGGCCATGTCCCGGGCGCCGATCATCAGCGGCAGGAAGTAGTTGCCAAAACCGGCCCACACCGGCACCACGAACAGGAAGATCATCGTCGTCCCGTGCAGCGTGAGCAGCTGGTTGTAGTGCTCGGAGGTGATGAGCGTGTTGTTGGGGACGCTCAGCTGCAGGCGCATCAGCAGCGCCTCGACCCCGCCCAGCATGAAGAAGACGAAGGTCAGGACCAGGTACATGATCCCGATCTTCTTGTGATCGGTGGTCAGGACCCAGTCGACCCACTTCTTGCTCTGACGCGGCCGCTCGACGGCGTGCGAGGTGATCTGGGGGATGGGCCGGGTGACCGGTTCGGTGATCGTTGCCATAGGTCTCAGGGGGCGGTTAGTCGCCGAGGTTTCCTTGGGAGGTGAGGATCTGTCGCAGCTGGGTCACCTGCGAGTTGGCGGCGGTGATGGCCTGCTGCTGGTCCTTCAGCCACGACTGGTACTGGTCCGGGGTCACGACGTGGACGTAGGCGACCATCGCCGCGTGGTTGGTGCCGCACAGCTGGGCGCAGTGGCCGCGGAAGGTGCCCGGTGTGGGGCACCTTGAACCAGGTGTAGGTGGTGTAGCCGGGCACCGCGTCGACCTTGCCGCCCAGGGAGGGCACCCACCAGTCGTGGATCACGTCGGTGGCCTGGATCTTGAGGACCACCGTCGTGTGCTCGGGCACGACCATCGTCGTGTAGCTGTAGGGGAGCTTCTTGTCGTAGGCGCCGTTGAGGCAGTTGTCGCCGTAGCGTGTAGCGCCAGATGAACTGGCGCCCCTGGACGCACACGGTCAGCTTCTTGCCGTTGGGCGGCGAGGGCTTGCCCAGACCGGCCGACAGCGCCAGGCCGTCGGCGTCGGAGTTGGGCGGGTTGATGATGCTCGGCAGCTTGACGAAGGTGACGACCGTCAGCACCACGAGGATGAGCGCCGCGCCGACCGTCCAGCCGATCTCCAGCCGCGTGTTGCCGTGGATCTGGGCGGCCACGGGGTTGCGCTTGGCGCGGAACCGGTACAGCGAGTACATGAGCGCGCCCTCAACGACCACGAAGACGAACGCCGCCAGGTAGAGGATGATCTTGTACAGCGAGTCGATCTCGTCGGCATTCGGCGAGCCGCCCGCTTTCGGGGTGATGAAGTTGGCCAGCGCCTCGGGCGCGAGGATCAGGGAGCCCAGCAGCACGGCGCTCACCAGCGGGACTCCGACCCGGAACATCCTGCTCCGGAGGCGGATTCGCGACTGACGGCGGCGGCGGCGGGGCGTGGCGTCGTGGACGTCGGGCTGCAAGGCGGCGGGGATTCTAGACCCTGGACTGGTTGCTTCGCTGCGCCGACGGTCAGCCCTGGCACCGGGCTGGGGACGCCGGTGGATTCTTATACTGGCGGCCCCTTGCGCGCATCGCGGGCCATCAGAGCGGGAGCTTGGGCCCTCGTCGCGGCAGGGGTGGCCGCCCCTGCCCTGCGCCGCCGTCGGCAGCTTCCGCCTGCCGGCGTGATGAGCGCGGCGGCGCTCGCCGTGCCCGCCGCGGCGGTGGTGCTGCCTGCGGGCCGCACCCGCAACCTGGCGGTGGTCGCGGTCAACATGTGGGCCTACCTCGCCGCCTACGAGCTGCCCCACGACCGCCCCGACGAGCTCGAGGCCCGGGTCCGGCTCGACTATCCGATCGCCGTGGACCGAGTCCTCGGGCTGGGCGTGCCGCCCACCGTCCGCCTGCAGCGCGGCCTGGCCAGCCCGGGGGCCATCAACCGCTTCGAGCGGGTGCTCGTGTGGTGTCACTGGGTGTGGTTCGCGGTGCCCCACGCGAGCGTCGGCTACGTCGCCCTGCGACGGCCGGAGCGCTTCCCTGCGGCCGCCGCCCGGATGTACGCCGTGTTCGACCTGGGCGCCGTCTTCTACTGGCTGATCCCCACCGCGCCCCCCTGGTACGCCGCCCGCCACGGCCGCCTGCCGGTGGCGCCCCGGGCGACGGAGAGCGGCGAGGCCCTCGCCGTCCGGCGGATGATGATCGAGTACGGAGAGCAGTTCTGGGGCGACCGCTGGCCCGCCCTTTACGATGTGCTCGGAGGAAACCCGCTTGCTGCCATGCCGTCGCTGCACTTCGCCACATCGCTGATGGGCGCTCACCTGCTGACCGAGGTGGGCCCGGTGGCGGGTGCCGTCGGCTGGACCTACGCCGCGACTGCTCGGTCTCGCCCTCGTCTATCTGGGGGAGCACTACGCGGCGGACCTGGTGGGGGGCGCGGTCCTGGCCGAGGCGATCCGCACGCGGCGCGCCCCGGGTGGCGCCGGTGGGGCGCCGGGTGGTGGCCGCGCTGCAGACGTTGTCGGCCCCGCCCGCGAGCGCCTAGGCCGCTGACGTGCAAGGCCGGGCGCCCAGCGAGCCAACGCACACGGGCGACGGGACCTTGCACCCGGGCGCCGACGATCCGGCGACGCGGGGACGGCCGCCGGCGGGCTCCTCGACGGCGCCGAGCCGCGGGCCGGCGGGCCCTCCGGCGAGCCGGAGGAGATGCCGCGGATCAAGCTGACCCGCGGGCGGATCCTCGGCTCGCTGCTGTTCGTCGTCTCCACCGTCGCCTTCCTCTACTTCGTGCTGCCCAAGCTGCTGGGGCTGCGCGACACCTGGAACCGCATCCAGCACGGCGACGCGAAGTGGCTGGTCGTGGCCGCGCTGCTGGAGGTGTGCTCCTTCGGGGGCTACGTGATGCTCTTCCGCGGCGTGTTCGTGCGCGGTCGCACGCGCATCGGCTGGCGCGCGAGCTATGAGATCACGATGGCCGGGCTGGCGGCGACGCGGCTGTTCGCCTCGGCGGGGGCCGGCGGCGTGGCGTTGACCGCCTGGGCGCTGCGGCGCTCGGGGATGGAGCCGCGCGATCGTCGCCTGCCGGATGATCGCCTTCATGGCGCTGCTCTACGCCGTGTTCATGGGGGCGCTGGTCATCGACGGCCTCGGCCTCTAGTTCTCTCCCGGGTCAGAGCCCGTTCGCGATCACCGTCGTCCCCGCGATCTTCGGCGGCGCGGTGATCATCATCTTCCTGGCGGTCTCGCTGCTGCCCGGCGACGCCGATCGGCTGGTGGCGCGGTGGTCGCATGGCGGGCGCCTGGGACGGCTGGCCGGCCACGCCGCGGCGGCCCCGGCGGCGGCGGCCAGCGGCGTGCGGACCGCCCTGAGCCTCGTCCGCGACCGCAATCCGGCCCTCGCGGGCGCCCTCGGCTGGTGGGGGTTTGACATCGCCGTCCTGTGGGCGTCGTTTCATGCCTTCGGCGCCAGCCCCCGGATCCCCATCATCGTCATGGCCTACTTCGTCGGCCAGCTGGGCAACGTGCTGCCGCTGCCCGGGGGCATCGGCGGGGTCGACGGGGCGATGATCGGCGCCTTCACGGCCTTTGACGTCCCCTCCTCGCTGGCCGTCGTGTCCGTGCTGAGCTACCGCGCGTTCGCCTTCTGGCTGCCGACGGTTCCGGGCGTGGTCGCCTACCTGCAGCTGCGGCGGCGCGTCCACCATTGGCAGGACGACGAGGGGGCCGCTAGCTATACTTAATGAAGTGTCCGACCAGCGTGTAGAGAACTCCATCATCATCGGCAGCGGGCCGGCCGGTTACACCGCCGCGCTCTACATGGCCCGTGCCAACCTCGACCCGTTCGTCGTCGAGGGATTCGCCTGGGGCGGGCTGCTGCAGCAGACCACGGACGTCGAGAACTTCCCCGGCTTTCCCGCGGGCATCATGGGGCCCGAGCTGATGCAGCACTTCCGTGATCAGGCCGAGCGCTTCGGTGCCCGCCTGGAGACCGACGACGTCACCTCCGTCGAGCTCTCGCCCGACGGCTCTGAGCCGCACAAGGTGTGGGTCGGCGACGAGCTGCACCTCACGCGCAGCGTCGTGCTCGCGATGGGCGCTCAGCACCGCAAGCTGGGTGTCCCCGGCGAGGACGAGCTCTCCGGGCGCGGGGTGAGCTACTGCGCCACCTGTGACGCCGCCTTCTTCAAGCAGGCGCCGACGATCATCGTCGGCGGCGGCGACTCGGCGATGGAGGAGGCCATGTTCCTGGCCAAGTTCGCCTCCAAGGTCGACGTCATCCACCGCCGCGACGACTTCCGCGCCTCGCAAGATCATGCTCGAGCGGGCGCGCGCGGTGCCCAACATCGAGTTCATCACCCCGTACGTCGTCGAGGAGTTCCTCGGTGAGGGCAAGTCGCTGGCGATCGCCCGGCTGCGCAACACCGTCGACGACTCGATCCGGGATCTGGAGATCACCGGCGCGTTCATCGCCGTCGGCCACGATCCCCAGTCCCAGCTCGTCCAGGGTCAGGTCGAGGTCGACGATGGCGGCTACGTCGTCACCCAGGGCCGCTCGACGCTGACCAACGTGCCCGGGGTGTTCGCCGCCGGCGACCTGGTCGATCACACCTACCGCCAGGCGATCACCGCCGCCGGGTCCGGCTGCCAGGCGGCGCTGGACGCCGAGTGGTACCTGCGCGACACGGCGCCTTTTGACAGCGCCGCGCGCGTCGCGGCCGGCTGATCCGCCGTCCGTCGCCGCGCGGTCAGCCGCCGGTAGGGGCAGCCCTCGGCCGGCCCGTAGTTGCCCGACGGCGGGGTGCTGGCCCATCCACAGCCCGAAGTCCTGGGTCCAGGTGCCCTTGTCCGTGCCGTCCGGGGCACCGCCGGAGACCCCGGTGCCGACCATGCGGTACACCGGGCTGAGGATGTTCTGGCAGTGGCCGGTGCTCCGCATCCAGGCCCGCACGACCGACGCGGGCGTCTCGAACCCGGCGGCGATGTTCTCGCCCACGTTGGACCAGTTGAAACCGACCGCCGAGATGCGCGAGGCGAAGTCGGCGCCATGGGTGAAAGTCGCGATGGGCGATCATCTCGTTCGTCCAGCCCTGGGCCGAGCGGTCCAGCCGGCCGTTGCCGCCTCAGGCGCGGCAGGTGGCGCGCGGTCCGCTCCTTGTTGACCAGGCACAGGACGGCGCGGCGCATCTGGCGGTGCGAGGCGGCGGCGATCGACGTGTGGGCATAGGCGCAGCGGCGCCCGTGGGCGGAGGCGGCGCCGGCGAGGACGGCGAAGCTCATCAACGTCCCGGCGAGGGCGGCCAGGGGAGCGAGGAGCAGGCGTGAGCGACGGCCGCGAGCCGTCACGGGACGCACAGATATGGGATGTCTGTTCTGATCAACCATTGGCTCTCCCTGCTTCGGGTTGGGGGCCGGGACTCGATTAGAGGAGGCGGGGCGGCATCCTCCGTATGTCCAGAACGGGCGCCGGGCAAACGTCCGCTTCTGCCGGCCGGGCGTCTGCCGATCGATCTCGCCGACCCGGCCTGAGACTGACAACGCGCGACGTCGGCAAAACTTGCGCATTCCTGCCCGGTCGGGGGCGAGGCTCTCACCGACCTCGCTGTTTGCAGGGGTTTCTGCGCGTGAGGGGGCGACCGGCTGCGGAACCCTGGATCAGTCGTCGTAGCGGAAGAAGCCCTCGCTGGTGGGCTGACCGAGGCGACCGGACAGGCCGAGCTGCCGCAGACGGGGGGCGACCCGGTAGCGCTCCTCGCCCCGCTCGAGCGCCAGGGCGTCGAGCACTGAGAGGACGTGATCGAGGCCGATCGCGTCGGCCCAGGCGAGGATCCCCCGGGGGTAATTGAGGCCGTGCACCATGCCGGCGTCGATGTCCTGCGCGCTGCCCACCCCCTCGCCCAGGGTGAAGGCGGCCTCGTTGATCACCTGGCAGACGATCCGGCCGAGGACGAGGCCGGGGGCATCGGCCACCCACTCGGTGTGCTTGCCGAGGGTGGCGAAGAAGCGCTCGGTCGCCCGGGCGGCCGAGTCGGCCGAGTCCAGGCCGCGGGTCAGCTCGACCAGGGAGGCGTCCTTGAGCGGAGGCAGGGCGTGGAAGCCGACCGCCGAGCCGCCGGGGTCCGACGCCGCCAGCGAGCCGGCATGGCAGCAGATCGCCTGCGGCGCGCCCTGGAGCGGAGCCTCGGGCTCCTCCCCGCCGGTCAGATCGAGGATCAGGTACGGCGCCTCGCCCGTCGCCGCTGCCTCCAGGGCGTCGGCGACCGTCCCAGCCGGCCTCGGCCGCCGCCTCGCGCGAGCTCCTGGGCCAGCATCGTGTCGCCGGCGATGACCACCATGCCGTCGCCCCCGCCGGGCGATGGCGGCTCGGGATCGTCGGGACGATGGCGGCCCGTCATCCGGGTATTCGTAGTAGCCGCGGCCGGACTTGCGCCCGTGGTGGCCGGCGGCGACCGTCTTGACGGTGATCGGCGAGGGCCGCCACCGGGGTTCACCAAAGCTCTGCTCGTAGAAGGAGCGCGAGACGTCGAGCCCGACGTCGACGCCGACGAGGTCCATCAGCTCGAAGGGCCCCATCCGAAAGCCGCCGCCCATCCGGCAGACGCGGTCGATCTGCTCGATGGTGGCCACCTGTTCGGCGAGCAGCCGCAGCGCCTCGAGGCCGAAGGGGCGGTTGGTGCGGTTGACGATGAAGCCGGGGCCGTCGACGGCCTCGATCACGTGCTTGCCCATCCTCTCGCCGGCCGCGCGGGCGACGGCGAGCGCGCGCTCGGAGGACTCGACGCCCGCCACCACCTCGAGCAGGGCCATCAGGGGCGGAGGGTTGAAGAAGTGCATGCCGACGACGCGCTCGGGGTGGGTCGCGGCGGTGGCCATCGCGGTGACCAGCAGCGATGAGGTGTTGCTGGCCAGCACGCAGTCGGCGGAGACGATCTCCGACAGGCGCTCGAGCAGCTCGCGCTTGACCTCGAGCCGCTCCGGAGCGGCCTCGATGACGAGCTCGCACGGCGCCAGATCCTCCAAGGCCGGCGCGGGCGCCAGCCGGGCCAGCGCGTGGTCGGCGTCCTCCCGGGTCAGCCGGCCGCGCTCGACTCCTCGCTCGAGGTGGCGCGTGATTGATTCCAGGCCGCGCTTCAGGGCGTCGGCGTCGGGATCGTGCAGCAGCGTTCGCGCCTGCGTCTGGCAGGCCAGCTGGGCGATGCCGGCCCCCATCGTGCCGGCGCCGGCCACGCCGATGACCGTGGGCATGGGCGACGAGCTCACGGCGCAGGTCAGGCCGGGACGAGCGCGTTGATGCCGGTCAGCGCGCGTCCGATGATCAGCTTCTGGATCTGCGAGGTGCCCTCGTAGAGGGTGGTCACCCGCACGTCGCGGAAGTAGCGCTCGACCGGATGATCGTCGACGTAGCCCGAGCCACCCAGGACCTGGATGGCGGTGGTGGCGCAGGTGTTGGCGGCCTCGGTCGCGTAGAGCTTGGCGATCGAGGTCTCCGTCGAGTTGGGCTGGCCGGTGTCCTTGAGATAGGCGGCGCGGTAGACGAGCATGCGCGCGGCATCGGTCTGGACCTTCATGTCGGCGAGCATCGCCTGCACGAGCTGGAAGCTGGCGATCGGCCGGCCGAACTGCTGGCGCTCCTTGGCGTAGTTGACCGAGTAGTCGACGCAGCCCTGGCAGATGCCGACGCAGCCGGCGGCCACGCTGTAGCGCCCGGACTCCAGCGAGGTCATGGCGATCTTGAAGCCGTCGCCGACCTCGCCGAGCATCGCGCCCTCGTCCACCACGCAGTCGCTCAGGGAGATCGCCGCCGTGTCCGAGGCGCGCAGGCCGAGCTTGCCGTGGATCTCCTGCGGCTGGTAGCCGTCGTTGCCCTGCGTCTCGACGAGAAAGCAGGCCAGGCCCTTGTGGGCCTTCTCGGGATCCGTCTGGGCGAAGATCAGCGCCAGCTTGGCGTGATTGCCCATCGAGATCCACATCTTGGACCCGTTGATCACCCAGCCGTCCCCCGTGCGCCGCGCCCGGGTCTTCTGGTTGGCGGCATCTGAGCCGGTGTCGGGCTCAGTCAGCCCGAAGCAGCCCAGCCACTCACCGGAGCACAACCTGGGCAGGTAGCGCTGCTTCTGCTCCTCGGTCCCCCAGCGCACGATCGCCGAGCAGACGAGCGAGGTCTGGACGGAGACGACGGTGCGCAGCGCTGAGTCGCCGCGGCCGATCTCCTCGACGATCAGCCCGTAGGTCAGGTAGTCCAGGCCGGCTCCGCCGTACTCGTGGGGAACGATCGCGCCCAGGTAGCCCTGTTCGGCCATCTTCTGCACGAGGGCCGTGTCGAAGTGGGCGCGGCGGTCGTTCTCACGTGCACGGGGGACGATCTCATTGTCTGTGAACGCCCGCGCCGTCTCCTTGACCAGGCGCTGCTCATCAGTCAGTTCGAAGTCCATGGGCGGCCACGCTACAGCACCGTAGTTCCGCCCGGCAGCCTCTCCACGACCGCGGCCCCCGCCGCGCGCAGCGACGGGGGCCGGATGCCGTGGGTGTCGATCAGGCGCTCAGCCGGTGGGCAGGGAGCCCAGCGGACGGATCTGTCACCGTGACACTCACCGGCGCCGAGGCGCCGCCGATGTCGACGGGACCACCCAGGATGCGAGCGCGGAACTGCTTCGCCCCCGCCGCACCGAACGTCCACCCGAAGGAGAACGTCGAGCCGGAGTTCACCGTGCGGACCTCCACGGTGTGCCACTGACTGTCGGCGCCCAGCTTCTGCAGGTAGATCACGTGGCCGGACTTGTCCGGGGTGACCGTGCCTGAGAACACGATGTGCTGGTCGACCGTCGCGCTGCTCGGTCCGCTCATCGACACGAGATCCTGAACGCCCTGGAACAGAGCGGCCGAGTGGATCCGGGGGGTGAACGTCAGCTTGGCGAGGTACCACTCGTTGGTGGACGGCTGCACGGTGAAGCTGTAGCTGCCGTCGCTGCCGGTGGTGGTCGTCTGCACCACCTTGTACGGACCACCGTGCGGCATGTGCGCGAACAGGCTCACGCTCGCGCCGGCGTCCGGGGTGCTGCTGCCCGGCTGATCGACCACTCCCGAGATCGTCGCCTGGCTGTTGTACGGGATCAGCTGGTTACTGCTCTGGATCGAGAAGCCGGTGACCTGGCGCTGCTGGATCTGGACCGACACGGTGTCGGAGATCCCGCGGGTGTTGCGTGCGTCTGCGGGCAGGACCACGCGCACCTCGCGCGGGCCGGCGATCCGCCATGCCTCGGAGATCGAGTAGTTCGACCCGGGACCGAGACGGCCGGTCTTGATGGTCCGCCAGTTGTCACCCTGATCGCGGCTCACCTGCAGCCGGACGACCTGTCCCGAGTGATCGGGGGTGACGTGACCGGTGAACGTGATCGGCTTGCGGGTGATCCCGTCGACGACGCCTCCCGAGGCCGGATCCGGATCGATGCTGACCAGCGCGGCGACGTGCTCGTGCACGACCTTTGAGTGGGTGTGCCCGGGCCCGACGACGAACCAGCTGCGGTTCGAGTCGACGATGCCGTCGGCCCGCTGGAACTCATAGCGACCGGCCGCGTCCGTGGTCCGGGTGCCCAGCGGCGTGAACGCGCCGGCTGGGGTTGATGCGGTGCCACAGCCGGACGGTCTGACCGGCGGCGCCGGGCCCTTGCAGGCGCCCGATGATGTCGACCTGATCGCCGGCGTTGATGCTCGGCGGCACGGCATGGATCGTCAGCCCGCGATTGTGGTGCGGCGCGGCGCTGGCGAGTGATGGCAATGCCGCGATCGCGGCCGCCAGGATGGCGGTCACGAGCACGGTGAAGCGAAGACGCATGGAGCCTCCTTACCCTGCATTTGGTATAGGCCTCCGCAGACTCCGGCCCGACTTGGCGGTGGCGATTTGACACCCCTCTGAACACGGCCGCCTTCGGAGAAGTTGCGGTCGGTCTTTAGCTTTTTCTCAGGAAGGCGCGCCGCCACTAGACTCGGGCCGGGTGGATCCCTTTGCGATCGTCGTGTTCGTCGGGCTGGCGGCGCTGGTGCTGTGGGTGTGGCTGCTGGGCACCCACGCTCCGGGCAGCGGGGGCGAGCAGCTCGGTCTGCGCACGCCGCGCCAGATCGTCGAGAGCCGGGAGGAGCTCGAGGCCGAGGATCTGGCCCAGATGCTCGAGGCCCACAACGCGCGCCGGCGCCGCCGCGGCGAGCGCGAGGTCACCGTCGAGGAGCTGGAGCTCCGGGTGGCGCGGGATGTGGGTGAGCAGGAGCGCCGGCGCGAGGCGCTGCTCGCCGACCGCGAGCTCGATCAGCTGTTGGAGGCCACCAACGCCCGCCGGCGGGCCAAGGGCCTGCCCGAACGCACCCGCGACGAGGTGCAGCGCGAGTTCGGCCCCGGCTCCACGCCATGACCGTCGCGGCGCGATCGCGCCCGGCCAGGACCCCTCAGGCCCGATGGCGCGCTGTCTGATCGTCGGCTGCGGCTGCCGCGGCCAGGCGCTCGCCCGCGCGCTGCGCGCCGACGGGACACGCCGTGCGCGGCACGACCCGCGATCCCGGGCGGACGCCGCGATCGAGGCCGCGGGCGCCGAGCCCTACGTCGGTGACCCGGACCGCGTCGGCACGCTCTTCCCCGCGCTGGCCCACGTCGGCGTGGCCTGTGTGCTGCTCGGGTCGGCGGTGGGGACCCGCGAGCAGCTGGCCGCGCTTCACTCGACGCGGCTGGACATGCTGCTGGAGAAGATGCTTGATACGACGGTGCGCGCGGTGGTCTACGAGGCGGCCGGGACGGTCGACCCCGAGCTGCTGGCGACGGGCGCGGGGCGGGTCCGGCACTGGTGTGAGCGATCGCTCATTCCCTACGTGCTCCTGGAAGCCGACGCGGCGGACCATGAGGCCTGGACCGCGGCGGCGGCGGGCGCCGTCCGCCGCGCACTGATGGCCGAGGGCCGCACGGCGTAGCTCACAGCAGCGGGGCGAGGCGGTCGAACAGGTCGGCGAGGATGCGGGCGGTCGCGCCCCAGATGAGCTCGTCGCCGACGACGTAGCTGTCTGTGCGGATCGGCAGCCCGCGGCGCAGCAGCCGCCGGCGTCCGTAGCCGGCGCGCAGATCCTCCAGCGAGAGCTCGAGCACGCGGTCGACCTCGCGAGGGCTGAGCGTCCACGCCCGGCCGGGCTCGATCACGCCCACGAACGGGTAGACGGCGTAGCCGGTGGCGATCGTCGGGGTCGGCTGAAGGGCGCCCAGGACTTGGACCTCAGTGGCCGGCAGCCCGATCTCCTCCTCGGCCTCGCGCAGGGCGGTGATCAGCAGGTCGGCGTCAGACTCCTCGTAGCGGCCACCCGGAAACGAGATCTCTCCCGGGTGACGGCGCAGGTCCTCGCGGCGCTTGGTGAACACGGCGTGGAGACGCCCGCCGTCGGCATAGAGGGCCACGAGCACGCCGGCGTTGGTCCGCCCGCGGACGTCGAGCTCGCCCGCGGCGCGCGGGTCCAGCAGCGCTGCCCGCAGATGCTCGGGCCAGTCCGGTGCAAGCGGGGCCACCGGCTGGGGCCTAGCGCGAGCGGGTTGAAGAGCAGCCCCGTCGGGACCTTGGGAAAGAAGTAGGTCGACTTGGGGGGCATGCTCTCGCCGGCCGCCGCGACCTCGTGGACGCGGGTCACGGGGGTGGGGGCCATGAAGAAGGCCGCGTCGTAGGTGCCGGACTCGATGAGCTCCAGCGCCTGGGCGAAGTCGCGCGCGTACCCGAGGCCGTTGAGGTGGTCGATGTCGTCCTCGGTCATGCCCAGGGCGCCCTTGATGATGAGCGCCTCGAGTACCGCGGTGTCGAGCCGCCGGTAGGGCTCGGCGTGATCCGGGAGGGCCGCGTCGGCGATCGCCGGGTCGCTGAGGGTCAGCATGAAGGGCTTCTTGAAGTGGCTGTCGATGTAGCCGATGCGCACGGTGTCGCCCTCGGGCGGAGCCAGCTGCTCGGGGCTGCTCAGCTCCTCGATGGTGAAGTCGCGCCGCAGGGCCGCCGCCAGCGCCTCCTGCTGGGCGGAGTCAAGGCCGTTGACGAGACGATGGGTGGGGAACACGGTGAGCCCGGGGTCCTGGAGGGCGACCAGGCACATCAGCACGAAGCGATGCGGCCCCTCACCGCCGATCTCCTCGGCGTAGACGCGCGCCGTCTCGTAACGGTGGTGGCCGTCGGCGATCAGGAGCTCCGCCGCGCCCAGCACCCGCTGCACGGTGGCGATGGCATCCGCGTCGGTGACGCGGCCCAGGCGGTTCACGGTGCCGTCGTCATCAGTCGTCTGCGCCCACGGCGCCGCCCCGGCGAGCGCGCCCCATGCCTCGCCGCTCGGGTCCGAGTACAGCGAGAAGATCGGCGACAGGTTGGCGCGCGTGGCCCGGGTCAGCCGCAGCCGATCCTCCTTGGGCCCGGGATGGGTGCGCTCGTGAGGGCGGATCCGGCCCGCTCCGTACTCCTCGACGCGCACGCGAGCGAAGAAGCCCTCGCGGGTCCGGTGCTGGCCGTCGGGCCCGGTGTAGTCCTGGCTGAGCGTCCAGATCGCCGGCTCGTCGTCCTGGACAACCGCGCCCTGCTCGCGCCACGTGCCCAGCAGAGCGGCAGCCCGGTCATACCGGTCCTCGCCGCCCTCGGGCAGGTCGATGGCGACCACGTTGTAGGGGGAGCGGGCCAGCAGCTCGGCGCGCTGGTCGCCGTCGATGACGTCGTAGGGCGGGGCCACCACGTCCTGGAGGCCGCCCGTGACGGCGGGGTCGTAACGCAGCGCGCGCAGGGGCTGGATGTCGGCCATGTGGGGGTCGAGCGTAGCCGCTGGCGCGCGGGGCGCGCCCGGTGAGCGCCCGGCGGGGGAGGGGGACGCGAGTGGGGTCCGGGCGGGTAGACTCACCTCGCCACGGGGCGTGGCGCAGCCTGGTAGCGCGCCGCCTTTGGGTGGCGGAGGTCCCCGGTTCGAATCCGGGCGCCCCGATGACGGACGAAGGGCGCTCGATCCGCCGGATCGCTCGGGTCGGCCCGATCCGCGCTACGCGAAGCGCGTCGGGAAGCCGCGCAGCAGCCGCTCGAACAGCCCCCGGAGCGTCGCCTTGCCGTAGCCGTGCGAGCCGTCCCTCATGGTGAGCACGGCGAGCGACACCCGGGCACACCCGCGCACGAGCACCGCCACCTGGTTGTCCTCGAGGCCGGTTCCGTATCCCCATCCCCCCTTGAAGTAGAGCTTCCAGCCCGGGGGTGCCACCTCACCGATGCCCCACCGCTGCGAGGGGATGACGCTGCGCAGCAGGCGCATCGCATAGGACCGATGGCGCGGGGCGACGAAGCTGTCGATGGCCAGGAAGAAGCGCGTCTGATCTCGCGGCGTGATCAGCGTCTCGCCCCACACCGGGTTGGTCGCGAAGTGCGTCATCCCCACCCGGTGCGGCCAGCGCGCGGAGGCTCTGCTGGCCGACGGTGTCGAAGATCCGCTGGGCGTCGTCGTTGTCGGAGGACCGGATCATCGGTCCGAGGACCGCCCGCTCGCCGGCGCGCAGCGCGCGAGCCCGGACGGAGGGGCGGTCGAGATAGCTGACGAGCAGCATCGCCTTGACGACGCTCGCCGACCACTCCTGGTGATCTGGCCGGTACCCGCTGAAGTGACCGGCCGTGCGCACCCCGAAGGCGATGTCCCCGGCGCGCCGGTGGGCGTAGGCCACGGCGGCCGCTCGGTCGGGCCGCCACAGCTGATCGAGCGTCCGCATCGTTCCGGGGACGAGGCACCGGCCGGCGGCGGTGGCCGGCCCGAGGCCGGCGAGTGCCAGCACGGTCGCTGCCAGGGCGAGCGCCGCCGCCGCCGGCCGGAGCGCTCGGCCCGCGACGCCGACCCGACGGCGGTCCCCGGTTACCCTCCCAGCCACGGGCCCCCGTAGCTCAGCTGGATAGAGCGACGGCCTTCTAAGCCGTGGGTCGCAGGTTCGAGTCCTGCCGGGGGTACTCCCTATAGCCCTGCAGAATGGGGTGTTTCTGGGTTTCGGCCGCACCAGATTGTCGTGAAGGTGTTCGCAGACGTTTCGGGCAACCGCTGCGGGCCGCTGCGGGCGGCTCAGGAGCACATACTTGCTGATCGCAGAGCCGTGGGTCGAGCCAGAACCGTCAGCCGAACTGTGCGATGACGTTCTTGGCCTGGCCCATGCTGACCGTGCATGTGAGGGAGGACATGGTGTCGCAACCGGTCCAGAGCTCGAACGCGCCCTGGTTGACGATGGCGGTGAGGGTGACCGTCGTGCCCGCGTCAAAGCTGGCGTCACAGGTGGAGGAGTCGCCCGTCGGGACAGTCCCGCACTCGATGCCCGCCGGCGAGCTGGTGACATAGCCGGAGTGCGTCGGGGCAAACGGGTTGGTGGTCACACTCACCGACAGCGGGTAGGTGAGGGGAGGGGGAGGCGGGGGGGCGGGAGCGAAAGAGGCCCCAACGGTCATAGCCTGGTTCATCTCAACCGTGCAGGTGGTACCCGAGGCATGCGGGCAGCCGGTCCAAGATGAGAATGTCGACTGCCGATCGGGATTGGCAGTCAGGACGACGTCTTGGGTGGCCTCGATGCTTGCGCTGCAGGACTGGGTGACGCCGCCGGGGACCGCGCCGCAGTCGATGGGGCCGGTGGTGCTGGTGACCGTGCCGCTGGAGCCGGGGGCCGCCTGCACGTCTGCCGTGAGGGTGTAGTTGAGGTCGGCGTTCACCGTGGTCGGTCCCGTTATGGTCACGGTGCACGACGCCCCTGACGACTGGTCGCAGCCGGTCATGAGCGACGGATTTCGCTCGAACGGCAGCGCCCCGAACGTGACCGTCGAGCCGATCGCGAGTTTCGCCAGGCACGTCGACGCGGGCAAACAGGAGAACCGCGAATCGTTGCTTGAGACGGAGCCGGCGGGCGCCAGGTTGATGGTCAGCTGGGCGCTCTGAGCAAAGTGCTCGGTCACCGAGGTCTTGGTGGCGCTGGTGAGTGAGATCGCGCAGGAGTCAAAGGTGCCGCTGCCGCCGGGGCAGTCCATGCTCAGGGAGGCGGCGCCGTCGCCGGGAGCGGCCACGACGTTGAGATACCGCGCCACGTTTGCTCCATACGTGAATGTGCAGACGGAGACGTCACACCACTGAACATCAGACGTGGTTCCGGAAGTGTTGGAGACCACCACGGTCCCTCCGTACTGGTGCGTCGAATCCGGGTTGTTGATGGTGAGGATCTGCGTCGGCGCGAGCTGCGCGTCTGACTCGGTCGCGGTTG
Source organism: uncultured Solirubrobacteraceae bacterium (assembly GCA_963800545.1). Lineage (GTDB taxonomy): Bacteria > Actinomycetota > Thermoleophilia > Solirubrobacterales > Solirubrobacteraceae > Palsa-465. The sequence goes on from CAWDBJ010000010.1 coordinate 42,816, forward strand.
AGGAGTTGACTGAGTCAGCGATCTTCACGACAAGGTGACTTAGTCGCGGCGCGGAGACGTGGGTGAAGCGCTTCTCCTCCTGGGCAAGCGCCGCATACCGGTCGGGGACCGTCACCGGGACCGTGGCCACCACCCTGCGCCAGCGATTGGCCAACGAGGGGTTATGCAACTCGGTCGCGATGAAGCGCGGGACCGCAGCACTGCCCTTGAACGCCCCCCAGGCGTTCGGGGTGTGCAGGGCTCCGGACAGCAAGGAGAAGATCGTCCTGACGTGCGCGTCGGGGCGTTGCCCCCCGGTCCACGGACCCGGGTTCCGGGCGCGCCCTGCGGCCGGAGTCGCCGAGGCCGCGCTGACGGCAGCGGGCGCCGCGGGCGTCGCCGAACGCACCTGAGGATGCAGAGCCGCCTTGACGGCGCCGGCGAGCTTCAGCGCCAGCGTGTATCGCGACCAGTTGGCCAGCGCCGTGGAGAAGATATTGGGTGCGTGAAAGACATCGGCGTAGCCGCTGCGGTCGACGCCGTGAACCCAGAAGGAGCCGACCACCGCTCGGGCGTTGCCCACGGAGAAGACGACCCGGCCGCCCGGTCCCGCGCCCCGCCCCTTGCGACGCACCACGAACAGGGCAACGTCGCGCACGTCGCCGGGGGCGCCCTGCGCCCTGCTCACCACGACGTAGACCCGGGTCGTGGCCCGCAGCGCCCGCCAGTTCGCCGCTCGTGCCCGCATCGCCAACCCCCCCACGCTGCCGGAGAAGATGCTCGGCGTGCCGGCCAGCCCGGCCGGCATCGTGAGACGCTGACCAGGCGAGAGGCGCACCCGGACCATCGCGTAACTGACGTCACCCAGGCGGGGCACCGCCAGAGCGACCGCCGCGGCCCGCCGGGCCGAAGCCGGCGCGGCGGCGGCGGTTGCGGCCGCCAGGAGGACCAGGATCACGCTCACGCAAGCCGCGACCGAGACGAGATCCCGCCGGGGGCGACGGACGGCGAGCAGCGACTCCATCCCCTCTTCTCGGCACGCGCCTTTAGTCTTGCAACCCCCAACTGGACGGATGTACTACGCCAGCCCCGGCGGAAGCCTATGGCGCCTGCGCCGCCCCGAGGTAGAGCTCCTGGGCCGGTCGGCTTCGCTCAGCGTCTGCGGGAGGCCTGGCCTCGGCGCCGCGAGCATGATATGACCGGCAGGAGCGGAGAAGCTAGCGAGAGGACGGCCATGCCACCCACCAGCGTGCACTTCAACGGTTCGGTCAATCTGCCCGATGCCGAGACGGTGATGCGGGAGATCAGCTCACGCATCCCCCAGGGGGTCCGTCGGATGACTGACGGAGAGACCGGCGACCGCAACTACTGGATCAGCTTCCAGACGCGGAAGTTCGAGCAGATGCCGGAGTTCGAGACGGTCGCGGTCGTCCAGGCCTACGAGACCGCGCCGGATGCCCCGGCCATGCCTCAGCTGCGCCTCGCCGAGGGCGCGTCGGCGGACACGATCCACTGGCCGGACCTTGGGTATGCCGATGAATACGCCCAGTCGTTCGCCTCGTTCGAGAGACTGCAGAAAGAGGGCACGATCCCCGCTGAGGTGCGCTTCCAGCTGCAATACCCGACGCCGCTGGCCTCAGTGGCGGGGACGTTCGCGCCCGAGGACCTGCCCAAGGTCGCGCCCGCCTACGAACGGGCGCTGTTCGCCGACCTCGACGCGGCGCTTCAGCGGCTGCCCCACGAGCGGGTTGCCGTCCAGTGGGACGTCGCCGTCGAGTTCGGGGCGCTGGAGGGAGCGATGGGTCCGAGGTTGTCGATGGAGCAGATCGCGCCGGGGCTGGTGCGATGCATCGACCGGGTGCCCGCGGACGTCCCCGTCGGGATGCATCTCTGCTACGGCGACTACGGTCACCAGCACTTCAAGCAGCCGGAGTCCCTGCAGATGCAGGTCGACCTTGTCAACGCCGTCAGCGCCGGGGCGGGACGTCCGCTCAATTTCGTCTCCTTCACCGTGCCCCAGGCTCGCAACGACAGTGCCTACTTCGCCCCGCTGAGCAGTCTGCAGACCGGCCCGGAGACCGAACTGGATTTCGCGCTGGTCCCCTATCACCCGGACGATCAGACACCGGGCACGACCGCCGAGCAGATCGAGCATGTGGACGCCGCCTTGGCCAACTCTCCGGGTGGCGCCCGCCAGTGGGGCATCTGCACGGAATGCGGGATGGGCCGGGTCGACGGCGATGATGTGCTCGGGCTCTTGGACCTCCACAGCCAGATCCTCTCGACACGGGACTGAGGGCTTGGGCGCGGCCGGGGATGACCGCCGTCGACTGAGACCTCTGCCGCGAGCCCCCGCCAACCGACCGGGTCGAACCGTGCGTGCTGTTTATGCTGGCGCGATGGCCAAGGTCGCGTTCGTGGCGCACTGCCTGCTCAACCAGAACTCGCGTACGGCCGGCGGGGCGTACTGCTCCGGCGTGTACTCACCGTTCGTGCAGGAGCTGCGCCAGCGCGGCTGGCGGCTTGTGCAGATGCCCTGCCCGGAGCTCGCCTTCGCCGGCCTCAACCGGTTCTGGGCGGTGCGCGAGCAATACGACACCCCTGCGTTTCGGCGCCACTGCCGGCGGATCGTCAGTGGGGTGGTGGGGGCGATCGCTGCCCACCTGAGCCGCGGCGACGAGGTGGTGCTCGTCGGCGTCGAGGGGAGCCCGACGATGGGCGTGCATCTGAGCAGCTCCGACACCGCTGCCGGCGGCCTGCCGCAGTGGCCCTCGGCGGGGCCGGAGCTCGCCGGCGCTCCCGGCGTGCTGGTCGAGGAGCTGCTGGCCGAGCTGGCCGCTCGGGGGATCGCCCAGCCACGGGCGATGGGTGTGACCCATGCCGACCCTTCGGGCTCGCCGGAGGCCGAACGGGCCGTTCTCGGCGCCTTTCTCGGAGACTGATGGAGTACGACGACCGCGGCTTCTGCGTGGCGGTCGTCGCCGACGAGCTGATCAACGAGGGCTCGGCCGGCTTCGACGTCCTCGGCGTCCTCGATCGCGCCGGCTGGGGCGTGATCGCGCTGCCGCCGGCCTGGTACGGGCCAGAGCTGGCCCGACCGCTGCTCGATCAGGTGGCCGAGCACGTCGAGGAGTTCCAGCGTCATGGCTATGCGATGGTGCTGATCGGTGAGCGGGAGGGGCTCGACGACGCGCTGGCTGCGCTGCGGCTGCAGGTTCCCGACCGCATCGAGGCGACAGACGGCGATCAGCTGGCCGCGACGCTCAGCGAGCGAGCCCGCACCGTCGCTCCGCGGGACGCCGCCGCCCACCAGCGCGACCGCCCCTCCTGAGCGCCCAAACACGAAATTGCCCCCACCGCGGGCCGGCACATTGGTAGCGTCGCATGTGTGGTGGACCGGGCCACGAGGACGCAGTTTCGCGCAGGCGATGCGGAGGCCGTCCGAGTTGTGTATCGCGAATACGGACGGCTCGTGTTCGCGGTCGCCCTGCGCGCGCTCGGTGATCGCGGACTGGCCGAGGAGGTCGTCCAGCAGACGTTCGTCAAGGCCTGGCGGGCGGCCCGCACCGTCGACGACACGCGGGAGCTGGGCCCGTGGCTGATCGCCATCGCCCGCCGGACCGCGATCGACGTGCACCGGCGTGAAGCCCGGCGCTCCGCGGTCACGCTGGACGCGGTGCCCGAGGACGACCGGTCGATGGCCGCCGAGCCGGTATCGGCGGAGGCGATGTACGACGCGGGGGAGGTCCGGCAGGCGGTCGACGACCTTCCCGATGACGAGCGCGAGGTGGTGCGCCTCCAGCATTTCGTGGGCCTCACCCACACGGAGATCTCCCGCCGGCTGGGCATCGCGTTGGGCACGGTGAAGTCACGCTCTCACCGAGCGCACCGGCGCTTGGCCGCCAGCCTCGGTTACCTGAGGGAAACCGATGGGCAGTCTTGACCGTAAACCGGTGAGAAAGGAGGCTGGGTGAGCGGCAGCGACGAGAATCGGATCTCGTACCTCGTGGATGGAGCCGCGGGGTCTCTGAGCGACGACGATCGCCGCGAGCTGGATTCCCTGCGCGACGCGTTGGCCTCCTCAGCCAGCTGGGAGGCGCCGAGCTCCGAACTCGAGCGAGCGGTGGTGGCCGCCGTGATCGAGGCCGCTCAGGCCAGCCCGCCGGCGGCGCCCGCCCCGGACGCCGAGAGCCGACGCTGGCGCCCGCACCCGACCAGCGCACCGCGCCGCAGCCGGTGGCGCGCGGCAATCGTCCCGGCGCTCGGCGCCGGCGTCGCGCTCGCCGTCGTCGTCGCGGTGCTGGTCGCCACCCTGGGCGGCTCCCCGTCGCACGGACAGCGCTTCGCGATGCTCGTCCGCGGGACCGCGTTGGCCCCCCGGGCGCGCGGATCGGCGACGCTGACCAAGACCGCATCGGGCTGGCGGATCGAGCTGCGGGCCAGCGGTCTGCCCCACCTGCAGAACGGGCGCTACTACGAGGCGTGGCTGAAGAACAGGGCCGGAACGCTCGTCCCCGTCGGCACGTTCAACGATGCGCGGAGCGTCACCCTGTGGTCCGGCGCTCCCGTGACAATCTTTCGGCAGATGACCGTGACCCGGCAGCGCACCGGCGGCGGGCCCGCCTCGTCTGGCCAGGTCGTCCTCAGCGGGCGGGTGCGCTAGGCGAGAACCGTCTCGGGCGCCGCGACGTATCCCGGTTCGAGAACCACTCGAACAACATCACAGGAGGGGCCACATGGGGATCCAGAAGTGTGTCGGACGGCGAGCCGGTATCGCCGTCGCAGGAGCGGTCGTCGCGCTGGCGACGGCAGCGCCGGCATTTGCCTTCGCGCCGCTGCCACCGGGCGGCCAGGTCAACAGCGATCCGGCGGCGGGCATCGACCCGGCGCTCAATGTCAGCGGTGAGGATCCGGCCAACGCCGATGTCGTCGGCGGAGCGCTGACGGCCGGCAAGGTCGCGGTGCCGTGGGCGGTCTTCCGTCAGCAGACGGCCGCCGGTCACGACCAGGTGTTCTCACGCTCGTTCGCCCAGGGTGCGTGGACGACGCGGGGAGCGGGGACCGTCGGCGGGCGCTCGAGCGCCGCCCCGACCGTCCCGGGCTCGCTGAACTTCGATCAGGGCCAGGACGGCGAGGCCCCGGCGATCGACTTCGCCGGCGCGGGCCGCACGGTGCCGTGGGCGACCTGGTACGAGAACACCGCCAACATCGGCGCCGGCACCGGCTTTGGGGCCAACAACGTGTTCGCCAGCCGGTTTGACAACACCGGTGACGCCAACCAGGGCAAGTGGCTCTTCGCCGGCCAGAGCCGGGGTCTCGGCGGCGGCACGGTCCCCGTCCCCTCGCTGAACATCCACACCGACCAGGCCGCGGAGAATCCCTCGGTCGCCGGTGGTTCGGCGGCTGATCCCACGAAGCCCGGCCCGTGGGTCACCTGGCAGGAGATCGGCGCCAACGCGCCTGGCGCCGGCAAGAACCAGATCTTCGTGGAAAAGCCGCTGGGTCCCGGTCAGGCGAACTGCAGCGGGGTCAAGCCCGCGGCCGCCGATCCGGCTGCCGCGCCGGTGGGAGGGTTCTGCTGGCAGCAGGTGGGGGTGGAGCGCCTGGGCGCCGACCCCTCGCTCAACGTCGATCGCACGCGTGACGGCATTGAGCCAGACGTCGCCTTCACCGGTGCCAACGACGCCGTGCCGTGGGTCGTCTGGTACGAGCAGAACGCCAGCGCCGACGGCCTGCGCAACAACGAGATGGTGTTCGCCGCCAAGGGCGTGGCGCCGAGCGCGTCCACCCCGCCGACCGGGACGGTTGACGGCGGCTTCAACTGGGTGAGCGTCGGGGGGACGGGCCAGGGTGTGCTCGACGACTCAGCCCACGGCGGGTTCTGCGGCCAGAGTCTCGACAACGAGGCCGCCTGCTCGCTCAACAAGTCCGCCGATGCCAACGCGGAGGACCCGCGGGTGGCCGCCGGAACGATGAATCCCGCCAATCCCACCGTTCCGTGGGTTGCCTGGGACGAGGCCTCCGGAGGTCATCAGCAGATCTTCGTCTCCCGGCTGGTCGGGGCCGGCGCGGCCGCTCACTTCGAACTGGTCAACAACGGCGCTCCGATCTCCATCGGCGCCAACGACTCGACGCGGCCCGACATCACGTTCTCGGGCAACACGCCCTACGTGTCCTGGCGGGAGGACATCGGAGGCGGGGTGGAGAAGGCCTTTGTCGGGCACTTCGTCAACGCCGCGGCGCCGACGTTCGTGCTCGATGGATCGGACGTCTCACTGACGCCGACCGCCCAGGCCGACGTCCGCGAGCCGATCTCGTCGGCGTGTACCGCCAATCCGTTCAACTCCGACGGAGCGGCATGCCAGGGCGGGGCCGCCGGCACGCCGTTCTTCCTGTCCACCAACGGAACCAGCCCACGGAGCCTGTTCGCCGACGCCTATGCGCCGGACACGCCGGTGACCGGGGCGGCGACTGCCGTCACCACCTCGTCGGCAACGCTGAGCGGCTCCGTCAACCCGGAGGGCGCCGGCGTGGCCGTCTCCTTCCAGTTCGGGACTACGACCGCCTACGGGCAGTCCACGGCGGCCCAGAAGCTCGGGCCCGACAACGCGGTCGACGGGTTCACCGCCGCCCTCGCCGGACTCCCGCCGGCGACGCTCATCCACTACCGGGCAGTAGCGATCAGCGACTTCGGCACGTTCGCCGGGGCGGATCAGACCCTCACCACCGCGGACGCCGCCTCCGCCTCCTCCACCGCCGCCCGCGGCGGGCAAGGCGTCAGTCGGCCACCTCACGGTCAAGGGCACCACCGTGACCGTCCCGGTGACCTGCACAGGCGCGACGAGCTGCCAGATGGCTCTGACGCTCACCGTCCACGAGACGCTGCTCGGTCGGCGGATCATCGCCGTCAGCGCCAAGGCCAAGCGCCGCCACAAGCAGGTCACGGTTGGCACGGCGTCCGCGACGGTCCGCGCCGGGAAGACGGTGAAGCTGAAGGTGTCGCTCAACCGGACGGGGCGGAACCTGCTGTCCGCCCGCCACAAGCTGCCGGCGACGCTGACGATCAAGCAGAGGCGCAGCGGCAAGACCAAGGTGGTCGCCACTCGCAAGGTGAAGTTCACCAAGCGCCACCGCTGACCCGGGCCGCCTGCCCGCCCGCGCCTGCCCAGAGCAGGCGCGGGCGGCTGGCGCGCACGGCAGCGCGGCCGCGCTGGTAGATTCAGCGGTCTCACGGTGGGCGTAGCTCAGTTGGTAGAGCTCCTGGTTGTGGTCCAGGCGGTCGGGGGTTCGAGTCCCCTCGCTCACCCTCTGTGATGTCGCGGGACATAGGTCTCACATGTCTCGGGACATAGGTCACGTTTTTTGGGAGCTCGGCCATCGGCCGGGCTCTTTGTTTTGGTTGCGCCAGTAGGTCTTGTTGGGGTCGATGTGGTGGGTGGAGAGGATCTCGCCGGTGGCGAGGTCGATCACGCTGACCTGGTGGGCGTCGGCGAGCGCGAGGACGCGTTTGCGGGCGTGGGTGCTGCCGACGCCGAGGTGGTGCATGCGGCCGGCGCGGCGGAGGCTCATCTTGCCTTTGGGGTCGAGGCGGTCATAACGCAGGCGGTAGTGCCCGGACGCGTGTCGGTTGCTGGCTGGCGCGGCTTTGGGGGCAGATGCCGGCGGGAGATCCCGTACTCGGCCCCAGCCGCGGTGACCGTCAGCTGCTGAGAAACGATTGACGGACAGCAACACGAGTTCGGGACATGCCCGCGACCCTCACCGCAGCCCCGGACATGCCGCGCCCGGCGATCGCCGCTACGGCCTCGCCCTACGGGCTCGCCCTCCGCGACGACCGCCGCACCCCTGCAAAAGCCCGCAACGGGGTGTGACCTATGTCCCGACTCATGAGGGACCTATCACCTGGGACCTATGTCCTGAACCCAGACACCCTCGCTCACCCTCCGTGGAAAGCCTGGCCGCTGGGCCGGGTGCACGCTCAGCGTCTTCGGGCAGTCGGCCGACGCCGGCCGGTGACCACGGTCACATCGGGCGGGCCGATGAGGTTCTTGGCGCTGTTGAGTCCTAGTGGACGGGCCCCTGCTTGCCGTGGGCGGCCACGCGGATGACGACAGCCAAGAACGGAGACGACTGAGATGACATCTGCCGTGCTCATTCCCGGCGCCGGAGGCCTGGGCTGGTATTGGCATCTGGTGCAGCGCACCCTGGGCGATCGCGGCGTCGACGCCGTGGCGGTTGATCTGGCGGCGGGCGGGCGGACCGGGCTGCCGACCTACGCCGAGGCGGTCGTCGAGGCCATCGCGGGGCGGCCGGACGTTGTCCTGGTCGCTCAGTCGATGGGGGCCTTCACCGTGCCGTTGGTGTTCCAGCGGGTCCCGGTCCGCGGGGTGGTGTTCGTCAACGCGATGATCCCCCGGCCCGGCGAGACGCCCGGCGAATGGTGGGAGAACGTCGGCTCAGAGCAGGCGCGGTCGGCGATGGCGGTCCGGGAGGGGTACAGCCCCGAGTTCGACCTCGACACCTACTTCCTGCACGACGTCCCCGAGGATGTCGCCGCCGAACTGGGCGCGCGGGCCGCCTCACAGCTCGACGAGCGCTTCGGCGACGTCTGCGCCTTTGACGCATGGCCGCCGATCCCCATCCACGTGGTGGCCGGCCGGGACGACCGGTTCTTCCCGCTCGAGCTCCAGCAACGCGTCGCCCGCGACCGGCTCGGGGTCGAGCCGGTCGTCGTGCCCGGGGGGCACCTCGCCGCGCTCAGCCATCCTGAGCAGCTGAGCGCGGCGATCGCCGAATGCCTGGACCCTGCGCCCGGCGGCTGAGCGCCGGCCGAGGGCTCTGGCTCTCGTCAGACGAGGTCGAAGCGGTCCGCGTGCATGACCTTCGAGAACGCCTTGGCGAAGTCGCGCGCGAACTTCTCCTGGCCGTCGCTCGAGGCGTACACCTCGGCGACAGCGCGCAGCTCGGCGTTTGAGGCGAACACGAGGTCGGCACGGGTGCCGGTCCACTCGCCCTTGGATCCGGCGCCCTTGTAGTTGGGTCCCTCGGCCGTCCAGGTCGTGCCCATGTCGAGCAGGTTGACGAAGTAATCGTTGGTCAGCACGCCCACGCGGTCCGTGAACACGCCTAGAGACGAGTTGTCGTAGTTGGTGCCCAGCACGCGCAGCCCACCGATCAGGACGGTCAGCTCCGGAGCGGTCAGGCCGAGCAGCTCGGCCCGGTCGACCAGGTGGTGCTCCTGGGGCAGCTTGGTCGGCGCCCCTGAGTCGTAGTTGCGAAAGCCGTCGAAGCGCGGCTCCAAGTAGGCGAAGGACTCGACGTCGGTTTCCTCCTGGCTCGCGTCCACCCGGCCCGGGGTGAACGCGACCTCGACTGGGGTCCCGCCATCCGCCGCGGCCTTCTCGACCGCCGCCACCCCGCCGAGCACGATGAGGTCGGCAACGGAGACGGATCCACCGCTCTCGCCGAAGGTTCCCCTGATGTCCTCGAGCTTGGAGAGCACCTTGGTCAGCTGCTGGGGGTTGTTGACCTCCCAGTCCCTCTGGGGCGCGAGCCGAATGCGCGCGCCGTTGGCGCCGCCGCGCTTGTCCGAGTTGCGAAAGCTCGAAGCCGACGCCCACGCGGTGCTGACCAGCTCTGACACCGTCAGACCGGACTCGAGGATCTGCTGCTTGAGGCCGGTGATGTCCTGCGCCGACAGCGTCTGCGACGGGGCGTCGGGCAGCGGGTCCTGCCAGATGAAGGTGTCCTTGGGAACCTCGCTGCCGAGGTAGCGCGATACCGGACCGAGGTCGCGGTGGGTCAGCTTGAACCAGGCCTTGGCGAACTCCTCGGCCAGCTCCTCGGGATGATCGAGCCAGCGACGCGTGATCTCGCCGTAGATCGGATCGACCTTGAGCGCGATGTCTGACACGAGCATCGTCGGCTTGCGCGGGGCACCGCCCTCGTTGGGGGCGGGGATGATCGCCTCGGCGTCCTTGGCCACGTACTGCCAGGCATCGGCCGGTGACTTCTCCAGCTCGAACTCATAGCCATAGAGGTTCTCGAGGTAGTTGTTGGACCACTTGGTCGGGGTGGTCGTCCAGGTCACCTCGATGCCCGAGGTGATCGCATCCTCGAGCTTGCCCGAGCCGTAGGAGCTCTTCCAGCCCAGGCCGGTCTCCTCGAGCCCAGCGGCCACCGGCTCGGCGCCGACGTTGTCGGCGGGAGCTGCGCCGTGGGTCTTGCCGAAGGTATGGCCACCGACGATCAGCGCGGCCGTCTCGATGTCGTTCATCGCCATGCGGCCAAACGTCTCACGGATGTCCCGGGCCGACCCGGCGGGGTCAGGCTGGCCGTTGGGACCCTCGGGGTTGACGTAGATCAGGCCCATCTCGGAGGCGCCGAGCGGCCGCTCCAGCTGACGTTCGCCGCTGTAGCGGGCATCGTTGGTGACCCAGGTGGTCTCGGCACCCCAGTACACGGAGGTGTCCGGGGTCCACTCATCGACGCGGCCACCGGCGAAGCCGAGTGTCTCAAAGCCCATCGATTCGAGGGCGACGTTGCCGGCGAGGATCAACAGGTCACCCCACGACAGCGCCCGGCCATACTTCTGCTTGACCGGCCACAGCAGCCGGCGCGCCTTGTCGACGTTGACGTTGTCGGGCCAGGAATTGAGGGGCGCGAAGCGCTGCTGGCCGTGACCGCCGCCGCCGCGCCCGTCAAACACGCGGTAGGTGCCCGCGGAGTGCCACGCCATGCGGATCATCAGCCCGCCGTAATGGCCGAAGTCCGCGGGCCACCAGTCCTGCGACTCGGTCATGATCGCCTCGATGTCGGATTTCACCGCCGCGAGGTCAAGGCTCTGAAACGCCTCGGCGTAGTCGAAGTCCGGGTCCAGCGGGTTTGCCTCGGCGCCGTTGCGGTGCAGGATCTGCAGGTTCAGGCTGGCCGGCCACCATTCCTGGTTGGCGTCGCCGGCGGTCGGCCGGATGCGGCCGTGGGCGACGGGGCACGTGGCCTGCTCCTCGGAGGCCTGCGGCTCATCCATCTGGCCGAAGACGGCGTTCGGTTCATGCTCATGGGCGTCAGGCACGGACGTCCTCCCTGGGTTCTGGATTCGGGTTGCGGGCGAGGCACGAGGGGCACAGGCCCCAATAGATGACCTCGGCCTCTTCGATCATGTAGCCCTGGCTCTCGGATGCGGTCAGGCAGGGACTGTCACCGACGGCGCAATCGACATCGGCGACCGCTCCACAGGAGCGGCAGACCACATGGTGGTGGTTGTCGCCGACGCGGGCCTCGTAGCGGGCGACCGAGCCCTGAGGCTGGATGCGCCGCAGCAGGCCGGCGCGGGTGAGGGCGGCCAGCACGTCGTAGACGGCTTGATGGCTGACCTCGGGCAGCTGCTCACGAACGCGGTCGATGATCGCGTTGGTGTCGGCGTGGGGGAGATGCTCCACCGCCTGGAGCACCGCGATCCGGGGGCGGGTGACCCGAAGATCATGGCTGCGCAGGAGCTCCTCCACGGGGAGCGAGAATAGCGCTTCCTTGAATCGTTCAAGTTTTGGCGATCAGGGTGGAGGCTGCTGAAAGGCCGTTTTCCACTTGGTCTTGCGCCCGTCGAGGAAGCCCCACCGCGCCGGCGAGCGTGCTTTGAGCACCGCCGGCGCGTAGACGTAGGCCATGACGCTCTCGGCGAAGTCCTCGAAGGGACCGCTCAGCGAATATCCGGAGATGGGTTGCTCATGCCACTTGGGGTCGTTCCAGTCGGCGTCGGTGATGGGCGCAGCGGTCGGCGTCTGCTGCTGGCCGATCGATGCGCCGACGGCTGGATCCTGGATGTCATAGAGCCGGGGGGCACCCGCCCCCGCCCCGCCCGGCCACCAGCCGACGGCGAGCGCGAAGTCGGCCATCATCTTCGGGTCCGGTCCCGACATCGCGGCGCCGCCGATGACGGCCTCCTGGATCCCGTGGCCGAGTTCGTGGACGATCACGCGGCGGGTGGACTCGGCCGGGGATGCATATCTTCGCGGTGCGCCGCCCTGAGGCCGGTCACCGATGGTGACCGCCGGGTACTTGGCCGAGGCGTCACTTCTGGCGACCGGAAGCATCGTCGATCGCTTCGAGGCCGTGTGGTACACGGTGAGCCTGCCGGCGCTGAACGAGGCGCCGGTGCCGCTCTGCGGCACAAAGGATCCGCTCTGCGCGTCCCAGACATAGTCGACCTCGTAGAACACGATGGTGTCGACCTTGGGCAGCCCGCCGAACGCCTTGGCAGCGTCGTCGAACGCGCCGATGATCTCCGGGTAGGTGTCCTTGTCGGGCTCCCACGGTCTCCAGTTGGGCAGCGTCGCGGCCGCCGGGGCGCTTCCCAGGGCGCCGCCCGGCGTGACGGCCGTCCGCTGCTCGGCCTGGGTGCCGACATGGACGTCCTTGACGGCGAAGCGACGGGCGACCGTCGCGGCGAAGGCAGCCAGAGCGGACTGACTCGACGCCGTCGTGCTCCCGCCCGCGGCTGACGTTCCCGCGGCGGTCGGGTCGCGCAACAGCCACCGCGCGGCCTCCGTGCGCTCCCGGACGAGCTCGCGAGCCACCCATCGGTTGCCCGCACTGCCCTGGAGGGCGAGCACCGCAGCGGCACACACGCCACCCCCGGCCCCTCGGGGAGACAGCGCCGCCGCCCCGGCGTGCGACCGCCCCGCCGCCAGCGCATCGCCGGCAGACGGGGTGGTCAGGCGGGAACGGGTCGCGGACGTCGAGCGGCGCGCGGCTTCGTCGGCTTCGTCGGCTTGGCGCTCGCTCTCCATGCGCGTCCATTAAACCGCGGCGGGGGCGTCCGATGGGAGGCCACGTCCCCGCCCCGCACGGCGCTCAGGCGGCTTGCGGCAATCCGACGAGGGCCGCCTGCTCCATCAGATCACTGAGCTTCTGAGCGGCGGTTTGCTCGTCGCGCAGGATCCGTTCGGCGAGCTGGACGGTCTCAGTGTCGTTCGCCTGCTCCGCGACGGCCCGAAGGCTGCGATAGGAGGCGATCTCCAAGTGCTCGAACGCGAACGCCTGGATCGCGATCTTGCCCGTGGTGTCCGGCGCCGCCCCGCTCATGGCACCGGTCAGAGCGGCAGCGCCTTTCTGCGCGAGATCTTTCATCTTCGAGGGAGAGGCGTCGAGAGCTTCCAGGCGTTCGCGCACGAGTCGCTCATGCTGCTCGGTCTCGGCGAGATGCTCGCGGAGGACCTGGGCAAGCTGGTCGTCCGCGACGGCCTCGGCGCCGGTCTTGAGCTGGTTGATGGCGTTCTCCTCAGTGCTGTGCACGTCCGTCAGATACTTGACGACCTGCTCCTGAATCGAGTCCGTAGGCACGGCGGCCTCCTTGGCTGGCGGGTTTGATCGGATGCCGGCGGCGAGGCAGCCACCGGCGCACGACGGCGGCGCGGCCGATCCGGCGCCGCCGTTCGTCTTCCTGGACTACCTGGCCGCCGACGCGCGAAACATCGGCTCTACAGATCGTGGTGCTTGCTTGCACCACATGTAGACCCGTTGGCTGGAGACCGGTGCGGTCCGACGCACCCCGAGGTGTGCTCCGGCCACCGGCCGGCGCCCCCTGCCCGTCCCCCCTGGGCAGAACGGCCGCGCTAATCGGGTCTGACCGCGGGCTACGGAGTCGGCCCCGAGGGCCGGGCAGCGGCGCATTGATCAGCCCCGACCGGCGGGAGCGGGCTGCGCACCTCGGCGAGCAGAGCATCGACGATCTGCGGGTCGAACTGGGTGCCGGCGCAGGCCAGCAGTTCGTCCTGGGCATGCTCGAGGGTCATCGCCGGCCGGTAGGGCCGGTCGTTGGTCATGGCGTTCAGCGCATCGCACGCGAGCGTGATGCGACTGGGGAGCGGGATCTCCTCGCCGATCAGCCCGTCGGGATAGCCGTGGCCGTCCCAGTGCTCGTGCTCGGAGCGCATCGCCGGGGCGAGATGGGAGAGGCCGGGCGTTCCGGCGATGATGTGCTCGCCGACGACCGGATGCTGGCGCATCAGTTGCCATTCCTGCTCATCGAGCGGTCCCTGTTTTTGCAGGATCGCGTCCGGGATCCCGACCTTTCCGATGTCATGCAGCAGCGCCACCTGCTCGACGTTGCGCGTCGTGTCGGCATCAAGGCCGAGGCGCCGGGCGACTCCAGAGGCCAGCTCGACGACCTGCTTGGAGTGCGCGCTGGTGTAGAAGTCCCTCGCCTCGAGGGCGACAGCAACGTCCGGACGCCGGTGGTGCTCGCCTGAACGCGTTGGTCGGCCTGCTGTTCGGTCTCCTCCTCGAGCAGCTCGGCCGCCAGGTCGCTGAGATATCCCAACAGCAGACTGTGGCGTTCGCTGAGCTCGGGATGGGGACGGGTGTCGACTGCGCAGAGCGTCCCGTAGACTCACCCGACCGCAGGCGCACGGGCACGCCGGCGTAGGCGCGCAGTCGAAGGCCCGTGGTGAGCTCGAGTTCGCGCGTGTGAGGCTTGGCCGCGAGGTCGGGGACGGTGGAGCCGATCCGGCCGTCGAGCATCCGCTGGCAATACGTCTGGCCCAGCGGCATGACATCGCCCTCGTGCGACGCCGATCCGCTCGGAGTCGCCGGCCGATCTGGGCGACCACATAGCGCTCTGCCGTCGAGACGGCTCAGGAACGAGACGGGCATCTCGAGCAGCTCCGCGAGCAAGCTCCAACAGCCGCGCGATCCCTGCCCCGTGCGCGCCCCGCAGGCGTCGCACGCTGCGCGTCGGGGTCGGGAAGCCGGGCGCGAATCCGGTCCAGCAGCTCGTCGAGGCTCTCGCCTGTCCGCACGGTGCCGTAGGAGCTGAGGACGTGGCGGGAAGCGCATCACGGATGCGCTCGACGATCGCCGCGCGCCCGGGCGGTCGACCGACGGGAGCATCACCGCGAGTTCCCCGTGCCCCGAGATAGGCGACGATGTCCGCGCCTCGGCTCGCGCGGACGAGTGCTCGGCCGCGGCGACGATGGCCGTGTCGTCGCCGTCGTCGACCTGGGCCAGCAGGACGCTGCACGGCTCGCCGCCCAGCGCGAAGACGCGCAGTTCATCCTGCACCGCGGCCTGAAACGCCCGCCGGTTGGGGAGCCCGGTCAGCGGGTCCTGCTCGGAGAGCGCCTCCAGCTGCGCCGCGTAGCGCCGCATCTCGCCCTCCGCGGTCTTGCGGTCGCTGACGTCCTGGATCTGGGCGACGAAATGCAGCGGCGCGCCGCGGCTGTCGCGACCGTCGTGACGGTCAGCAGCCCCCAGACGATCCCGCCGTCGGGCAGCAGGAAGCGCTTGGCGCTCCTGGCAGCTGTCGATCTCGCCGGTGATCACGCGTGCGGAGAGCAGGACGGCTGGCCGCGAGATCCTCGGGATGGGTCATCTCCGCGATGGTGCTGGCCAGTAGCGTCTCCGCGTCGCGCCCAGCAGCGCACACACTGCGGGGTTGACGGCAAGGAAGCGACCGGTCGGAGCGACGAGTGCCATGCCCGTCGACGCCGCGTCAAACGCCCCGGCGAACCGAGACAGCGCCTCGGCGAGCCGAGCGGCCGTCCGGTTGTGTTCGCTCACGTCGCGCGACGACCGAAACGATCCTGCTGACCGCGCCCGCCTCATCGCACAGCGGGCGACAGCGTGATCGCGACATCGACGAGGGTGCCGTCCTTGCGTTGTGCCAGCGACAGCCGAGCAGGACCGAGCCCCCGGCACTGACCTCCCACTGCTCGCGCGTGAAATCCTCCAGATCGTCCGGCCGGTCGCAGCAGCGACGCCGACCGACCCACGATCTCGACTCGCTGTAGCCATACAGCCGCTCGGCGGCCGGGTTCCAGCTTTCGATGATCCCGTCCAGGGAGCCGGACCAGATCGCGTCGCCTGACGATGAGATGATCGTCTCGCATCGCCGGCTGCGCGCCTCGGCCGCCTTGCGCTCGGAGATGTCGAGCATCAGGGCGGCGACGCGCGGACCCTCGGCCGCGCGGATCACGGAGAGGGTCAGCTCGACCGGCACCTCCTGTCCATCGCGGCGGACGGTCACCAGCTCGGAGCGATCGGCGAGCAGACTCTGGTGGCCCGCCGCCGCGCACTGGTCGAGCATCGTGCGTACGGTCGCGGCCGTCTGAGGGTCAAAGAGGAGCCGCCCGATCTCCATCCCCGCGGCTTCTGGCGATGACCAGCCGAACATCTGCTCGGCTGCACGGTTCACGGCGACGATCCGTCCGTCGAAGTCCGCGATCACACACGCCTCGACGACCGCCTCGAGGAGCGGACCCAGCCCCTCGCCGGTCAGTCCGTCACCCTCTGGCGCATCGCCGATCACGCTGCGACGCCGGCTGGGGGGCACCGCTCGTCGCGCCCAGACGCGCCCCCGGGTGGGGGTCGGAGCAGCGCGATCGACATGACCGACCCAACGCAATGCACGCGCGACGGATGCCTCTCCCCAGGGTTTGGATAGGTCAGGTCGGGCGGCACCGCCGTCCGCCGCAACGTGGGCCTCACGGGACCCGACGACGGACCGCAAAGGCCAACACAACCGTCGACCAGTCCGCTGGCCTTGATTGTAGGGCACACCCTGACCCATACCGCCGGAACGGTGGGTTTGAGACCTCGCGAGGGCACCGGGCCCCGCGGCTCAGTACGGGAGCCTCTAGCGGCCGGACTTCGGGTAGCGGCAGTTCAGGACGCCCGTCACCGTGATCGCCCGCGCGCCGTCGGCGGAGAACATCGGGTGAAAGCCGACTCCGACGAGGCTGCCGTCGCCTGCGAAGTTCAGGCCCCCGGCCGCGGGAACGTGATACGGCGCCTTGAAGTCGCTGGCGAAGTGCACGTGGCCAGGACTGACCAGCTCGACGTAGGTGCCGGTCGCGTGCCCCCGCGGGAACGCGTAGTGATGAAAGCCCGAAAACGGCGAGGCCTGGGCGTACATGATCCATCCGCGGTTGCGGCCGGTGAGCAAGGTGAAGCGGTGCGCCGTCTTCTGACAGCTTGCTGACGTGAAGCTCGCCACCACGTGGCCGCGGGCGCCGAACACGCGCACGGCGTGCTTCTTGGCGTCCTTGACGTCCCTGGCGGTCTTGGCCGAGGCAGGCGCGACCCCGACCAGGCAGGCGATCGCGAGCACGGCCGCGGTCCTCCACTCGCTGACAGCACGGCCCCGCCTCGTCTGCATGATGTTGCCCCGTCTCCGGTCGGAATCCCGTCGCGCCGATCCGAGGTGACCGGTGGCGTCATTCTATGAGCCGAGCACCGCGATCCGGAGCCGGGGCTCGGCAGCCGCCCGGTTGCGCCCGGACAACCGGAGCGCTACAGCACCGCGAAGGTGGCGACGGCGTGAGCGACGGCCCGGCCGTCCTGATCGACATCGGCCTCGCACAGCAGCACGTGCTCGCCGTGCTTGCGCACTCGTCCGGTCACGGTCAGCGGACCTTCGCTTGCCGCCGTCAGGTAGGCGATTGTCAGCTGGCTGGTCGCCGGGACCTCGCCATCGCCGGTACGGCTGCGCGCCGCCAGGCCCATCGCCGTGTCAAGGAGCGTGGCCAGGACCCCGCCATGAACCGTGCCCGCGGGGTTCAGGTGATCGCGCGTCGCCGCGAATTCGAAGTGGGCATGCCCGTCCTCGGCGGCTTCTCCCCGCACCCCGAGATCTCCGGCGAAACCGTCCATCTGCACTCCCTACCCGCACTGACCATCTTCTGGACCGCGCCTTAGGCCTTGACCGGGCCGCCGGCGGCCCGGCGCGTCATCTGGCCGGCTTCAGCAGGAGACCGAGGTTCGCCACCGGACCGAGATGGCTCAGCTTGTCCGGGTTGACGACCGAGTTGACGGCGGTGATCTGACCGTCGGCGACATCAAGGGCCATGACGCCGATGAGCCGCCGCTCGGCGTCGAGGAAGAGCGCCCCGGCACCGCCGTTGACCTCGGCCAGGCGCATCGAGACGCCCGGGATGCGCGTACGAAGGCGAAACCAGTTGACGAGCGTGCGCGCGACCCGGCTGCGCCCGTGCAGCGATCGGGCGAGCGCCGGGACCTTGCCGCCGCCATCGCCGGTCAGCCGTGCGTCGGAGGCCAGCAGCGCCTCGAGCCCGGCGAGATCGCCCCGTTGCGCGGCGGCGAAGAAGCGGCTGGCCAGCTCGTCGCGCTGCTCGCGCGTCGTCTGAAAACGGGGCCGGCGTGCCGCGACGTGGCGGCGGGCGCGGGTCGCCAGCTGGCGCACGTTGGGCTCGGTCTTGCCGATGATCCCCGCGATCTCGGAGTACCCGTAGTCGAACACGTCGTGGAGCAGCAGCACCGCTCGCTGCTCAGGCGAGAGGCTCTCGAGCAGCACCAGCATGGCGACGGACAGGGAATCGGCCATCTCGGCGTGACGGGCGGGGTCGGCGGGATCGTCGGTGAGGATCGGTTCCGGCAGCCACTCGCCGACGTAACGCTCGCGGCGGGCGCGCGCGGAGCGCAGGTCGTTGATCGCCAGCCGGGTGGTCACGGTCGCCACGAAGGCGCGCGGAGAAGCGATCCGCTCGCCCCGATCCAGGGCTTGATGCAAACGCAGCAAGGCTTCCTGGACGACGTCCTCGGCCTCGGACACGCTGCCGAGCATCCGGTAGGCGATCGCGAAGGCGGTCGGCCGCAGCTCATCGAGGAGGCGCTCACGATCGCTCACGGGCGACCTCCCCTCGCCGTCCCGGCTCGCCCTCTGCAGCACCCGTACGTCATCAGGCCGCCGCCAGCCCCTGGCGCCAGCTCGGGTGCGCCGGTCGCCACGACAGCTCGCGCTTGGCCTTGGCGTTCGATGCCCCACGGATCTCCGTCATCATCACCGCGCCGGCCTCCCCGGCGAACAGCCTCCCGACGAACCTCGGCACCCGCCTGGGGGGCTTGGCGCCGAGCCTCTGCGCCAGGACCGGCAGCCACTCGGCCACGGCGGCGGGGTCATCATCGACGACGTTGTAGATCCCGCGGCGCCCATGCTCGAGCGCCGCCACGGTGGCCTCCGCGGCGTCGCCGACGTGGATGAACGACCACACGCCGGCGGCATCGCCAACCAGCGGGAACTTGCGCTTGCGGACCATCTCGAATGACTCCTGTCCGCGGGCCATCGACGTCTCCGGCCCGTAGAACCAGCCGTAGCGCAGGACGATGCCCTCGGTCCACTGAGCTCCCAGCACGGCCTCCTCGAGATGGCGGATGGCCGCCACGTTGGCCCGCAGCCCCCGGACCGGCGCGGGGTCATAGCCTCCGTCCTCGCTCTTGACCGCAGCGCCGGTGCGGGGGTAGGCGGCGATGTGGCTCTGCGCCACGAACCGCTGGACGCCCACGGCGTGCCCGGCGGACAGGAGGTGGTCCGTGCCCTCGGTCCGCAGACGGTTGGTGGCTGCGAAGTCGCGCTCCAGGTGACGTGTGTCGAGGGTGCCGATCGCCGTCAGCTGGTGGACGATCACCTCCGGCTGGGCCTGGGCGACCGCCGCCACGACCTGATCGGGATCGAGCGCGTCCGCGACCACCGGCGTCGCCCCGAGTTGCTCGAGCATCGCCCGCTTCGACGTCCATCGCGTCATCCCGTGGACCTCGTGACCCGCGGCCACCAGACGTGGCACCAGCTGCTTTCCGATCGCTCCCGTCGCACCTGCCACGAACACTCTCATCATCATCTCCAAAGGTGGGGATCATCTGTCATCCCCTCAGACAGCACAGCCTGCGCGGCTGTGACAGCTCGGGAGCCGGTCAGCGAGCTGGCGCGCGTCCGGGTCGAGGCCGGCGGAAATCAGGAGGCCAGCGGGGTTCGCAGCCCGAGGCGCAGGTGCTCGACGTGGCCGACCGCCTGATCGATCAGCGAGGCCACGTGGTCGTCGTAGAGCGAGTAGACGATCCGCCGCCCGTCACGCTCGCCGACGATCAACCCGATGTCGCGCAGGAGCCTCAGCTGGTGAGAGACCGCCGACTGCTCCATCTCCGCCGCGGCCATGAGTTCTGAGACGGACCGCGGCCGCTCACGCAGGGCGGCCAGGATCCGCACCCGGCTGGGAGTGGCGAGGGCGGACATCGCCTGGGCGACGAGGCGGGCTTGCTCCTCCGTGAGCTGGCCGGCGGTGGCAGGCCCGGTCGCTGCGTGCGTCATGGGGTCGGCCTCACGCCCGGCATGATCGTTCTCTCATATGATTGAGCATGCATGCTTGCTCCTCATCCTACCGCCGCATGAGCGCGACCACTCCGGCCCTGGTGGCGGCTGCCGCGGGCGTCGGCCTCGGCCACGCGATCCTGCCCGACCACTGGGTGCCGCTCGGGGTGCTCAGCCGCACCCATCGTTATCCGCTCGGCCGGGTGGCGCGCCTGGCGGGGCTGGCCGGGGTGGCCCATGTGCTCGTGTCCGTGGCGATCGGAGCGGTGATCGTCATCGTGGGCCTGCAGTTGCGCTCGACCGTGGAGCACGTGCAGAACGCGATCGTCGGCGGACTGCTGATCGTGACCGGGCTGGCCTTCGGCGTGATGGAGGCGACCGGCCACGGGCACGCGCACGCCCACCCCACGACCATGGCCACGGCCACTCGCGCGACCATGACCGCCCGCACGACCACGATGACGACGAGCAGCCGATCGCCCGCCGGCGAGGAGCCTTCATGGTGTCGTTCGGCGCGGCGGCCTCCCCGGACCTGACGATCCTGCCGGTGTTCCTGGCGGCCACCACCGCCGGGGCGGGTGCCGCGATCGTCTCCGTGATCGCCTTTGCGGTCGTGACCATCGCGACGATCGTGGCCCTGACGCTGCTGGCGACGATCGGGGGCTACGGCCTGCGCAGCCAGTGGCTGGAGCGGTGGGGCAACGTCTTCACGGCGCTCGTCCTGCTCGTCGTCGGCGTCCTCGTGCTCACCGGCACGATCTGACGGGCTCAGCCGGTGACGCGCTGTTGTTCCTCGACGGTCAGCTCGGCCGTGGGCCGGGCCTCCAGGCGAGCGTCGGGGATCTGCTCCCCGCTCTGCACTGAGTAGCCGTAGGTGCCGTCACGCAGGCGGCGCCTCGGCACGCTCGACGGCGGCCAGCTGGTCGCGAAGATCGGCCGCTCGGCCGGCGTCGAATTCGTCCTGGTAGAGGTTCTCCGTCGCCTCGTCATTGGGCTCGACGAACGGCGTCTGACTCCAAGGGCTCTCCGTCATGGATGCCCAGGGCGCGCTCGATGCGCTCCCGTTCGCGGGCGAGGAGCTCGCGTGCCCGTTCAGCTTCCATGCGGTGAGCCTACACCGTCTGCTCGACGCCACGGGCGCAGCCTGAGGCTGGCGGTCCAGGCGGCGATGATGAGGATCGCGCCGAGCGCAAAGGCCAGCCAGGCGACCGGTGCCGGTCCCTTCGGCGCGCTCGCGGCCGCCGCCTGAGATCCCGCGCGCGGGGCCGCCGCCCGGCGCCGGAAGGGGATGTCCGGCCGCGGCGGCCAGCCGCCGCACGGCGCCACCGCCGCGGAGCCGAGCTGGGCGCCGGAACCCGGGGCCGCCACCCCCCGCAGGCGCCGGCCGCCGTCGGCCCCGCAGGGCAGCGGGCCGTGCCGCGCCCGGGGCGCCGATGGGCGCGACCCCGAAGCCGCCGGGCATCACCACCAGCAGCGTCCCGCGGGCCACCTGCGCTGAGCTCCTGGGCGAGGAAGCGCGCGTAGGCCGCCGGCCGGCGCCACAGCGCGGTCACGGAACCGAGGTCAGAGCGGGTGGCGATCACCGCCACGCGCAGCGGGACACCGGCCCGCGTCGCGGCGGTCACCAGGTCCGTGAGCAGGGCCCGCTGGGGGGCGGGGATCCCGCCGTCCTGGGGAAGGAACACCGGCGCAGCGCGAGGACGTCGCTGGCGGGGTCGCCGTCGGCGTGCGCGGTGCCGGGCAGGGCGGCCGGCGCGCCGGCCAGGAGCGCCAGGCACGTCGACCACACGATCGCCCGCCGCCGCAGGGGATGCGTAGAGTCTGGCAACGGTGATGGAGTCTATGGCGCGAGCGAGCCGGTGCCGGCGCCGGGCACCGGATCGCGTGGCTGCTGGCGGCGCTGCTGGCAGCGGTGCTCGCGCTGCCAGACGCGGCCCTGGCCCACGGGCCGGTCAACCCGGCCGCCTCGAGCTATCAGGCGCAGGTCACCCAGGTGCCGGCCGGCACCGATGCCGCCGCCGTCGACGGCGACCTGCGGATGTGGATGCGGGTCGCGCCGCGCACTCACCGTGGAGGTGCTCGACTACCGCGGCGCGCCCTACCTGGGGTTCTCGCCCGCCGGCGTGTTCGCCAACCGCGCCTCGTCGATGTGGTACCTCAACCAGGTTCCGGTCCAGACGCCGCCGCTCGGGCTGGGCGCCCGCACCCCGCCGCGGTGGTCACGCGTGAGCACCGGCCACAGCTATGAGTGGCACGACGGCCGCCTGCACGCCCTGGCCAGCGTCGCGCGGTCCCCCGGGATGACGGACCTGGGCCGCTGGAGCGTGCCGCTGCGGGTCGGCGGGCAGCCGGCGGCGATCGTCGGTACGCCTGCGCTACGCGCCTGACCCGTCGCCCGTGTGGTTCTGGCCGATCGCCGTGGTGGCGGCGTGCGTGCTGGCGGCTCTGCGCCTGCGCCGTCCCGAGCTCGACCGGCGCCTCGCCCGGGGACTGGCCGCGGTGGCGCTGGCGCGCCTTCGTCCTCGCCGGGCTGGCCCGCGGGCTGCACGGCCGTCCCGGCCTGGCGGCCGGGCAGCTCGTCATGCTGGCCGTCGAGCTGGCCTTCGCCGGGTGGGCGGCCGTCCGTCTCGTCCGCGGAGCGGCCGGGATGGTTCGTGCTCTTCCTCGTCGCCGCGGCGGCCATCTGGGAGGGCGCGACGCTGGTGGGCACGCTGCTCTACGGCTTCACGCTGCTCGCCGTGCCCGGCGCCCGCGTCGCGGTTGGTCGTCGTCGCCTGCCTGGCGGCCGGGAGTCGGTCTGCTGCCGGTCGTCTTCGCGCTGGCGGAGCGGCCGAGCGGCCGCGCGGGCCCGGCGCGGGCACCGCCGCCCGCCACGGTCCCGAGGACGCGCCGCGAGGCGAGGCGTCCTGAGGGCCGCCAGCTGGCCGGCGCCGCGCGGTGCGAGCCGCGCTGGCCGCCGTCGTGACGGCGCGCTCGCCGTGGCCGCCGTGGCCGGGTGTGGGGGCGACGGCCACGGCCGGACGCGCACGGGAGCGAGTGGCGCCGCCGATCCCGGCCGCGCTGGCCGCCGAGGCCCGGCCGATCGGCCGTGGCGCGCGGTTTCACCCGCCGGCGCGCGGTCCGGTGCTCGGTGCCTGCCGCCGCACGCTGCAGGTGCGCGATGCCGTCCACGTCGAGCTGTTCGCGGCCGATCGGGTGGTGCTCATCGCCGCCGGCATCGGCACCCGTCCGCCGCGTCGCCGCAGGAGGGGCGGATCACCGCGGCCCGCTGCTACGGCGCGCTCGTGACCCTCGAGCCGACCGGCGTGGTGCTCGTCCGGCGCGGCGCCCGGCTGACCGTCGCCGATCTGTTCCGTTCGTGGGGCCAGCGGCTGTCGTCGCACCGCTGGCGAGCTTCACGGGACCGCGCGGTGACCGCCTACGTCGACGGACGCCGCCGGCGCGGGCCCGCCGGGCGGATCGCGTTGCGCCGCCACGCCGAGATCGTGCTCGAGGTGGGGCCGCACGTCCCGCCCCATTCGACCTACCGCTTCCCGCCGGGCGGCTAGGAGGCTCGGACCCGAAGAGATCGCCGCCAGCGGCCGATCGGTCTCCGTCGCCGCCGCCGTCGCCGCCGCTGTCTCCGCCGAGCCGCGAGTCTGCCGGCGGGGGCGCGGTCTCGACGCGGTTGCGGCCGCGCGCCTTGGCGACGTAGAGCGCGCGGTCGGCCTTGCGGATCACGTGGTCGGGCTCGACGGCGTCCTCGGGCATGGCCGCGACGCCGACGCTGGCGGTCACCGCGCCCACCACCGGCAGCTCGGCGTGCTCGATCGCGTGAGCGGATCTTCTCGGCGACCTCGGTCGCGCCCTTGCGGCTCGGTGTCGGGCAGCAGCACGAGGAACTCCTCGCCGCCGTAGCGCGCGGCGAAGTCCGAGGCGCGCACGCTGGCGGCCAGCACCTGACCGA
The DNA here is from genome assembly GCA_963800545.1 of uncultured Solirubrobacteraceae bacterium. Classification (GTDB taxonomy): domain Bacteria; phylum Actinomycetota; class Thermoleophilia; order Solirubrobacterales; family Solirubrobacteraceae; genus Palsa-465. Next base: position 66,839 of record CAWDBJ010000010.1, read on the forward strand.
TGACCGCCAGCGCGCGGTCGCCGTGTTCATGGCCGTGGCGGTCGTTGATCTGCTGCGAAGCGGTCGAGATCGACCAGCAGGGCGGCGAGCGGGGTGAGCGTGCGCCCGGCGTGGGCGGCCATCCGGCGCATCGTCTCCTCGGCGGCCCGCCGGTTGGGCAGACCGGTCAGCGGGTCCGCTGCGGCCCGCCACTCGGCGAGCTCGAGCGTGCGCTGGTTGGCGAGGATCGGGGCCGCCTGCGACGACTGACTCGCGCACCTCGTCGCGCTGCTCGTGGTCGATCGCCCGCTCGTGGGCCACGAGCACGGAGCCGATGGCGCCGCCGCCGACCAGCAGCGGCTCGCAGGCCAGCTCGCCTCCCACCTGGCCGCAGACCTCGCATTCCAGCAGCGGTTCGCTCCCGGGTGCGCGCTCGTAGGGGCGGCTGAGGCGGACGGCCATGCAGGAGCGCCGGCGCAGGTGCTCAGTGCGGATGTGCTGCAAGCGGGCCCGGTGAGGGCGGGGCCGTCGAGCACGGCCTCCAGGCGGTCCTCGGTCTCGTCGCGGTGCAGTACGGCGGCCGCCGAGCCGGGCACGATGCGCTCGACATGGCGGATGAGCAGCTGCTGGGACTCCGCCTCGGAGGCCGACGCCTGCAGCAGCTCTCGTAGCTCGCGCCGGCGCTGGGCGCGGACCCGGGCGCGGGTCTCCAGGAGCCGCGCCACCAGCAGGGCGATCAGCCCGAGCGCGAGGGCCACGCCGGCCACCAGGGCCGCGGCCAGCCATCCGGCCCGGCGCGAGGCGGTCGCGCGTCGCGCGCTCAGGGCGGAGAGGTAGGTGGCGTTGGCGGACCGGAAGCGATCGAAGGCCGTCATGTCGGCGAGCGCCTGGCCCGCGGTGGGTCGCCGGCCGGTCATCTGCTGCTCGCGGATCTCCGCGCTCACGGTGGCGCGCCAGGCGGCGGCGCGGGTCGCCTGGGCGCCGAGCGCGCTGCGCAGGCCCGCGTCGGGGCCGATCAGCCGGCGGGAGTCCGACAGCGCCTGCGCGAAGCCGGCGCTTCCGCGGTACCACGGCGCCGAGAAGGGCGGTGTCGTCGGTCTCAAAGAAGCCGCGGGCCCCGGCCTGCTGGTCGAGCATCGTGGTGAGCAGGCGCTGGGCGGCCGCCACGCGGTGTGCCGACCCGTCGTCGCTGTGGCGCTCGAGGCGCCCGGCCGCGACCGCGGCCCCCCCGATGAGCAGGACGGCGACCCGGACATCAGTGCCACCCGCCGGAGTGACATGACTGCCATGACAGGCAGATCGGCACCCGGGGGGCGTTCTTGAGGCGGGCCCCGCCAAGGCCTGGTCAGCCGGTCGGCGTCGCCCGCCAGCGTGGCGCAGGGCGGCCTGAACGTCGCCGTCGCGGCGCCGGGCCTCGTCGTCGGTCCACTCCCAGGCCACGCCGGCGTGCAGGGCGAAGGTCGGCCGGTCGTGGTCGTGGATCTGCTCTGCGTCGACCGCCACTGCGGCGACGCCGCTCACCAGCTCCTCCTCCACGACCGCGGCTCGGCCATCGACGCTGATCGCCAGGTCGGCGCGCAGATCGCCACCGTCACCTCCGGCGATGCCCGCAGGCGCCTCAGCGACTCGCGGCCGCGGGCCAGGCCGATGAGCAGGCGCCGTTCTCCGGCGCGGACCACCGCTGAGACCGGGATGGCATGGGGCCGCTCTCCGCCGGTGACGAGGATGGCCACGGTTCCGGCGGGCCAGTGCGGAAGCTGCGCGACATCGGTCATGTCGGGCTCCACACTGTGACAGGAGGTGCCCGCGGGATGCGGGCGTCGGACCGGAGGGGTAGCGTTGCTCGGTGCCGGGAGCCGTGACGGAAGGAGGGACTGCGCGATGGCCGTGAAGGCCGGGGACCTTGAACTGGATCTGATCGACTCGCTTCTGCAGTCGGTGAGCGCCCGGCTGGACACCGAGTCACCGGCGGCCTACCGCGAGTTCGTGCGCCAGTACTACCACTGGGTTCCGGCCAGGGACCTGGCCGACCGCCGCCCGGAGGACCTCGCGGGGCGCGATCGCCGCCCACTGGCGGACCGCCCGCCGCCGGGCCCGGGGGAGGCCACGGTCAAGCGTCTACAACCCGGACGCCGGAACGGCGACGGGTGGCGCTCGCCGTACACGACGATCGAGATCGTCTCCGACGACATGCCGTTCATCGTCGATTCGGTGACGATGGAGCTCAGCCGCCAGGGATACGGGATCGAGCTGATCGTGCATCCGGTGATGCGGGTGGTGCGAAGCGCCGACGGCGAGCTCGAGGAGGTGCTGGCGCCCGGGGCGACCGCCTTCGGCTTCCAGAGCGAGTCGATCATCCACGTCGAGGTCGTCCGCCAGTCCGATCCCGACCGGCTGACCGCGCTGCACGCGGGGATCGAGCTCGTGCTCGAGGAGGTGCGCGCCGCCGTCGAGGACTGGGGCGCGATGCGCGCGCGCACGACGGCGCTGGCCACGGAGCTGCGCCGCGCAGTCGCCGCCCTGCGACGCCCATGAGCTGGCCGAGACGCAGGCGTTCCTCGCCTGGCTGGCCGATGAGCACTTCACCTTCCTGGGCTACCGCGAGTACGAGCTGGGCGCGGGGGGCCCGGCCCGATCCGGCCGGTCGCCCGAGGATGCAATCACCCCGGCGAGCTGCGGATGGTGCAGGGCACCGGCCTGGGCATCCTGCGCGGCTCGTCCGCGAGCGCGCCCAAGCAGCTGACGGGGCGAACGCTCCAGCAGGCGCTCTCCGGCCATCCGCTCGTGCTCACCAAGGCCAACTCCCGCGCGACGGTGCACCGGCCCGTCCTACCTGGACTACATCGGCGTCAAGCGGTTCGCGCCCGACGGCCGGGTGATCGGCGAGCGTCGCTTCCTCGGCCTGTACACGACGACCGCCTACAAGGCGAGCCCGCGGGAGATCCCGCTGCTGCGCGACAAGGTCGACCACGTGATGGACACGGCGGGCTTCCCCGACGACAGCCATGACGCCAAGGGTCTGATCGACATCCTCGAGTCCCTGCCGCGCGATCTGCTGATCCAGATCGACGTCGAGCGACCTGTTCGAGATCGCGATCGGGATCCTCGGGCTTGGCGAGCGCCAGCGGGTGCGGCTGTTCGTCGTGCCCGATCGCCTGGACCGCTTCGTCGTCCTGCACGCTGTGCCTTCCGCGCGACCGCTTCAACACCGAGAACCGCGATGCGGGCCGGCCAGCATCCTCGCCGAGGCCGTTCGGGGGCGACCAGGTCGACTGGCGACTGCAGCTGTCCGAGTCGCTGATCGTCCGCGTCGACTACGTGGTCCACTGCCCCAGCGGCGTCGCGCCGGCGTACGACGTGGCCCAGATCGAGGCGGAGATCGCGCGGGCCACCCGTGCCTGGAGCGATGATCTGCGCGCCGCGCTGCATCGCCGAGCACGGCGAGCAGCAGGGCCTGGAGCTCCAGCGCGGCTACGCGAACGCGTTTCCGCCCGGCTACCGCGCCGATGCCGATGCGGCTCACCGCGCGTCGCCGACATCGATCGCATCGAGCGCCTGCACGCCGACCGGGGGCGACGACCCAGATCCACATCTACCGGCGCCGCGGCGACTCCGAGCAGACGGTCCGCGGCAAGCTGCTGAGCGTCACCCCGGTGTCGCTGTCCGACGTCGTGCCCAAGTTCGAGCACATGGGGGTCAACGGTCGTCGACGAGCGCCCGCACCAGATCACCCCGACGGGCGCGGACCCGGTGTGGGTCTACGACTTCGGGTTGCGCTGCAATCCCGAGGACCTCGACCGGGCCGGCGACGCGTTCGGCCCGGCGTTCCTGGGGGCGTGGTCGGGTGAGCTCGAGGACGACCGGCTCAACGGCCTGGTGATGCGTGCCGGGCTCACCGGGCGCCAGGTGACGATCGTCCGCGCCGTCCTGCGCTACCTGCGCCAGGCCCAGGTCGCCTTCTCGGACGCGTACATGATCCAGACGCTGCTCGACAACCCGCACGATCGCGCGCCGGGCGGTGGACCTGTTCGCGGCGCGCTTTGACCCCGATCGGCCACGACCCCGACGTCGCCGAACAGGCTCGTCGAGGAGCTGCGGGCGGCCATCGACGCGGTGCAGAGCCTCGACGCCGACCGCATCCTGCGCAGCTTGCTGGCGGTCATGGGGGCGATGCTGCGCACCAACTACTACCGTCGGGACGCGGCGGGCGGCCGCCGCCGGCTATCTGTCGTTCAAGCTCGATCCGACCCGGCTGGAGTTCCTGCCCCGGCCGCGCCCCCGCTACGAGATCTTCGTCTACTCGCCCCGCGTCGAGGGCATCCACCTGCGTGGCGGCAAGGTCGCGCGCGGCGGGCTGCGCTGGTCAGACCGCCGCGAGGACTTCCGCACCGAGGTGCTCGGGCTGATGAAGGCCCAGATGGTCAAGAACGCGCTGATCGTGCCGGTCGGCTCCAAGGGCGGGTTCGTGGTCAAGCGGCCACCGGTTCGGGGCGGGCGCCAG
>CAWDBJ010000011.1:0-512287 GCA_963800545.1 uncultured Solirubrobacteraceae bacterium
AGCGCCGGAGCGGCGATCGCCGGCGCGTGCTGTCCGGGGTGGGGTGACGGTCGCGGGCATGTCCCGTGCTCGCGTTGCTGTTCTCAAGGTCGTTTCCCACCAGCTGTCGGTTACCGAGGCTGCGGCCGAGTACGGGTTCTCCCGCCGGCATCTGCACCGTCTGTTGGCCCGCTATCGTGAGGGAGGTCTGGACGCGCTCGAGCCGCGGTCCCGGCGCCCGAATACCAACCCGATCGCCACCTCTGATGTGGTCCGCCAGCGGGTGATCGAGCTGCGAGCGCAGCTGACCGCTGACGGGCTGGATGCCGGGCCGGTCACGATCGCCTGGCACCTGAGCAGGAGGGGCTCAGGGCGCCGGCGCCCTCGACGATCAGCCGGATCTTCACGCGGCCGGGCTGATCGCGCCGAGCCCAGAAAACGGCCTCGATCGTCCTATCTGCGGTTTGAGGCCGCCAGCCCAACGAGATGTGGCAGTCGGACTTCATCCACTGGCGGCTGGCGGACCAGACCGACGTTGAGGTCCTCAACTGGCTTGATGACCACTCCCGCTACCTGCTGGGCCTGCACCGCGCACCAGCCCGTCACCGGCGATGCGGTCGTGACCGCGTTCCTAGAGCTGTCGACCACACGGCCCGCCCGCCAGCGACGCTCACCGATAACGGCAGCGTCTACACCTCCCGGTTCACCGGTGGTCGCAACGCCTTTGAATACGTGCTGCGCTCCTCGGGGTCCGCCAGAAGAACGGGTCCCCGGGCCACCCCCAGACCCAGGGCAAGACCGAGCGCTTTCACCAGACCCAGCAGCGCTGGCTCAGAGCCCGACCACCCGCCGCCAGCATCCCAGAGCTCCAGCCCAGCTCGACGAGTTCCGCCAGCACTACAACGAACAGCGCCCCCACCGCGCGCTGGACCGCACCACCCCCGGCCACGCCTACCGCGCCACCCCCAAAGCCCTCCCAGCCACCAACGGGCACACCCAGGGCCACTACCGCCTGCGCTATGACCGCCTCGACACCAAAGGCAAGATGAGCCTCCGCCGCGCCGGCCGGATGCACCACCTCGGCGTCGGCAGCACCCACGCCCGCAAACGCGTCCTCGCGCTCGCCGACGACCACCACATCAGCGTCGATCGACCTCGCCACCGGCGAGATCCTCTCCACCCACCACATCGAGCCCGACAAGACCTACTGGCGCAACCAAAACAAAGAGCCCGGCCGATGGCCGAGCTCCTAAAAAATGAGACCTATGTCCCGAGACATCTGAGACCTATGTCCCGAGACATCACAGGATGCGGGCGGAGGGACTCGAACCCCCAAGGGCGTCAGCCCACCGGCACCTAAAGCCGGCGCGTAGACCAATTCCGCCACGCCCGCGACCTGACGCGGGCGATTCTACGGGGCGGCGAAGAACCGGAAACTGCTGCGTGGCGCGGGATCACGATGTATCGTGCCCGCCGATGGCTCAGGTGCGCAACGTCAGGCCGGGCTATGCGGTCATCCATCCCAACCGGGACAAATGGATCTGCAAGATCACTCGGCTGATCGTCGTCCTCATCCTGCTCGCCTCCGTCGCCCTGATGCTGGTGCTGACGATCGGAGGCTGGAGCAAGCTGCAGGGGCTCAAGCCGATCAACTTCGCCTGGTGCATCCTCTACCTGATCATGGCCTTCTTCGTCCTGCGCTGGGCGCGGGGCCTGTTGCCGATCACCGCCGGCCTGGCCATCCTGCTGCTCATCGTGGCCGTCATCGCCGGTACGGGCGTCGCCGGTACCAGCTGGTTTGACCGCTCCCACCATGGGTTCGCCGGCGCCCAGTCGCTGCTCGGCGGCAAGGGCCTGAGCGATGATGCTCTGGGCAGCGCCACCGTGCTCCTCATCCCCGTCGAGGTCGCGCTCATCGTGTTCGCGATGATCGGCTTCGCCCAGGGGTGGAACGTCGAGATCGAGGTCTCCCAGGAGGAGGCCGAGAAGCGCGGATCCAAGCCGGTCGCGGTCGGTCCCTCGACCGCCTCCGCCTAGCGCCGGTCCCGCCGGCCGCACGTTCCCGGACGGGCACGGGGCGACCCGGGGGTTTCGTTCCGGGCCGTTGCGGAAAGAGCCGCTGGCGATGCCCCTCCGGATACTGCTCCGCGGGCGCGACGCCGGGCGCGCTTGCCGAGCGGATCGCGCGGACGCCTGCGCCGCGGCGATCCCCGCCACCCGGCCGCTGCTCACCGCGACCCGCGCGGCGACCCGGGCGGCCGCCTTGGCGGCGACCCTCGCCGGGCTCACCGCCGCGGTCATCCTGGCCGTCGCGCTCCCCTCCCCCGCCGGCGCCGCCACCGCCTGCCCGGCCGGCCAGACCCAGTCGGGCGCCCTCGCCGCGATGGCCGCCAGCCAGACGAGCTGCTGGAAGCCGCTCACCTCGAGCTCGCCCTTCAACACCCTCCTGCCGGCCACTCCCCGGCTCGCCGCCGACAACGGCGCCGTCCAGCAGCACATCGCCGCCTATGGGTGGCACGTCGAGGACTCCTCGACCGCCTTCACGCTCAGCGCTCCCGAACGGACCCGGGCGCTCTACTTCGCCACGTCCTCGGACCCGGTGATGACGATCAAGTGCTCGGCGGAGTACGGCCCGACGAGCTGCCAGGGCACCAATCGCGTCAGTGCCAACGGCGCCCGCATCCACGTCCCCGCGGGTGCGCAGCCCGACGCCAATGCCGACGGCCACCTGTCGATCATCGAGACCGACAGCGGCCTGGAGTACGACCTCTATCAGGCGGCCGTATCGGGCTCGACGATCACCGCCCAGACGGGAGCGGTGTTCAACGCCAACACCACGGACGGCACCGGCGACGGTGGCGACGCGGCCAGCTTGGCGCTGACCGGCGGACTGCTGCGCCCCTCCGAGCTGCTGGCGGGTCACATCGACCACGCGCTGGCGATCAGCGTTCCCTGCGTCAACGCCAACGGCCCGAACGTCGGTTACGTGTGGCCGGCCACCGGCGGCTGGGGCGAGCCCTGCGGCGAGTACTGGTCAGAGACGGCCAGCACCGCTCCGCCGATCGGCACCCTGTTCAAGCTGAACATGACGGATGCCGAGATCGCCGCCTCGGGCGCGCCCGTCTGGGAGCAGACGGTGATGACCGCGCTGGCCCACTACGGGGCCTACGCGGAGGACACCAACGGCACCTGGCACGACGGAGGGATGGCGATCGCCATGCAGGACAGCGCGTCCTTCACCAGCATCGGCCAGGCCGATCAGTGGGCGAGCGCCGTCAATGCGCTGGGCGGCAGCAACGGCACGCTGAGCTCCTCCGTACCGATCCCGGCCAGCCGGCTCGAGGTCGTCGATCCCTGTGCCGTGCGGGGCAACTGCCCGGCGGCCGCCACCACCGCCGCGCCGGCCCCCGCCCCGCCCACGACAAGCCCGGCGCCCTCGGCCGGCGCCCCGCTCTCTCCGGCCGCCAGCGGCGCCCGCCCGGCTCCCACCGCCGGCGCCACCGGCAGCGCCTCCTCACCCGCCGCGGCCCGCCGGGCCGGGCGCAGCCGGTTCGTCAAGTTCGCCGACCGCCGGACGCGATGGAATCGCGCGGCGGCCCGCCGCCAGCGCTCAGCGGCCGCGCGCCGCCGCGCCGCACGCCACCGCCGAGCGGCTCGCGGCCGCCGCCACCGGGCCGCCCACCGCCACCGCTGAGCCCGAGAGGGTTGGCCGGCCCCCGGCCGGGGCGTATCGTTCGCTGCGTGGGCACACAGATCGCGGGGCGGCGGATGAGGGCCGAGATCGACGGCGACTTCGTCGTCTTCCTGATCGGTGCGCGGATCAACCGCAAGCGCGACGCGATCCGCAGCTTCCTCGACCTCGGCGGCCGGCGTGGCATGACGCACATGCTCGACTACCTCGTCGCCCATCCCGAGAAGGGTCTCCTCGCCTACGAGATGGGCTACCCCACGATCGTCCAGTACTGGCGGTCCTTCGAGCACCTCGAGGCGTTCGCCCGGGACGAGCAGGACCCCCACCTCGACGCCTGGCGCCAGTACTGGCGCCGCCTGGGGCGCGACTCACGGACGGGGATCTGGCATGAGACCTTTCTCGTGCCGGCCGGTCAGTACGAGGCCGTCTACGGCAACATGCCGCCCCACGGGCTCGGCAAGGCGGGGCGGCTCGTTCCCATGTCAGAGTCCTCGAGGGCCCGCGAGCGGCTGCGGGAGGCCGTGCCGACGAGCTGAGTACGGCGGGTGGGATTCGAACCCACACGTCCCGAAGGACAATGCCTTTTGAGGGCATCGTGTCTACCGTTCCACCACCGCCGCGGGGGCGCCAAGTTTAGGTCCTAGCGGCGACCCGAGCTGAGAGCGACGCGCCGGCCGTCAGTCGCCGCCGACGAGCCCCAGCAGCTCGTCGAGAACCGCCGGCCCGGCGACCACCACACCGAAGGGCTGGTGGGCCGTGGGAGCCAGCTCGCGCAGCTCCAGGCCCGCCCGCCGCGCGATCAAGCCACCCGCCGCCCAGTCCCACGGCTTGACGCCGCGCTCGTAGTAGGCGTCGTGGCGCCCGCAGGCCGTCCAGGCGAGATCGAGAGCGGCGGACCCGGCGCGGCGGATGTCGCGCACCCGGGGCAGCACCCGAGCGAGCACGTCGGCCTGATGGAAACGCACCTCTGCGTCATAGGCGAAGCCGGTGGCCACCAGTGAGGTGGCGAGGTCGCCGCGGCCCGAGGCGGCGATCGGCGCTCCGTTGAGGGTTGAGGGACCCGACCGGGTGGCGGCGAAGGTCTCCTCGCGGATCGGATCGAGGACGACCCCGACGATCGGCCCCGCGGCGTCCTCGCAGGCGACGCTGACCGCGAAGGTGGGGACGCCGAACAGGTAGTTGACCGTGCCGTCGAGGGGGTCGATGACCCACCGCCGCTCGCCCTCGCCGGTGGCGCCACCCTCCTCACCCAGGATCGCGTCGCCGGGACGGTGCTCGCCCAGAACGGCCCGGATGGCCGCCTCGGCGGCCAGGTCGGCGTCGGACACCGGGTCTGTGGGGCCGCTCTTGGACTGCACGTCGAGCCGGCCGTCGCCGAAGCGGGGCAGCAGCTCAGCGGCGGCCGCCCGCGCGGCCTCGTGGGCGACGGCGAGCAGCTCCTGGTCAGAGGAAGCGGCGGACATCGACCCGACGGTAGTACACGCCCGCCTCCCGGCGGCTCGCCGGGCCCGCCGCGCCTGGGATGATCCGAGCCGATGCCCGCCGCGGACACCGCCGCCCAGCTGACGGAGTTCGCGCGGCGCGGAGCCGGCACCAACGCTGAGCGGCGAGCCGCGCGTGTGGTTGCGCGAGGAGCTGCAGTCGGCCGGCCGCACGGCGACCCTCGAGACCTTCTGGTGCCGTCCCAACCTGGCGCTGACCCACGCCTGGCACGTGGCGCTGGCCGTCGCCGGCAGCCTGGTGATGGTCTCGAGCCCGGTGCTCGGCGGCGCGCTGGTGCTCAGTGCGCTGCTGTGCGTCGTCGCCGACTGGGTGACCGGGCGCTCGCCGGGACGCCGGCTGAGCTTCGAGCGCGCCAGCCAGAACGTGGTCAGCCAGCCGGCGCGCCCGCCGGCCGGCGATCCGCCCGTCCGGCTCATCCTCACCGCCAACTACGACGCCGGGCGCACCGCTCTCGCTCACCGGCTGCGCCGCTTCGCGCCCCGCGCCGCGCGGCCGGCGCGGCTGGGGTGGCTGGGCTGGCTGGCCATCGGCCTGGTGTGGCTGCTGGCGGTGGCCGTCCTGCGCCACGCCGGCGGCGCCATGTCCAGCCGGGCGATCGGCGTCCTCCAGCTCGTCCCCACGGTCGCGTCTCGTGCTCGCGCTGGCCCTGCTGGTGGAGGCCGCGGTGGCCGACTACGGTCCCGCGGCCGCCGACAACGGGGCCGGCGCCGCCGTGGCCATCGCGCTGGCCCGCGCGCTGGACGCCGCTCCGCCGCGGCGGCTCTCCGTCGAGCTGGTCCTGCAGGGCGCCGGCGACGGCCAGATGCTCGGTCTGCGGCGCCATCTGCGGGCCCGGCGGCGCGAGCTTGACCGCCGCCGCACGATCGTCCTCGGCGTCGGCCCGGTGGCCGCCGGGCGGCCGTGCTGGTGGACCGCCGACGGCCCCCTCGTGCCGCTGCGCTTCCATCGCCGGCTACGCGAGCTGGCGGGCGGTGTCGACCGCGGCGGGTCTCACCGGCCGGCCCCACCGCGGGCGCGGCACCTCGCCGGCGCTCCCGCGCGGGTCTCCGGCATCCCCGCGATCACCGTCGGGTGCCTGGACGAGCGCGGCCTGGCCGTCCACTCGCACACCCCCCAGGACACCGCCGCCACGCTCGAGAGCTCGGCGCTCGACGAGCTGCTCCAGTTCGCCTTGACGCTCGTCGACGCGATCGACGCCGACCTGGCGCACCAGGCGCCGGGGACGCCGCGGGCCGGCCCGCGGACGCTCTCGCGCCCGCCCCCGCTCAGCGGTAGATGACGCGCTGCCCGAGCATCTGGGTGACGGTCACGAAGCGGTAGCCGCGGTCCTTGAAGAAGGCGATCTCCTGGGGTAGCGCGGCCAGGGTCTGCGAGCGGTTGCCGCCGCCGTCGTGCTGGAGGATGATCGAGCCGTTCTGGGCGTGGGTGGTGACGTTGCCGTAGATCGCGGCGGTGCCGGGCGTCCGCCAGTCGCTCGGGTCGACGTCCCACTGGATGGTGGTGAAGCCCATCGAGCGGGCCTCGGACTCCAGCGCTGCCGAGACCCCACCTCCGGGGGCGCGGAACAGGCAGGGCTCAAAGCCATGGGTGGCCGTCTTGATCGCCGCAGCCGCCTGCGAGATCTCGCCGGCGGCGAAGCTCCCGCCGCCGGCCACGTCGGCGTGATTCCAGGTGTGATCGCCGATCATGTCCCCGTCGGCGAGCATCCGGCGCTCGACGGCGCCGCCGTCCCCGTAGACCGGCACCTCCTCGCCGATCTCGAAGAAGGTGGCGGGGACCTGGGCGCGCTCGAGGATGTCGAGGAACTGCGGTGTGTCCGGCCACGGGCCGTCGTCGAAGGTCAGCGCGATCTCGTGAGCGTCACGGGACCCGTTGGTCACGAACGCCGGACCGCTGGGGACGCAGCCGATGGGCTGAGGGGTGTGCAGCGCGGCGAGCGCGGGCCTCGCCGGGAACAGCGCCACGCAGCCGACCGGATTGGGCCTGGCCGGCGTGCAGGCCGGCGGGCGCAGCGTGGTGCGGACCTGCCAGCGAAAGGAGTCATAGCGAGTGGCCCCGTAGGCGCTCGGGGTAAACGACGCCGAGAGCGTGCGGGTGCTCGGCCGGGTCACCGTGGCGTCGACGATCCGCGCCGGTCCCGCCACGCCACGGACCATGCGCTGGTAGACGAGCCGCGGCGAGCGCTTGCCGGCGGCCGGCGGGATGACGCACAGGAGCCCGGAGACGGCGCCCGTGCGGGGCCGCTCGATGAGCAGGCACAGCGAGCGGTGGGCCTGCTTCATCTGAGCCGGCGAGAACGGGCCGCTGAGGGTGACCGTCCACGCCACCTGCTGGGCGGATTGCGTCACCGTGCTGGAGGCGACGAGGCTCGGCGCGGGCGTGATGTGGCGCGCACCCACGTCGACGGCCAGCGTCAGGGTGACCAGCGCTATGGCGGCCAGCGCCGCTGCACGCCCCACGACTCGCCGGCACATGACGGCCGACTCTAGCGGCCCTAGACTCGCCTGCCGATGGCCGCCGAGAGCATGCACGGATGACCGCGGAGGGGCCGGTCGTCGTCCTCGCGGGCGGCACCGGCGGGGCCAAGCTGGCGCGCGGGATGCTCGACGTGGTTGGCGCCGAGCTGACCGTCGTGGCCAACACCGGGGACGACATCGCCATCTATGGCGCTCATGTCTCCCCCGATCCCGACCTGGTCACCTTCTGGCTGGCCGACCAGATCGACGACCGCGGGTGGGGTCTGCGCGACGACACCTTCCAGGTCATGGACGGCCTGCGGGCGCTGGGCGTCGAGGTGTGGTTCAACCTCGGCGACCGCGACCTGGCGATCGGGATCGAGCGGGGCCGCCGACTCGACGAGGGCCAGCGGCTGACTGAGGCCCAGGACGCCCTGACCCGCGCCCTCGGCGTTCCCGCCCGGGTGCTGGCGATGAGCGACCGCCCGGTGCGCACGCGGGTGCTGGCCGGCGGGCGCTGGTGGCCCCTGCAGGAGTTCATGATCCGCCGGCGGGGCGAGGGGCCGATCGAGGACATCGTCTTCCGCCACGCCCGCAACGCGCCGCCGACTCCGGAGGTCCTGGCGGCCGTCGCGGCCGCCCGGGCGATCGTCGATCGGGCCCTCCAATCCGATCATCTCGATTGGTCCGATCCTGGCTCTGCCCGGGCTCACTGAGGCGATCCGGGCAGCGCGGGCGCCGGTGGTGGCGGTCAGCCCGCTGGTGCAGGGCGCGGTGGTCAAGGGCCCGACCGCCGCCTGCCTGCAGTGGGCGGGAAACACCGTGGACAGCGCCGGGATCGCCGCCGCCTACGCCGGCCTGATCGACGGCCTCGTCGCCGATGAGACGACCGCCACCGTCCCGACGCACCGGACGAGCGTTCTCCTCGACACGCCCCCGCGCCGCCGGGAGCTGGCCGAGGAGACGCTGCGCTTCGCCGCGTCCCTCGCTCCCTCTGGTGGCGAGGGCCACTAGCCCGGCGGCGCCGTCCACTAGGTTGTATCGGCCGTGACCACGCTCGCCATCCTCCCCATCAAGAGCTTCGACGACGCCAAGCAGCGCCTCAGCGCCGAGCTCGACCCCACCCCCCGCCGGGCGCTCGTGGAGGCGATGTTCTCCGACGCGCTCGTCGCCCTGCGCCGGGCCCGGCTCGTCGACCAGGTGCTCGTCGTCTCCGCCGACAACGTCGCCCAGCGGATCGCCGGCGGCTATGACGCGATGGTCGTCGAGGACCTCGACGAGGGCCACAACCAGGCGGCTGCCCGGGGGGCGGCGCGGGCGCTGGAGCTGGGCGTCGAGCGGGTGCTGATGATCCCCGGCGACTGCCCGCTGCTCAGCGCGGTCGAGGTCGACGAGTTGCTCTCGCGCCCGGTGACCCCACCCTCCCTGCTCGTCGTGCCCGACCGCCACGGCACCGGCACCAACGCCCTCGTCATCACCCCGCCCGGCGCCCTGGCCCCTTCCTTCGGCCCGGGCAGCCATCAGCGCCATCGCGAGCACGCCACCGCAGCCGGGATCCACGTCGAAACCGTGGAGGTGCCGTCGCTGGCGCTCGACATCGACACCCCGGAGGACCTGGCCGAGGTGGAGGCGACGCTCGAGCGCACCCGGGGCGGCGCCGCGCACACGCGAGGCATGCTGCGCCAGCTGCTGCGCAGCCGCTCCTGACCCACGAGCGACCACGAGTGATCACCGCCCGCGCCCTCCCCGGCATTCCCGAGGTCCATCACGGCGACGAGCCGGCCGAGCTGATCGCCGATGCCCTGGCCGCCTCGGGCGAGCCGGCGGCCGCCGATGACGTGATCGTGGTCGCCCACAAGCTCATCTCCAAGGCCGAGGGACGCACCCGGCGGCTGAGCGAGGTCGTCCCCGGCGAGCGGGCCGTCGCGATGGCCGCCGAGCTCGGCAAGGATGCCCGCCACGTCCAGGTGGTGCTCGACGAGACCCGCGAGGTCCGCCGGGCCGCCCATGGCGTGCTCATCTCCGTCACGCCACCACGGCTTCGTGTGCGCCAACGCCGGCGTCGACGCTTCCAACGCCCCCGACGACGACACCCTGATCCTGCTCCCCACGGACCCCGACGCCTCAGCCCGGCGGCTGCGGGACGGCCTGCGGCGAAGGCTGGGCGTCGCGCCCGCGATCCTCGTCACGGACTCCTTCGGTCGCGCCTGGCGCCACGGCCAGTGTGACGTCGCCATCGGCTGCGCCGGCCTGCGGGCCCTGGAGGACTGGCGCGGACGGACGGACGCGCGCGGGCGCGAGCTGCACGCCACCTGGATCGCCGTCGCCGACCAGCTGGCGGCGGCCGCCGACCTGGCCCGCGCCAAGGACGCGATGCAGCCGGCGGTCCTCGTCTCCGGCGCCGGGCGTCATGTGACCGCGCAGGACGGCCCGGGGGCCCAGCCGCTGCTGCGCGGCGCCGCCGAGGATCTCTTCCGCTAGCCGCGGGCTGGGGCTCTACAGGTCCGTGGGGGCGCCGACGGCGTGAAAGCCCCCGTCGACGTGGATGATCTCGCCGCTGATCGCCTCGGCGTACGGCGACAGCAGCCAGCAGATGGCGCGCGCCACCGGTCCGGGGTCTGATACGTCCCAGCCGAGCGGGGCCTGGCGGCGCCACAGGTCGGCCAGTTGCTCGAAGCCCGGGATGCCCTGGGCGGCCACGGTCCCCAGCGGCCCCGCGGAGACGAGGTTGACCCGGACCCCGGCGGGACCGAGGTCGCGCGCCAGGTAGCGCGAGACGGACTCGAGCGCCGCCTTGGCGACGCCCATCCAGTCATAGATCGGCCAGGCGACGGAGGCGTCGAAGTCCAGACCGACGATCCCCGCGCCCCGGGGCATGAGCGGAACCACGGCGGCCGCCAGGGCCTTGAGCGAGTAGGCGCTCGTCACGAACGCCTGGGCGGCGCTGTCGGCGGGCGCCGTCATGAACTGGCCGCCGAGGGCGTCCTGGGGGGCGAAGGCGATGGCGTGCAGCACCCCGTCGACCTCGCCCCACCGCTCCCGCAGGGAGGCGGTCAGCGCCTCGAGGTCCTCGGGTCGGTTGACGTCGAGCTCGAGCACGTCGGCCGGCGTCGGCAGTCGCTGAGCCGCCCGCTCGGTCATGCGCTTGACCCGCCCGAAGCTCGTCAAAACGATCTCGGCCCCCTCCTCCTGGGCGCGCTGGGCGGCGTGGTAGGCGATCGAGTCCTTGGTGATCACCCCCGTGATCACCAGGCGCTTGCCCTCCAGGATCACGCGGGGCCGTCTCCCGCGAAGGAGCGCAGCGCCCAGGCCAGGCGGTCGCGCGTCTCGACGGGCTCGATGATCTCGTCGACGAAGCCCTCGGCGGCGGCCGACTCGGCGAGCAGGTGCTCGCGGGCGTAGGCGTCGGCAAGGCGGTCGCGCTCGGCGTCGGCGTCGGGGGCCACCCGCAGCTCGCGGCGGTTGACGATCCCCACCGCCGCCTTGGCGCTCATGATCCCCAGCTCGGCGTCGGGCCAGGCGAGCACCAGGTCGGCGCCCAGGTCGCGCGAGTTCATGGTGATGTAGGCACCGCCGTAGGACTTGCGCAGCACGACGGTCAGCTTGGGCACCCGGGCGGCCGCGAAGGCCCGCACCAGGGAGGCGCCGTGGCGGATGACGCCCGCCTGCTCCTGCTTGGAGCCGGGCATGAACCCGGGGGTGTCGACCATCGCCAGCAGCGGCAGCCCGAAGGCGTTGCAGAAGTGCACGAAGCGGGCGGCCTTCTCCGAGCCCTCGGCGTCGAGCACCCCGCCCAGGTAGCGCGGCTGGTTGGCGACGATGCCGACGGGCCGGCCGTCGAGACGGGCCAGCGCGGTGACCATGTTGCGCGCCCACCGCGGGCACAGCTCGACCAGGGAGTCGCGGTCGACGATGGCGCTCAGGGCGTCGCGCACGTCATAGGCGCTGCGCGAGGCGGCCGGCACGAAGGCGCCGGGATCGGGCGCCACCGGGTCAAGCGCCGTCGCCCGCGGAGGCGCCGCGCCCGCCGAGCTCGGCAGGTAGGACAAGAGCTCGCGCACCCGCACCGCGGCCGTCGCCTCGTCGGCCTCGACGAGATGACAGACCCCGTTGCGGTCGTGGACCTGGGGACCACCGAGGCCGGCGGCGTCGATCTCCTCACCCAGGGCCTCACGGACGACGCCCGGCCCGGTGAGGAACATCGCGGCGTCCCGGGTCATGACGATGAGGTCGGTCAGCGCCGGCGAGTAGGCGCCGCCGCCGGCCGACGCGCCCGAGACGACGGAGATCTGGGGGACCACGCCGGTCAGCGCCACCGTCTCGCGGAAGATCCGCCCGTAGCCGGCGAGGGCGGCCGTCCCCTCCTGCATGCGCGCTCCGCCGGACTCGACGAACCCGACGACGGGGATCCGGGCGCGCTGGGCGGTGGTCAGCACCCGCACGATCGTGTCGGCATGGCGCTCTCCGAGGGACCCACCGAGGTAGGTCCCGTCCTGGGCATAGCAGGCGATCGGGCGGCCGTTGACCGCGCCGGTGGCCCCCACCACGCCGTCGCCGGCCACCGCGCGCTCGCCGAGGCGGCTGGAGCGCGCCTGGGAGCGCAGCACCCGGACCGTCCCCGGGTCACACAGCGCCTCGAGGCGCTCGAGCGGGCTCAGCCGGACGGCCGCGGGCGCGGGCGGGATGGAGATCGTGGCGCTCATCGAGGCGCTCCCCTTAACGCCAGCGCGACGTTGTGGCCGCCGAAGGCGAACGAGTTGGAGAGAGCCAGCGGCGGATGGCCGTTGCCGGTGATGAGCGGCCGCGACTCGCCGGGCACGTAGTCGAGGTCAAGCTCGGGATCGGGCTCCTCGTAGCCGAGGGTCGGGGCGATCACCCCGGTCTGCAGGGTGCGCACCGTGGCCACCGCCTCGACGGCGCCGGCCGCGCCCAGCAGGTGGCCGATCGAGGACTTCGTCGAGGACACCGGGACGCGGGTCGCCTCCTCGCCGAGAGCCCGCTTGATGGCGAAGGTCTCAGCGGCGTCGTTGAGCGGCGTCGAGGTCCCGTGGGCGTTGATGTAGTCGACCTGAGCGGCCTGTGCGCCCGCGTCGCGGATCGCCAGCTCGATGGCCCGCGAGGCGGGTCCGCCGGTCGGCTCGGGCGCCGTCAGGTGATGGGCGTCCGTGGTCGACCCGTAGCCGGCGATCTCGGCCAGAATGGTGGCTCCGCGAGCCGCGGCCGCCTCGGCGTCCTCGAGCACGAGGATCCCCGCCCCCTCCCCCATGACGAAGCCGTCACGGCGCAGATCGAACGGGCGGGAGATGCCGGTTGGCGACAGCGCCTGCATGTTGCCGAAGCAGGCGAAGGCGAAATCCGTGAGGGCGGCCTCGGTTCCACCGCACACCACCGCCTCGGCGTCGCCGTACTGGATCATCCGCAGCGCCGAGCCGACGGCATGGGCGCCCGACGCACACGCCGAGACGATGCCGTAGCTCTGGCCCTGCAGCTTGTGCTTCATCGTCACCGCGGCAGCGGCCGCGTTGGGCATGTACTGCGGGATGCCGAGCGGGGAGACCGCCTTGGCGCCCTTCTCGCGCATGACGTCGAGCTGGGTCTCGACGCTGTTCTGCCCGCCGATGCCGGTGGCGATCACGCAGCCGACGGTCAGCGGGTCATAGGGCGGCTCACCGTCCCACCCGGCCTGGGTGAGTGCCTCATCGGCGGCGACGAGGGCGAACTGGGCGAAGCGGTCAAGCCGGCGAGCCTCCTTGACCGACAGGTGCTCCTTGGGATCGAAACCGCGCGCGCGGCCCGCGCCGTCCTCGATCCCGACGACGCCCTCGGCCCAGCGGTCGTGCAGCTGCGTCGCGCCGATCCCCAGCGGGGACACGGCACCGATGCCCGTGACGACGACCTTGCGTCTGTCCGGCCGATCGGCCATATCAGCCGGCCCGCTCCACGATCATGTCGACGGCGTCGCCCACGGTCTTGAGCTCCTTCATGTCCTCTCCCTTGAGCACGACGCCGTACTCCTCCTCGACGACCTGAGCGAGCTCGACGAGGTCGAGCGAGTCGATGTCGAGCTCCTCGAACGTCGCCGAGCGCGTGATCTGGCTGGCGTCGGGACCGAAACTGGCCAGCGTCTCGACGACTCGGCTCTCCACCTGCTCGGTTGTCACTGACATCTACGGCTCCTTTTCAATTTCGATTTACGCGGCAAGTCCGCCGTCCACGGATAGCACGGCGCCGGTGACGTAGCCGGCAGCGGCCGACGCGAGGAAGCGAACGCAGGCCGCCACCTCCTGCGGAGTTCCCGCTCGGCGCGCTGGCACCTGCGAGAGCAGCTCAGTCGAGACCGAGGCGGTCATGTCGGTCTCGATCCATCCGGGAGCGACGGCGTTGATGGTGATCCCCCGGCGGGCGACCTCGACGGCGGTCGTCTTGGTGAGCGCGATCAGGCCGGCCTTGGCGGCGGCGTAGTTGGCCTGGCCGGGGTTGGCACGCAGCCCGACGACCGAGGAGATGTTGACGATCCGTCCCGCCCGGGCACGCATCATCGGGCGCAGGGCGCGGCGCATCAGCCGGAAGGCGGCGTTCAGATCCGTCTCGATGACGGCGTTCCAGGCCTCATCGCTCATCGAGGGGGTCAGGTCGTCGACGCTGATGCCGGCGTTGTTGACGAGCGCCAGCACCGGGCGATCGAACTCGGACTCCAGGGCGGCGAACAGCGCGTCGGGCGCCAACGGATCGGCGACGTCGCCCTGGACGGCGACCGCCCGGCCGCCGGCGGAGGTGATCTCCTGCACCACGGCGGCCGCGGCCTCGGCGCCCGAGCGGTAGTTGACGCCGACCGCCCAGCCGTCGTCGGCCAGCGCCCGGGCGGTGGCGGCACCGATCCCCCGGGAGGCCCCGGTGACCAGCGCGCAGCCGTCCTTGCGCAGATCAGGCATTGACGAGCTCCACGTCCTTGAGGGTGCGCTTAGCCAGGCCGGTCAGCACCCGGCCGGGTCCGACGTCGACGAACCGGCGGGCCCCCAGCTCCTGCAGGGTGAGCATCACCTCGCGCCAGCGCACCGGCTTGGTCAGCGCCTCGGCCAGCTCGGAGCGCGGGTCCGTGAAGGGCCGCGCGGTCACCGCGGAGATCACCGTGCAGCGCGGCGGCGAGAAGGTGGTGCGCTCGAGCGCGGCCCGGAACTCCGGCACCGCGCCGGCCATCATCGGCGAGTGAAAGGCCCCGGCGACGTCGAGCTCGATCGGCCGCAGGCCAAACTCGCGCGCCGAGGCGGCGGCAGCCGGCAGCTTGGCCGCCGCCCCCGAGAGGACGACCTGCATCGGGGAGTTGTCGTTGGCCACCGTGAGGTCGTGGGCGTTGGCGATCTCGCCGGCCTGCTCGGAGGCGCCGGCGCCCATGAGCGCCAGCATGCTTCCGTCACCGGCGGCCATTCCCGACTCGTGCATGAGGCGCCCGCGCAGGGCGACGAGGGCCAGGCCCTCGCGCTCGTCGAGCGCCCCGGCGGCGACCAGGGCGCCCAGCTCGCCCAGCGAATGGCCGGCCATCAGCCCGGCCGCGGGCCGGCCGAGGGCCTCCCAGCCGGCGAGGCTGGCGCAGAAGATGGCCGGCTGGGCGAAGTTCGTGCCCTCGTCGGCGCGTGGAAACGGGTCCTCGCCGACGGCGTCGATGGCCAGGTCCACCAGCTCGGGGCGAACCCGCGCGACCAGGTCGCGCATCTCCGGAGTCTGGCTGCCCTGGCCGGGAAACAGGATGGCCGTGGCGTTACTCATCTCAAGCTCAACCTACGCCGCGCCGCGGATGCGGATACAGGGTCCCGGCGCACTTCCCCCCGAACGGGGGGAGACTCGATAGTCTGGCCCGCGACCGCCGGTGAGCCTGCCCGACCCGACCCCCACGACCGCCGCCCTGGTGACCGGCGCCTCCGCCGGCATCGGCACGGCGATCGCGCGCGAGCTGGCCAAGCGCGGGCACGCCCTGATCCTCGTCGCCCGGCGCAAGGACAAGCTCGACGAGGTGGCCGCCCAGCTGACTGAGGAGTTCGGGGTCCGCGCCGAGACCCTCGGCTCCGACCTCGGCAAAGCGGCCTCCCGCCAGCGGCTGCCCGCCCGCGTGGAGTCCCTCGGTCTGACCGTCTCCGTGCTCGTCAACAACGCCGGCTTTGCCACCGGCGGCGCCTTCTACCAGTCAGACCCCGCGCGCGAACTCGATCAGGTGCGGGTGCTCGTCGAGGCCCCCGTGGCCCTCTGCTCGGCGTTCCTGCCCGAGATGGTGCGCCGCGGCTCGGGCGCCGTGCTCAATGTCGCCTCCACCGCGGGGATGCAGCCGCTGCCCTACTCGGCCGGCTACTCGGCGGCCAAGGCCTACATGCTGACCTTCTCCGAGGCGCTGCATCAGGAGGTTCGCAGCGCCGGGGTCACCGTCACCGCCCTGGCGCCCGGACCGGTCTCCACGGAGTTCTGGGACGTCGCCGGCTGGGAGGTGGCCAGCGGCCAGTCGTTTGAGAAGGCGGTCCCCAAGCCCGCCTGGGTGACCGCCGAGCAGGCCGCCAGCGCGGGCGTCAAGGGGTTGGAGCGCGGCCACCGCGTCGTCGTCCCCGGCGCCCCCGTGCGGGCCGCGATGCTGGCCAGCCAGTACCTGCCCCACGCGGTCAAGCTGCCGGTGATCGAGTGGGCGATGCGCCGCCGCTAGCTCTCGGATCGGTTGAGACTGTTTGACCGCGGGGGGAAGTGACCGGAGATGACGGATCGACGCAGGCGCGTCGGTGCCGGTGTTGCCCGGGTACATCATGCGCTCTACGCTGCGGCGTGCGGCCGGCACCCCGACCTGAGGCCGTGGCATTTCCAGTGGCTGGCGGCCAAGATTCTCTCCCGTGCACTGCCCCAACGGCTTGCCCGGTTGCGAGGAGACGTCCTTGACGTTGGCTGCGAGGACCAGCCTTACCGAAGATGGGCCGTCGGCGCTCACCGCTACGTGGGTGCCGACGTGTCTCCGGGCCCGCGAGTCGACGTCGTCCTCGAGCCCGGCCGTCCCTGGCCGTTCGACGACGGCGAGTTCGATGGCGTCATCTGTACTCAGGTCCTCGAGCACGTCGCGGACTTGGATTCGCTTCTTGCTGAAATCGCTCGCGTGCTCCGTCCTGAGGGCCTGGTGGTTCTGTCCGTGCCCTTCATCTACAGCGAGCACGGTGGGGTGCACGACTATCGCCGCCTGTCGCGACACGGGGTTCTCCGGCTTCTCGACTCCCAGTTCACCGTCGAGGAGGTCGTGACGCAGGGCGGCGTTGGTAGCTCGGTGGGCGCCCTGATGCTGAACTGGGTGCATACGGTCATGACGAGCAGCGGTGCCGCGACGTTGGTGCTGACCGCGACGCTCCCGATATTCATCGCATTCTGTGCCGCGGTTAACGGCGTCGGCGAGTTGCTCGATCGACTCGACCGCACCGACCTCTTCTATGGCAACGTGCTCGTTGTCGCTCGGCGCCGTGAAATCCAGGTGTCCGGTGAAGGCTCCGCTCAGGTAGCGACAGCTAGCCGGCTGAGGTCGGAGGCGAAGCGCCGAAGAACTCCGCCATCTCCCCGGCGACTTCCTCGGGCGCGTCCTCGGGGAGGAAGTGCGACGCCTGCACCCCCCGCCCCCGCAGATCCGGCGCCCACTCGCGCCACACCGCCAGGACATCGTCGTAGAAACGCGGCAGAGCGCCATGGGTGCCCCACAGCGCCTGCACCGGACAGGCGATGACCCGGCCGGCCGCGCGATCGTCCTCGTCGAGGCGGCGGTCGATCGTCGCTCCCGCCCGGTAGTCCTCGCACATCGCCTCGACGGCGGCGGGATCCAGCAGCTGGCGGCGGTAGGCCTCGACGACAGCTTCGGGATACCGGCCGGCCACACCACCGATGCCCATCCGCCCGACGTGGAAGGCAAACCAGTCCTGCGGCGCGCCGAGAATGAGCCGCTCGGGCAGCGGCGCCGGCTGAGCGAGAAAGCTCCAGTGCCAGTAGCTGACCGCCGAGGTCGCGTCCGTGCGCGCCCAGACCTCCGCCGTGGGCACGATGTCGAGCACGGACAGCGCGGTCACCGTGTCAGGGTGATCCAGGGCCATCCGGTACGCGACCCGGCCACCGCGGTCGTGCCCGGCGACGGCGAAGCGCTCGAAGCCGAGCGTGGCCATCGCCTGGACGAGATCGAGCGCCATCGCCCGCTTGGAGTGGGCGGCGTGATCCTCGGTGGCCGGCGGGTGCAGCGAGTCGCCGTACCCGGCCAGATCGGCGGCCACCACGGTGAAGCCGCGCTCCGCCAG
This sequence comes from uncultured Solirubrobacteraceae bacterium, assembly GCA_963800545.1. Taxonomy (GTDB): domain Bacteria; phylum Actinomycetota; class Thermoleophilia; order Solirubrobacterales; family Solirubrobacteraceae; genus Palsa-465. The sequence continues at coordinate 17,922 of CAWDBJ010000011.1, forward strand.
CAGCGGCGCCGCGGCGTGCCACATCAGGTGCGTCTCCGGATACCCGTGGAGCAGCAGCAGGGGCGGGCCGGCCATGGCGACGCGGGCGTACACCTCCCCCCGTTCGCAGGCCAGCCGTCGCTCCTCGAATCCGGCGAAGAGTCCGGTCACGCGACGACCCACGCCGCGGCGATCTGGTGCCGAGCGCGCCCGCTAACCATGAGCGAAGGCGTCGAACAGCGGCTTTCGCTTGCCGCTGCGGGTCAACAGCCCCCCGTAGCTGGTCGGCGGGTCGTCGTAGACATGGATCCAGCCGAGCGCGTAGATCCGCTTCCACGCGCGCGAGATCCGCATCGCGTCATTGATCCACTTCGCCGCGGTGGGCGGATCGACGTAGAAGTCGAACTGCCCGTCGATGCGCGTCGGAATCGTCCACTCGGAGAGGAAGATCGGCAGGCCTGGCTTGATATAGCGATCGATCCAGCCCGCCATGCGCGGCAGATCGTCGAACTGGACGACTCCCCCCGGCGACGCCGGCCCGGCGAACGACGGGACCTCGGCACTGAATGGGTTGTGCGCGTACATGTCCATCCGCGGTGGGCGGCCGTTGGGCAGCCTCAGGTTCGCGATCCACTGCTGAGTGTCGATGTCGCCCGTCGAATATGTCGCGCCGCCGACCACGAGGTTGCGACGATTGACCTGCTTGAGCGACCCATAGGCGGCGTCGAGCATGCGCGCGTAGTTGTGGGGCGCGACCCTCTGGGATGCGTTGAGCGCTCGCCCGGGCGCGGCTGGGGTCTCCGGCATGAAGTTCGGCGACCGACTCGGCTCGCCCCAGATCATCCACAGGTGGACCGATGGATAGTGCCGGGACGCCGCGGCGGCGAACGTCGCAAATGCGGCCGGCTCGGGCGCCCAGTTCGGCGGATGGCCGCCGTTGGCCCAGCGTGGGGCCCCGAAGATCTGGAGAAGAACCCGCATGTGGTAGCGCTCGGCGAGGCCGACCGTCTGCTCGAGCACCTTCGGCCAGTGATACGCCGCGTCGCCCGGGTCCGCGGGATTCGACGGCGACTGCGGCGCGACGTTGGCCCACTGGAGGTCGGCCTCGATGATCTTGACGCCCAGCGTCCGGTACATCGGAAACTGGTTCTGGCCGTTGCGGTACGGCACGCCCCAGATCGCCTTGCTGAACCCAGCCGCGCCGGTCGGAGCGAGCAGGGCGACGAGCACTACCGCGAGCGAGACCCACCCTCGGCCGCGATCCAATCTCAGCGACACCACCGATGACCGATCGCCGTCACGGGGCAGTTGATGCGGCTCCGTGAGGCTCGAGTACGTTGGAACCGATCTCATGGTCGACGACGTTGCGGAGGATCTCATCCAGCGATCGCGTCGGATGCCAGTCGAGCAGCCTCTCGATCTTGCCGAGGTCCGGGATGCGGCGGCGCATGTCCTCGAAGCCCTGGCCGTAGGCCTCCTCGTAGGGCACGACCACGATCTCCGACTCGGATTTCGTGATCGCTCGCACGCGCTCGGCCAGGCCGGCGATCGAGACCTCCTCGGTCGAGCCGATATTGATCACCTCGCCGAAGAGATCGTCACGGGTGAGAATGTCGGCCATCGCCCGGACGACGTCGAGCACATGACAGAAGCAGCGCCGCTGCTCACCTGACCCGAAGACCGTGATCGGTTCGTTGGCCAGCGCCTGGCGCACGAATGTCGGGACGACCATTCCGTAACGTCCGGTCTGACGCGGACCGACGGTGTTGAACAGGCGCCCCACCACTGTGGGCAGGTTGCGCTCCCGGTAGTAGGCGATGGCCAGGAATTCGTCCAGCGCCTTGGAGCAGGCATACGCCCATCTCCCGTGGGTGGTGGCGCCCATCACGATGTCGCCGTCCTCGCGGAACGGCAGGGCCGCGGACTTCCCATAGACCTCGCTGGTGGAAGCGATGAAGACCGGACGCCGCTTCTTGCTCGCCTGGGCGAGCACGATCTCAGTGCAGTGGACGTTGGTCTCGATCGTCCGCACGGGGCTGTCGACGATCAGCTGGACGCCGACCGCGGCCGCCAGGTGGAACACGTAGTCGGCAGCGTCGACGAGCTCGGCGACGAGTCGGGTGTCATGACACGAGTCGATCGTGTAGCTGAAGCGTTGCGCAGACCGCAGGTGACGGATGTTCTCGATCGATCCGGTGGAGAGGTCGTCGAGGACATGAACCGCATGCCCTCTGGCGAGAAGCTGCTCGGCCAGATGGGACCCGATAAACCCCGCACCACCAGTAATTAGGACCCGCATCCGCTTCCTGTTCGCTCAATCCCCCCGGCTACCAGCGTACTGACATCCACGACGGAGGCAGGATGGGTGTTCTGTCCTCGCCGCACTATTCCATCAGCAGGCGGCGATAGAGCCCGTCCACGTCCTCGACCAGCCGTTCGACAGAGAAGCGGTCGAGCACGTGCTCACGCCCTCGCGCCCCCAGGCGCCGACGCAGGTTCGGATCGCCGATCAGTCCACGGACTGCCGAGGCGAGTTGTTCCGCATCCTTGTCGACCACCATGCCGGTCTGACCGTCCAGCACGACGGTTTGCACCCCGCCCACCCGCGTCGTGACGACCGGGAGCCCGGCTGCCTGAGCTTCGATCAGGCAGACGGGGGTGCCTTCGTTGTCGGAGGTCAGGACGACGACGTCGCTCGCGAAGCAGATGTCGGCGATGTCGCGCTCGAAGCCCGCCCACACCAGCCGTGTCCCTAACGCGCGGGCGGCCGGCGTCTGCGCAAGCTCCTGGCGCCGGTCGCCGTCGCCAGCGACGAGGAACCACAGGTCATCGCTTCCATTCAGGCGCGTCGCCATATCGAGGAAGCGGTCGACGCGCTTGACCTTGACCACCCGGGCGATGAGCGTCACCAGGGTGGCGCCATCGGGAATTCCGAGCCGGCTTCTCACCGCTCGGCGCCGGTCCTCACGCACGTCGCCCTCGAGGGTGAAGGGTGTGAGATCGAAGCCCAACCGAATCACCTCGACGCGCTCTGGGGGCGCAACGCCCAAGCGAATCAGGTCGGCACCCACCTCGTCCGAGACCGCGATCACCCGCGTGGCCCGCTTGGCCAGCCAGCGCTCGATCCGGACCAGCAGCCGTGATGTTCGCTCGGAGAACTCTCCCTCGAAGACATGTCCGTGAAAGGTGTGAACGACCACGCGCGGCCGCGCCGGGCCGGCGAGACGGGCCGCCAGTCGTCCGAGCGCCCCGGCCTTCGCGGTGTGGGTGTGCAGGACCTGTGGCCGGTAGCGCAGGATCCAGCGCCATACTTCGATGAGCGCCCGGAGGTCGTGTAGCCCGAGCCCGCGCCGCAGGCCCGGCACGAAGACCGGATCCACGTCCAGCCGATCCGCGAGGTGATCCATCGTGCCCTCCTGGGGGCCCTCTTGGCCTCGGAGCAGGACGGTGTCGTATCCCCGCTGCCTCAACCGGTGAGTCAGGTTGATGGTCTGGATCGCCGGGCCGCCGACGTTCAGCCGGGCGATGATGCGCAGCACCCGGACCCGGTCGCCGGGACGCCGCGACCGCGCCAATCCGCCGCCCGTCCTGGCCAGCGGCCGACAGCGATGGAGATGACCCCGCCTGCGCTCAGCCAGCGACACGCTGAAGGTCTTCCTTGACCCAGTCAAACTGGGCCGCGATGCCGTCGACGAACGGCGTGTCCGGGACGAACCCCAGATCGGCGGCGATCGCCGTAGTGTCCGCCAGAGTGTCACGCACATCGCCGCTCTGCGGCGGTCCGTAGTCAAGGTCAAGCGGACCACCGGTGAGGTTCGCGATGGCGTCCAGGGCGTCGCGAAGCGAGATCTTGCTGCCCCCGCCCACGTTGTACGCCCGTCCGTCGACGCCCGCTGTCGCCGCCAGCCGCGTCGCCTGCACGACATCGTCGATATACGTGAAGTCACGGGTCTGGCGCCCGTCGCTGAAGACCGTCATCTGCTCGCCGCGCAGCGCCGCGCGGCAGAAGCGGTCGAAGGCCATGTCAGGTCTCTGACGAGGCCCGTAGACACTGAAATAGCGCAAAGACCTGATGTCGAGTCCGTGGTTGGCGTGATACGCCTGACAGAGATGCTCGGCGGCGAGCTTGGTGATCCCGTAGGGGGAGTGGGGCGCGGGAATCGTCGTCTCGGATGTCGGCAGCTGCTTCGCCTGGCCATAGATCGAGGACGAGGACGCGTAGACGATGCGCGCCGACGAGCCGGAATGCAGCACAGACTCCAGCAGGTTCTGGGTGGCCACGATGTTGTTGCGCACGTAGGACTCAAACCCCCCGCCCCAGCTCATCCGCACACCCGGCTCGGCTGCCAGATGGAACACCACCTCGCAGTCGGCGATCACGCTGGCCAGCTCTCCGCGGGCCAGATCGATCGGGACGAAGTCGAACTCTGACCATTGTCGCGCTCGTTCGAGGTTGCGCAGCTTCTGGTCTCGTGCGTAGTTCTCGTTGAAGCAGTCGACGCCCACGATGCTGTGGGAGTCGGCGAGCAGGGACTCCGCCAGGTGCGAGCCGATGAAGCCCGCGCATCCCGTGATCAGTATGCGCACGCTGACAGTCCAGCACACCGAGGCTCGATGCATCGAGACGATGGCGTGGTGTGCGTCGCCCGCGCTGAGGCATACGGTTCAATCCCGCCACAGATGATCATTCACGGACCCTCCATCCGGCCACCGGAAAGACCGCCCCCGTGCCAGCGCGCAACGCCCTGAGGGCCGGCCGGCGGGGAATTCGCGAGTTGCGCGAGACGCTCTGGCTGCTCCGCGCATACCGGGCAGCGACGACTGAGCACCAGCGCCAGAACTACGCCCTTGCCCTGCTGGAGCGCCTCCAACGCCGGCTCGCCCCGGACTATGTCCTGAGCGACCACGCCAAGGCCTGGACGTCGGAGGAGGGGTTCCTGGATCGATGCCTGAGTGTCGATCCGGACTCCCGCAGAACGGCGGACCGCAAGTTTCTGGTCTGGTCGCTCGCCCACTCGGTGCGCGAGCTCTCCGGTGACACGGTCGAGACCGGGGTGTACTCGGGGACGACCTCCTGGTTCATCTGCGATGCCCTCCGAGGGACTGTGGGCACCCACCACGCCTTCGACTCGTTCGAGGGCCTGTCAGTACCCCGCCGGGTGGACGGAGACTTCTGGGGGACCGGGGATCTGCGCCTGGCCGAGGATGTGGCCCGAGATCGTCTCTCGGAGTTCAAGGTCGACATCCACCGCGGGTGGATCCCCGAGTGTTTCGCCGGCGTGCGCGTCGATCGGCTGCGCTTCTCGCACATCGACGTCGATCTCTACGAGCCCACCCGCGACAGCATGAGGTACGTCTACTCGCGCACCGTTCCGGGCGGCGTGATCGTCTGCGACGACTACGGGCTGACCACCTGCCCGGGAGCACGTCGGGCGGTCGACGAGTTCATGGCTGACCGTCCCGAGCCGATCATCCACTCGCCCACCGGCCAGGGGATCATCTTCAAACGGTGATCCGGCACCGGGCAGCACTGCCGGTCACGCGCCGGGGCCCGAGCGACCGCCGCGGGCCCGGACTCGGCCGCGGAGCATCGCCGGCAACCGCCGAACCGTTCCCAGGTCCTCGGCGGTGGGCGTGATCGCGGTCCACATCGGCATATCGGCCACCCGGGCCGCCCACCGAACGAGGGCGAAGGCCAACCCGGTGTAGGCGACCGACGAGGCGAGGCTGGCGCCGACGATCCCGATGGCCGGGAGTAGCGCCAGATTCAGCGCCAGGTTCAGAAGGAAGGCGGCGCCCGTCAGCAGGCTGTAGCGCAGCGGCCTGCCCACCCGGACGAGGACGATGATCAGCGGACGGGCGAGCGCCACGGCGATGATGCCCGGAAACAGCGCCACCGTCGCGCCGTAGGCCCCCGCGAAGCGCGGGCCGTAGAGCACGGGGATCACCAGCCACAGGGTCGCCGCCAGCCCCATCGACAGCACGGTGGCCAGGCTGGCGTTGAGCCGGGCCGCCTTCATCGAGACCCGCATCGCATTGCTTTCGGATGCTCCGGCCTGAGCCGGCAGGATCGCCCGGACGAGCGGGTCGGTGATCATCCAGGAGAGCTCGCCGAACAGGACGGCGATGGCGTAGACACCCACGGCACGGGCGCCGAGCATGACGTTGACCACGAATACGTCGGAGCGTTGCAGAAGGTAATACAGCACGGACCCAGGGTGCAGTCGGCTGCTGATGCCGAGCACCAGGCGCGCCGCCTGAATGTCGAAGTGCGGCCGCGCCGAAGCGAACGACCGCACCCACACGAGTTGCAGGATCCACGGGACGAGCACCGAGAGGTCATAGAGCGCAACCCCGTCATCGACCGTCAGGTGTCCTGACAGGACGATGGCAGCGGCGCCCAGAGCCTGCGCGGCGGCACCGAGGACAAGCGCCAGCTGGACCCGCGGCAGTCGTCCGGAGAGCACGAACAGGTTGCTCATCCAGAGCAGATGAAGGCCCACCGGGATGCTGGCCGCGACGAGCAGGAGCGTGTCAAAGCTCACCCCGTGAAACAGAGAACGGCGGGTGACGGCGTACAGGCCGATCAGCGCCGCGATCGCGGCCGGACCGACGGTCACAGCGAAACCCGCGCTGAGACGCGACAGGCGCCGCAGGTCCATCAATCCGCGCGCCCTGGCGATCGTGTTCGAGCCCTCGATGCTGAGGTTGGCAAACACCAACGTCACGGTGGCCGCCATCACCGCCAGCTGCAGCTCGCCGCGGCCGGTCGGGCCGAGTTCGCGCGCCAGGATGATGCTCGTGACGAAGCCCAGGGCGTAGACGACCAGCTGGCCGGCCAGCGCCGCCGACGCCCCCGCCACGAGAGCCGGGCCCGAGTGGACGCCGGGCTCCGGGCCCGGAACGCGCTCCTCGGCGGCCTCGTCGCCCACGACCATTCCTAGTGCCCCGGCCGAGCGAGCCCCAGAGCCGCTTCCCAGCGATCAGTGACGGCGCCGATGTCATGCCGATCGGCGATGTAGGCGCGACAGCGCGCCGCCACGGCAGCCTGGTCTCGGCGCTGTGTCCACAACCGCCGGGCCTCATCGATCAGCCGCGCGGATGAGCCGCCGGCGAACGCGCCCAGCCCATGACGTTCGATCACGCCGTCGGGATCGTGGCTGAGGGCCAGGGCAGGGACCCCGCGTGCCCAGCCCTCGAGAAAGACGTTTGGCATGCCCTCATAGTCGGCGGTGTTCACGACCGCCACCGCGCGGGCGATCAGTCCACCCAGCTCGTCACGTGGCCGTGGCTCGAGCAGTTCCAGGTTCGGCAGACCGGCCGCCGCCCGATGGTGCGCGGCGAGCAGGTCGCCGCCGGCCCCGCCGGAGGCGAACGCGACCATCCAGAACCGCGCCTCGGGCACGGCGCACGCGAGCTCGATGAACGCCTCAGGCCGCTTGTAGTCCGCGAGACGTCCGATCCACACGAAGGCCTCAGGCTCCACCTGCCGCGCCGGCTGGCCCTCGGCCAAGCTGCCGATGACGTGCGGCGCGCGGCCGAACCGCTCGACGCACAGTTCGCGTTGTTCCTCGGTCTGGACGACGACGGTCGAGGCCAGCCGGACCCCGAGTTCAAACAGGCGCACCGTCCGGGCACTCGGCTCCAACCTGCCGAAGTCGAAATCGATGACGTTCGCGCTGGCATAGACGAAGCGCGTGCCGACGAGCCTGGACATGGTGGCCAGCACCCCGGTAGCCGCTGCCGCGCCGCGCTGGACCAGGACGGATGGCCGGGCGCGCAGCAGCATCCGTGACGTCTCGGCCAGGTGAAGCAGCGAGCGGACCAGGCGAAACCGTCCCTTGTGGGTGCGCTGGACGATCACCCGCACTCCGTCGACCTCATCGGGAAGCTCGGCCTCGATCTCGTAGGTGATGAGCGCGATGCGCCATCCCCGGCGCGCCAGCTCGGTCGCCAGGAGCAGGACCTGGGTCTCAGCCCCCCCGGGACGCTCCCGCTCCCCGGCAACCAGGAGCGGTCCGGCCATCGGCATGTAGAAGCCGACGTCGAACGGCCGGCCGGACGCGGGCTGGAGGCGACGGGATCGGCGACCGAGGATTCCGGACACAGGGGCTATTCTGCTGGCTCGATGACCCCCCCGGCCACCACGCCCCCCGTCGGGCGGCCCGCCGACCATGCGGCGGAGGTGCACCAGGGTGAGCGCTTCGAGTTCGGCAGCAACTGGCAGCGCTTCCTGGATGTGCTCGACGAGAGCCGCATCCGGGAGGCAGAGATCTCGTTGCGGGACATGCTCGGTGACGACCTGGCCGACCGGTCATTTCTGGACATCGGCTCGGGCAGCGGACTGTTCTCGCTGGCGGCGTATCGGCTCGGCGCCGCGCGCATCCATTCCTTTGACTTCGATCCAGAAAGCGTGAGATGCACGGCACACCTTCGTCAGCGGTACGCCGCGGACGATGATCGCTGGACGGTCGCGGAGGGCAGCGTCCTCGACGGCCGCACGGTCGAGGGCAGCGGCACGTGGGATGTCGTCTACTCGTGGGGGGTCCTGCACCACACCGGCCAGATGTGGCGAGCGCTGGAGATCGCCGGCTCCGCGGTCGCGCCGGGCGGCCTGCTCTACATCTCGATCTACAACGACCAAGGGCTGAAATCGCGCATCTGGCGACGCGTCAAGCATGCCTACAACCGTCTGCCCGAGAGGCTGCGCCTTCCCTTCGTGGTGGCGGTCATGGGCCCCCGCGAGCTTCTCTCGTTGGCGGCCTACAGCGCGGCGGGTCATCCGATGCGCTACGTGCGGACGTGGACCCAGTACAAGCGGTCACGAGGCATGAGTCGCTGGCACGACATCGTCGACTGGATCGGGGGCTACCCGTTCGAGGTCGCGCTGCCGGAGAAGATCTTCGATTTCTACCGCGAGCGGGGCTTCGAGCTCCTGCGGCTGACCACGGCGGCCGGCGGCTGGGGCTGCAACCAGTATCTGTTCAGGCGTGCCGCGGGCTGAGCGCATCCACAGCCCCCGACGGTTCCGGGTGCGAGCGCCAGTCACCGTCGATGAACATTCGCATCCAGAGCTCGAGTTGGAGCAGCGCCCAAATCTTGCCGGCATGATCACGGACCCCCGTGCGGTGCTCCTCGATCAGCCCGCGGACCCTGTCCGTGCGCAGGATGCCTCTGGCAGTGGCACGAGGATCGAGGAGGATCTCTCCGGGAAGCGCGCTCAGCGGGCCCCGAAACCACGCGCCGATCGGCACGCCAAAGCCCATCTTCGGACGGTCGATGAGCTCGTCGGGCAGCCACGGGCGCACGGCTTCCTTGAGGACATGCTTGCCGGACGTGCCGGCGAGCTTTTGTGAGGCGGGGATCGCGGCCGCGCGCTCGAGGAGCACGTGGTCCAGGAACGGCGAACGGACCTCCAGCGAATGGGCCATGGTGGCGATATCCATTTTGACCAGGAGGTCGGCGGGCAGGTAGGTGTTGGTGTCGACGTCGAGGAGGCGGTCGACGACATTGGTGGCGTCCGATGCGTTCCACGGGTCCGCCAGCCACCGTCCGGCCAGGGGATCGGCGCCGAGCAACTCGCTGAACTCCCGGGTGAACACCGCCTCGGCCTCCGTGTTGCGAAAGAAGGACATCCAGTCGCGGTAGCGCTGGCACGGGTCAGCGCCGAGAGCGCTGGCCGCCCTGACCGCGCGGCTTCTGATCGTGCCCGCATCACGGCCCGGTCCCACGCGGTCTGCGCCCCACGCCAGGGCCCGGCGGAGGTCCCCCAGCCGGTCCAGGCGTCCCGCCGTCACCATCGCCCGATAGCGCACGTAGCCGGCGAACGCCTCGTCGCCGCCGTCCCCGTTGAGGGCCACGGTGACGTGGCGGCGGGTCAATTCGGCCAGCACGAAGCTGGGGATCGCCGAGGAGTCCGCGAATGGCTCGCCGTAGTGCCACACCATCCGTGGCAGCAGGTCCAGGGCCTCGGGCTCCACGCGGAACTCGTGGTGCTCCGTTGCGTATCGCTCGGCCACCATCCGCGCGTAATGCGTCTCATCGAACGACGCGACGTCGAATCCGATCGAGAAGGTGCGAATCGGCTCGGCGCTGTCCATCGCCATGGCTGCCACCACCGCGCTCGAATCGACGCCACCGGACAGGAAGGCCCCCAGCGGCACGTCGGACCGCATTCGCAGGTGAACGGCTTCGCGAAGTTGGGTGCGGATCTCCTCTCTCAGCGCCTCGGGCTCGGCGTGGATCTTGTCCCGATAGGAGAGCCGCCAGTAGCGCCGCAGGTCAACGCGTCCCTGCTCCCACGTGAGCACGTGTGCCGGAGGCAGCTTGGAGATCCCGGCGAACGCGCTGACGGGATGGGGTACGTACTGGAACTGGAGGAAGGCGTCAACGGCCTCGGGATTGATCTCGCGCGGCACAGCGCGATCCTCGAGCAGGCTCCGTACCTCGGAGCCGAACCACAGCGCCCCGTCTGCCTCACGGTAGAAGAGCGGCTTCTTGCCGACACGATCGCGGGCCAGCATCAACCGGCGACGGTTACGATCCCAGATGGCAAAAGCGAACATCCCCCGCAGCTCGTCGACGCAGTCGACCCCCTGCTCTTCGTAGAGATGCACGATCACCTCGGTGTCGGTCTCGGTGGCGAACCGGTGACCGCGCCGGCGCAGGCCGTCCCGCAGCTCCCGGTAGTTGTAGATCTCCCCGTTGAGGATGAGCACGATCGAGCGGTCCTCGTTATAGATCGGCTGCTCCCCGGTCGCGAGATCGATCACCGCCAGTCGCTGGATTCCGAGCGCTAACCCTTCCTCGGTGTGAACGCCGCGCGAGTCGGGGCCCCGGTGGACGATCGTCTCGCACATCCGGTGAATCAGGTCCTCGGGGATCTGCCCCCGGGTGTCGAGCTTGCCGGCTATGCCGCACATGAACGCCTCCCGGGTGAGCCGTGTACCGGGTGCGAGGACCGCGCCGCAACTTCGAGGTAGAGCTGTTGCTTGGCGTGCACCATGGCCGACATACTGAAGTCTCCGGCGACGCGCGCGCGTCCGCGGGCGCCCATCTCGGCGGCCCGCTCGGGATCCGCGATCAGCTGCTCGAGCGCGGCAGCGATGGCAGCCGGTCGGCCGGGCTCGACCAGGAGCCCCGTTTCGCCGGGAATGACGAGGTCAGAGATTCCGTTGACATCCGTGCCCACCACGGGCAGCCCACTCGCCATCGCCTCCATCACGGTGCCCGCCATCCCCTCCCAGGTCGAAACAAGGCTGAAGATAGTCGCCTGCGCCATCAGGCTCGTCACGGCGCTGCGCTGCACGCTGCCCGGCATCTCGACGCGGTCGGCGAGGTCGAGCTGCCGAACGCGAGCGGCGACACGATCGCGGGTGGGGCCATCCCCGGCCAGGATGCACCGCAGAAAGACTCCCCGGTCGCGCAGGATGCCGATCGCCTCCACCAGGTCAAGCTGGCGCTTGCGCGCCACGAAGCGCGCCACGCACAGCAGTGTCGGGGCAGCCGGGCGTGGGCGCTGGACGGCGGGCCACGCGGACAGGTCGATGCCGTTGGGGATGTACCGCAGCTGTTGCTCGGGCACACCGAGCCGCCGCAGCAGTCTCAGCGCTCCCAGCGAGTTGGCGTCATAGATGTCCACGAACCGGGCGGCTGACCGCTCGAGCGCCATCGCCGTCAGCGACTTGGCGCTCCGCATCGACTCGACCTCCGTCACGTGCAGCCCCCGCACCCCGCATATGAAGGTGGAGGTGGGCGACAGCGCGCGCGAGAGCAGACGTGCCACGAGGCTCGCCTTCAACCCGTAGACGTTGATCACGTCAAACTGCTCACGGTGCAGAATTGCCGCGAGTCGCCAGACGGCGAGTGCAGTGCCGCGCTGTCCGAGAGACCGCGCCGGGACCCCGCGGCGTGCCAGCCGGGCCGCGACCGGGCCGGGCGGGCCGAGGGTCACGAGGGTGCTGCGGATGAGGGCGGGGTCGGCACGCTCGACCAGCTCGCAGGCCATGACCTCGGTTCCGCCGAACGTGTCACACATGAGGACTTGGAGCACCCGGACGGGAGGGCTCACGTTGATCCCGGATCCCCGGTCGGCACAGCGGCAGGCCTCGCCGCACCGCAGATCGCCCCGGCCGCCACTGCCAGGGGCAGCGCGACGGTTGATGCCTCCAGCCCGTTGACGAACAGCAGGCCCACCGCCCCACCGGCCAGCGTGCCGACGGCCGCGACGTGCCAGTCCGCCCGCGGGCGCCCGAGCGCGGCGAGCGCGGCCACGATCGCGCCGACGACCAGCGCGAACAGCAACGCTCCGACCACCCCGAGCTCAGCAGGGATCCGGATGTACTCGTTATGAGTCGCCTGCGCGCCGTAGTCGGCGTGTCTGACCGCGTAGTGCGGGAACGTGTCAAAGCCGATTCCCCGGATCGGCTCGCTGGCGAACGCGTGGACCGCCTCTCGGAAGTCTGACAGCCGACTCTTGACGTACCGGGACTCGGCGAGTTTGTCCGGACTCTGGCCCGGGACGGCGCCGAGCAGGTGCGTCGAGATCGAGCTGAGCCCGCCGGCGCGTGCAGGAACCAGCCGGCTGCGTACATCGGCGATCTGGAAGCTGGTTGCGCCCCCGAGTTGCCAGAAGAAGCCGGCTGCCCTGCCGGCGGTGCGGGGCGGATGCCACGCCACGGAGTACCTACGCCAGACGGGCGACAGAAAGGCGGTTCGAATCGTCGGCCGATCGGCCGAACGCGCATCCGCAAGGCCATACGCGAAGGCGAGTCCTGTCAGGTCAGAGCGCGCCCGGAAGGTCAGACGGACGATGCCGCCGCCCTGCACGCGACCGAGGCCGTGGCTGACGCCCTGACCGGAGGACGAGGTGGTCACCTTGAGGCTGCCCGGCGGGACGTCGGACAGCCGAGATCCCCCCACCGGCACCAGCCCGATCTCGTTGGTGTCCCATCCGCTCCGGTCGACCGCCACCTGTTTGTCGGCCTGAGGGAAATCCGAATTCAGCCGGGCTCGCTGGAACGCCGGATACAGGAGCACGCCGGCCAGGGCGGCCAGCCCCACACCCGCCACGACCATGAGACGGCGGCGACGGTCCGGCGCTCGCAGGAGGAGCACCACGACGACCCCGATCCCAGCGGCGAGCATTCCGCCGCGGGAGAACGTGAGCGCGATCACCACGAGGCCGAGCCCGAGGGCCGCATACTCGACGGCCGCCCTCATGCGCGGACGCCCGGCCCGGAAACCGAGCAGAATCGGTAGGCAGAGGGCGACCGCGAGAGCGAGGAAGTTCGGGTTACCGTTCGCGCCCCAGAGACGCGACCCATAGGTGTCCACCGCCTGCACCCCGGTGTGGACGTCATGGATCCCCGCGACAGCCAGCAGGGCGGACACCAACCCCCCGACGGCTGCCCCGACCAGCAGAGCAGGCGCGCAGCCGGTCACCAAGAACGGGACCAGCGCGGCGAGGACCGCCACGGCGGCCATCTCCGAGAACCCGTACGCCGCTCCGGTGCAGAAGCAACCCCACGTCTCGGAGCTGACGATCACCCAGGACCAGAGCCCCGCCACGCCGGCCAGGAAAACGATCAGCAGAGCCGGCGGGGTCCTGAGCCGATCCGTGCGGAGCGCCTCCCGCACCGCCAGCGCCGCCACCAAGACGATCGCGGCACGCCCGACCGTGAGCTGGGGCGCGACGGGAAATTGGGAGCTCCAGAACGGCTCCAGGGCGAGCGCGCAGGCGAACGTCCAGACCAGCGGCTGTGTCACCATACCCGCGCGGGCCCGGACCAGCACCCTTGTGCCGGGGGCACGCTCGCGGAGGATCAGCTTCCCGCCTTGCCCTGCTGCTGAGCGACGACCTGCCGATAGAGCTTGAGCACCACGCTGAGATCATCCACCCGCCAGCGTCCGTGTGCATCAGTCAGGATAAGCGTGACGGGGTACTGCGCGACGAGTCTGCGGCTCGGCGGCGAGGCGTAGCTGAGCTCCATTCCGCGCACCACGGCCCGGTGGCCGACCAGCGATGTGCTGACCGGGCGGAACCCCGGAAGCGATGGTCCCGCGGCAGCGACGATCACGCCAAACTCCGCCGGCCCCTGTACCGAGGAGATCGCCGCCGGGCTGGTCAGGGTCTTCGCCGTCAGGGTGTCGCCGTACTGCATCGCCTGCCACCACTCCAGCGCCGCTCGCAGTGGGGATCCGGTGCGTGCGGCGCCCACCTGCTGCGCTGTGACCAGGCTCGGCGCTGGTTGTGCCGGTGAGGTCACGACCGCGGTCGATGTGGTCGAGTGGGGCTTCGCCGCGCTCCCGCACCCGCCCAGCAGGGCGCCGCCGATCAGGGCCAGCGGCACCCAGCCAAGCCATCGCCGGACGCGGCGCATCTTCACTGGGTTTCGATTCGACGGCCGGCTCACTCGGCGACCTTCCTCCTGGATCCTCGTCGACAGCGGGACCGACGCGCAGCGGATCTGAGATTACCCCGCTCCGCTACGCTGCGCCCGACGATGCCCGGTCCGGTGAGCGTCAACGACCGCTGGAAGAAGCGACTCAGATTCGCGGCCGGACGAGCTAAGCGGGCACCGGCTGAGCGATGGGATTTTCTGCGAACGCCGAGTCTGGACGCTCCCAGCGGCATGCTCGCTCGCGCCCACGAGATCACGCTCTCGCCAACGGACGTCCCGGCCGGTGAATGGGAGGAAGTCGAGGCATTGGTGCGTGAGGTGCAGATCACGGCGGACGCGGGAGGCGTCAATCCGGGCGACCGCCGGGCGCTCTACTACCTCGTCCGGCGGCTGCAGCCGCGGGCCATCCTCGAGGTCGGAACGCACATCGGTGCCTCGACCACTCACCTCGGGCTCGCGCTCCGGCGACTGGCCGAAGAGGATCGCGCGACGTCCCGACAGCTGGTCAGCGTCGATATCGAAGACGTCAACGATCCGGTGACGCGACCGTGGGACCACTACGGTGCCACCTACTCCCCGGCTGAGGCGACCCACCGCCTGGGACTCGACGACTACGTTCAATTCACCCGCGCTTCCGCGACGAGCTTCATGCAATCCGCAGAGAACCGTTACGACCTGATCTTCCTCGACGGCGACCACTCGGCCGGGGCGGTTTACCGCGAACTGTGTGCGGCCCTGCGCATCCTGAATCCCGGAGGGAGCATCCTGCTGCACGATTTCTTTCCCGATGGCGAACCGCTGTGGAGCAACGGCTCGGTCATCGCGGGACCGTGGCGCGCCGTGTCACGGCTCCGACGCGAGGGCGCCGCGATCGAAGTCGCGCCACTGGGCGAGCTTCCCTGGGCGACCAAGCTCGGCTCCAACGTCACCAGCCTCGCGCTGGTGGGTGCCGCCGGCTGACGGTTGGCAGCCCGCCGTCACCCGATCAGGCCCTGTTGCAGCAGCGCGTTGCGAAGCATGTTGATCGCGGTCCGGTCATCATCGATCTGGATGGCCACCTGAGTGGGGGTAGTGACATCGGCGGCGACCAGAGCGCTGTTGAGCGCACCGGGGTCCGTGCCCTGCGCGCCGCTCGTCGTCGCCCCGTGGAACAGGACCTTGTCGCTCGCCGCGTCGCCAAAGCTGACGTTGCCGTCGGCTGACAGGGTGCCGTCGTTGGCGAGCGTGACGTGATCATCGATGACGCCGTTCGTCTTCGTCGCGAACACGATCGATCCGCTCGGCTGCGGATTGTCGATCGCCAGCACCGCCCCCGGAACCTTGTCGTCGTCCTCGAGTCCCATGGTCGGGCGCATCGGATCCCCGTAGGTGAGCTCGATGCCATTGGTGTCAGTGGCGTTACGCGCCTGGACTGAGGCCCCCAGGTTGCTGCCATTGCTGCGGACGGATAGCTGCGGCTGGCCGGCACCCGGTGACCCGAGGTAATACTCGAACACGTTCGAGTTGGGTCCGGTGCTGGTAATCGTCGAGCCATACCTGTAGTGCGTGAGCTGGGTCGTGCGCCCCGTTCCGGAGTCCACCTCCACGAGTCCCGCGCCCGGCAGCGGGCAGCATCCTCCCCCCTGGTTGGCCTCCTGGCCGATGGCTACACGGAGGGCGCCGCCGAAGGAGAACGTCGCCGCGTTTGATTGCTGGGTCCCGGCCGGCGCTGCATTCACGTCGCTGGGCCCGGCCGGACCCGTGGCGCCCGTCGCTCCCGTGGCCCCCCTCGCTCCCGTGGCGCCTGTATCGCCCTTGGCTCCGGTGTCGCCCTTGGCTCCGGTCAGACCGGTCGCGCCGGCTGGTCCGGTATCGCCCTTGACACCGCTTGGACCGGTTGTACCCACCGGTCCCATATCGCCCTGAGCCCCGCTTGCCCCGGTCGCGCCCACCGGCCCCGCGGGGCCCTCGGCGCCGGCGTCGCCCTTGGGGCCACGACCCCCTCGGGGCCCGACCGGGCCTCGGGGTCCGGTGGCGCCCCGTGGTCCTCGGGTCCCATTTGCGGAACGGTGACCCTGAACCGTTCGCGCGCTCCCGAGAAGAGTTCGTGGCCGGGCCGCAACTCCCGTACGCGAGGCGGCGAGCGCCGGCGAGCGCCGGCCGTTGGGATTGCGCCCACCGGCATGCATCGCTGCCAGCGAGGAGCCGCCGAGGGCGATGAAGAGCGCCAGCGTGGACGTGACGTTGGCGTACGTCAGGCGCGATCGGATGGCTGACACAGAGACTCTCCTTGATCTTTCCGCGGATTGCGCGGTCGCGCTTAGCCTACGAACTGCCTGAGCGCCGTGAGCCGCCGTGCGTTCGACGTCGCGTCCAGGCGTCATGATGCTGCGGTGCCCGCCGCCGCCGCGATCCCCACCGCGGGCCCGGAGGTTCGTTTGGGATACGAGCCCGGCCTGGACGGCCTGCGAGCCCTGGCGGCGGGTCTGGTCGTCTTTCACCATCTGCTTCTCGGCGGCCCGACGGGTGGCTTCATCGGAGTGCCGATCTTCTTCGTGCTCTCCGGCTTCCTCATCACCTCGTTGATCGTCCGTGAGCTGTCGGCCACGGGATCGCTTGATGTTCGACGGTTCTGGAGGCGCCGGATGTTCCGCCTCTATCCGGCGCTCGTCGTCGGTGCGGTGCTGGCGGTCGGCCTGGCCGTGGTGACCGACACATATCGATTCGAGACCGTCCTGGACGCGTTGGTCTCCTCCGTCTATCTGGAAGACGTCAAGTACTGGCTGTTCATGCACCGGGGCTTCTCGCTGTTCACCAATCCCTGGTCACTGGGGGTGGAGGCCCAGTACTACGCGATCTGGCCGGTGCTCGTCGCCGCCGCGGTCCGCCGGCGGCCCCCCGGCTGGCTGATCGCGCCCTGCGCGGTCGCCATCGTCGTCTGCCTGCTGCTCTCGGCGCTCGTCCAGGATCATGTCGGGCGCTCGCTGTTGTTGGGCACCTCCGTCGGCGTCACGTACGACTTCCCGCTCTTCAGTGCTGTCCCCCTGCTCGTGGGCTCCACGCTGGGGCTCGCGCTCGTCGCACCCGGGGGCGTCGCCCGGCTGCTGCGCAGACCGGGGGTGGCCGCCATCGCGATAGTCGTGCTCGCGATCGCCTTCGTCTTCGCCGATGCCAACTCGGCGCTGACGCTGTTTGCCGCGTTACCGGCCGTGTATCTCGCCGCTGCGGCGGTCATCGGGTCAATCGTGATGGGGCGGACCGGGCTGCTCGCACGCGCGCTCAGCTCCGCGGTGCTCGTGTGGCTGGGGCGTCGTAGCTATGCCGTGTACCTCTTCCACTGGCCGATATCCGTGGTGGCGCGTCCGCTGATGGCGTCCGAGCGGGTTCCACTCGTCCTCGGGACGACGCTCGTGCTCGCGGAGCTCTCGTGGCGACTCGTCGAGACTCCCTTCCTGCGCCGGGGCGGTGGGCTCCGCGGGCTGCTGACCGAGCCGGCCGTCAGATAAATGCCGGGAACCCACAGGCCGGCGGCGCGGCCACGCTCCGGACGTGATTCCCCTACCGTTGCTCCACGGTGGACCTCCCTCTCTGGGCAAGGCTGTTCGTCGCCATCGGGCTTGCCGCGTCGCTCGCCTACGTGACGACACCGGTGGCGGTCCTGGCCGCGGCCCGATTCGGCTTCTATGACCTGCCGCGCGGCTATAAGGGTCACGCGAAACCGACGCCCTACCTCGGCGGGGCGGCGGTCATGCTCGCGTTCGCCCTCACGCTCCCCATCGGTGCAGGTCATCCGGAATGGACGCTGCCGCTGCTGGGCGGCGTGGCGGTGATGCTGGTGCTCGGCACGATCGATGACCGGCTGACGGTGTCTCCCAGGCTGCGGGTCGTGGTCGAGTTCGTCCTCGGTGCGCTTCTCTCGGCGGACGGCCTCGGCTGGCGATTGGGGTCCGGGGGGGCACTGGATATCGCCGTCACCGGCATCTGGGTGGTTGCGGTGGTCAACGCGTTCAACCTGTTCGACAACATGGACGGGGCGGCGAGCACGATGGCGCTCATCGTGTCGGCCGGGGTGTGCGTCCTGTCGCTGATGACCGGCGCCGTGTGGGTCGCGGCCGGCAGTGCCGCTCTATGCGGGGCGTGCCTGGGTTTCCTGCCTCACAATCTGAGCTCCCCGGCGCGCATCTTTCTCGGCGACGGCGGCAGCATGCCACTTGGATTCGCGGTCGCGGTCCTGGCCATCGGAGCGGCGCGCAGCGCGCAGCCGTCGTCGCAGGCTCTGCTGGTGGGCTTCCTCCTGGTGGGGATTCCGGCCGTTGACACCTGCCTGGTGATCGTCTCTCGCACGCGCCGCGGAGTCTCGGTCCTCACCGGCGGGCGGGATCACCTGACCCATCGGACGCGCCAGCGGATGCGAACCCCCGGGCGGGTTGCGCTGGTCCTCGGCAGCGCCCAGGCACTGGTGAGCGCGCTGGTCATCGCCGCCAGCCAGGCTGGATCCTCCACGCTCGTCTACATCGTCCTGGCCTTCGTGGTCTGTGCGGCAGCCGCCATCGTTGCGCTGGAGGACGCCGTTCCCCTTGACCGAGCCGGCTCCGCCGAGATACTCGACAAGGCCCGGGAGCCGCCGTCACACCCCGCGTGGGCGCGCCACCTCCGGGCGGCCTGCCTGGCCCTGATCGGCCTCGGTGCCGGGCTCAGTCCGCTGTTCTCGGCCTACTACGACGTGGGTATCTGGGTTCCGATCGGCCTGGTGCTGGTGGTGACGGCCGCGATGGCGACGATGGCCCGCCCACCGCGCTTCACGCTGCCGGTGACGCTCACCCTGGTCGGCATCGCCGGCCTCGGCCTGTGGTCGCTGCTGTCGATGAGCTGGGCCGATGCGGCAGAGCTGGCCGGCGTCAGCGCCAACCTCTGGCTGACCTACGCCGCGCTGCTGATTCTGCTGACCGTGCTCGTCAGCCGACAGGGTCACGCTGACGCCCTGCTGATCGCCGCCGGTGCGGGGATCACCATCGTTGCCATCACGGTGCTCATCCGGATGCTCGGGAGCAACCCGAGCACCCTGTTCATCGCCGGGCGCCTGAACTCCCCTCTCGGCTACATCAACGGCGAGGGATGCGTGTTCGCGATGGGATGCTGGCTGAGCCTCGCGGTCGCCGAGCGCCGACAGCCGCTGCTCGCCGCGCTAGGGGCGGCGGCGACGGTGGCGATGGCGAGCCTGGCCCTGCTCTCGCAGTCCCGCGGAGCGGCCGTGGCCACCTTCGTCGCCGTGCTCGTGGCGCTGGCCGTGATCCCGGGCTTTCGCCGGCGCGTGCTGGCGCTGGCGATCGTCGCCGGCGGGGTGGCCGCCGCGGCGGGACCGGTCATGCGCGTCTACTCGAGCGGCGATCTCAGCGCCCTGCCCCCGTCGGTGGCGCACCGTGCGGTCATCGCGATTCTTCTGTCCGCGGTTGTAACGGGGCTGGCGTGGGGACTGCTGATCGCCGTGACCAACGCCCTTGACGGCCGGGGGGGCGCGGCCAGCACCGGGCTGCGCCGGGCCGCGACGGCCGCGGCCGTCCTCGCCGTCGCCGCCCCGGTGCTGGCCGGGGTCGTCCGCGCGTCGTCGCTCGAGCACACGCTTGACCGCCAGTGGAACGCGTTCGTGCACCTCTCCGACTCAACCGTCGCGCTGAGCGCGAGCGCTCAGACACGGCTGTTCTCCGGAGCCGGCAACCGCTACGACTACTGGCGCGTGGCCTGGGATGCCTTCCGCGCTCATCCATTGGCGGGTGTGGGCGCGGGCAACTATCCCGAGAGCTACTTCCTGCACCGCCGAACCCAGGAGGCGATCCAGAATCCGCACTCGATCGAGCTCCAGACGCTGTCCGAGCTCGGCGTGGTGGGCGCAGTGCTGCTGGCACTGGCGCTCGTCGGCGTGGTGCTGGGAGCCAGGCGGCTTCGCGCCTTGGCCCGTCGCTCCCCAGGCGCCCGCACCACGCTCGTCGCGGCCGCCGGCGTCGCCGTGGTGTGGTTCGTCGATACCAGCGGTGACTGGATGCACCTGCTCCCGGGCGTGACGGCGATCGCGCTGTGCGCGGTGGCGGCGCTGTGCCGGATCGGCGACCCCGACGGAGAGCGCGTCGGGCCGCGGGCCGGCCGCGATCTGTGGACGCTGATGGGTGCAGCCGGCGCGGTGTTCCTGTTGGCGGTCGGCGGCGCGAGCCTGTTACAAGCGGCACTGTCCCGGCATTACCTGGATAGGGCGCGGGCACAGCTGGCGCCCGACCCCGCGGCGGCGATCCGGGACGCACAGCAGGTCCTGCGGCTCGACGGCGCGAACCTTGACGCCTACTACGTCAAGGCGGCCGGGGAGGCTCGGTTCGATCAAGCGGCGAAGGCGCGGAGCACGCTGCTGCAGGCCGCCCGACAGTCGCCCGGCACGTTCGTCACCTGGACGCTGCTCGGCGACCTCGAGGCCCGGGCAGGAGATCTCGGAGCCTCGAGGTCCTACTACAGGCACGCCCTGCGGCTCGCTCCCCGGGAACCGGGTCTGGCGGCATTGGCCGCGAATCCGTTGGGCGCTCTGCGCAACGAACGCTGACCGGTGTTACGCTGAGCTCGATGCGGGCTCTTCTCGCAGCCGTCCTGGTCGGGGCAAGTGCGGTATCCGGGCAGCCGGCCCTCGCGTCGACCGGGCCCGCTCCGGGCGTGCACATCGACCCGCGCTCGCCCGCCGGTAAGCAGTATGAGATCCCGATCACGAGTGCTCGTGGCGAGACCTCAGGCGGAAGTCGCGGCTCCGGCTCCGGAGCGGCGCCGACCTTCGGCTCGGGAGTCACCCCGTCCGCGTCGCGTCGCGCCACGGCCACCCCCACCCCCAGGACCGGGTCCGCGGCGGTCAACCGCAGCACACGTGCCCGTCGGGGCGCTCACCACCAGCGCCGATCAGCTCATCACGGGACGAGCACCACCGGCGCGCCCGTCACCGTCGCCACCGAGGCCGCTCGCCAGGCGAGAACCCAGGCAAACGAGGTCGGATCGAGCTCTTGGTTGCCGCTCGCCGGCGGGGGCGCGCTCGTCCTGCTGCTGGGCTGCGGAGGTGGCCTCGCGCTCAGGCGGCGCGGATAGGGAAGCTGCGGGCCCGGGGTTGGCTGTCCGCGACAACATCACGATCCGCGCAGGCAGCGATTGGCTGCCTCCAGTGTCCCAGCGCGTCGTGCCCATCTTCGAGCACATCGCCCGAGCGGCGGCTCATCCGCTGAGCGCCGGGGCGCGCGTCCTGGACTTCGGTGCCGGAGCGGGACGCCATGTCGCCGAGTTCCGGTCCCACGGCTACGACGCGTGGGGAATCGACCAGAGCTTCACCTCACATGTCCCTGGGTCGGTGTCAGTCGACTACCTCAGATGGGTCCAACCGCCCGACTACACCCTCCCCTTCGCCGCGAATGAGTTCGATTTCGTGTACTCGACCGCGGTCATGGAGCATGTGACAGATCCCGGCCGGGCGCTCACGGAGATCGCCCGGGTCCTGCGGCCGGATGGACTGTCGATCCACGTCTTCCCCAGCCGGTGGCGCCCCATCGAGCCACACATGTTCGTGCCTCTCGGCGGCCGCTTCCAGAGCTTTGCCTACTTCCGGTTCTGGGCACGCCTCGGCGTCCGCAACACCTGGCAGGAGCATCTGTCATCCACCGAGATCGCGCTGCGGAACGTTCAGTTCTGTAAGACCGGCGCCTCGTACCCGACGGCGGCCGAGTGGACCCTGCGCGCCAGCCGTGTGTTCGACAGCGTGACCTGGGCCGAGCGGGAGTTCATCGAGGGCTCGGCCGCGGTCAGCACGGTCTCTCGGCTGATCGCCCGCTACGGGCCTCACCCGATCCTGACGTGGCTGTACCGGGGGATGCACACCCGCGTGCTCGTTCTCCAGCATCCCCGCGCCTGACGCGCTCCGCGGCCGCGCTCAGGCGAGCAGGCCGATCCGCTGCGCCCGCTGGACCGCCTCGGCGCGGTTGCGGGCGCCGAGCTTGCGATACAGGGCGCTGGTGTGCTCCTTGACCGTGTGCGGTGACAGGAACAGCGCCTGGGCGATCTCCCGGTTGGTCGACCCCGCGGCGATCGCCTCCAGCACCTCGCGCTCGCGCTCGGAGAGCAGCGGCACGGGCTGCTCGGCGGTGGGCGCGAACACCGTCATCCCCAGCCCCACCATGCGGACCGCGCGCGCGACCTCGCCCGCGTCCCAGTCCTTGGAGACGAACCCCGAGGCGCCGGCCGCCCGCGCGGCGGCGGGCGACATCCGCCCCGCTCCGGAGATGAGCAGCACGCGGGTGGACGGCGACGCCTTGCGGATCGACGCGCACACGTCGGCGCCGGACTCCTGGGAGAGGAACAGATCGACAAGCGCCACATCCGGCTGCAGGCCGGGCAGCAGCGCGAGTGCCTCCGCACCCGTCCGGGCGGCCAGGCAGCGCTGCACCCACGGCTGCTCGCCCAGCAGCACGCGAAAGCCCCAGTGCACGACATCGTGGTCGTCGACGACCAGCACCCGCAGCTGGCGCCCGTCCAGCGACGTCTCCCGCCCCGGCTCGCTCATCCCGCCTCCACCTCGGCGATGGGCACGACCAGCCGCACGCGCCAGTGGCCGGGCTCGTCGGTCCCGAACTCCACCATCCCACCGTGCTGCAGCGCCTCGAACGCCGCCAGGCGCAGGCCCATGCCCGCCCCCCGAGCCCCCGCGGACACGCCGTCGTTGCGCACCTCCAGGGTGAAGGTGTCGGCCTCCGAGCGCACGATGACCTCCACCCGCGCCGGCGAGGCGTGCTTGGCGATGTTGCGCAGCGCCTCGGCGAACACGGATTGGGCCAGGGGCTCGACCGCGGCGGGCACCTCCACCTCGGCGGGCCAGTCGACCGACAGCGGCAGCGCGGCGGGAGCGGAGGCATCGATCTGCCCCGCCCGAGTCACCTCGGCGGCCAGCGTGGTCGCGGTTCTCAGCGCCACCGGGGCCAGCGGGCGCTCCAGCGCGCTGCGCAGATCCGAGAGAGCCTCCTGCATCTCCACCCGGCAGCGCTCGCGCTGATCAGGATCCAGCGCCCGCTCGGCGCTGAGCGCCAGCGACACCCCGAACAGGCGCTGCATGACCCGCTCGTGGATCTCCCGGGCCAACTCCAGGCGCTCGCCGAGCTGCCGGGTGCGCTCCTGCTGACGGGTGGCGTTGCGCGCGGTGGCGACCAGGGCAGCCGTCTTACCGAGCGTCCACAGCAGGTGACGCTCCCCGTCGGTGAGGTCGAAGCGGCCCCCGCCCCGGTCAGCGCAGATGACGCCGTAGGCGTGGCCGGCGGCGCTCAGCGGCGTGCACACCAGGGTGGTGATCCCGAACAGCTCGGCGTACTCGGCCGGCACCTGGGCCTCGATGCCCTCCGATACGACGACCACCTCATCCTCGAGCAGCGCCCGCTGGGCGATCGGCGTGGAGAGCAGCGTCGGCGAGGGCTGCAGGTTCATCAGCTCGCGAAACGAGGTGCCATGGGCGCCCACCACGTACACCCGCCGCCGGGCCGAGTCGGCCATGAAGATCGCGGCTCGCCGCATCGTGGTCAGCCGGCAGATGGCCTCGCAGATACGGTCGTAGAAGTCCGTCGAGGAGGTGTCAGTGTCCAGGTCGGCGAGCAGCTCGACGAACACCTCGAGCGGCTCGACGCCGGCAAACAGCGACGGCGGCCGCTCGGCGCTCATCGCCGCTGTGCGGTCACGCGGCGGCGGCCGGCGCGAGCTCGTAGCGCCGGCGGATCTCATAGAGGGTCGTCCGCTCGGCGGCGGGGCGTCCCGCCGCGTGGGCGGCGCCGACCAGGTCCGAGGGCTCCAGGCGCACGCCGTGATAGCTGCCGGCCATGCGGCTGATCGACTCCTCCATGAGCGTGCCGCCGAGGTCGTTGACCCCCCAGCGCAGCGCCTCGGTGGCGGTCTCGAGGCCCATCTTGACCCACGAGGCCTGGACGTTGCGCACCGTCTCGCCGAGCGCCAGGCGGAAGACGGCGGTGTGCTTGAGGTTCTCCTCGCGGCTGATCTCCTGGACTCCATGGGCGCGGCCCAGCAGCGTCTGAAAGGGGATGAAGGACAGCGGCACGAACTCAGTGATGCCGCCGGTGCGCTCCTGCAGCTCACGGACGACGCGCATGTGCTCGGCCAGCTCGGCGGGCTCCTCGATGTGACCGAACATGACCGTCGAGGTGGAGCGGATGCCCTCCGCGTGGGAGGCCTCGATCACCTCCACCCAGCGGGCCACCGGCAGCTTGTTGGGCGAGATGCGCTCACGCACGCCGTCGTGCAGGACCTCGGCGGCGGTGCCGGGGGTCGACCCCAGCCCGGCCTCCTTGAGGCGGGCGAAGACCTCCCGGGGAGCCAGCCCGGAGACGTCGCACATGTGCGCGACCTCCATCGGCGAATAGGCGTGCAGGTGCAGCTCGGGGGCGAGCGACTTGGCGAAGCGCAGCCAGTGCAGGTAGTCCTCGAGATCCCAGTCGGGGTGGATGCCCGACTGGATGCACAGCTCCGTCGCCCCGAACTCGAGCGCCTCGGCGACGCGCGCCGCGAAGTCCTCCTCGGTGTGCTGATAGGCGTCGGGCGAGCGCTTGGACTGCCCGAAGCCGCAGAAGGCGCAGCCGACGATGCACACGTTGGAGACGTTGATGTTGCGGTTGACGACGAAGGTCACCGTGTCGCCGGCCAGCCGGGCGCGCAGCTCGTCGGCGGCGGCGCGCAGGTCCTCGATCACCGCGGGACGGCGTTCGGCGAACAGGGCGGTCAGCTCATCCGCGGAGAGGGCCCGGCCGTCGCGCGCCCGCTCGATGGCCCGGGGGGCGGTGTCGTCGGCGACGTGGAGCTCTGACCGGCGGCCGCTCCCCTTGCGGGGGATGAACGACCAGTAGCGGCTGGTGATGACATCGAGCACCGGCGCGGCCACCCACTCGGAGTCGATGTACTCCGGGTAGACGCACAGCCGCTCGGAGAGCGCGTAGCCGTCCTGCGCCAGGCGCTTGCGGACCTGAGTGGGCGATGGGAAGGGGTGCTCGGGGGAGATGTGGTCGCCGTTGGCGCTCAGCCCGCCCAGGTCGGTGGCCCCGGCGGCCACCAGCTCGGGCCACCAGTCCGACAGGTTGGGCGGGACCTGGATGCCGATGTCGGGCATCAGCCGCCGGGCCTCGGCGATCAGCCGCTTCATGTCCTCAAGCGACACCGGGCAGGCCCACTTGGGGGCGTCGTTCTGCGGGCCGTCGGCCACGCCCGTGCGCCAGTACTCGGCGGCGGCCTGCGAGGCGATGTCGGCGGGCTCGCGCCCGTAGTAGCTGTCGTGGGGGACGAAGTTCTGGAGGATGACCTCCTGCAGGTGGCCATGCTCTGCGTGCAGCTGGGCCAGCTGCGCGAGGGAGGCCATCCGCTCCTCCTCGGTCTCGCCGATGCCCACGAGGATCCCGCTGGTGAAGGGGATCTTCAGCTCCCCGGCGGCGACGATGGTGGCGATCCGGTGGACCGGATGCTTCGTCGGCGAGCCGGCGTGCACGGTCTCCATCAGCCGCTCGGAGACGGACTCGAGCATCAGCCCCTGCGACGCGGTCACCTCGCGCAGGCGGGCGAGATCGTCGCGATCGAGCACCCCGAGGTTGGTGTGGGGCAAAAGCCCGCGCTCGAGCGCCTGCTCACACACCCACACGACGTAGGCCACGAAGTCATCGAAGCCGTACTCGGCCAGCCGGGCGGCGACGCCCTTGTTGTGCTCGGGCAGCTCGCCGGTGAGCACGAGCAGCTCCTTGGCGCGATGGCGGCTGACCGCACGATCGAGCGTCTCCAGCACCTCCTCGGGAGCATGGAGGTGCGTCTGATGCGTCGCGAAGGCGCAGTACTTGCAATAGCAGCGGCACGTCCGCGAAAGCGACAGCGTGAGATTGCGGCTGAAGGTGACCCGGCGGCGCATGCTCGCCAGAGATACTAGGCAGCCGGGCAACGGCCGGCCCAGACCGCATTGCGCAACCCTTCCTGTGTATGTTGGCCGGTGATGTCCGTCGGGATCATCGGGATGGGCTATGTGGGTCTCCCGCTGGCGGTCGCTTTCGCCGAGGCCGGCGAGCAGGTGATCGCGGTCGACGTCGACGAGGCGCGCGTGGCCAGCCATCGAGGCCGGCGACTCCTACATCGAGGACGTCAGCTCGGAGCGTCTGCGCGCCGTGCGCGATCGGATCGAGGGGTCGACTCATTTTGCGCCGTTGGCGCGCGCCGACGCCATCCTCATCTGCGTCCCCACCCCATTGACCAACAACCGCGAGCCGGACCTCGGGCCGTTGGTGGCGGCCGCCTCGGCCGTGGGGAACGTCGTCCAGCGCGGCCAGCTCGTCGTTCTCGAGTCGACGACGTACCCGGGCACCACGCGTGAGCAGCTCGTCCCCCGGCTCGAACACCGGGGGCTGCACGTCGGAGACGGACTGAACGTCGCCTTCTCCCCCGAGCGCGTCGATCCCGGGCGCACGGACTTCACGCTGCGCACCACGCCCAAGATCGTCGGCGGCATGACGCCCGAGTGCACGGAGCGCGCGGCTCTCACCTACTCCGCGGTGTGCGACGAGATCGTCCGCGTCTCGTCACCGGAGGCCGCGGAGATGGCCAAGCTGCTGGAGAACATCTTCCGGTCGGTCAACATCGCCCTGGTCAACGAGCTGGCGATGCTGGCTGACCGCATGGAGCTCGACATCTGGGAGATCGTCGACGCCGCGGCCACCAAGCCATACGGGTTCATGCGCTTCGAGCCCGGCCCGGGGATGGGCGGGCACTGCCTGCCCGTCGACCCCTTCTATCTGACCTGGCGGGCGCGCGAGTTCCACATGTCGACGGAGTTCATCGAGCTCGCCGGCAAGGTCAACCAGCAGATGCCCCACTACTGCTTCGAGCGCATCGAGCAGGCGCTCAACGACGTCGCCAAGCCGATCAAGGGCTCGCACGTCGCGATCCTCGGCGTCAGCTACAAGGCGGGGGTCGGAGACGTCCGGGAGTCGCCGGCGCTGCGGATCATCGAGCTGCTGGCCACGCGCGGGGCGCAGTTGAGCTACCACGACACCTTCGTCCCCGCTCTGCCCGAGTATGGCCTGATGAGCACCCCGCTCGAGAGCCAGCTGGGGGCCGACGCGGTGGTGCTCGTGACGGCGCATCCCGACGTGGACTACGCGGAGGTCCTCGAGTCGGCTGAGCTGCTGATCGATCTCCGCGGGGTCACCCGCCGGATCGCCAGCCGATCCGCCGTCCGTCTCTGAGCCGCGACGCCGCGGCGGCCCCAGGGCGCCTACGCTGGCCGCTGATGCGGCGTCTCATGCTCCTCTGCGCGCTGGCGGCGCTCCTCGGCGGCTGCCTGTGCGCCTGCGGCTCAGACCACGCCGCGGCGCCCGACCACCGGGCCGCCGCCCGCCCGGCGACGCTCGTCCTGGACTTCACCCCCAACGCCGTCCACACCGGGATCTACCTGGCCCTGCAGCGCGGCTATGACCGGGCGGCGGGGGTCCGGCTGCACGTGATCGCGCCCTCGGCCTCGACCGATGCGATCCGCCTGCTGGAGACCGGCCGCGCCGACTTCGCCATCCTCGACATCCACGACCTGGCGCTCGCCCGCGTCAAGCACGAGGACGTGATGGGGATCCTGCCGATCGTCGAGCGGCCGCTGGCGGCCGTCATCGCCCAGCCCCGGGTCCGCAGCCCCGCCAGCTCGCCGGCCAGACGGTGGGCGTCACCGGCGCTCCCTCCGACACCGCGGTGCTGGACTCCATCCTCACCGGCTCGGGCGACCTGCGCCCGGCGCGGTCAAGGCGATCACGATCGGCTTCAACGCGGTCGGCGACCTGCTCGCCGGCCGGGTGGCGGCCGCCACCGCGTTCTGGAACGACGAGGGCGTGACTCTGGCGCCGCCGGCGGCCCGGCTTTCACGTCTTCCGCGTCGAGAACTACGGCGCGCCCTCCTATCCCGAGCTGGTGCTGTGCGCGAGCGCCCGGGGGCTGAGCCGCGACCCGGCGCTGGCCCGCGACACCGTTCATGCGATCGTCCGCGGCTACGACGCGGCGCTGGCCGATCCGGCAGCCGCCGCCCAGCGCGCTGGAGTCGCAGGTCAAGGGGCTCGACGGCTCGCTCGTGTCGGCGGAGCTGCGCGGGACTGCTGCCCGCCTTCCGCGGCCCCGGCGGACGATTCGGCGTGCTCGATGCCGCCCGGCTGCGGAAATGGGCGGCGTGGGAGGCACGCTTCGGCATCGTCAAGCGCCCGCCCGACGTGGCGACCACGTTTGACCGGGCGTTCGCCCCTACTGCGCGCGGAGCTTCTTGAACTCCTGGCGGACGGTCTCGGTGCGGCCCCACATCTGCACGACCTCGGCGCGGCCGGTGCGCACCTCGCGCAGCGCGAGCTCGCCGCTCGATGCCGCCCTCGTCGAGCAGCTGAGCGCCAGGTGGACGGCCGGCACCGCCGCGGCATGGCCGAAGCGATGGGCGACCAGCAGCCGCCAGTGCCAGTCGTGCTTGGAGTACGGCTGGGCGTTGCAGGTGACGAGCACGATCGCAGCGTCGACGTAGCGGGTCTCGTCGAAGATCCGCAGGTCGAGCTCGAGGTCGGTCCAGTCGTCGACCTGGGCGGCGACGATGGCCTCGAATTCCTCGGCGAGCGACATGGTCGACAGCGTACTCCAGCCAGCTCAGCCGGTCGAACTGCTGGACGATCAGGAAGACGTTCATGGCGGTGATCGCGCCGGCGACGGTGAAGGCCAGCGAGCTTGAGCACGCGCCCGTTGGCGAACGAACCCATGGTCTCGCGGCGGCTGGTCAGCAGGACGAGCGGGATCAGCGCGAACGGGATCCCGAAGCGACAGCACGACCTGGCTGAGCACCAGCGCGCCGTGGTGCTCACCCCCAGCGCCAGGATCACCAGCGCCGGCAGCATGGTGATGACCCGCGCCGGACGAGCATCGGGATCCGGACGCCGATGAACCCGGCCATGACCACCTGGCCGGCGAACGTGCCGACGCTCGAGGATGAGGAGCCCGAGGCCAGCAGGGCGACCGCGAAGGCCAGCGCCGCCCCGCCGCCGACGAGATGGCCGAACTGGGCGTGAGCGCCCTGGATGGTGTCGGTCCCCATCAGGCCGGGAACGTGGAGCAGCTTGGCGGCGACGGCCAGCATCGCCATGTTGATCAGCCCGGCCAGGCTGAGGGCGACGATCACGTCGACGCGCTCGTAGCGCAGGATCGCGCCGGCGCTCGCGGTCGTTGCGCACCGGACGCGGCCTTGGTCAGCGCCGAGTGCAGGTAGATCACGTGGGGCATGACGGTGGCGCCGACGATCCCCACGGCCAGGTAGGCGGCGTTGGAGCTGCCCAGGTGCGGGATCAGCCCCCGCAGCGCGTCCGGCGCCGACGGACCGATGCGCAGCGTCTCGTAGAGGAAGCCGAGGAAGACGATGCCGAGCAGGGCGGCGATCGCCAGCTCGAAGCTGCGGTAGCCGCGGCGCTGCAGCTCGAGGATCGCGAACGCGATGACGCCGGTGATCAGCGCCGGCGACGAGCAGCGGCACCCCGAACAGCAGGTTGAGCCCGATCGCCGCGCCCAGGAACTCGGCCACGTCGGTGGCCATGGCCATCACCTCGGCCTGGATCCACAGCGCCCAGCTCGACCGGGCGGGGAAACGATCGCCCGGCAGAGCTCGGGGAGGTTGCGCTCGGTGACGATGCCCAGCTTGGCCGACAGGTACTGGACGAGCATGGCGATCAGGTTCGCCGCCAGCACGACCCACAGCAGCTGATAGCCGAAGCGGGCGCCGCCCTGGACGTTGGTCGCGAAGTTGCCCGGATCGATGTAGGCGACGGCGGCGACGAAGGCGGGCCCGAGCATCGCCAGCATCGCCCGCGGGCGGCCCCGCTCGAACAGGCGGTCGACGGCGCTCGGTCCCTCCGGCAGGACGACCGGCGGGTCCCTCGGCGGACTCGAGCACCGGCTCGAGCAGCGGCTCCGGAGGGGTCATCGACGCTGCACCCGCATGGCCAGCGCCAGCTCGCCGCCGAGGGCGTGGACCTGGGCGCCGAAGCGCACGAACAGCGGACCGCCGAACGGCTGGCGCTCGACGACCTCGAAGTCGTCGCCGGGCGCGATCCCCCGCTCGTGACAGGTAGCGCAGCATCTCGGGATCGGAGTCCGAGACCCGCACCAGGCGCCCGCGGGCGCCCGGGCTCGAGCGCGTCCAGCGGCTCGCGTGGTCGGCTCGTCGATGCGTCAGGTCGCGCGTCGGGATCGGATCGCCGTGCGGATCGTGAGTGGGATCGCCGAGCTGAGCGGCGATCGGCCTCCTCGAGCTCCTCGGAGAGGACGTGCTCGAGCACCTCGGCCTCCTGGTGGACGCGATCCCACGGCACCCCCAGGCTCTCGCACCAGGTAGAGCTCGAGCAGCCGGTGGTGGCGGATGACCTCGAGCGCGACCCGGCGCCCGGCCTCGGTCAGCGTGACGCCGCGGTAGCGCACGTGGGTGACGAGCCCCAGCTCGCCCAGCCGCTTGACCATCCCCGAGGCCGAGGCGGCGGTCACCCCCATGCGCTCGGCGAGGGCGTTGGTGCTCACCGGCTGCGCGGTGCGCTCCTCCAGGGCGTAGATCGCCTTGCTGTAGTCCTCGATCGGCGGGTGAGCTGGCTGACATGACAGAGATTATGGTAGCCCTAAATTTGAATTCTGGTTCGGGGCCAGTTCTCTTTTCGGCATGCTTGCGGTCCTGACTTGAGCCAGACCGGCGGCGCACAGCACTATCCTTTTGAAAGTGACCTCGCTGGCGATCACCGGCACTGAGTACGACGCCGCCACCACCGGCTGCGGCCTGGTCGATCGCTCCGAGCGCGGCAAGCTCGCGCTCAGCGGTGCCCAGACCAAGTCCTTTCTCCAGGGCCAGGTGTCCAACGACGTCGAGGCGCTGACCCCGGGCACCGGCTGCTACGCGGCCTTCCTCACCCCCAAGGGCAAGATGCTCGGCGACGTCCGCGTCCTGGACACCGGCGCGGAGCTGCTGCTCGACACCGAGCGCGTGGCCCTTCAGGAGCTGTTCAACATGGTGCGCCGCTTCAGCGTCGGCTACGACGTCGAGCTGCACAAGCGCACGCTGGAGCGGGGCCTGCTGTCGCTGATCGGTCCCGAGTCGGCGGCGGTCGCCGGCGCCGCCGCCCTGGACGCGGCCGAGCACGCGCACGTCGCCGCCGAGCTGGACGGGATCGCGGTGCGCGCTCATCCGCACCGATCTCGGCATCGACCTGCTGTGCGCGGCCGGCGGACACGGCGCCGCTGACGGCGGCCCTGACCGCGCGCGGCGCCCGCCCGGTGTCCGAGGCGGTCGCCGACTGCGTCCGCATCGAGTCCGGGCGCCCGCGCTACGGGATCGACCTCGACGACACCGTGATCCCGCAGGAGGCGGACCTCAACGCCCGGGCGGTGTCCTTCACCAAGGGCTGCTACGTCGGCCAGGAGACCGTCGCCCGCCTCTTCTACCGCGGCAAGCCCAACCGCCGGCTGCGCGGCCTGCGGCTGACGCGCCGCCGCGCCGACCGGTGACGCGATCACCTTCGAGGGCCGCGCCGTCGGCCGGGTCGCCAGCATCGCCGACTCCCCGGCGCGGGGCGCGATCGCGCTCGCGCTCGTCCGCCGCGAGGCCCCGCCGGGCTCACGCGTGCACGTCGGCGACGACGGGTTCAGGCCGACGTCGTCGAGCTGCCGTTCGCGCGCTGAGGCCAGGAACGCCGCCAGCCTCGCCGCCGGACGGCTCCTGGCGCAGCGCCAGCTGCGGCGCCTCGGGGTGCGAGGCCAGCCAGCTGCCGATCAGCCGGACCTCGTCGACCTCGTGCGGCGGGACGTGGGCGCCGAGCTCGCCGGCCCGGCCGGCGTGGCGCATCGCCCGCTCCGTCCGCGGGACCGATGTCCTGCGTCGGTGACCGGCCCGTAGTCGACCAGCCGCCCGCCGGCCAGCCAGAACGCCTCGACGTCGGGCTGCGGAGGGATGGGGGGCGAGGATCAGACGCGGACGCGCGTGGGTGGCCTCGAGGATGCCGTCCAGGCGGGCGAGGATCGTGCGCAGCCGCCGGCCGCGCCGGCGCAGCGAGGCGGCGCGCTCGTAGTGCTGCTGGGCGGCCGCCTGGCGCATCTGCCCGTCGACGTGGCGCAGCAGCGCCGTGGCCGCCCTCGCCGGTGGCGAACAGGCGCAGCACCGCGTCGAGCCGCCGGCGGTAGAGGTTGGGGTCCAGGTCGCCCAGGCACGGCGACAGGCAGCGCCCCATCTGGCCGTAGGCGGAGGGATGGTCGCGCCGGGGCAGCCGCCGCCCGCAGTGGCGCAGGCCGAACAGCGAGTCGAGCTGCTCGACGAGCTCGCCGGCCAGCCGCCGCCCGCGCACCGGCCCGATGGTGACCGCGTGGCCGGACGCCGGATCGGGCGAGACCTCGAGGATCGGAAACGGGATGTCGAGCCGGCAGCGGAGGTAGACGAGCCGGTCGTCGCCGCGGGTCAGCCGCTTGTTGCCCGGCGGCTTGAGCTCCTTGATCAGCCGGTTCTCCAGCACGAGCGCGCCCAGCTCAGACCGCGTGGTGCGGTAGTCGACGACGGTGGCGTGCTGCGTCCACGCCGCCGGCGGCGAGGAGGGCGCGAAGTGGGCGCGAGCGCGGCTGCGGATCGACACCGACTTGCCGACGTAGAGCACCCGCCCGCGGTCGTCGCGGAAGATGTAGACGCCCGGGTCCCGGGGCAGGGTGGCGAAGTCGACCGCCGGCGGCTCGGACGCCGCGCGAGCCGGGTGCTCAGCCGCGGCGGCTTGCGCCGGGAGGGCCGGCGCGGGCGTCGAGCAGCGCGAGCGCCTCGGCGACCGTCGCCGCGTTGGCGCACAGCCGCGGGAAAAGCGCGCACAGCACGCGGGCGCAGGTCTCGGCATCGGCGAGCGCCCGGTGGGCCAGCGCCACCTCGATGCCCAGCGCGTCGGCGAGGACCCCCAGCCCCCGCTTGGGCTGCAGCGGCAGCAGCGCCCGGGCCATCGCGGCCGTGCAGATGACCGGCGGATCGGGCCAGTCCAAGCCGATGCGCGCGAAACGCCTGGCGCAGGACCCGGCGATCGAAGGGCGCGTTGTGGGCGACCAGGACCCGACCCTGCAGGCGGACGCGCAGCTCGGCGGCAGGACCTCCTCCAGCGACGGCGCCCCGTCGACCATCGCCTGCGAGATCCCGGTGAAGCGCTGGATCCCGCGCCGCAGCGGCGCGCTCGTGCGACACAGCGAGCTCCAGCGGTCGTGCAGCTCGCCGCCGCCGACGAGCACGGCGCCGACCTCGGTCACCTCGCAGCCGTCGCCCGACAGGCCGTTGGTCTCGGTGTCGACGACCAGGAACTCGGCGGTGGCGATCGGGGCGTCGAGCAGCTCCATGACCGCCGGTGATACGCCGCCGCCCCGGACGTCCTGCACGGCGCCTTGCACCCGCGCGGCCGCGGAGAAGATTGTCTTGGCGACTGATCCAAGGGGTAGGATCGCCGCGTAGTACAGAAAGGAAGGAGCCTGATCGTGTCTCCCATCGCATCCGATACCGAGAGATTCCGCGAGCTCGAGGCGGACACCCGCCTGGCGTGGACAACTACAGCGGTCGGCTGCGCGACCTGACCGGCGAGGAGTACGAGCGCGTCGAGCCCGAGTCCTGGGACGAGCTCCAGTCAGAGCTCGAGCGCCTCGAGCACCGGCGGGAGCGGCTGAAGGCGGCCGCCGCCTAGCATCTGGGCTCGTCGCCCGACATCCGGCGGCGCAACTAGTCGCCACGCCACGGGTTGGGTATGGTACGCCCGCGTCTCACCGGCGGGCGCCGCGGGCTTCAAGGAGAGGAAAGCCGGCTCGACGATGCGCATCAGGATGTTCGTGACGGTCGGGGTCAGCGCCATGGCGGTGAGCGCGTGCGGCTCGGCCGGGGGCAAGGCGGCCTCCAAGGCCGGGCAGCCGACGCCGGTCAACCTCACCGTCTACGTCAACGACTCGCGCATCTCCGTCTCCCCGGAGGTCGTCGGCGCCGGACCGGTGGTCTTCATCGTCACCAACCAGGCCAGCCACTCCGAGGCCCTGTCGATCACGCGCGGGCCGGCAGCTCGCATCCCCTCGCCTCCACCGCTCCGATCAACCCGCAGGGCACCACCCAGGTCTCCGTCGACTTCGCCCCCGGCGACTACACGATCTCCACCGCCGCGCACGGCCGCACCGACGCCCAGCTGAGCCGGGGGTCGAACATCGCCTCGGCGTCATTGCACATCGGCGGCAAGCGCAGCCGAGCTCGAGCAACTCGCTGCTGCAGCCCTGAGGCGCTGCACGAGGCCTGCGCCGCAGGTGCGAGCACCGGTCGCGAGCTACGACCCAGTAGGATTGGCCGACCCTCTCCGTCGATTGGACCCCGACCAGGAAGGTGTTCGCCGCGTGGCCGTAGACGTCAGCCGTGTCGCAACCGTTGAGACCGAGCCGGGCGAGCTGCCGCCCACGATGGCCGCCTGGGTGATCCGCCAGGAGCGCCAGGGCGAGCCGGTCGACGCCTTCCAGCTCGAGGAGATCGAGGTGCCCGAGCCGGGCGCCTTCGAGGTCATCGTGCGCGTGATGGCCGCCGGGGTGAACTTCAACAACGTGTGGGCGGCGCTCGGCGAGC
The DNA here is from genome assembly GCA_963800545.1 of uncultured Solirubrobacteraceae bacterium. Classification (GTDB taxonomy): domain Bacteria; phylum Actinomycetota; class Thermoleophilia; order Solirubrobacterales; family Solirubrobacteraceae; genus Palsa-465. The sequence continues at coordinate 52,962 of CAWDBJ010000011.1, forward strand.
CGGTGTCCGGTCTTCCGCTACCACCCCAACGAGGATCACCACATCGGCGGCTCCGACGCCTCGGGGATCGTGTGGAAGGTCGGGCGACGGCGTCACCCGCTGGAAGCCCGGCGACGAGGTCGTCGTCCACTGCAACCAGGCCTCCTACGAGGACCCGGAGGTGCACGGCCTCGACCCGCTGGCCGCCCCCAGCCAGCAGATCTGGGGCTATGAGACGACCTGGGGCTCGTTCGCCCAGTTCTGCAAGGTCCAGGCCCAGCAGCTGCTCCCCAAGCCCAAGCACCTCGCCTGGGAGGAGGCCGCCTCCTACGGCCTGACCTACTTCACCGCCTATCGGATGCTGATCGACCGCTGCCAGCTGCAGGCCGGCCACAAGGTCCTCATCTGGGGCGCCGCCGGCGGCCTCGGCGTGTTCGCCACCCAGCTGTGCGCGCTGACCGGCGCCGACGCGGTCGGGCGTCGTCTCCTCCGACGAGAAGGGCCGGCTGATCGAGCAGCTGGGCGCCACCGCCTACATCAACCGCGGCGAGTTCGACGGCATGATGCGCCTGGGCGGCGAGGATGCCGACGAGGAGCGCGCGCGCTTCAAGGAGTCGCGGCGCTTCTGCAAGGCGGTCGAGGAGCAGCTCGGCGGGCCGCCCGACATCGTCTTCGAGCACGTCGGCAAGGCCACCTTCCCCACGTCCGTGCTGTGCGTCAAGCCGTTCGGCAAGGTCGTCATCTGCGGCGCCACCTCCGGCTACCAGCTGGACTTCGACGTACGCTATCTGTGGATGCGCCAGAAGGAGATCATCGGCTCGCACTTCGCCAACGCCTGGCAGGCCAACAAGGCCAACGAGCTGATCGAGGAGTCCAAGATCCGGCCCGTGCTGTGGCAGACGATGGGCTTCGAGGGCGTCGCCGAGGCCCACCAGCTGCTGCGCGACAACCGCCACCTCGGCAAGATCGCGATCCTCGTGGGCGCCACCGAGGAGGGACAGGGCAAGACCGCGGACGGACCCGGCGCGATCCGGGCCGAGGTAGGAGCGTAGCGATGGCCGATCTCGTCTATGTCAACTGGTACGCGACGGTGCTGCGCCAGAACTACTTCGCCGCCGAGGTGGCCCGGGTGGCCCCGCTGGCGCTGCGCTACGGCGCCACCCAGTACCAGGTGCACATCTCAAACGACGACCGCTACAAGATCACCCAGATGACCTGGGTGCCGGACAAGACCGACCTGGTACCGCTACTGGGACGGCCCCGAGATGATCGAGTTCCGCGCCCGCAACCTCGGCAAGTTCCAGGTGCCGATCGCCTACAACTGGGCCGACGAGATCGCCGCCGGCTCGCTCGGTCCCGAGGTGCCGGTCCCACGAGCCCGAGGCCCCGGCGCCCGAGGATCTCGGCGCCCCCTCGATCAGCGGTTAGCCGGCTCGTCGCCGCCCGGCTGCCGTCGGCGGGCGCGACCCGCAGGGCGAGCGCCAGCCAGAAGCGGGCGTCGGGATCCTCGAGCGTCCGTCCGAACAGCTCGCGCAGCCGCCCCAGCCGGTAGCGCGCGGTCTGGGGGTGGATCTCCAGCCGCTCGGCCACCTGACCGAGCCGGCCCTGCTCGGCCAGCCACACCTCCAGCGTCTCGGTGAGGCGGCGCCGCGAGCCCGGCGAGAGGTCGGCCAGCGGCGCGAGCCGGTCGGCGGCCAGCTCCAGCGCCAGCCCCGGGTCGGCGCGCAGCAGCAGCTCGCCGGCGTTCTCGCGCGCGCGGACCAGCGCCGGCTGGTCGCCGGTGAGCTCCAGCGCCGCGCGGGCGCGGCCGAAGCTGATCCGCGCCTGCGATCCAGTCGACGGTCGTGCCCAGGCCGGCCGCGCGCCCCCGCGCCGACCACCGCGCGCTCCAGCGCGGCCCGCTGGCCGGGGCCGTCGGGGTCGACGACGAGCGCGCAGATGAGCTCGCCGATCCCCTCGCTGATCGTGCCCGGCGGCAGGCGCGAGGCGGCGTCCTCGCGCTGCTCGCCGCCGATGGCCACCGCCGCCAGCGTGCGCGGCAGCGCCCAGTCGGCGTCGGCGGCCGCGGCCTCCACCGCGGTGGGGTCGGCGCGGCGGCTCGCGGACGAGCATGCGAACCAGCCGCCGGCGGCGCAGCTGGGCCTCGCTGGCGGCTGCCGACTGCTCCAGCGCGTGGCCCTCCGCCGACTCGGCGGAGAGGACATCGATGTAGGCGAAGAGCGATTCGGCCAGGAGGTACAGCGTGTCGGGCTGGAGTTGCGCGGCGGCGCCGGCGGCGGCGAAACGCCGCCAGGCGACGCGGGCGCCGATCCGGTAGGCGCTGAGCAGCGACTCGAGGCTGCGCCCGGCGCGCATCTCGCCGCGCCCGAGGGCGCGGTAGACGTCGGGACGCTCGACGGGCCCCCCGCTTCGATCTCGGCCACGAAGTGGCGCAGCGCCTCGTGGACCCCGGCGCGGAGCCCGTCCCCGAAGGGCCCCTCGAGCGGCCGCGGAGTAGGCCGGCACGGTGGCCACCGCCTCGATCATCTCCCCGGCGACATCGTCCAGCGCGGGCGCAGGACCTCAGCGATCTCGGGCGGAAGCTCGTGCCAGGGCTGGTCGGCATTCCTTATACCGCTGACACAAGTTCCGACGGTCATACTCATGCCTACGATAGGAGAAAACTGACCGTCGGCAACGTATGCTTGCTGACTGATGTCTCGTGGCCACAAGATCGTCAACCTCATCGGCGTCCCGCTGCCGCTCGTCGGCCTGGCGGTGGCCATCGTGCTGCTGTGGAACCGCATGATCGGCCCGCTCGAGCTCGTCCTGCTGGTCGTGCCTCTACGTGATCACCGCGCTCGGCATCACGCTCGGCTTCCACCGGATGTTCACCCACCGGGCGTTCGAGTCCTCCAGCGCGTTCCGCGCGATCGTGGCCGCGATGGGCTCGATGGCGATGCAGGGCTCGGTCATCACCTGGGTCGCCGATCACCGCAAGCACCACGCCTTCACCGACCAGGACGGCGATCCCCACTCGCCCCACGGCCATGGCGACGGCTTCTCCGGCGCCATCAAGGGCCTGTGGCACGCCCACGTCGGCTGGCTGTTTCAGAGCGTCGGCACGGCCGAGCGCGAGCGCTTCGCCCCCGACATGGTCAAGGACCGCACGATGCAGGTGATGGACAAGCTCTTCTTCCTGTGGGTGGTCCTCGGCTTCGCGATCCCCTTCGCGCTCGGCTGGATCATCGGCGGCGGGCTCGGCACCGCGCTGACCGCGCTGCTGTGGGGCGGCTTCGTGCGCGTCTTCCTGCTGCACCACGTCACCTGGTCGATCAACTCCGTCTGCCACTTCTTCGGGCGCAAGCGCTTCGACGTCGAGGACGAGTCGCGCAACGTCTTCTGGCTGGCCCCGCTGTCGATGGGCGAGGCCTGGCACCACAACCACCACGCCTTCCCCACCTCCGCCTTCCACGGGCTGCGCACCTGGGAGCGGCTGGCCGACCCCACCGGTCTGCTGATCTCCCTGCTGGAGAAGCTCGGGCTGGTGTGGAACGTCGTGCGGGTCAGCCCGGCGCGCCAGGCCGCCAAGCTGCTGCCCGGCCGTCGCGCGCCGCGGCGACGAACGCCCGACGGCGCCGGCGCCACGGCGCCTGACCGCCGGCTGAGGGCCCGGGACCCTAGCCCTCTTCGAGCGGGCCCAAGCGTGAGCCCGGCGTCATCGAGCATCATCCAGTAGCCCTCCGCATCCTCGCGGGGGCCGCTCCAGACGATGGCCAGCCCTGGTTGTGGATGCGGTCGGCGATCCGGTAGCCGTCGGCGAGGGTGACGCCGGGCACGATCCGCGCCAGCGATCTCGGCGACGTGGTCGAAGGTGTTGTGGTCGTCGTTGAGCACGACGACCCTCCAGGGCCCTCCGAGGCCGCCACCGGGGACGCCCGTTCGCGGAAGCTCGACCGTCACAGACACTGCCGGGCAGCATAGCGACGCCGCGGGGGCCCGGGACCGGTCTGCGACGATTTGGCGACCGCTTCCTCCAGTAGCGCTCGTAGCCGGCGTACAGCTGCTCGACCGGCGCCGCCTGCTGGTAGGTGGCGGCCTGCTCGGGGCTCCCCTGGTCGAGGATCTCCTGCTGCACGGCGCAGATGAAGCGCCTCCCGATCGCCGTCGGCGGGCCAGCGCGACCAGGCGTCGAGCCGGCGCCGAGCTCGTCGAGCTGCTCGGTCGACCCGGTCATAGCCGCCGAAATGGGTGATCGCCAGCCGGTCGGGACGCCAGGCGCGGACGGTGGCGATCGACTCATGCCACAGCTCGACGTCGACGTCGGGGGGCGGCGTCGGCGGGATGGTGATCGAGTCGGGGGTGATCCGCACCCCGCCCACGTCGCCCACGAAGGCCGTGCCCTCATGGAGGTAGGAGACGTGGTGGGAGGCGTGGCCGGGCGTGTAGGCGACCTCGAAGCGGCCGTCGAGGAGGCTCTCGCCGCCGGTGAGGATCTCGAGGTTGTCCTCGGGAACCGGCTTCATCTCGCCCCACAGCCGCTCCATGTCGTCGCCGTAGAGCCGCCGCGCCGAGTAGTAGAGCCGCTCGGGGTCGGCCATGTGTCTGGCTCCCCGCTCGTGGACGTAGACGCGCAGATCGGGCCAGCGCTCCACCAGCGAGCCCGACGCCCCGGCGTGATCGAAGTGGATGTGGGTGAGCAGCAGCGCGCTCGGGCGCTCGTCGCCGAGCGCCCCGAGCAGCGTCGTCCAGACAGGAGCTGGGTCCCGGGTCGATGAGCACGTCGCCGACCTGCCAGCAGCCGATCACGCGCGCGCGACCGAGGTGCATGAGGTCGATCACGCGCACAGGACTGACCGATGGCGAGCGAAGGCGAGCTAGCGCCCGAGGCGGCGGTTGGCGGCCTGCGAGGCGGGCCGGATCACGTGCGTCGTGTCGTCGTCGGTGGCCGGCCCGCGCTGCGCCCGGGGCTCATCGCTCTCCGGCGCCGGCCCGAACGCGTCAGGCGCCGGCGGAGCGAGGTCCTGGGTGGGCCCGGTCGGTTCGTCGTCCTCGTCGCGGCCGCGTCGCGGTCGGCGAGGATCGCCGTCTCGTCCTCGTCGCGCGACAGCGGCCGGAAGGCGACCGTCTCCTCGACGTCCTCGTCGCCGGGGAAGCGGAGCTCCGGCGGCTCCTGCGGCGCGTAGTCGTCCTCGCCGGCGAACGTCCTCCTCCGTCAGCGGCTCGTCCTCGCCGGCGAGCTCGTCCTCGGTCAGCGGCTCGTGCCGGGTCCTCGTCGGCTCGACGCCGTCCATCGTCGGGAGCGCCCGCCTCGACCGGGGTCCCGGCCAGCAGCGCGGCCTCCTCCTCGTCTGTCGGGCCGTCCGCCGGCGGGCGCTCCGCGTCGTCCGCGCCGTCGTCCTCGTCCTCGTCGGTCGGAAAGCGATCGGCGGCCACCTTGGCCAGCGCTCACCAGCCGCCCCGCCAGATCCTCGGCGTCGGCGACGATCCGCTGGCGCTCCAGCCAGATGCGATCGGTGTCGGCATCGAGCTCCTTGACGCGGTCCTCGGCCGCCTGGCTGATCTGGGCGGCCTCGCGCCGTGCGTGCTCGAGCCGGTCCTCCGCCTCCGAACGCGACTGGGCGGTGATCTGCTCGGCGGTCTCGTGGGCGCGCTGCAGGATGCCGGAGATCTGCTCGCCTACCCGCTCCAGGGCGCGGCGCACCGCGGCCTCCGGTGAGCGCGTCGCCTGCAGCTCGGCCACCAGCTGCCGGGTCTGGTGCACGTACTCGTCGACCGCCACCCGGTCATATCCCCGCAGGGAGGTCGGGAAGTCGGCGTCGATCATCGCCAGGGCGTCGTCGGGCAATCTCTCCAAGGGACCGGTGATCTCCTGGAGGATCGCGTGCTCAGTAGCGGCTGAACTCTGATCAGGCATGCAAGACCGTGTCCTCGAGCTTGATTGTCGCAGGTGTCCCGGTCGAGTCCGGCGGGGTGCCGGGGCGGTCCGCGTGCGGTCTGTCTCCTTACAATGTCCGCGATGCCCGAGCCCAAACCCGCGCGCCTGCCCGAGCGCGACCGGCCGTGGATGATGCGCACCTACGCGGGGCATTCCGACGCCCAGCGCTCCAACGAGCTGTACCGCCGCAACCTCGAGAAGGGCCAGACGGGGCTGTCGGTCGCCTTCGATCTCCCCACCCAGACGGGCTATGACCCCGACCACGTGCTGGCGCGCGGCGAGGTCGGCAAGGTCGGCGTCTCGATCGCCCACGAGGGCGACATGCGCACGCTGCTGGACGGCATCCCGCTGGACCAGATGAACACCTCGATGACGATCAACGCCACCGCCGCCTGGCTGCTGGCGCTCTACATCGTGGCCGCCGAGAACCAGGACCCACCCACGGACCAGTCCCAGCTGCAGGGCACCACCCAGAACGACATCCTCAAGGAGTACCTGAGCCGCGGCACCTACGCCTTCCCGCCCGGCCCGAGCATGCGCCTGATCGCCGACACGATCGCCTACACGGTCGAAGCACGTCCCCAAGTGGAACCCGATCAACATCTGCTCCTATCACCTGCAGGAGGCCGGGGCGACGCCCGTCCAGGAGATCGCCTACGCGATGTCCAACGCGATCGCCGTCCTCGATGCGGTGCGCGAGCGGGTGCCGGCGGAGCTGATGGGCAGCGTCTTCGGGCGGATCTCGTTCTTCGTCAACGCCGGCGTGCGCTTCATCGAGGAGCACGCCAAGCTGCGCGCCATGTCCCAGCTGTGGGACGAGCTCGGCCGCGACCGCTACGGCGTGCAGGACGACAAGCAGCGCCGCTTCCGCTATGGCGTGCAGGTCAACTCGCTGGGGCTCACTGAGGCTCAGCCGGAGAACAACGTCTACCGGATCGCACTCGAGGCGCTGGCCGTGACCCTCGGCCGCGGCGCCCGCGCCCGGGCGCTCCAGCTCCCCGCCTGGAACGAGGCGCTCGGCCTCCCCCGCCCCTGGGATCAGCAGTGGTCGCTGCGCCTGCAGCAGATCCTCGCCTACGAGACGGACCTCCTCGACTATCCGGACATCTTCGAGGGCTCCGTGGTGATGGAGGGCCTCGTCGCCGAGCTCGTCGACGGCGCCCGGACGGAGATGGCGCGCGTGGCCGAGCTCGGGGGTGCGGTGCAGGCCGTCGACTACATGAAGTCCTCCCTCGTCGAGTCCCATCGCGACCGCTGGCGGCGCATCGAGTCCGGCGAGATGACCGTCGTCGGCATGAATCGCTTCACGAGCACGGAGCCCTCGCCGCTGACCGCCGATGCCGACGGCGGGATCATGGTCGTCGACCCCGAGGTCGAGGCCCAGCAGCGGGCCGCGCTCGACGCCTGGCGCGCGCAGCGCGACGACGCCGCCGTGCAGGCGGCCCTGCGGACGCTGGCCGAGGTCGCCCGCGACGACAGCCAGAACATCATGCCGGCGACGATCGCCGCCGCGCGGGCGGGCGCGACCACCGGCGAGTGGTCTCAGACGCTGCGCGACGTCTTCGGCGAATACCGCGCGCCCACCGGCGTCGGCGAGGCCGCGGCGATCTCGGGCGAGGATCTCGACGAGCTGCGCGACGAGGTCGAGCGGGTCTCCGAGGCGCTGGGGCGCCGCCTCAAGTTCCTCGTCGGCAAGCCCGGCCTCGACGGCCACTCCAACGGCGCCGAGCAGATCGCCGTCCGCGCCCGCGACGCCGGGATGGACGTCGTCTACGAGGGGATCCGCCTCACCCCCGCCCAGATCGCCTCCTCGGCGGCCCAGGAGGGCGTGCACGTCATCGGGCTCTCGATCCTGTCGGGCTCGCACGCCGAGCTCATCCCGTCCGTGCTGAGCGCCCTGGCGCAGGCGGGCGCCGGGGACGTGCCGGTGGTCGTCGGGGGGATCATCCCCGAGGCCGACGCCGCCAAGCTGCGCGAGGCCGGCGTGGCGGCCGTCTACACGCCCAAGGACTGGGACCTCAACCGGATGATCTCCGACATCGTGGCCCTCGTCGGCGAGCGCTTCGGCGTCGACACCGCCGCGACGGCTTGACCCCGGAGGGCCGCGAGCTCGGCGAACGGCTGCGGGCAGCGCGACCTCGGCGCCGCCCCCGCGGTCCTGAACCTGGTCGAGACCCGGACGCAGGCCGCTCGCGCGCAGACCGCCGAGCTGCTGGCGGCGGTCGCGCCGGCCGCCCTGGGCACCGAGGCACCGGCGCAGATCGTCGGCGTCACCGGGCCGCCCGGGGTGGGCAAGTCCTCCCTGCTGTCCGTGCTCGTCGCCGAGTGGCGGCGCCGGGGCCGCTCCGTCGCGGTGCTGGCCGTCGACCCCAGCTCCCGGCGCTCGGGCGGCTCGCTGCTGGGCGACCGGGCGCGGATCGAGCGCGACCCCTCGGATGAGCGGGTGTTCATCCGCTCGACGGCGGCCGGCGACCGGCTCGGCGGGCTGGCCCCGGCGACCCGGGCGGCTGCTTCGGCGCTGGCTTGCGCGTTTGACGTGGTGGTGATCGAGACGGTGGGCGTCGGCCAGTCCGAGACCGAGGTGGCCGATGTCGCCGACGCGGTGGCGGTCATCGTCCAGCCGGGCTCGGGCGACGTGCTGCAGTTCCTGAAGTCCGGGATCATGGAGATCCCCGACGTGCTCGTCGTCACCAAGTCAGACCTCGGTCAGGTGGCCATCCGCGCCCTCTCGGACCTGCGGGCCGCCCTGCGCTCGCTGGGCGCCCGCGACACGCCCGTGCTGGCCGTCTCCTCGGTCCCGCCGCCGAGCGGCATCGAGGCCCTCGTCGACGCGATCGACGCCCACTGCCGGGCGCTCGACCTGCCCGCCCGGCGGGCCGCCAGCCGGCGCGCCCACGCGCTGGCCGACTTCGCCGCCGAGCACGGCGATCGCGGCCTGCGGGCGGCCGGTGGCCGCCGCGAGGCCGAGCGCTGGCTGGACTCCCAGGATGCCGGCCTCGACGTGGCCGCCCTGACCGCCGCGCTCGAGGAGCGGGCGCAGGCGCACCGGGCGGAGGCCCAGCGGGCGGAGGCCCAGCGATGAGGCGGCGGCGCGGTGGCGCGGCCCGGCGGATCGTGCTGCCCGGCGATCCGCTGGTCGACGGCGCGACGGCGCTGCGGCCGTGGCGCGACTCCGACGTCGCGGCGCTCGTCGCCGCCTGCCAGGACCCGGAGATCGTGCGCTGGACGCGGGTCCCGACCCCCTACGGCGAGACGGACGCCCGCGCCTATCTGCTGGCCCGCTATGACGCCGTCTATGCCGGGCTGAGCGCCCCCTTCGCCATCGTGGCCGCCGACGGCGGCGAGCTGGTGGGCTCGATCTCACTGATGCGCTTCGCCTGGGAGCACCTGCGCGCCGAGGTCGGCTACTGGCTGGCCGCCGACGCCCGCGGCCAGGGACATGCCACGCGGGCGGTCAAGCTCGCCTGCCAGTGGGGCTTCTCCGAGCTCGGGATGGAGCGCATCGACCTGCTGGCGGCGACCGGCAACCGCGCCTCGCAGATCGTCGCCGAGCGGGCGGGCTTCTCCCGCGAGGCGGTGCTGCGCTCCTACCTGCAGGGCACCTACGAGCGCCAGGACATGGTCGCCTTCGGCCTGCTCCGCGGCGCCTAGGCACTGCATGGGTGCCCAAACCGGGCCCGCGGGCTCAGTAGCCTGTGGGTGATGGGACGCGCTCCACTCATGGATGGTCACGGCCGCCAGATCGGTGATCTCCGGGTCTCGGTCACCGACCGCTGCAACTTCCGCTGCCAGTACTGCATGCCCGCCGAGGGCCTGCCGTGGCTGGATCGCGACGAGGTCCTGCGCTTCGAGGAGATCGCCCGGATCGTCGAGCTGTTCGCCTCGATGGGCGTCGGCGACGTGCGGCTGACCGGCGGTGAGCCGCTCGTTCGCCGCGACTTCCCCGCTCTGGCCGCCATGCTGGCCGGCATCGAGGACGTCCACGACCTGAGCGTCACCACCAACGGCTTCCTGCTCAGCCGCGACGCCGAGCGGCTCGTGCGGGCGGGCGTCAACCGCTTCAACGTCTCGATCGACTCGCTGCAGCGCGACCGCTTCTACGAGCTGACCCGCCGCGACGCCCTCGACAAGGTCCTGGCCGGCCTGGAGACGCTCGCCGCCTTCCCGGAGGCCCACCCGATCAAGATCAACGCGGTGGCCATCCGCGGTTTCACCGAGGAGGAGATCCTCCCCTTCGCCCGCTTCGCCCGGGAGACGCCCTACGAGGTGCGCTTCATCGAGTTCATGCCGCTCGACGCCGATCGCTCCTGGAACAAGTCCAAGATGCTCACCGGATCAGAGATCCGCGCCGAGATCGACCGCGTCTATCCGCTCGAGCCCGAGCCCCGCGAGCCGAGCGCCACCGCCAACGTCTACCGCTTCGCCGACGGCCACGGCCGCATCGGCTTCATCAACCCGGTCTCCGAGCCGTTCTGCTCGGACTGCAACCGGGTCCGCCTGACCGCCGACGGCCGCCTGCGCACCTGCCTGTTCTCCCTCAACGAGACCGACCTGCGCGAGCCGCTGCGCGCGGGCGCCGACGACGACGAGCTCGAGGAGATCATCCGCGGCGCCGTGTGGCGCAAGGAGCTCAAGCACCACGTGGGCGAGGCCGGCTTCATCCAGCCGGCGCGCAGCATGTCCGCCATCGGCGGCTGACGCCCCTCGCCCGGGTCGCCTGGGGGCGGGTGAACGTGCCCGTCCTCCCGACCGCCCGCGGCCCCGCCGACCCGGGGCGCGCCGCACGCCCTGATGCGGCCCGATAAGTCGACCAACCGCGCCGGCGGGTGGCCGGTTGGTGTCGTTATCCGGGTGTATGCCAGGCAGGTACACCGACCCCCGCTGGGACCCGCCGGTGGGTGTACTTGTCGGGCTGAGGCCGACAGTTGCTTGGGGCGGCGCGATACCGCTGCGGGCGCTGGTTCATCGGTTCGCAATCTTTACCCGCCATGATGCGAGGTCTCGATGCTTCTGCTGATGCTGTTCGCCCTGGTCGCGGGTGCGGGCACGGCGATCACGCCGTGCGTGCTGCCGGTCCTCCCTGCGCTCCTGTCGGCCAGCGCGGCGGGTGGCCGCCGGCGGCCGCTGGGGATCGTGCTCGGGCTGGCGATCACCTTCACCATCGCCATCGTCGCCCTGGCGCAGCTGGTCAACGGCGTCGGCCTGGCCGGTGGCGCGGCCCGGACCCTGGCGATCGTCGTCCTCATCGCCTTCGGGCTCATCCTCCTGCTCCCCGGGCTGGCCGAGCGGGTGCAGGCGCCCCTCAGCCGGCTGGCGCGCTTCGGACCCAAGACCCGCGGCACCGGCTTCTGGTCGGGGCTGGGCGTCGGCGGCGCGCTGGGCTTCGTCTGCGCGCCGTGCGCCGGGCCGATCCTGGCGGCGGTCACCTCCGTCAGCGCCTCGGGCGGGGCCTCGGCCAAGGTGGTGGCGGTCGCCCTGGCCTACGCGGTCGGGCTGAGCGCGGTGCTCCTCCTCTACGGGCTGGGCGGCCGCGCGGTGCTCGCCCGGATCCGCCGCTCGGCCCGCGGCAACGTCGTCGAGCGCAGCCTGGGCGTCATCCTGCTCGCCACCGCCGTGGTGATGGCCACCAACCTCGACGTCCGCTTCGAGGATGCCCTGGCCCGCTCCACCAGTCTGCCGGGCTTCCTCACAGACCCGACGCGCTCGCTGGAGAACTCCCACGCGGTGCAGGCCCGGCTGGCCTCGCTGCGGCCCGCCTCGCGGTTCGCCCAGCGCCAGCAGGACCAGGCGTCCGTCACCCCGGTGGCGAGCCACGTGGGCGTGGCCATTCCGGGGGTGACCACGCCGAAGCTGGCCCAGCTGGGCCCCGCGCCGGAGTTCACCCGGACCCAGAAGTGGTTCAACACCTCCGGCGGCCGGCCGCAGACGCTCGCCGGGCTGCGCGGCCATGTCGTCCTCGTCGACTTCTGGACCTACACCTGCATCAACTGCATCCGCACGCTGCCGTTCCTCAAGGGCCTGTACGCCACCTACCACCGCTCGGGGCTCGACATCGTCGGCGTGGAGACGCCCGAGTTCACCTTCGAGCAGGACGCCGGCAACGTCGCCCAGGCAATCCGCGCCGACGGCCTGCGCTATCCGGTCGTCCAGGACAACCGCTACGGGACGTGGAACGCCTACCAGAACGAATACTGGCCCGCCGAGTACCTGATCGACGCCCACGGCCAGGTCCGTCACACCCAGTTCGGTGAGGGCAACTACAAGGAGGACGAGGCGGCCGTTCGCGAGCTGCTCTACGAGGCGGGCGCCCGTCATCTGCCACCACCCATGACCGCCCACGCGATGCTGCCCTCCAAGGGCCTGGCCACCCCCGAGACCTACCTCAACGACAAGCGCTCCCAGGGCTTCGCCCAGCCGCTGAAGCCCGGGACGCACTTCTATCCGGGGGTGAGGGACCCGCAGCCCAACGAGTTCGGCCTCCACGGCACCTGGACGGTCGCCTCCGAGGGCTCGACCCCGGTCTCGGCGGGCGCCACCATCGTCGCCCGCTTCCAGGCGGCGCACGTCTACCTCGTCCTCACCTCGGCCGGCAACGCCCCCCGACGGGTGACCGTCCTCCTCGACGGCCGGCCGGTGACCGCCACCTACGCGGGGGCAGACGTCCGGGCCGGCGGGCAGGTGACCGTCCGCGGCCAGCGGCTCTACTCCCTGATCTCGGCCCCGCGCGACCTGACGGCCACCGTCACCATCAAGGTCCCGCCCCAGGTCACCGCCTACAGCTTCACCTTCGGCTAGCGCTCCCCTCGCCCGGGCCCCTCCCCTACGCGCCGGCGAGCATCTCCTCGGCCCTCGCCAGGTCCTGCGGCGTGTTGACGTTGAAGAACGCCCGCTCGTCGCCCACCTGCAGCTTCCGCGCGCCGATCGCCCGCACCGCCGCGCGCACCGCCACCGTCCCCGCGGCGGCATCGGCCGCCAGCAGGCCCTCCGCCACGGGCTGGTAGCAGCCCACCAGCGGCTGCAGCCCCCGCGCGGGTGAGACGGCCAGGACCGCCGGGGCGCCCGCCGGATCGGCGCGGGCCAGCGCGCCCAGGACCTCGACGGTCACGAACGGCAGGTCGGCAGCGCACACCAGCACCGCCCGGCCCCCGGCCCGCCGCAGCGCCTCGACGATCCCCACGAGCGGATGGTGCGGGCTCTCGGGCTCGCGCCACACCTCGACGCCCGGCAGCTCGGGCAGCTCCGTCGCCGGCTTGGCCACCACCGCCACCTCGCCGGTGACCGCCAGCAGCGCCGCCAGGGGATGGCAGATGAGCGGCCGCCCGCCCAGCGGCGCCAGCGCCTTGGCACCTCGCGGAGCGCCGTGCAGGCGCGATCCGCGCCCTCCGGCCAGCAGCACACCGATCACGCCGCGAGCATAAGCCCGCAACGAGCCGTCGGGGTCCGTCCTATCATCTTCGCGATGGAGGGATCCACCGAGGTCCGCAGCTGGTTGCGCTGCTACCGATGCTGGTCTCAGAACCTCGAAGTGCAGGTGCATTACGAGGGCATTCACCGGATCGACCCTGAGTCGGGCGAGCGCGGCGAGGTCGTCGACGAGATGCAGGAGGCGGTCGTCCAGTGCCTGGAGTGCATGCACGACCAGCCCCATCTCGGCTTCCACAACGGCCGCGTCGAGCCGATCGAGGACCGCTGGGAGCGGATGATCGCCGGCACCCCGTGGGTGGCGTCCTGCACGGTCACCGTCGACGCCGACGACGTCGAGACCTGCTCGGGACCGGAGGCCTCCGACGCCCTCTCCTACGCGGCCTTCGGCGATCACGGGACGCGCGAGTTCTTCACCCACGTCCGCTTCCATAAGCACGACGAGGACCGGATCGTCGTGCACCTGCTCGTCGAGCTCTACTCCCGTTCTGCCGAGGAGGCCACGGACGTGCTCGAGGAGGCCGCCCGCGGCAAGCTGGCGATCACCTCGCTGGCCGAGGAGTCGCGCCCGCCGGCCTCGACGGGCGACGAGCCCCACTGAGCCGCCGCCGCCGCCGCGGCCCGTGAACGAGCGCGCCACCACCGCCATCCCTCCTCGATGAGCAGGGCCGCGGCCACCGGAACGGTCGCCGGCAGCTCGTGCAGCACGAAGAACAGCAGGTCGAACAGGCCGGCGAGGAACAGGGTCAGCAGCGCGATCGGCCACTGCCGCCGGCCCTCGCGGGCGAGCACCGCTCCCAGCAGTCCGGCCACGAACAGATCGCCGTAGCCGAGGTTGACGGAGCCGAACGTCTCTGACTGCAGCTGCGGCAGGCCGCTGCCGGGTGCGGGCGCGGCCGAGACGAGCGTGTCGTTGGGCGTCTGCAGCAGGTCTGAGAGCACGAGCCACACGTCGGCGACGGTCATCGCGATGATCCCCAGCTTCAGCCATCCCGGTGGGGTCACGGCGCCCAGCAGCCAGCCCAGCGAGACGCAGGACAGAGCGCACAGCAGCGTCCCCGCCCCCTGGCCGACGAGCGTATGGCGATCGGCCCAGGCGAGTGCGAACAGCACCCCGAAGAGCGGAAACAGCCACGGTCGCGCGCCATGCGAGGCCCAGCCGAGCGCCAGCGCGGCCAGCAGCGGCACGGCGATCAGCGCCAGCCAGGTCAGCCCGGTGGCCGTGCTCGACACGTAGCGGATCGCGAAGATCACCCCGATGATCGAGGCGATCGGGATCGCCGCCCACGCCGGGCCGGAGAGCCGGTCGATCCAGGGCACGCGCGGCGGGCGGCGCGGAGCCGCCACCACGCCCGCCTGGACGATCAGGATGGCGGCGTCTGACGGAATGAACCCGAGGGCCACTCCGTCAGCGTACGCCGCGCGTCCTACGGCCTCGTAAGAGCCCCGCGGCGCAGCTAGCCGGCCTGCAGGCGCTGCTCGAGGGCGTCGAGCTGCTGGCTGAGCGCGGCCGGCAGCTTGTCGCCGAAGGTCGCCAGGTGCTCGCGCATCTGGGGCAGCTGGGTCAGCCAGCCCTCGGTGTCGACCTCGAGCAGTTTGGTCAGCGTCTCGGCATCGACGTCGAGGTTCTGGGTGTCGATCCCGCCCTCGCCGACCGGCGGCACGAGGCCGATGGCGGTCTCCTGCGCCTTCGCCTCACCGGTCAGGCGCTGGAAGATCCAGGCCAGGACGCGCGAGTTCTCCCCGAAGCCCGGCCACATGAACTTGCCGTCGTCATCCTTGCGGAACCAGTTGACGTAGAACACCCGGGGCATCTGCGCGCCCTCGCGCTCGGCCACCTTGAGCCAGTGGCCGAAGTAGTCGCCCATGTGGTAGCCGCAGAACGGCAGCATCGCCATCGGGTCAAAGCGCAGCTTGCCGACCTCGCCGGCCTGGGCGACGGTCGTCTCCGAGGACATGATCGAGCCGATGAAGGTGCCGTGCTCCCAGTCGCGGGCCTCGTGCACCAGCGGGACCACCGTCGCCCGGCGCCCGCCGAACATGATCGCCGAGATCGGCACGCCCCGCGGGTCCTCCCATTCCGCGGCCATCGACGGACACTGGGAGGCGGGCACGGTGAAGCGGGCGTTGGGGTGGGCGGCCGGCGTCTCGGAATCCGGGGTCCACTCGTTGCCGCGCCAGTCGATGGCGTGCGCCGGTGGCTCTCCGGTCATCCCCTCCCACCAGATGTCGCCGTCATCGGTGAGGGCGACGTTGGTGAACACGGTGTCACGGCCGATCATGTCGATCGCGTTGGGGTTGGTGCGCGCGCCCGTGCCGGGAGCCACGCCGAAGAAGCCCGCCTCGGGGTTGACGGCGTAGAGCTGGCCGTCGGAGCCGAACTTCATCCAGGCGATGTCGTCGCCGATCGTCTCCACCTTCCAGTCGGGGAGCGTTGGGATGACCATCGCCAGATTCGTCTTGCCGCAGGCGCTCGGGAACGCCCCGGCGATGTAGCGAACCTCGTTGGCGGGCGAGGTGACCTTGAGGATGAGCATGTGCTCGGCCAGCCAGCCCTCGTCGCGCGCCATGACCGAGGCGATCCGCAGGGCGAAGCACTTCTTGCCGAGCAGCGCGTTGCCGCCGTAGCCCGAGCCGAAGGACCAGATCTCGCGCGTCTCGGGGTAATGGACGATGTACTTGTTCTCGCCGTTGCAGGGCCACGGCACGTCCCGGGTGGGTGGGTCCGTGTCCAGCGGCATGCCGACTGAGTGCACGCAGGGCACGTAGTCCCCGTCGGAGCCGAGCACCTCGAGCGCCGGCTGGCCCATGCGGGTCATGATCCGCATCGAGGCCACCACGTAGGCCGAGTCCGTCAGCTGGACGCCGATGTAGGAGATCGGCGAGCCGAGGGGGCCCATCGAGAACGGCACCACGTACATCGTGCGCCCCCGCATGGACCCCTTGAAGAGGCCGTTCATCGTCTCGCGCATCTCCGCCGGGGCCCGCCAGTTGTTGTTGGGGCCGGCGTCGGCCTCGCGCTCGGAGCAGATGAACGTCCGGTCCTCCACCCGCGCCACGTCGGCGGGGTCAGACAGCGCCCGGTAGGAGCCCGGCCGCTTGTCCTCCGAGAGCCGCTCGAAGGTGCCCGCATCGATCAGCGTCTGAGCCAGTTGCTCGTATTCCTCAGCCGAACCGTCGCACCAGTACACGTCGTCGGGCTGCGTGAGCGCCGCGATCTCCTCTACCCACGCGCGCAGCCCGGCGTGATCGGTGGTCGCTTGGTGCTTCGGGGCTGTGTTCGCCATTGAAAGGGCACTCCTTTGCTGAGGAAAAGGTCTGGAAAGGCTACCCGCAGGGGCCGCGAAACGCTCACAAAGCGCCAGCCGGGATTTGTTAGCGCTAACGGCTCAGGTGGGCTCCCCGGGGTGCCTGCGGGGGACGAGCACGAGCCGCTTGAACTCGGCCACGAGAACCCCGTCCTGGTTGAGCACGCGGGTGTGGACCTTGACCGTCCCGCGGTCGGGCTTGGAGCGCGATTCGCGCTTCTCCAGCACCTCGGACTCGGCGTAGAGGGTGTCGCCGTGGAACACGGGGGCGGGGTGGCTGAGCTCCTCCGTGGCCAGGTTGGCGATCGCCTTGCCGCTCACGTCGGAGACGCTCATGCCGAGGGCCAGGGAGTAGACGTAGGGCCCGACGACCACGTTGCGGCCCTGCTGGGACTGCTTGGCGTAGACGTCGTTGAGGTGCAGAGGATGGTGGTTCATGGTGATCAGGCAGAACAGGTGGTCGTCTGACTCAGTCACCGTCTTGGCGGGCCAGTGCTTGTAGACGGCGCCGACCTCGAATTCCTCCAGGTAGCGGCCGTAGGGATGCGCGCCGCTGGCCTCACGGGCCGCCTGGTCGGTCTGCACTTCGGGCATGCGTTCAAACTCCTGATCGAGAGCGGAAAAGACGGCAGAGGATGCCAGGGATGCCCGCAATCGGTAGCGTCAATGGTTCCCCGAACAGGAGACCTCCCGTTGCGAAACCCCCGCGATTTCGGCAAGGCGCTGGCCATGGGCGCCCCCGATCCGATCCTCGAGATTCCCGTCAGGCCGTCCCGGATGATCCACTTTCTGGACTTCTCCAACGAGAAGATGGTGGCCAAGGTGCCCGACATCGCGCCGACGGTCGACATCCTCCTCGGCAACCTCGAGGATGCGGTGCCCGTCGACCGCAAGGAGGCCGCTCGCGACGGCCTGGTGAAGGTCGGGCGCGAGATCGATCTCGGCGAGACCCAGCTGTGGACGCGCGTCAACAGTCTCGAGTCCCCCTGGATCCTCGATGACCTGACCACCCTCGTGGGGGAGATCGGCGACAAGCTCGACGTCATCATGGTGCCCAAGGTCGAGGGGCCGTGGGACATCCACTACGTCGATCGCCTGCTCGCCCAGCTGGAGGCCAAGGCGGGCCTGGAGCGCCCGATCCTCGTCCATGCGCTGCTGGAGACGGGCCTCGGGGTGGTCAACGTCGAGGAGATCGCCACCGCCAGCCCCCGGATGCAGGGGATGAGCCTCGGTCCCGCTGATCTGGCGGCCAGCCGGCGGATGAAGACCACCCGGGTCGGCGGTGGGCACCCCGGCTACCGGGTGATCAACGATCCCGATCCGGAGAACCCCGAGGCGCCGCGGGCCACCGCCCAGCAGGATCCGTGGCACTACACGCTTGCCCGCATGGTCGACGCCTGTACGAGCGCCGGGATCCTCCCCTTCTACGGCCCCTACGGCGACATCAAGGACGTCGAGGGCTGCGAGGCCCAGTTCCGCGCCGCCTTCCTGTTGGGGTGCGTCGGCACATGGACACTGCATCCCGTGCAGATCGGGATCGCCAAGCGCGTCTTCAGCCCCGATCCCGAGGAGGTGCGCTTCGCCAGGAAGGTGATCGAGGCGATCCCCGACGGCCGTGGCGTGCACATGATCGACGGCAAGATGCAGGACGACGCCACCTGGAAGCAGTGCAAGGTGATGGTCGAGCTGGCCGAGATGCTCGCCGACAAGGACCCCGAACTGGCCGAGGCGTACGGATTCGCCCGCTCCGCAGCGTAATCTCCGACCGGCATGAGGATCTCGGCCAAAGTTGACTACGCGGTCCGGGCGGTGGCCGAGCTGGCCGCCGCCGACGGCGAGAAGCCGGTCAAGGCCGAGCGCATCGCCACCGCCCAGGGCATTCCGCTCAACTTCCTGGAGAACATCCTCGGGGAGCTGCGCCATGCCGGCGTGGTCCGCAGCCACCGGGGCGCCGAGGGCGGCTTCCGCCTGGCCAAGCCGGCGCAGGACGTGACCGTCGCCGACGTGATCCGCGCGGTTGAGGGGCCGCTGGCCAGCGTCCGTGGCGGTCCGCCCGAGGAGGCGTCCTACGACGGGGCGGCGACCGCGCTGCCCCAGGTGTGGATCGCCGTGCGGGCCAATCTGCGGCGGGTCATGGAGCGGGTGACGATCGCCGACATCGCCAGCGGCGAGCTGCCGCCGGCCGTGCTCGAGCTGACCACGGATCCGGGCGCCTGGGTCACCCGCTGACGCGCCCGTCCGGCGCGCGGGTGCAGCGCCCGCGCTGGGACGCCCGGCGCTCAGGCGGCGACGAGGTCCACCAGCGCGTCGCAGTTCAGCGAGCGGAAGGCCCCCACGACCTCGGGGTCGAAGTGGCAGCCTTCGAGCCGGCCGATCTCCTCCATGGCCCGCACGGCCGACCAGGCGGGCTTGTAGGAGCGCGCGTGGGTGAGCGCGTCGAACACGTCGGCGACGGCCACGATGCGGGCGCTGACCGGGATCTGGTCACGGCGCAGGCCGTCGGGATAGCCGCTGCCGTCCCATTTCTCATGGTGGCTGCGGGCGATCTCCTCGGCACAGCGCAGCATGCTCGAGCGGCTGCCGGCGAGGATCGCGCCGCCGGTGATCGTGTGCGATTTGATCTGCTCGAACTCCCCGCCGGTCAGGCGGCCCGGCTTGAGCAGGATCGAGTCGGGGACTGACAGCTTGCCGACGTCGTGCAGCGGGGCGGCCTGGCCGATCCGGGCGGCGGCGGACTCCGTCAGCGACAGCCGCTCGGCGATCCGCCGCGAGGTGCGGGCCACGCGCGCGGTGTGCTCGTGGGTGCCGACGTCGCGCAGCTCGACGGCCAGCGCCAGCCGCTGGAGGCTCTCGATCCGCACCTGCTCGAGCTCGTCCTGGGCGCGGAGGTTCTGCAGGGCGACCGCGGTCGAGTCGGCGAGCGCCTGCAGGAGGGTGACCTCGCGCCGGGTCGGGCGGTGCCCGCGAGCCCAGTAGCTGGCGATCGCCCCCACCGGCTCGAGCTGGTGGATCGGGACCATCGCCAGGCTCGTGACGAACGTCGCGCGGTAGGCGTGGTGAGGGATCCGGTCGTCGAGATAGACGTCCTCGACCGTCGCCGCCCGGCGGTTGCGCATGACCCAGCCGCTGACGCATTGACTCAGCGGGAAGCGCTGCCCTTTGAACAGCGGGGCGATCGCGTCCTCGTCGACGTAGTGGCAGCACTCGCCGTCGCGCAGGACGAGGGCCGCCCCGTCGGCTCCGGTCAGCCGCCGCGCGGCGCCGCGCACGATCTCCTGGACATCGGCCATCGAGCGCGCCAGCGACAGGCGCTGGATGGCGTCGATCAGCTCGACGTGTGCACCCCCCAGGGCGGGCTCGTCAACGGTCACCGCCGCCGCCCCCGAGAGGTGGGTGATCACGCCCGCTCGCCTTCCGGATGGCCCATTGAGCAGGAAATTAGCTGACTGCAGCCGATTGTCGAGTCGTCTGGTTGACAGCAACCGGGGCCGCCTCTGCTCAAGCCGCCGGAAACCTCCTCAGACCGCCCGCCGGGGTGTCAGAAATCTGATACCGCAGCTCACGCGACGGTCACAGCTGGGCGGCGGCCTGCGGCCCTACCCGGGGCTCTCACCGTCGAAGGCGGCTCCGACGGCCACCTCGCGGTTGACGTCGCCCTGCAGCTGCGGGTCGACGGGCACGCCCGCCGGCGGCCGCACGTAGACGATGTCGCCGTCACCCAGCTCGAGCTCCTCGGCCTGGCTGCGCGTCATCTGGGCAAACGCCTCCGAGCCGTCGGGCAGCACGAGCTCGACGCGGACCTCGAAGCCGAGGTGCAGGACCCGCCGGACGAGCGCCTCGATGGTGCCCTCATCGCGCGACAGCGAGATGCGGAAGTCGTGCGGGCGCACGAGGCTGCCCCCCAGGCGGCTGACCGGCCCGACGAAGCTCATCACGAACTCCGTGGCCGGCCGGTCGTAGATCTCCCGCGGCGGTCCCACCTGCTCGATCCGGCCCTGGCTCATGACGGCGATCCGGTCGGCGACCTCCATCGCCTCCTCCTGGTCGTGGGTGACCAGCACGGTCGTCGTGCCCTGCTCGTCGTGCAGCCGCCGCAGCCACGCCCGCAGCTCGGCGCGGACGATCGCGTCCAGGGCGCCGAACGGCTCGTCGAGCAGCAGCACCTTGGGGGCGACGGCCAGAGCCCGGGCCAGGGCCATCCGCTGGCGCTGGCCGCCTGACAGCTGCGACGGGCGCTGGTCGGCCCACTTGGTCAGGCCGACGAGCTCCAGAAGCTCATCGACGCGCTGGCGGATCTCGCCCTTCGGTCGCTTGCGGATGGAGAGGCCGAAGGCGACGTTGTCGCGGACGGTCATGTGGGTGAAGGCCGCGTAGTGCTGGAAGACGAACCCGATGCCCCGCTTCTGCGGAACGACGTGGCTGACGTCGTCGCCGGCGATGGCGACCGTGCCGGAGTCGGGGGTCTCGAGGCCGGCGATGATCCGCAGCAGCGTCGACTTACCGGATCCCGAGGGGCCGAGCAACGCGGTCAGCGAGCCCTCGGGGACCTCCAGCGAGACGTCCTGCAGGGCGTTGAAGTCTCCGAACTGCTTGGAGACGGTGTCGATGTCGATTCTCATTTGGTCCCTTGCCTCCGGGGTGACAGAAGGGTCATCACGAGCAGCACCACGAGCGAGATGACGGCCAGCTCGGTCGCCGCCGCGTAGGCCGAGGTGGTCGCCCCCGCACCAAGGTCCTGGTCGTTACGCGAGTAGACGAGCAGCGGCAGGGTCAGCGTCTGGCCGGCCACCAGCGAGGAGACGACGAGCACGGCGCCGATCTCGCCCAGCGCGCGGGCCGTGGAGAGGATCACGCCGTAGGCCACGCCCCAGCGGATCGAGGGCAGCGTGATGCGCCAGAACGTCTGCCAGGAGGAGGCACCGAGGGTGGCGGCGGCCTGCTCCTGCTCGTCGCCGACCTCGCGCAGCACCGGCGCCACCTCGCGCACGACGAACGGCAGCGAGACGAAGATCGTGGCCAGCACCATGCCCGGCAGCGCGTAGATGATCCGCACGCCATGGTCTGAGAACCATGTCCCGAACCAGCCGTGGATGCCGTAGACGAGGGTGAGGGCGAGGCCGATGACGATCGGCGAGACGAGGAACGGCAGGTCGATGAGCGCGTCGAGCACGGCCGCCGCGCGGCCGCGCCTGCGGACGAGGACGAGCGCGGCGCCGATGCCGAAGATCGTGTTCAGCGGGACCGCGATGACCGCCATCAACAGCGACAGCCACAGCGCGCTGACCGCCGCCGGGGTCGTCATGTAACCCCAGGCGACGCTGAAACCATGCTCGAAGGTCTTGAAGAACACGACGACCACGGGCAGCACCAGCAGCAGGAGCAGGTAGGCGAGCGCGATCGCGCGCAGCGACCACTTGGCGCGATGGCTAATGGGCAACCCGCCCTCCCAGCCGCCGGATGGCGAAGAGCACGATCAGCGAGAGCACGATGAGCACGAGCGACAGCGAGGCCGCCGCCTTCGGCGCGTCGGACTCGATGTCGTTGAAGATGACGAACGAGGCGATCGGGACGTTGGTGGCGATGAGCAGCAGCGACCCGATCTCCCCCACTGAGCGCGCGAAGGTCAGCGCCGCTCCGGAGAGGATCGCCGGGCGCAGCGCCGGGAGGATGACGCGCCGGAAGGTGATCCAGCTCGAGGCACCCAGCGAGGCCGCCGCCTCCTCGACCTCCTGGTCGAGCTCGAGCAGCACCGGCTGCACGGAGCGCACCACGAACGGCAGGGTGACGAACAGCAGGGCCACGACCACGATGCCGCGCGTGAAGGCGATGTTGACTCCGAAGGGGCTGTCGGGCCCGTAGAGGGCCAGCAGCGTCAGCCCGGCGACGACCGTCGGCAGCGCGAACGGAAGGTCGATGATCGCGTTGACGATCGACTTACCGCGGAATTCGTCGCGGACGAGCACCCAGGCGACGACCGTTCCCATCACGGCACCGATCAGGGCCACGAGCAGCGAGGCCCCGAGCGTGGTCGCCAGCGCCCGCAGGACGTTCGCGCTGGTGACTGATTGCCAGAACGCCGAGGGGCTCTGAGCCAGAGCCTTGACGGCGACGGCGGCCAGCGGGACGAGCACGATCACGCTCAGATAGAGCGTGGCCACGCCAAGCCCGAGATGGCCGCTCCCGGCTCCCCGGGCGCGCGATCGGGCGCGCCCGGAGAAACCACGGCGAGGTCCCACGGCCGAGGCCGCGGCGGATGCGCTAGCTGGAGGCAGTGGGCACCCCGGCAGCCTGCTCGATCTTGATGATCGACCCCGTGGCGGGATCGAAGAACTGATCCTTGACCTTCTTCCAGCCGCCGAGCGAATCGATCGTGAACAGCTGCGGCGGCGTCGGGAACTGGGACGTGAACTTCTTGGCGACGGTCTTGTCGACCGGGCGGTAGCCCTGCTGAGCCCAGATCGTCTGGCCGGCGGGCGACCACTGGTACTTGAGGAACGCATTGGCCTGGCTGGCGTGCGAGCTCTTGGCGGTCACGGCGATGGGCGTCTCGATCAGCAGCGTCTGCTTGGGGATGACGTAGCTGACCTTGTCGCCGGCCTTCTCGGCGGCGATCGCGTCGGACTCGTAGTCCAGGAGCACGTCTCCCTTGCCGCTGGTGAACGTCTGCAGCGCCGCGCTGGCGGCGGAGGGCTGCACGGAGACGTTCTTGGTCAGCAGCGTCCTGACGTAGGCGAGCGCCTGAGCCGGAGACTTGCCCAGCTTCAGCTGGGCGCCGTAGGCCGCCATGATGTTCCAGCGTGCGCTGCCGGAGGTCGCCGGGTTGGGCGTGATCACGTCGACGCCCTTGCCGATCAGCTGATCCCAGGTGGTGATGTGCTTGGGGTTGCCCTTGCGCACCACGAAGACGACCACCGAATCGGACGACATGCCCTTCTCGGGGTTGGCGTCCCAGCTGGCGGCCACGATCTTGTCCTTGACCAGCCGGGTCATGTCCGGCGTGGTGGAGAAGGCCACCACGTCGGCCGGCTGACCGGAGTCAACCGCCCGGCTCTGGGAGCCCGAGGCGGCGAACGACGACGAGAAGCCGACGCCCTTGCCGCCGGACGTCTGGGCAAAGGCATCGGTCAGCGCGGCGTAGGCCTTCTTGGGGGTCGAGTAGCCGACGAGGTCGAGCTTGGTCTTGGCCGAGCTGCCGCTCGCGCCGGAGGCTCCACTGCCGCTGTTCGCGCTGCCGGTGCCGGTGCCGGTGGAGGCATCGGAGGAGCCGCCGCAGCCGGCCACCGCCAGCACGGCGACAGCCAAGGTTGCCGGGAGCGCGAGCGAGCGCGCGCGGCCCAGGTCACGTCGTGTGATCATCTAGTTCAATACCTGACTTAGTCGATTGGGTTTAGCGATATTACACCGTACCTGACCAACTGGACGTACTTGGTTGGGTACTGGAGACGCGAGCCCTCGCCCGGCCTCCCTTGGCGCGATCTCGCTAGGGTCCGCGCCGCCTCATGTCGACCGGTCCGAACCCCTCCCCCGCCTCGCCCCCGCGGCTGCGCTCCGTGCTCTACATCCCGGGAGGCAACGAGCGCGCGCTCGTCAAGGCGCGCGAGCTCCAGGCCGACGCCCTCATCCTCGACCTCGAGGACGCCGTCGCCCAATCGGCCAAGGCGCAGTCGCGCGAGCGGGTATGCGAGCAGGTCGCCGCGGGCGCCTTTGGCGAGCGCCCGGTGGCCATCCGCGTCAACGGTCTGGAGACCGAGTGGCATGACGAGGACCTGCGGGCCGCCGCCGGCGCGGGCCCCGGCGCGGTGCTCGTGCCCAAGGTGGGCTCCCGCGAGGACGTGCAGGCCATCGAGGCGGCCCTCGACCGCGCCGGGGCGCCAGCCGCGACCGCCGTCTGGGCGATGCTCGAGACCCCCGCGGCGGTGCTGCGCGCCGCCGAGATCGCCGCCGCCAGCGCGCGCCTGTCCGTGCTCATCATGGGCACCAACGACCTGGCCTCAGAGCTGTACACGGAGCTCGTCCCCGGCCGCGAGACGCTGCAGACCAGCCTTCAGCTGTGCCTGCTGGCCGCGCGCGCGGCCGGCAAGACGATCATCGACGGGGTCTACAACGACGTCCGCGACGGCGAGGGGTTCGCCGAGGAATGCCGCCAGGGACGGCGGCTCGGCTTCGACGGCAAAACGCTCATCCACCCCACCCAGATCGAGCCGTGCAACCGGCTGTTCAGCCCCTCAGAGGACGAGGTCGCCCACGCTCATCAGGTGATCGAGGCCTTCCGTGCCGCCGAGGAGGCCGGCTCGGGCGTCGCCACCCTCGACGGCAAGATGATCGAGAACCTCCACGTCGCCAACGCCCGCCGCGTGCTGGCAATGGCCGACTGAGCGGGCGGCTCAGACGTCGCCGGCGTCGGGCCCGACCAGGCGCCGGCGCGCGGACTCCGTCGAGGGGCGGTAGCGCCGCCCGCCCCGATCGCGATACCAGGCCCGGTCCCTGTCGGCGGGCGGGATCCCGAGCTCGCGCAACGGCCCGGTGAGCGGCCGAAACCAGGTGGTCACGGGGATCTCGTCGACGACGTGGACGATGTCGGGCCGGGAGGGCGCCGGCAGTCGCTCGAGCGCGTCGCCGACCTCGCGCCCGTCGAGCGTGTGACCGTCGCGCAGGGTCACCGCGGCCACCGCCAGCGCATGTTCCCGGCGCTCGGGCCTCAGCGGGTAGGCGACCGCCAGATCGACCGCCGGCAGCTCGCCGAGGGCATCGCGGATGGGCGCGCTGTAGACCGGGCCGGCGGCACTGTGGATGACGTCGCGGGCGCTGTCCAGGCGCCAGTAGTCCCCGTCGCCGTCGCGGCGGAAGAGGTCGCCGGTCGACAGCCAGGCGTCGTCGCGGGCAAACACCCCCCGCAGCGGCGTGGTGGCGATGGTGTCGACCGTCCGCGCCCGCGCGAGGAGGATGCCGACCTCGTCGGGCCCGCACTCGCGCACGAAGCCGTCGTTGCCGAGCTCGAGCTGCCCGTGCTCGGCGTCGTAGGCCCCCAGCCGGACCTCCGGGCTGCCGGGCAGGCGGCGGCCCATGGCCCCCGGCTTGGCGTCGCGCAGGTTGACGAGTACCGCGCCCGTCTCCGTGGAGGCGTAGAACTCGACGACCCGCGCCGGGGCGAAGCGGCGCTGGACGCGCCGCCACAGGTTGGCCGGCATCCCCGAGCCGATGAACAGCCGGACCGGGTGGTGGCGCTCACCCGGCTGGGGCGGTGCCTCGACGAGATCGTGCAGCAGCGTCCAGGTGTAGGAGGTGACGGTCACGCCGTAGCGGCGAACCTCCTGCCAGAAGGTCGCCGGATCGAATTCCGTGGCCATCGCCAGCCGGGCTCCCCCGGCGATGGCCGCGCCGACGCTGACCATCAGCCCCGAAGGGTGGTAGAGCGGGGTGACGCTGTAGACGGTGTCGGCGCCCGAGAGGGCGGCCGAGGAGGCAGTGCCCAGCGCCGAGGTCACCCAGCGGCCGTTGGTGATGCGGCTCATCCGCACATCCTCGCCGTGGCCGGTGAAGAGGATGAAGCCGAGGTCGCCGGCCTTACTCGGGTTGGGCCGGTACCACCGGGGCATCCGCACCTTGGCGGGATCGATCTGCTCCATGTCCTCGGTCAGGGGGAGTCCGAGGTCGCGGGGACCTCCGCCACCGCCGAGCACGAAGGTGTGGACGGTGCCCAAACCGGCGGCCTGCTCGGCGCGCTCGGGGTCGGCGATGATGCGGCGCACCATCCCCAGCTCGGCCTCGCGCGCGGTGTTGCCGTCGGGGCGCAGCAGCACGGCGACAGCCCCCAGCCGGCTGAGCGCGGTCACCACCGCCAGGGCGCTCGGGCGCGATCCCATGAGCACCCCGACGTGCTCGCCCTGGCGCACGCCGATGTGGATGAGGCCGCGGACGACGTTGTCGATGCGCTCGTTGACCTCGCGGGCAGTGTGCGCTCGGTCCTCGAACAGGAAGAGGATCTCCTGGGGGGCCCGCTGGGCGCGCTCCTGCACCATCAGCCCGAGCGAGATCCGCGTGCCCGGCTGGATCTGCTCGAGACGGGCCAGCCGGGGGAGGGCACCGGCAGCCTCGCGGCCGAGCTCGCGGACCCCGCGCCGCGCCCGGCGGGCGGCGCCCACCGCCGAGCGGGCCATCCCCTCGCCGACGGCCCCGGCGAGCTCCAGGCCGTAGCCGACGCGGTTGCCGATGGGGGTCGTGGTGACGGGCAGCTCCCCCGCGGGGTCGTCGGTCACCTCGGCGATGCCCTCGGGGGGCGCGTCGTCGTCGCCGTCGCGCCAGCGCGCCCAGCCGGCGACCGTCGGCCAGGTCGTCTCGTTGGCCGTCGAACCGACGACCAGGCCGAAGTGACCGGCGTGCAGCGCCAGCTCGTAGACCTCCGCGCCGGGGGCGGCCTGGCGGATCGCCCGGACGCCGGCCGCGGGCGCGATCTCGTCGACGGTGCCGACCACGGAGAGGATCGGCGTCTGGACGTCGGCGAGCGTCAGCAGCCGGTCATCGACGGTGAAGCCGCCCTCGAGCAGCCGGTTGTGGTCGATGAACTGGCTGAGGAAGTCGGCCAGCGCGGGTCCCGGCCAGGCCACCCAGCCGTCGGCCTCGAGGAAGCGGCGCTGGCCCTCGCGAGGGAGGAGCGCCTCGCGGTCGTGCAGCTGCAGGATGAACTCGATCCGGCTGCGCAGGGACTTGACCGGGTCCAGCAGCGCGAAGGCGTTGCGGCTCGCCCAGGCCGGAAACGCCCCGCCGCGGAAGATGCCGTCGGCGATCAGGTTGGCCAGGCCGGCGGCCAGGTTGTCGGGGATCCCCAGCGGCATGCCCCGCCGGGTGTCGACCGGGCTGCCGAAGGTCACCAGCGAGGCGAGGCCGTCGTTGCGGCGATAGGCGGCCACCTGGTAGCAGAACATCCCCCCCTGCGAGTAGCCGCCGAGGTGGACGTCGCGCCCGGTCAGGGCCCGCACCCGGTCCACCGCGTCAGAGACCGCGCGCACGTGATCGGCGAGCGTGCGCTCCAGGCCGCCCTCCTCGTGCTCGGGCGAGCCGAAGTCGACGACCCACGGGTCGGCACCGTGCTCGTGCAGGAGGGTGACCGCGCTCGTCTGCGGCGACACGTCGTAGATCTCGGCGGCCAGCATCATCGGCGGCACGAGCAGCACCGCAGGCCCGGCGCTCGGGGGGCCGTCGCCGTTGTGGCCCTCCTCGGCGTAATAGTGGCGCAGCCGGTAGACGCGGTGCTCGGCGGCCACCTGTAGGGCGAGGGCTCCTGCTGGGTGTCCAGGCCGCCGAAGCGGGCCACCTCGAGCGCGTTCTGGGCGGCCGCGCCGAGGCGTCCCACGGGGCCGGTGATGCGCTTGGGCAGCAGGGGCATGGCCGTATCTTCGCTCAAAGCGCCGCACGCGCGCAGCGGGCATCCGCACCGGTCCCCCACCAGACGGTATTGTCGAGTACCAGATGAGCCTGCTTACGCTGGAGACCGTCCAGTTCGAGAGCGTCGACGGCGTCGCCTGGGTGACCCTCAACCGCCCCGACGCCCTCAACGCGTGGATCCGGCAACTGGGTCTCGACCTGCAGGCAGCCCTCGACACCGCCGCCGAGGACCCGGAGGTCCGCTGCGTCGTCCTCACCGGCGCCGGGCGGGCGTTCTCCTCGGGCGCGGACCTCAAGGCCGGCGGCGAGCTGGCCAAGGAGGGCGGCGGCTTCGACGTGCTGACGCCGCTGCGGGAGGTCTACAACCCCGCGATCCTGCGCGCGCGCACCCTCCCCAAGCCGGTGATCGCGGCCGTCAACGGCCCCGCCGTGGGGATCGGCTGCTCGCTGGCGCTGGCCGCCGACCTCGTGGTGGCGGCGCGCTCGGCCTACTTCCTGCTCGCCTTCGTCAACATCGGCCTGGCGCTGGACGGCGGCGCCTCCCAGAGCCTGGCGGTGCGCGTCGGTCACGCCCGGGCGATGGAGATGGCGATGCTCGGCGAGCGGGTCGGCGCCGAGCAGGCGCTCGCCTGGGGGCTGGTCAACCGGGTGGTCGACGACGAGCAGCTCCGCCCCACGGTGACGGAGCTCGCCCAGAAGCTGGCCGCCGGACCGCCCGGCTCCTACGCGACGATCAAGCGCACCATCAACGCCCGGACCTACGACGGCTTCGCCGAGATGCTCGACCTCGAGGCTCAGCTGCAGCAGGAGCGGGCCGAGTCCCAGGACTTCATGGAGGGCGTCGTCGCCTTCGTGCAGAAGCGCCCGGCGACCTTCACCGGGCAGTGATGAACCTCGCGCAGACGATCCTCGACGCCGGCCGGGAGGACCCCGATCACGTCGCCGTCAAGCTCGACGACACGGAGCTGACCTACCAGTTCCTCGACGGCGCCACCGCCCACCTCGCCGGGCTGCTGCGCGAGCACGGCGTCAAGCCGGGCGACCGGGTCGGGATCATGCTCCCCAACGTCCCCTACTTCCCGGTCTGCTACTACGGCGCGCTGCGCGCGGGGGCGATCGTGGTGCCGATGAACGTCCTGCTCAAGAAGCGCGAGGTCGGCTACTACCTGACGGATCCCGAGGCCAAGCTGCTGATCGCCTGGCACGACTTCGCCGAGGCCGCCGAGACCGGCGCCGAGGAGGCGGGCGCCGAATGTCTGCTCGTCACCCCGGGCGAGTTCGAGGACCAGGTCGGCGCCGCCGAGGCGATCACGGAGGTCGCCGACACCGACGAGGGCGACACCGCGGTCATCCTCTACACCTCGGGCACGACCGGCCAGCCCAAGGGCGCCGAGCTCTCCCACGCCAACCTCGCCCGCAACGCCGAGGCCTCCCGTGGGCTGTTCGGCCTGGGCTCCGACGCGGTGGTGCTCGGGGCGCTGCCGCTGTTTCACACCTTCGGGCAGACCTGCGGGATGAACGCCACCCTCGGCGGCGGCGGGACGCTGACGCTCATCCCCCGCTTCGAGCCCGCCAAGGCGCTCGAGATCATCCAGCGCGACCAGGTCAACGTCTTTCAGGGCGTGCCCACCATGTACGGGGCGATGCTCCATCTCGACAACCGCGACGACTACGACGTCTCGACCCTCAAGGTATGCGCCTCCGGGGGATCGGCGATGCCCGTCGAGCTCATGCGCGGCTTCGAGGAGGCTTTCACTGCAAGGTGCTCGAGGGCTACGGCCTGTCGGAGAGCTCGCCGGTGGCCTCCTTCAACCATCCCGATCGCGAGCGCAAGCCCGGCTCCATCGGCACCCCCATCGAGGGGGTCGAGATGAAGGTCGTCGACGACGACGGCCAGGACGTCGCCCAGGGCGAGCCCGGCGAGATCCTCATCAAGGGCCACAACGTCATGAACGGCTACTGGAAGCGCGAGGACGCGACCGCCGAGACGATCGTCGACGGCTGGCTGCACACCGGCGACATCGGCAAGGTCGACGAGGACGGCTACTTCTTCATCGTCGACCGCAAGAAGGAGATGATCATCCGCGGGGGCTACAACGTCTACCCGCGGGAGATCGAGGAGGTGCTCTACGAGCATCCCGACGTCCGCGAGGCCGCCGTGCTCGGCATCCCCTCCGACGAGTACGGCGAGGAGGTCGCCGCCGCCGTCGCCCTCAAGGACGGCGCCTCGACCTCACCGGACGAGCTGCGCGCCTACGTCAAGGACCAGGTGGCCGGCTACAAGTACCCCCGCAAGGTCTGGCTCGTCGACGAGCTCCCCAAGGGCCCGACCGGCAAGATCCTCAAGCGCGAGATCGAGCCGCCCGCCGACGACGAGTGACCGGCGGCGGGGTCCAGGTCCGTCCGGCGGTGCCGGAGGACGTGGAGGCAATCTACGGCTTCGTGCTCGAGCTGGCCGAGTACGAGCAGGCGCGCGACCAGGTGACTGGCACGGCGGCGATGATGCGCGAGGCGCTGTTCGGCCCCCGGCCGAGCGCCGAGGCGCTGGTGGCCGTGCTCGACGGCGAGACCATCGGTTTCGCGCTCTTTCATGCGACGTTCTCCACCTGGGAGTGCGCGGCCGGCCTGTGGCTCGAGGACCTCTATGTCCCGCCGCGCCACCGCCGCTCCGGGGCGGGGGGCGCGCTGCTGGCGGCGCTCGCCCGCCTCGCCGTGCAGCGCGGCTGCCCGCGGCTGGAGTGGCACGCGCTGGACTGGAACGACCTGGCGCTCGGCTTCTATGCCCGGCTGGGCGCCGAGCGGCTGTCGGCGTGGGAGCTTCACCGCCTGAGCGGCGACTCCCTGCGCCGGGTGGCCGGCGACGCGGGCTGATGCACCAGCGGTGCGTTTCGCTCAGCGGCGGATGGTCCGGCGGGCGGTGGGGCCCACCCGGGCGTCGGCGGCGCTGACAGCGGCGACGAGCGCGGTCACCCGGGTGCGGCGGGTCGGAACCCTGAGGGTCGCGCGGGGCCGCCGCGTCGTCGTCTCGTAGCGCCGGCCTCGCACCACCAGGGTGACCAGGTACCGCGACGCTCCGGCGACCCGGTCAAAGCGGATGACCGTCCGGCGTGATCCCCGAGCGATGCGCAGGTGGCGGGCGCGCCCCAGCCCGCGGTGGATGACCCGCAGCCGCACGCGGGCCCGGCTGACGCCGACCGCGACGCCCTCGCGACGGGTCACCGCCACGAGACGCAGGAAGCGCCCGGTGTAGGTCGCGGGGACGCGCACGGTGACAAGACGGCCGCGCGCGACACCCAGGGGCACGCCGGCGTCGTCGCCCGCTCGCGCCGGGCTTCCCCGCAGCTGCACGGTCGCGCCGGCCGGCACGCTGACCCGGAGGTGGAGCCGCTGACCGGGGCGCACCGCGCGGGCCGGTCGGCTGGCCAGCACTCGGCCCAGGTCGCCGGTCGCCGGGCCCAGCCCGGTCTCCCGCACCGCGGTGAACGGCTGGGCGCCGCCGGCGGCCACCCGCCAGCGGCCCGGCCGGGGGAAGCGGACGATGACGCCGGCGAGCCCCAGAGCGGCCCGGCGGCTGAACAGGACCCGGCCGTGATCCAGCTGTGCCACCGGCGTGGTCACCCGCGCGGTGTCGATGACGATCCGCCCGCGCGGATCGCGCAGCACCAGTTGCCCCGACGCGGAGCCCGCGCCGGAGACGACGAGCGCCTGGCGTCCCGGGGCGACGCGGACGACGACGCCGCGGCTGCGCGCCGCCGCGGTCGCCGCCGACGGCGTGAGACCGCTGATCTCCTTGGTCTCCCCGAAGCCGACGTCGTAGTCCAGGGCGTGGCCCCAGCGCTTGATCACCGTCGCCCCGAATTTCAGCTTCCAGACGCCCACCTGCGTGCGGGCGCCGGCCCCGAGGTCCGAGACGATCGCGTCGGCCGTCAGCAACGGCCCGATGTGATCCGGCGGATCGTGGAAGAACCCGAACGGCCAGTGATCGCGGATGAAGGCGATGGGCGGGCTGTCGTGGCCGAACTCGACGTCGAGCTTGCTCTGGCTGAGGAAATGCGACCCGTCGATGCGCAGCAGGGCGTCGCCGTGGATGAGGTCGAGCACGTTGACGCTCTGCTCGAGCTCGAACAGCCGGTCGTCGAAGTCGATGGTCAACGTCGCCTTGCCCTGGGCCAGCTGGACGTCGGTGGCCGTCACGGTGGCCTCGGCCCCCAGGGTGAGACGCAGGGCGGCGATGTCGAACGAGCCGGTGCCCGTGAAGCCGATGCCGACGGCGCGCTTGACCTCGAAGGGCCAGCCGCCGTCGAGCCCCAGCCCGATCGTCGCCTTGGAGAAGCCATCGGAGGCTCCCGAGAGGTCAAAGGATCCGCCGGAGACGAACGTGCCGAAGGGACCGGGGATGCCCGCGCCGCCGGTCACGTCCAGCTTGAGCGACAGCGCGTCGAAGCGCCCGTGCTTGACCGCCCCCGAGGCCGAGGCATCGGCGCCGAAGCCGCCGGGAAGGGCGACGTCGGCGGCGCCGCCCAGCGACCACGCGTCCTGCGGCTGGTCGTAGGTGAAATCCAGGGACTTGAGCTCGAACAACTGGCGGCCGGCGATCCGCAGCGGGACGGTGAAGCCGCTGCTGTGCAGCTCGGCGGTGATCCCGGCGCGCGAGACGCCCAGGGTCCCGTTCAGGGCCAGCGTGCTCGCCGCCAGCTGATAGGAGACCCCGGCCGACAGCGAGACGGATCCGGCCGCCAGGTCGATCGACACCGACGGGGCGGTGCCGCCGATCTTGGCGAGATCGACCTTGAGCCCGCCGAGCTTCAGCCGGCTGCGCAGGCCGGGGAGGGAGACGTGGGCGAGCTTCCCGGACTGCAGATCGAGCGGGGTCCGGGCGAGGGTCAGATCCTCACCGGAGACGATCACGCCGAAGTCGGCGTCGCCGTTGGCGTGGATTCGGCCGCTCTTCAGGCCGACGGTCAGGGTGTCGACCTTGGCGAACAGGAAGCCGTTGATCGTCACCCGTCCGCTGAGGGTGGCCGTCGAGCCGGAGAGCTTTGGCTTGACGGTCGTGCACAGCACGAACGCCCCGGCGGTCGTCCGGTAGGCGCCCGAGGGGCACTTCTCGCTCGGTGCCGTCCCGCCTTCGGGAACCGCCGGCGTCGAACCCTTCGGTGCCGGGAACGGCGCGTGAACCGGCTGGGACGTGGCCAGAGCGACCGCGACGGTGGTCGGCTGCGGCGGATCGCACCCCGAGAGCTGGGTGTCTCGCAGGTAAGGCGAGTCGAGTAGGTAGGTCCAGGTTCCGGCGGCGCCGGCGAGCGCGCCGGTGGTCGGCGTCACGGGGTCATATTCCGACAGGCTGCTCGTGTCCCAGGGCAGCGAGAAGGCGCCGTCGGCGCCGAGCGATGTGCCCTCGTTGAGCGTCGCCGGGGTGACCGAGCACTGCGGCTCGCTCTCCTGACCTATGTACGGCGACCCGGGGAAGCGCCCGACGAACGCCCCGCCCGCCCACACGAAGAAGGTACCCGGCTGGCCGCCGGGCTCCTGACGGGTCCACTGGCCGTCCGTGACGTTGGCGCGCACCGGTCCGATCCGGGCCACCGGGATCGGATAGGCCTGGCTGTCGTGGACGTTGTCGGCGTCCTGGGGGATGTCGCAGCCGCGGACGACGAAGCTGTTGCGGCTGATCGAGACCGTCCCGGCCGCTCCGTCGAGCTTGCCGCTGATCTTCTGGTCGTCGCCGTAGCCGACGGACCCGAAGGCGCCGTTGGCCCCCACCCGGTAGCTGTAGTCGCCGGTGGCGTCGGCCCCGGTGATGACCGCGCCGCTGTTGTGGACGAAGTCGCCGTCAGTCGCCTGGCAGATGGCCCCGGTGCGGGTGACCACCGTGCCCGACCGGTCCTGCGTCACCGACAGCGCGACCGTGATCCCGTTGGCGAGATGCCCCTCGTAGAGGCCTGGGCTGGGCACGGCCGCCTGCGCCGCCGCGCCGGCGATCAGGCCCCCGGCGATGGTGGCGGTCAGCGCGACCGCCAGCTGCCGGCCGCGCGCGGCGAGGCTCCTCCCCATGCACCGTCATCGTACCGGCCCCGGGCATAGAAAAGCCCCGCCGGGGCGGGGCTTTTCCGTAGCAGACCTATAAGCCGGATCTTGTCGAGAGCAATCATCCATCTACGCGGCCTACCCGGACCTTGGCGGGTCACCTGCAAACGGTCCTGCTTGGCCTAGCATCGAGTGGGGTTTACCTGGCCGCCGCGTCACCGCGACGCCGGTGCGCTCTTACCGCACCATTTCACCCTTACCGGCCTGGCGCGCTGCAGCGGCACCAGGCTTAGGCGGTGTCTTTTCTGTGGCACTTTCCCGCGGGTTTCCCCGGGTCGGCGTTACCGACCACTCTGCCCTGTGATGTCCGGACTTTCCTCGAAGGCATGCACCTCCGCGACTGCTCAGTCTGCGCCCGCCAGCATAGCGCCGCGTCCCGCCCCCGGATCACGAATCCGCCCAGAAGCCCCCCGGGGCGAACAGATCGTTGACGCAGGCGTCGAGGATCCCCGCCTGGTTGGCGAGATCGAGCACGGTGAAGCGCCGGCGGATCATCTGCGCGCGGCGGTAGGTGTCGCGCAGCCGGGCCGGGCTCAGGCCGATCTCGGCGGGTGCCGTCGGGCAACCGGCGGCTCGCAGCTGGGCACGCAGCTCGCGCCGCGGGGCTCAGCTGCTCATGCAGGCGGCGCTGGAGCTCGGGCCAGCGCTCGACGAGGAGGGCGAGACGGTCTCTCAGGTCGGCGGCCTCGACGTACTTGGCGCGCGTCTCGGCGACCGCCGCCTCGTCGAGACCGGGGGTGCTGTGGGCCTCGCGGACCCGGCGCTCGGTCTCCTCCCAGCTCGGCCACGCGGCGACGGCCGCCTCGACGTCGAGGCCGGTGAGGTCGCGGTGCAGGACCCGCTCGTAGAGGGCGGCGATCGCCACCGTGCCGAGGCCCACCTTGAAGCCGTGCGACAGCGGCGGGGACGCGTCGCGGGGATGCTCCCCCAGACCCTCCATCTCCCACAGGTGGCTGAACTGGTGCTCGGCGCCCGAGGCCGGACGCGACGAGGCGGCGGCCTGCATCGCCAGCCCGGACATGATGAGGCCCTCGATGAGCGCGCTCATCGCCCCGGCGTCGCCGGCCGCCAGCGCGCCCGGGTGCGCCGTGGCCGCGCGCAGCGGGCCCTGGACCAGCGACCACGGCCGCTCGTCGATCCGTTCCACCTCGAGCGCGTCGGCGACGATCCAATCCGCGCCGGCGCACACCTTGGCCAGCAGGTCGGCGTAGCCCGCCGCGGTCATCGCCGCCGGCGCCCCGGCGAGGATCGCCAGGTCGGCGAGCACCGCCCGCGGCGCCGGGCACTCCATGGTGTGCTTGTAGCCGTGCTCGGTGACCGCCGCCCCGAAGGCGGTGTAGCCGTCGACCGAGGCCGCCGTGCAGACGGTCATGTACGGGCGCCCGCATTCGTGGGCGGCCCGTTTGACGATGTCGTTGACCGTGCCCGAGCCGACCGCGACGGGGATCGCGTCGTGCCCCCGGAGCGCCTCGACGAGCGTCTCGATGTTCGCGTAGTCGGCGTGCAGCGTCGGCGAGCCCGGGAAGATGTAGGGGTCGCGCTGCCGCCGTCCGCCGCCGGCCAGCGCTCGCGCGACGGCGTCGCCGGCCACCTCCAGGGTGTTCTCGTCGGCGACGACGATCGCGGCGGCGCGGTCGGCGGCAGCGTCGAAGCATGCCTCGAAGACGGCCGGCACCTGCTCGAGCACGCCGGAGCCGATGAGCACCTGCCGGGTGTCCGTGGCCTCGGCGAGAGCGTCGGCGATCAGCTGATCGTTCACGAGGGGGTTCTACCCGCCCGCCGCCGCCTCCTGACGCCACGGCACGGCGATATGCTCCGCGCGCCATGCGGCCGCGGGAGATCACCGCCCCCGAGCGGGTCTTCGAGGTCTACGCCTTCGATCTCGACGGCACCGTCTATCTCGGCGATGACCTGCTGCCCGGCGCCCGGCGGCTGATCGAGGCGCTTGCGCGATCAGGGGCGGCCGGTGCGCTTCCTCTCGAACAACCCGACCAAGGATCCGCAGCAGTACGCCGACAAGCTGACGGCCCTCGGTCTGCCGACGCCGGTGCAGGAGATCGTCACCACCACGATGGCGACCACCCGGTGGCTGCTTCACCACGCGCCGGACGCGGTGGCCTTCGTCATCGGCGAGGAGCCGCTGCAGCGCGCCCTGCGGGAGGCCGGTGTCCGCCTGTCGGAGGACCCAGCGCAGATCGACGTCGTCGTCGCCTCCTATGACCGCGCCTTTGACTACCGCAAGCTGCAGATCGCCTTCGACGCCATCTGGTATCACCGCCGGGCGCGGCTGATCGCCACCAACCCCGATCGCTACTGCCCCTTCCCGGGCGGCCGCGGCGAACCCGACTGCGCGGCCATCACCGCCGCGATCGAGGCCTGCACGGGCGTCAAGGCCACCGCCGTCCTCGGCAAGCCCGACCCGGGGATGCTCGAGACGGCGATGACCGGTCTGGAGGCCGGCCTCGCGGACTGCGTGATGGTCGGCGACCGGCTGGCCACGGACATCCGCATGGGGCTCGACGCCGGGATGGCGACGGCGTTGGTGCTGACCGGTGAGTCGGGTATCTCCGATCTCGAGGGCCTGGAGCCCAGCGAGCGTCCGCCTTACGTGCTCGACCGCATCGACCGGCTGCTGCCCGCCGCCCTGTGGTCCGAGCTGGGCTGGGACGAGGAATGAGCATGACTTCAGAACAGGAGGACCCGTGACTGACCCGCAACCGACGCGCCGACCTGCCGGCCGACCGCCGCCCCACGCCCGGACATGCTGATCGATGTCGCCCGGCTGACCGGCGCCTACTACGACGAGCACCCGGATCCCGGCGACGCCGGCGCAGGCCGTCGCCTTCGGTACCTCCGGGCACCGCGGGACCTCGCTGGCGGGCACGTTCACGGAGGATCACATCGTCGCCATCAGCGCCGCCATCGCCCGCTACCGGGAGGACCAGGGGATCAGCGGGCCGCTGTTCATCGGCCGCGACACCCACGCCCTCTCCGAGCCCGCCTTTCGCACCGCCGTCGAGGTCCTGGTCGCCCACGGGGTGCAGGTGGCCGTCGACGCCGAGGACGGCTACACGCCGACCCCGGCGGTGTCACACGCGATCCTCTCCTGGAACGCCGGCCGCAGCGGCGACGGCCGGAGGTCCGGGCGGACGGGATCGTCATCACCCCGTCGCACAACCCGCCGTCCGACGGCGGCTTCAAGTACAACCCGCCGCACGGCGGCCCCGCCGACACGGACGTCACCCGCGAGATCCAGGACGCCGCCAACGCCCTGCTGCGCGACGGCCTGGGGAGCGTGCCGCGGCTGAGCTTCGACGAGGCGATCGGCCGCTGCCGGCGCCACGGCTTCCGCACGCGAGTACGTCGATGCGCTGGGCGAGATCGTCGACCTCGAGCTCATCGCCGGCTCGGGGATCCGGCTCGGCGTCGACCCGCTCGGCGGGGCCAGCGTCGCCTACTGGGAGGCGATCGGCGAGCGCTACGGGCTCTCCCTGGAGGTCGTCAACACCCAGGTGGACCCGACGTTCTCGTTCATGCCGCTCGACCACGACGGCAAGATCCGCATGGACTGCTCCTCGCCGGACGCCATGGCGGGGCTGATCTCGCTCAAGGACCGCTTCGACGTGGCCTTCGCCAACGATCCCGACGCCGACCGGCACGGGATCGTCACCCGCGCCGGCCTCATGAACCCCAACCACTACCTGGCGGCGGCCATCTCCTACTTGCTTGGGGATGCCCGGCAGTTCCCGGCCACCGCCGGCATCGGCAAGACGATGGTCTCGAGCAGCATCATCGACCGGGTCGTGGCCGGGCTGGACCGCCCGCTGCGCGAGGTGCCGGTGGGCTTCAAGTGGTTCGTGTCGGGCCTGCTCGACGGGTCGCTGGCCTTCGGCGGCGAGGAGAGCGCGGGTGCGAGCTTCCTGCGCCTCGACGGCGGGCCGTGGAGCACGGACAAGGACGGGCTGATCATGTGCCTGCTGGCCGCCGAGATGACCGTCCGCGACGACCGCGACCCCGCCCAGCGCTACGCCGGCCTGACCGAGCGCTACGGCGCCCCCGTCTACCGCCGGGTCGACGCCCCCGCCACCCCCGAGCAGAAGCGGGTCCTCGCTGGGCTGTCCCCCGACGACGTGAGCGCCACCGAGGTGGCCGGCGAGCCGATCGAGGAGGTGCTGACCGAGGCTCCGGCGGGCGGGGCGCTG
Source organism: uncultured Solirubrobacteraceae bacterium (assembly GCA_963800545.1). Classification (GTDB taxonomy): domain Bacteria; phylum Actinomycetota; class Thermoleophilia; order Solirubrobacterales; family Solirubrobacteraceae; genus Palsa-465. The sequence goes on from CAWDBJ010000011.1 coordinate 91,259, forward strand.
GGCGGCGTCAAGGTCGTCACCGCGAGCGGCTGGTTCGCCGCCCGGCCCTCGGGCACCGAGGACGTCTACAAGCTCTACGCCGAGAGCTTCGCGGGCGAGGAGCACCTCGAGCGGATCCTCGAGGAGGCCCAGCAGGTGGTCGACGGCGCGCTGGCGGACGCGTGAAGGTCGCGATCTTCACCCGCGAGTACCCGCCGGCCGTCTACGGCGGGGCGGGGGTGCACGTCGAGTATCTCGTCCGCGAGCTCGCCCGGCTCGAGGACGTCACCGTCCACGCCTGGGGGGTGGGCGACGTCCCCCATGAGGCCTGGGACGAGCTGGCGGGTTCAGAGCCGCACCTGGCCGCGCTGCGGGCGCTGTCGATCGACCTGTCGATGGCCGCTCGCGCGCAGGGCACGGACATCGTCCACACCCACACCTGGTACGCCAGCCTCGGCGGCCACCTGACCAAGCTCGTCTACGGCGTCCCCCACGTGGCCACCGTGCACTCGCTGGAGCCGCTGCGGCCCTGGAAGGCCGAGCAGCTGGGAGGCGGCTACGCGGTGTCGCTGTGGGCCGAGAAGACGGCGCTCGAGGCGGCCGACGCGGTCATCGCCGTCTCTCAGAGCACCCGGCGCGACATCCTCTCCGTGTACCCGAAGATCGACCCCGACCGGGTGCACGTCATCCTCAACGGGATCGACTCCGAGCAGTACGCCCCGGACCAGGGGGTCGACGTGCTGCGCCGCCACGGCGTTTCGCCGGACGCTCCGTCCGTGGTGTTCGTGGGGCGGATCACCCGCCAGAAGGGCGTCGCCCATCTGCTCCACGCCGCCCGGGAGTTCGACCCCGAGGCCCAGCTCGTGCTGTGCGCCGGCTCGGCCGACACGCCCGAGCTGGGGGCCGAGGTCCAGCGGCTCGTCGACGAGCTGCAGTCCACCCGCGAGGGGGTGGTGTGGATCGAGCAGATGCTCCCCAAGGAGGAGGTCATCCAGCTCGATCAGCCACGCCACCGTGTTCGCCTGCCCCTCGATCTACGAGCCGCTGGGGATCGTCAACCTCGAGGCGATGGCCTGTGAGGCGGCGGTGGTGGCCACCGCCACCGGCGGGATCGTCGAGGTCGTCGAGGACGGCGAGACCGGCCTGCTGGTGCCGATCGAGCCGGGCGACGACGGCACCGGCGCCCCCCGCGATCCCCGGCGCTTCGCCGCGAGATTTCGCCGAGCGGGTCAACGCCCTGCTGCGCGATCCCGACCGCGCGGCGCAGATGGGCCGGGCGGGCCGCCGGCGGGCGATCGAGCACTTCTCGTGGGCGGCGATCGCCGAGCAGACGGCAGCGCTGTATGACAGCCTGATCTGACCGTTCGCTGCGTCTGCCGGGACGGCGACCTGCCGATGGCGATCACCCGCTCCCTCTCCCCCGACACGCTCATGCCGCGCACGGCGATGGTCACAGACCAGCGCGCGCATCCGGTGGTCCAGGCGCTGCGCCGCCGCCGGGAGCAGGGCTCCGCGCCGGGCCGGCGGACGGACGGGCGCCGGATCGCGCTCGTCATCGAGGGCGGCGCGATGCGGGGCGTCGTCTCGGCGGGCATGGCCGCGGCGCTGGACCAGCTCGGACTGTGCGACGCCTTCGACGAGGTCCACGGCGCCTCGGCGGGCGCCTTCAACGGCGCCTTCTTCCTCGCCGGGCAGGCGGCCTACATGACCTCGCTGTACTGGCGCGGCTTCGGCGATCCTCGGTTCGTCAGCTTCCGCCGCGCGCTGCGGGGCGATGGGCCGGCGTTCGACATGGACTACGTGGTCGACGGCATCTGGGCGCGGGGCCGCCCGCTGCGCATGGACGTGCTGCTCGCAACCCCGACGGATCTGCACTGCACCGCCACGGATGCCGACTCGGCCGCCATCGTCGATCTTGCCGACCTGCGCAGCGCCGAGGACGTGCGCACCGCGCTGCGCGCCTCCGCCCGGCTGCCGTGGCTGGCCGGCCAGCCGGTCGCCTTTCGCGGCCGGCGGCTACTGGACGCCACCCTCGCCGAGGCGATCCCCGTCCAGGCGGCGCTTGAGACCTGCACGGACATCGTCGTCCTGCAGACCCGCCCCGAGGGAGTCGAGCACAGTGGGCTGTCGGGCCCGGTGGGCCTGCTGACGGACCGCTACCTGCGCACGATCAACCCTGGGCTGGTGGAGCTGCGGCGCACGCGGTCAGTCCGCTACGACGAGCTGAGCGCCTGGCTGGGGCGGCGGGCGGCTGAGTCCGCGAGGGGATCCGGGCCCGCTGGCGCCGGGTCCGCCTCGGGGGACGGGGGCGCGGAGGAGCGCAGCGCCGAGGCGGCCCAGGCCGCGAACCCCGTGCAGCCGTCGATCTGCGTCATCCGCCCGCCGGCGCAGGCGACCGCCATCAGCCAGCTCGAGTACCGCAACGAGGCGCTCCAGGTGGCCGGCAGCGAGGGATTGCGGGCCGCCTGGATGGCCATCGAGGGCGAGGATCCGGAGGTCCTCGACGTGCTGCGCGCGTATCCCCCCGGACCAACCGCCGACGGGCCTGTAACGGTTGTTACGTAAACGGGGTACGTCGAGAACAGTGTTGCCGTTTCGCCGCCAACGCTCCCTCACGCGCCGGATCGCGGACTCGCTGACCAAGTCCTCCTCGAAGCGCAAACCGGCGCTGCGCAGCGCCGCGATCTCCCTCGACCAGAAGTGGGCCCGGACCTGGCTGGCGGGGGTCGCCCGCGAGAGCCTCATGCACTTCGTGCTCGAGCCGCTGATGGGCTACTACGCCCGCCGCCGCGCGACGGGCAGCGAGAAGCTGTCCTCCGTCAAGGGGCCGGTCATCCTCGTCGCCAACCACGCCAGCCATCTCGACACGCCGGTCATCCTCTCGGCGCTGCCGCGCAACCTGCGCAAGCGCACCGCGGTGGCCGCCGCCGCTGACTACTTCTACCGCAACCGCGCCGTGGCCTCGCTCGTCTCGCTGTTCTTCAACACGGTCCCGATCGAGCGCAAGGGCGGCGGTGGCCTGGCCAAGAACGGCAGCCACCTCGACAACCTCCTCGACCAGGGCTGGAACCTGCTGCTCTATCCCGAGGGCACGCGGAACCGGACCACCGGGGCGCCGAGCCGGGTACGCCGCGGCGCGGCCGTGCTGGCCGCCGCCCACAAGCTGGTGATCGTCCCCATCCGGGTCACCGGGACGGCCGACGCGATGCCGCCCGGCCGGATGTGGCCCAAGCGCCTGCGCGGCAAGCTGCTCTCCTCCCGCCATCGCATCGAGGTCTCCTTCGGGGACCCGATCCAGCCCTCGGACGACACCGCGGCGCTGATCGAGCGGGTGCAGACGTTCTTTGAGAACGGCAACGGCCGGCCGTCGACGTCGCCCTACCGGCGGGCACGCGAAGCCGGGTTCTGCCGCCCCCAGCTCTGACCGGGGCGTGCACTGGTGGCGATCCGCGGAGGTGAGGGATGCCGCGAGCAGCGCGGGGCCGAAGTCGTGATGTAACCTCCTGCACCGTGGAGGCTGGCTCTCTGGGTGCTTGGCGGTCGTCCCGTGCCCTCGCTGTCGGCACGAGCCTGCGGATCGTTGCCGCGATCCCGATCATGGCCCTCGTCCTCGCCCGCGAGTACGCGCCCGCGGCGGCCGTCTTCCTCGTCGCCGCCGCCACGGACTGGTTCGACGGCCGCCTGGCGCGCCGCTGGGGCGTGACCACCAAGCTCGGCTCCTTCTTGGACACCACCGCCGACAAGATGCTGGTGGCCACCGCGCTCATCGCCCTGGTGGCCGTCCATCGCGCCTCGCCCTGGGTGGCGCTGGTCATCATCACCCGCGAGTTCACGATCCTCGGTCTGCGGGCGGCGGTCGAGTCCGGCGGCGCGCACATGCAGACCTCCTCGCTGGGTCGCTGGAAGGCCACGCTTCAGTTCGCCGCCCTCGCGCTGGCGATGTTCCGCCCCGACGTGATCATCGGCGAGGCCTACCTGGACCAGTGGGGGCTCGTGATCGCGGCCGTGGCCACCGCCTGGTCGGGCATCGACTACCTGGTCCGCTCGACGGAGGCCCTGCGCTCGTGACGGCGGAGGCGACATCGGCGGGTCGCGCCTGCACGGCGCGGACGCTCGGCACGGCGGGTCGCTGAGCCATGGCCCGGGTGTTCGTCACCGGAGGGACGGGCGTGATCGGCCGCGTGCTCGTCAACCGGCTGCTCGAGCGGGGCGACACGGTGGTCGGCCTCGCCCGCTCTGACGCGGCCGCCACCGAGCTGGCGGGCCGGGGGCTTGAGGTCTGCCGCGGTGAGGCGACCGACGAGCACGCGATGACCGCCGGCATGGCGAGCTGCGACGTCGCCTACCACCTCGCCGGCGTCAACGCCCTGTGCGTCGCCGACCCGGAGCGAATGCGGCGGGTCAACGTCGACGGCGCAGTGGCGGCGGTCCGCGCCGCCAAGGCGGCCGGGGTGCCCCGGCTCGTGCTCACCTCCTCGGCAGCCACCATCGGCGAGCCGACAGGCACCATCGGGACGGAGTTCACGCGCCCATCGCGGCTGGTACCTGTCGACCTATGAGCGCACCAAGACCGAGGGCGAGCGCGCCGCCCTGGCCGCCGCCCGGGAGATCGACCAGGACGTCGTGGCCGTCAACCCCTCCTCCGTCCAGGGGCCCGGCCGCGCCAGCGGCACCGGCCGCTTCCTCCTCGCCTTCCTCGACGGCCGCCTCAAGGTGTTCGTCAAGACCAACGTCAGCCTCGTCGACATCGACGACTGCGTCGAGGGCCACCTGCTGGCCGCCGAGCGCGGCGTCGCCGGCGAGCGCTACCTGCTGAGCGGCATCCGCCTGACGATCGTCGAGGCCCTCGCCCTGGCCGCCGACGTGGCCGGCATCCAGGCCCGGCCCCGGCTGGCCCCCCGCTTCCTGGCCACCGCCGGCGGAGCGGTCGCCGAAACCGCCTTCCGGGCCCTCGGTCGCCAGCCCCCGGTCTGCCGCGAGATGGTCCGCACCCTCCTGCACGGCCACCGCTACGACGGCTCCCGCGCCGAGCGCGAGCTCGGCCTCACCTACTCCCCCGCCCGCGAGACCCTGGAGCGCACCGTCGCCTGGGCCCGCAGCGAGGGTCTGCTCAAGCCCGCCTGACTCGACCCTCACCGGCCGACGAAGGCGGTCGCGTCCGGCGGCGCGGGGGTTCCCGATACCGCCGCCGCCGCCATCCCGCAGCCGTATCCGCAGCCCCCGCCGTCAGGGAGCCGCAGATACCGCAGGTCGTTTGCGCCCGTTGCGGTATCGCGGCGCCCCGACCCGCGGCGACAGCCAGATAAGGACACCAAGCGGCGACCCCCGGCGGTGGTCGGTGTCCCTACCTGGGGTATCGCCGGACAAGGACACCAACCCCCCGCGCGCCACGCCGGTTGGGAGACTTTTCGGGGTCGTGTCAGGACGCGCGGCCGGACGGGCGTCCGCGATGGCGGTGCTGTCCTCCGAGCCGACCCGCGCAGCCATCCAGGCGGCGCTCCCGCGGCCACCCCGGCCGCCGCGCGGGCATCCGGCCTGCGACCGCCCGCAGCGCCCCGCTCTGCCGGCCGCGACCGTCCCGGCCGCGCTCGCACAGCGGCGCTCGACTGCCCGGCTCCGCAGCCCGCTAGCGCACCGCGGCGCCACCGCCGCACCGCAGCACCGCACCGCGGCAACCCGCGGGAGCGACACCGCTCAGCGGGCCGGCACAGCCGCCCGCCGCGCCGGAACCGCGTCAGCTCAGCTGGGTGTCACAGCTGCCGCACCGGCCGCCGACCGGCTGGGCGTGGACGCCGTACTGCGGTGTCATGTCGCCACCGCACACCGGGCAGGCGACGTGCTGATGGGCGGCGAGCCCCTCCCACGCCCCGGACAGGACCTCGTCCAGGGTGGGCTCGCCGCCCACGCGTCGAACAGCGACGGCGCCGTTGCGCACGCATCGCGGCGGCGCGGAGAGCGCTGCCGCTCGACGGCCAGGGCGCTCATGAGATGCTCCTCATCAGGCCCGACGACGCGGCCCAGCACCCGCACGTCGCGCGAGCGGATCGGCTCCATCGACGCGTTCTCAGGTTGCAGCCGGATGTGGTCGGACTCCTGGAAGAAGCGCTTGACGGTCGCCTCCTCGCCGACGAGCGCGACGACGATGTCGCCGTCCTCCGCCGTCTCCTGGGGGCGCACCACCACGAGGTCGTCCTCGAGGATGCCGACGTCCTTCATCGACTCGCCCCGGACGCGCAGCAGGTACTCGCCGTCCTCTCCCCCGGCGAACGATGGCGTCTGGATGTACTCCTCGACGTTCTCCTCGGCGACGATCGGCTGGCCCGCCGCCACCTGACCGACGAGCGGCAGGCCGGGATTGACGAACCCCCGCACCCCGGCGGCCGCCCGGTCGAGCAGCTCGATCGCCCGGGGCTTGGTGGGATCGCGCCGCAGCAGACCGATCCGCTCCAGGTTGGCGAGGTGCGCGTGGACCGTCGACGAGGACGCCAGGCCCACCGCCTTGCCGATGTCGCGCACGGTCGGGGGATAGCCGTACTTGGCCGAGTACCGCTTGATGAAGTCGAAGATCTCTTGCTGTCGCTTGGTCAGGTCCATTGTCTACTCCTTGACCGGGCCGGCCCCACGAGGCCGGCCATCGAACATGTGTTCGGGAACATAGCGCGGTCAACGGACGGACTCAAACGATACGCAGGGAGAAACACCCTCCGATCCCAGAACGAGGCGAGAAACGGTCGTCCGGACCGCCGGGCCGCCTCGGTATACTCGCCGCCCACGCGCCTGTGGCGGAATTGGTAGACGCGCAAGGTTGAGGGCCTTGTGGACCGTATGGTCCGTGGAAGTTCGAGTCTTCTCGGGCGCATTGGGAAAGCCCCGCTCAGGCGGGGTTTTCCTCGTTGTTGCGCCTGGAGACGGTGCGTCCGCGCGGAAGATGCTTTCCGGCCCCGCGCGACGACCAGGGAGGACCGCTGGTGTGTCCCATGGCGGACCCTCGTGCCGCCGCGCTACCCTCGACGAGACGCTGTGGACGGCCGGCGGCCGGGAGCGAGCCGTCCGTGGGGCCACCGTCATCAGTGGTCGCGACGGGCGGTCACGAGAAACCTACCGCGTACCGGGACCCGCGCCGCCCAACTATGGAGATCATCACGCGCAGGGCACCCATGGCAAACCGTCGGCTGCTCACCGCTGTGGTGGTCGCTGTCTTCGGGCTCGGACTGCCGGCAACCGCATTGGCCCTTGGTTCTGTGGGTACCGCAGGGCGCTCAAGGTTGCTGGTCGCGCCCATCTGGCTGCGGTGTTGCACACGTCCAGCGGGTGTCGCGGAATCGCAGCGCTGTACGCCAACCTCGATCCACCGGAGCACGTACATCTGCACCGCCAGCGTCGTCGACAGCCCTGGGCGCCAACTCTGCTCATCACGGCCGCCCATTGCGTGTCCTGAAGCGGGTCTGGCACTGCGTTCGCCCCCGGTCGAGGTGGCGCGAGGGGCGCCCGCATGGCCGCTGGACGGTCATCGCCGTCCACGCGGGCACCGCCTGGGTGGCGCTGGCTGGCCAACTGCATGCTCGACGTCGCCTTCCTGACGGTCGCGGGGCGCAGGCTCCACGGGCGTCTCGCTCGGCATCCACCAGGCGACCGGCGGCTACCGCCTCGGGGCCACCGCCCGTCCCGGGGAGAGCGGGTGACGGTCACCGGCTTACCCGGCAGGCACGGCCAACGATCCGATCACCTGCCGCATCGCTCAACCTATCTCACCCACGAGTACCCGACGTTTGGACTGCGGCGGCTACGTGGTGCCGGCAACCAGCCGGCTCGCCGTGGCTGCGCGCCACCAACCCACGGCCTCGAGGTGGGCGGGCGTCATCGGTGGCCTCAAGCGGGGCGGCTGCGTTGACTCCACCTCCTACAGCTCCCCCGCTCAGCGGAGCCGCAGCTTCCACCGACTTCGCCGCGCTCTGGCGGGCGGGGACCCGAGCGACGCCCCCGTGCCGGACTCCGACGGCTGCCCGAAGGGCGGCTAGGCGGCTCACCGCGGCCAGTTCGGCGGTCGATCTGGTGGGGGCACCTGGGCACCCGCGGAGCCCCTGTCGGTCCTTGCGGTCGCCCGGCGTCACCGGCCTCGACGACGTCGTCGCAGTACGCCGGAGGTCATCGCCCGCCAGATGGGGGTGGAGATCGGCTGGCCCCCGGCGATTTCCAGGTTGGTCGCGACAGCGACCGTGGGCTGGCGCGTCGGGTCGGTCCAGTACTCGGTCTCGAAGCCGCCGAAGTAGCCGCGGTGTCCCAGCCAGTAGTGACCGCCGAACGACCGGTCTCGGCGCCCCAGCCGTGGGAACCCCGGTTTCTCGATGTGAGCCATCTGCCGGACCGCGTCTCACCCCACGCAGCCGGCCGCCGAGCAAGGGCGTTGGCAAACCAGGCCACGTCAAGCGAACTCGAGGCCAGGCCGCCGTCGGTGAAGACGGTAACCCCACACTCCGCGCTGCGGACGCCGTATCCCGGGATCCATTGGCTGGCGAGCGCCCCGCTCTGGGCAGCGCAGGGAGGGGGTGGTGCTGACCGGGGCTCTGCCGTCCGCAGTGGGCACCCAGGTCGCTGAGGTGAGCCCGAGCGGCCCGTGCGATCATCTGCTCCAAGTCTCGGTGCTCGATCGTGCCGTGGGGTGATCAGGTCCAGGACCCCCGCCGAGCACGCTGCCAGGTTTGGCGGTCCCAAGTACGGACTTCGCCGCGCTCGGGAAGAACGTCGCGGGGTCCCAGTCTCGTTTCGAGCCCCGTCAGGACCTGATCGAGGTGTCCAGACGTGGCGAGGCCGGTGGTGGATCATCCACTGGATCCGCGAGTTGTTCAGGTAGTCCGGGAGCCGACTGGTCATGTTCGAGCAGCATGCGCACGGTGATCCGTCGGGTGTTGCGGAAGCCAGGGAAAGAACCGCGACAGGCGGCGTTGTCGAGGGAGAGATCACCGGCGTTCTAATCTCCTGCATGACCATCGTTGCCACGTACGTCTTGGCTGCGCTGTTGAGGACGAACAACGAGCCATCGCTCGCCGGGCGTCGGGAGCCCAGGTCCAGAATGCCGGCGTCGCGCCGGCTTTCACCACCCCGGCCGCACCGCCCACTTACTGCCGCGGTGACAGCCGCGGCGCGTCGGGCGCGGCGCCGCGACGCGCGAAGCGCCGCGCGTCGGACAACCTGATCCACGGCGGTATGAGCGTGCCCGGACCGCGGACTGCGCCCGCCGGTGGCTGGATGCCTGACAGGGGGAGGAGGCACTGGGGGGCGCCAGCACGGGGCCCGGCGCCGAGTTTCCGATTGGACCAGCGGCGACCGAACGGGTTAAAATCGTGTCCGTCCAGCTGCGAGCAACGAGACAGCGGCGAGCGCCGGGCAAAAGCGCAGCCGACACAAGCGACACCAACACGCGCGGGCGACCCCAGACGGCGGAAACCGCCGATCGAGCGGATGAGCCCCCGCCGAACGTCGGGACGACGAGGGAGATGAGTCTCCTCGACAACCGATCTTCCTAGTGCTGGGCAAGCTCGGGGTGGCTCGGTCCTCGGGGGCGGCGACCCTGCCGCGACAGGCACCGCAAGGACCATGGGAGCGAGTTCGGGCCTTCGACGAGCGCCCCTCGCCCCGCCACAGCACGGGGGCCATGGAGGCCACGGCGAGCAGCAAAGCCTCCAGCCATGGGCCCAGCCCGGGCGTCCGCGCAAGCGCGACAGACGTGAAGCGCAGGTTGCGCGCCAGCGCGAACGACGCGTCCGAGGCGCCAAGCAGGACCACGGAGGCGCCGAGCAACACAAGGCTCATGCGGATTGGAGCGGGCAGCCGTTGCAGCAGAGCGCCGAACGGCGGCGCCGCTGATCAGCGCCGCCGCCGCAACGCGCATCAGCGGCTGACCCGCGAAGCCGGCCAACTGCAGCAACGGCAGCGCATCGGGAACGCGAGGCCCGAGCCCCAGCCAACCCGTGCCTCGTAGGGCCTAAGGCCAGCCCGTCCGCCGGCAACTGCGGCACCACACGTCAGCGTGGCCGCCGCCACCCCGCCAGCCCCCCGTACGGGTCCAGTCGAGCTGCGGCCGGCCATCGCCGCTCGCGTCGTGGCACGGCGCGCGAAACCAGGCGCGCGGTGGCGTTGCTCAGTGTCGGCGCTGGCCTGCGGACCAGGCCCTGGCCGCGGGCCAGCGGACGGATGCACAGCAGCACCGTCGCGATTGCCAGCGCGGTGGACCACTCGCCCAGATCGGGGTGGCGCCCAGGGACTCGCCGAACGCCAGCACCCCCAGCGCAATCGCGCTCACCGCGGCCAGCACGTTCATGACCGTGACACCGCGGTGACGGCGTTGTTGACGACGCAGCGCCGATTGGAAGCTGGCAAACCCCGCCAGGGTGGCGACGGAGCGCGAGCACCGTCCATCCCTGACAGCAGTCCGACCGACACCGTGAATCCGCAGGCCCGAGCGCATCGGCCTTGATCGCCGCGTCCGCCAGTCCGTAGCACAGCCCGGCGGCGACCGCGCGGGTCACACCGCCTGCCGCCGGCGATGGCCGCGGCCGAGCGCGCCCGTCGCCACGGCGCCGCCGATGAGGATGCCCGGGCTGAAGTGAGCCTGTCGGCCCGCGAAACCCAACGGCAGCAGGCACAGGCACACCGCGATGACGCCGATCGCGCGGATCTGGCCCCGCCCGACGGGCACTCCGAACAGCCGGGCCGCGACCGGCAGCGAGAGGGCCAGGCCGCCCGGCCGCGAACGCCTGCACGAGAGTCGAGCGGGGCGAGCGCCGACGGCGACGATCTGCCCGGCGAATCCCGGCCCATCCGATGAGTTGTCCTGACAGCCACGTGCGGTTGGTGAGCGGCGCAAGCGCATCCCACCGGCCGCCCGGGCGGCCGCGGTGCAATCCGCGCTGCTGCAGGACGAATCCGACGTTGATCAACGCCCCCGAGATGGTCACGAGCGCCAGCGCGGCCGATCAGCGCGAGCTGCCCGGAACGATGATGCCGCCGGTGACCCGACGTACCGGCCACACCGGCACTCGGCGCCAGCCCCGCGTTCGCACCCGGCCGCGGGATGACCGCGGTCGGGGTTGCCGGGGCCCCGCGGGCGCCGACCGGGGCCGGCGGGTGCCCAAGGTCGCGGGAGGCGAGCTCGAGCATCGGGTTCAAGCGCGGGTACCAGAGACCCCAGTCGTGACCGCCGGGGTCGATCGACGTCGCCGACCTGCGCTCCGGCCGCGCGCAGTCGGGCGACCATCGGCTGCAGCTGAACCGCTGGGCCTCGTCATCGCGTCCGACGAACATGTACACCCCGGAGTCCGCGGCGGCGGATGCGGACCGCACGCGCCGCACGTAGCGAGCCGGGCTGTTGTAGGCCAAGGCCGCCGGGTCGACATGCGCAAAGACGCCGCTCCGCGTCTGGGTGAAGTAGCCAGACCACACCTGCACCGAGGCGAAGTCCGAGAGATGATGCAGAGCGATGTTGATCGCCCCGTACGCGCCGGCTGAGAACCCGCCGATCACGCGATCTGACCGGTAGGGCAGGGTCGAGAAGCGCGTGTCGACATCGTGCACGACGTTGAGCACATAGTTCTCGTAAGCGTCCGGCTGGGGTGTTGGCCCACTCGGAGTCGGAGAAGACGCTGCCGCCGATGCGCCCATCGGGGTACACCAGGATCATCGGCTTGGCCTTGTGCTCGGCGATCAGGTTGTCCAGCCGGACGTCGAGGTTCGCGATCGTCACGAACACCCGCGGTTGACCCGGCATCCCGTGCAGCAGGTAGTCGACCGGATAGCGCCGGTGCGAGCTGTAGCCCGGCGGCAGATACACGATGTAGCCGGCGCGGCGGTGCAAGGCCGGGGAGTCGAAGCGGACGTTCAGCAGGCGCCCAATGCCGGCGCGCGGCAACTGCACCACCGTGGCAAAGCCGCGATGCAGGGTGTAGTCACGGCCATAGCTGGTAGGCGCCCACCGCACCGAGCGCCAACGCGACTCCGGCCACGATCACGACAAGCATCTGCACAGCCCGGCGCGTCATCGAGCTGCCTCGCGTCACCGTCCCACGCGAGGTCAACGCCGTGGATCCGCCGCGTCGCCGGATGCGGTGTCGCCGCCCGATGTCCGGCCGCCCACATAGCCCTCGGCCTCAAGCACCCGCCAGATGGCGATCGGCAGTTGGCTGTCGCCGACTCGAACACCAGGTAGCGCGGACGCCACCGGGGACTGAACTTGTCGTTGAAGCGCACCAGGCGCTGCAGCTGAAACCGCCGTCCGAGCGCCGCCAGCAGCACACGCCGTACGGCTCGGCGGACCGGTCCACCGGTGTCCGGATCGTGGACGAGGTGAGCGAGGCCGGCGTAGTTGAGGCTGACCTGGCCGATCCCGCGGTCGCGGGCGATCTCAAGCGCCCGGCAGACGAGCGCCTCGTTACCCGTTCGGCTCTCCCACGCCCGCATCGTGTCCAGTGACAGATTTCCCCGGTGTGACAGGAATCGCATGACCGCGCGTAGTTCGCCGCAGGGGGACCGAGAGAGCACGAGCAATCGCCGGCGCCGGCGCCGCGCTCATAGCGGCCAAAGCTCATCGCGAATCCGGTGACCCGCTCCTGATCGGCCTGCCAGATGCCCTCCAGGGCCTCGATCTCGAGGCGCTGTGCATCGTCAAGGTCGCGGCCGTCGATGGCGTCGATCGTCCAGCCGCGGCCTTTCAGCCGTTGGACGGACTGCCGGAGTTGCGCACCGCCGGCCCTCCAGTATGAACCTCGCCGGATCGACCACCGCCTCCTCGCCCACCCGCACCGCGCGAAGACCGGCGGCGCGGTAGGCGTCCAGATGCCCAGAGCCGGCACCGTAGATGGCGACGTTGAGATGATCGCGAGCGCACATGGCCCGCAGTTCCCTGATCGCCTGCAGATGAAAGCCGTCGGGGCCGATCGGGTCTCCGGAGACGACAATCGTCTGGCCGATCCGGCGGTAGGCGATCAAGCCGCCGGCGACGAACGCGAAGCTCTTATCCGGACGCACGGCAAACGGCGCCAGCGAATCCTCGCCGTATCGATCGACGAGTTGCTGCACGGCGCGCAGATGCGCGGGCGGTGCATCGGCCGCAGCGGGCGCCGTCCGCCTCGATGCGCCGCCAGCCCGCCGCGACGGCGATGGCTCCCAGCGCCGCGTCAGCCAGCACCGCCCACGCCTGAGGCTGCGGCATCGATCGTCGCCCGTCCCGCGTGCGCCGACACTGGCGACGCGACCAGCAGGGCCACCGTTGTACCAATCCACACCAGGAGGACGAGACACCAGCCGTGAAGCTCTCAGGGCATGGGGCGATGACGAGGTCATGGGACGTTCCTCCTGGACTGGTCTCGGCGACGGTGGCTCACCGATTGCAGAAGTTCTCGAGGCATGCCCACCGTAAGTCGGGTCGATGAGGGACCGTGAGATCGGGAGGGCTCGATGAGAGGACGATGAGCCCGCGCTCGCGTGCCGTGCTCGCGCGGCACCGTGAGCTGCTATGACCCAGCTATGCGGTGCTTCGTAGTCGAAGACGAGGTCAAACTCGCCGCGCTGATCCGCCGAGGCCTCCGTGAGGAAGGTCTGCTGGCCGATGTCGCGATCAAGGGCGAGGACGCGCTGTGGATGACCGCCGGCACCGAATACGACGTGATCGTGCTCGACTGGATGTTGCCGGGCATCGATGGGGTGCAGACCACCCAGCGGTTGCGAGACCAGCAGGTCGACACTTCGATCCTGATGCTCCGACCGCGACGCCGTCGATGACCGGATCATCGGCCTGAACGCCGGTGCTGACGACTACCTCACCAAACCATTCGCGTTCGGCGAGCTGGTCGCTCGTGTACACGCGCTGGCTCGCCGGGTCGCGGGGCGACGCACGACGGTGCTCGAGGTCGACGATCTGCGGCTCGACCCGATCCAGCACCGCGCCTGGCGGGGCGATGTCGGCCTGCCCTGTCTGCCCGGGAGTTCCTCCTGCTGGCCACGCTCATGCGCCATCCGGACGCAGCCATGAGCCGCCAGCAGCTGCTGGACCACGCCTGGGAGGACGAGCAAGAGCGTCAGTCGAACATCGTGGATGTGTACATCGGTTACCTGCGAGACAAGGTCGACCGGCCGTTCGGCCGCTCGAACCTGCAAACCGTGCGAGGGGTCGAGCTAACGGCTTGCGCCGAGCCAGCCGCCGGCGAGCTCACGCATCCCGCGATTCGGGGATGACGACCCACACGTCCGCGCCGCCGTCCTCGCGGTTGGCGGCGTGCGCTTCCCCCGTGGGCATGCGCGATCATCTGCACGATCGACAATCCCAACCCGGCCCAGGACCCGACCGTCCAGGGTCGGCACGCGAGAACCGCTCGAACGCATGCTCAAGGAACGCGGGCGGAAATCCCGGCCCCGGTCGCGCACATGCAGTTGGACGAGACCGTCATCACCGCGCTCACCGGCCACGACGACCTCGCCGCCGCCGTACAGCAGGGCGTTGTCCAGCATGTTCGACAACGCCTGCTCGATGCGCTGCGGTCGGCGCTCATCCGCAGCCCGGAGCCTCGACCAGCCGTACGCGGTCGGCACGCGAGCCCAACCTGCCGCACACCGCCGCCAGAAGGTCATCGACGATCACGACCTGCGGCATGATCGGCAAGCGGCCCTCGTCGCCGCGCGCGAGGATCAGCAGGTCGTCGGCCAAGTCCCCGAGCCGATCAACCTCTCTGAACTCACCGCAGAGCCGCCACCAGCTCGTCGGCCGGTCGCGGTCGTCGCAGCGCCAGATCGAGCTCGCACCTTGAGATTCGCCAGCGGCGTGCGCAGCTCGTGGCCGGCGTTGGCGACAAACGCCTGCTCGCGGGCAACGACTCCCTCCAGGCGCCCGAGCATCTCGTTCAGGGTCATGCCCAGTCCGCGGATCTCGTCATCGGCCACCGGAAGCGGCAGGCGCACCCCAGCTGGGCCGCTGACACCGTCGACGCCTGCCACTGCATCAATTCGACCGGTCGCAGCATCGCCTTGGTCAGCCGATAACAGATCCCGGTCACGACGAGCAACGCCACCGGCCCGACGATCGCCAGCGACAACGCCAGGCTCGACAGGGATGCGGCGCGCTGATCAAGGGCGGTCCCCACGACCAGCACGCCGTCGTTGTGGCCCGGCACGCGCACTGGAGTCGTGACCAACCTCAGGCCGTGCCGGTCCGGATCCTTCGCCGCGTGGTTGACGCGCAGCCGCTGACGCAGGGCCGCCTGCAACTGCTTGTGCGACAACAGCGGGTCGCCGGCAAAACCCGGCGTGGCCGCAAGCACGCGGCCCCGGCGGTCAAGCACCTGGGCAACGCCCTGCCGTCGCCCCGACTCAGGATGGGCGACCGCCCGCACGAGGCCGGAGGGGGAACCCGCCACCCGCGACAACAACGACGAGGCCTGACGCGTGACATCGAGATCAAGCTGGGAGTCGACATCGGAGCGCACACGTTCGAACACAACCGCACCCGCTAGGGCCAGCACGAGCAGCATGGCGACGGCGAAGATCACGGTCAACCGGACCCGGATCGGCAAGCGGCCGAACCGCTCCTGAACCCCGGACCACCCTATGTTTGCGGACTCACGACGCATCGACACGCCCCGCGAACCTACCTTCCGGCGGTGAAAACGGTGAGTCTCGGACACGGGAATCGCCGGCGCAGGCGCCCGCGGCGACGAATGCCCGGGACGCCCGGAGCACCTGCTGGACGGCGCGGCTCGCCGTCTCGCAGGGACCAGGGAGCGGCGCAAACGCCCACCCCGGGTAGGCAGCGCTCCTGATGGCGGTTAATCTCCCCGGCGTGAGCGACCAGGCAATGACGCCGGCGCGGGCCATCCAGCAGCAGCAGCAGCAGCCGCCACCGCCGCCGCCGGCGGCGAGGGGCTCCCAGCTCGTCCGGGCGATCCTCGACACCGCTCACGAGGCGTTCGTCGCGATCGACGCCGAGGGGCTCGTGCAGGAGTTCAACCGCGAGGCGGAGCGGACCTTCGGCTTCAAGCGCGGTGACGTCATCGGCCGGGAGCTGGCCGAGCTGATCATCCCCCAGCGCTTCCGGGCCGCTCATCGTGCCGGCTTGCGGCACGCCGCCGAGACCGGATCGGGGACCGGCCGGCTGATCGACCGCCGGGTCGAGATGACCGCACGTCACCACGATGGACACGAGTTTCCGGTCGAGATGACGATCTCCGTCCTCGACGCCCACGCCCACGCCAGCGCCCACGCCGACCCCAATACCGACACCGGTGAGGCGCCCCCGTTCGCCTTCCACGCGTTCCTGCACGACATCTCCGAGCGCAGGCGCTCGGAGGGGGTGCTCATCGCGATGCAGTCGATCACGCAGGCGATGGCCCAGGCTCAATCGCCCTCCCAGGCGGTCACCTCGCTGCTGGCGGCCCTCGGTGAGTCGATGGACTGGGAGGTCGGCAACTATTGGCAGCTGGCCCATGACGGCGCGCTCGAGAGGCTGGCCGGATGGAGCGCTCTTCCCGAGAGGACCCAGGAATACGAGGAGCTGTGCGCGAGCCTCCGGCTGACCCCTGACGGCAGCCTTCCCAGCCGGGCGCTGACCACCGGCCAGCCCATGTGGGCCCAGGACGAGCCCGCCCGCGACGGCACCGAGGACGGCGACGGCGAGCCGCGCGTGGAGGCCGCCCGCCGGGCCGGGCTGTGCGCGGCCATCGCGGTGCCGGTGCTGCGCAAGGGCAAGACGATCGGAGCGCTGGAGTTCCTCACCTCGAACCACCGCGTCCCCGACCGCTCAGTGAGTGAGGCGCTGAGTGCGGTGGGGGCCCAGGTCGGTGAGCTGCTCGGCGTCCTCGAAGAACGCCAGGCGCTGCTCACCAGCCTGGCTCGCCTGGCTCTCACAGACCAGCTCACCGGGCTGCCCAACCGCCGCGCCTGGGAGGAGGCCCTGCAGCGGGAGCTGGCCCGGGCCAGCCGCGACGGCAACCCCGTGTGCGTGGCGGTGATCGATCTCGACGAGTTCAAGGCCTTCAACGACCGCCATGGTCATCAGGCCGGCGACCGGTTGCTGGCCGAGGCCGCCCGGGCCTGGCAGGCTCAGCTGCGCGCGTCGGACCTGCTGGCCCGCTATGGCGGCGAGGAGTTCGCGGCGCTCATCCCGGCCTGGCCGATGGAGACGGCGGTGGCGGTCGTCGAGCGGCTGCGCCGGGCCACGCCGTCGGGCCTCACCGCCTCGGCGGGCGTGGCGAGCTGGAACCGTGAGGAAACAGCCGCGGAGCTGTTCGGCCGGGCGGACGCGGCGCTCTACGCGGCCAAGCAGGCCGGGCGCGACCGCACGATCGCCGCCCGCTGACCGCCCCCAAGGCGCCGCAGCGGCCCCCCTGCTCAGGCAGTCCGCGCGGCCGCCTGCGCCCCGAGATCGAGCTCCTCGATCGCCTGCTCGCGCATCTTGAACTTCTGCACCTTGCCGGTGACGGTCATCGGGAACGCGTCGACGAGCTTGACGTAGCGGGGCACCTTGTAATGGGCGATCTTGCCGCGGCAGAACGCGCGGACCGCCTCCTCGTCCAGGGAGGCCCCGTCGCGAGCCACGACCCAGGCCATCAGCTCCTCGCCGTAGCGCTCGTCCGGCACACCGATGACCTGCACGTCGGAGATGTCGGGATGGGTGTAGAGGAACTCCTCGACCTCGCGCGGGTAGACGTTCTCGCCACCCCGGATGACGAGATCCTTGATCCGCCCGACGATGTTGAGGTAGCCGTCGTCGTCCATGGTGGCCAGGTCGCCGGTGTGCATCCAGCCGTCGGCGTCGATCGCCTCGGCGGTGCGCTCGGGGTCCTCCCAGTAGCCGCGCATGACGCTGTAGCCGCGGGTGCACAGCTCGCCGGTCTCGCCGCGGGGCACGGTCTCCCCCGTCTCGGGCGAGGCGACACGCACCTCGAGGTGGGGCCCGACGCGGCCGACGGTGCCGACGCGCTTCTCCAGCGGGTCGTCGACGGCCGTCTGCGTCGACACCGGCGACGTCTCCGTCATCCCATACGCGATCGCGACCTCGCTCATGTGCATCCGCTCGATGACGCGCTTCATCACCTCGACCGGGCATGGCGAGCCCGCCATGATCCCGGTGCGCAGGGAGGTCAGGTCATGGGCGTCGAAGTCCGGGGCGGCCAGCATCGCGATGAACATCGTCGGCACCCCGTAGAGCGACGTGCACCGCTCCGCGGCGACAGCGGCCAGCGTCGCCGAGGGCTCGAACGCCGGCGCGGGGATGACCATGGTGGCGCCGTGCGACGAGCAGGCCAGATTCCCCATCACCATCCCGAAGCAGTGGTAGAAGGGCACGGGGATGCATACCCGGTCCTCCTCGGTGTAGTGGACGCCCTCGCCGACGAAGAAGCCATTGTTGAGAATGTTGCGGTGGCTGAGGGTGGCGCCCTTGGGAAAGCCGGTGGTGCCGCTCGTGTACTGGATGTTGATCGGGTCAGCGCTCGACAGCTCGGCGCTGCGGTCGCGCAGCGCCGAGGCCGAGACTGACTCCCCGCCGGCCACCAGCCCCTCCCAGTCGGGCCCGCCCAGGAGGACGACCCGCTCGAGGTCCTCAAGGCCGTCGCGCACCTCGGCGATCATCGCCCGGTAGTCGGAGGTCTTGAACTCCGGCGCGGCGATCAGCATCCGGCAGCCTGACTGGCGCAGCGCATACTCCAGCTCGGAGGTGCGGTAGGCCGGGTTGATGTTGACCAGGATGACCCCGAGCTTGGCGGTGGCGTACTGCACGAGCACCCACTCGGCGCAGTTGGGGCTCCACATCCCGACCCGATCGCCGCGGCGCAGACCGGCGGCGATCAGCCCGCGGGCGAGCTCGTCGACGGCATCGTTGAGCTCCGTCCAGGTGTAGCGGACGCCCTGGTGGAAGGAGACGAGCGCCTCGCGCTCGCCGAACCGGCTGACCGTCTGCTCCAGGTTGGCGCCGATCGTCTCCTCCAGCAACGCCGTCGTCGTCTGCCCCGGTGCGTATGAATCCGTCATCGCCCTCTCCAGTCGCTCGCGGATGCGAGGCGATTCTACGGGCGCCCGCCACTCCTCGGGACCGCCGAGGCCGGGGCTAGCGAGCGCCGGCCCGGGTCGGCGGCGACAATCGCCGGAGGCTGCGGTGAGAGGCGCGCGCACAGCGCCTCCACGACCCGGGGGTCGAACTGGGTTCCGGCGTGGCGGCGCAGCTCGTCCAACGCGGCCTGCGGCGTGCGAGCCTGCTGATAGCAGCGGTCGGTGGTCATCGCGTCATAGGCGTCGCAGGCGAAGACGATCCGCGCGCCGAGGGGGATCTGCTCCCCCGCCAGCCCGTCCGGATAGCCGCCGCCGTCCCAGCGCTCGTGGCTGGAGCGGACGAGCTTGGCCACCGGCGCCAGCGCCGGGGCGGCGCCGAGGATCCGCTCGCCGATCACCGGATGCTGGCGCATGAACGCCCACTCGGACTCATCGAGGCGACCGGGCTTGTCGATGATCGCGTCGGGGATGGCCAGCTTGCCGATGTCGTGCAGCTCGGCGGCGCGCAGGATCTCGTCCTGGGCCTCGGCGTCGAGTCCAAGGGCGGCGGCCACCTCCCCCGACAGGGCCGACACCCCGCTGACGTGGGCCAGCAGCCCGGGGGTGCGCTCGTCGAGCACCTGCATGAGCACATCGCGCGCCTGGGCGCGGCTGTGGCGGGCCTTGTCGGCATACATCCGCTCGTCGGCGAGCTGCAGCGCGGCGGTGGCGCTCGACGCGTCGTCGGGAACGACGGCCACGCCCACGGCGGCGGTGACCGTGAACGCGCTGCCGGTCTCCACCAGCGCCGCGCAGGCCGCCGCGATGACCCGGTCCCCGGTCAGGCGCCGGCCGTCGAGCAGCGCGCAGAACTCATCGCCGCCCAGCCGGTAGGCCCGGCCCTGCTCGCCGATGGCGCCGGCCAGCGCGGCGCCGATCCGCGGCCAGCAGCGCGTCTCCAGCCGCGTGTCCGAAGCTGTCGTTGTAGCGCTTGAAGCCGTTGAGGTCGAAGAAGGCCAGGGTCCGCACGGACACGCCGGAGGCGAGCCGGCGAAGGCCTGCTCGAGGTCGACCATGAGCGCGCGGCGGTTGCCCAGCCCGCTGAGCGCATCCGTCAGAGCCTCGCGCGCGCTGGCCCGCAGCATGCGCACGTTGGCCCCGTAGGTGAGGCCGGCCCGCACGGCGGCGAGCACCAGCGCGCCCGCGGCGAGCCCGACGGCCAGCGGGGTCACGGGCTGAAAGGCCGCCACGACGAGCAGCGCCAGGGCGCCGGTGGCGGCCACCAGGGTGAGGAGAATGGTGTGGGGGGCTTCGACAGGCCCCTCGGCCGGCGTGGCGCCCGGCGGGCCGGAGCCCAGGCGGCCAGCGCGAACAGCGTCATCGAGGCCGGCCACAGGGCGTCGAGCACCGTGCCGGCGACATAGGACCCGGTGGCATCCTGGTAGATGACGACGATGTCGGCGATGGCGCTCAGGGTGACGCCGACCCCCAGCGCCAGCCACGCCCGGCCGGGCCGCCAGTTCGCCAGCGAGTAGGCGACGGCCACGAACACCAGCAGGATGAGGTCACCGCAGGGGTAGGCGAGGTTGACCGCCTCGACGATGATCCGGTGGTCGGAGCTGGCCAGCACCGAGGACATCACGAGGGCGGCGGCCAGAGCGGCGACGGCCAGGCCGACGACACCGCCGTCGAGCCATTGGGCGATGGAGGCGCGCCGCAGGCGCGAGCGGATGAGCAGCATCAGGGCGGCGTAGACCGCCGGGTACATGAGCAGGTAGGCGCCGTCGGCGACCGACGGATACGGGGGATCGGCGAGGTTGTCCAGCCACAGCGTCCACAGGAGGTCGCCGGCGGTCCAGGACACGAGGCCGAGCGTCATCAGCGCCCAGGCGAGCCGATCATCGCGACGGCGCACCGCGCGGGTGGCGCACATCGCCACCGCCGTCAGCTCCACGGCGGTGTACAGGTCCTTGTCGCAGAAGGTGCGCAGCCCGGGACCGCCCAGTCCGAACAGGGCCACCAGAGCCTCGACGATCACTCCGGCGGCCATGCCGAAACCGGCGAGCGAGAGGATGGGATGACGGGTGATCGATCGGCGCATTGACCGGGCCGCGGCGCGTGCGCGCGCAGGGGCCTCCGTAGTCCCTATCGACAGCCGGCGGGGAAGCTGAAGCGCAGCGCGCCGCCGCGGGCGCAATGCCCGTCAGCTCCTGACGTGGTTTGCGCCGGACCCGGACCGGATATTCCTTACTGGTGACGTCTTCTCTCCCACGGCCGTGAGCGTCTGCCGGGTCCTCCTGCGAGGATCCCGATCTCGCCGAGTTCATCGATCCGGCGAGCGGGATCGCGCCGTGGAGCACTGCGTCGCGCGGACGACCCGCATCCCGCGCGGCCGCTGGACGGCGCCCGACCCCGACGGCATGCGCGAGGGGATCGGCCTGCTCGTGCTCGAGGGGCTGCTGCTGCGCCGGGTGGGCCTCGTCGGGCCGCTTCGGCGCCGAGCTGCTGGGCACCGGCGATCTCCTGCGTCCCTGGCAGGGCGAGGAGTCGCCCGGCCACCTTCACGCTGACCACGGGCTGGCGCGTGCTCGAGCCGACCCGCCTGGCGCTGCTCGACGAGACGCCGCGCGGCGCTTCTCCGTGTACCCGGAGCTGACCGGCCGCCTCGTCGGCCGGGCGCTCGAGCGTTCACGCAACCTCGCCATCAACATGGCGATCGTCCACCAGGCCCGAGTCAAGGTCCGGGTGCACATGCTGCTCTGGCATCTCGCCGATCGCTGGGGCCGGGTCCGCTCCGAGGGCGTGCTGCTGCCCTTCTCGCTGACCCACACGGTCCTCGCCGACCTGGTGGCGGCCCGCCGTCCCACGGTGACCAGCGCCCTCTCCGAGCTGGCGCGGCACGGGACTGGTCATCTCCCAGAACGGCGACGGCTGGCTGTTGACCGGCCAGCCTCCCGGGGAGCTGCTCGAGCTCCAGGCGGTCGACGTCGGCGCCCCGCCGGCCGCCGCCAGCCAGCGATCTCGAGCGCGTGGAGTTCACCGCCCGCCACCGCGGCGGCAGCGGCCCGCCGTTGGTGTGCCTGCACGGCTTCACCGGGACCTGGCACACCTGGGAGCTCGTGCTCGACACGCTGGAGCGGCGTCACACGGTGCTCGCGCTGACCCTGCCCGGCCACCGGGGCGGCCCGGCCCTGCCAGAGCCGCTGACGCACCGAGGCGTTGCTCGACCAGGTCGAGGCGAGCCTCGATGAGGCCGGGATCGCGACCGCCCATTTCGCGGGGAACTCGCTCGGGGGCTACGTCGCGCTGCGGCTGGCCGCCCGCGGCCGGGCGCGAGTCCGTGGTGGCCCTTGCTCCGGCCGGCGGCTGGGCAGCCGATGACGGCTCGGTGGCCGAGCACGCTGGAGCGGTTCGTCGCCTGGCAGGAGCAGTTTCGCCGCCTCGCCCCCCGCGCCGACGCGATCGCCGCCACCAGCTGCCGGGCGGCGGCAGCATCCTGGGGGCGATGACCGAGCGCACGGAGCACATCCCGCCGGCGCTGGCCGTGCGCCAGCTGCTGGCCACCGCGACCTGCCCGGGGCTGGCCGCGCTCAACGCCCTGGCCCTGCGCGACGGCTACGCCCTGGATGCCGAGCGCATCGCCTGCCCGGTCCGGATCGTCTGGGGCACCGCCGACCGGCTCCTGCCGTGGCCGAGCGCGGCCGCCCGCTACCGCACCGAGTGGCTGCCCCACGCCGACTGGGTGACGCTCGACGGCGTCGGGCACTCGCCCGCAGCTCGACGTCCCCGTGGAGGCCGCCCAGCTCATCCTGGGCATCACCGCGCGGATGAGCGCGCTCACCGGACGTGGATGACGACCTTCATGCCGCGCGCGGCGTGGCCCGGCATCGAGCAGTAGAGCTGGTAGGTCCCGGCGCTCAGCCGCCAGGTGGACTGGCGCAGGTGGCCCGACTGGGCCGTGGCCACCCCCTCGACCCGCCCGATCATCGCGCCGGTGGCGTTGAGGCGGCGGATCCGCAGGTCGTGGGCGTCCATGCCGCGGTTCCACAGCTGCACGGTCACGCGGCCCGGCGGGCAGCGAGGTCCGCGACGGCCACAGCGACCACTCCTGGGCGTAGACGAGCATCCGCGCGGGGTAGCCGGCGGCCGGCGTGCGCGCCCGGGGCGGCCGGCCCCAGCCGCCGGAACCGCCGGCAGGCCGAGCGCCACGCAGCGCCACGACCGCACGCCACTGAGGTCAGCCACCGCCGTCTCATGCCAGCAGCCGGTGGCGCGGGAAGCGCCCGGCGTCGGGGATCACGGAGGCGGCGTCGTGGCCGAACCACTGCTCGAGCAGGGAGCAGTAGATGCCGCGGAAGTCGATGTTCTCGCGGGGGTTGCCGTTGGAGTCCAGGGCGCTCAGCGACGGGCTGCTCGCCGATCATCCGGCCGGTCACGCGGCTGCCGATCAGCATCGAGAGCCCGGCGGCGCCGTGGTCGGTGCCCCCGGAGCCGTTCTCCTGGGCGCGGCGGCCGAACTCCGACCACACGTGGATGAGGACCCGGTCGGCCAGCCCGCGGGCCTCGAGGTCGGCCTGGAAGGCGGCGATGGCCTCGCCGACCATCGTCACCCCGGGAGCCAGGGTCGCCGTCTGGGAGGCGTGGGTGTCGAACTGGATCTCGGGGGTGAGGGCCACACAGCGCAGGGGCAGGCCGGCGGCGATCATGGCCGCCAGGCCGGCCAGGCGCTGCGGGAAGTCGCCCTCGGCGGCCGTCGGATAGGTGACGGGGCTCGTGTAGGTGGGCTTGCCGTCGCTGTCGGCGAACGGCGCCAGTGCCCGGCGGACGATGCCGGACTCGGCGGCCGCCTCGGCGACCTGGGCGATGGCCGGATCGCGGGCGTGGCGCTGACCGGCGCCCAGCCGTGCCGTGGAGTCCAGGGCGAGCGAGAAGACATCGCCCCACACCCCCTCCATCCACAGCGAGAAGTTCTCGGGACGGTCCATGGCCGCCACCGGGTGTGCGCGGTGGCCAGCGTCGGGTTCATCTGGGAATCCATCGACAGCCCCTGCAGCGGATTGGTGCGCGTGCCCACCTGGTCGAGGTAGCGCCCGAGCCAGCCGGTCGTCGTGGTGGTGCTCGTCTGCCCGACCTCCCAGTAATGGCGGGAGGTGAAGTGCGACATGTCGGGGTCGCGGTAGCCGATGCCGGGGAGCACGGTCACCTTGCCGGCGGTGTGGAGCCTGGCGAACGCCGCCGCCTGGGCCGACCAGGCCAGGCGCGGGTCCTCACCGAAGGGGATGGCCGTCGACGGATCGATGGCCAGCGTGGGACGCAGCTTGCGGTATGACGCATCGGCGACCGGGGCGAGCACCGACAGCGCGTCGATCCCACCGGCGAGGAAGATCGACACGAGGATCGGGCTGGTCGGCCGCTGGCGCTCGGCCGCCTCGGCGATGCCCTCCGACAGCGCCCGGCCGCCCAAGCCCAGCCGGCCGGCGCCGTACACGGAGACGAGGCCCCCGGCGGCGCTCAGCAGCAGCCGGCGGCGGTCGATGCCCGACCCCGCCGGCGCCGGCATCCGCGGATCTGACTCGCGCGGGTTGGCGGCCGCGCGCGTGGCCTGGGCCGGCGACAGGCCGTCGCAGCACGTCGGGACGCGCGAGTCCATCAGCACGTCTGCCAGTCGGGCGTCATCGGGATGAGGGCGCGCAGGGCGTTCTGGCGCAGGATGCGATACGTGACCTGCTCCCAGTCGGCGCGGATCGTGCGCTGCGCGCCGCGGCTGAAGGCCATCAGGTTGTGGTGGGTCGCGCCGGAGATGTCCGGGTTGCCCCAGTGCGCCAGCGCGGTGGTGACCGCCTTGGCCGGGCCCTCGTCGAGCGGATAGTGGCGGGCCTGGGTGTCGAGGATCGTGTCGCGCAGGACGTAGTTGACCCCGATCAGGCGGGCCGCCCAGCGCGAGGTGTCCAGCCAGCGGGAGTAGTCCCAGCCGGCGACGTTGGGCGGCTCGAACAGCTTCTGGCCCATCGAGTCACAGATCCAGGACCAGTCGCTCGACCGTGATCGTCTGGCGCAGGGCGCGCAGCATGCCGGCGCAGAAGACGACCGGCGGGGTGACCATCCGCTCGCCGGCGTAGAACAGCGGATGGCGCAGGATGGCCTCCAGCAGCGGCCGGATCTCAAAGCCGCTGGAGACATAGAGTCGCTCGAGCGCCCTCTGCACCGCCCGCGGTGCCGGCTCGGCCACGAAGGCGCCCCACAGCTTGGCCACCAGGTAGGAGGGGTGCAGCGCGTGCTCGACGCACAGGCGGCAGGAATCGCGCCAATCAAAGGCGCCCCGCTGGCCGAAGATCGTCTTGACCCCGTCGTCGTGGAGATCGGGGTCGAAGCGGAAGGCGTGCGGGCCGCTGCCCTGCGACCAGTCCACGGTGAAGCCGGTCAGCGCGCGGGCCTGGTTGTGGACGTCATCCTGCGAGTAGCCCCGGTCGGCACCGAGCGTGAACAGCTCCATCAGCTCCCGCGCGTAGTTCTCGTTGGGGCTGTACTTGTTGTTGTCGGTCCCCGACAGCCACAGGAGCATCGCCGGATCGCAGGTCATGTCGACCAGCAGCGCGTGGAAGTTGCCCAGGGCATGGCGGCGCATCGTCCGGTTCTGGGCGAGCATCAGCTGCGACGTCGCCGCCGCCACCGACGAGGTCAGCCAGCCGTGCCAGACGAGCGTCATCCGCTCGACGAGCGGCTGGCTGGAGCGGACCATCCGGTCCAGCCACCAGCAGTGGTCATCGCCCCACACGTTGACCGGGTCCAGTGGGCGGTGGTCGGCGTGCGGCGGGCGGCCGATCAGCCGGGCGGGACCGGCGGGGCGCGTCAGTGAGGCGACGGCGCCCTCCAGGCCGAGCGCGGCCAGGGTCCGCGCCTGTCCCGGCCGCGGGCCGAACCCGCGCGCCACAGCAGGCGGGTGGCGTGGCGCTGCGTGAAGCGCCCGCGGTGGGTGGCGATCGGGGAACTGGGGAGCGAGGCCATAGGCGACCCGCGACGAGGCGGGTCGCTTCGATCATCGGCCGCGTCCCCAGCGCCCTTGAGCGGCGACGGGGCTAGCGGACGACGACGGTCCCATGCATGAAGGCATGGAACTGGCAGATGTAGGCGTAGGTCCCGGGCTTGGTGAAGGTCACGGTCGCCTTCTGGCCAGGCTTGATCGTGCCGCTGTCGAAGCTGGGGGTGGCGCCGGCGGTGGCCGTATGCGCCGTCTTGTCGTGGTTGACGAAGGTGACCTTGGTCCCGGGCTTGACGGTCAGCGAGGCGGGGCCGTACTTGAAGTTGGCGATCGACACCGTGGCGTGGCCGGCGGCCACCGGGGCGGCCGAGGACGAGGATGAGGACGATGCCGTAGCCGAGGACGAGGCGGCCGAGGAGGTCGGGCTCGAAGCCGAGCCGCAGGCGGCCAGCGCGAGGGCGGCCATCACGGCGGCGAGAACGGGGCGGGCGGTACGGGCGGGGTGGGCCATGCTGGGTCTACGCGCGCCCGCCGATTCCTGGATCACGGTGATCCGGACGACCGTCGATTTCGTAGAAAGCAGTGCGAGCCGGCGCTGCCCCCTCCCGCTTTCGCGGCGAGGGCGTGCCCTTGCCGGTCGCGCACAATGACAGTCAGACCTTCGTGTTCAACAGCCGCCGCTCATCCCGCCCCGACCTTCTCAGCCTCGCCGACGAGGACCTGATGGGCCGGGTGCAGGCGGGCGACGCCCAGGCCTTCGAGGTCATCTTCGACCGGCATGCCGACGTCGCGTTCTCGCTCGCCTACCGGATGTGCGGGCGGCGCACGGTGGCCGAGGACGTCGTCCAGGAGGCGTTCCTGTCGCTGTGGCGCAGCGGCGCCCGCTATGACCGCAGCCGCGGGCAGCGTGCGCTCCTGGATCCTCGGTGTCGTCCACAACCGCGCGATCGATCTCTTCCGGCGCGACTCCGTGCGAACCAGCCGCGACGTCAGCGACGAGGGCGCGGCCGAGCGGATGGCGGCGGCCGAAGCACCGAGGGCGAGGTGCAGCGGCGCGACGACGCCTCCCAGGTGCGGGACGCGCTGCAGGACCTGCCCGACGATCAGCGCCAGGTGATCGAGCTCGCCTACTTCGGCGGGTTCACCCACTCCGAGATCGCCGAGCAGCTTAAGCTTCCGGCCGGCACCGTCAAGGGACGGATGCGGCTCGGGCTTGACCAAGCTCAGGCTCTCCCTGGGCGAACCCTCGGGAGCTGCTGCGATGAAGGGGGAACGGATGACCGACGAACGGGAATGCGGAGGCGATGTGGCCGCCTACGCCCTCGGCGCGCTGGCCGACGCCGAGATCGAAGTCGTTCCGCCGCCACCTCGACGAATGCGTCGTCTGCCGCGATGAGCTGACGGCCTTCCAGCAGGTGGTCGACGTCCTGCCGATGAGCGCGCCCGCCTACAGCGCCTCGCCGGCCCTGCGCCGGCGGGTGATGCGCGCCGTGGCGGCGGACGCGCGCGGCGCGGCCGCCGACGCGCGCGCGCGGCGCCGGCCCCCCGGCGCCGCCGACTGTCGATGCCCCGCCCCGCGCTGGCTCTGGGTGGCTCGTTCGCGCTGGCGGTGGCCGCGGTGGTCGTCGTGCTCGTCGTCGGGTCCTCCTCGTCGCCCTCCCCGCGGGTGATCGCCGCTCAGGTCAGCGGTCACGGAATCGGCGTCGCTGCGGGTCACCAAGGACCATGCCGAGCTCGTCGTGCACCGCTTCGCCGCGCCGCCCGACGGCCAGATCTACGAGGTGTGGCTCCAGCGCGGTGGGGTCGCCCACCCCACCACGGCGCTGTTCGGCGTCAACGACAATGGTGACGCCGAGGTCGACGTGCCCGGCAACCTGCACGGCGTCTCGCGCGTGATGGTGACCCGCGAGCCGGCCGGCGGCATCGCAGAAGCCCACCCACCCGGCCGTCATCTCCGCCTCGCTGGAGTGATCCGGATGCGCCCGCGCCCCGTACCCACCGCTGAAAGCAACTGATCGGAGACCCTCCATGGTCGGACTCGACAACCCTCTTCACATCGCCATGCTGCTCGTCGTCGTGCTGCTCGTGTTCGGCGCCAAGCGCCTGCCGGAGATGGGCAAGTCGCTGGGCGAGGGCCTGCGCGGCTTCAAGGACTCGATGAGCGGCGACTCCGCCTCGCCGACGTTGATCGAGCGCCAGCCCGAGCCGGCCGCCACCGTCCCCGCCGTCGCGCCGCCGCCGCCCCGCCCTCAGCGGCCCCGGCGGCCCGAGCGGCCGAGCGCACGTCGGAGCCCGTCGCCTGACCGATCGCGTCGCTGACCGCCGGCTGAGGCCGGCGGTCTCCACGCGATCCGGGTAGCACACACGGATGCGCATCGCCATCATCGGAGCCGGGGTCTCGGGGCTGGTCGCCGCCCATCTGCTGGGCGCGCGACCACGACGTGACCGTGTTCGAGGCGGGCGCCTACGCCGGCGGCCACACGAACACCATCCGCGTCGACACGCCGAACGAGACCCATCAGGTCGACACCGGCTTCATCGTCTTCAACGATCGCAACTACCCCAACTTCGAGCGGCTGCTGCGAGCGGCTCGGGGTGGCCTCCCAGCCCTCGTCGATGACCTTCTCGGTCAGCGACGGCCAGGGCGACTTCGAATACAACGGCAGCTCGCCCAACGGCCTGTTCGCCAAGCGCGCGCACCTGGTGACGCCCTGGTTTCACCGCATGATCGCCGACATGGCGCGCTTCAACCGGGCGGCGCAGGGCGCTGCTGGCGTCCGCGATGCCGACGCGATCGGCGACCGTCCCTCGCTCGGCCACTGGCTCGAGCAGCAGCGCTTCAGCCAGCCGTTCATCGACCGGCTGATCGTCCCCCAGGCGTCGGCCGTGTGGTCGGCCGATCCCCACCAGATGTGGAGCTTCCCGGCCCGCTTCCTGCTCGAGTTCTTCGAGAACCACGGGATGCTCTCGTTCCGCGGCCGGCCCCAGTGGCGGACGGTGACCGGCGGCTCGGCGCGCTACGTCGAGGCGCTCCTGCGCGGCCTGCGCGCCCGCGTGCTGCTCGACACGCCCGGTGCGCGCGGTCAGCCGCCACCTCGACCACGTCGAGGTGACGCCCGCGTCGGGGGAGCCCCAGCGGTTTGACGAGGTGGTGCTGGCCACCCACTCCGATCAGGCGCTGGCGCTGCTGCGCGACGCCACGGATCGCGAGCGCGAGGTGCTGGGCGCGGTCCCCTACCAGGCCAACGAGGCGGTCCTGCACACCGACGTGCGGATGCTGCCGCGCCGGCGGCGGGCGTGGGCGAGCTGGAACTACCACCTGCTCGACCAGCCGGCGGACCGCACGACGGTGACCTACCACATGAACCGCCTGCAGTCGCTGCGCGCCGAGCACGACTTCTGCGTGACCCTCAACCGCACCGGCGAGATCGATCCCCGCCGCGGTGATCCGCACCATCGAGTACGCCCACCCCGTCTTCACCGCCGAGGGCCATGCGCGCCCAGCAGCGCTTCGACGAGATCAGCGGCGTCGACCGTGTCCATTTCTGCGGCGCCTACTGGGGCTGGGGATTTCACGAGGACGGCGTCGTCTCCGCGCTGCGGGTGGCCGAGCGCTTCGGAGCGGGCTGTGACCGTCAGCTGCCTTACGAGGGCACGATCCGCCACCGGCGAGCCGCCCCCGCCACGGAGTTCACGCCACCCGATCGCGCTCTCCTACATCGACCTGGAGGAGCTGCCGTCGCTGCTCGGGGGCCGGCTCCTGCGCCGCGGGCCGGGACTGCTGCGCTTCCGCCGCCGCGACTATCTCGGCGATCCGCGGCGTGGCGCTCGACGTGGCCGTCCGCGACCGCGTGCAGGCGCTGAGCGGGCAACGGCCCGCCGGGCCGATCCGGCTGCTGACCCAGCTGCGCTCCTTCGGTCTGTGCTTCAACCCGGTCAGCTTCTACTACTGCCACGAGGCCGACGGCGAGCGCGTGGAGACGCGTGCTCGCCGAGGTGACCAACACCCCCTGGGGCGAGCGTCACGCCTACGTGCTCACGGAGCGCACGGCGCGCGGCGTCGCTGTCGGGCAGCTTCGCCAAGGAACTGCACGTCTCGCCGTTCATGGGGATGGATCATCGCTACCAGGCCCGCGCCTCCGAGCCCGGGGCCGCGCTGTCGGTCCACATCGAGAGCCTGCGCGGCGGCGAGACCGCATTCGACGCCACGCTCGCCCTGCGCCGCCGCGAGCTGACCCGCGCCGGCGGTGGCGCGGATGACCGCTCGCTATCCGTTCGCCACCGCCCGGACGCTCGCCCTCATCTACGGCCACGCCATCGGCCTCAAGCTGGCCGGCGCGCGCGTCCATCCCCACCCCGAGGCGGCGGCGCGATGAGCCGCCGGGAGATCGTCTTCTGGCGCGCGCGCGGCGACCGTGCTGCTGCGCCAGATCCGCGTCGGCAGCCTGTGATCGTCGATGGCCGGCGGCAGCGCACGTTCGGGCGGCGCGCCCCAGGCGATGATCCACCTGCACGACGAGCGGTTCTGGCGGATGCTGATGAGGGGCAGCCGCGGGCTGGCCGAGTCCTATGCCCAGGGCATGTGGGACTCGCCCGATCTGGTCGCGGTCATCCGCGTGGCCGCCCGCAACGCGTTCGTCATCGACCGCGTCCGCTCGGTCACCGCGCCCTTCTGGACGCCCCGCCAGCAGCTGCGGGCGCTGCTGCGGCGCGGCACCCGGCGCCAGCGGCGCAGGACATCGCCTTTCACTACGACATCGGCAACGAGCTGTTCGAGCGGATGCTCGATCCCACGATGATGTACTCGTGCGCGCTGTTCGAGCGCGAGGGCATGACGCTCGAGGAGGCGTCGGTGGCCAAGCTCGAGCGGGTGTGCGAGCGCCTGGAGCTCGGTCCCGCGGATCACGTGCTGGAGATCGGCACCGGCTGGGGCGGCTTCGCCATCCACGCCGCCGCCACGCGCGGCTGCCGGGTGACCACGACCACGATCTCCCGCGAGCAGCACGACTACGCCGTGGAGCGGGTGCGCGCGGCGGGCCTCGAGGACCGGGTGACGGTCCTCATGCGCGACTACCGCGACCTCCGCGGCCAGTACGACAAGCTCGTCTCGATCGAGATGATCGAGGCCGTCGGCTGGCAGCACATCGGCACCTTCTTTCAGCGCTGCTCGCAGCTGCTCACCCCCCACGGAGCGATGCTGCTGCAGGCGATCACCATCGACGATCGCGCCTACGAGGTCGAGAAGGCCTCCAAGTCGTTCATCCGCGAGTACATCTTCCCCGGCGGCACCCTGCCCTCGCTGGAGGTCATCGCCCGCCACGTGGCGCGGCGCACGGACCTGCAGACCGTGGGGCTGGAGGACATCACCGCCAGCTATGTCGAGACGCTGCGCCGCTGGCGCCAGAACTTCGCCGCCCACGCGGACGAGCTGGCCGCGCTCGGCTACGACGAGCGCTTCCAGCGGCTGTGGACGCTGTATCTCAGCTACTGCGAGGGCGGGTTCGCCGAACGGCGGATCTGCGATGTGCAGCTGCTGCTGGCCAAGCCCCTGTGGGCGGTCAAGGCGCGCGCCGGGGTCCGCAGCGCGGCGATCGCCGCCACCGGCTGATTGTCAGAATATCTAACCGTCGGGTCAACCGCTCGCGCCGCGCGTCGCGCAGGAACGGGCAGAGCGTCTCCCCGGCCGGGGAGGCGCGACCGTCCCGTCCCGAAAAGGAGCACTTCTCCATGGAGAATCTCAACCTCGAAGCCGTTGACGTCGATGGCGCGGTCCGCGAGGCCGCCGATGCCGTCTCCGGCGATACCCGCCTGAGCTTCCTGCGCAAGGGCGCAGTGGCCGGCGGAGCCGCCCTCAGCGGCGGCGCCATCCTCAGCGCGCTCGTCCCGGGTGCCGCGATGGCCAAGTCGGCAAGGGCGCTCCGCCGTCCTCGTTCGGCAAGGGCGACATCGGCATCCTCAACTACGCGCTGACGCTCGAGTACCTGGAGTCCGCGTTCTACAACGCGGCGTCCAAGAACAACGTCGCCCATGGCGACCGGCAGCTCAACCACTTCCTGACGACCGTCAAGCAGGACGAGGCGCGCCCACGTCGCGGCGCTGAAGAAGGCGCTGGGCAGCAAGGCCGCCAAGACGCCGAAGTTCGATTTCGGCAAGGCCGTCACCGACAAGCACACGTTCGCCGCCACGGCGTACGTGCTGGAGAACACCGGCGTCCACGCCTACATCGGCCAGGCCGGCAACATCTCGAACTCGGCGTACCTGCTCGTCGCGCTGTCGATCGTCACGATCGAGGCTCGCCACTCGGGCGCCATCGGCTCCTACCTCGGCAAGGCGATCGCCCCGAACGGTCCGTTCGACAACGGCTACACCGCCGCCAAGGTGCTGACGGCCGTCAAGGGCACCGGCTTCATCAAGGGCTAGTTCGACTCAGGCGCTGAGACGCGCCGACAGTCGCTGGTAGCAGGTCAGGCGGGCGGGCCCTCGGGTCCGCCCGCCGTCGTTTCCTCGTCGATCGTCCGCTGGGCGATCGCGTAGGCGGCGTTGGCCGCCGGCACGCCCGCGTAGATCGCGGTGTGCAGCAGCACCTCGCCGATCTCCTCCCGGCGTCATCCCGTTGCGCAGCGCGCCGCGGACGTGCATGGCGATCTCGTTCTCGCGCCCCAGCGCCGTCAGCACCGCCAGGGTGATCGCCGAGCGGGTCCGGCGCTCCAGGCCCGGGCGGGTCCACACGCTGCCCCACGCATAGCGGGTGATGAAGTCCTGGAAGGGGGCGGTGAAGTCCGTCGTGCGCTCGATCGCGCGGTCGACGTGCGCGTCGCCGAGCACGGCGCGGCGCACCTCCATCCCGGCGTCGTGGATCCGATCCTCCTCGCCGTCAGCCATGGAGATGCTCGGCCAGCAGCTCGTTGACGGTCTCGGCGCGCTCGACGCTGGCGATGTGGGCCGCCGGGTCGAGGATCTCCAGCCGCGCTCCGGGCACGGCGGCGGCGATCGCCTCGCCCTGGCTGGGGGGATCGCCCGGTCCTGGGCGCCCGCCATGACGAGCGTGGGCGCGGCGATCCGGGGCAGGCCGGCGCGCACATCGTGGCCGCCGACCGCCTCACAGCAGGCCGGCGTAGCCCTCGACGGGGGTGTCGACGATCATCTGCGCGGTGGCGGGCGATCACCTCGGGGTGGGCGGCGGCGTAGTCCTCGGTGAACCAGTTGGCGACCACGGCGTCGGCGACCACCTCGGTGCTCCCCGCCTCGCGGACGGTGCTCGCCCGCGCCTGGAACGCGTCGGCGTTGAGGGTGTCCGGCGCGGTGCAGATGAGCACCAGCCGGCCGATCCGCTCGGGGGCGTTGATGGCCAGCCACTGCCCGACCATGCCGCCGATCGACACCCCGCAGTAGTCGGCGCGGTCGACGCCCAGCCGGTCCATCAGCGCCAGGACGTCCCGCGCCGAGCTCGGCGATCGTGTACGGGCCGGGCGGCACCGGCGAGCGGCCGTGGCCGCGCTGGTCAAAGCGGATGACCCGGTGAGCCGCGCTCAGCACGGCCATCTGGGGATCCCACATGCCGAGGTTGGTCCCCAGCGATCCGCCCAGCAGCAGCACGGGAGCGGTCTCGGGCCCCGCCAGCTCGTGATGGAGCTCCACCGCGGTCATGGGGCGCGCGTGCGCGGCCAGGGCGCGGTCGATGAGCTCCTGGGCGCCGTCAGGGGCCGGCCGGTCGCCGGTGGGCGCGGCCGCCAGGTTGGCGGCCATCCGCTCGGCGTCGACCTGCAACCCCCCAGCATCGTCTCCGTCCAGGCGGTCGCCGAGCCGGTCAGCGTCAGCAGCTCGGAGTGGGTTCCCCACTCCGCCTGCCAGGCTCCGGCGGCGCGCTCATGCTCCTGTTCCATCGCGGCCAGGATCGTAGCCACCAGCCCCGGCGTGCGCTTGGCGCAGGCCAGGGCCGAGACCGCCGCCACCGGGTTGCGCTTGTGGGCCATCGCGCTCGAGCCCGCCGGCCTCGCCTTCGGAGACCTCGGCCACCTCGGACTGGGCGAGCAGGGTCACGTCGCGCGCCACCTTGGCCAGCACGCCGGCGAGCGCCCCCAGCGCGCTCGCCAGGCTCGCCGAGCGACCGCGGATCGCGCCCCACGGGATGACCGGCTCGCGCCAGGCCCAGCTCGGCGGCCACCGCCGCCGCCACCGCCGGCGAGCGGCCGCCCACCGGTCCGCCCATCTGGACCGCCAGTTCGGTCGCCCGGACGGCCGTGAGCCGGGCGCACGCCTCGTCGATGCCGACCAGCCAGGTGGCGGCGTGCAGCCCGAAGGTCGTCGGCAGGGCCTGCTGGAGCAGCGTGCGGGCGATCATCGGCGTGTCGCGGTGGGTCTGCGGCCAGTCGCGCGGCGTGGTCGGCGCCGCGCTCGGCGTCGGCCAGCAGCGGCTCCAGCGCCCGGTGGGCGACGAGCATCAGCGCGGTGTCGACGATGTCCTGGCTGGTCGCGCCCGGCATGGACGTACTCGCGGGCGGCCTCGGGGACCGCCTCGCGCAGGGCGGCGACGAGACCCACGACCGGGCGTGGCGTGGCGGGCCGCCTCGCGGGCCAGCGCGCCGACGTCGAAGCGCTCGGCCCGGCAGGCGTCGGCGATCTGCGCGCGGCCTCCGCCGGGATCTCGTCAAGGGCCGCCAGCCCGGGCCAGCGCCGCCTCGACGTCGAGCAGCGCCTGCAGCCAGGCGGGCGTCGCCGACGCTGCTCGGCCACGTCGCCGCGGGCGTAGATCCCGTCGAACACCTCAGATGGCGAAGAAGACCGTCTCGCCGGCGCCCTGGAGGCGGATGTCGAAGCGGTACAGGCCGCCGTGCGCCGTCGGGAACCGCGATCAGCGTCTGGCGGCGCTCGGCGGGCACGCGGGCGAGGACCGGGTCCTCGTCGTTGGCCTGCGTCTCGTCGTCGAAGTAGATCCGGGTCACGCAGCGGTTGAGCATCCCGCGGGCCATGATCGTGACACGTCCAGGTGCGGGGCCATCAGCGCGCCGCGCGGGATCGGCCACCCGGCCGGGCTTGACGGTGAGGATCTCGAAGCTGCCGTCGCCGGTCTCCACGCCGTAGCGGGCGAAGCCGCGGAAGCCCGGCATCTCCGAGGCGCCGCCATGGCCGTGGAGGTCGCGGAAGCGGCCCTCGGGATCGGCCTGCCAGGTCTCGAGCAGGAAGTCGGGCACGGGGACGCCGGCGCCGTCGTAGACGCTGCCGGCGATGGTGATCGTGTCCGGCGTGCCCTCGGCGGACGGCGTGCGGGCCCTCAGGCCACGGCAGACCGATGGCGAAGTACGGACCGACGGTCTGGGAGGGGGTGGTGCCGAAGATCAAAACGCCTCCTCGATCGGCGTCGGCGCCGGGCCGCGCAGGTAGATGTCGAACTCCCAGGCCTGCGCCCAGTCGGGCTGGGTGTCGTGGATGGAGAAGCGGGCGATCATCCGCTCGCGGGCCTTCTCGTCGCGCACCGAGTTGAAGATCGGGTCATAGGGGAAGAACGGGTCGCCGGGGAAGTACATCTGGGTGACGAGCCGCTGGGCGAACGCCCGGCCCATCAGCGAGAAGTGGATGTGGGCGGGCCGCCAGGCGTTGTAGTGGTTGCCCCACGGGTACGGGCCCGGGCTTGATGGTGAGGAAGCGGTAGCGGCCCTCGTCGTCGGTCAGGCAGCGGCCGGCGCCCGAGAAGTTGGGGTCCAGCGGGGCCGGCCAGTTGTCGATGACGTGCTTGTAGCGCCCGCAGGCGTTGGCCTGCCAGACCTCGACGAGGGTGTTGCGCAGCGGCTTGCCCTCCGTGTCGTAGACGTGCCCGGAGACGATCATCCGCTCGCCGATCGGCTCGCCCTCGTGCTGGATGGTCAGGTCGGCGTCCTGCTCGGCGACGGCCAGCGGCTCGCCGAGCGCCGGGCCGGTGATCTCGGAGATCGTCTGCGGCAGGTAGATAGCGGCTGCTTGGGATGGCGCAGCTGCGTCGACTTGTAGGGCGGATAGTCGAGCGGTGGATGCGCGGAGGCGTCCTCGCGCACGTAGTTGCCCGGCGTGTCGGTGACGGGCGCGTAGATCCCTCCCCGCGTGCCGGCGGCTCTCGGTGGTCATCTCGTGGTTCTCCCTCTCATCTGCTGGTCAGCTCCCGCAGGGCGTCGAGCTCCTCGCGGTCGGCGGGGGCGTCTCTGTCAGCGACCCGGCGACCGGCAGCTCCCAGCCGGTCTGCTCGCTGCACCTGCTCGACGGAGACCCCGGGATGGACCTGGGTGAGGGTCAGCTCGCAGCTCTCCGGATCGGGTTCGAGCACGGCCAGATCGGTGACGACGGCGGTCGGCCCGCGGCCGCGCAGGCCCAGGCGCCGGCGGTCGTCGGGCCCCGAGCCGAAGCCGACGGTGGTGCGGAAATCGAGCGTCGGCACGAACGTGCGCGGGGTGTGGGGCGCGATCACCACCACCTCCTGGCAGAACCCGGCGATCTCGGGCGCGCCGCCGGCGCCCGGCAGCCGCGTCTTGGGATGCGCGTAGTCGCCGATGACCGTCGAGTTGAGGTTGCCGAAGCGGTCGACCTGCGCGGCGCCGAGGAAGGCGACCTGCACCCGGCCGGTGCCGATCCAGTAGTTGAACATCTCGGGCACGGAGACGACGACGTCGGCCGTCTCGGCCAGCTCCCCGTCGCCGATCGACAGCGGGATCTTGTAGGGCTTGGCGCCGATCGTGCCCGACTCGTAGACGAGCACCAGGTCGGGGTTGTGGACCATCCGAGCGAGGATCGCCGCGGTACTCGGGCGCCCGACGCCGATGAACACCGACTGCGCGTCGGTCAGCCGCCGCGCGGCCACCACCGTCTGCATCTCACCGGCGGTGAAGTCGTCGCACACGCTCATGCCGCGGTCACGCCCTCGAGGACGTGCTCGCGCATCCACTCGGTGAACGCGTCACGGTCGCGGCTGAGCTTGTCCCAGGCGCGGTAGAAGTCGTTGTCGCGCGTCGTCATCCCGAGGCTGTAGGAGGGCAGCGACCCGCCGGGGGCCTCGGCG
Source organism: uncultured Solirubrobacteraceae bacterium (assembly GCA_963800545.1). Taxonomy (GTDB): domain Bacteria; phylum Actinomycetota; class Thermoleophilia; order Solirubrobacterales; family Solirubrobacteraceae; genus Palsa-465. Next base: position 128,248 of record CAWDBJ010000011.1, read on the forward strand.
ACGGCGTCGATCACCCAGCCGGGGATGACGACCCCGCCGGGGCGGGGCTCGAGCGTGTCGACGATCCGCTCGACGGTGACCAGCGAGCGGTCGGCCGACAGCACCGCCTCCTTCTGCACGCCGGGGATCCCCCACAGCTGGACGTTGCCCGAGCGGTCGGCCTCCTGGGCGTGGACGATGGCGACGTCGGGACGCAGCGCCGGCACCGCCATCAGCTGCTCGCCGGTGAACGGGCAGATGATCGGCTTGACCGGCGCGATGTCGGCCAGGTCGGTGCCGACATAGCCGCGCATGATCGCGCACGGCATCCGGGCGGCCCCGGCGGCGTAGCGGTTGGCCATGCCGGCATGGCTGTGCTCCTCGAGCTCGATCGGTCGCGGCCAGCCGTGCTCGACGGCGTCGCGGAAGCGGTGCAGGCCGCCGACGCCCGGGTTGCCGCCGTAGGAGAAGACGAGCTTGCGCGCGGCCCCCATCCCGATCATCTGGTCATAGAGGATGTCCGGGGTCATGCGGATGAGCTCGAGGTCCTTGCGGCCCTGGCGCAGGACCTCGTGGCCGGCGGCGAAGGGGATCAGGTGGGTGAAGCCCTCGAGGGCGACGGCGTCGCCGTCGCGGACCAGCGAGGCGATGGCGTCGGTGAGGGTGGTCAGCTCAGCCATGGACGATCGCCGTCGCCGCCAGCGGCAGCCCCACGTAGTTCTCGGCCAGCGAGGTCATCGCGGCCTCCGAGGAGCAGGTGTAGCGCAGCTGCGAGCGCTGGAGCTCGCGGCCATAGTCATCGGCCTCCGGGTCCTGGTGGAGCATGGTGGTCATCCACCACGAGAAGTGCTGGGCCCGCCACACCCGGGCGGTGCAGCGATCGGAGTACTCGTCCAGGCCGGTGTCGCTGTGGCGGGCGAAGTGCTCGATCATCGCCTCCGCCAGCACGGTGACGTCGGCCACGGCGAGGTTGAGGCCCTTGGCCCCCGTGGGCGGCACGATGTGGGCGGCGTCGCCGGCGAGCAGTCAGCCGCCCGTGGCGCATCGGTCCGGCGACGAAGCTGCGCATCGGGGTGATCGACTTCTCCATCACCGGACCCTCGGTCAGCTCCCAGCCGTCCGTGGCCAGGCGCTCGTGCAGCTCTGACCAGATCCGGTCATCGGACCAGTTGGCGATGTCCTCGTCGGGATCGACCTGGATGTAGAGGCGGCTGACCGTCGGCGAGCGCATGCTGTGCAGGGCGAAGCCGCGCTCGTGCTGGGCGTAGATCAGCTCGTCCGTCGAGGGCGCCACGTCGGCGAGGATGCCGAGCCAGGCGAACGGGTACTCGCGACCCCAGGTCTGCAGCAGCTCGTCGGGGATGGCGGTGCGGCACACCCCGTGAAAGCCGTCACAGCCGGCGATCAGCTCGCAGTGCAGCTCGTGCGCGTCGCCGTCGTGGGTGAAGCGCACGACCGGATCGCCGCCGGTGATGCCCTCGACGATGACGTCGTTGCACTCGAAGTGCAGCGGCGCGTCGGCGGCCAGCCGGGCGGCGATCAGGTCCTTGACGACCTCGGTCTGCCCGTAGATCATCACCCCCCGGCCGCCGGTCAGCTCCGTCATCGGGATGTGATGGCGCTGGCCCTCAGTGTTGATGTAGATGCCGCCGTGGGGCAGGCCCTCGCGGTCCATCCGCTCCCCCACCCCCGCCTCGCGCAGGACCTCGATCGTCCCCTGCTCGAGCACCCCGGCCCGGATCCGCGCCTCGGCGTAGGCGCGGCTGCGGGCCTCGATGATGACCGCCTCGATCCCCTGGCGGTGCAGCAGCTGGCCGAGCAGCAGTCCGGCCGGACCGGCACCGATGATCGCCACCTGGGTGCGTTCGCGGATCACGATCCGCCACGATACCCGTTGTCGGTCTGGTCGCATAGCGCCCGCGTGGCCGCTCTGCGAACGGCGTCAGGCGGCGCGCCGCAGGGTCGCGGCCGGCGGTCAGGAGAGCTGGATGTGGTCGGCCTCGGCGGCACCGCCGAACGGCCGGGTCAGGCAGAACTGGTTGAGCGTCGACTCGGGCACGCCCTCGACGCCGGGCGTGTCCGAGGCCTCGCCGCGGGTGTGCGGATCGTCGGCGAAGCCACCGACCTCCACCGAGTGCTGGGGCGTGCGATAGCCCGAGATGCCCTCGAGGTGCAGCTGCAGCGCCTTGCCGAGCTGATCGAGCCGGGCGGCGATGATCGGCTCCTCGTTGACTGAGTAGTTCGTCCCGGAGCCCTGGAAGAAGCCGTAGGAGCCGCCGTGGGGGACGAACGGGCCGTTGGTGCAGCCGGCGGGCGGGGCGACCGCGCCCCCCGAGGACAGCGTCCGCGCCCGGGCCGCCTGGGCGTCGAGGACGGCCGCCTCGTGGACGAGCCGGCGATGGACGGCGCTCAGCGTCGAGGTGTCGGCGTTCTTGGCCCGCTCGACGGCCAGCTCGCGGGAGACGATCGAGGCCTTGAGCTGGGCGATGTTGTCGCGCTCGGCGAGCACCGCGGCGGTCGCCCGCCGCCGCCGCGCCAGGACCGCGGCCAGCCGGACCGTCTGGGCCTGGACGGCCGTCCGGGCGGCGGCCACCGCCTGGGTGGTCTGCACGTTGTGGCGTTCGACGGTGGTCAGCGTCTTGATCCCGTTGATGAGGTCGTCGAAGCCGCGGGAGTCGACCACGACGTTGACGATCGTCGGTGGCGGCGACTCGTAGACCGCCCGCAGCTGGGTGGCCAGGGCGGCGCGGTCCCGGGCATAGTCGGCGCGCAGGCGCACGAGGCGCGCGCGGGCGGCCGTCAGGTCGTCAGTGACGGTGCTCAGCAGCTGCTCCTGGGTGGCCACCGTCCGCTGCACGATGTCCAGGCGCGACTGCAGCGACGAGATCGAGCCCTCGAAGCCGCTGATCCGATCCGTCTCGGCCTTGATCTTCGACCGCAGCTGCGAGGCCTTCTGCTGGCCGGACTGATACCGATCGACCAGGCTGGCCTGCGTCGGGCCCGCGGCGAGCGCCAGCAGCGCCACCGCCGCGGCGGAGAGCAGGCACAGGCAGACGATGCGTCGTCGGGGCAAGAGCATGCGTGAGGTGGCCGCGCGGCGGTCGCTCGCAGCCAGGCCGCGAACCTAGCAAGTGGCCCGTTAGCTGGGCTTTTGTGCAACGGGTCTTGCATGGGCAGGCGATCGGCGGTGAGTCTCGACCGTAGTGGTTGCTGGTGTCCGCTGGCGCGGCCTGTGCTCGCGACTCGGGAGCGTTTTGCGTCCCCACGACGGACAACCTTCCCAGAGTCCCTGGGCGGTCGGCGGCGTTCACCATCCGCCGCCGCCGCCCCGTCGCGGGCATTTCCCGCCATCCGTCGCCCCGCCCCAAGGTGAACGGCCGTTCACCACCAGGGGGTGGCGGTGAACCGCCATTCACATCGGCGCTGGGCGAGCGGATGGCGGATTTTGCCCACCGCGGCAGCGTCGCCTCTGGGTCGGACGCGCCGCCGGCGTCAACCGCCACCACCGGCGGCGGGTCAGCGGCCGGGCAGGTGGTACACGTAGACGGTGCTCGTCGCGCTGGCGTCGTGGTAGCTGCCGGTCGGCTCGATGACGCGGCCGCCGACGGCGATCGGGCTGTTCCAGTGACCGGCGGAGAGGGGCAGCGAGCGGACCAGCCCGCCGCTCACCGGCCGGCGGAGGTCGAGGTGACCGCCCGACTCGTCGTAGACGTAGAGCAGGCCACCGGCGACGATCGGGCTGGTGGCCGCGGTGCCGTTCTCCCACACGGTGCGCAGGCGGGGATGGCGTCCCGCCGACGAGCTCGTAGGCGGCGGTGCCCGAGTCCGTGCCGACGAACAGGTAGACGTGACCGGCGTGGCTCCAGGTGGCGGGGGCGGTCAGCACCTCGCCGCCGCCGGGGGAGGCGACCTCGCCGAGCTCGCCGCCCAGCCGCGGGCCGGCGCCGCCGCTGGTGCCGTTCAGGCGGGCGAGGTTGAGCAGGTGCAGCCGGCCGTCCTTGCCGCCCTGCACGGCCAGGCGCAGGCCGTGGTAGGCGGGCAGGATCGCCGGCGAGGTGGAGCCCACGTCGACGTCGCCCTGGTTGAGCGCCGCCTGGTTGGGCGGGGTCCAGTTGTGCAGCAGCCGGCTGGCGTCCGGGGCCAGCTCGAGGGCGCTGTTGCCCCAGCTCGTGCGCCCGTCGAAGGGGCCGTTGCCGGTGGCCACCAGGATGCGGTTCGTATCCGGTTCGATGACGGCGCCGGCGCGGCCCCAGATGGCGTTGTCGCCGCGGGTGTTGGTCACCGGGCAGGAGCTGGCGGCGATCAGGCGGTGGCGACCGGAGCACTCGCTGTTCCAGACGTGGACGATCCGGCCGGTGGTGCGCGAGATCGTCACCACGTGGCCGTCGTAGGGCGGGATGTCGCCGATGTAGCCGCCGGTGACCGCCACCACCCAGTCTCCGGAGACGTTGAGCGCCGAGGCGATCTTCTCGTGGGCGGGATCCGTGGTGATCCGCCGCGCCCACACCTGGCGGCCGGTGGCCACCGCCAGCTTGTGGATGAGGCCGTTGGGGCTGGCCGTGTAGACGAACTGGCGATCGGGGTCGGCCACCGGGCTGGCGGTCGTCACCTGCGGGTTGCCGGGCGTGGCGTTGACCCCCGTCGGGCGGTACTCCCACAGGTGGGTGCCGGTGCGGGCATCGAAGGCGACCGTGTTGCCGTAGCTCGTCGTCACCACGACCACGTCGTGGCGGCCGCCGCGGACGGTGACGGCGTGCAGCTCGATCGCCGAGGAGTCGGCGATCCCGTCGATGGTGACCTTGCGCGCGCTCAGCTTGCCGGCGGTCGCCGGGGTGATGCCGGTGTCGGCGGGGCCGACGCCGGTCCGTGAGGGGCCGTAGCCGAAGTCGGGCCAGTCGCCGGCGGGCACCCGGACCGCGGCGCCGGTGCCGGTCGTGGCGCCGGTGCCGGTGCCGGAGGACGCGGCCGAGGAAGCGCTCGCCGACCCGTCGGCGGTGGCGCTCGACACGCCGTGCCCGCCACAGGCGCCGGCCACGAGGGCGGCGGCGATGAGGGCGCCGCGGCGCCCGGCGCGGGGAAGGAGGCGGCTCAGGGACATCGCCATCGAGGCTACCCGCCCTCCGGCGCGACAGACGCCATTACCATCCGCGGCCCGTGACGACCGACGGCGATCAGACTCCCGGGGCAACCGCCGCCGGAGCGCTCACCATCCGGGACGCCACCGACGCCGACTGGCCTCTCATGTGGGCGTTCATGGAACCGATCGTCCGCGCGGGCGAGACGTTCTCGTGGGATCGGGACCTCGACGCGGCCACCGCCCGGCGGTTCTGGATGCAGCCGCCGCCGGGGGCGACGCTGGTGGCGGTCGACGCCGGACGGATCCTCGGCACCGCCGAGATCGCCCCCAACCACGGCGGCGGGGCAGCGCACGTCGCCAACGCCGGGTTCATGGTCGACCCAGCCCAGTCGGGGCGCGGCGTCGGGCGCGCCCTCGGCGAGGCGGTCGTGGCGCGGGCCCGGGACGACGGCTTTCGCGCGATGCAGTTCAACGCCGTGGCGGCCAGCAACGAACGGGCGGTCGCCCTGTGGCGGAGCCTCGGTTTCGCGATCCTGGGGACCGTTCCCGAGGGCTTTCGCCACCCCACGCTGGGGTACGTGGGGCTGCACATCATGCATCGCGCGCTGTGACCGTCGGCCGCGCACGTCTGACCCTCCGCTGAGAGCCCGCGCCGAGACGCCGAGCGTCAGCTGATCTTGATCAACACGATGGTGTTGATCACGAACAGCACCGCAAAACCGATCGTCCAGCGGTTGAGGTTGCGCTCCACCAGGGAGCCGCCACCGAGCGGCCCGGCGCCGGTGCCCACGCCGAAGGCGCCGGACAGACCCGCGTCCTTGCCCGAGTGCATCAGGATGAGGAAGATCAGTCCGACGCAGAGAAGGACCTGGACAACGTCGAGAATCGCCGTCATGGCGCCGATGCTAGCTGCTCGCGGGTGCGGTCGAGCTCGTGGAGGATCTCCACCGCCTCGGCCCGCAGGGAGCCGTCCAGCGCCTCGTAGTCGGCGTCGGAGAGCTTGCCGGTGCGCACGTCGAGCTCGGCGTCGCGGATCTCGCGGTACTTGGCGTCCCGGGCGGCCTCGAGCTCGGCGATCCGGTCGGCGTTGAAGGGCTCGCGGACCTGGGCGCGCGCGCTGCGCAGGGGCGCCGAGATGGCGCTGACCACCACCGCCAGCACGACGAGCACGATCAGGTAGGTCACCGCCGAGACCTCAACCGAGCTAGACGAGCACGCGCTCCGGCGCGGCCTCGGGGACGTCCTGCGGCGGGGTCGACGGGGCCCCGGGGGGGCGCGAGCGCGGACCCGGGCGGGGGCGCAGCTGCCGCACGCCGCCGGGCAGCGGCCACAGCGCGATCAGCCCGCCGAGAGCCGCCAGGATGGCGCCGATCCACAGCCAGCTGACCAGCGGCGAGACGATGAGCAGGAACGACGCCGACCAGGGGTGGGAGACGTAGCGCTGGGTCAGCGAGCGGATGATCACGTCGCGATAGGCGAAGAGCGTGCTCAGCTGCTGGTCGCGCTTGGCGGCGGGCAGGCCGGCCGCCTGGTTGATGGCCCGGCCGAGGACCACGTCGCCCTTGCTGATCAGCCCCTGCAGCGGGGTGATGTTGGGCGAGATGACCGTCCAGATGTCATGGGTCAGCCCGGCGTCGAGACCGACGCGGCTCTCGTTGGAGCCGTTGAAGAAGCGCCCGATCTGGTGCATCGGGTCCTGCGAGGGATACAGGCCGTACTGGGTGTGCAGCGTCGTCACGTGCCGGCCGCCGCGGCTGACGTCGAGGATCGCCCCCAGCGAGATCTTCTGCGCGGTGGCGGTGGCCGTCGGGCGGACGTAGCGCAGGACGTAGCCGTCGAGGCGAACGGACTGGCCGGGCCTGCAGGTTGGCCGTCCGCGAGTGCTGGAAGGAGGTCGAGGCGGCCACCCCGATGAGCGCCACCGCCACGCCGGCGTGGACGATGTAGCCCCCGTAGCGCCGGCGGTTGCGCCGCACGAGCCGCCCGAGGGCCTGCGGCGGGTTCTCCGTGGTCATCGCCTGGCGGGCCCGCACCCCGCGGAAGAACTCCTGGGCGACGCTCGCCACCACGAAGGTGCCGACGCAGAACATCGCCAGGGCGAAGCCGTGATCGATGACGCCGGGGGTGATCGCCAGGACGACGAGGGCGAGGAGGGCGGCCGCCACCGGGAAGAGGAAGCTGCGCCGCAGCTTGGCCACCGTCACCTTGCGCCAGGCGATGATCGGCCCGATGCCCGCCAGGGCGACGATGACGAGGGCCAGCGGGTCGACGAACTGGTTGAAGGCGGGCGGCCCCACGGAGGTGGTCGTGCCGGTGATCGCCTCGGAGATGAGCGGGAAGAAGGTCAGCCAGAAGATGACGCCGGCGAGCGCCACCAGCACGAGGTTCTGGATCAGGAAGATGCCCTCGCGCGAGATCAGCGAGTCCAGCCGCGCATCGCGTGCGCAGCTGATCGCGACGCCACACCACGAGGGCGATCGAGCCGATGACCATCACGGCGATCAGCGCCACGAAGGAGACGTTGAGCGTCGGGTCGGAGACGAAGGCGTGGATCGAGCTGAGGATCCCCGAGCGCACGAGGAAGTCGCCGACGATCGCCAGCGTGCCGGCGAGCAGCACGAGCGAGGCGTTCCACACCTTCAGCATCCCCCGCTTCTCCTGGATCATGATCGAGTGGATGTAGGCGGTGGCGACCAGCCAGGGCATGAGCGCCGCGTTCTCCACCGGATCCCACGCCCAGTAGCCGCCCCAGCCCAGCTCCGTATAGGACCAGCGCGCGCCGAGCATGACCCCGATGCCCAGGCACAGCCAGGCCCCGAGGGCGAAGCGGCGCGTGACCTGGATCCACTCCGCGTTGAGCCGCCCGCTGACCAGCGCCCCGATGGCGAAGGCGAAGGGCACCATCATCAGCGTGTACCCCGAGTAGAGCATCGGGGGGTGGATCATCATCGTCGTGTGGCGCAGGAGCGGGTCCAGGCCGGCGCCCTCCGTGGGCGGCGCCGACGCTGGTGGCGAACGGGTTGGCGAAGAAGACGTTGAGCCCGACGAAGAAGGTGGCCAGGGCGAACAGCGTCGCCTGGGCGTAGGGGACGATCTCGCGCACGCGGTGGCGGGTGAGCACCAGCGCCAGGCTCGACCAGCAGGAGAGCAGCATCACCCACAAGCAGCAGAGAGCCCTGTTGCGTCGACCAGATCGCGGCCGCCCGGTAGAGGAAGGGCGTCGTCGTGCTCGAGCCGCTGGCGACGATGTTGTAGGAGAAGTCCGAGCTGACGAAGGCGACGTCGAGGATCACGAAGGCGATCACCGCCATCCCGGCGAGCGAGTACATCGCCCGCCGGCCCGAGTCCACCCACTCGCGTCGCCCGGTGCGCCCGCCGTACAGGGAGGCGCCCAGGCCGTAGACGGCCACGAGCAGCCCCAGGATCAGCAGCAGCCGTCCGACGGCGGCCATCAGCTCGGCCTTCCCATCAGTAGGACGCCGACGCTGCCTTGTACTTGGAGGGGCACTTCGTGGTCAGCGAGTTCTGCTGGCCGACCCACGGCGCGCTGCCCGAGCGGCCCTCGCGAACGGTGACGAGCACGGCCCGCCCCTGGGCGAAGGGATCGGGGATCTCGCCCGTGTAGCTGACCGGCACGGAGACCTTGAGCTTGGGATCGCGCACCCGGAAGCGCAGCGTGTCGCCGTCACGGACGACCGAGTGGTCAAGGACCGTGCCCGCCAGGATGTAGGACTTGCCCGGCTTGGCGCGCTTGAGCAGCTGCGAGGCCGTCAGCTCCTCCCGACCGGCGGAGAAGCTCGTGTACACCAGGGCCGACGCCAGCAGAAGGGCGACGGTCAAGGCGATCGTGAGGCGGATGGCGCGCTTGCGACTCGGATCCATGACCGCGATCCATTGTCGCACGCCGGCTCCCCGAGCCGCCCCGGCCGCGGACCTCGCTCCCGGCTCTCCGGCCTCCAGGCCGACCGCGCGCGGCGGAGAGGACCAATTTGTTTATTAGCGTCGCGTTAATGGCACAGGAATAGTGGTTCGGGCACGAAACCTTTGTCGGTACCTGCCGTTATGAATAAGTGACTGTGCTTGCACGAAGCAAATCCGGCGCCGCCTCGCTGCGACGCCGCCGCGAGGAGCGACCGGGGCGTGTCGCAGGGCGTCGAGACGCCGTGAAGGCCCCGGAGCCATCGGCCGTGGCGACCCAGACCAACGCCAAGCGACGTCGTCGCGAGGCGGGGGCGCCCACGGACACCGCCATGTACACGTGCCACTGCGGCTTCGTGTTCAAGGCCCTGGTGTCCACCTCGGTCGACTGCCCGCACTGCGGCGGCGCCCAGGCCTGGTAGCCGCGCCCCGATCACATCCCTGACCGTCCCGGCGTGGACCGGAGCGGCGTCGTCTGCGGCCGGGCCGCGGGCGTTTTCGCAAGTTCCGCGCGGCACGAGCGTTATGAGGGCTGACCATGGCCCGATCAAGGAGCGCTCGCCGCATGACCCGCCGTATCGCCCGTCTGCTGGGGCTGGCCCTGCTCGCCCTGGCCGCCGCCGTTCCGGCGGCCGCCTCCGCACGCAGCCACACCCGCGTCTGGTTTCCGCGCAACCGCCTGCCGCTGGCCCACGCCACCCGGCTGGGCGCCGCCCGGCCCGCTCAGCGGATGGAGATCGGGATCGGCTTCACGGATCCGCACGCGGCCGCCGAGCGGGCGCTGATCGCCGCCCAGCAGGATCCCGCCAGCCCGCAGTACCACCACTTCCTCACCCCGGCCCAGTACGACGCCCGCTTCGCCGTGTCCCGGGCCACCTTCAGCCGGGCGCTGGCGTGGCTGCGCGCCGGCGGCGCGCGGGTGATCCACACCTCGGGCGCGCGCAACTTCGCTGAGATCTCGGCCACCGTCAAGCAGATCGACGGCCTCTTTGAGACATCGATCGGCAGCTACGAGGCACAGGGGACGCGCTTTCTGGCCAACGCCTCGGCGCCGAGCGTCCCCGCGGGGCTCCACGTGCTGACGGTGATGGGTCTCAACACCCTCATCCATCCGAGCACCCCACTCAGCGGCGCCAGCGCCGCCGATCGCGCTGGAGCCGATCGCGTGCTCGGGCGCTCGACCAGCCCGACGGCGCTGAAGTCGATCGCCGGCGAGAGCGGCCTGGTCAACGCGATCACCGGCTCGCTCGGTTCCACCGCGGCCGGCCTGCTCGGCGCCACCGGCGCCAGCACGCCGACGATCCCCGCGGCCCTGACCCCGCAGGACCTGTGGTCCGTCTACGACATGCCCGCGGGCAACACCGGCCAGGGCCAGTCCGTGGCCGTCATGGGCTCAGGCGATTCGAGCACGACGGTCAAGGACCTGCCGATCTTCGAATCCGAGCACAAGCTCCCCCGGGTGGGGATCGCCGTCACCCGGATCCCCGCCGACGGCGACTTCTCAGACACCGGCGGCAACGTCGAGTGGGAGCTCGACACCCAGGCCTCGACCGGCATGGCGCCCAACGTCAAGCAGGTCCACCTGTACTTCGCCCAGCACCTGATCGATCCCGACGCCGAGGCCGACTTCGCCACCTGGGTCGACGATCCCAACGGGCCCAAGCAGGCCAATGCCTCCTTCGGCGAGTGCGAGACGACCCCCGCCAACGCGACGCTCGAGAGCACGATCCCGGCGCAGTTCGACAACAACCAGGATCAGAACGCGCTCTACGGGACGGGCGCCCCCGATGCGCTGGAGCCGGTCGCCGACCAGACGCTGCGCCAGGGGGTGCTCGAGGGGCGCACGCTGTTCGCGTCCACCGGCGACACCGGGTCCTCCTGCCCGGTGCTGGTGCTCGGTCCCGAGCTCGGCGCGGGCAACGGCGTGCTCAACCAGGGCGTCCCCATCCAGAACTACCCGGCGGTCTCGCCCTACGTGGTGGCCGTGGGCGGCAGCGTCCTGTATCCGGACGGCTCGACCCCGCCCGCGCGGTCGCTTGAGTACCCGTGGCCCTACACCGGCGGCGGGCAGAGCTTCTTCATCCACGAGCCCGGCTTCCAGGCCCACGACACCAACGTCAACCGTCCCTGCCTCTCTGATGTCAAGGGCACGCCGAACACGAGCCTCGGCACCTGCCGCGGCGTCCCGGACGTCGCCGCCGAGTCGGGAGACATCGCCACCAGCTCCTATGACATCTACTCCGACGAGCTGGGCGGCGCGTCGGGCGAGGGCGGCACGAGCCTCAGCTCCCCGCTGATGATGGGCATGTGGGCGCGGGTCCAGGCGGCCTCACGGACGGGCACCGGCTTTGCCGACTATCCCCTCTACAGCGCGGGCACCAACGCCACCGCCTACGCCCGCGACTTCTACGACTACACCCTGGGCACCAACGGGGCCTATCAGGCCGCGCCCGGCTGGGACTACGTGTCCGGCTTCGGCACCCCGGTGCTCACGCCGTTGATGAAGGACATCGATCACGGCAACACGGCTCCGATCCAGGGCCACTAGAGAGCAGGACCGAAGGGTGGCGGTGTCCGGGCGCTCGGGAGGCGTCCGGGCACCACCGCGTTCGCGCCCCCAGATCGGGTGAGCCCGGCCGGTGCTCGGCTCCGCTAGAGCAGGCTGCCGCCGGGCGGGACGACCCACAGCCGGCGGGCGAACTCGGCCGCCTCACCGGCCTCCAGGTCGGCCACCCGTGCGGCCCCCGCGCGGGCCATCGCCCGACCGAGCTCTGACCAGCCGCGGGCCACCCCGGCCACCCGGGCGGTGGGCCCGATGCCGACGGCGGCCGATAGTTCGGCGGCGCGGGCCTGGACCTCGGCGCAGGGTGAACTCCCCGAACGGCTTGTAGGCGCCCTCGGGCGCGTACACGAGCTCGCGCCAGGGGCGCGTCAGTCAACCCAGCCCCCACTTGGAAACGACGACAGGCCGCCGTTGCGGATCGCGCGCTCAGTATCGGCCGAGCGCACGCGTCGTCGGATAGGGCGGGCGCTTCCACGGGTTGGGGGCGATCGTTCCGTAGTGCTCGCGCAGGTGGGCGACGAGGTCGCCGCGATGGCGGCGCAGGCGTAGCGCCGGGGCCCGAGCGGCCCACCACCCAGCCACAGCAGCCAGTGGCCGGGCGCGACCTCGAGGTACTCGCCGAAGCGCGAGCTCGCGCAGAGCCCGCTCGAGCGCGAGCTGGGTCAGGGGATCGCGGTCGTCGCAGGCAGCGAAGCGCAGCAGGCTCGACAGCGGAAGATCGACCCGCGCCCGCCCGCCGCCGCAGGACCAGGGCGCCTCAACTCGACGCCCGCTCGGGCCGGTGCGCGCCGGCCACTGCCGCACGCGCCGCGCCCGGCACCTCGAGGCAGGCTCGCCAGCTGCTGCTCGATCTGGCCGTGCAGGTGCCACTCGTCCCCGTGGCCGGTGACCAGGCCCGAGCGGGCCAGGCGCGCGAGGGCGTGCGACACCGACGGGCGCTCGGCGCCGATCGAGCCGGCCGAGCAGCTGATGGGTCAGCGGCAGCGGAAGGCGGATACCGCCGGGCTCGACCCGGCCCCAGCGGGCCGCCAGATGCCAGAGCAGCAGCGCGAGCCGGACCTCGAGCCGCGGCTGGCAGGCGATCGCGCGCTGGACGTTGAGATTGCGCGTCCGCCGCTCGACCCGGCGGAGGAGCGCCTGCATGATCTGCGGCCACGGTCGCACCCGCTGGGCGAAGCCGGCATCGAGCACCGCGAAGCGCATCGGCACCAGCGCCGCGCCACCCGTCGAGCAGGCGAGCAGGTCGTCGCCACGGCCGTGCCGAGCGGCTCCACGAGGTCGCCCGGTCCGAGCAGCTCGGCGGCGATCCGGTCGCCGACCTGGACGTTGACGGCAAGCACGCCGTCGAGGACGAGCACCCCGGGCCCGGCGCGCGGCGGCCGCCAGCCGCTCGGTCGAGCCGCACCTCGCCCACGTCGGACTCGAAGGTCAACGCCGTCGCCGCCGGACGGGCCACCAGGCGCATGCGGCACGTCGAGCGCCTCGGCGAGGTCGACGTCAAGATCGAGCAGATAATGGTACGAGCTCGACCGCGGGCGCCGCCGGCGCGCGGTCGCCCACCGAGGGTGAACCGCGGCGATGCAGGTCGACCTCAGGTCGCCCTCCCTGCCCTTCCGGTGCCACTGCACGACGTCTCTCCCAACTCGTGAACCGCGCCTGCCGGACGAGTCTACGGTGACGCAGCAGCCGCACACGGATTGCGACGCCGCGCGACCGGACGGTAACTCGGATTACCGTCACCTGGATTACGCGGCCCTTGCACCGAGCGTCCGGCGAGTGGTATACCGGCGCTCGGCAGGCGCGCGCGGCTGATGCTCACGCGTTGCGGCCCGCCAGAGAGGAGAGGCGACAGACGATGTGTCTGGCGATCCCCGGACAGGTGGTCGAGATCATCGACGAGGCCAACCAGATCGCCAAGGTGGACGTCGTCGGCGTGCGGCGCAACATCAACGTCAGCCTCCTGGCCGGCGACGGCGATCACGCCCGGCCCGGGGACTGGGTGCTGATCCACGTCGGCTTCGCGCTCTCCAAGGTGGACGAGGAGGAGGCCCACGCCACGCTCGGCCTGCTGCAGCGGATGGGCGCCGAGTACGAGCAGGAGCTCGAGGAGCTCAAGGCGAGCGTGATCGAGTGACGCCGAGGCCCAGCCCGAGCGCTGCGAGCTGCGACCGGCCACTGCATCACCTGCGGCGACGAGGGCATCGCGATGCGGGTGCTGCAGCCGCCGACCGGCCTCGCCGAATGTGCCGGGACGAGGCGCGGCGACGCACGAGGTCGCCATCGACCTGGTCGGCGACGGTCGGCGCCGGCGACGACGGTCCTCGTCCACGCCGGGGTGGCCATCGGCATCTGGGGATGGCGGCATGAAGTACGTCGACGAGTTCCGCGACGCCGAGCTCGGCCGCGCCCTGTCCACGCAGATCCTCGTGCGAGCTCGAGCCCGGCCGCCACTACAAGGTCATGGAGGTGTGCGGCGGCCACACCCACTCGATCTACAAGTACGGGATCGACGACCTGCTGCCGCCCGAACGTCGAGCTCGTCCACGGTCCCGGCTGCCCGGTGTGCGTGATCCCGATGGGGCGCGTCGACGACGGGATCGCCATCGCCCATCAACCGGGCGTGATCTTCACCTGCTTCGGCGACATGCTGCGCGTGCCCGGCTCGGAGTACACGCTGCTGCGAGGCCAAGGCCCAGGGCGCCGACGTGCGCATGGTCTACTCGCCGCTCGACGCGCTGCGCATCGCGCGCGAGAACCCCGATCGCGAGGTCGTGTTCTTCGCGATCGGCTTCGAGACCACCGCCCCCTCGACCGCGCTGACGCTCAAGCGGGCCAAGGCCGAGGGGATCACGAACTTCTCCTGCGTCTGTAACCACGTGACGATCGTGCCGCCGCTGCGCGCGCTGCTCGAGTCGCCCGACCTGCGCCTCGACGGCTTCATCGGGCCCGGCCATGTCTGCACGGTGGTCGGCGCCCGGCCGCTTCGAGTTCATCCCCGCCGACTACGGGCGCCCGGTTGTCATCTCCGGCTTTGAGCCGCTGGACATCCTGCAGTCGATCCTGATGATCCTGCGCCAGCTCGCGCGACGGGCGCTGCGAGGTGGAGAACCAGTACACGCGGGTCGTGCCCCAGGAGGGCAACCTGCGCGCCCTGGAGGTGATGGCCGAGGTGTTCGAGCTGCGGCCGCACTTCGAGTGGCGGGGCCTCGGGTTCATCTCCCAGAGCGCGCTGCGGCTGTCCGACGCCTACGCGGACTTCGACGCCGAGCAGCGGTTCCAAACGCCCGGCGTCCGGGTCGCCGACCCCAAGGCCTGCCAGTGCGGCGAGGTGCTCAAGGGCGTCATCAAGCCGTGGGAGTGCAAGGTGTTCGGCACCGCCTGCACGCCCGAGCACGCGATCGGGACGTGCATGGTCTCGCCCGAGGGCGCCTGCGCGGCTTACTACAACTTCGGCCGCTACGCCCGCGAGCGGGAGGCCGTATGACGCGCTCGAGCGCACGCGCGAGCAGCGCGTGCTGGAGATCATCGAGACCGCCCGCGCCAAGCGAGCGCGCTTCCGCGACGAGCAGATCACGCTCGCCCACGGCGCCGGCGGCAAGGCGACCCAGACGCTGATCGAGGGGCTGCTCGTGCCCGCGTTCACCGGCGGCGACGGCGACCCTGCGCCGCGCTGGCGGACGCCGGCACGGTGGAGCTCGAGCGGGGCGCCGGCTGGCCATGACCTCCGACAGCTTCGTGGTCAAGCCGCTGCGCTTCCCGGGCGGCTCGATCGGCGAGCTGGCGGTCAACGGCACCGTCAACGACCTGGCGATGGCCGGCGCCCGGCCGCTGGCGCTGACGGTGTCGATGATCCTCGAGGAGGGCCTGAGCTCCGAGATCCTGCGCGCCGAGGTCGAGGCGATCGCCCGCGCCGCGCGCGCGGCCGAGGTCGAGATCGTCGGCGGCGACACCAAGGTCGTGCGAGCGCGGGCCGGCCGACGGCATGTACCTGTGCACGACCGGGATCGGCGCCGATCGACCCCCGGGCGGCTCTGGCCACCGCCGGCGATCCGCAGCCGGGCGACCAGATCCTCGTCTCGGGGCCGATCGGCGAGCACGGCACGGCGATCATGCTCGCCCGCGACCAGTTCGACCTCGACGCCGAGGTCGAGTCCGACACCTGCTGCCTGTGGCCGGCGGTCGACGCCCTGCTTGACGGTGCTGGGGACGCAGCTGCACTGCCTGCGCGACGCCACCCGGGGCGGGGTGGCGTCGGTGCTCAACGAGCTGGCCCGGGCCTCGGGAGTCAGCGTCCTCGTCCGCGAGGCCGACGTGCCCGTCTCGCCGGTCGTCGGCGCGGCGGCCGAGCTTCTGGGGATCGACCCGATGTACATCGCCAACGAGGGCCGGCTGGTGGCGTTGGTGGCTCCCGAGGGCACCGACGCGGCGCTCGCCGCGCTGCGGGCGGTATCCGGCTGCGAGCAGGCGGCGGCGATCGGCGAGGTGCGCGCCGAGCCGCCCGGGATGGTGATGGTGCAGACCGCGTTCGGAGGTCGGCGCGTGATGGATCAGCTGGTCGGCGATCCGCTCCCGCGGATCTGCTGAGAACCCGAGGACGAGAGGACGATCAATGGCGAGCAACCGAGTTCGTACCCAATCAGGCGGCGACCGAGGCGGTGACGGCCCACGTGCTGTGGGTGACGGTCGGCCAGTCATGCGAGGGGGACTCGGTCGCCATGACCTCGGCGACCAACCCGAGCCTGGAGGACATCATCCAGGGCGTCATCCCGGGGATGCCGCGGGTCGTCATCCACAACCAGGTGATCGCCTTCGAGACCGGCGATGACTACATCCAGGCCTGGTATCGACGCCGAGCAGGGCAAGCTCGACCCGTTCGTCCTGGTCATCGAGGGGTCGCTGGGCAACGAGCAGATCAACGGCGAGGGCCACTGGACGGGCTTCGGGGTCGACGCCGGCACCGGCCAGCCGATCACCGTCAACGCGTGGATCGACCGCCTCGCCCCGAAGGCGGCGGCCGTCGTGGCCGTCGGGACGTGCGCCACCTACGGCGGCATCCCGGCGATGAAGAACAACCCCACCGGCGCGATGGGCGTGCCGGACTACCTCGGCTGGAAGTGGCGCTCCAAGGCCAACCTGCCGGTGGTCTGCATCCCCGGCTGCCCGGCCCAGCCCGACAACATGACCGAGGTCCTCATGTACCTCGTCTTTCACCTGGCGGGGATGGCGCCGGCGCCCGACCTCGACGAGCAGCTGCGGCCCAAGTGGCTGTTCGGCCGCACGGTCCGCGAGGGCTGCAACCGCGCCGGCTTCGTCGAGGAGGGGCAGTTCGCCACCGAGTACGGCTCTGACCACCGCTGCCTGGTCAAGCTCGGCTGCAAGGGCCCGGTGGTCAAGTGCAACGTGCCGATCCGCGGCTGGGTCAACGGCATCGGCGGCTGCCCCAACGTGGGCGGCATCTGCATGGCCTGCACGATGCCGGGCTTCCCGGACAAGTACATGCCGTTCATGGAGCCCGACGACTGGGGCAAACGCGCCGCCGACCTGGAGCGGTTCAGCTACGGGCCGATCCTCAAGTTCTTCCGCAAGCGCAACATCAAGAACAAGTACGACGTCGAGCCTGAGTGGCGGCGTCCCGGGCCGGTGCTGACCACCGGCTACCAGAAGCGCTGGTAGCCGCAGCGCCGTCCACCGCTACTCGACCCGCTCGACCAAGGAGCCTCAACAGACATGGCCACCACCACTGAGAGAAGGTCGTCGTCAAGGAGATGTCGTGGGATCCGATCACGCGGATCGTCGGCAGCCTCGGCATTCACACGGAGATCGACTTCACCAATCAGAAGGTCAACAAGTGCTACTCGACCTCGATGGTGTTCCGCGGGTTCGACATCTTCATGAAGGGGATCGACCCGCGCGACGCCCACTTCATCACCAGTCGCATCTGCGGGATCTGCGGTGACAACCACTGCACCTGCTCAGTCCTGAACCAGAACATGGCCTACTCGGTCAAGCCACCGCCGCTGGGTGACATGGCCTACAACCTGGCCGAGACCGCCGACTTCATGTTCGACCACGCGATCTTCAACGACTGCATGGCCAACGTGGACTTCTGCGAGCAGATGGTCAAGGACACCAACCCCTCGCTGCTGGCCAAGGCGGAGAACACGACGGCGCCGCACTCCGACGTCCACGGCTACAAGACGATCGCCGACATCATGCGCGCGCTCAACCCGTTCACCGGGAGCTTCTACCTGGAGACGCTCCAGGTGGCCCGCTACACGCGTGAGATGTACTGCCTGTTCGGCGGGCGCCACACCCACCCCTCGACGATCATGCCGGGCGGGGTCAGCGCCGACATCACCCACCAGACGCTGACGGACTACTACGTGCGCCTCATGCGCTACATGGACTACGTCAAGCGGACCGTGCCGATGCACGATGATCTGTACGACTTCTTCCTCACCGAGCTGCCGGGATACGACATGGTCGGCTACCGCGAGACCAATCTCGTCAACTGGGGCTGCTTCGACGACCCCGACTACGTCGACTACGACTACCGCACGATGACTGATTGGGGTCGCAAGCGCTACATCACCCCGGGGGTGGCCATCAACGGCGAGCTCATCTCGACGGACCTCGTCGAGATCAACCTGATGATCCGCATCCTGCTGGGCAGCTCCTACTTCGACGGCTGGGAGAACGAGCCGACCTTCGTCACCCACGATCCCCTCGGCACCCGGTGGACAAGAACCACCCGTGGAACAAGCAGACCCTGCCCAAGCCCCAGAAGCGCGACTTCGCCGACAAGTACAGCTGGGTGGTGTCGCCACGCATCTACGACAAGCGCACGGACACCCATGTCTGCTGTGACACCGGCGGCGGTCCATTCGCTCGCCAGTGGTGCACCGCCAAGGCGGGCCTGGTCGACATCGGCTACCTCAAGGCGACCGGCCACTCGATCCAGATGGTGCTGCCCAAGTCGGCGTCGATGCCCGAGATGGAGCTCGAGTGGCATGTGCCCGAGAAGTCCAACGCGGTCGAGCGCGACCGCGCCCGGTCCTACCACCAGGCCTACTCGGCGCTCGTCGCGCTGCACAACCTCGAGCGGGCTCTCAAGGAGGTGCGGGCCGGACGGACGAAGAGCTGGAAGGAGTTCACGGTGCCCGAGGAGGCTGTCAGCGTCGGCTTCCACGAGGCGGCCCGAGGCGTGCTCTCTCATCACATGGTCATCCGCGAGGGGAAGATCGCCAACTACCAGCCCTATCCCCCAACCCCCTGGAACGCCAGCCCCCGTGACACCTTCGGGACGCCGGGTCCCTACGAGGACGCCGTGCAGAACACCCCGATCTTCGAGGAGAACGGCCCGGAGAACTTCAAGGGCGTCGACATCATGCGCGCGGTGCGCAGCTTCGACCCCTGTCTGCCGTGCGGGGTGCACATGTACACCGGGGCGGGCAAGGTCCGCAAGGTCATCCACACCCCGACCGGCCTCAGCTGAGAGGCGACCCCTTGGCCACCGAGACGGCTGCACCCGTCGATCTGCTCGCGCGGGTCCAGGAGCTGACCGAGCGGGTCGACGAGCTCCCGGATCCCCGCGCGCGGGAGCTCGCCCAGGAGCTCGTGGCGAGCGTCATCGCCATGTACGGCGACGGGCTGGCCCGGATCATGGATGTCATCGCCGGCGCCCGGGAGGCGGGGGCGACGATCCTCGACGAGCTCTCCCAGGACGGCGCGGTGGCCAGCCTGCTGCTCATCCACGACCTCTATCCGATCCCGCTGGAGGAGCGGGTGCTCGAGGCGCTGGACACCGTCCGGCCCTACATGGAGTCCCACGGCGGCAACGTCGAGCTCGTCGAGCTGCGCGACGGGGTGGCCCGGCTGGCCCTGCGAGGGCAGCTGCAATGGCTGCGCGGCCTCGCGGGCGACGCTGGAGACGGCGATCGAGCAGGCGCTCGAGCGAGCACGCGCCCGATCTCGCGGGACTCGAGGTCTCGGGGGTGGTCGGAGGAGCCACCGGCGCTCGGCATCGCTCTGCCGATGGCGGGCGGAGAGCTGGCGGAGCTGCCGATGCTGCCGGGGGCGCCCGACCCGGGCTCCGTGTTGCCGGTGGTGCAGTCCGCCCCGCCGCCGGCATGGATCGCCGTCGACGAGTCAGCTCGCCCGGCGCCCGGACAGGTCCGCGCGCACGCCATCAATGGCGAGGCGGTGCTGTTCGCCGACGGTCGGCGACTCCCTGCTGGCCTACGCCAACGCGTGCGCGGCGTGCGGTGAACCGCTGGACGGCGGCGAGCTGTCGGGCGGGCTGTTGCGCTGTCGAGCCTGCGCGGTCGAGTTCGACCTGCCGCGGGCCGGCCGGGCGGCCGGCGGCGAGCCCCTGCAGCTGCGTCCGGTGCCCCTGCTGCAGGACGGTGGCCTGCGGGTGGCGTTTGAGCAGCACCCGAACGCAGGGGCTGGCACGCATGCGAGCGCTGGCCCGCTCGGGCGCGGCACGGCCGCGCATCGCCCGGCGGCGACCCAGCGGCCGAGCGCTGCGATCTGTGCCGCACCACCCTGCCCGACGACCACCGCCACATGCTGCATCTGGTGCAGCGGCGCATCGTGTGCACGTGCGAGGCCTGCTGGGCGCTGCTACTCCGGCAACGCCGAGTACCGCCCGACGGGAATGCGCACCCTGTGGCTCGAGGGGTTCGAATGCGACGAGGTGACGTGGGCCGCGTTCCAGATCCCGATCGGCCTGGCCTTCCTCATGCGCTCGACGGTCACCGGGACGGTGGTGGCGTTCTATCCGAGCCCCGCGGGCGCCACCGAGTCGGAGCTGACGCATGGAGGCGTGGGCGGCGCTGGTGGCGGCCAACCCGGTGCTCGAGGAGCTCGACCCCGATGCCGAGGCGCTCGTCGTCAACCGCCTGTCCGATCCCCCGCAGTACGCGATCCTGCCCATCGACCAGTGCTACGGGCTGGTCGGCCTGATCAAGTCCCGCTGGGAGGGGATCTCGGGCGGCGACGGTCATCGAGACCGCGGTGCCGGAGTTCTTCGCCGGCATCCGGCCGCGGGCGGTGGCCCGGTGAGCCTCGAGACGCCGGTGCTCGTGCCCGCGCCCGAATTCGAGATCACCGGCGCGGCCCACGTTCCCTTCGCCGCCGCGCCGACGATGCTGTTCGCGGGCCATGGCCACCGAGCCCCACGGCGATCGAGGTGCAGTCGATCGCGCTGACCGTGCAGGTGATGATCGACCCCGCCCGCCGCGGCTATGACCCGCAGACCCGGGAGCGCCTGGCCGAGCTGTTCGGTCCGCCGGCGGCGTGGGCCCCGTCGACGAGCGGCCTGGCGTGGGCGCGGGTGGCCACCGCCGTCCCGGGCTTCAGCGGCGCACGACCTTCGGGATCGAGGTCCCCTGCACCTACGACCTGGAGGTCGCGGCGGCCAAGTACTTCTACGCCGTGCGCGACGGACTGGTGCCGCTCTCGCTTTCACTTCAACGGCAACGTCTTCTACCGGCGGCGCCCGGCCGGCTGATGGTCGTGCCCGTCGCCTGGAGCAGCACCGCCCAGTACGCGATGCCGCTCGACGTCTGGCGGGCGATGATCGCCGAGCACTATCCGGGCGGGGGCTGGATCCGGATGCGACGACTCGACGCTGGCCGCGCTCAACGAGCGGCGGGCCGCCCGGGGCCTGGCCAGCTTCGACGCCTGCGTGCGCCGAGCTGCTGGAGGGCGCGCGGGTGAAGCCGGGGCTCGAGACGCTCGTCGACTCGCTGCTGTTCGAGGGCTACGCGCTCTATCCCTACACCCCGCAGGCGACCAAGAACGCCACGCCGACGCCGTTCGGGATCGTCTATCCGCCGGCCTACGCCGCCGAGTGCGCCGGTGCCCACGACCACGCGCGCATGGAATGCCTGGCGCGTCGCCGGCGCCTGGGGTGACACTGTCGCGCGACGCTGCGCTGGCTGTCCCCCCTGGGAGCGGGCCACGCGCGCGGCCGAGCAGCGCGCTCAGCTCGGCCCGGCGACCATCGGCGAGCGGGTGAGCGCTGACGATTGCCGGCGGGCGGCTGACGCTGCGCTCGGAGCCGGCCGCGGACGCCGGCCGCGTGCTGGTCCGCGCCTGCGTGCACAACGGCAGCGAGGTGCCCGGCGGGGCTCGACCGCGCCGCGGCGCTGGCCCACTCGCTGCTCTCGGTGCACTCTGTGTCGAGGTCGAGCGCGGCCGGTTCGTCTCGCCGCTGGAGGCCGGGTGCGAGAGCGTCAACCTGTGGCCGGTGCTGGCCGGCGCCGGCCGACGACGCCGTCCTGGGAGCCGGGATCGTGCTGCCCGACCATCCGCGGCTGTCAGACCGCAGCCACGGCAACCTGTTCGACAACACGGAGATCGAGGAGGCGCTGCTCCTCCACGTGCACACGCTCACCGACGAGGAGCGGACGCCGCGGCCAGGCCAGGACCAGGCCGTGGGCGACATGCTCGAGCGGGCGCTGGCGCTCGGTCCCGAGGAGATCATGGCCCTGCACAGCGGGCTGACCGCGGTGGCCGCGACCGCGGGGCCCGAGGTGGAGGTCCGCGGCGAGCAGCCGATCACCGTCGACGGCGTCACCTATGCCCGCGGCGACACGCTGCGTGTTGCGCCCCGGGACCGACCGTGATCCCTACGACCGCATGCTCGACGGCCGCCGCGCGACCGTCGAGCGCATCTACATCGACTACGACGACCGCGTGCATCTGGCGGTCACCGTCGACGACGACCCCGGCCAGCAGCTCATGCGCGAGACCGGCCGGTACCTGTTCTTCTTTGCCAATGAAGTGGAGCCCGCATGACTGAGATGATGAGACGACCGCACCGCCGCGGACCAAGCAGATCCTCGTCGCCGGCATCGGCAACGCGTGGCTGCGCGACGACGGCTTCGGCGGCGAGGTGGCCAAGGTCCTCTCCGATCGCGAGGTCCCACCGGGCGTCGCACGTCGTCGACTTCGGCAGCGGCGGGCTGGACCTCGCCTACGAGGTGATGCGCGGCTATGACGCGCTGATCCTGATCGACGTCTCCCGCCAGGGCGAGCCGCCGGGCACGCTGTATGTGATGGAGGCCGTAGAGGCCGACGTCGACGCGCAGATCGAGGACGGGCAGATGCTCGATCCCCACGGCATGGACCCCGCGACGGTGCTGCGGTTCGTCAAGTACGTCGGCGGATGGCCGGGCCGGGTGTTCGTCGTCGCCTGCGAGCCCGAGGTCGTCGAGGACGTCGGCTTCGGCCTCTCGGCCTCAGTCAGCGGCGCGCTGGAACAGGCGGCCGACGTCGTGCTGGAGACGGTGGCCGAACTGCAGCATGCATGAGCTGTCGGTCGCCACGGCGCTGCTCGAACACGGCGCTCAAGCACGCCGAGGACCGGCCGCGTGAGCGTCGTCGCCGTGCGGGTCGGGGCGCTGCGCCAGGTCGTGCCCGAGTCGCTGCGCTTCTACTTCGAGATCGTGGCCCGGGACACCGGGTGCGCGGGGGCGGCGCTGGAGATCGAGGAGATCGCGCTCGAGCTGGCCTGCGGCGAGTGCGGGCGGCGCTGGTCGCCGCAGATCCCCGCCTTCCGCTGCCCGGACTGCGGCTCGGTCGCGCGTGGAGGCACTCGCCGGCGAGGAGCTTGAGGTGGACTACATCGAGGTCGAGGACAGGGAGGCAGCTATGCACCGCACCCGAGTGAGGGTCGTCGAGGACGCGCTCGATGCCAACAACACGATCGCGCGGGCCAACCGCGACGACTTCGAGCGCCACGAGGTCACGGTCCTGAACCTGATGTCGGCGCCGGGCGCGGGCAAGACGACGCTGCTCGAACGGGCGCTCGGTCGCGGCCTGCCGGCGGGGCGCGCGCGGCGGGCGTGCTCGAGGGCGACGTCCAGGGCTCGATCGACGCCGACCGGCTGGCGACGCTGCACGTGCCCGTGGTGCAGCTCAACACCGGCAACGGCTTCGGCGGCGAGTGCCATCTCGACGCCAACATGGTGCGCTCGGCGCTCGGCTGACCTGCCGCTGCGCCGACATCGACCTGCTGATCATCGAGAACGTCGGCAACCTCGTCTGTCCCGGCGGAGTTCCGGGTCGGCGAGGACGCCCGCGCGATGGTCGTGCTCGGTCACCGAGGGCGAGGACAAGCCGCTCAAGTACCCGCTGATGTTCCGCGCCTGCGAGCTGGTGGTGGTCAACAAGGCCGACCTGCTCCCCCACATCGACTTCGATCTCGACAAGCTGCTGTACAACATCGATGTCGTCAACCCCGGCGTGCCCGGACGATGGTTGACCAGCGCCCGCACCGGCGACGGCGTCGCGGAGCTGCGCGACTGGCTGGGCGAGCTGGCGCGCACGGCAGGTCGCCGTTTCGGCATGAGCGCGACGCGGGCGCCCGTCCGCCGGCTTGTCGAGCACCGCCTCGACCAGCGGCGGCAGGCCGGCGAGCGGTTCTTCACGCTGCAGGCCGAGCCGCTGGCCGTGCTCTGCCACCGCATGGCCGAGCGGTTCGCCCGCGGCGGGCGGCTGATCGCCATCGGCCTCTCCCCCGCCGCGCGCTCGGACGTGCGCCACGTCGCGGTCGAGTTCGTGCACCCGGTGATCGTCGGCAAGCGGGCGCTGCCGGCGCTCGGCCTGTGTGGCGAGTCGGCGCGGCTGGGGCGCGAGCTGGCCCTGACGGCGGTCGCCGACGACATCGTGATCGCCTTCCACGGCCCGGCGGACGGCGCGGCGCTGCCGGCGGCGGTGGCGGCCGCCCGGGAGCGCGGGTGCCTGACGATCGCGTTTGCCAACGACGTCGGGGCCGAGCACACGCTGCAGCCGCCCACCGAGGACCCGCTGATCGCCCAGGAGCTGGTCGAGACGGCCTACCACGTGCTGTGGGAGCTCGTCCACGTCTTCTTCGAGCATCGCGGGCTGCTCGAGGGCCGCAGCGAGCGGCGCTCGCACGACGCCGGCGCCTCGAGCTTCCTCTATCCCTTCCTGGCCGAGGGCGAGCACGACCTCGACGCGATCCTCGCCGACGTCGCCGCTCGGCGCTCATGAAGTGGCACGAGGTGGTCGAGCTGCGCGCGGCCACGCTGGGCGACGCGGGCACGAGCGCGCTCGACGCCGCCGGCGCCGCGCTGCGCGGCGGCCTTGGACGACGGCGGCCGCCTGCTGGCCCTCGGCAACGGCGGCTCGGCGACCGACGCGATGGACGCCGTCGCCGACTTCGCCGACGGCGCGCCTCGGCTGGCCGCCGCGGCCCGCCCTCGATCTCACGGCCGACACCGGCGATCATCACCGCGATCGCCAACGACATCGGCACCGAGGCGATCTTCGCGCGCCAGATCATCGCCTACGGGCGGCGCCGGGGACGTGCTGGTGGCCCTGTCGACCAGCGGCAACTCGCTGAGCGTGCTCGACGGCCTGGCCGAGGCCCGCCGCCGGGGCATGGAGACGATCGCCATCGTCGGCTACGACGGCGGCCGGGTGGCCGCCGAGCGGCTGGCCGACCACGTGATCGTCGTGCCCTCGCAGCACATCCCGCGCATCCAGGAGGCCCAGGCGACCGTCTATCACCTGCTGCGAGAGCTCGTCGAGCGATGACGTGGCGCCGCCCGGACGCGCGACGCGGGCGCGGATCGAGGGCACGGTGCAGGGCGTCGGCTTCCGCCCCTTCGTGTACCGCGTCGCCCACGAGCAGGGGCTCGCCGGCTACGTGCTCAACGACGAGCGCGGGGTGCTGCTCGAGGTGGAGGGCGGCGCCGAGGCGGTCGAGCGGTTCTTCGCCGGATGCGCGCCGAGGCCCCGCCGCTGGCGAGGATCGAGGCGGTGCGGCGGACGCGCGCTGCCGGCCGCCGGCGAGCGGGCGTTCGCGATCCGCGCCAGCAGCGCGCGTCGGGATCCGCCGACGCGCTCGTCGTCGCCGACAGCGCGCCCTGCGAGGACTGCCTGGCCGAGCTGGCCGACCCGGCCGATCGCCGCTACCGCTATCCGTTCATCAACTGCACCAACTGCGGGCCGCGGTTCACGATCGTGCGCGACGTCCCCTACGACCGGCCGCTGACCACGATGGCCGGCTTCGCCATGTGCCCGGCGTGCCGGCGCGAGTACGAGGACCCGCGCGACCGCCGCTTCCACGCCCAGCCCAACGCCTGCCCGGCGCTGCGGGCCGCAGGTGACGCTGCGCGACGGCCGCCGGCGAGCGCGGTCGCCGCGGCCGATCCGATCGCCGCGCTGGCCGCCCGGCTGGCGGCGGGCGCCATCGCCGCCGTCAAGGGCCTCGGTGGGTATCACCTCGTCTGCGACGCCGCCGACGAGGCCGCGGTGGCCGCGCTGCGGGCCCGCAAGCACCGCGAGGACAAGCCGTTCGCGCTGATGGTCGCCGACGCGGACGGCGGCGGGCGCGCTGATCGAGCTCTCGGCGACCGACGCGGGCGCTGCTGCAATCCGCCGGCCCGGCCGATCGTGCTGGCGGCGCGCCGGCCGGCGCGCCGGTGGCCGCCGCCGTCGCGCCCGGCGCCCCCGAGCTGGGCGTGATGCTCCCCTACACGCCGCTGCATCATCTGCTGCTCGGCGACGTCGGCGGCCGCGCGCTGGTGATGACGAGCGGCAACCTCTCCGACGAGCCGATCGCCTACCGCGACGAGGACGCCCTCGCCCGCCTGGCGGCGATCGCCGACCTGTTCCTCGTCCACGACCGCCCGATCGAGACCCGGACCGACGACTCGGTCGCTGCGGCTCGCCGCGGGGCGGCCGCTGATGCTGCGCCGCTCGCGCGGCTACGTGCCCCGGGCGGCTGTCGCTGCCGGTGGCGACGCCCCGCCCGCTGCTGGCCTGCGGCGCCGAGCAGAAGAGCACCTTCTGCGTGGCCAAGGGCGAGCGGGCGTGGCTCAGCCATCACATCGGCGACCTCGAGCACGTCGCCGACGCTGGCGCGCCTTCACCGAGGGGATCGCCCATTTCGAGCGGCTGTTCGCGGTCGCCCCGGCGATCGTCGCCCACGATCTGCACCCCGGGTACCTGTCGACCCAGTACGCCCTGGAGCGCTGCGGCGGCGGTGGAGCTTGTCGGGGTCCAGCATCATCACGCCCATCTGGCGGCCTGCCTGGCCGAGCACGGCCTCGCCGGAGACGACCGCCGTGGGGGCGATCTTCGACGGCACGGGGTACGGCGAGGACGGCACGGTATGGGGCGGCGAGCTGCTCGTCGGCGGACTGACGGGGTATGAGCGGGCCGGATGGCTGCGCCCGGTGGCGATGCCGGGCGGCGGGGCCGCCATCCGCCAGCCGTGGCGGATGGCGTGGTCGTGGCTGGCCGCGGCGTTCGGCGAGCCGGTTGCCGAGCCGCCGCCCGGATTGGCCGACTGCCGTCGACGCGGCGCGCTGGCGGGCGATGGCCTCCGTGGCGGCCGCCGCCGCGGTCTCGCCGATGACCTCGAGCATGGGCCGCCTGTTCGACGCCGTGGCCGCGCTGTGCGGCCTGCGGACCGAGGTCTCCTACGAGGGACAGGCGGCGATCGACCTCGAGGCGGCGGCGTGGCGGGCGCCGGGCGCGATCCGGCGCCTACGCGCTTCGCGCTTGACGACCCTCGTCCGGCGATCCGGGAGCTGAGCGGCGACCTGCGCGACGGGGTCGACGTCCCGACCGTCGCCGCCCGCTTTCACCGCGGCGTCGCCGCCGCCACGGTGGACGCGCTCGCCGCGATCGCCGGCCGGCGGGGCCTGGAGGCGGCCGTGCTGAGCGGCGGCGTCTTTCAGAACCGGATGCTGCTGCGAGGCCGTCGCCG
Organism: uncultured Solirubrobacteraceae bacterium; assembly: GCA_963800545.1. Lineage (GTDB taxonomy): Bacteria > Actinomycetota > Thermoleophilia > Solirubrobacterales > Solirubrobacteraceae > Palsa-465. Next base: position 155,539 of record CAWDBJ010000011.1, read on the forward strand.
CGGGGCGCGGGCCGCCGGGCTGCGGGTGCTCGTTCCCGCAGGCGCTGCCGCCCAATGACGGCGGGATCGCCTTCGGCCAGGCCGCCATCGCGGCGGCCGGGGCCGCGGGCGGTCGGGACCGTGGCAGCGGTCCGGCTGCACCGCGGCGCTAGCGGAACTCCGGCGGCTCCCAGCCTCGCGAACACGTCGGGAAGGCCGTCGCTGACCCGGTCGGGATAGTCCGCGGCGCGCTTCTCCAGGAAGGCGGCGATCCCCTCGCGAGCGTCGGCCGACTGGCCGCGGGCGAACATCGCCCGGGAGTCGGCGCGGTGGGCGATCATCGGATGCTCGGCGCCGAGCATCCGCCACATCAGCCGGCGGGCGAGCGCCACGGAGACCGGGGCGGTGGTCTCGGCGATCTCGCGAGCCAGCGCCCGCGCGGCGTCGAGCAGCTCGGCGCCGGGGTGCAGCGAGCGCACGAGCCCGCCGGCAAGCGCCTCCTGCGGCATCGAACACCCGGCCGGTGGCCACCCATTCCATCGCCTGGCTGATGCCGACCAGCCGGGGGAGAAACCAGCTCGAGCACGCCTCGGGCACGATCCCGCGCCGGGCGAACACGAAGCCCATCCGGGCGTCGTCGGCGGCCAGGCGGATGTCCATCGGCAGGGTCATCGTCGCCCCCACGCCCACGGCCGGGCCGTTGATGGCGGCGATCACCGGCTTGGTGCAGTCGAACACCCGGAGCACGAAGCGGCCGCCGCCGTCGCGCGGCACCTCGCCCTCGCGCTCGCGGGCCCGGTAGTCGAAGGTCTCCCCGCCGCCGGCCAGATCGGCGCCGGCGCAGAAGCCGCGACCGGCACCGGTGACGATGACCGCCCGCACGGCATCGTCGGCGTCGGCGCGGTCGAAGGCCTCGATCAGCTCGCGGCCCATCGTCTCCGTCCACGCGTTGAGCCGGTCGGGGCGGTGCAGGGTGATCGTCAGCACGCCGTCGTCGACGGCGTAGAGGATCTGCTCGAAGTCAGTAATAGATGGCTCCCCGGGGGCCGCCGCCGGCGGCGATGGCGTCGCCGGTGATGGCCACGCTGCGCGGGCTGGCCAGGAACACGATGACGTCGGCGACCTCGGTGGCATCGACGATCCGGCCGATCGCGTTGGCGCGCCCGAGCGCCTCGGCCGCATCCTGCACGGAGATCCCCCGCGACTGAGCGTGACCGGAGAGCACCTCGCTGATGCGCTCGGTCCGGGTGAGGCCGGGATGCACGACGGTCACGTTGACGCCGCCGGCGCCGTACTCGTCGGCCAGGTTCTTGGTCATCGCCGCCACCGCGACGTTGCGCACGGAGCCGACGACGGAGTTCGCCGAGCGGGCCGCCAGGCCGCTGACGTTGATGATCCGTCCCCAGCCGCGCTGCACCATCCCCGGCGCGAGCGCCCGCGCGCAGCGCAGGTAGCCCTTGACCTTGATGTTGAGGTGCTCGTCGAGGTCCTCGTCGCGCATCGGCCCGGTGTTCACCTTGGCGGCGCAGTTGACGAGGATGTCGACTCCCCCGAAGGCGGAGACGACGGTCTCGGCCATCGCCGCCACCGCCTCGTCGGAGCCGGTGTCGCAGACGACCGCCAGCGCCCGGCCCGCGCCGCCCCGGGCTGCCCAGCTCGGCCGCGGCGGCCTCGAGGCGATCGCGGTCGCGCCCGATGAGGGCGACGTCGGCCCCTTCGGCGGCCAGCCCGCGGGCCACCGCCAGGCCGATGCCCCGGCTGGCGCCCGTGACCACCGCCCGCTTGCCGGTCAGCTGGAGATCCATCGCGCCCATTCTTCCAGGCGCAAGGCTCACCAGCCGCGCGTCCCCGGCGGACCCTTGAACGGCCCCACGAGGTTCGCGGTGATCCAGCCGCCGTAGAAGTCACCCTCCTGCGCCTCGACGCGCTCCTCGCCCAGCCAGGCGGCATCGACCCGTCCCGGGTAGAAGGCGATGTGGTCGCGCAGCGCTTCGTAGCCGGGCGACGGGTCGGGATAGAACCAGCCCACCTCGGCCACCGTGCGCTCCCCGACGACGGCATCGACGTAGCGGGCACGGCCCTTGAACTCACACCACGAGCCCGGGCGCTCGCTGCTGCGCAGCCACTGCCGGTCGACGTCCTCCGGCGGGACGTAGATCGTCGGCGGATGGCTGGTCTCGAGCACCCGCAGCGCCCGCACGGAGTCGGCCAGCTGCCGGCCACCGAGCTCCACCCGCACCCGATCGCCGGTCGGCTCGACCGCCGGCGGCCTCGGGTAATCCCACACGTGTTCCATACAGAAGGAGGGTAGGCCGACTGCTAGAACCCCGACCCTGCCAGTCATGACCGGCTTCGTCGACATCCACGCCCACGTGCTGTACGGGATCGACGACGGCCCGCCGGACCGGCCCACCGCCGAGGAGATGCTGCGCACGGCGGCCGCCGCCGGCACGGGCACGATCGTGGCCACCCCCCACCTGCGCGCCGACCATCCCGGCGTCCACGTCGAGGAGCTGGCCGCCCGCGCCGACGAGCTGCGCGGCTGGATCTCCGACGAAGGACTGGGCATCGAACTCGTCAACGGCGGCGAGGTCGGCCTCGTGTGGGCGCTGGACGCCGACGACGAGTCCCTACGGCTCGGCAGCTACGGCCAGCGCGGGACCGATGTGCTGATCGAGACCCCGGCGACGACCGTCGGCATCGAGTCGCTGCTCTACCAGGTGCGGACCCGGGGCTACCGGGTGACCCTCGCCCACCCCGAGCGCAGCCGCGAGTTCCAGCGGGATCCGTCGCTGCTGGAGGCGCTCGTCGAGCGAGGGATCCTGCTCCAGGTCAACGCCGACGGCCTGCTCGGCGACGGCCGGCGCTCGCCGACCGCCCGGCTGGCCCAGAGGCTGTGCGTCGAAGGTCTCGTCCACGCCCTGGCCACGGACAGCCACCGGGCTGCGGAGTGGCGGCCGGTGAGCGTCCTGCCCGAGGCGGTCCAGGCGGCCACCGCCCTCGTCGGCGCCGAGCGCGCCGAATGGATGGCGGTCCACGCGCCGGCGGCGATCGTCGCCGGCGACCCGCTGCCCGAGCCGCCCCCGGTGGTCGCCGGCCGCCGCGCGGCGGTGGCCGTGGTCGCGCGGCTGAGAGAGAGCTGGCAGGATCCGCCGCCGATGGTCAACGTCTTCGACAGCCCGCTGGAATTCGACCCCGAGGACCCGGACGGCTATCGCTCCGGACAGGCCCACGTCGGCCGCCAGGCCGGGGGCGGGCGATCACCGTACGCCTCTACGAGATGCCGCCCGGGGAGAGCACCTGTCCGTATCACTACGAGTACGAGGAGGAGTGGGTCCTCGTCCTCGCCGGTTCGCCGACGCTGCGCGGTCCCGACGGGGAGCGCCCGCTGCGCAGCGGTGACCTCGTCTGCTTCCCGGTCGGTCCCGACGGGGCTCACAAGCTCACCAACCGCGGCGGTGACCCCGCGCGGGTCCTCATGTGGTCAAGCTCCCGCGAGCCGGCGGTCGCCGTCTATCCCGACAGCGACAAGATCGGCGTGTGGCCGGGCAGCGATGCCGACGAGGTGATGCTCCGCCGCGCCGACGGCGCCCGCGGCTACTACGACGGTGAGGCCTGAGCCATCGCCCGGCGCCCGGACGCCCGCCGTGACGATACGCTGCGCTCCCCCACCTCCGGCCCCGCCCCCGCGAGCGCGCCCCCGGCCCGCCACCGGGTTCTCACCGGCGTCCTGGTGGCGCTGGTGCTCACCGCCGGCGCCGGCGTGTGGGCGATGCGCTCCTCCGGCTCGCCTCGCGAGGCCGCCGCGCCGGTCCCGGCGGGCGTCCGCGCCCGTCTGACCCGCGCGGCCGCCAACGCCGCCCGGGCGCTCGCCGGGCGTGCCGGGGCCTCGCCGGTCGCCTGGGACGCCACACGCGGACGGTGGGATCTGCAGACGGCGACCCCGCACGCAGCCGACGTCAGCAAGCTGCCGAAATGGTGGCAGTCCGCCCTCGCGCTGCGCAGCCTGGTCAACTACCTGCAGGCCACCGGGAACCGGCAGGCCTTCTACCAGCACGTCATCGACACCACCTACGCGTCGAACGTCAGCCTGCCGGGGACACCGGAACCGCACTCCTTCGCCAACAACTTCATGGACGACACGGCCTGGTGGGGGATGGCATGGGCGGCCGCGGCGCGGTACGAGCTGACCGTGCGTCATGACAGCGCCGACGCCGCGAAGTATCTCGCGGCGGCCGAGTACGACGCCGCCTACATCGCCGCGCAGCCGACCCGCTGCGGCGGCGGTATCGAGTTCAAGGTCGGGTACCCGCCGAACACCATCACCAACGCCGAGTTCGCCTCCCTCGCCGCCCAGCTGGCGCAGATCCGCGCCACCCCCGGGGTGTTCCTGGACCCCGGCAGGGCGCGAGCCTGGCTGGCGGCGGCTCGGCGGACGCTCGGCTGGCTGACCTCCAGCGGGCTGGTCCACCCCGCCAGCGGCCGGGTCGCCGTCGAGGACACCGGCACCTGTCACGTCTCCGGCACCGGGCTCACGTACATGCAGGGCGAGATGGCCGACGCGCTGGTGCAGATGGGCCGGGCCACCTCTGAGCCGGCGTACTTCACACAGGCGGAGGGCTACCTGAACCGCGTGCTGCGCCCGCAGTCGGGGATGCTCGCCGGCGGCGTGTTCCAGGAGCCGTGCGAGGCCCGGCCGGGGAGGTGCTCCGGTCATTCCTTCAACGCGACCGCGTTCAAGGGGGTGCTCGACGACGCCGTGTTTGACTGGCGTCAGGCGACCGGGTCAGTCACCTACGACCGTCTGCTGCTCGCCCAGGGCGCGGCGGTCCTCGCGCACAGCGCGTCTGACGGGACCCGCTTGACCACGTGCGCGACCGCCACGGGCTGCCGGCTCGGGTTCTACTGGGCGCGCAGGGTCGCCCCGCTGACCGCGCCGATTCCGGCCAACCCCGGTTCCCAGGCGTCAGGGCTGGCCGCCCTCACCAGCGCCCTGGTCATCTCCGCCGAGACCGGCCGGCCGGGCTCGGCGGAGATGAGCCGAACCTGTCCTAGACGCCCGCCATCGTCACCTGGGTCAGGCGGATGTGGTTGCCGGAGGGATCGCGGAAGCCGGCGTCAATGCCGTACGGGCGCTCCTCTGGCTCCTCGACGAACTCGACGCCGCGGGCCTTGAGCTGCTCGTAGTCAGCCCGGCAGTCCTCGGTGACGAGGAACACCGTCGCCCCCGCGCCCTTGGTCATCAGGGCGTTGATCTGCTCGACGGTCTCGCGCTCGAACACCGGCGGGCCGGGAACGGCCATGAGCACGATCGCCACGTCGGACTGGCCGGGAGGCGAGACGGTCAGCCAGCGGAAGTTGCCCATCTCGGGCATCGTCACGTCGGAGCTGACCTCCATCCCGACCTTCTCCGTCCAGAACGCGAGTGCCTCGTCCTGGTCGTGCACCCACAGCTGCATGCTGGCGATTCTGATCATCTGACGACCTCCATCGGAAGGGGTTTCGATTCAACGCCCGGGACGCTACGTCGAGCCCTGGCGGTTGTCTTCTTCAAACGTGCTCCGTTGGGGGCGCCCGTAGGCGCGCAGGATGCAGCTCGGCACCATCGCCCGCTGGGCCGCCGGGGGAAAGGCCGCCCGGTAGGCGGTGGGCGTCATCCCGTAGGTGCGCTTGAAGCTCGTGGTGAACGAACCGAGGCTCGACAGGCCGACCGCGAAGCAGATCTCGGCCACGGAGCGGTCCGTGGTCCGCAACAGCGCCGCGGCGCGCTCCAGGCGCCGGGTCAGCAGGTAGGCGTGGGGCGACTCGCCGAAGGCGCGGCGGAACTCCCGGCTGAAATGCGCGCGCGAGAGGCCGGCGGCCCCGGCCAGGTCGTCGACGTCGAGGGCGTCGGCATAGCGCGCGTCCGCCAGATCCTTGGCGCGGAGGAGGTGGCGAGCGGTCGGCGCGTAGACCACAGCCGGTGAGTATCGCGCCCCGAGCGGCCGTCAGCCGGCCGCGGCCAGGATCCGCGCCGGGGTCCCGTCCTCCAGCAACCCGAGCACGTCGCGCAGGTCGTCGGCGGGCGGCCGATCCTGGGTGAGCATCGGCACGCGCTCGCGCACGGCGGCGTGCAGCGCCTCCACGACGGCGCCCGCCTGCCCCGGGTCGCAGTCCAGGGCCTGGCAGGCGCACAGCAGCTCGATGGCGATGACCTTCTCCAGCCGGCCGACGGCCTCGAGCGCCATCAGCGCGCCGGTCATCCCCATGGAGACGTGGTCCTCCTGGTTGTCAGAGGTGGGGATGGTGTCGATGCTGACCGGGTGGGCGAGCGCCCGCAGCTCGGCGACGAGCGCCGCCGCCGTGTACTGGATGACCATGTAGCCGCTGGAGGCGCCGGCGTCGTGGGTGAGGAAGGCCGGCAGCCGCCCGTTGAGCGACGGGGAGACGAGCCGGAACGTCCGCCGTTCGGAGATCGCAGCCAGGTCGGCGAGCCCGAGGCGCAGCGTGTCGAAGGCGACCGCCAGGCTCTGCCCGTGGAAGTTGCCGGCCGAGATGACCTCCTCGGGGTCGTCGAAGACGAGCGGGTTGTCCGTGACCGCGTTGAGATCGGCGTGGACGAGCTCTGAGAAGAAGCGGTAGCCCTCCCGCGCGGCGCCGTGGACCTGGGCGGCGCAGCGCAGCGAGTAGGCGTCCTGCAGCCGCGCGCCGACGACGGAGCCCGGCCGCGAGCGATCGCCCCCGACGCGCTCGGAGCCCTTCAGGGCGGTCACGATGTTGGCCGCGCTGCGCGCCTGGCCGCTGAGCCGGCGCAGCCGGTGCACCCGAGGGTCAAACGCCGGCAGGGCCCCCCGCAGAGCGTCGACGGTGGCCGCGGTCACGGCGTCGATCCCGTCGAGCAGCCGGCCGACACGGGTGGCCACCAGCGCGCCGATGGCACTCATGAAGTGGGTGCCGTTGATGAGGGCCAGGCCCTCCTTGCTGTCGAGCACGAGCGGCTCCGTGCCCAGGCGGGCCAGGACCTCCGTGCCCGGCAGCAGCGTCCCGTCGGGCGCGTAGGCCTCGCCCTCGCCGAGCAGCGGCAGGAAGGCGTGGGCGCTGGGCGCGAGATCGCCGCTGGCACCGAGCGAGCCCGTCTGCGGCACCCGGGGGGTGAAGCCGCCGTTGAGCAGCGCCACCACCCGCTCGAGCACCACGGGACGCACCGCCGAGTGACCCAGCAGCAGCCCGTTGAGCCGCACCGCCATCGCGGCCCGCACCGCGGCCCGGGGCAGATCGGGCCCGGTGCCGGCGGCATGGCTGCGCAGCAGGTTGACCTGGAGGTGGCGCTGCAGCTCGGGGGCGACCGTGTTGGAGACCAGCGCGCCGAAGCCCGTGCTGATCCCGTAGACGGCGGTGCCGGTGGAGAGGATCCGCTCGAGCGTCGCCCGGTTGGCCCGCACGAGCTCGACGGCCTGCGGATCGAGCTCGAGCCGGGCGCCGCCGCCGATGGCGGTCACCTGGTCGATCGACAGCTCGCCGTTGAGGATGACTGGCTGCTCTGGCATACGTCGGCGCCTGAGGCTATCCATCCGGACGACCGCGCGGCGGCCTAATGTGGCGGCCATGGTGCCCACTGACGACGACGCGGTTCTCCAGGGCTCGTTCCTCAGCTGCCTGCACTACGTCCTGGAGCTCGCGCCTGCCGAGCTGCCGGCGCTGGACCCCGGCGAGGATCCCGCCGCTGGATGGACGGTCTCGCGGTGGCTGGGCGGCCTCGGCCTGGGGCTGGCCCGCGTGGCCGATGCCTCCGCCTTCGCCTGGCCGGGCAACTGGATCGCCCGCGTCCACGCCCCCGAGAGCGAGCCGCGCTTCGCCGTCATGTTCGGCGTCCCCTCGGGCGTGGTCTGGGATCCCGCCGCCGACGGGGTGATCCGCCCCGAGTGGATCACCCAGGGCTATCTCGTGGCCGCCACGGACATCGCCCAGGCGCGGCCCCCCGCTGCCTCGGGCTCCCGACCGGCGTGGGGCGCGTCGAGGCCATCCGCCTCGCGCCGTCGGCGGGAGAGCCGACGCGGTCCGTGCCGGGCGCGCAGGCCCTCCCGGGCCGCGGCCTTGACGGCGACCGCCACGTCAGCGGCACCGGCACCTTCCCCTCCGGGCGCCCCGGCAGTGCCCTGACGCTCGTGTGCGCGGAGGTGTGCGAGTCCTTCGAGCCGCCGCTGACCCCCGACGAGCACCGCCGCAACCTCATCGTGCGCGGGCTCGACGTCGCCCAGCTCGTCGGCCACGAGTTCACCATCGGCTCCGTCCGCTGTCGGGGGATGCGGCTGTGCGAGCCCTGCCGGGTGATGGAGCGCTACGCCGGGCGGCCGGTCCTGCGCGCCGCTCGTGCACCGCGGGGGTCTGCGCGCCGACATCCTGACGGAGGGCGAGATCCACGTCGGTGACAGGGTTCGTGCCGTCGCCGCGGACCCTCTCTGCTAGCTTCACCCCAGCGGTCGACCTTCGGCCGCGAGGCAGCTTGCTTGGGTCCCGCAGATAGCGGTTCGGGTCAGCCGTAGCCTCCCGAATCGTTTCGCGGCCTCATATTGCCGCCCAAGGAGTGATGTTCTTCATGCAGTCCTTCGCCGATCTCGGCGTGTCACGCGCCGTGGTTCAGGCCCTCGCCAACGCGGGCATCTCCGAACCATTCGCTGTTCAGCAGCTCGTCACCGCAGACATCCTGGCCGGCCGCGACGCCCTCGTGCGCTCGCCCACCGGCTCGGGCAAGACGCTGGCCTTCGGGATCCCGCTCGTGGACCGGATCGCCGCCGACTTGCCCGCGCCCGGCCGCGCTCATCCTCGCGCCGACGCGTGAGCTCGCCACCCAGATCACGGACGATCTGCGGGCCATCGCCCACAGCCCGCGCGCTGCGGATCGCCACCGTCTACGGCGGCGTCGGGCTCGTCGCCCAGGCCAAGCGCGCCGCCCAGGCGCAGATCCTGGTGGCCACCCCCGGCCGCCTCGAGGACCTGCTCGCCCGCGGCGCCTTCACCCTGGACCGGATCCAGGTGCTCGTGCTCGACGAGGCCGACCGGATGCTCGACATGGGCTTCAAGCCCGCCGTCGACCGGATCGTCCGCGCCTGCCCGCCCGTGCGCCAGACGCTCTTCTTCTCGGCCACCCTCGACGGCGAGGCCGGCCGGGTCGCCCGCAACTACACGACGGATCCGGTCACCCGCGAGCACGGCTCGTCCGAGCGCCGCTCCCACAAGGACATCGAGCACCGCTTCGTGCCCCTCAACGGCACGGACCGGCTCGAGGCCCTCGTCACCGAGCTGGAGGCCGACCGTGAGCTGGCCCTCGTGTTCGTGCGCACCAAGCACGGCGCCGACCGCCTCGTCAAGCGCCTCGGCGCCCGCGGCGTCGCCGCCGTCGCCCTGCACGGCAACAAGTCCCAGCGCCAGCGCGAGCGCGCGCTCGCCCAGTTCGCCGCCGGCACCACGGACACCCTGGTGGCCACCGACGTCGCCGCCCGCGGCATCGACGTGACCGGCATCTCCCACGTCATCAACTTCGATCCGCCCCATGACCACGAGAGCTACGTCCACCGCACCGGCCGCACCGGCCGCGCGGGGCGCGCCGGGTTGGCCATCACCCTCGTCGACCGCGCCGAGCGCGGCGATGTCGTCAAGATGGCCGGGCACCTCGGGATCGAGCACGGTCTCGGCGGTGGGTCCGGCGGGTCCAACGGGTCCGGCGGCGGTTCCGCCGGTGGGTCCAGCTCGAGCTCCGGCGCGGGGTACGGGTCGGGCCGCAGCGGCGGCGGCCAGCGTCACCCGGACTCCCGCGGCGACCAGCCCTCTGGCGGCTCGCGCGGACGCCGGCGCTCCTCGCGCCCCCGTCCGCAGACCCAGTCGCGCCACGGCGACGCCGCGCAGCGGCCCGACGGCCCCCGGCAGCGCCGGCGCCGTCACCCGGAGCGTCCGCGCTCCGCGACCCCGCAGGGCTGACGGATGACGGGGCCGCGCTGAGCGGCCCCACCCTGCCGGGCGGCGACCCGGCCCCCGCCGGGGCGGGCGGAGGGCCGAAGCGGACGTGGGTTATCTGAGTGTTCGTATGCAGCACTGAGATCGAACCACGTCCGGAGTCCGGCCCCGCGCAGCCGGCGTGTCAGGGATGCCCGGACGCGGCGGGCAGCACGAGCGCCGACGGGTGCCGGGCGTCGCGCAGGATCGAGACGTCGACCGCCCGCATCGCGTCCGGACGGGCGGCCGCGGCGCTGTCGCCGGTGCCCGGGTTGCGGGCGTAGCGGGGGTGCGCGCCCGAGGCGACGAGCAGGCGGATGCGGTGACCGGCCGCGAACCGGTGGCCCATCGGCCACAGCTCGAACGTCACCCGCCACACCCCGTCCTCGTCGCGCTCGCCGTGATCGCCCTCGGCGCTGACGCTGACCAGCGCATCGGTGACGTTGCGCGAGACGCCGTCGGCGCCGACGTCGCACACCCGGGCGAAGAGGTCGAACCACGGCTCGCTGGCCCGGGCCCACAGCTCCACGGACACGTGGCCGATCGCCTCCACCACATCGCTCAGCGGCGCCGTCGAGTAGACGAGCACGTCGTCGCGGGCCTCCAGCGGGGCGTTGTCGACGACGGCGGTGCGCTCGAGCAGCACCGCCCCACCCAGCGAGGGTGTCGGGTCCGCCGGGTCATAGCGGTAGCCATCCGCGCCCGCGGCGATCGACCGGCGGCTCGTCGGCGAGCGACCGCCCGGCCCCAGGAAGAGCCGCCGCTCCCCGGTTCCCGGCGGGGGCCACGCCTCGAGGTCCCGCCAGCCGCCGCCGCTGCGCTCGCCGGTGACCATCACGCGGACCGGCGACTCCGGACCAGCCGGTCATCGCCCAGCAGGTGGGCCCGCAGCCAGGCGATCCCGTCGCGCTGCGCGGCCGCTGCCAGCCCCGACGAGGTGTGGCTCCAGGGACCTATCAGCAGCCGCGGCCCCCGTCCGGCCGCCTGCAGCGACTCGAAGTCGGCGACCATCCACGGCAGCAGGATGTCGTGCCACCCACCCACGAACGACACCGCCGCGGTGACCTCCCCCACCCGCGGCGAGAAGTCACGGGCGGCCCAGTAGGCGCCGGCCCGATCCGTGTCGCCGAACGCCTGGCGAAACCACGGCACGACGGCGCCGGTGGCCCGCTCGTCGAGATCGCCGAGCGGCAGATCGCCCAGCAGCGTCCGCAGGCCGCCGCAAGCCGCGCTCGATGGCGACGACGCCCAGCCGGCTCTCCTGGGCGGCGACGATGACCATCCAGGAGGCGAGCGTCTCCAGCGACAGGCTGCCGCCGGAGTAGGTGGAGTCAAAGAACTGCGAGGCGCTGACGTGGATCGACATGGCGGCCAGGTCCGCCGCCTCGGGATCGCCCGCCGCCACCGCCCACTGCACGAAGCCGAGATAGCTCGGGCCGATGGTGCCGACCGGCCCCTCGTGCCACGGCTGGGCCCGGATCCAGCGCAGCGTGGCCAGCCCGTCGGCCCGCTCGTCGAAGGGACTGAACTCGCCCCCGGAGCCGAACGTCCCGCGCACGCTCTGGACCACCACCGCCAGCCCCCGCTCGGCCAGCAGCCGCCCGAACAGCATCCCCACGAACTGGCGGCGGCCATAGGGCGAGCGGACGAGCACGGTCGGCCCGGCCGTGCCGACGCGCGTCGGCCGCCACCCAGCGGTCGGCCAGCAGCACCGCCCCGTCGTCCATGGTCACCGCCAGATCGCGCTGGCAGACGACGTCCTGCGGTGCGGGGGGCGATCAGCCGCATGCGCCGGGCGAGGATCTGGCTGAGCACGGTCACGGCGGCCGATCCTAGTGGCCCTCTGCGGCCATGCATGACCGGCGCACACTCCGGGCAGACTGCCCGGGATGAAGGAGGCACGACTGCAGAAGGCCGGCCAGGGGCAGGCGCCGGTGGGCGAGGGCTGGTTCGTGCTCAACGCCCGCGACGCGCGCTGGCTGACCGGCGACTTCGGGGCCTATACGCGGTTCGAGGGCGAAGCCCGCTTCCCCAGCATCGGGATCAACATCGGCGTGCTCGAGCCTGGCCAGCCGGCCTGCTACTACCACGCCGAGGACGAGCAGGAGGACTTCCTGGTGCTCAGCGGCGAGGCCCTTCTGCTCATCGAGGGCGAGGAGCGAGCGCTCAAGGCGTGGGACTTCGTCCACTGCCCGCCGTGGACGGAGCACGTGTTCGTCGGGGCGGGCGACGGGCCGTGCGCGATCCTGGCGCTGGGAACCCGCCTGGGCGATGACGTCGTCTACCCGGCGTCAGCGCTCGCGCAGCGCCACGGCGCGGGCGTGGCCCAGGAGACGCGCGACCCCTCCCAGGCCTACGCCGAGCTCAAGCCCGACGTCGACACGCCCTACCGGCCGGGCTGGCTGCCCGGCGACTGAGCCGGCGGGCGCGGCGGCGACCGGCACCCAACGTCCGCCGTCGGTCTCAGCCGCCGTTGCCGTCGGGGAGCCGCCAGCCCACCTGGCCCGGCAGCTCCAGCGCGGGCTGCGGGCCCCACGACCCCTTCGGGTAGGGCTCGGGGGACGGCGGGTCCTCGATCACCGGCGCGCACACCTCCCACAGCCGCTCGATCTGGTCTGAGCGGGTGAACAGGAGGCGCTCGCGCAGCATCACGTCGTGCAGCAGGCGCTCGTAGGCCTCGAGGCCGTCGGCGCCGTCGAAGGCCGCGTCGACGTCGAGGGTCAGCGCCACCCGGCCGATCTCGATCTCGGGACCCGGCACCTTGGCCTCGACCTCGATGCGCACCTGGGGATCGTCGGAGAGCTCGAAGATGAGCTCTGAGGGACGGACCGCCGTCTCGGGGTCGTGGTTGGGGAACATCCGCAGCGGCGCCTCGGAGAAGCCGATCGTGACCGTGCGCCGGCCCTCGGCCATCGCCTTGCCGGTGCGCAGATAGAAGGGCACGCCGCTCCAGCGCCAGGTGTCGACGAACACCTCGGCAGCGGCGAAGGTCTGCATGGAGGAGTCCTCGGCCACGCCCTCCTCGTCGCGGTAGCCCTCGTACTGGCCGAAGACGACGCGCGCGGGATCGAGCGGGCGGATGGCCGCGAACACCTTGGTGCGCTCGACGTGCAGGGAGTCGGCGTCGATGCGGCTGGGCGGCTCGAGGGCGACGATGCCGAGGATCTGCATCAGGTGGGTGACGACCATGTCGCGGAACGCCCCCGTCTCCTCGTAGAAGGCCGCCCGGCCCTGGATGTCCAGCGCCTCGGGGACGTCGATCTGCACGTAGGCGATGTGGTCGCGGTTCCACACCGGCTCGAGGATGCCGTTGGCAAAGCGGGCCACCAGGATGTTCTGGGCGGCCTCCTTGCCCAGGAAGTGGTCGATGCGGTAGATCGCCTCCTCCTCGAGGACCTCGTGCAGGGCCGCGTTGAGCGCGCGGGCCGACTCGACATCGTGGCCGAAGGGCTTCTCGACGACCAGCGAGCAGTTCTCGGCCAGCCCCGTCTCCCCGAGCATCCCGACCATCGCCTGCATGGCGCCGGGCGGCACGGACAGGTAGATGAGCCGCTCGCCCTCGGCGGAGATCTCCGACTCGGCCGCCGTGACCGCCTCGGCCAGCTCCGCGCCGTCCTCATCAGTGGCGACGACGAAGCTCAGCCGCCGGGCGAATTCGTCCCAGTGGTCGTCGAGCTCCATCCGGCCATGAGCCTCCAGCGCCTCGCGGACCTGCTCGCGGAACTCGTCATCGGAGCCGGGCGAATGGCGCCCGGAGCCGATGATCCGGAACTCCTCGGGCATCAGCCCGCAGCGATAGAGGTGAAAGAAGCCGGGAAACAGCTTGCGGGCGGCGAGATCGCCGGTCGCCCCGAAGAGGACGAGCACGCGGTTGGAGGGGCGGGGCAGCTGGCGTTCGGGCATGGTCCTCAACCTACCCGGCTATGAGTGTCCAGCGACCCGGTGGGGCCGATAGAGCTCCTCCAGCCGCTCCATCTCCTCTGCGCTGAGCGAGAGCTGCTCCGCGGCCAGCGCGTCCTCGAGGTGGGCGAGCTTCGTCGCCCCGATGATCGGCGCGGTCACCCCGGGACGGTGCAGCAGCCAGGCGAGCGCCACCTGGGCGGTGGGCACCTCGCGCTGAGCGGCGACCTCGCCGGCGCGCTCGATGACGTCGAAGTCGAGCTCCGGCGTGTACAGGTTGTCGCCGAAGCCATCCGTCTGCGCACGCTTGGTGAGCTTCTCGCCGCTGCGGCTGCGGTTACCGGCCAAAAGGCCCCGGGCCAGCGGGCTCCAGGGGATGACCCCGACGCCCTGGTCCAGGCACTGGGGGATCATCTCCCGCTCCTCCTCGCGGTAGACGAGGTTGTAGTGGTTCTGCATCGACACGAACCGCGTCCGGGCCACTGACTGGGCCTTGGCGAACTGCCACGCGTACATGCTCGAGGCGCCGATGTAGCGAGCCTTGCCGGCGGCGACGACGTCGTGGAGGGCGTCCATGGTCTCCTGCACCGGGGTGTGGGGATCGAAGCGATGGATCTGGTAGAGGTCGACGTAGTCCATCTCCAGACGCTGCAGGGACGCGTCGATCGAGGCCATGATGTGCTTGCGCGACAACCCCCGGCCGTTCTCGCCGGGCATCGTCTGCCCGTTGACCTTGGTCGCCACGACGTACTCCTCGCGCATGCCGAACAGCTTGCGCAGCAGGCGGCCGGTGATGACCTCGGACTCGCCGCCGTTGTAGACGTCGGCGGTGTCGTAGAAGGTGACCCCGCCCTCCACGGCGGCGCGGACGATCGGTTCGGCCGCGTCCTCGTCGAGCGTCCACGGCCGGCTCTCGTGCGGGCCGAAGCTCATCATGCCCAGGCAGATGCGCGACACGCGCAGGCCCGTCCGTCCGAGATTGACGTAATCCATAGGTGATCTCCTCGTCGGTGTCCGCAGGAGAGCCTAGGAAGCGAGAGCCCCGACCCGGGCTCAGGCGAGCCGGAGCAGGTCGGCGCGCATCGGCTGGGTGAACTCGCGCCCGCCGTCCGCCTCGATGCCCAGCCGGGCAAACGCCGCCATCAGCTGCTCCCGATGCTCGTCGAAGCGCGCCGCGCGCGCCCGATCGACACTGACCATTCGCCGCCGCAGCTCCTCGACATCGGCCAGCCGGCCGGCGATCTCGTACTCGAGCGTGGTGATGCGGTCCCACCCGGCCCCGGCCGCATCGTCCAGCGCGGCCTGCGCCATCGCCCGCACGTGATCCTCATCCTCGACCAGCTTGACCATCGCGTAGAAGTCACCGGCCGCCTGGGGTTCGGCGACCAGCAGCCGGCCGCCCGGGCGCAGCACCCGTCCCGCCTCTGACAGCGCGTCGCCCATCGCCGTCTCGGGGACGTGGTGCAGGGAGTTCATGAACACGACCGCCTCGGCGCACGCGTCGGGCAGCGGGAGCGCCTGCGCCGGGCCGACCAGGTATGCGATCCGCCCTCCCGCGCTGCCGCGCCCTCGCGCCTCGGCCAGCTGGTCCTCGGAGATCTCCGTCCCCGTGACCCGGGCGCCGCGGGCGGCCAGCTCCCGGGCCAACCATCCGCCGCCGCAGCCGACGTCGACGATGTGGCTCCCCTCGAGCGGCAGCAGTCGCTCGAGGACGGCGATGTTGGTGGTCAGCTCGGACGTCACGGTCCGAGCCAGTTCAGCAGGTGCGGCGTTCGCCCGCATGGCCGCCCGGCCGACCGGGCGACCGGGCGGTGACAAATGACCCGGCGGCGAGGTGATATGTCACCGGAGCCGCGCTCAGCGGGGCGTTTGCGGAAAATCGGCGGGCGCTGCCGCGATTTGTCACGCCATGACGCGGCTCGGCCGCGCGCGTCCACCATCCCCGCAGTTGCGCAACCGCGGAGTTGCTCCTGTCGATGTCCGATTCCCGCGAGTCAAATCGGGCCGCGGGTGTCACAGTAGGAACCGTGCTCCCCGACGACGAGACCTGCTGGCGCGCCACCGAGACTCAGGATCCCCGCTTTGACGGCTGGATCTACGTCGGCGTGACGAGCACCGGGATCTACTGCCGGCCGAGCTGCCCGGCCCGGACGCCCAAGCGGGCCAACGTGCGCTTCTTCTCGACCGCTGCCGCGGCCCAGGCGAGCGGCCTGCGGGCCTGCAAGCGCTGCCGCCCCGATGCCTCGCCCGGCTCGCCCGAAGTGGGACAGCCGTGGCGACGTCATCGGGCGGGCGATGCGGCTGATCGCCGACGGCGCCGTCGATCGCGACGGCGTGGCCGGGCTCGCCGCGCGCCTGGGCTACACCCCGCGCCACCTCAACCGCCTGCTCGCCGGGGTGACGGGGGTCGGCCCGCTCGCCCTGGCCCGTGCCCAGCGCGCGCAGGCCGCCCGCATCCTGCTGCAGACGACCGCCCTGCCCGCCACCGAGGTGGCGTTCGCGGCCGGCTTTCACTCCGTCCGGCAGTTCAACGCCACGATCCGCGAGGTGTTCGCGATGTCCCCCCGCGAGCTGCGCGACCGGCTCGGCCGCGAGCCCGACATCGCCGCCGGCTCGGAGGTCGGCCCTCCCGGCGTGACCCTCCGGCTCCCCTACCGCGCGCCGCTTCAGGCCACCGCACTGCTGGACTACTTCGCCCGGCGCGCCGTCCCCGGCGTCGAGGAGGTCAGCGGCGACACCTACACGCGGAGCCTGCGACTGCCCCGCGGCGCCGGCACCGTCCGCCTGACCCCGGCGGCCGGCCATGTCCGCGCGCAGTTCGCCCTCGAGGACCTGCGCGACCTCGCCACCGCCGTCTCGCGCTGCCGCGCCCTGCTCGACCTCGATTCCGATCCCGAGACCGTCAGCGCCGCGCTCGCTCCCGACCCGCTGCTCGGCCCGATGCGCCGCCGCCATCCCGGCCTGCGCGTGCCCGGAGCGGTCGACGGCCCCGAGCTGGCGGTGCGGGCCGTGCTGGGTCAGCAGGTGTCCCTCGCCGCGGCCGCCACGGCGGCCGGACGGCTGGCCGCCGATCACGGCGCGGCGCTCGGCCGGCCGCTCGGAGCGGTCACCCACACGTTCCCCGGCCCCGGCGGCCTGGCGGCCGCCGACCCGGCGACGCTCCGCCTCCCCGGCGCGCGAGCGCGGGCCCTGATCGCGCTCAGCCGGCAGCTGGCCGAGGGCGAGCTTCTCCTCGACGCGGGGGCGGACCGCGACGAGGCTCGCCGGCGGCTGCGTGCCGTCGCCGGCGTCGGGCCGTGGACGGCCGAGTACGTGGCCATGCGCGCCCTGCGCGACCCCGACGCGTTCCCGGCGAGCGACCTCGGCATCCACCACGCGCTGGCGCGCCACGGCCTCGACGGGCGACCGCGGGCCGCCGCGCAGCGCTCGCAGGCGTGGCGTCCGTATCGCGCCTATGCGGTGCTGCATCTGTGGACGGATCTCGCGGCAGGTCCCCGGGCGACGGCCGCGCTCGCCGCCTGACCCGCCGACCCGTCCCGCGTCAGCCGTCGCGCAGCGCGCGCAGCGCCTTGCGGTCGATCTTGCCGACGGAGGTCAGCGGCACCGCCTCGACGAGGTGCACCTCGCGCGGATACTTGTACCCGCCGATGCGCTCGCGCGCCCAGTCGACGAGCTGCTCGGGCGTGAGCTCGGCGCCGCCGTGCAGCGACACGTAGGCCACGACCTCCTCGCCGTGGACGGTGCTCGGACGGCCGACGACCCCCGCCATCTTGACCTGCGGGTGCTCGACGAGCGCATCCTCGACGTCCCGGGGATAGACGTTGAAGCCGCCGCGGATGATGAGATCCTTCTTGCGGTCGACGAGGTACAGGTAGCCGTCCCCGTCGAGATAGCCGACGTCGCCGGTGTTCAGCCAGCCGTCCTGGATCGCCTCGGCGGTCGTCTCGGGCGCATTCCAGTAACCGAGCATCACGCCCGGCGAGCGGGCCCACACGTCGCCGATCTCCGTGGGATCCAGCGCCCGGCCGTCCTCGCCGCGGATCTCGACCTCCGTGCCGGGCACGGGCAGGCCGACGGAGCCCCGGCGCTCGCGGCCGGCCGGGTTGGTGGAGAGCAGCGCCGCTGACTCGGTGAGGCCGTATCCCTGGCGGATCGACACGCCCGGCACGCGCTGCACGAACTCGCGCTCCACCTCGGGGGCCAGCGGCGCCCCGCCGGAGCTGATGTAGCGCAGCGAGCTGAGGTCGTGCTCCTCCAGCGGGCTGGCCAGCAGGATCTGCAACATCGACGGGACGACGGCGGTCAGCTGCAGCCGGTGCTCGGCGATCAGCGAGAGAAACGCCTGGGGATCGAACCACCGCAGCAGGACGACGAGGCCTCGGTCGGGGGAGTGCATCCCGGCGAGCGTGACCAGCAGCCCGTAGGCGTGAGACAGCGGCAGGGTGGTCAGCGTGCGGCTCAGGCCGGCGACATAGGAGGCCTCATGGGCCGCGCGGCCCGAGAAGCTCAGGTTGGCGTGCGAGAGCATCACGCCCTTGGCTTGTCCGGTCGTGCCGCCGGTGTACAGCAGGGCGGCCAGGTCATCGTCGCCGCGGGCGACGATCGGCCCCGGCTCAGACGCCATCAGCGAGCTCAGCGGCAGGATCTCATCGTCGCCGGGGTCGCCGGCGCAGATGATGAAGCGGACGCTGTCGAGTCCCTGGACCGCCTCGGTCACCTTGGGCAGGAACTCCGGCGTGGTCACGACCGCGCTCGCCCCGGCGTCGGCGATGACGTGGCGCAGCTCAGGCGCCGGCAGCAGGAAGGTCGCCGGGGTGACGACCAGCCCCGCGCGCCACAGCGCCTGGTAGACCATCGTGACCTCGGGACAGTTGGCCATCGTGACCACGACGCGCTCACCGGCCGCCAGGCCGAGCGCCGTGAAGCCGGCTGCGATGCGACACGCGCCGTCGAAGATCTCGCCCGAGCGCAGCCAGGTGCCCTCGAAGAGCAGCGACGGGTAGTCGCCGCGGCGCTCGAAGGCGTCCTGCGCCAGGCGGGCGAGGTTGCGCTCCGCGACAGGAGTCCGCGCCGGGCTGCTCGAGGACCGGGAAGGCACGGCGGGGGAGCTTAGAGCGCCGGCCACCGCCAGCCGCCGCTTGAAGGTCGCGGCGCTCCTGCCGATAAGGAGAGCCTATGGACCCGCGCGTCCCTCTTCGTCCTGCCCGGCGCTCCGCATGAGGCTCGTCCGCCTCGACTCCGTGCGCGAGGAGATGGAGCTCGCCCGCGACATCCCGTCGGCGGTGCTCGGTGCCCTGCCGCTGCTGCGCCGCGGGGTCCGGCTCTCCCCCGCGCTGGCGGCCCGGCTGGCCGCCCGCGGCGTGCGCGCGGTGTGGATCGAGGACGGGCTCGGCGACGGGATCGTCCCCGCCCAGCCGCTGCCCGATCATGTCCGGCGCTCGACCGAGCAAGCGGTCGGCACCTGCCTGAGCGCCGCCCGCTCGGCCGTCGGCAACCTGCACGGCCTGCCCACCGCGGCGCTCGCCCAGCTCGAAGCGGCCGCCTCCGGGATCCTCCACGCCCTCGACGACTGCCCCGAGGCCGCCCTGGCCCTCGACGACCTCTCCAGCGCCGACAGCTACACCTACAGCCACTCGGTGCGGGTGGCCACCCTCGGGCTGCTG
This sequence comes from uncultured Solirubrobacteraceae bacterium, assembly GCA_963800545.1. GTDB lineage: Bacteria > Actinomycetota > Thermoleophilia > Solirubrobacterales > Solirubrobacteraceae > Palsa-465. The sequence continues at coordinate 175,050 of CAWDBJ010000011.1, forward strand.
CTCGGCCAGCGGATCAACCGCCTCGATGGATGGGTCGACTGGCGCGGCACCCGCCGCTATGACCGCAGCGCCGAGCGGATGACGGAGCTCGCCATGGGGCTGCTCATCCACGACATCGGCAAGATCTCGATCCCCGAGCCGGTCCTCAACAAGCCCGACAAGCTGACCGCGCAGGAGTGGGAGCTGGTCAAGACCCATCCCGAGTGCCGGTGCCTCGATGCTGTCATCCGACCGCGTCTCGGCGCTGACCATCTGCGTGGTGCGCGATCACCACGAGCGCTGGGACGGCCTCGGCTACGAGCGCGGGCGCACCGGCGAAACCACCCATCAGTTCGCTCGGATCGCCGCCGTGGCCGATGTCTATGACGCGGTCACCGCCGACCGACCGTACAAGCCGGCGACCGCTCCCCATGTCGGCGTCCGCGTCGTGCGCGAGGGCTCCGGCAGCCAGTTTGACCCGACGGTCGTCGCCCACTTCACCCGCGTCGCCATGCCCTATCCGGTCGGCTACTCGATCGCCCTGCCCGACGGCCGCACGGGCGTGGTGGCCGCCGTCGATCCCGAACGGCCCGATCATCCGCGCATCCGCTACCGCGACGTCGACGGCCGCATCGTCGAGGAGGTCATCCACCTGGTCGACGGCGCGGTGCACGATTCCCGCTTCGGCGACCTGCCCGTCACGGAGCGCGAACCGCCGTCTGAGACGGAGCCCGGGAGTGGTGCCGAGGCCGACGCCGATCCCGAGACGGCGGTCCCCGCGGGCGGATCCCTGCGCGAGCGGCCCCCGACGGCGGTCACGGGATGAGCGCCGCGTCGGGACAAGGCGGGCCGCAGATCCTTGGACAACGGGCCAAGGCGCCGCTGTGTGACGCTCGCCATCATGGCTGTCCACAGAGGTTCCTAGCATCGATCTCATGAGTCCCGAGCGTTCACAGGCCTACCGCCGCGTTATGCACACGTTGGACGAGCTGGGTCCGAGCAAGCTCCTCGACGAGGAGCAGGACCGGATCCGGCACGCTGCCGACAACCTCATCTTCGCCTCCGACCTCGGCGAGGACGGATCCGCCCAGGCCGCCCTCGACGATGCGAGCCAGCTCTGCCGCGCCCTCGTGGAGAGCGGTCGCTGGGAGAAGGTGACGGCGGCGCGCCTGGCCACGGATCTGCGCGCCTGCGGCCCCGAGCCGTCGACCAGCCTCCGCGCGGCCTAGCCGCGCCCCCTCCGCGCCCGCGCCGGCGGGACCCCCGCCGCCCGGGGGGAGCTCCCGTTCTCCGGTTGCCGGTTGCTGCGGCGCGTCCCGTAGTGGATACTCCGCTTTGTGGTCAGACAACGTCGATGGGCGTGGCCGGTCGCGTTGTGCGCGGCCCTGGCGCTGCTCGCCCTGCCCGTCGGCCGCCGCGGCCCAGAGCTACACGGTCACCACCCTGCACTTCGCCGTCACCGCCGGCCCCGCCGGCCAGCAGCGCCAGTGCACGATCGTCGGGGACCTCTACCGCCCCGCTGACGCCACCGCGGCCCATCCCGATCCGGCGATCCTGACCACCAACGGCTTCGGCGGCTCCAAGGACGGCCAGGCGTCCCTGGGCAAGGAGTTCGCCGCCCAGCGGCTACGTCGTGCTCTCCTACTCGGGCCTCGGCTTCGGCGGCTCCGGCTGCCCGATCGAGCTCGACGATCCCGACTGGGACGGGCGGGCCGCCAGCCAGCTGATCACCTTCCTGGGCGGCGGGATGGCCGCCACCGACGGCACCGCGGTCGACTACGTCGTCCACGACCAGATCGCCCACGACGGCCGCCACCACGACTTCGACCCGCGCGTCGGCATGATCGGCGGCAGCTACGGCGGCGAGATCCAGTTCGCCACCGCCGAGCAGGATCCGCGGCTGGACACGATCGTCCCCATCATCACCTGGAACGACCTGACCTACTCGCTGGCCCCCAACAACGCCGGCCTGCCGTCGACCGTGCCCTCCGACACGGTCTCCAACGCCGTGCCCGGCGTGGCCAAGTTCATCTGGCTCAACGCCTTCTTCGGCGAGGGCGCGGCCGCCGACGGCCTCCAGCAGCTGCAGAACGACCCGACGGCCGACCTCACCGGCTGCCCGAACTTCAACTCCCAGGTGTGCGCGGCCGCCATCCAGACGAGCGCCACCGGCGCCCCCAGGACGTCGGCGATCGCGCTGCTGCGCCACGCCTCGGTCGAGTCCTACATGTCGAAGATCCAGATCCCCACGCTGCTGGCCCAGGGCGAGGACGACACCCTGTTCACCCTCCACGAGGCGGTGGCCACCTACGAGGCGCTGCGCGCCCAGCGCACGCCGGTGAAGATGATCTGGCAGTCGTGGGGCCACTCCCAGCAGAACCCGGCGCCCGGCGAGCTCGGCGACACCTCGGGCGGCTACGCGATCGATGACGCCGCCGGCCAGGTGACCTACGAGGGCCAGAGCGTCATGCAGTGGTTCGACCACTACCTCAAGGACGCCCCGGCCGCCCCGTCGCTGGACTTCAGCTTCTTCCGCCCCTGGGTCCGCTACTCCGGCGACGCCGACCCGGCCTACGGGCGGGCGCCCGCGCTACCCGGTGGGCACCGTGCAGAGCCTCGAGCTGTCGGGGTCACGAACGCGCTCGTCAGCCAGCCCGGCGGCCGTGCAGAGCGGCCAGGCGGCGTTCGCCACCCCGGCCGCCGGCGCGCCCACCAGCTACAGCGAGATCTCGGCCGTCGAGACCAACGAGGAGCCCGGCCAGGAGCCCTACGACGTGCCCGGCACCTTCGCCGAGTACGCGACGCCGCGCGCTGGCCCAGAACACCGACGTGGTGGGGATCCCGACGGTCGACGGTGAACGTGTCGGCACCGGCGCAGGGCCTGACCTCGGCGACCGGTGCCGGCGGCGACCTCGTGCTGTTCTTCAAGCTCTACGACCTCTCCCCCAGCGGCGCCATCACCCTCCCCGACAAGCTCATCGCGCCGGTCCGCATCCCCGCCGGCGGCGGCACGGTGCAGCGTCGACCTGCCGGGCATCGTGCACCGCTTCCCGGCCGGCGACCGGATCGCCCTGGCCATCGCCGGCGGCGACCAGGCCTACCGCGGCAACAACGCCGCCGGGGCCGGTGACGATCTCCACCTCGCCGTCCTCCCCGGGCGTGCTGCATCTGCCGGTGGCCGACGCCGGCTCCTCCTACGGGCCGGTCGTCTACGCCCAGCCGCCCGGCGGCCGCCGGGCGACGCCCGGCTGCCCCGCGGCGACCGGCCGCCTGACCGCCACCGGCCTGGGCCGGGTGCGGCTGGGGATGACGCCGCACCGCCGCCCGCCGGGCGTTCACCAAGGTCACCACGCGCCGGCGCCGCTATCAGGACTACTTCTGCCTGACGCCGAGCGGCGATCCGCGTCGAGTACCCGTCGACCGCGCTGCTGCGCTCGGTGCCCGGCGCCCAGCGGGGCCGTCTGCGCAAGGCCGCGTCGTCGCCGCCCTGACCGCCGACCGCCGCTACGCGCTGCGCGGCGTGCGCGCCGGCGCCCGGCTGCGCGCCGTCGCCGCGCGGCTGAAGGTGGGCCGCGCCTACCACGTCGGCCTGAACTTCTGGTACCTGCCGCCCGACGGACGCAACTCGGGCGTGCTCAAGGTCCGCCACGGCCGCATCGAGGAGATCGGCATCGCCGACCGGCGCTTCACCCGCCGCCGTGCGGTGGCGCGCCGCTTCCTGCGAAGCTTCTCCTGATGTCCACCGTGCTCGTCACCGGCGCCTCCCGCGGAATCGGGGCGGCGACCGTCGCGGCGCCTGGCCGGCGCCGGCTGGGACGTGGTCGCCGGCGTCCGGCGCCCCGAGGACGCCGAGCGCGCTGACCGCCGCAGCACCCGCACGCCGTCACCGCGCTCACCCTCGACATCACCGACGCCGACCAGCTCGCGGCGCTCGACGGCGCGCTGCCCGCCCGCCTCGACGCCGTCGTCAACAACGCCGGCGTGGTCGTCACCGGTCCGGTCGAGGCGGTGACCGCCGACGAGCTGCGCCGCCAGCTCGAGGTCAACGTCGTCGGCCAGGTGGCCGTCGCCCAGGCCGCGCTGCCCCGGCTGCGCGCCTCGCGCGGGCGGCTCGTGTTCGTCTCCTCGGTGAGCGGCCGGATCGCCACGCCGATGTTCGGTCCCTACAACGCGTCGAAGTTCGCCCTGGAGGGGATCGCCGACGCGCTGCGGCTGGAGCTGTGGCCGTGGGGCGTCCGGGTGGCGCTCGTCGAGCCGGCCCAGACCGACACCGACCTGTGGCGCAACGCCGAGCGCGACGCCGACGCGGTCGAGGCCGCGCCTCGTCAGCCGGCCATCGCGCGCTCTACGCCAAGCACATGGCGGGCTTTCGCAAGACGATCCCCCGCTCGCAGCGCACGGCCGTCCCCGCCGACGTCGTCGCCGCGACGATCGAGCAGGCGCTCACTGACCGCCGGCCCCGGGCGCGCTACGTGGTCGGCCGCGGGCCCCGCATCCAGGTGCTGATGGCGCAGCTGATGCCCACGCCGGCGATGGACGCGCTGCTGCGGGCCGGCACCGGCGTCCCGCGCCGCCCCTGACCGGCGCCTACGAAGGCGGCGGTGAAGCCGCCCGCGCCCGCGTCGGCCGCGGCGCGGGCGTGGCAGCCCTCGAGATGGTCGTTGGTCAGCCCCATCGCCTGCATGAACGCGTAGACGGTCGTCGGTCCCACGAACCGCCAGCCGCGCTTCTTGAGGTCCTTGGCCAGCGCCGTCGACTCCGGCGTGGTGGCCAGCTCGGCCAGCCGCGCGCGGTCGAGCCGGCCGGCTGTGGCGCGCGGGCTCGAACTGCCACACGTAGTGGGCGATCGAGCCCTCGGCCTCGACGAGCTCCACCGCCCGCCCGGCGTTGTTGATCGTCGCCTCGATCTTGCCGCGATGGCGGATGATCCCGGCGTCGGCGAGCAGCCGCTCGACGTCGCCCTCCCCGAACGCGGCGACCGCGTGGAAGTCAAAGCCGGCGAAGGCCGCCCGGAAGTTCTCGCGCTTGCGCAGGATCGTCAGCCACGACAGGCCGGCCTGGAAGCCCTCGAGGCTGAGCTTCTCGAACAGCCGGACGTCGTCGTCGACGGGGAAGCCCCACTCGGTGTCGTGGTAGGCGCGGTACTCGGGAGCCGAGTCGGCCCAGAAGCAGCGGGCCACCCCGTCCTCCCCGACGGCGATCCCGGCGTCGGTCGGGCGGCGACATGGCGCCAGCGTAGCCCCCGCCGCGGAGACGAGAATCCCCACGGGCCGGCCCAACGGTGAGAGACTCGGCCGATCCGGCTTCAATTTCGATGGGAGGAACATGGCCGAGAGCGTGTATCGGGTCACGGAGATCGTCGGCGTCAGCAGCGAGTCGTGGGAGGCGGCGGCCCGGGTCGCCGTGGAGACGGCGGCCAAGAGCGTCCGCGAGCTGCGGGTCGCCGAGGTCATCCGCCAGGACCTGACGATCCAGGACGGCGCCGTCCTGAACTACCGCGTCCGCCTGGGCATCTCGTTCAAGTACGACCCCGAGTAGTCACGGCCACGGCGGCGCGCTCGGGGTCGACCATGGCCTCGAGCGCCCGTCCGCGGGCAGGCGGCGGCTCCCGCGCGGCGAAGCTGACCGCTGAGATGACGGACGCCTGGGTCTACCTGCTGCGCTGCCGCGACGGATCGCTCTACACCGGCTGGACGAGTCGACCTCGAGCGCCGGCTCGCCCGCCATCGTGCGGGCACCGCCAGCCGCTACACGGCCAGCCGCCTGCCGGTCGAGCTCGCCCTGGCGCTGCCGATGCCCGATCGGAGCGCCGCGCGGCGCGAGGAGGCGCGGATCAAGCGGCTGTCACGCGCGGCCAAGCTGGCGCTCGTGCGGGTATCGTCCGCACGATGAGCGAGAGCGATCCGGACCGCCGCGACGGCACCGCCGCCTGGCATCGCCGCCTGCATCACACCGGCCACGATCACCTCTCCCCCGACACCGCCCAGACGCCGGGGATGACGCGCTATGAGGCGATCTCGGGGCCCGCAACGGCTCGCGCAAGATCTGGATGGGCGAGAGCCGCATCGACCCGGGGATGGTCTCGGGCGATCACCACCACGGCGAGGCCGAGACCGGGATCTACGTCGTCTCCGGCCACCCGGTGTTCGTGTTCCTCGAGGACGGTGAGGAGCGGCGGGTGCAGACCGGTCCGGGCGACTACGTCTACGTCCCGCCCTACGTCCCCCACCGCGAGGAGAACCCGTCCCCCGACGAGGGCGCCGTCGTCGTCCTGGCCCGCAGCACCCAGGAGGGGATCGTCGTCAACCTGTCCAGCCTCCGCGCCGAGGTGCCCGAGCTCGACCGCCTGCGTCGCCGAGCTGCGCTAGCGAAACCGGCGGCTGATGCGGACGGTCACCCGCGCCGGGCGGGTCGGCCGGGCCAGCGACAGGAAGTCGCGCACCGGTCCGCTGCGACCGCAGTAGGGGCAGGTGAGCCGATGGGTCAGCGAGACGGTCTCGCCCCCGAGGGACACCGGCGCATCGCAGCCGTCACAGGCGAGGGTCGCCTCGCACAGGCGGTCTGAGCGGACCGCTCGCCGCTCCTCGTAGAAGGCGGTGACCGGCTGGCGCGGGGCATCGGGCTCGCCGTCCGTGAATCGTCCGCCACCGAGGAAGCTCATCGCGCCTCAGTCTAGGAGGAGTCACGACAGCACGCGGGGGCTGCCCCGGCCCGCGGTGATCCGGGCCGCCCGCTCACAGCTGGGCGGCGCGGTCCGGGCGGGCCACCCCGCTGCGCTCGGCCGCCGCGCGCACGGCGGCCGCCACCGCGTCGTGGACCTCCTGGTTGAGCACGTTGGGCACCAGTTCGCCTTCGGGCGCGAGGTCGGCGATCGCCTCGGGCGGCCGCCAGCTTCATCTCGACGTTGATGGCCGCTCGCGCCGGCCAGCAGCGCTCCGCGGAAGATCCCCGGGTAGCCGACGACGTTGTTGACGCTGCGCCCGTCGGCGGCGAACGCCGCGCCGGCCGCCTCGGCGAGCTCGGGCTCGATCTCCGGATCGGGGTTGGTGAGCGCCAGGATGACCTGCCCGCGGCGGACCATCGAGGGCAGGATCAGCCCCGCCCGGCCGGTGGTGGCCACGACGACATCGGCGGCGCGCATGACCTCCTCCATCGAGCCGATCTCGATGCCGTGGGCGATCGCCCCCGCGTGCGAAGCGGGGTTGGGGTCAAAGGCGATCACCCGCTTGCACGCCGCTGTCGACCATCAGCGAGGCGATCCCGAAGCCGGCGGCGCCCAGCCCGAGCTGGCCGATCGTCGCCGTGTGCAGGTCGACCCCGCTGTGGCGGCAGGCGACGATCATCGCGGCCACGGAGACGACCGCGGTGCCGTGGACGTCGTCGTGCATGACCGGCTGGTCGAGCGCCTCGATCAGCCGCCGCTCGATCTCGAAGCACTCCGGAGCGGAGATGTCCTCGAGGTGGATGCCGCCGAACGTCGGCGAGATGCGCACCACGGTGTCGACGAAGGTGTCGGGGTCGGAGGCGTCGATGAGGATCGGCATCGCCGAGATGCCCGCGAACTGCCGGTAGAACACCGCCTTGCCCTCCATCACGGGCATCGACGCCAGCGGACCGATGTTCCCCAGTCCCAGCACCCTCGTGCCGTTGGTGCAGATCGCCACCGTGCGGGCGATCATCGTGTAGCGGCTGGCCAGCTGCGGGCTGCCGGCGATCGCCCGGCAGACGCGCGCCACCCCGGGGGTGTAGACGTCGCGCATCTCCTGGCACGGTGCGCACCGGCCGCACGGCGTCGATGCGCAGCTTGCCGCCCTCGTGCCGGATGAACGCCCGGTCCTGGTGCCAGAGCACGCGCACGCCCTCGAGGTCGTCGACGAGGGAGGCGATCAGGTCCTGGTGGGCCCCGTCGCGCACCTCGACGGTGATCTCGCGGATCGTGTGTTCGCGCCCCATCGAGATGGTGGCCACATCACCGATCAGGCCCTCTCCCTGCGCGATCGCTCCCGCCACCCGTGCCAGCTGTCCCGCGTGGTGGGGGATCTGGACGCAGTACGTACAGTCGAGCATCCCGGCGACACTCTAACTCTCCCGCCCGACCCGCTGCGAGCGCCCGGCGGCATCCGGGCCACAGCTCAGCGGCGGACGATGGAGAGCTCGTGGGTGACGTAGGGGCTGTGGACGAGGAAGCCGGCCGGGTCCTCGTTGGCCTCGGTCAGCACCCCCATCACCGCCTCGCGCAGCTCGTCGCCCGCTCCGGCGCCCTCGATGAGCGGCAGGGTTGCCAGCGCCATCGGATGCTCCTCCGTGCCGGCGTAGTAGGCGGCGGGCGAAGCGGCGCGGATGGCCAGCCGGGCGGGGGTCGTCGACCGCAGGTCCAGCCCCGCCTCCCGCGCAGCGTCCCTGAGGACCTCCGGATCCGCCCACGCGAAGCGCACCGGTGGCGCGGCGGCGCGGCCGGTGATCCGGCTCGTGATCCGGCCGATGGCCGCCAGCATGTCGTTGATCGGGCCGGCCGGAATCCACGCGCTGATCAGCGCCCGCCCGCCGGGGCGCAGAACCCGGGCGACCTCGCGCAGCGCCCGTGCCGGGTCCGGCGCGAAGATGATCCCGAACACGGAGAGCACGACGTCGGCGCTCCCGTCATCGGCGGGCAGTCCGAGCAGGTCCCCGGCCCGGAAGGTGACCTCCAGCTCCTGCTCTCGCGCTGTCCGGCGGGCGACCTCCAGCAGCCGCGGGGCGCTGTCGATGCCGGTCACGCGTGCGCCGGCGGCAGCAGCCAGCAGCGCGGCGTTGCCCGTGCCGCAGGCGATGTCGAGCACCTCCTCGCCGGGGCTCAGCGCCGCCTGGCCGATAACCGCCTCGGCGACCGGTGCGAGCTCCGCCGCGGTGCGCTCGTAGCTGCCGAGGTCCCAATCCACCATCGCCGTCGATGATGACGGTTTCCTCGGTCCTCGGGGTGGCCGGGGCTACCCGCCGCGCCGGGTTGGGCGCGCGCAGCACGGACTCTCCGCTGTGGTACGTGTCCCCGCGAGGCTGGAAGGAGACATCGATCCAGCGGTAGCGCCGGGCGCGCGCCGGCAACCTCAGGGTCAGGTGGGTCGCGCCGGCGCGCAGCCGCCCGAGCGGCGTCGAGGACAGCAGCGAGTTGTACAGCCACACCTCGTAGTGGCCGTGGACCGGCGGTTGCAGCGAGCTCACCCTCAGGTCGAGGCTGAGACTGGAGCCGTGATGGAGGATATCGACCGTTCCATGAGCCGCCGTCGCCCCGCCCGGGAGCGGCGCCAGGGCATCTGGTCCCCGGTGGCAGGGCGGCGGTCGTGGCAGAGGCCGGCGCCGTGGTGGGCGTCCCCCCTGACGCGCTCGCCGGCGCTGTCGGATTCGTGCCGGCCGCCGCGGACCCGGTGGCGGAGGCCCGGTGCGGGCTCGAACCACCGGCGGTCAGCACAATCACCAGCACGACGATGGCCGCCACGGCCAGCGCGGCGAGAACGAAGGGCGTGCGCCGGCGGCGCTCTGCGGGAGCGGTGTCGGGCTGAGGCTCGGGCTCGGGTGGCGCCTCGGACGTCTCCGCGGGTCTCGAGCAACTCGGCGTCTCGGGCGTCTCCGGCGCCTCGGGCACGATGTCCGTGAGCGCCGCCTCGACGTGCTCGGGCGGGAGCCCCAGCTCGGCGCTGAGCTGCTCGACGATCCGCACTCGCCGCTCGGCGATCGCCGCCTCGGTCATGTGGGTCATGCGGGCGACGGCGGCGTCGTCGAGGCCGCGGTTGACCCAGAGGTTGACGAGCGCGCGATCGGCCGGCTCGAGCGCTGCCGAGGCGTCGATTAAGCGTGTGGTTGCGACTTGGGTCACCACGAAATTGTCACGCCGGCTGCCGATCGTTGCGCGGCGCTGTACTTTCTAGAGGCGTTGGCCGCCACCCCACCACGGATGCGTAGGCACTTTTTGCGATCAGGCAGTCTCGCACCTCTGGTGCTGGGATTCTGCGTGTGGCTGCTCTGGCCTGCTCAGGCGCTGGCGAAGTCGCTGGTCCGGTTCATCCACGCCGTGCCGGGCGTCGGCACGGCAACGGTGCAGATCAACGCCGGCAGCGGCGACCAGACCGTGGGGGCAATCGGCTTCGGGCAGGTGACCAAGTACGCCGGCGTCCGCGCCGGGAGCTTCCGCTGGACCCTCAAGGGTGGGTCCAAGGTTCTGGCGACCGGTACCTCGCGCGTCGGCGACGGCGCCTACGACATCGTGATCGTCGACAACCCGGCGGGCTCCGGGGTCATGCTCCACGCCTACCGGTCATCGAGCGCGACCGCCAAGACAAGCCTGCTGCGGATGATCCACGCCGCCCCCGAGCTCGGCGCGCCGATGTTCATGATCGACTCCCACACGCTCGCCGGCCACCTCCCCTACACGAGGGCGACCGGCTACTACGCGATCCCGCCCGGCATGCACCGGCTGTCGGCGATGAAGCCGTCGCTGATGAAGCCCGGCGATCCGACCTTCTTCGACACCAAGGGCGTCGACTTCTCCCGCGGCGTCGCGTACACCGCGATCGCCATCGGCAGCCGCGGCCAGCGCGTCAAGGTGGTCAAGGTGGTCGACCGCGGCGCCCCCCTCACCCGCCCGGCCAGCCTCCACTCGATGGAGCCCAAGGACTCCGCGATGGACGGCGGGTCGATGGCCACCGCGAAATCAGTCATGGTCCACCCCGGCGACTCCCTGTGGTCGATCGCGGCCGCCATCGCCGGCCCCTCGGCCCGCGGCGACGAGATCCACGCCAAGCTCATCGAGATCTGGAACATGAACGAGAAGCGCATCAAGACCGGCGACCCGAACCTCATCTTCCCGGGCACCCGTCTGATGCTGCCGGGGTGAGCCGGGCCGCCGGGCGCGTCAGCGCGGGCTGAGCACGAGCAGCGCGGCGCTGTACGCGGGCAACGCGATGGCGTAGGTCCCCGAGTCGCGGGCTCGTCGTCTGCGCGACCGGATCGGCGAGCACGCCGGTCGTGGTGGCGCCGAACTGGCGGCCACCCAGGGTCAGCCCGCCGGTGGCGCCGACGCCCGGTGCGCGCAGGCGCTGGAGCGCCGCCGGCCGGGAACCGTAGCCGGCGGGGGCGTGGATGACGGCGCGGGAGCCGTCGCCGGCCCGCTGGCCGGTGTTGATGAGCAGGACGCGCACCCGGTGGTCGGCACCGAGGGTCGCCCAGGCGCGGATCTGGCTCTGGTCGCCGCTGGAGATCTGCAGCAGCCGCGAGCCCGCCGGTGCGGCGCGGGCGAACATCAGCGCGCCGTAGTAGAGCGGATGGACGGTGGCCGTCCAGCGGTCGCCTGACTGGGTGAAGTCGAACAGCCCGTTGACTGACCCCGGGTAGCTGTGGAGGTTGACGCCGTCGACGCCGTCGCGCGCCACGGAGAAGAGGGCATCCATCACCCACAGCGCCGAGGCCGCGGTGTCGCTGACGCCGGCCCGGCCGTTGCAGGTCACGGATCCCATCTCGTCGATCCGGAAGCTCGCCCCGGCGCGGTGCGCGTCGCCGATGAACGGCGTCACCCCGTAGAGCAGGTCGCGCGACGCCGACGGCGCCAGCAGGTGGTCGATCGTCGGGTACAGCGGCTCGGAGGGACTCTTGAAGCAGCCGTTGTTGCCGTACACGTGGTAGGTGAGCATCCGGACCTGGGAGCGGGGCGACAGGAAGTGCAGGAACTGGGCCATCCACACCGGGTTGCCCGTGTCGGGCCCAGCCAGCGCGAGCTTCGGCAACAGCGGCGCCATCCGCCCGAACTCCGACTCGAAACTGGCGGGGCCGTAGCTCGGCCCCCTGGAGTACACGCGGGCCCCGACCTTGCTGTACCACGGGATCGGCTTGCCGTTCTGGACCCGGTACCAGGGCGTGTTGAGGTACAGCTCGGGCTCGTTGCCGAGCTGGAAGGACATCACGTACCGCGACCCGATGCCCCGGAGCAGATGGGTGGCCTCCTGGGCGGGGATCCGGGTGCGGTTGGCCTCGAGGTTGAGACCGAGCATCAGCCGGGCGTCGAGCGCCTGGGCCAGCGCGTGCGCGGCCCTTGCCCACGCCGTATCGAGCACGTAGGTGACCCCGATCGGCTGGCGCAGCCCGTTGACCGGCCACCACGACCGATCAGTGCTCTGACCGCCGAGGCGGACGAGGGGCCGAACGGTCGGTTGCAGGTTGCGGATGAGCTGGACGAGCGGCGGGTTGACGGCGCCCTTGGCTGACCCCACCCAGCCGGGGACCGAGTTGTACTCGATGGCCAGCCCCAGGAAGTCGCCCGCCAGCGGCCGCGTCACCGGGGTGCGGCTGACTGACATGTCGAACTGGGCCTGCGCCACCGGCGCCCGAGCGGCCCCGCCGATGAGCACGACCAGGATGGCCACCGCCGCCACCGCGAACAGTGCCACCACCCCACCCCGGCGACGCGCGCGGGTGGTGGGAGGGCCGGCCCGCCGGTCCGGGCTCAGCCCCGTGCCGCCTCGGCCGCAGCCCGTCGGGACATCATCCAAACGTGCAGCGCCGCCCGGTGCTGGGCGCGCTGCTCATAGGCCCGCAGCGCCAGGAGCATCCGGTCCACAGCCCGTCCGGTTCCGCTCAGGCGCGCGTCCGCCGCCAGTCGATCCTGCCCCGCGCTCCGGCCTCGTTCGCTGCGCCGGTTGATGTACGCGGCGCCCCCTTCGGCATCCCACTCCATTCCTGCTGGAGCCTAGCGAGCGGCCCGGTCGGCCACCGCCTTGACGACCCCGCCGCCGTTCACGCCCGTGCGAGCTCATGGCGTGAACACGATCCGCTCCCCGGCCGCGGTGGGGGTCGTCCAGGCGGTCTCGACCTCGCTCAGCGGCGTCGGGCGGGCATCGATCGCAAACGACCCGCCGGCGATCTCGGCGGCGAGGGCCGGCAACTCGGCGACGATCTCCCGCGTCGGCACGGACCCCTGGCCGCTCCCGAGGATCTGCAGACGAGCGGCGCGCAGCCACGCCGACTGCAGCTCGACGGAGGAACCGGCGACGGAGCCGATCTGCAGCCACGTGAGCGGCTGGCTCTCGTCCTCGCGGTGGGTGAGCAGCGCCGGCAGGGCGCGCTGCGTCGGGTGACCCCAGGTGTAGTCGAGCACGACGTCGACGCGCGAGGCGGCGTGGCCGAGCGCGCGATCGACGGCGTCAGAGTCGCCGGCCAGCGAGACCGTCTCATCCGCCCCCAGGGCGGGCAGGATCGCCAGGCGGTCCGGGTCGCGCCCCGCGGCGATCACGCGAGAGGCACGGAGGTGCCGGGCGATCTGGACCGCCATCTGTCCGGCACTCCCGGTGGCACCGAGGACGAGCACGCTCTGCCCCGCGGCGAAGCTGATGCGCCGGCGCAGGGCGATCCAGGAGGACATCGCCGGGTTCATCGCCGCGGCGAGCGTCGCCACGTCGGCCTCGGCGGCGATGGGGACGCTGCGCCGGCGATCGATGACCGCGTGCTGCGCCATGCTGCCGCGCGTGGTGTCGGGCAGCACGAAGTAGACCCGCTCGCCGCCGGCCGTCTCACCGACGCCATCGATGCCGGGAATCAACGGCAGCGCGCCGGTGCTCGTGTAGTGCGCGCCGCTGGCGCCCGACCGCACCCGGGGATGCAGCCCGGCGGCGAGGACCCGCACCACCTCCTCGTGCTCACCTCCGGCGACGGGATCCTCGGTCTGCTGGTAGCGGGGTGGCTGGCTGAACGACGAGACGACGGCGGCATACATGGCGGGCTCCTGAGGCGAAACTAGTTGGCGACACGAACCATCGTACTAGTTCGTGGCACGAACCATGTTGCTAAGCTCCCGCCCCATCGCCCAGCGCCCTCCCGACCGGCCGGCTGACCGCCTCGCGTTCGACGCGCTGGTGCAGACGTCGTACAGGATCCAGGGCCTCCTCGCCCACCATGCCGACCGTCACCAGCTGTCGCTCAGCCAGCTGCGCCTGCTCGGGATCCTGCGCGACCGCGAGCCGAGCATGCGAGAGCTCGCCGGCTACCTCAACCTGGAGAAGTCCAGCGCCAGCGGGCTCATCGAGCGCGCCGAGCAACGGGGCCTGGTCGTGCGCGCCCAGGGCGCCGATGACCGCCGGACCGTGACCGTCTCCCTGACCACCGCCGGCCGCACGATCATCGGCGAGCTCGAGCACGAGCTCACGGAACCTTGCGCCGAGCTGCTCGCGCCGCTCAGCCCGCCTGAGCGGACCCAGCTGACACGGCTGCTGCACATCCTCCTCCGATGACGCGGGCCCGTCGCCGGAGGCGTCGATCAGCTCGCGGGGCCGCCTTCGCGGCTGTCCTCGGACGCCCGCTTCTCGCGGCGCTCGGCCGCCTCGGCCTTGAGCTGAGACTGCTGGCCGGCGATCCGCTTGAGGTTCTGCTCACGGCGCTCGGCCGCGGTCAGAGCCCGCTTTGAGCCCTCACTGCTGGAGACGGTGACCTTCTTGCGCGGGGGCATCACAGCCACCCGGTCGTCGCTGCGTGGGTCCCCGGCCGACCGCGGCCCGAGTCGGGATTCGGGAGCGACACGGCAACCGCCGTGGGCGGGGTGGACGCCTCCTGCTCCGAGCTGAACAGGCGAAAGCCGATCGCTTTATCGGGGCTGACGATCATCTGAGGAGACTCGCCGCACTCGGGGCAAGCCGTGAGGTACGCCGCCACCGCGCGCGAGAAGCGCAGCCGGCAGGCGGGACAGCCGACGTGGGTCATGACCGACCCTTTCCGTAGAAACCTGAACCTCCAGTCTAACCCCGATGCGGACGGCTCCGCACATGATCGTGGCCGGATGTCGAGGCCGCGCACGGCCGCCCGTCACCCGACCGGGGCCGCAAAGCACAGATACCTAGTACGTTGCGGCCCGGACCGGCCGTCCTTCACGGGCGACCGGCGACGGCAACGAGACGGAGGAGCACGTGAGCAAGATGGTCCGCAGCCCGCGGCGTCGCTTCATGGTCCGGCTGGCGATGACCGCCACGCTTGCCTGCGCCGGCGCATTCCAGGCCGCTCCCCAGGCGGGCGCCGACACCGCACCGGCCCCGTGCCCGGCGGAGTCCGCGCACCCGTGGTGCAACCGCGCGCTGTCACCCGATCAACGCGCGCTGCTCTTCCAGCAGGCGATGACTCAGGACGAGGAGATCACGCTCGTCGGGGGCGCCGGCAACGCAGCCAACGGCCACACCGGCGCGACGTTCGCGATCCCGCGGCTCGGCCTGCGCCAGATCACGTTCACCGACGGCCCCGTCGGACCCCGCCAGGGACCGGCCACCGCCATGCCGATCCCGATGGCGCTGGCGGCGACCTTCAGCCCGGACCTCGCCTACGGCTACGGCAAAGAGGTCGGCACCGAGGCCAGGGACAAGGGCAACGACTTCGTCTTCGGTCCCACCGTCAACATCATGCGCACCCCTGAGGGCGGGCGGACCTACGAGGCGTTCGGCGAGGACACCTACCTGGACGCGCAGACGACCGTGGCCTGGGTCAAGGGAGCCCAGGCCGCGGGCGTCATCGCCACCACCAAGCACTTCGTGGCCAACAACCAGGAGGGCCAGGGGGGCGTGCCGCCCGTGACCGCGGTCAACGGGGGACGCCAGGTGGTCGACGCCAACGTCGCCGAGCGCACCCTGCGCGAGGTGTACTTCCCGCAGTTCGAGGCCGCGGTCAAGCAGGGCAACACGGGGGCGATCATGTGCTCCTACAACAAGGTCAACGGCGTCTACGCCTGCGAGAACCCGCACACGCTCCTGCAGGTGCTCCGCGGTCAATGGGGATTCAAGGGGATGATCGTCGCCGACTACGGCGCCTCCAAGGACACCGCCGGCAACCTCAACAACGGGCTGGACTTCGTGCCCAACGAGGGCCAGGCCGACCAGTCCTACAACCCGCAGCTCATCCAGGCGGCCCTCCTCTCCGGACAGGTCAGCCGCGCCACCCTGGATGAGCGCGTCCGCTGGATCCTGCGCCCGTTGTTCGCCTACGGCGTGTTCGACCGCCCGGGCTACACCAACAGCGACAGCCAGATCCCGGTCGCCGCCGACCAGTCGACCGCCGAGCAGACGGAGGAGCGGGCGATCACCCTGCTCAAGAACGACGGCATCCTCCCGCTCAAGCCGGGCATCACCAAGATCGCGGTCATAGGTCCCTACGCCAACCTGTTCGTCACCGGCGGCGGCAGCGGGCAGGTCACCCCGCGGGCGGTCGTCACCGCGCTGCAGGGCATCACCGCGCGCGCCGGCAGATCCGTCACCGTCACCTACGCCGACGGCCACGATCAGGCGGCGGCCGCGGCCGCCGCCAAGGCTGCCGACGTGGCGGTGGTGGTCGTCGGCGACGTGCAGTCCGAGGGGCTGGATCGCAGCTGCATCGACCTCAACTGCTCACCGAGTGACCTCCAGGATGACCTCGGCATGGGCGTGACCGGCACCTCGCCGTGCAGCCAGAGCACCTCCTGTCCCGCCAACGGCACCGACGAGGACGGCCTCATCACGCGCGGTCGCCGCCGCCCAGAAGCAGACCGTCGTCGTGCTCGAGACCGGCGGCCCGGTCCTCACCCCGTGGCGCAACGCGGTCCCCGCGATCCTCGAGGCCTGGTATCCCGGCCAGGAGGGCGGCACGGCCCTCGCCCGAGTGCTCTTCGGCGACGTCGACCCCGGCGGGCGGTTGCCGGCCACCTTCCCGCAGGATCCCTCCCAGCTGCCCACCGCCGGCAGCCAGCAGCAGTATCCCGGCGTGGCCGAGGAGGAGAGCTACAGCGAGGGCGTGTTCGTGGGCTACAAGTGGTATGACGCCCACGGCCTGACGCCGGCCTTCCCGTTCGGCGACGGGCTCTCCTACACGACCTTTGACTACGGGCCGCTCCAGCTCCACGCCGCCCCGGGGGCCAACCAGGTGGCCACCGCGTCGATGGAGGTCACCAACACGGGGAGCCGGAGCGGCATCGCCGTCCCGCAGCTCTACATCTCAAAGCCCGCGACCAGCGCCCTCCCCCAGGCCGTCCGCCAGCTCGTCGGCTACACCTCGGTCTCCGTCCCGGCCGGGCGGACGGTGCGCGTCACCTTCCCGCTCGACAACCGCTCGTTCGCCACCTGGACGGACACCGGCTGGCAGGTCCTGGCCGGGTGCTACCGGCTCAGCGCGGGCGCCTCCTCGCGCGAGCTGCCCAGCGGGGCGATCATCGGTCGCGGGGCCGCCTGCGCGGGCGAGGGTCTCGAGCTGCCGACGAGCGGAAGCTTCGACCTGCCCGTGCCCCTCGACGCCCACCAGCACCAAGCCGGCGGTCGCCCAGATCTCCTGCGCCCGCGCCGGCGGCGCGCTGACCGCCACCTCGCTGGAGGGGCTGCGCCTGGGGATGACCCGCGCCGCGGCCCGGCGGCGGTTCGCGACCCGCGAGCTGCGCGGGCGGCGCTACATGGACTTCTTCTGCAACGGCCCGCAGGGCATCCGCGCCGGTTACCCGTCGGCCCGGCTGCAGCGGACGCTGCGCCCGCCGGCGCGCCGCCGCGTCCGCGGGCGCGTCGTCCTCATCCTCACCGCCAAGCACACCTTCTCGCTGCGCGGGATCCGGCCCGGGGCGCGCGTCGCCGCCGTGCGACGCCGGCGTGCGGTTGACAGGGCCGTTCACGATCGGCGCCAACACCTGGTACCTGCTGGCGGTCGGGAGGGGACGGGGGGTGCTCAAGGTGCGCCACGGCGGGGTGCAGGAGATCGGCATCGCCAACGCCGGCCTGACCCCCACGCGCAAGCGCGACCGGGTGTTCCTGAGGAGCTTCTCCTAGGGCGGCAGTGGGGCTGGTCAGCGCTCCGCCGGGGAGGTATCGTCAGGCCGATGGGCTCCCTGCCGGCGACTGAGTACCGGAACCTGCTCGTCACCACCGGCGCGCGGGGCGGCGCGCCTCACGCTCAACCGCCCCGACCGGCGCAACGCGCTCTCGCTGGAGCTGATCGAGGAGCTGATCGCCGCGCTGCGGGAGGTCTCGGCCGACCCCGCGACGCAGGCGGTCGTCATCGAGGGGGCCGGCCCCGCCTTCTCGGCCGGCCACGACCTGTCGGAGATGATCGATCGCGACGAGGCGTTCTACCGCGAGCTGTTCGCGCGCTGCACGGTGATGATGCAGACCGTCCACGGCCTGCCCCAGCCGGTCATCGCCAAGGTGCACGGCATCGCGACCGCGGCCGGCTGCCAGCTGGTGGCCGCCTGCGATCTCGCCGTCGCGGCCGCAGGGGACGCGCTTCGCCACCCCGGGCGTCAAGATCGGCCTGTTCTGCACGACGCCGATGGTGCCGGTCTCCCGGGCGGTCGGCCGCAAGCGGGCGATGGAGATGCTGTTGACCGGCGAGCCCATCGACGCCGTCACCGCGCTGGACTGGGGGCTGATCAACCGCGTGGTCGACGCCCGAGGAGCTCGAGGGCGCCGTGCTGGAGCTCGTGGGGGCGATCACCCGCTCGAGCCCCGCCACCGTGGCCACCGGCAAGCAGGCCTTCTATGCCCAGGTCGACCGGCCCGAGGATGAGGCCTACGCCCACTGCCAGGTGGTGATGACAGACAACGCGCTCGCGGCCGACGCCCAGGAGGGGATGAGCGCCTTCCTGGCCAAGCGCGCCCCCACCTGGCGCGGCCGGTAACCCGCGCGGACGCGCCGCGGGCGCGCCGTGAGTCATTCAGGACGGCGCGTCGGGCGCTCCATGAGGCTCGTGGATGCAGAAGTCGTGGTAGCGGCGCGGAGCGTCGGCCTCGGGGTCTGAGTACGGCACCCCCGTCGACGCCCGGACCACCAGCTCGGCGGGCACGACGTGGCGCCCGCTGATCGCCCGCTCCTCGATCGCGTCGATCAGGAACCGGGCGGCCACATGACCTATCTCGTGCAGGCGCATGTCGACGGTCGTCAGTGGCGGTCGCGCGGCGCGGGCGATCAGCGCCCAGTTGTCCGTGGCGGCGACGGCGACCTGGTCGGGAACGGATACCCCGGCGGCGGCCAGGCCGTCGACGACGCCGCGGGCGATGAGGTCGCTTCCGCAGTAGATGGCGTCGACATCCGGATGCTCTGAGACGAGCCGGGTCGCCGCCGTCCGGCCCCATGCCTCACTCCAATCACCCGTGCGGATGCCGCCGGTGATCGTCAGCCCGGCGTCCTGCAGACCATCAGTCAGGCCGGCCGCCCGGCGCGTGACGGCATCGAAGTCCGGCGGGCCCGTGATGTGGCCGACGGCGCGGCGCCCCACCTCGATCAGATGGCGCGCGGCCAGCCGGCCGGCTCCCTCGTCGTCGACCATCACTGAGCAGTCGCGCGGGTCCGTCGACGGCGTGTGGGCATAGACGACCGGGAAGGGCAGCGACGGCGCGATCGGCGGCCGCGGGTTCGAGCAGCGGCCGGTGACGATCAGGCCGTCGATGCGCCGTCCGAGCAGGGTCGCCAGGTGCCGTCGCTCGCGCTCGGGATCCCCGCGGCTGTCGCACATGATCACCGACAGCTCGCCGGAGCCCAGGGCGTCCTCGGCGCCGGCCATCACCGGACCGCTGAACCGTCCGAAGCTGTCCGTCGTGATCAGGCCCACGGTGAAGCTCCGGCGGCCGAAGATGCCGCGCACGAGCTCGTTGGGGAGGTAGCCGAGCTGCTCGCTGGCGGCGAGCACCCGCTCGACCGTCGCCGGGCGCAGCGAGCCGCGGTGGTTGAGCGCCTTGGAGGCCGTGCCGGGTGAGACGCCCGCCAGCTCGGCGACGTCACGGATGCTCGCCGGGCCCCGTCCCGTCGCTTCCCGGCCCGCTCTCATCCGGTCAGGTGTCGACACGGACGCCCGCCTCGAAGGAGCGCACGGACGCCTCCCCGAGCGCGACGGCCCGGCGACCGGCCGAGGCGTGGATCGGCGGTGGCTCGCCGGCCCGCAGCGCCGCCAGCACCGCGTCGACGTGGCGGTCGAAGGTGTGGGTGAACGTCCGGTCGGTGTCGTTGAAGTACCCGGGCCGCCACACCCGATGGGTCTCCTCGCCGGCGGTGGAGAGGATGAGCTCCTGGACGGTGTCGCGGATGACCGCGCGGCCGCGGGTGCCGTTGACCTCGATGTACTGCGTGTCGGGATAGGCGTAGGACGTGTCGTAGCTGCCCACCAGGCTGCCGACGCCTCGGTTGGCGAACTGCACGGCGATCGCCATCGTGTGGTAGGCGGCCGCGTCGGTCAGGTTGGACATCTGGGCCATGACCGAGGTGATCGGGCCGGCCAGGTGCTCGAGCATGTCGAAGCCGTGACACTGGGTCTCGAACAGATTGCGATAGGGGTTCTCCCCAGGGTTGGCCTCTCCGCCGAAACGCCAGGTGGCGTGAACGATCTCACCCAGCTCTCCGGCCTGGATGGCGCGATGAGCGCGCTGGACCGCCTCGGCGTAGCGGTGGTTGAAGTTGATCGCGAAGAACAGGTCGCGCTGGGCGGCCTCCTCGATCAGCCGGTCGGCCTCGGCGACGCTGAACACGAGCGGCTTCTCGACGAGCAGCGGCACCCCGGCGCGGATGAGCTCGAGCGTCGGCGCGAAGTGGGCCTCGTTGGGCAGGCTCGTCGTCACCAGGTCGGGGCGGGCCTGCTCGAGCATCTCCTCGATGCTCGTGTAGCCGGTCGTCCCGTAGGCGGCGGCGCGCTGCTGCACGCGTTCGGGCGTGCGCCCGACGATCCCCACCAGCTCCGTGTCGTCGCGGCCGGCGAAGATGCGGGCGTGCTGGGCCCCCCAACCACCCGTTCCCCCGACGACCGCCACCCTCAGCGGCGCGCTCATGAGGGGTCGGCCTCGACGATGACCTTGCCGGTCTCGCCGGCCAGGAAGAGGTCGAACGCCTCGCTGATCTGGCTGCGTGGCATCCGGTGGGTGATGATCTGCCCGACGTAGTCGCGGTTGTCGAGCAGCAGCCCCAGGTTCTCCTCCATCTCGGCGTAGCGGAAGTACTCGCTGCCCATCACGGTGCGCTCGGTGGCGATCAGGTCGGGAGAGACGGTCAGGCTGAGCCCCTCCCCGTGACCGACGCAGGCCAGCACGCCACGCTGGCCGAGCAGCTGCATGATCGAGGCGCGAACGGCGGTCTTGCCGGTCGAGTCGACGGCGGCGTCGATGTCGGAGAGCTCCAGGATCGCCTCGGGCTCCCGGACATCGACGGGGATGCCGCCGAGCGACTTGGCGAACTCCAGGCGCCACGGGGCGACGTCGCTGATGTAGACCGGGAAGTCATGGCCGAGGCGGACCTTGGCCATCGCCAGCACCCCGAGACCGATCGGCCCAGCGCCGGAAACGAAGAGACTTTCAACGTCCTCGCGCATGCGCACGATCCGGCTGAGCGCGTGACTGCCGGTGCCCATCACGTCGAGCAGCAGCGTGGCCTCGGCGGGGCTCAGGTCCGCCGGCACGGGGAAGAAGTTCGTCTCGTGGACGACCTCGAACGGCCCGTAGCCACCGTCCGCGGTGAAGCCCATGTCGTTGCGCTTGGCCAGGCACTGGTTCGTGTAGCCGGCCCGGCAGCTGCGACACGTCCCGCAGTAGTCCATGAGGAAGACCGCGCCGCGGGTCCCGACCTCAGTTCGCGTCTGCGGTCCGGTGGCGATCACCGTCCCAGCGGCTTCGTGTCCCGGCACGCACTCCGATCCCTCGTAGTACTGCTCGCGATCGGTGCCGCAGATCGCGTTGGCCTCCACGGACAGCAGCAGCTGCCCCGGGCCGGGGTCCGGATAGTCGCGATCGGCGAAGACGATCTTCCCGTCCCCAACGAACGTCGGTGCGCTCGCGGTGCGTGGCATGGCTCTCCCTCTCCCGGCGTCGTCCGGTGTTCGGAAACATGTTGCCTAGACGGGGAGCCTAGCGCCGCAGGTTCGGGCGCGCCCGGTGGCCGTGTCGTGCGGGAGGGCGCGGACGATCGCTGATAATGGTGCCGTGAACGAGGGCAGCACCCAGACCGCGGCCGGTGCCCCGTTGGGGATCGCTTCTCTCGAGCGACTTCGGCGCCAGTGGGCCGGCACCGGCGCAGAGCCGGCCCCGCCGGCGGGGCCGCGCGAGTTCCACGTCACCAAGGCGGTCCTCGACACGCTCGGTGTCGGCATCGAGCCCGCCCTGCTCCTCCTCTCTCGTGAGCGGCCCACTGCCTCCGGGTTCGAGGCCTGGATTCACGGCCAGGTCGGGGGCACGCTCGACGAGCGCCGGGTGGCGCGCGCCCTCGCCATCTCGCAGGGCATTCCGCCAGACGCCGAGCGGCGCGCGGAGCTCGAGCGCCTCGACACCGCGCCGGCGGTGCTGTCGGATTCAGACCTCGCCTTCTGGGACGAGCACGGCTATGTGATCCTCCGTGACGCCGCACCCCCAGATGCCTGCGAGGAACTGGAGCGCGCGATCTGGCAGCGGCTCGGGGCCGACCCGGCGGACCCGGACACCTGGTACGGCGGCGGGCGCCAGCAGGGCGTCATGGTCCAGATGTTCCACGCCCCGGGGATCGCCGAGATCCATGCCTCGGCGCGGATCCACAAGGCGTTTGCCCAGCTCGCCGGGACCGCCGATCTCGTCATGACCAGCGACCGCTGCGGCTTCAACCCACCGGTCCGCCCCGGCAACCCCTACACCGGGACGAGCCTGCACCTCGATCTGGAGAGCCTGACTCCGCCGGTGTCCCCCGGTCTTCAGGGCATCCTCTATCTGACGGACACCGCCGCAGATCAGGGCGCCTTGCGCGTCATCCCCGGCTTCCAGCGCCGCATCGACTCCTGGCTGTCCTCCCTTCCTGCGGGAGCCGACCCGTCCCTCGAGGACTTCTCGGCCCTCGGGGAGGTCCGCTCGATCGCCGCTGGCGCGGGTGACCTCATCATCTGGAGTGCGGCGCTCCCCCACGGGCCCCAGCCGAACACCGCTCTGCGGCCGCGGATCGTCCACTACCTGACGATGTATCCCACCCCGCGCCCGGAGGCTAGGCGCTCCTCCCCGTCATCCACTCCCGCAGCTCCGGCAGGAGCTGGGGCGCCTCGAGGACGTGCGGGATGAGCGAGTGGTCCAGCAGGATCGCGTCGGAGATCAGGCGCATCGTGACGCCGTGGTCAGGCAGGTGCTCCAGGTCGACGTCGACGTCGTCCCCGGCGCCGAGCTCGCCCTCCTCGAGGATGCGCAGGTAGGCGCCGGGGCGCGACGCCTGCGCGAATCGCCTGACGAACGCGGGATCGCCCATGCGCAGCCCGAGCTTGAAGCACGGCAGCCGCGGCTGGACGACCTCGAGCAGGGTCGTCCCGATCCGCCAACGCTCGCCGACGAGGGCGCCGGAGACGTCGAGGCCCTCAGTCGTCAGGTTCTCGCCGAACGCGGCCGGCCCGAGCGCCGGCCGAGCTCGTCCTCCCACGCCCGCGTTTCCTCGATCGCATAGGCGTAGACCGCCTTGTCGGGGCCGCCGTGCACGGAGCGGTCGGCCTGGTCGTCGCCGTCGAGGTTGACTCCCCGCACGGCCACCGGCCCCGCGACCGGCGCCTTCCAGATCGCGGTGCTGACGGTGCGCCGGCCGGTGTTCACCGGCCGGGGACGCCCCACGTTGACGCTCAGGACAGAGGCCATGTCGCCATGGTCGCAGGCTCAGGACGGTGATCAGGCCGGGGCGGTCGCGACGCGCCGGCGGCCTGGAGGATGAGCTGCGCGGTCTCGCTCGGGGTGCGAGATGCCGACGACGTGCGACGCGCCCGCGATCTCGACCGTGCGCTGGGAGCCGGCCCGCTCGGCCATGATGCGGTGCGCGCCGGCCGGGAATGTTGTGGTCGAGCTCGCCGAAGATGAACCAGCTCGGCAGCGAACGCCACAGCGGGCGATCGCCGGACGGTTCGAACAGCGCAGCTTCGGTGACGGGCCGCTGGATGACCGCCATAGCGCGCTCTCCTGCGGCGGGAGGTCGGCGGCGAACTGATGGTGGAACTTGTCCGGCGGCGATGTAGGTGTCGGCGCCGCCGTCGGCGAGTGGCACGCGTTGGAGCGTCTCGGCGAGCGTCGATCCCGGGCGCGAGCGACGACGCGTCGCCGGCGCTCTCGCCGGCGTCGAGGGCGAACCCGGCGACGTAGACGAGCGCGCGACGTCGCCGGCCGCGGGATCGACATTGGTCATCACCGCCCCGCCGTAGGAGTGCCCGGCGAGGACCACGGGGCCTTCGATGCTGGCGGACGAGGTCGGTCAGCGCGGCGGCGTCGGTGGCGACGCTGCGCAACGGGTTGGCCCAGGCGATGACGCGATGCCCTTCGGCGGCCAGCGGCGCGATAACACCGGTTCCAGCTTGACGAGTCGGCGTAGGCGCCGTGGACCAGGATGATGGTGGGCTTCATATTTCGCTCCTCAATGTGGGTCGGTCGGCGCCGTGCGCCCAGAGCAGGGCGGCGGCGTAGGACCGAAAGGGCCGCCAGCGTTCGGCGCGCGCGGCGAGCTCGGCCGCCGTTGGCCGCTGCGGCGAGCGCGAACGCCGACTGGGCGGCGCGCAGCAGCCCGACGTCGCCCGCCGGGAAGAGTCGGGTCGGCGGAGGTTGTGCAGCAGGAACATCTGCGCCGACCATGGCCCGATGCCGCGCACCTGTTCGAGCTCGGCCTGCGCGGAGGCGTCGTCGCTGCGGGCGAGCCGGTCGAACGACAGACGGCCGTCGAGCACGCGCTCGGCGAGGTCGTGTAGGGACCTCGCCTTGGCACCCGAGAGCCCCGCCGCCCGCAGCTCGTCGACCGTGGCAGCGAGGATCGGCGCCGGGTCGACCGTCCCGTGCAGCGGTCCCGCAGGCGCCCGAAGATGGTCAGCGCCGCGGCGGTGCTGATCTGCTGGCTGACGATGTGCAGCGCCAGCTCGGCGAAGGCGTCCCCGCCGGCGGCCTGCTCGAGCACGCCCCAGAAGAACGGGTCCGGCGCCCCGTAGCGGAGCGACCAGGCGAGCCAGTCCATCGTCGCGCCGGGCGAGCGCGTCATACGCCGCCCGGCGTCGCGGACCGGATCGACGGGGGCCACGCCCGCCGTCATGCTCGCGTGAACTTCGCGATCGGCTCTCCGACCTCGACGATGTAGGTCGAGAGCATCTGGCCCGTCTCGGGACCGAGGTCGAGTCGCGTTGTGCGGGGTGCGCGGCGGCATCAGGAAGGGTCGCCGGCGTTCAGGGTGAGGGTGGCGTGCCCCTCGATCTCCATCCGCACGGTCCCGGCGAGGATGTAGCCGACCTCCTCGCCGGGATGCTGATGCCACCCGGATTGCGACGCCGGCCGGGATCTCGGTGAGTACCTGCACGATCTCCCGGCCGGGGATCGAGGAGGCGGCGTGCTGGAACTCGGTGCGCTTGAGCTTGCCGGCGAGGTCGTCGCGTGGCTGCGGGTTCGGCTGGCGTCGGTGGACATGGCTAGGCCTCCGGGTGGGTCGGTCGTCGGCTGGTGGACTGGTGCGGGTGGTTCGAGGAATGTCGTCAGTGCGTCGGCGACCTCGCTCGGGGCGGTCTTCGACGAGGAAGTGGCTGGCGTCGAGGCCGCGGCCGCTCACGTCGGCGGCCCAGGGGCGCCAGACCTCGAGGACGTCGCCGTAGAGCCGCGGCAGGGCGCCGCGCGCGCTCCACAGCGCCAGCAACGGGCACTGCGATCCGCCGCGTGCCGCGGTCGGCGTCGTCATGGTCGCGGTCGATGCCGCGCCGGCGCGGTAGTCCTCGCAGATCGCCTCCACGGTGCTCGGCGTCGTCGAGCAGGCGCCGGTAGGTGGCCATCAGCTCGGCCGGGTAGCGGCCGGCCTCGCCGCCGAGCCCGAGCGCCCGGACGTGGAAGTCGAAGAACGCGTCCGGGTCGCCGGCGATCAGCCGCTCGGGCAGCGGCGCCGGCTGGGCGAGGAACGCCCAGTGCCAGTAGACGAGCGCCAGGCGCGCGTCGGCGCGCGCCCACACCTCGCCGGTGGGCACGACGTCGAGCACCGCGGCGGCGCTCACCCGGTCGGGATGATCGAGCGCCATCCGGTAGGCGACCCGGCCGCCGCGGTCGTGCCCGGCGACCGCGAAGCGCTCGTGGCCGAGCGCGGCCATCGCCTGCACCTGATCGGCGGCGAGCGCCCGCTTGGAGTGCGGGGCGTGATCGGGGGCCGGCGCCGGCCGCAACGACCCCCCGTAGCCGGCGAGATCGGCGGCGACGACCGTGAACCGCTCGGCCAGCGCGGCGCGGCGGCGTGCCACATGAGGTGCGTCTGCGGGTAGCCGTGCAGCAGCAGCAGCGGCGGGCCGCTGCCACCGACGCGCGCGAAGATCACGCCCCGCTCGGTCGGAAGCTCCTGCTCGGCGAACCCGTCGAACATCGACGTCGGCCGCCCCTTACTCGGTGCCGAGGGCGGCGCGCAGGAAGGCGGTCGCCTGGGCGATCGCGGCGCGGGTCGCCTGGGCCTCGCTCATCGCGTTGAGCAGCATGAAGTCGTGCACGACGCCGTCGTAGCGCACGGTCGTGACCGGCACGCCGGCGGCGCGGAGCTTGGCGGCGTAGGCCTCGCCCTCGTCGCGCAGCGGGTCGACCTCGTCGACCAGCAGCAGCGTCGGCGGCAGCCCCTCGAGCTGCTCGAGTGTGGCCCGGTTGGGCGAGGCGGTGATCTCGTCGCGCTGCGCGAGGTCGGGGATATAGGCGTCCCAGAACCACTCCATCGCCTTGCGGGTCAGGTAGTAGCCCTCGGCGAACTCGTCGTAGGACGCGGTGTCCATCGCCGCGTCGGTCACCGGGTAGTACATCGACGTCTGCACGAAGCGTCACATCGCCGCGCTGCCTTGGCCATCAGCGTGAGCGCCGCGGTCATGTTGCCGCCGACGGACTCGCCGGCGACCGCCATGCGGCTGGCGTCCAGCCCCTTGCGGCGCCCTCGCGCACGACCCATTGGGCGGTGGCGTATCCCTGCTCGATCGCCACCGGATAGTGCGCCTCGGGCGAGTTCGGGTACTCGACGAACAGCAGCGCCGCGCGCGCGCCGACGGCGAGCTCGCGCACGAGCCGGTCGTGCGTGGCGGCGTTGCCGAGGATCCAGCCGCCGCCGTGCATGTAGATGATCGACCGGCAGCACCCCGGTCGCGCCGGCCGGGCGGATGATGCGCACGCGGACGTCGCCGACCTCGGCCGGGACGGTGATCCACTCCTCGTCGATCGGGCAGCTTGTCGACCGGCGCGGCCTGCAGGTCATCGAGGACCTTGCGGGCCGCGGCGGGCTCGAGCTCGTAGAGGAACGGCGGCGTCGAGGTGGCATCGACGATGCCCTGGGCGGACGGCTCGAGGACGATCCGGGACTGGACGGCCATGGCTGACTTCCTTTTCTGATGGCTGGGCGGTGGGTTAGGCGGCGGCGGTGGCCGGCGCGGGCTGGCCGCAGGAACGCGAGGAGCTCGTCGGTTGACCTCCGCGGCGTGGGTGACGCACATGACGTGCGGCCCGCCGTCGATCTCGACGTAGCGGGCGTCGGGCAGCGCGGCGTGCAGACGCCGGCCCTGCCCGTCGATCGGCAGGATCCGGTCGGCGGTGCCGTGCAGGATGAGCGTCGGGACGTCGATCCGCTTGATGTCCGCGCTGAAGTCCTCGAGCCAGCCGGGCGGGCACGCCCAGGTCGCGATCGGCGACGCGTCGGCGCCGGCGTTCCAGGTGGCTGCGGACGGTCTCCTCGCTGATCCGCTGTGCCGAGGTTCTCGTCGAGGTTGAACAGGTCGCCGAGCAGGCCGGTCAGCCACGTGAACCGGTCGTCGAGGATCGCCTGCTGGACGCGGCCACGCCGGCCTGGTCGACCCCGTCGGGTTCTCGGCGGACTTGGCGAACGACGGCGCGAGGCGTCTCGATGAACACGCAGCCCCTCAGGCGCTCGGTCCCGTGGGTGCCGATGTAGCGGGCCAGCTCGCCGGTGCCGAGCGAGAACCCGACCAGCGTGACGTCGCTGCAGGTCGAGCTCGTCAGCACGTGTCCAGGTCGGCGGCGAGCGTGTCGAAGTCATAGCCCGTCGTCGGGCGGCTCGACCGGCCGAACCCGCGGCGGTCGTAGAGTGATCACGCGATGGCCGGCCGCGAGCAGCGGGGCAGCTGCGGCTCCCAGGAGCGGCTGTCCAGCGGCCAGCCGGCCAGCAGCACGACCGGCGGCCCGCTGCCGTGGTCCTCGTAGTACAGCTCGATCGGCGTCGAGTTCTCCTGGCCGACGGTGATGGTGCCCATGAGGCCTCCTTGACGTTGACTGCCCAAGCGAGCCCCACTGTGCCCTGCGGGGGCACGATCGCATCCGTCAGTCCCGTGGTCTCTGCACGGCGGTTGACTGGGCGAGGGACCCGACGGCGTCCGGCGGTACCGAGAGACGAGGGGGAATGTGACGTCTTGGAGCAGCACCGGATCACCTGGGAGGCGCGGTAACTCGTGCTCGTCGGGCGTGCCGCCGAACGCCGCGAGCTCGACACGCTGCTGGAGACGGTGCGCCAGGTGCTAGCTGTGCGCTCGTCGTCTGCGGGGAGCCCGGCGTCGGCAAGTCATCGCTTTTGGACTACCTCGAACAGCGAGCGGCCGGGTGCCGCGTTCAACGAGCCGCCGGGGTCCAGTCGGAGATGGAGCTGCCGTTCGCCGGGGTGCATCAGCTGTGTGCTCCCTTGCTCGACCGCAAGGACGCCCTCCCGCGCCCGCAGTGCGCGGCGCTGGAGACGGCGTTCGGCCTGCAGGACGGCCCAGCACCGGATCGGCTCATGGTCAATCTGGCGGTCCTCGGGCTTCTCGCCGACCAATCCGATGACCACCCGCTTGTCTGTCTTTCATCGACGATGTGCAGTGGCTGGACCGGGCCTCGGCGCAGGCGCTGGCCTTCGTTGCCCGGCGCATCGCCGGCGAGTCCGTAGCGCTCGTCTTCGCGCGGCGTGAGTCCGACCGCTGCCCCGCCGATTTCGAAGGCATCCCGGAGCTCGCCGTCGAGCAGCTGAGCGGCGCCGATTCCCGGGCTCTCCTTGCTCAGGTGGTGTCTGCGCCGCTGGATGATCGGGTGCGCGATCAGATCATCGACGAGGCTCGTGGCAACCCGTTTGCGCTGCTGGAGTTCGCTCGCAGCCTGTCGCCGCAGCGGCTGGCCGGCGGTTTCGGCCTGCCGGGCGCGGCGAGTGCGCCACGACGGGTGGAGGCAAGCCTGTTGGGGCGGCTCGGGGCGCTTCCGGAACAGACGCGGAGGTTGCTGCTGATCGCCGCCGCCGAGCCGGCCGGCGATACCGGCCTGCTGTGGCGGGCGGCGGAGCGCTTGGCCATCGGTCGCGAGGCCGGCGATCCGGCGGCACGGGCCGAGTTGGCCGAGTTCGAAGGCACGGTCCGCTTCAGCCATCCGATCGTGCGGTCCGTGGTCTACCGCGCGGCCTCGGCGCAGGATCGCCGAGCTGTCCACCGGACGTTGGCGGACGCGAGCGACCCGGGAGTCGACGCAGACCGCCGGGCCTGGCATCTGGCCCACGGGGCCCCGACGCTCGACGACGAGGTCGCCGCGGAGCTCGCAGAGCTCTGCCGGCCGCGCGCAGGCCCGCGGCGGGCTCGCCGCGGCCGCCGCGTTCCTGGAGCCCGCGGCCGAGCTGACGATCGCCCCAGCCCAGCGCTGCGACCGTGCGCTGGCAGCCGCTCGTGCCAAACATCAAGCCGGAGACGGAGAGCGTGCCCTCGCGCTGCTGGCCTCCGTCCGCCAGGGCCCACCCGACGAGCTCCGGGCCGCGCGCGCGCAGATGCTCGCCGGCGAGATCGCGGCCGCCGCCAGTCGCGACGAGGCGCCGCGACTGCTTCACGAAGCAGCGACCATGCTGCAAGTCCGCTCGACGCGCGACTCTCCAAGGGACGCCTCCTTGTACGCGCTCTCAGCGGGAACCTGATCTCTGCCGGCGCGGCGACGGGTCCCAGCTGCGCGCCATCGGACAAGCAGCCCGCGCCCTGCCGCAACCACCGTCACCGTCGCCGACCGATCTCCTCATTGAGGCGCTTGCCGTGCTCGCGACGGACGGGTTCGTAGCGGCCGCCGGGGCGATGAAGCACGCCGCTCGCGCCTTCCTTTCCGATGATGTGCCTGCCGAACTGCGGGTGCGATGGGGATGGCTGGCTGGCATGGTCGGCGCCGACGCCTACGACTACGCCACGGTCCAGAGCCTCTGCGAGCGCCACATCCGCCATGCTCGGGAAGCGGGTGTGCTCGCGATGCTTCCCTTCGCCCTCTCCACCCTTGCCGAATCGAACATGGAGGCCGGTGACTTCCGGGCCGCGCGCATCGCCCATGCCGAGGCGACGGCAGTGGTCGAAGCCACCAGCGGACAGAACGAGATCGTCTCGCCCGCCTTCGCTCTCGCCGCCTTCACCGGCAGCGAAGCCGAGTTCCGGGGTCTGGTCAGTCGCAGCCGTGATATCGCCCCATCGTTGACCGGCCGGGCCCCCGGTCTCATCCAGTGGGCGGTCGCCGTCTTCGAGATCGGTCGCGGCCGGTACAAGGAGGCCTTCGCCGCAGCCCGCGAGGCGCGAGCAGAACCGATCGACAGCGGGTCGGCGGTGTGGGTGTTGCCGGAGCTGGTCGAAGCCGCGGTTCGATGCGGGGCCGCCGACGCCGCACACGAGGCGGTCGAGGCGCTGGACGACGTGGCTCGCGCGACGGACACGGACTTCTTTCACGGCGTCGCGGCGCGGTCCCGCGCGCTGGCCACAGCACACGACCCCGAGCACGAGTACCGCCAGGCGCTGGAGCTGCTGACCCGCGCGGCGAACCGGATCGAACTGGCACGCACCCACCTGCTCTACGGCGAATGGCTGCGTCGCCAACGCCGTCGCCGCGAGGCGCGCGACCAGCTCGGCCTCGCGTACGAGATGCTCACCAGCATGGGGATGATCCGCTTCGCCGAGCGAGCCCAGCGCGAGCTGCTCGCGACCGGCACGACCGTCCGGCGTCGCCGCCCCGAGACGCTCGACGCCCTGACCGCACGCGAAGCGCAGATCGCCCAGATGGCGGCGGCCGGGCTGTCGAACCCCGAGATCGGGACCCGGCTGTTCGTGAGCCCGCGCACTGCGGAGTACCACCTCGCCAAGGTCTTCAGCAAGCTCGGCATCGGCTCCCGCGTCGAGCTGCGGAGCGCCCTGGCAGCCGAAGGGGACGCCGCGGTCGCCTGTGCCTGAGATCAGGGTCTGACCGCGGCGCCCGATCAGCTTGTGCCGGGCGGTACCGCTGCCGTGGGGAGGGCGTTGTCGATGAGGACGGCTGCGATGGCGGCGGCGGCGGAAAAGGTTGAGGCGTTGAGGACTCGGCTGCGGGCCGAGGCGCCATCCAGGAGCAGCGCCAGTTGCTCGCCGAGCTGCTCGGGGTTGGCGGCGCCGGCCTCGCGGGCGGTCTCGGTGAGCCGCGCGGCAAAGGCCTCCTTGTAGTCGCGGGCGTATCCGCGTGCCGGGTGGCCCGGGTCGGGGATTTCGACGGCCGCGGCGATGAACGGGCACAGCGGCGGGTGGATGTCGAAGACAGCGAGGAGCCGCTCGCGGGGCGTCAGATCGGCGCGGTCAAACACCTCGGGCAGGATGTCGGGGTCGAACCGACGCAGGTGTTCGGCGATCAACTCGTCCTTGCCGCGGAAGTGCTGGTACAGCGTGCGTTTGGACACCCCGGCGACCGCGCAGAGCTGGTCCATGCCGGTGCAGTTGATGCCCTGATCCCGGAACAGTTGCTGTGAAGCGCCGAGGATGCGTTCTCGCGCACCCCTCCCGCGGCGCAGGCCTCGCGGTCCCTTCTCCAACTCCGTCATCGGTCTAGCGTAGCCGAGATGGTACTGACCGGTGTGCATAGCTTGCATCCCGCTCGGCGACCCGGTAGGTTAAGTACTCAGACCGGTGTGCATAGCACGGACGACCAAGCGACTGGAGTACTTATGAGACAGCTCGATGGCATGACCAGACTGAGTGGAAAGACCGCCGTGATCACCGGCGGCGCTACCGGCATCGGCCGCGCCGCGGCGAAGCGCTTCATCGATGAGGGCGCCTTCGTCTTCATCTTCGGCCGCCGGCAGGAGGCGCTCGACGCCGCGGTGGCCGAGCTCGGGTCCAGCGCCCGCGCGGTGCAGGGGTCGGTCTCAAACCTGGACGACCTCGATCGGCTGTACGCGGCAGTGAAAGCCGAGCGCGGAACCCTCGACATCGTCTTTGCCAATGCCGGGGCGGGAAGCCAGCTCCCGCTCGGCGAGATCGACGCCGAGCACCTTGACGAGATCTTCGACACCAACGTGAAGGGATCGATCTTCACGGTCCAGAAGGCGCTGCCCCTGATGAGCGAGGGTGGTTCGATCATCCTGACGGGATCGAGCGCGGGCACCACGGGCGCCCCGGCATTCACCGCCTACAGCGCCAGCAAGGCGGCGGTGCGCAACCTCGCCAAGACCTGGGCACACGACCTGAAGGGCACCGGCATCCGGGTCAACGTTCTGACGCCCGGGCCGACGGCGACCGATCTCGCGAAGGAAGCGCTCGGCGAGGAAGGCCAGAAGGCGTTCGCCGCAATGAACCCGCTGCAGCGCATGGGCGAACCGGCGGAGCTCGCCGCGGTGGCCGCCTTTCTCGCGTCGCCAGACAGCAGCTTCATGACCGCCAGCGAGGTCCACGTCGACGGCGGCCTCGCGCAAGTCTGACGCCCACCGCCCCTCTGGTCACTCCATTCGACACCGGAACCCGCAGAGCGTGGCACGACAAAAGGAGAACAGCATGAGTTACGCAATTATCGGCTTCGGCAACATCGGCCAAGCTCTTGCCAAGGCGTTTGCCCGAAACGGCATTGAGGTATCCGTTGCCACTACTCGCGACCCGGAAAGCTTCGCATCCGATGCGGCCGCGATCGGACCCGAGATCACCCCCACCCGACTGGCGGAGGCGGTCACGGCGGACACCATCTTTCTGGCGGTCCGCTTCGAGTCCCACCCGGACGTCGCGAAGGCGCTGCCGAGCTGGCAGGGTAAGACGATCATCGATGTCACCAATGCGTACGGCGTGTCCCCTGAAGAACTGGGAGGACAGCCTTCCTCCAAGGTCGTCGCGGAGGCCTTCACCGGCGCGAGACTGGTCAAGGGCTTCAACCACCTGGTCGCCGCCGTCCTGGACCAGGATCCGGCCGTGAACGGTGGCCGGAGAGTCGTGTTCCTGGCAAGCGACGACGAGGACGCAGCAGCGGAGATCAGTGCGCTTGCGCAAGCTCTGGGTTTCTCGCCGATCCAGCTTGGCGGGCTGTCGGACGGTGGACTGCTCGTCCAGGCGCGCGGAAACACCTGGGGTCGACTGATCTTCAAGGACCTGGTCCGGTTTGACTGACACGCCGGGTGATCGCCTCGGCGATCTTGATTTGCCGCGGTGAGGTGTGCGAGTCTGCGCTGTTCTTGCGCTGGGAGGCGGTCTCGAGGAGGCGCGGATGCTTGGTTTTCTGGGGCGCGGCCTGGCGCGAGCGTCGATGCTCGTGGTTTGCGGGTTGGGCTGGACGATGGGTGCGGCGGTCGCATCGGCGTCTGCTCAGGGCAACGAGATCCTGTTTGTCGCGCCGGGCGGCGGCGACCCGACGTGCGTTTCGGGGTGTGCGTCGGTTCAGGCGGCGGTCACTCGCGCCGCCCAGGACGTGCGCAGCGGCGCGGCCTCGTCAGCGCAGATCGAGGTGGGGCCGGGCTTCTACAGCGGGAACGTCGTGATTCCGTCGCTTCCGGACACTGCGCCGGTGACGATTCAAGGCGCGGGCGCGTCGACCGAACTGGCAACCTCGTGGTGGCCGACGCGGCGGCCTCGCAGGTCGACACCTTCGCGGGGTCCGCCGCCGGACCCGCACCCCCGCTCAGCCTCCTGTCCGGCACGGCGCCGGCGATGGCTGCCCCGGTCGGACTGGACCTCGACGTCTTCGGCGACATCTTCGTCGCCAACTGGTTCAGCAACACCGTCAGCGAATACCCGCCTCACAGCCACGGATCGCCCTCGCCGCTGGCGATGATCACTGGCAACAGCACCGGTCTCTCGAGACCATCCTTCCTCTCGGAACTCCCGCCACCACCCGCGCCGCGCCTCAAGATCGCGACCGCGCGGCGCCAGTCGCGCCGACGGATCGCTCGCGGAGGCATCACCCTCAAGGTCAGGGCGTCAGGCAGGCGTGCCTTCCGCAGCCGACCCATCACGCTCACAGCGACCGCTCGCGGCGGCGCCCATCGCATCGCAGCGGCCAGGGCGACACAGCTGCGGCCCGGTCATGTCAGCCTCCTCCTCATCCCTGCCAAGCAGGCCGGGCGCTGGCTGCGCAGCCCACGCCTTGACAGGCTCACCGCCACCATCACCATCCGCGGCGGCGCCGGCCCGGAAATCCGCCGACTCACCATCCGGCTGACCCGGTAGAGGGCCCGGGACGGCGGCGGCCAGTGAATCTGCGCCGGTATCGCCCGGCGTGATCCAGTTGACAGGAAAGTGGAAGAACGACTAGGATCGCGGCCCCCGGAGGCGGAGAGGATGGTCTAGGTGCGGCGGCGAATTCTGGTGTCGGTCCTCGCGGCGGTGGCGTTCGTGGTCAGCGCGGCGGCAGCCTCGGCACCGTCGGCGCGCTCGGACGCGGTCCGCATCAGCCGATCGCATCTGGTTCGCCTGGCGGTGCTGTCCACGCGGGCTGACCTGGTCACGGGTGGCGAGGCGCTGGTGCAGGTCGTCCTCCCGCCCGGGGCCTCGGCCGCCCGGACACGGCTGGACGTCAACGGGCGCGAGGTCACGCGTGAATTCGCCGTTCTCGGCAGCGGAAAACTCGAGGGTCTGGTGACCGGGCTTGCCAGCGGGCCCAACGTGCTGACCGCTCGACTTCCCGACGGTCACGGGGCGCACCTGACGATCACCAACCACCCGATCGGGGGCCCGATCCTCAGCGGACCTCAGCTCCAGCCGTGGGGCTGTGAGGCCGGGCGCGGTTGACGCGGCGTGTGACAAGCCGACGACCTACAGCTACTACTACAAGTCGACTGACTCCACCAAGAGCGGCCTGCAGCCCTACGACCCGGCGAGCCCGCCTACCGACGTCGCCACGACCACGACGCAGACGGGGGCGACCCTGCCGTTCATCGTTCGCGTCGAGACCGGCTATGAAGATCGAGACCAGTACCAGATCGCCGCGCTGTTCAAGCCGGGTGAGCCGTGGAGCGCGCTGGCGCCCCAACCCCAGTTCAACCACAAGCTGCTGATCACCCACGGAGTCTCGTGCGGCGTCGACTACCGGACCGGAACCGCGCCGAGCGTGACCACCTTCAACCCCTCTCCGGTCTCTACGGCAGCCGTGCCGGCGACGGCGGATAGCGGTCAGTACGCGCTCGGTGCCGGCTTCGCCGTGATGTCGACCGCGCTGGACTACAGCGGCCACAACTGCAACCTGCCGCTTCAAGCCGAGTCGCTGATCATGGCCAAGGAGCATCTGATCGATCGCTACGGGACGATCCGTTACACGATCGGAACCGGGTGCTCGGGAGGCTCGCTGGCGCAGCAGTGGATCGCCAACGCCTACCCGGGCATCTATCAGGGGATCCTGCCGACCTGCTCGTTCCCCGACGCATGGGGGACGGCAACCCAGTTCCTCGACTACCACCTGCTGCTGGCCTACTTCACCGACCCGGCGAAATGGGGGACCGGCGTGGCGTGGAGCCCGACGCAGATGGCCGACGTCGAGGGGCACGTGTCGATCGTCAACTCCGAAGTCAGCGACAACGCCCAGTGGCACGTGGCCGTGCCGACGGACAAGTGCTCGGGCGTCACTGACGCCCAGCGCTACAACGCCCAGAGCAACCCCACCGGCGTTCGCTGCGACATCCAGGACGCGGCGATCAACATCTTCGGCCCCGATCCGAAGTCGTATTGGTCCGGGAGTGAGAAGCAGGCCGGCCACGGCTTCGCCGTCCCGCCGATCGACAACGTCGGCGTGGAGTACGGCCTCGCCGCCCTGCAGCAGGGCAAGATCCTCCCCGGGCAGTTCGTCGACGTCAACCAGCGGATCGGCGGGGTGGACATCGATACCAACCCCACCGCGAGCCGGATCGCCACGCGCGGCGCCGCGATGGCGAACGCCTACCGCAGCGGCATGATCAACGAGACCAACAACCTCGACCAGACCGCGATCATCGACTGCCGCGGCCCCGACCCGGGCGCCTTCCACGACGCCTACCGAGCGTTCGCGGTACGCGCGCGCCTGGATCGCGAGCACGGCAACCACGACAACCAGCTGATCTGGGAGGGCCCGGCACCGATCATCGGCGACACCCAGTGCAACCTCACCAGCCTGATCGCCATGGATCGCTGGCTGGGCGCTGTCGAGCAGGACGGCAGCGCGAAGACGCAGGCGCAGAAGATCGCTGCCGACAAGCCCTCCGACCTCGGCGACGAGTGCTACGACGGAACCGGGACCAAGCTCTCCGACGGGCTCTGCCCGCCCGGCGTCGTGCCGATCTACGGGACGCCACGCACCGTCGCCGGCGACCCGATCACGACTGACGCCAACAAGTGCCAGCTGAGACCGCTCGATCGCTCGGCCAACTACGGTCCGATTCCCTTCACCGACGCGCAGTGGGCGCAGCTGCAGGCGCTGTTCCCCAACGGGGTCTGTGACTTCAGCAAGCCCGGCGTGGATCAGCAGCCGACGATCCCGTGGATGACCTATCAAGACGCGCACGGCACCGTGATCTACGGCGGTCGGCCGATGGGTAAGGCGCCGGTCTCGACCCCATTCGGTCCCGACGCCGCCTGCACGCGGGCCCCCGGTGTCATCGTCGGCTCGTCCCTCGGGCCGGTCAGACTGGGCATGACCCGGGGTCAGACCCGCCGCCTGTTCGCCACCTTCTCCACCCGCCATCGCCGCTACATGGACTTCTTCTGCCCGACGGTGAACGCCATCCGCGTCGGCTACCCCTCCCCCGCTCTGCTCCGGACGCTCTCACGGCGCGAGCGAGCGCGCGTGCACGGCCGCGCCATCCTCGTCCTGACCGCCAACCACAGCTACGCGCTCCGCGGCGTGCACCCGGGGGCCAAGCTCGCCGCCGTCGCCCGGCGGCTGAAGGTCGGACGGCGGTTCCAGATCGGGCTGAACTCCTGGTACCTCGCCCCGGCGGGACTCGAGCCGCGGCGTGCTCAAGGTCCGCCACGGCCGAATCGAGGAGATCGGACTTGCCGACAAGCGGCTGACCACCAGCCGCACCGCCTCCAGGCGTTTCCTGGCCAGATTCTCCTGAAGGTGACCAGGCTCATGGTCCCTGCGTCCCGAGGCGGACGCCGGGCGTCGGGTGGTCCCTGGTGTCTCGTTCCACTAGCGCAGCACGCTGAATCCCAGGTGGGTCGCGGCCGGGGTCGCCACCGCCTGGGTCCGTTCGAGGCTGATCGCCGAGTCCAGCGTCGCGAACAGCGGCGTGCCGCGACCGAGCAGCACGGGGATCACGTGCACGCGGATCTCGTCGACCAGGCCCAGGGGGAGCGCCTGCTGCATGACGGTCGCCCCGAACAGGCTGACCTTCTTGTCGCCCGCCGTCTGCTTGGCCTGTGCGATCGCGGCGGCTGCGCCGTCCGTGACGAAGGTGTAGATCGACGAATGCGATGTTCGCGGCGCCTGGTGCGTGACGACGAAGCAGGGAGTGTCGCCGAGGGGGCCGCCCTCGCCCCAGCCGCCGTCGCCCTCGTTCTTGTCAAACGATGTGCGGCCCATGACGACGGCGCCGACGCTGTCACGCAGGTCCTGCAGGAT
Organism: uncultured Solirubrobacteraceae bacterium; assembly: GCA_963800545.1. GTDB lineage: Bacteria > Actinomycetota > Thermoleophilia > Solirubrobacterales > Solirubrobacteraceae > Palsa-465. The sequence continues at coordinate 212,720 of CAWDBJ010000011.1, forward strand.
GGCCCGGTCCTCGTCGGTCGCTGCGTCGAAGATCCAGTCGTGCAGGATCTCGGCGCCGTCGCCGAACGGATTCTCGCGGCTGTCGTTTGGTCCGGTGACGTAGCCGTCGAGCGACATCGACATGTCGCAGATCACGCTGGGTCATGGGTCTCTCCTCTCTGGACGGGGGACGTAGGTCGGCGCCGTTCACGCATCCTCCTCGGTCGAGCTCAGTGCCCTCCCTCTGCGGTATAGTGCACCAATCGGTGCAGCATAACCATACATTGGACCGGACGTTCTTCGCGCTCTCGGACCCGACCCGCCGCAGCATCCTTGAACGGCTCGCGCGAGGGCCGGCGACGATCGGTGAGCTCGCCGAACCGTTCGGCCTGACGCTCAACGGTCTCAAGAAGCACGTCGGCATCCTCGAGACCGTCGACCTCGTCATCACAAAGAAGGTGGGCCGCGCGCGCGAATGCCGGCTCGGACCAGCGCAGCTCGAGGACGCGACAAACTGGATCGACGACTACCGGCGCGTCTGGCAGGGCCGGCTGGACCGCTTCGGCGCCTACGTCGACGAGCGCCAATGACCGACGAATTGCGACTTGCCCGCGTGATCGACGCGCCGCCCGAGGTCGTCTTCGAGGCGTTCACCTCACAGGGTGGGCAAGAGGCCTTCTACGGCACTGACGACCCGGGCTGGATTGTCAGGTCCGAATGCGACCTCCGAGTGGGCGGCCTGTGGACGGTCACGTTCGGTCCCTCGCCGGACCACCTCTACCAGCACCGGAGCGTCTTTGAGATCGTGGAGCGCCCGCAGCGGCTCGTGATTGCCACCACCGAGCATCGTCCCGACCGGCCAAGCTTTGACTTCTCCGTCGAGTTCATCTTTGAGGACCAGGACGGCCGTACGCTCATGACCATGATCCAATCCGGCTTCCCCACCGCGGAGCTGCGCGACGAGCACGGACGCGGCGTCCCGAACGCCCTCGCACGACTCGACCGCGCCATCCGCGTGAGGCGGTAGCGCCGGGCCTGCCACCGCTCGGGCCGGTTAGGCTTCAGCGCAGGGTTCGGTCGGCATCTCGGCAGAAGGAGCGGCAGCACATGTTCGATCGGCACAAGCTGCGCCGGGACGGAGCTCAGGCCCAGGCGTTGGTGCTCGAGAAGAAGATCTATGCCACTGAGGTCGAGAGCGGGATGACGAGCGCGTGCCGGTACCGGCTGCGCGTGAAGTTCGAGGACGGCTCGACCGCGGAGATCTCTCGCCGTGCCTTCGACCGTACGCTTGCGTCGGCGGCAGTGGGGGACATCATTCCGGTGCGCTACGACCCGGCGGACCGGGCGAAAGTCGAGCTCGACCGCCATGCGGTCGTCGAGCGACAGGATGCGCAGGCGCGCGAGCGGGACGCCGCGGCGATCGAGCGAGGAGCAGAGGCGCTCGGAATGTCGTCGACCGCGAGGCCGTCCACCCCCGCCGCACGCCAGCAAGCGGCGGATTCCGGCAACCTCCGCATCGCCGACGTCGACCGCGAGCTGATCGCTGAGGTCCTCAGCCAGCACATGTCCGACGGCCGCCTCACCACCGACGAGCTCGAGGATCGACTCGGAACGCTCTACGCCTCGCAGACTCGGGCGCAGGCCCGGTCCGTGCTGGCCGATCTTCCGCCGCTGGCGCGGCGGGCACGGCCGAAGATGTGCCTGCCCTGCCGGACTGGGTGAACGCGCCTGAGCCAGCCGGTTCACGAGCGCCGGCGCCGACGCCAGCGGGTCGACCGAGCGGGGTCACGTGCACCAGCGCCGACCGAGGGAGAGATGAACACGGCCTACCGCCGCTGGCAGGCAAAGGCGGACAAGCTCAAGGCCGACAAGGCCGCGCACAAACAGGCCGAGGCTTCCGGTGATCCGAGGGAGAGGGCCCTCGCCTTCAAGCTCACGGTCAGCCGGAATGAGGAGAAGAGCGCGCGAGCGAAACTCGATCAGTTGCGCAAACGCAGACCGGATTGGACGGCCGGCGAGCGCTAGTCGATGAGCGCACCGTCCCAACGCGCGCCATCAGCCAGCCGTCCTCACTCAGCCAGCCGTCCACACCGTGATCCAGCGGCCTGCTGACGCCGCGAGCGGGCCCGCGCTGGCATGTCCGGCCGGCGAGACTTCTTCGCCTCGTCACGAGCGGGCCACTCACGATCGTCGCCGTCGTCGGCTCCCGCGCCGGCCGAACACGCGACCATCCGATTCAGCAGGCGGCGCGTCGTGCGGGTCCTAAGTCGGCGCGGAACGTGTGCACCGTCCCCTGGGACGTCAGCTCCGGGCGCTGGAGTTGACTCGTCGGGCGCGGTCACAGCGCCACGGTGTCGACCTCCAGGAAGTCGACGACCTCCGGCACCCAGCGAGCGGCGACGAAAGCGACGTGATCTGGATGGGCGTTGTAGGCCTCGTACATGGATTGGCTGGCGAACTCCATTGTCAGGGCGAACTGAAAGTCGTTCTTTGGGCTGACCTCACGCATCAGCTCGAACTCCTCGACGCCGGCGATCGCTCCCAGGGCCGCGATCGCCGCCAGGAAGTCGGCCTGCGCCGGAGAGCCTTCAGCGTGGGCGAGACGAAAGACCACGGAATGACGGACGCGTCCGTTTCGCAGCATCGCCATCTCAGGCGCTCGCCCAACCATCGCGAATGTGGGTGAAGCCCTCGCGATAGACGATCTCGGGGCTCTCGGACAAGTCTCGCCAGATGCGGGTGGCCGCCGCCAGCTCGGGTAACCCACGGCCGAAGGCCTCGATCGTCAGCCAGCCGTCGTAGCCGATCCGCTTCAGGGTCGAGAACGTCTCGGCCCAGGGAACGTGGCCCCGCCCGGGCACGCCGCGATCGTTCTCAGACACGTGGACATAGCTGACGTGACGCGAGTTCGCGCTCAGCGCCGCCACCGGATCGCGCTCCTCGATGTTGGCGTGAAAGGTGTCATACATGCCGGTGACCGCCGGATGGCCCACCGCGTCGAGATAGGCCGCGAGATCGTCCATCGTGTTGGCGAAGTAGGTCTCGAATCGATTGACGGCTTCGAGCACCAGCCGAACCCCCCGGTCGGCGGCATAGTCGCCGGCGGCGAGATGAACCTCCCGCGCTCGCGCCCGCTCGCGATCTGACGGCGCCGCTCCGGAGAAGTATCCGAGGGTCTGCTGAAGCGGGCCGGCGAGTTGCTCCGCGCCGAGGGCCTGACAGCAGTCCACGCAATGGTTGATGTAGGCGACTGCGGCCCGGCGGATGGCCGGATCGTCAGCCACCGGGTTCGTCGCCTCGGTCGGAACGACCGTGATCGCCGTGCGCTCGAGCCCGATCTCGTCGAGCATCTCCCCGAGCCTGGCGTACTCGTCGGGCTCGCCCTCAAAGACCGGGATCTCGACACCGTCATAGCCGGTGGCCTTGATGTCCTCCAGCAGGCGCCGCTGAGAGACATCGACACGCGCCGTCCACAGCAACATGCAAAAACCAATCTTCATAACCCGCTGCACCCCCGGCTCGATGAAACCGGCAAAAACAATAACGGGCCGATCCGACGCAACGCCGCAGACGCCGCGCCCAGCCCCCTCCACCCCTTCCACAACGACACGAACCACCGGTCAGCCGCGGTTTGCCAACAGTCCGAGGTTCCGGACCCTCGGCCACGGCGGCGCTGCCACCAACCGCCAGCGCCGCTCGCGTCCGCGGCGACGGCGGCCACGCGAGGCGAGCGATTGCCGCGAGGTCCGCTCGTCTGGAGGCGCCCGGCGTCGCGCCGGCGCCTGTGCAGCGGCGGGGCGCAGTAGTCCTGAACGAGATGAACCGGCGGAGGCGCGGTCCTGTGCAGCGGCGACGATAGGAGCATTCGTCGTCCCGGTCGAGGTAGCGTTGTGCGGTATGCAGCGCTTGGGACGGTGGGCGGTGGTGCTCGCGATGGTCACGACCCTGACGGGATGCGGCTCTGGAGTAATCCCAGCTCCCGCGACGGCCGACTTGCCGATAGCCGCTGGCGGCCAGGTGTTGGCCTCGCTTGTCACGGTCAGCGGTGTGATCGGTACCCAGGATCCGCGGCGATTTCGCTCGATCGCCATCTCAGCGTTGCAAATGCGCGGGCTCCAGCTCCTCCAGGCGCAGATCCGGACCCTCCTCGCTCACGGCTGGAGACATCTGCGGGTCACCGCGTGCTGTAAGACCACCGCGTCGGGTGGTGGCGCGGAGGTCAGTTGGTCGCCAACGTCGATCACCAACCCGCAGGCCAACGTTCAGCTCTACTCCCCGAATCGCCGAAACTATGTCTCGATGAGCCTGCTCACGGACAACCCAGGCGATTGGTACAGCCACGTCTCGCGTCGCGCCCATCGCGCACTGGAACAGGCCTACCTTCGCCGCCAACCCATACTCGACGTCACCTTCGCCGCGCTGTCGTCCTGAGCCCGGGCGAGCCATGGCCACAGCAAGACCGCTGCCCAGATCGCATCTGGCTACCGCTCGGCACAAACTCCGGTAGCGAGACAGCGAATCCAGATGCGGGCGACCGGCAGCGAGGAAGCTGCTAATCCGGTCGCCATGCCAAAGGGTGAGTCATGACAAGAGCCGGCCGGCAGCATCCATGACTCGGGAATGGAGGATGGACCACTCGCCTTTGATCTCACCGGTGCGCTTACCTCTCGGATGTTTGGCCGATCAGCCTGAGCCGAAGGCGTGGCCACTCACCGTGCATGCGGTCGCCAAGTCCGACTGCAGGCTCACTGAGACCCGCTGGCCGCCGGGGCGCACATACTCGATGGAGCCAGTCTCCGCGCCGGTGGTCGAGCTCGCGAGGAAGGTCTCGTTGGTGTTGAAGTCGGTGTCGGTAGCCCGTGCGGGAGTGCTCGCCCCGCTCACCCATGACGAGCTGATGTAAGCGTGATCCACGCTGGTCGTGGCGTCGATTCGGCCCGCGCTGCAGGTGGCGGTGACCGTCAGCCCGTTCATGGTGAACAGCACCGCCTTGCTCCCGTTCGACGGGGTCTGGTACGCGAAGCCCTTCACGGTCACGCCAGCGACGGTGTCCGCGGTGGTGGCGTGGGCCGCGTCGGTGGCCGTTGTGGCGCTATTCGCGCTGGCCGCGGTAGTCGCCGTGTCGGCGGTAGTGGCGTGACCGGCGTTAGTCGCCGAGTCGGCGCTTCCGGCGTGAGTCGCGGTGGCAGCGCTCGCCGCCGTGTCCGCAGCCGTGGCGTGACCGGCGTTCGTCGCGCTCTTTGCGACATCGGCGCTCCTAGCCGTGGGGACCTTACCGAGCTTCTTGAGGTTGACCTGGGTCCCAGTGATCGTGTGCTTGCGCAGACGGTTGCCCGAGAGCGTTCTCTTCTTGATCAGCTTGTCGCCGCTCATGAGCTTGGTGGCGGCGATCGCCGTGCCACCCAAAGCGACGACCAGGGCGGTGAGCGCGACAACCATCGATGCCGAGGGACGGCGGATCAAAAGCCTCTTCATGAATCACATTCCCGTCGGTCGAGTTATCGGGCTCCCCACGCCCTCGGTCTATCCCCGCGAAACGGCAACGATCATGATCATCCCTTTGCCCAAATGCAACCCGCGACGCGTTAGGGCCGGCCAGCCGCCTTGTGCTGATCGACTGGGGTCCTGCTCATCGCCGAATTCAGGGCGCTCGATGAACCTGCCTACAGCCGCCGCCGTCGGATAGGGCTGATCTTGCAGCCTGCCGGTGTTCGCCGAGCACGCTTGCGAGCACGGCCAGCCCGCGGTCGGCTTCGGCAGGGTCGGCGTGGCTGAAGTTGAGTCTCATGGTTCCGAGCTCGGGTTCGTTCGGGAAGAACTCCTCACCGGGCATGAACGCAATCCCGCGTGTGATGGCTTGCGGGAGGAGCAGTCGGGTGTCGATCGGGTCACGTAGCCGCAGCCAGAAGAACAGGCCGCCGCTGGGTATGTCCCACTTCGCGAGGGGCGCGAGATGGCGCTTCAGGGCGGCCGCGAATGCGTTGCGGCGTTCTCTGTATAGCGTGGCGAGATCGGCCAGCCGCGCGTTCCATCCGGGACCGGTGATCGCTTCGAACACGATCCGCTGCGACACTCGAGAGCTGTGTAGATCGGTGGCTTGCTTGAGCATCACGAGACGGTCGAAGAGGTCCTCGGACGCGGCTACGAAGCCGAGCCGCAGGCCCGGCGCAAAGGTTTTCGAGAACGATCCCTGGTATATCCAGGAGCCACCGGCCATGTGCGTGGCCACCGGCGTGCGGTCGCAGCGGTCGTACATGAGATCGCGGTAGGGGTCGTCCTCGAACAGCACGGTCCCCGTGTCACGGCATCCAGTCGCGAGCATCGCGCGCTCTGCGTCGGAGGCGCACGTACCTGTGGGGTTGGCGAAGGTCGGCACCACATATGCAAGCCGTGCGGTCGGCATACCGTTCGGCGGGATCTGGACGAATCGCGCGCCGTAGAGGCGGAACGCCTGGAGTGCCGCGAGGTAAGTCGGCGACTGCACCGCGACAGGCGTGCCGCGGTCGATGAACAGCTTCGCGACGAGATCGATGCCTTGCTGGCTGCCGGCGAGGACCATCACGCGCTCCGGCGGAGCATCGATGCCCAACGCGCAGAGCTGCCCGGACACCGCGGCGCGGAGGTCCAGATCGCCTTCGGTCGGCCCGTACTGCAGCGCGTCCCGTGGGACGCTTCCCGACCAGCTCGGCAAGCTCTCGCTCGCTGGCAGACCACCGGCGAAGGAGACCATCCCAGGATGATCGATCACGCTGAGGATCGTGCGGATCGGTGATAGGTTTGAGTCCCTCAATTCGTTGCGAGAACAAGACGAATCTCCAAGTGCGTCAACCGTGTTGACCTAAGCTTGCCCCATCCGTCAAACTTGGTCAAGGTGATTGACCCAGATCGTGAGATCGAACTCCGGCGAGCCATCGAGGATCTCTACTTCGGCTACCGCGCGTTCACCGCCCTCCCCGACCAGATCCTTGCCGAGCGCGGACTCGGCCGCACCCATCACCGGATCCTCTACTTCGTCTGCCGCGATCCCCGCATCTCCATCGGGGAACTGCTCTGCGTTCTCGCAATCACCAAACAGGCCGCCCACCGCCCGATCAGGGACCTACACGCACAGGGTCTACTGACGATCACCACCCCCGACGAGGACCGACGCGTCCGGCAACTCTCGCCAACCAGCCAGGGCGCCGAGCTCGAAGCGCGACTGAGCAAAGCGCAAATGAGCTTGCTGGACGCAGCTTTTCGCGACCAAGGCCAGGCAGCAGAGCAGCAGTGGCGCCAGATCATGCAGCGCCTGCGCCGCGATCCACGGCTCTAGTTGGGACCACGCCCAGCGATCCATCCCAACTTCGCGGCGACGATCACCCTTACCGCGACGCACCAAGACGGCGCCGACCGGTGCGCCGACGTCATTCAGTCCGCGGTTGAGCCCGGAACTTGGTAGACGGTGGGTGTTCTGGGATAGTCCTTGCGTGAGTTCTCAAGCTGGGGTATCGGTTTCGAGAAACGAGCGAGCGGACGTGCAAGCCGATGTGGTCAGCTCGTCGCTGCGAGCGACTACTGCGGAGCTCCGTTCAACCCCCGCCTCGCTTATGAGCAGCGACGCGGTGCTCGCCTTGCAGCGCGCGGCAGGCAATCGGGTGACTACAGCGGCGTTGCGCGGCGCGGCTGTCCCGGGCCGGACGGCCTCGCGGAAGCTTGCGCGCTGCCAGGGGCCATGTCAATGCGGCGGACTGTGCGGCACCGCGAATCGCGACGACGAGCTGACGGAGGACCTGAGTCGGCGGCTGCAACGCGCAGTGGTCCGTCGCGCCGATCGAAGTGACAGCGCCAGCCGCATTGTCCTCGCGGAGTTGCCGTTCGCAGCGCCGATCGACTCCGCTGCCGCGTTCCGGTCGTCTGCCGCGAGCGCGCTGCTCCAGCGCGACACCGCCTCGGTCGACCAGCCAGCCGCAAGTGACACCGTCTCGACCGCATCCCCGTCAGAGCAACCCGCCAAGCCGCCCCCCACCAACCAGAGCGCGAAAGGGAACCAGAGCAAGCTGCGTTCGGCGCCGGACGTCACCGAGAAGCAGGCCCGGGCGATCGTCGCGGAGTACATCGCCAAGCTCGGACCGCTGGGGGCGACGACGGTGCCGTTCCCGTCGGATCTTGTGGCTTCGGCCGAGCCGTCGCAGAGCCCTGAGCGAAGCCTGCAGACCTGGCCGTCGTCGAGAATGCTGCAGCGATCGCCGGGTGGTTTCAAGCTGGAAGCCGGGTTCGTAGGAGCGCTTCAGCTGTGTTATGACCTGTGCACCGCCGACCTGAGTGTCAACGGCTGGATCTGGGCGGGTGGCGGCGTCGCCACCAAAGGTCTGTTCGGCGGCGAGTCCTTCTGGGGGGCATACGTCTTCGCCGAGAAGGAGTTCGGCAAATGGCATCTGGACTTCATGCCGCGCCTGAGCTGCGGCGTCTGCGCTCCGGAGTGCAAGGAGCCAGACGGTGACGGCAGCGAGTTCGCCGCAGGTGTTGCTGGCTTCCCGGTGGTACTGAAGCCCGGCGAGCGCAAGGAGCTTAAGCAGGCCGGCGTCGAGGTCGGGGCGCTGCTCACGCCCCACCTCGGCCGTTGCTCAGCGGACCTCGAGCTCGTCGTGCTTATCGATTTGACGCAATACCTCGGACCGATCGGCAAGGCAGTCAAATCTGGTCAGGACTTGGTCAACAAATGGGCTAAGGAGGCCGGCGAGGAAGTGGACTGCGGCGTCGGCGTGGTGGGAAGCGGAACGCTGCGCCTGTGCAAGAGCGTGCCCGGTGGTGGGATCGCGGGGATCACTTCCGATAGCGCGTTGTTGTGCATCGGCGGGTATGTCGGCTGCGCGCTAGGGCTCTCGCACGACAAGGCATCGTTACCGGGTGGAGGCCATTAGCCGAAACGCGGGCAGTCACCACGGGTGGCGCTGGGCGCCGATCGGCTGTCGGAGCTGCTCGCGTCGCCCGCCTACGCCCTCCGTCAGGTCGCACGGTTCCACACGAATGTGACCGTTGCATGGGCGGGCAGCGTGTAGGTGAAGGAATGTCCTGCCCAGCTGACGACGAATCGCGAGCTCGTGCCGGCATTGTTGTACGCAAACAGCGCCAGGCTGCCATCGGGATTGCGGAACGCCACGTCATCCACGCCCGGAGTCGCCCCGTAGCGTTTGCTGCGCTTCGCGATGAAGTAGCTGACGAGATGGTTGGTATCGATCCGCTGCGCGCCGGGCTTGACGAACCTGCCGAACTGCGCGAGCTGGTAGTAGGCGAGGTTGTAGGTGACGGCGTGCGTCCGCGGATTGATGGTCACGATGCCCCGGCAGGGAATGCAGCCACTGTCGGGCGGCTGCACCGGCCCCCCGTTCGGGTCCAGCGCGAGGTTCCAGAGCGCGACCGCGCTCGCCCAGTTGCGCATCGCCCCGATCACGATCTCCGACGCCGCGTACGGCGTGAGGTCCACCGCGCACTCGCTGACGAGGAGATCGAGGGCGCCGTCGGTGGAGTGCAGCTTGTTCAGCAAGTACGGGATGCCGTGATAGCAGTGCTGGGCAACGCCGTACAACCCAGCGCGAGCGCCGCCGGAGGCCACCTCGATGCCATAGGACGGCGCGCTGAAGGACACGTCGCCTCCGTAGACCCGCGTCTTCAGCTTCGCCGCCTTGAGCGCCGGCAGCAGGTTCTGGGTGACCCACTTGAGCTCGTCGAGCTCGGGAAACGACATCGAGGGGTACGACGCGGGCGCGCGGGGCTCGTTCTCGGGTGTCACTGCCTGGATCGGTACGCGGGCAGCGGCGTACGCCTGGAGGAACTTGACGAAGTAGTTCGCCAGCACCGGCCAGTCACCCGGCAGCAGCGTGCCCGTGAAGCGCAGGTCATCGAAGCGGTCATTGGCCTTCATCCACGGCGGCGGACTCCACGGTTCCGCCAGCGTGTTCGCGCCCGGATCGATTCTCAAGACCGCTCGCATCGTCGGGAGGATGTAGGCCTCATCGTGCGCGATCGAGAACTTCGTGAGCGCCGGATCGGACTGCCCCGCGGGCAGGTCGTCGTAGGAATACGGCCGCCCAGTCGCGGTGAAGTCAGACGCGCCCATCGGCAGGCGGATGAAGTTCAGCCCGGCGGCGTTGGCGCCGAACAGGTTGTGCAGCAGCGTCGACCGCGCGCCGGACCCGAGCTGTTCGCCGATCAGCCACGCCGATGAGTCCGTCATCGCGCCCCCCACGCCCGTGATCCGCTGATACCGCATTCCCGCGTTGACTGCGATCACCGGGACGTGCGCCGGCAGCACCTGGCTGGTGAAGCTCTCGGTCGGCATCGTCGCCATCCGCTGAGAGAGATCGCCACTGGTCTGCACCACGCTCACCGACGATCGTTCCGAGGCATCCGCCGAGGCGACCAGCGGTCCGAACCACAGGGCCTGCGCGATCACGCACGTCAGCAACCGCACCAGGAGCCGCCGTGAACAAGCCCCTGTCGCCATCGCCGGGCAGCGTAGGGAAATCCGCGCGCCGATGAGCCGCCCCGGGGCATAGTTCGTAACAACTCGTTACAAACGGAACCACCAACACGCAGGCAACGAAAGCGGACGACGAGGCTCGAACTCGCGACCTTCGGCTTGGGAAGCCGACGCTCTACCAACTGAGCTACATCCGCGTCGGCGCAATTCTAGGCGCCCGAGGCATTAGAGTGGGCGCCGCCGTGAGAGGGAGAGGATGACGTCCGGCGGACCGGTTCAGCACGACGAGGAGGTCGACGTGCTGATCGTCGGCGGGAGCCTCGTGGGGCTGACGGCGGCGATGCTGCTCGGCCGGCATGGGGTCAGCTGCCGGGCGGTGGAGCGCCATGGCGGGACGGCGATTCATCCCCGGGCCGGGCACTTCCACCTGCGGACGATGGAGATCCTGCGCTCCGCCGGGCTCGAGGACCAGGTCCGGCGCACGTCCGTCAAGCAGTACGACCCCAACGGGGGGATCAACAACGTGGAGTCGCTGGCCGGGCGGGAGATCGCCAGCTACTTCCCCAACCTCAACGCGGGGGTCGAGCGCTACAGCCCGACGATCCGGACCTTCATCGACCAGGACGCGCTCGAACCGATGATCCGCGCCCGCGCCCAGGAGCTCGGGGCAACCCTGAGCTACCGGACTGAGTGCACGGACCTTCACCAGGACGACGACGGCGTCACCGCCACCCTCCAGGACCTCGGCGCCGGCGGCGACCGCCGGCCACAGGAAACGGTGAGGGCGAAGTACGTCATCGCCGCCGACGGCAACCGCAGCCCGATCCGCAACCGGCTGGGAATCGAGATGCGCGGCCACGGCCTTCTCTCCAACAGCATCACCATCTACTTCGACTCGGCCGTCAGCCTCTCCCCGCTGCTCGAGGGCCGCTACCACGGCGTCAACTACGTCACCAACCCGGTGCTGCGGGGATTCTTCCGCCTCGATCGCAGTGGGCGGCGGGGCTTTCTCGTCGTCAACCTGGTCGGCGACACCGCCCGGCCGGAGATCGTCGCCGCCTTCCCCGACGCCCCCTGGGCCAACGTCGCCGAGACGATCGACGACCGGCGCGCGCTCGAGCTCCTGCGGGCCGCCATCGGCGTCCCCGAGATCGCCGTCACCGTTCGCGACGTGGCGCGTTGGCAGGCGATCGCCGACTGTGCCGCCCGCTATCGCGAGGGCCGGGTGTTCCTGGCGGGGGACGCCGCGCACGTGGTGCCGCCCAACGGAGGCTTCGGCGGCAACACGGGGGTGCAGGACGCCTACAACCTCGCCTGGAAGCTGGCCTTCGTGCTCCAGGGCCTGGCCGGCCCCGAGCTGCTCGACACCTATGACGCCGAGCGCCGGCCGCTGGGCGCCCTGACGGTCGAGCAGGCGTACGCCCGCTACGTCACCCGGGTCGCGCCCTATCTGGGAGGCGAGGACATCCAGCCCCTCGTCGACGACATCTCGGTGGAGATCGGTCTGCGCTGCAACTCGAGCGCCGTCATCCCCGACGGCGACGCCGACCCGGCAGCCGAGCCGCTCCTGCACGAGCATCCCGACAGCTCTCAAGGACGCCCCGGCTCGCGGGCCCCCCATGTCGCCATCGGCGACGGCGACCCGCCGGTCTCGACCCTCGACCTGTTCGGCACGAACATGACGCTGCTCGGTGGTCGAGCGAGGCCGACGCGCTGGCGGGTCGGCGGCCGAGCACGCGAGCAGATCCCCCTCGACACCCACGTCATCACGGTCGGCGACTTCCCCGGCGCGTACGGTATCAGCGACAGCGGGGCAGCCCTCGTCCGCCCGGACGGCATCGTCGCCTGGCGCTCGCCGGATGACGCGCAACGCCTCCGCGGAGACGCTCGACAGCGTCGTCGCGACGCTGCTCAGCCGGCCATGAACGCGACGGCTACAGCGTGTGCGGGCAGGTCGGCATGACGAGCCGGCCGCTCAGATCGGCGTAGCTGACGACCTGGGCGATCCGGGCGCGCCGCCGCTCGCCGTCGCGCTCGAGCTCGGCCAGCCGCTGCTTGTTGCGCCGGCGCTGAGCGGCGCCGTCCGGGATCGAGTCGTAGATGTCCTTGAGGCGCATGATGATCTTCTTATCGGCACCCCTTCCCACCCTGACAAGCCCCAATCAGCGGCATCGACTCCCCGGTGGGCCGACCCGCGGCTGTCATTACCATCACAGACGTATGCGGCGGTTCATCCTTCCCGGTCTGATCGCGGCGGCGGCGATCGCGCTGCTCGCCCTGCTGACCTTCGGCGTCTCGCAGCAGAACACCACCTCGTCGATCGATTCGCAGGTCGCTCGTGGCAGCTTCCCGGCGGCGCCGGACGCCGGCCACGCCCTTCCCGTGCTGGGCGGTGGCGGTCAGCGCAAGAGCCTGGCCGACTTCCGCGGCAAGGTCGTCGTGCTCAACGTGTTCGCCTCGTGGTGTGACCCGTGCGCCGCCGAGGCTCCCGTGCTGGCCCGCGAGCAGCACGCGCTGGCCGCCAAGGGAGCGACGATCCTCGGGGTCACCTACGAGGACGCCTCCACCTCCTCGGAGGAGTTCGCCCGCCGCTACCACATCACCTATCCGGTGCTGCGCGACGTCAGCGGCAGCTTCGTGCGCTCGTTCGGGACGACCGGCGTTCCCGAGACGTTCGTCATCAACCGCCAGGGCAAGATCCAGGCGCTCCAGCGCTTCCCGGTCGACACGAAGTGGCTGAAGCAGACGCTGACGCCCCTGCTGGCCAAGTCATGAGGCGCCTCCTCACGGGCGTCGTCGTTCTCGCGCTCGCCGTTCCCGATGACGGCCGCGACGGCGGCCGCGGCGGCAACCCGCGTCTCCTTCACGGAGATCGAGAACGAGGTGATGTGCGTCGTCTGCCACGAGCCGCTGGCCGTCGCCCAGTCGCCTGAGGCCTTCCAGGAGCGCGACTACATCCGCGGCCTCATCCTCCAGGGCAAGTCCAAGCGCGAGATCGAGTCAGACCTGGTGCAGCAGTACGGGCCGGCGGTGCTGGCCAAGCCCCCGGCGCACGGATTCAACCTGCTCGTGTGGGTGGTGCCGCCGGTGGCGGTGATCCTCGGTGTGATCACGCTGGCGATCACCATCCCGCGCTGGCGGCGGCGGACCCGGCAGGCCGACGCGGCCAGCCTCGCGACCGGGACGGTCACGCTCAGCGACACCGACGCACGCCGTCTCGACGAAGAGCTCGCCCGCGAGGTCTGACCGCCGCGCCGGTCAGACCGGTGCGCCGGGCCCTCGCGCTACATCGAGTCGGGCGCGCTCACACCGAGGAGCCACAGGCTGAGGGCGATCACCTGCCGCGCCGACTGCGACAGCGCCACCCGGAAGGATTCGACGGTCTCGGGCTCGACGCCCACCACCTTGCAGTCGCGGTAGAACGCGGTGAACGACTGGGCGAGCTCCAGCGCGTAGGCGGCGATGCGATGCGGCGCCCGGCGCTCGGCGGCCTCCGTGATCTCCTCGGGGAAGGCCACCAGCGCCTTGATGAGGTCGCGCTCGGCCCCCTCGAGCGGGCCCTCACCCCATCCCGCGGCGCCCATCAGGGCGGCCGTCACCCGCTCGGCCGACAGCCGTCCCAGCATGGTGACGATCCGGGCGTGGGCGTACTGGACGTAGTAGACGGGGTTCTCGGGCGACTCCCGGCGGGCCAGCTCGAGGTCGAGGTCGACGGTGCGGTCCTGGGAGCGCTGGAGCATGAAGTAGCGGGTGGCGTCGACGCCGATCTCGTCGATCAGCTCGTCGAGGGTGATGAAATCGCCGCGGCGCTTGGACATGGCGGCGCGATCCTGACCCTCAATCAGGTGGACGAACTGGAGAATCGGCATCTCGAGCGCCTCCGGTTGCCCACCCAGGGCCGCAAAGGCGGCCTTCATCCGCGCGACATAGCCGTGATGATCTGACCCGACGGCCACCAGCTGGTGATCCAGCCCCCGCTCGGACTTCTCCAGCAGGTAGGCCAGGTCGGCGGCGAAGTAGGTGGGGGCCCCGTCGGAGCGGCGCAGCACCCGGTCCTTGTCGTCGCCGAAGCTGCGTCGTGCGCAGCCACAGCGCGCCCTCTGACTCGTAGGAGTGCCCGGCCTGCGCCACCAGCGCCAGCGCGCGGTCCAGATAGCTGGGCGAGCCCTCGTGAAGCACGCGTTCGGAGAAGAACTGGTCGTAGTGAACCCCGTAGCGCTCGAGCGTGCCCTTGATCTGAGCGAGCAGGAGGGCGACCGCCGCCCCGGAGGCCTCAGGCACGGACATCGCGTCCACGCCGTCGATCTGGCCCGCGAGCTCGGCCACGTAGTCGCCCTGGTAACCGTTCTCGGGGATGGCGTCCCCGCGCGCCCGTGCCTGAACGGACTCGCCGAGCAGCCGGATCTGCGAGCCGGCGTCGTTGAAGTAGTACTCGCGAGAGACCTGGTGGCCGTGGTGGGCGAGGATGCGCGAGAGCGCGTCGCCGTAGGCGGCGTGGCGCCCGCTGGCCGCCACCAGCGGACCTGTCGGGTTGGCCGACACGAACTCGACGAGCACGCGCGAGGCCTCCCCGGCGCCGCCGGCCCCGAAGCGCTCGCCGGCCTCCAGGACCACGCGCAGCGCCTCGCGATGCCAGTTGTCCGACATCGTCAGGTTCAGGAAGCCGGGGCCGGCCACCTCGTAGCCGGCGAGGGTGTCGCCCAGCAGCCCGGTCAGGGCCTCCCCCACCCGCTCGGCGATCTCGCGCGGCGGGGCACCCAGGGCGGTGCCAGCAGCATGGCGACGTTGGTCGAGTAGTCGCCCTGCCCGGCCCGCTTGGGGCGTTCGACGCGCGCCTCCAGCCGCCCGCCGTCGTCGCCGCGAACGGCGGCCGCCGCGGCGTGCACCGCGGCCCGCAGGTCGTCAAGCGGCGCGCTCATGACCCCCGGCGCGCTCACGCGCCCACCGTCACCGGCTGAAAGACGGCTCTCGAGCCGCTCGAGCGCCTCCGGCGTACCGATCGCCACCAGCATGTCGCCGGCCTCGATCACGGTGAGCCGGCGAGGGCTGGGGCTCCAGGCGCCCGTCGGTGCGGCGCACGGCGACGATCACGGACTCGCCGCGCACCTGCTCGACCGTCTGGCCGACGCCCTCGCAGGACGACGGGCACGTCGATCTCCTCCAGGCGGTAGTCGGCGACCTGGACGGTGCCCCCGACCTGCGGATGCAGCGCCACCCGCGCCATCTCCGAGCCGGACGTCTTGTACGGCGAGATCACCCGGTCGGCCCCGGCGCGCAGCAGCTTCTTCTCGGAGTCCTCGGCCGACGCGCGGGCGACGATCAGGATGTCAGGCCGCAGCTCGCGGGCGCTGAGCGCGATGAAGATGTTGTCGGCATCGGAGTCGACGCAGGCGATGATCGCCCGGGCGCGCTCGATCCCGGCGCTCAGCAGCACCTCGTCGTCGGCGGCGTAGCTCTCGATGAAGCGCACCCCCATCGCCTCGGCCCGTTCGCGGTGGGCCGGCTCGGAGTCGATCGCCACATGGCTGACCCCGGACCGCTGCAGGTCGCGGGCGACCTGGCGGCCGACGCGGCCGAAGCCGCAGACGATGAAGTGGTCGGAGTAGGAGTCGATCATGCGCTGGGTGCGGCGCTGCTCGAGCAGGCCGGAGAGCTGGCCCGACACGAAGAACTCCGCGACGGTCGCCAGCCCGTAAAACAGCGTACCTATGCCGAATATCTCCAGCAGGACGACGACCACGCGCCCGCCGGTGCTGGGCGGGATGCCGATCGCGCCCTGGGTGGACACCGTGTCCAGCGTCCACAGAAAGGCCAGCCCGGCGGACTTGCCGTCGGTGATCATGAAGGCGATCGTGCCCAGCGCGATCAGCGCCACCACCGCCACCAGCAGGAACACCAGCCGGCGCACGAACATCTGCAGCTCGCGGCGGGAGCGGCCGGACTGCTCGAGCGCCCGGTGGCGCTCGCGTCGTTCGTGGACTTCGAGGTCGCTCATCAGTAGTGATAGGGCTCCCGAGCGAGGATCTTGTGGCCGCGGTAGAGCTGCTCGAGCAGGACCACCCGGGCCAGCTGATGGGGCAGGGTGATCTCGCCCAGCGACAGGCGATGGTCGACGTGCGTCGAGCTCTAGACCGAACGGGCCCCCGATCACGAAGCACAGGTCGCGGCCGCTCTGGCGCCGCTCCTCCAGAAAGCGCGAGAACGCCACCGAGTCCGGCCGCTCGCCGTCGCGGTGCAGCAGCGAGACGAACGCCCGGTCGGGCAGCCGGCGGGCCACCTGGTCGCCCTCGCGGACCTCCACCATCTCGAGCCGCGTGTGCCCGGCCAACAGCTTCTGATAGTGCTGGATGTCGTCGGCGAACGGCGGACGCAACCTTCCCACGGCGACGACGACGATCCGCACGATGAGATACTACGAACATATGGACGATCCCAACACGCCCGAGCGTCACATCAACATCCACTTCTCGCCGGACATCATGGCCGGCGTCTATTCGAACTTCGCCAACGTCAGCCACTCCGACTACGAGTTCACGATCACCTTCGCCCGTGTCGACCACGAGGTCGAGGAGGAGGAGATTCCCGGCGTCGTCGTCTCGCGCGTGAACCTCTCGCCGAAGTTCATGCGCGAGCTGATCGACGCCATGGAGGACAACTACTCCAAGTGGCGCCAGCGCACGGAGATCGCCAACCTGCCGGAGATCGGCGGCGAGCGGCGGCCCGGTACCCGCCCCGCCGCACCGGCGGCACCGAGGACACCGACGACGACGCCGAGAACTGACCGGTGGGCGCTCGCTGCGGCGTCCTCCTGCCGAGCTTCGATCCGCTCCGCAGCGGCGGGCCGCCGCAGATCGTCCCCGCCGCCCGGCTTGCCGAGCAGCTGGGCTTCGACGCCCTGTGGGCGGGCGATCATCTGGCCTGCCCGGCCCCCGGGCTCGACGCCCCCGCGGTCCTGAGCGCCGCCGCGGCCGTCACGGAGCGCATCGCGCTCGGCTTCAGCGTGATGCTGCTGGGTCTGCGGGCGCCCGCCTGGGCGGCCAAGCAGCTGGCCACCATCGATGCCCTCGCCGGACCGGGGCGGTTGCGCCTCGGGGTGGGCGTCGGGGGAGAGTTCCCCGCCGAGTTCGCGGCCGCCGGCGTGCCGGTCAAGCAGCGCGGCGCGCGGCTGGACGATGCGCTGGCGGTCCTGCCCGCGCTCCTCACCGGCCGGCCCGTCGACCACGCCGGGCGCTCCATCCACATCACCGCGCCGGCGCTCGAGCCCGCCATGACCCAGCCCCCCCGTCTACGTGGGCGGCCGCGGCGAGGCGGCGCTGACCCGGGCGGCGCGCTTCGGCGACGTCTGGCTGCCGATGTGGCTGTCGCCCGACAAGGTGGCCGCGCGCGCCGGCAGGCTCGCCGAGCTGGCCGCCGAGGAGGGCCGGCCGTGCCCGCGGCACCGCGCTGCTCATCCTGACCCGCATCGACGACGACGCGACCCACGCCCGCGTCAGTCGCGGAGGCCCACATCGCCGGCCAGTACCGGATGGGGCTGGAGGCCGTCGAGCGCTGGACGCTGCTGGATACCATCGACGGCGCCGTGCAACGACTGGCCGAGTATGTGGACGTCGGAGTTGAGGAGTTCGTGCTCTTGCCGCTCGGCGACGACCCGCTGACGCAGTACGAGCGGATGGCCGAGGTCCGCTCCCGGCTGCAGGCGCTCACCCCCAGCCCCGCCGCGCGATGACCGTCCACACGCCCTATCGCTACGACGCCTCGGCGTTCCGCGCCGTGTTCGAGCACAACTTCACCTACCTGGCGGGCGTGGAGCGCAACAGCCACCGCTACGCGAACCGCCCCGCGCTGCACGATCCCGCCAGCGGGCGGCGCTGGACCTACGCCGAGCTGTGGGCCGACGCGGGGCGGCTGGCCTCGGCGCTGGCCGCCAACGAGCGTGCAGCCCGGCGAGGCGGTCGTCTTCTCCCTGTTCAACGGCCCCGAGTTCGTCCTCACCTGGCTGGGCGCCATGCGCCTGGGTGCCATCCCGGCGCCGATCAACTTCCGCCTGTCGGCCGGCGAGGTCGCCTACGTCCTCGACGACAGCCAGCCGGCGGTGTTCGTCTATGACCAGACGCTGGCCACCACCGCCGCCGACGCGATCACCCGGGCCGAGCATCAGCCGCGACTGCTCGTCGCCGCCGGGGACGACACCGCCCCCGCCACCCCCTTCGACGAGCTCCTGCGCTCCGGCGACCCCCACGCCGACCCCCGCCCCCCGGACGGCGCGACCGTCTATGACGAGAGCACGCGGCTCTACACCTCGGGGACGACCGGAATGCCCAAGGGCGTCTCGCTGTCGAGCCTCGTCGACGTCCTCTCGGCCCACGACGTGATCATGCACTTCCCGCTCTCGCCGGAGGACCGCACGCTCAACATGTCCCCGTGGTTTCACCGCGGCGGCCTGTACTCGGGCGGCCCCAACCCGGTGCTCTACGTGGGCGCCGAAGTCCGTGGCGCTCAAGGCCTTTGACCCCGCGACCGTCCTGGACTGGGTGCAGGAGCACCGCCTGACCTTCCTCATCGGAGCGCCCACCAACCTGGCGCGGCTGGCCGCCGAGCAGTCCCGGCAGCGCCGCGACCTCTCGAGCCTCAACGGGATCGTGACCATGGGGGCGCCGCTGGACCGCGAGGCGTGCCTGCGCTACCAGGAGATCCTCACGCCGCGGATCTTCAACGGCTACGGGACCACCGAGGCCTTCTGGAACACCTTCCTGCGGCCGTCGCGACCTCCCGGAGCACGCCGGCTCGGCGGGCCGGGCCTGCACCGACGACGACGTCGCGGTGGTCAGGATCTACGAGAACCGCACCGCCGAGCCCGACGACCACGCCGCCAAGGACGGGAACGAGGTCGGCGAGGTGGCCGTCCGCTCGATCAAGGCGGGCTATGCCTACGTCAACCAGCCGGACGAGCAGGCGGCCCGCTTTCGCGACGGCTGGCTGTACATCGGGGATCTGGCGACGTGGGATGCCGAGGAGTACGTGACGATCGTCGGTCGCAAGGACGACATGATCATCTCGGGCGGCGAGAACGTCCACCCCACCCAGGTGGAGGCGGTGCTCTCAGAGCTCGACGGGGGTCAGCGACAGCGCCGTCGTCGGCCTGCCGGACGAGCAGTGGGGCGAGATCGTCGTCGCCTACGTCGTCGCCACCGACCCCGCGATCGACGCCGCGGCCTGCGAGGCGCACTGCAAGGGCCACCCGATGCTCGCCGCCTACAAGCGCCCGCGCGCTCTATCGCTTCGTCGACGAGCTGCCGATGACGGCCACCGGCAAGAAGGTCCACTACCAGCTGCGCGAGCAGGCCAAGCGCGACGCTGCCGACGGCCTGCTGCTGCGTCCGTGAGCCTCTCCGCGCCACGCAGCGCGACGACCCCGTCGTCACGGGGATCGGCGCCATCACGCCGCTGGCCCAGACCGCCCCCGCCACCTGGGAGGGACTGGTCGCCGGCCGCTCGGGCATCACCGCCATCGAGTCCTTCGACGCTTCCGAGCTCCCCACCCGGATCGCCGGCGAGATCCACGGCTTCGACGCCGAGGCGGCGGTGGGGCCCAAGCGGGCCCGCCGTGCCGCCCGCTTCTCCCAGCTGGCGATCGTCGCCGCCCGCGAGGCGGTCGCCGACGCCGGGCTGGACACGACGATGGATCCCGATCGCACGGCGGTCATCGTCAACAGCGCCTGCGCCGGCACTCCGGAGACGGAGCGCAACGTCCGCACGCTCGTCGCCAAGGGCCCCAAGGACGTCAGCCCGTACTACGTCCCGCAGACGATCCTCAACATGGCCGCCTGCGAGGTCGCCATCGATCTCAAGGTCCACGGCCCGGTCAACGCCTCCGCGCTGGCCTGCGCGAGCGGGACGGCGGCGCTGCTGGAGGCGCGGCGGCTGATCGCCACCGGCGAGGCCGATGTGGTCATCGCCGGCGGCACGGACGCGGCCATCAACGAGGCGATGTTCGCCGGCCTCTCCGTGATGGGCCCGTTGTCGGAGCGCAACGACGCCCCCGCGGAGGCCAGCCGCCCATTCGACGCCGACCGCGACGGCTTCGTCTTCGGCGAGGGCGCGGTCATCATGGTCGTCGAGTCGGCCGAGCACGCCCGGTCGCGCGGCGCCGCCGCCTACGGGACGATCGCCGGGGGCGCGCTGACCTCCGACGCCTTCCACATGAGCGCCCCCGAGCCGAGCGGCACCCATGCCGCCCGCGCGATCTCGCTGGCGCTCGGGAACGCGGGGGTCGCGCCCACCGAGCTCGACTACATCTGCGCCCACGGCACCGCCACCAAGGCCAACGACGCCGCCGAGACCAAGGCGATCCGCATCGCCCTGGGGGAGGCGGCCGATGGGGTGCGGCGAGCTCCCCCAAGTCGATGGTCGGCCACCTCATCGGCGCCGCCGGGACGCTGTCGGCGATGGTCTGCCTGCTGGCGATGCGCGACGGCGTCATCCCGCCGACGACCAACCTGCACACCCCTGATCCGGCCTGTGACCTGGACTATGTGCCGCTCACGGCCCGCTCGGCCACGGTGCGCGTGGCCGCCGCCAACGCCTTCGGCTTCGGTGGCCAGAACTGCGTGATCGTGCTCCGCGCGCCCGTGAGCTGACGGGCCGCCTCAACGGTGGCTCAGCTCCGGCTAACGGGCGCCTAAGGCCGGCCGATCGCTAACAGAACGGTCGCGATCTGCGAACTCGGGGTGCGTCGTGCGGGCCGTACCGTTCGGCGGCCGTGAACCGTGCCGCAGCCGTCTCGCACGGTCCTCCCCGCCCGGCGGCCCACCGCCGGCGGCCGCGGTCGGTGGCTGTGGCTGGGGCTCGTGTGTCTGATGGCGGCTCGCGGTCACACGTCCGCGCGATGCTGCGCGCGGCGACCTCCCGACCGCGTCTCGGCGCCACGGCCGGGCTGCCCGCCACCGCCGACGGCGGCGCTCAACGCCGCCGAGGTGACGGTGACTCGACCCGCAACGTGGGCCACCGCCGTTGCCCCCTCGTTTCTCGGCTTCTCCACCGAGTACTGGGGGCTGCCGGTCGACGCCCGCCACGCGCGCTCTTCCGGCGGCTGGTCGGCTTCCTGCACGTCGCCGGCGACCCGCCGTTCGTCCTGCGGATCGGCGGCAACTCGTCCGATCACGCCTTCTGGGATCCGGACCGCCGGCACACGCCTGGGTGGATGTTCGTGGTGACCCCCGCATGGGTGCGCGAGGGCGCGCGCCTCGTGCGCGCCGCCCACCTGCGGGTGATCGTCGACCTCAACCTGGTCACCGGGACCGCGCTGGAGGCGGGGCAGTGGGCCCGCCAGACGCTCGCCGGGCTGCCGCGCCACAGCGTCGCCGGGTTCGAGATCGGCAACGAGCCCGACGTCTATGACCGCACGTTCTGGCTCGACCACATCGGCGAGGCCACCGCACGGCTGCTGCCCGCGGCGATCACCGCCGACAGCTACGTGCGCGACTACCGCCGCTACGCCTCCTCGCTCGCCCGGCCGGCCCCTCATGTCCCGCTGCTGGCGCCGGCCATCGCCCTGCCCCACACCAACCGCTACTGGATCCGGAACCTGCTGGCGACCGCCCCCGCCGACCTCGGCACGGTGACCGTCCACGATTACCCGTTCACGGCGTGCGCGGTGCCCTCCGACGCTAAGTATCCGACGGTGATGCGCCTGCTCGGCAGCCGCGCGACGGCCGGGATGGCCGCGGCCGTGCGCCCGGCGGTGGCGCTGGCGGCCGCGTACGACCGGCGGGTCCGTCTTACCGAGTTCAACTCCGTCACCTGCGGCGGCGTCAACGGCGTCAGCGACAGCTTCGCCACCGCCCTGTGGGCTCCCGACGCGCTTCTGTCCCTCGCCCGCGCCGGGGTGGCCGCGGCCGATCTCCACGTCCGCGCCTTCTCCATCAACTCCCCGTTTCGCTTCCATCGCGGCCGCGTCAGCGTTCGCCCCCTCTACTACGGCCTCGTCCTCTTCACCCGCCTGCTCGGCCACGACGCCCGGCTGCTGCGCGTACGGGTGTCGCACGCCCGCCACGCCCGCCTCGCCGCCTGGGCGGTCAGCAGCGGATCGCACGCCCTGCGGGTGCTCCTCATCGACAAGACAGCCCGCCCGCTGCGGGTCGCCGTGCGGCTGCCGGCTGACGGGACGGCGCGCGTGCAGCGCCTGCTGGCACCCTCGCCGGGGGCCGAGAACCGGGTGACGCTCGCGGGTCAGCGGCTCGACGGCGATGCGCGGTGGGTGGGGCGCCGGACGGTCTCGCTCGTCGCCGCCCGCCGGGGCGTCTATTCCGTCGTCGTCGGCGGCTTCACGGCCGCGCTGCTGTCGGCTCACCGGACCGGCTGAAGGCGACGGCCATCCCGATCCGCTCGAGCGTCGGCGGATGCGAGGCCATCAGCCCGGTCAGCCACCGCGGGGGCTCGAGATCGGCGACGTTCTGGAGGGCGATGCCCCGCTCGAAGGAGATGAACGCGTCGGCCGCCTGGGTCCCGGCCAGCTCGAGGGAGAACTGGTCCGCACGGCGCTCCATCGCCCGCGAGAGCCGGCTGGAGATGGGCGCCAGCGGCGCGGCCACGACCATCGCCGAGAGCGCCAGCGCCGGCAGCGAGCCGGGCGTGCCAGGTTGCGCCGGTAAGCGGCCGCTGACCCGCTGCACCGCCCAGGCGACCGCCGGAGCGACCGCCGCCACGAAGGCGACGTTGCGCAGCACGTCGCGGTGACGGACGTGACCCAGCTCGTGAGCGACCACGAGACGGACCTCGTCGCGGGAATAGCGGTCGAGCATCGTGTCAAACAGCACCACCCGCTTGGTCGGCCCCAGCCCGGTCACGTAGGCGTTGGCGGCGGTCGTCCGGCGGCTGGCGTCCACGGAGTACACCTCCCCCACCGCCACCCCGGCGTCCCGGGCGAGGGCGAGCACGTCGGCGCGGGTCTCGCCCTCCGGCAGGCGGGTGAAGTCGTTGAAGATGGGGTCCAGCACGACGGGCGCCAGCGCCGCCAGCACGGTGCCGAGCGCCCACCGAGGCGACCGACACGGGCAGCCACCACGACCGCGGGTAGCGCCGCACCGCGCCCACCATCCCCGCGCCCGCGCCGGCCGCGAACACTGCGGAGACGGCCTGCGCCTTGGCCAGATCGCCGAGCCAGCCCGACCACGACTGGGTGTCGAGGCCGACGGCGATGCGCCGCCGGCGGGCCACCGCCCGCAGCGGCAGCTCGAGCGCCGACAGGGCGGCCCCCAGCCCGGCGGCGACCAGCGCCCCACCCGCCTCCGGCCGCCGCCACCGCCGTTCCGGGGCCAGCGGCCCGGTGGGGCGCAGGGCGAGGGCCGTCAGGGCGGCCAGCTGAAGAGCCTCGTTGACCGCACCGAGGGCGAGCTGGGGGCGCGCGTAGCGGCGCCCGCGGTCCAGTTCGGCGTCAGTGAAGTAGGCGCGGGCATCGACGACGGCCGGATCGAGCACCGGCGCGCGAGGGGTGAGCAGCCGCCGGCCGGCCTCGGCGACGGCGGCCGCCGCCAGCACCGGAAGGGCACCCGCCACGCGCGAAGGACGTCTCACCGGCGAAACTGTAGAGATGCGCGTCGCCGTCGTCTCGGACATCCACGGCAACCGTCACGCCTTCGAGGCGGTGCTCGATCAGATCGCGGCCTCTGAATGCCGGGAGCTGTGGTGCCTGGGCGATCTCGTCGGCTACGGCGCCGATCCCGACGCCTGCGTCGAGCTGGCCCGCGAGCACGCGGCCGTGTGCCTGGCGGGCAATCACGACCTCGGCGTGACCGGCGCGATCCCGCTCGAGCAGTTCTCCCGCGGGGCCGCCCTGGCGGCGACCTGGACCCAGGAGACGATCCAGCCGGCGACCCGCGAGTACCTGGAGGCGCTCGAGCCCCAGCGGCTCGACGAGGCGGTCGGCCTGTACCACGCGAGCCCCCGCGATCCGGTGTGGGAGTACGTCCTCTCCCCGCTGCAGGCCGAGCTCTGCCTCGACGCCCAGGATCACCGCATCGGCCTCATCGGCCATTCCCACGTCGCCCTGTCGTTCTCGCGCTTCCCGGGCATCGCCGGCCACCGGCGAGACCCGCGATGCCGATTTCGAGCTCGATCTCGCCGACGGGCGAGTGGCTCATCAATCCCGGCAGCGTCGGCCAGCCACGCGACGGCGATCCGCGGGCCGCCTGGCTGGAGCTCGACCTCGACGGCGGGCCGGGCGCTCTACCGGCGCACTGATTACGACATCGCGGGCGCCGCGGCGGCCATCCGGGCCGCCCGGCTGCCGGATTCGCTGGCCGAACGGCTGCTCTACGGGCAGTAGGGCCCATAACCTCAAGCAAACCGGGGCAGCCTCTAAAGTCGTCGCGCATGGGCTTGCGCTCCCGTGCATTTCTGGCCGGCGGCCTCGGATTCGCCGCTGCTTTCGTGGTCGCCTGCGGCGGCTCCAACGACCTGCTCTCAAGCCAGCAGAGCAGCACGCTGTCCAGCCAGCTGGACGCCGTCTCCTCGGCTGTCAGCTCCGGGAACTGCGGGCGGCCGCCAGTGCGGCCGACCGCTTCACCTCCGCCGTGGGTGACCTCGCCGCGCCGGTCAGCGGCAAGCTCATCCAGAGCCTGGGTGACGGCGCGGTCAAGCTCAAGACAGCTGGCCGCCAAGGACTGCTCCTCATCGTCGAGCACGAGCTCGAGCTCCACCTCGTCGACCTCGACCACCTCGACGACGACCACCACCGTCACCCAGACGAGCACGCCGAGCACGACCTCCACCCAGCAGACGCAGACCCATTCCGCAACGAACACGACGCCGCCGGGTACTACTACTGCGCCCTCGGGCGGGGCGGGGCTCGGTAACACCGGGACCAACGGCAACGGGAATGGCAACAGCCAGGGACAATGACAGGCACGACCACCATCGCCGGCAGATACCGGATCGAAGGCCGCCTCGGCGTCGGCGGGATGTCGACCGTCCACCTCGCCTTCGACAATCGCCTCGAGCGCTACGTCGCCCTCAAGCTGCTGGCTGAGCACCTCGCCGATGACCCGACCTTCATCTCGCGCTTCCGGCGCGAGGCCCTGGCCGCCGCCCGGCTCGTGCACCCCAACATCGTCCAGGTGTTCGACTTCGGCTTTGACTCAGGCCACCACCAGCACTTCATCGTCATGGAGCATGTCCCGGGCAACTCGTGCGCCGAGCTGCTGCGCGACCACGGCCATCTCCCCATCGGCCAGGCGATCGACGTCGTCGGGCAGGCCTGCCGGGGGCTGGACTACGCCCACCGCAACGGCGTGGTGCACCGCGACGTCAAGCCGGGCAACCTGCTCGTCTCTGACTCCGAGGTCGTCAAGCTGGCCGACTTCGGGATCGCGCGGGCGACGGACCAGTCAAGCATCACCCAGGTCGGCTCGGTGCTCGGGACCGCCGCCTACCTCTCGCCCGAGCAGGCGCGCGGTGACGAGGCGGGGCCCCGCGCCGATCTCTACTCGCTGGGCGTCGTCACCTACCAGCTGATCTCCGGCCGTCTACCCTACGAGGCCAGCTCGCTGTCCGAGCTCGCCCTCAAGCAGCAGCGCGAGTCCCCGATGCCGCTCGACGAGCTCGTCCGCGACGTCCCCCACGAGCTCGCCCAGGCGGTCGCCATGGCGCTGGCCATCGATCAGCGCGACCGGCCCGCCGATGCCATGCAGCTCGCCGAGATGCTGCGCGACGGCGCCCGGGGGGTCGCCCCGCCGGGGGCGACCAACGCCGGCTTTGCCACCAGTGCGGCCACCCACGTGGTCGACGCCGCCCCCACCTCGGCCACCCGCGTGGCCTCCCAGCCCGTCACCCCGTCCCGTCCCGCCCGGGCGGTGGCCCCCCGACAGGTGCCGGCCCGGGAGCCCGCGCGCCGTCCCGCTCCGGCCAGCCGCCGGGCGGTGGCAGCCGAGCGCGCGCCCGAGCGCTCAGGGCGCGGCTTCCGGCGGCTGATGGGCTTTCTGTCGCTGCTGGCGGTGCTGGCGCTCATCGCCATCGCCGCCGTGCTCATCGCCAACAGCACCTCGAACACCGTCGTCCATTACCAGAAGGTCGTCGCCCGGGACGCGCAGTCGGCGATCACCCAGCTGCAGAACCTGATCAACAAGTACACGAAGTAGCGGCCGCACCGGGCGCCGCTCCCTCGAGCAGGGCAGCGCTCACCTCGGCCAGCCGGCCCCCGTCGATCGCCGCCCGCAGATCGGCCATCAGCCGCGCGATGAAGCTGAGGTTGTGCAGCGTCACCAGCCGCAGCCCCGTCAGCTCGTGGGCCCGCAGGAGGTAGTGCAGGTAGGCCCGCGAGAAGCCCTGCGCGCAGGCCGGACAGGGGCAGCCCTCGAGGATCGGTTCCGGGGAGCGCTTGACCCGCCCCTTCATCAGGTCGACCCGCCAGCGGCCGGCCGGTTCGGGCACGAGCGCCATGCCATGCCGGGCCAGACGCGTCGGCATCGCGCAGTCAAAGGTGTCGATCCCCGCGGCCACGCCGGCGATCAGGTCGTCGACCTCGCCGATGCCCAGCAGGTGGCGGGGGCGCTCGGGGGCCAGGCGCTCGAGCTCGGCGGTCGTCCAGTCCACGACCTCGTACATCTGGGCCTTGTCCTGACCGAGCGACCCGCCGATGGCGATCCCGTCGCAGCGGCTGCCCGCCACCACCGCGGTCGACTCCAGGCGCAGGTCGCGCTCGGTGCCGCCCTGGACGATCCCGTAGACGGCCTGGCCGGCCGGACCGGACTGCTCGTGCCAGGTCAGGCAGCGCTCCAGCCAGCGGTGGGTGCGCTGCATCGAGCGGGCGATGTAGTCCCGGGAGACGTGAAACGGCGTGCACTCGTCGAACACGAGGGCGATGTCGGAGCCGAGCGCCGCCTGCACGGACATCGAGGTCTCGGGGCCGATGAAGCGCTCGCCGCCGTCGAGATAGGAGCGGAAGCGCACCCCCTCCTCCTCGATGGCCAGGATCGACCCGTGGGGGTCTGAGCCACGTTCTGAGCCGCTGTTCGAGCCGCCGGCGCCCCCCGGCGCGCTGCCCCGGCGGCGACGGCCCTTGATCTCGTCGGTGACGCTGCCGTACCCCATCGAGAAGACCTGAAAGCCGCCCGAGTCCGTGATGATCGGCCCCGGCCAGCGCATCATCTCGTTCAGGCCGCCGAGCTCGGCGACGAGCTCGGGTCCGGGGGCGAGCATCAGGTGAAAGGTGTTGCCCAGCACCATCTCGTAGCCCAGGCCGGCCACGTCTCGGGGCTCGAGCGTCTTGACCGCACCGCGCGTGGCCAGGGGCACGAAGGCCGGCGTCGAGACCTCGCCGTGGGCCAGGTGCAGCGTGCCGGTGCGGGCCCGGGAGGCTGGGTCTCGAGTGGCGACGGTGAACACCTCGGGGACCCTACCCTGCGGCGCTCCGTACGCTTGGCCGGTGGTCGCGCGGGGTTCTGTCAGGCGGGCGCGGGTCGCCCGGGCGGTCGGTGCGGCGGTCGCCGCGGTCGCCGTGGGGCTCGTCGCCGCCGGGTGTGGCGGCCGCTCCCCGGACGCCGGGGGCGTCCTCTTCGCCCAGGCCTGCGGCCAGTGCCACACGCTCTCGGGCCGCAACGACCGATTCCACCAGGGCGGCGACCTCCAGCACTTCCACGCCACTCGCGTCCAGCTCCGGCAGCTGGCGGCCGAGATGCCGGTCCGCCGGCCGCTCACGCGCGACGAGCTCGAGACGATCGTCACCTACCTGCGGATGATCGAGGCCCGCCACCCGGGACCTTAACCGCCTTTTCATCGGCCTCTCATCGCCCCGTCCTACGGTGAGCGGATGCCCTCCCTCGCGCCGCGCACGCGCGTGCGGCGGGGCGTCGTCGCCGGTCTGCTCGCCATCGTCCTCCTCTCCGCCTGCGGATCCGGGGGCCGCTCGCGGACGCACTCGACCAGCCCGACCGCCCCCGACCCGCCCGTCCAGGCCCCCGTCCGCGCCGCCGGCCACGCCGCTGCGACGGGACCGGTCGACGTCTACGGCGCTGACACCGCCGGGAACATCAGTCCCGCGATCCGCGCCGACCCCGCGCTCGTCTACGTACCCAACAGCATGAGCAACACGGTCGACGTGATCAGCCAGCGCACCCTCAAGGTCGTCGCCTCCTTTCCGACCGGGGCCCTCCCCCAGCACGTCACCCCGGCGTGGAACCTCAAGACCCTCTACGTCGACAACGACCTCGGCAACAGCCTGACGCCGATCGACCCCCGGACCGGCAAGCCCGGCCAGCCGATCCCCGTCGAGGATCCCTACAACCTGTACTTCACGCCCGACGGCCGCTTCGCCATCGTCGTCGCCGAGCGCCTGCAGCGACTGGACTTCCGCGACCCCGCGACGATGCGGCTCGTCCACTCACTGGCCGTGTCGATGTGCCCCGGCGTCGACCACATGGACTTCTCCGCCGACGGCCGCTACGCCTACGCCAGTTGTGAGTTCAGCGGGCGCCTGATCGAGGTCGATCTGCGCACCCAGCGCGTCATCCGCACCCTCACGCTCCACAACGGCTCCAGCAGCCCCCAGGACGTCAAGCTCTCCCCGGACGGGCGCACGCTGTACACGGCCGACCAGATCAACGGCGGGGTGTGGGAGATCGACCCGCGCAGCTTCCGGGTGATGAGGTTCCTGCCCACCGGGGCGGGCGCCCACGGCCTCTACCCCAGCCGCGACGCGTCCGTGATGTACGTCTCTGACCGCGCTGCGGGAGCCATCTCCGTGGTCAGCTTCCGCACGCGCCGGGTGGTCGCCACCTGGCATCTCCCCCAGCCCGCCAGCCCCGACATGGGTGGCGTCTCCGCCGACGGCCGGACGCTCTGGCTGAGCGGCCGCTACAACGCCGTCGTCTACGCGATCGACACCCGCACCGGCCATCTGCGGGCGGCGATCCCGGTCGGCAGCGGCCCCCACGGGCTGTGCGTGTGGCCCCAGCCGGGCCGCTACTCGCTGGGCCACACCGGGATCATGCGGTGAGCTCCCAGCCGAAATAGACCTCGGTGCGGGCGATCTGGTCGCCGTCGAAGCCGAAGATCTCCGTGTTGCGAAAGCGGCTCCCATCGGCGCGGGTGGCCTCGTAGGTGACGAGCACCTCGCCGGCGACCTCCGCCAGCCGGACGTACTCGAAGCGATCGATCGCCCCGGCGTTCGGCCAGCAGCGCTCGAAGTAGCGGTCGCGGTCGATCCCGGGGTCCGGGGGCGCGAAGAAGGTGTAGCCGGGGCTGAGCAGCCCCTCGATCAGCGCACGGTCCTGGGTCTCATAGGCGCGATAGCAGTCGCGCACGGCCTGGAGATGGTTGGTCATACGACCTCTGACCGGGCCCGGAGCGCAAAGTCATCGGGCCCGGGCCGGCGTCAGGCGCCGGCCCGGGCCCGGGAGTCCGCACAGAGCGGCGCGCGACTACGCGGCCTGGGGCTCCTCGGCGGGGGTCTCCGAGGCCTCGATGGCCTGCGGCGCGGCAGCGCCGACGGTGATCTGGACCTTGCGCGGCTTGGGCTGCTCGGGCTTGGGGACGCTCACCTCGAGGACGCCCTTGTCGAACGTCGCGGTGATCGCCTCGGCGTCGATGCCCTCGGGCAGGCGGACGGAGCGCTGGAAACTGCCGGAGGTGCGCTCGACGCGGTAGTAGCCGGCCCTGCGGTCCTCATGCTCGGCCTTGCGCTCGCCGGAGATCGTCAGCACGTCGTGGTCGAGCTGGACGTTGATGTCCTCCTCGGAGACGCCGGGAAGGTCGGCGCGCAGGACGTAGTGGGTGTCGGACTCGATGAGGTCCGTGGCCGGCAGCCAGCGCCGGGTGGCGCCGCCGGGCATCGGGGTGGTCGCGGTATCGAACAGCGAGTTGAAGAGCCGGTGCATCGGGACGGGCTCCCAGCGAACAAGTGCCATGTGAATGCCTCCTGTGAAGAATAGGGAACTGCCGTGTTCAGCAGTATGAAACCTAAGTCTAGCGCTGTCAAGTTTTCTTCTGCGCAATTCTCCGGCGTCGAAGATGCGCGCTGCGGGCCGGAGGGACGCTCGAGGCGGAAAATGTTGCGCGGCCGGCCGCTCGCCGGTCGCCGGGCCACATCTCCCGTCTCACAGGCGGATGATGTTGCGCGACCCCGCCGGCACACCCGGAGGCGCAACATTTTCCGCCGCCCCGACCGCTACGCGCGTCGCCGCTCCGGCCGGGCGCCGCGAACACGTCAGGGCGATCCCGGACAGGGCTGCGGGGACGAACACGCCTCCTTCCGGATTCCACATCGTTCCCCGCCGCGCGAAGTGGATGGCGAGCATTGCCACCCCTCCCAGTGCGCCGGCGGCGATCAGCCGCCTAGCTGTCGCTGCGGATCCGCCCGACCCGGCGGAATCCCGGAGGCGCGGTCCGCTCCACGGACGACGGCGCTCATCGGGTGAGGACGAGCCGCAGGCTGCTCTCTCCGTGGCGCAGCCCGCGGCGGTTCCGCCGAGACCGCGCCACCACGTCAGCCGTCGATCAGGGAGGTGCCGGTCATCGCGTCGGGCTGCTCGATACCGAGCATCGCCAGGAGCGTCGGAGCCACGTCGGCGAGCACGCCGCCGTCGCCGCGCAGCGTCAGGCCCGGGACGGTGACGATCACCGGCACCGGGTTGAGCGAATGGGCGGTGTTGGGGCTGCCGTCGGGCTCGAGCATGTGATCGGCGTTGCCGTGGTCGGCGGTGATCAGGCAGGCGCCGCCGCTGGCGTGCACGGCCTCGACGACCTGGGCCAGGCAGCCGTCGACCGTCTCCACCGCCTCGACGGCGGCCGGGATGACCCCGGTGTGGCCGACCATGTCGGCGTTGGCGAAGTTGATGATCCCGAACGTCGGGGGATCCGCGTTCCAGGCCTCGACGAACGCCGCCGCCGCCTCGGGGGCGCTCATCGCCGGCTTCTTGTCGTAGGTCGGCACGTCGCGCGGCGAGGGCACGAGGTCGCGCTCCTCGCCCTCGTAAGCCGACTCCTCCCCGCCGTTGAAGAAATAGGTGACGTGGGGGTACTTCTCCGTCTCGGCGACGTGCAGCTGGCGCTCGCCGCGCTCGGCGATGACCGCGGCGATGGTCGTCGCCGGGCGCTGCGGCGGGAAGGCGACCGGGTAGGGCCAGCCCTCCTCGTACTGCGTCATCGTCGCGTAGTGCTCGACCACCCCTGCCGAGCCGCGGTCGACCTCGGAGAACTCCGGGTCGGCCAGGGCCTGGGTGATCTCGCGCATCCGGTCGGGACGGAAGTTGAGCCCCAGGACGGAGTCGCCGGGCCGGATGAGCGCCTCCTCGCCGACGAGCGTGGCGGTGATGAACTCGTCCGTCTCGTCGCGCTCGTAGGCCGCCCGCGCGGCCGCCGCGCCGCTGTCGGCCTGATGCTCGGCCTTCCCGTGGACGAGCATGTCGTAGGCGAGCTGGACGCGGTCCCAGCGCTTGTCGCGGTCCATGGCGAAGTAGCGGCCGATGACTGAGCCGATCCGCCCCGTCCCGGCGTCGGCCATCCACCCCTCGACGGTCTCCAGGAAGCCGGCCCCCGACGTGGGCGTCGTGTCACGCCCATCGGTGAAGGCGTGGACGACGAGGTCGCCGGCCCCCAGCGAGGCCGCCATCTCGATGAGCGCGTGCAGGTGCTCCAGGCTGGAGTGCACGCCGCCGTCGGAGACGAGACCGATGATGTGAACCCGCTCGGCCGCCCGCACGGCGTCCGTCAGCACCTCGTTGGCGGCGAACTCGCCGTCCGCCGCCGCGGCGTCGATCCGGGTCAGGTCCTGCATGACGACGCTGCCGGCACCGAGGTTGAGGTGCCCGACCTCGGAGTTGCCCATCTGGCCCTCGGGAAGCCCGACCGCGCGGCCGCCGGCGGTCAGCGTCGTCGTGGGATAGCGCTCCCACAGCTCGTCGAACACCGGCGTGGCAGCCAGCGAGATCGCGTTGCCGGGACCGTCGGGGGCCAGTCCCCACCCGTCGAGCACCACCAGCACCGCCCGCGGGACCGGCAGCTGCGCCGGGCCGTCAGCCGGTGCGCTCACGTCGCGACGGCGGCGACGATCGCCGCCAGGCTCTCGGCGTCGAGGCTGGCCCCGCCGACGAGCGCGCCGTCGATGTCGGGAAGGGCGAGCAGCTCCGCCGCGTTGTCGGGCTTGACGGAGCCTCCGTAGAGGATCCGGGTCCGCTCGGCGGCCTCCCGCGAGCGGTCGGCCACCAGCGCCCGCACGAAGGCGATCGCCTCCTGGGCCTGCTCGGCGGTCGCCACCTGGCCGGTGCCGATCGCCCAGATCGGCTCATAGGCGATGACCACCCCGCCGAGCTGTTCGGGCTCCAGGCGGGAGAGCCCCTCCTGCACCTGGTGGCGCAGCCGGCGCTCCGTGTCGCCGCGCTCGCGCTCCTCCTCGGTCTCACCTACGCACAGCACCGGCAGCAGGCCGGCGGCGAGCGCGGCCGGGACCTTCTGGGCGAGTGCCTTGTCGGTCTCCCCGAACATCTGGCGACGTTCGGAATGACCGAGGATGACGCCGGCGACGTCGATCTCCGTCAGCATCGGGGCCGACACCTCACCGGTGAAGGCGCCGGAATCGGCCTGGTGCATGTTCTGGGCGTAGACGGCCACCCGGGAGCCGCGCGTGGAGTCGACCATCGCCTGCAGCGCGGTGAACGTCGGGCAGATGGCGACGTCCACCCCATCGACGGAGGACACCCGTGGCAGCAGCGCCTGGATGAACTGCTCGGCCTCCTGCACCGTCTTGTGCATCTTCCAGTTGCCGGCGATGAGGGGCGTACGCGGCGAGCTCATGTGAGGACCGCCACGCCGGGGAGCTCCCGGCCCTCGATCAACTCGAGCGCCGCGCCTCCGCCGGTCGACAGGTGGGTGACCTGGTCGGCGAGGCCGAACTGGACGAGCGCCGCCGCCGAGTCCCCGCCGCCGACGACGGTCACCGCGTCCGAGCCGGCGACGGCCTGGGCGACCGCGCGGGTGCCGGCCGCGAAGGGCTCGAGCTCGAAGGCGCCCATCGGGCCGTTCCAGAAGACCGTTCCAGCATGCGCGATCCGCTCTCCGTAGCCGGCCGCGCTGCGCGGGCCGATGTCGAGCCCCATCATGCCATCGGGAACCTCGACGCCATCGATCGACTCAGGCGCGGCGTCGGCCCCGAAGTGGTCACCGAGCACCAGGTCGACGGGCAGCTCGATCGTCGCGCTCCCCTCCCCGGCGGCCTCGGCCAGGGCCTGGCGGGCCAGTTCGACGTCCTCGTCGGCGCACAGGGAGTCACCGACGGTGTGCCCCTGCGCCGCCAGGAACGGAAAGCACATCGCCCCCCCGATGAGGATCGTGTCGGCGGCGCCCAGAAAGGAGCTGATGACGCCGATCTTGTCGGCCACCTTGGCCCCGCCCAGCACCGCCACCAGCGGCCGGGCGGGATCGCGCAGGAGCCCGGTGAGCGTCGTCACCTCGCGCTCGAGCAACAGACCGGCCGCGCGGTTCTCGATCAGCTCGGCGGCCCCCACCGTGGAGGCGTGGGCGCGATGGGCCGCCCCGAAGGCGTCATCGACATAGGCGTCGGCCAGCGATGCGAGATCGGCCGCCAGCTCCGGGTCGTTCTTGGTCTCCCCCGGCTCGTAGCGGATGTTCTCCAGCAGCAGCAGATCCCCCTCGCGCAGCGCCTCGGCGAGATGCGTGACCTCCTCGCCCCGCGCGCCCGGCGCCAGCTTGACCGGCTCGCCGATCAGCGCGGAGAGGCGCTCGGCGACCGGGGCGAGCGACAGCTCGGGCTCGTGGTCCTTGGGCCGGCCGAGGTGCGAGACGAGGATCAGCGCAGCCCCCCGCTCCCGGAGCGCCTCGATCGTCGGCAGCGCAGCCCGGATCCGCGTGTCGTCGGCGATGACGTGCGAGCCGTCCGGGTCAGCGGGACGTTGAAGTCAACCCGGACGAGGACCCGCTTGCCCCCGAGCTCGCCCAGGTCCGCGAGGGTCTTCACAGCAATCGCTGGACCAGGTCGGCGACTCGGTTGGAGTAGCCCCACTCGTTGTCGTACCAGGACACGACCTTGACCATCGTGCCGTCCATGACCGCCGTCAGCTGCGAGTCGACGATCGAGGAGGCCGGGTTCTTGACGATGTCGGAGGAGACGATCGGGTCCTCGGTGTAGAGCATCAGCCCCTTGAGCGGGCCGTCGTCGGCGGCCGCCTTCAGCGCGGCGTTGATCTCCTCCACGCTCGTCTCGCGGTTGGCCTCGACCGTCAGGTCGACGACGCTGCCGGTGGGCACCGGCGCGCGAACGGCGAAACCGTGCAGCTTGCCGTTGAGCTCGGGGATGACGAGGCCGATCGCCTTGGCGGCGCCCGTGGAGGCGGGAATCAGGTTGACGGCGGCGGCGCGGGCGCGGCGCAGGTCCTTGTGGGGCATGTCCTGCAGGCGCTGGTCGGCGGTGTAGGCGTGGATGGTGGTCATCAGGCCGTGCTTGATCCCCACCGTGCTCGTGCAGCACCTTGGCGATCGGGCCCAGGCAGTTCGTCGTGCACGAGGCGTTGGAGATGATCTGGTGGTTCGTCCTTGTCGTAGACCTCGTCGAAGTTGACGCCGAGCAGGACGGTCGTGTCGGGATCGGTGGCGGGCGCGGAGATGACGACCTTCTGGGCGCCGGCCTCGAGGTGCTTGGCGGCGTTCTCGCGGTCGGTGAACAGGCCCGTGGACTCGATCACGACGTCGGCGCCGAGGTCGCCCCACGGCAGCGACGCCGGGATCGCGCTCGGCCAGCACCCGGATCTCCTTGCCATCGACCGAGAAGCCGGCCCCGGTGGCCTCCACCTTGCCCGGGGAAGGGGCCGTAGTTGGAGTCGTACTTGATCAGGTGGGCGATCGTCTTGGGGTCAACGAGATCGTTGACGGCCAGCCACTCGATCTCCGCGCCCTGCTCGTAGGCGGCCCGGAACACATTGCGCCCGATTCTGCCGAAGCCGTTGATTGCGACCCGTACCGCCATGCCGAAAGCCTCCGTTTCCACCTGCTGCGATCTCAGAGAGAACCGGGGCCCCCTGGACGACGTAGCACCGGCTCGCGACAGGCTACCTAAAGCGCGCCGCCGTCAACGGTGCGAGACCACCTCGACCCGCAACCGGTCAGGATCGAGCATGTAGGCGGCGTAGTAGCGGCGCCCGTACTGGGGCCGCGGGCCGGGCGGGCCGTCATCGGTCCCGCCGTGGGCCAGACCGGCGCGGTGGGCGGCGTCGACCGCCGCCTTGCCGGAGGCCTGCAGGGCCAGGTGCCCGTAGCCGGGCGCGGGCGGCCGCCCACGCACCACGAACCAGATCATCGGGCCGTTGATGCCATAGGCGACGGCCTGCTCGGAGTCGATCAGCCGGCGTGCTCCGAGCGCGAAGAACACGGCGTCGTAGAAGGCGGTGGTCGCAGCGAGGTCGGACACCTCGAAGCCGACGTGGTCGATCACGCCGGCTCGTCGATGTCGCGATGCACGATATCGATCAGGTAGTCGCGCGTCATCGGCGTAGCGGCGGCCCAGGTGCTCGGCGATCGCCACCGAGCGGTGACGGCCGCCGGTGCAGCCGATGCTCGATGACCAGGTGCGCCTTGCCCTCGGTCAGGTACTGGGGCAGCAGGTAGTCCAGCAGCGGCTGGACATGGTCATAGAAGACGTCGAGCGCCCCGTCTCGGTTGATGAAGTCCACCACCTCGGGGTCCTCGGCCGGTCAGCGGCCGCAGGCTGGGCTCGTAGTGCGGGTTGGGCAGGAAGCGGACGTCGAGCTGCAGGTCGGCGTCGCGGCTGGGGCCGTACTTGAAGCCGAAGCTCTGGAAGGTGGTCGCCAGCCGTCCCGGGGTCTTGTTGGGCAGCAGCTCGTCGGTCAGCCGGCGGCGGAGCATCATCGCCGTCAGGTGGCTGGTGTCGATGATCGCGTCGGCCCGGTCGCGCAGCGGCGCCAGCAGCTCGCGCTCGCGGGCGATGCCCTCGGCGACGCTGCCCCGCGGGGCCAGCGGGTGGCGCCGGCGGGTCTCCTTGTAGCGCGTCGAGCAGTGTCTCCTCGTCGGCCTCCAGGAACAGGATCCGCGGCTGGATGCCGTGTCGGCATCCCGTCGAGCATCGCCGCCAGTCCCCTCGAAGTAGTCGCCGCCGCGCGCGTCGGAGACGACCGCCGCGCGGGCCACCTTGGAGCCGGCGTGCATGAACAGGTCGACGAGCGACTGGATCATCTCCGAGGGGAGGTTGTCGACGCAGAAGTAGCCGGCGTCCTCGAACACCGCCATCGCCGTCGACTTGCCCGCGCCCGAGAAGCCGGTGATCACCACCAGATCGTTCAATGCGGAGGCTTCCATCGCCGCT
Source organism: uncultured Solirubrobacteraceae bacterium (assembly GCA_963800545.1). Classification (GTDB taxonomy): domain Bacteria; phylum Actinomycetota; class Thermoleophilia; order Solirubrobacterales; family Solirubrobacteraceae; genus Palsa-465. The sequence continues at coordinate 249,478 of CAWDBJ010000011.1, forward strand.
CACAGCTTGACTGTAGATACGGACGGGCGAGGGGCTCACGGAGTGACACGCGCCGACGACGTCTTATGCCACCATGCGCCGGTGCTTCGCCGCCGCGCCTGGGTCGCGTGGTTCGCCGGCGGCGCTGGTCACCATGGCCGTCCTGGCCTGCGCCGCGTCCGCCGACACGCTGTCTGCGACCGTCTCTCACACTCCCACCGGCCCCTCGATGCCCTCGGGCTTCGTCGGCGTGTCCTTCGAATACCGCGCGATGCACCAGTACACCGGCCGGGACCCACGGGCGATCGACCCGGTGCTGCTGTCGCTGCTGCAGGGACTGGCCCCCGGCCAGTCGCCGGTCATCCGCATCGGCGGCAACAGCACGGACGACACCTGGTGGCCGATCCGCGGGATGATCCCCCAGGGCGGGATCTACTACCGGCTGACCAAGGGGTGGCTGCGGACGACCCAGGCGCTGGCCGCCGATCTCAACGCCAAGCTGATCCTCGGCATCAACCTGGCGGCCGGGCGCTCGGCGATCGCCGCCGCCGAGGGCCGCGCCTTCGTCTCGGGGATCGGCCGGCGCTACATCCAGGCCCTCGAGATCGGCAACGAGCCCGACCTCTACCCCATCTTCTACTGGTACCGCGACCGACGCGGCCACGTCTACCGCCGCCGCTCGCGCGCGTACGACCTGGCGAGCTACACCAAGCAGTTCTCCCAGTGGGCCAGGGCGCTGCCGAACATCCCGCTCGCCGGCCCGGCCGTCTCGGGGCCCGGACTGGATGCGCAAGCTCGCCACCTTCATCAAGGCCGAGCCGCGCCTGGGCTTGGTCACCTACCACCGCTATCCGCTGCGCAACTGCACCACCAACCCCAGCGATCCGACCTTCGCCTCGATCCCCAATCTGCTGGCCGACTCCTCGTCGGCCGGTCTGGCGGCGCCGCTGTCGCCGTTCGTCAAGACGGCCGCGGCTCACCATCTGCCGCTGCGGATCGCCGAGATGAACTCCGCCTCGTGTCAGGGCAAGGCGGGGGTCTCGGACACCTTCGCCTCGCGCTGTGGTCGCTGGACACGATGTTCAACTTCGCCGCCCAGGGGGTCCAGGGGGTCAACTTCCACATGCTCCCGGGCTCGCACTACGAGCTGTTCACCGTCTCGCAGACCGCCCAGGGCGCCTGGCAGGCGTTCGTCCATCCCGAGTACTACGGCCTGATGATGTTCGCCCAGGCGTTCCCGCCCGGGGCCCGGCTGCTGCCGGTGACCGCCCCCGCCGGGCCGGTCAAGGTGTGGGCCACCGCGGCGCCCGACGGCACCGTGCGGATCGTCGGCATCAACCAGGACGGGACGGCCGAGCACGACGTCCAGGTGCTGCTCCCGGGCTCGACCACGCGGGGCTCGCTGCAGACGCTGACCGCGCCCAGCCTGGCGGCCACCACCGGGGTCAGCCTCGGCGGTCAGTCGTTCGGTGATGAGACGACCACGGGCACGCTGCCCGGCGCGCCGGCGGCCACGCCGGTCACCCCGTCCTCGGGCGTCTACACGATCGCCCTGGCCGCCGGGAGCGCCGGCCTGGTGACGATCCCCGGCGCCGCGGCGGCGGCGGCTCGGGGCTGGCCCGCCACTGACGGCTGACGGAATGGATCGAGATCGCTCCGCTGGCCGCCGGCCAGCGCGACGCCTGGCAGGAGCTGTTCGCCGGATACATGGCCTTCTACGAGCGCTCGCCCGCCCTGGCGTTCTACGACGAGGCGTGGGCCGCGTTCCTGGACGGCGAACGGATTGCATGGGCTCGGCGCCAGCGTCGACGGCCGGCTGGTGGGGATCGTCCACTTCCTCGCCACGCCAACACCTGGGGCCCCGACGTCTGCTACCTCCAGGACCTCTTCTGCGCCCCGGACGCGCGGGGACAGGGCGTGGGCAGGGCGCTGATCGCCGCCGTCGACCGACTGGGCACGGGAGCGCACGCTGGGCCGCGTGTACTGGCTGACCCACGAGTGAAACGCGCCCGCTCGCGCCCTGTATGACCGCGTGGCCGCGCTTCGCGGGTTCATCCGCTACGAGATCGAGCTTCGTAGCCCTAGTAGCCCCACTGCGCGTAGAGCGCGTCGGCCTGGGCGGCCGTCGCGTAGGCATGGTCGCGGCGAAAGCGGCCGTCCTCCCGCACGAAGGCGATGTCGACCTGGGCGAGCTGGCCGTCCAGCGGGCGGTTGTGGCCGTTGTAGAGCGCGGCCACGACGAAGCCGTGGTCGTGCATCCAGGCGACGACGTCGTGCAGCTGGGCGCGTCCGGGGACGAGCTGGAAGAGGGAGACCTCCAGGAGCACCAGCTCGGCGTCGCCCAGCAGCGCGCGGCGCCCCGGAGGACCTCCAGCTCGGCGCCCTCGACGTCGACCTTGAGGACGAAGGGTCCGCCCAGCCCCCGCTCGGCGACGACGTCGTCGAGCGTGATCACGGGACGGTGCGCCGCGGCGCCTCCGAGCCGTCGCCCTGCCGGCCCCCGAACACGAGGAACACGCCGGGACGCGGTGCACGGCGATCTCCATCGACCCGGACGGCCGGCCCGGCGGCGGCGATCACGCACCGCGCGCCGCGGGTGCGCGCGAGCTCCTCCAGCGCCGCCCGCCACTCCTCCAGCGGCTCGACGAGCAGACAGGGCGACGCCGGGAAAGGCGGCGTACAGCTCGGGCGTGCCCGGGCCGACGCCGACGTCGATGACCGCCGCCGGCGACAGACCCAGCGACCGGTACTGGGCGAGCACCGCGGGCAGCGTCCGCCGCACGCCCGTCCGGGTGCGATGGAGCTCGATGCCGGCGGCGTCGAGCAGCCGCCGGACCGTCGGCTGAAATGCGCCCGCGCAGGCCGTCCACGCCCGCCAGGATGTCAGACGCCGGTGCGGTGCAGCTCGCGGTACATGTCGCGGGCCAGCTTGCCGGGCACGCCGGGCACCGACTCGAGCTCTTCGCGGGAGGCCGAGATGATCGCGTCGGGCGAGCCGAAGTGGGCGAGCAGGGCCCGCTTGCGGGCCGGCCCCACGCCGGGCAGTTCGTCGAGCATCGAGGCAGTCATCGCCCGGTCGCGGCGGATGCGGTGATGGGTGATGGCGAAGCGGTGGGCCTCGTCGCGCACGCGCTGGAGCAGCTGCAGCTCCGGGGTGTCATGGGCGAGGACGAGCGGCGCCTCCCGGCCGGGGATGAACACCTCCTCGATCCGCTTGGCCAGCGAGATCACCGTCACCCCGCGGTCGCGGAAGCCCTGCAGGCGCCCGCAGCCCGGCCGCCAGCTGCCCCTTGCCGCCGTCGATGACGACCACGTTGGGCAGCGCCGCGAAGCTCGGGTCGTAGTCCTTGTCATGGGGGGAGACGTCGCGCTGGCTCTCCCAGCGGGCGAAGCGCCGCCCGAGGACCTCCTCCATCGAGGCGAAGTCGTCGGGGCCCGGGTTCTCCGCGCTCGCCGCCGTTATCCCCGTTCTGGTCGCCGGTGGTGAACACCCGGAAGCGCCGGTAATCGGACTTCTTGGGCGCGCCGCCCTCGAAGACGACCATCGAGGCGACGGTGTTGGTGCCCATCAGCGTCGAGATGTCGAAGCACTCGATCCGCAGCGGGATGGTGTCGAGCCCCAGCGCCTGCTGCAGGCCGTCGAGCGCCTCGACCCGCTGCTGGCGGCGGCGCTCGGAGCGCAGCTTCTCCTGGTCGATGGCCAGCCGGGCGTTGCGCTCGGCCAGCTCGAGGATGCGGCGCTTGTCGCCTCGCTCGGCCGCTCGGATCTCACCGTCGAGCCGCGGCGGGCGCCGAGCGCCTCGGCCATGCCGGGGATGCCGTCGACCTCGCGCTGGACGACGAGCAGCGGCGGCACGGACATCGCGGAGGCGTAGTACTGCAGGACGAACGCCTGGGCGACATCGGTCACGGAGGCGTCGGCGGCGTTGTCGAGATAGAAGCTCTGGCGGTCGGAGAGGACGCCGTCGCGGACCTGGAAGACCTGCGCGTTGGCCTCCCCATCGCCGACGGCCACCGCGATCGCGTCGAACGAGCCCGCCCCCTCGTGCGACACCCGCTGGCGCTCGAGCAGCGAGCGGATCGCCCGCAGCCGGTTGCGCTCACGGGCGGCGTCCTCGAAGCGCTGCTCGGCGGAGGCGAGCCGCATCTCGTAGTCGAGCTTCTGCTCGATCTCGCGGTAGCGGCCCGACAAGAAGGCGATGACGCCGTCGATCGCCGTGCGGTACTGCTCCTTGTCGACGTAGCCGACGCAGGGCGCCTCGCAGCGCTTGATGTAGTAGTCCAGGCAGGGCGAGCCGCTGCGCCGGCCCGGCTCGGGCCCGTCGCAGGAGCGGAACATGAACACCTTGCCGAGCACCTCGAGCGTGGCCCGCACCCGTTTGGCGTTGGAGTAGGGACCGAAGTACGCCCGGTCACGGCGGTGGCGCTCGCGGGTGAAGTACACCCGCGGGAAGTCCTCGTCGAGGGAGATCGCGATGTACGGATAGGACTTGTCGTCGCGCAGTCGGATGTTGAGCCGCGGCTTGTACTGCTTGATGAAGTTCTGCTCGACGAGCAGCGCCTCGGACTCCGTGTGGACGACGAGCGCCTCGATCTGGTCGATCATCTCGAGGATCTCCCGGCCGGCGCGGGTGCTCGGGTTGGAGAAGTGCGAGGCGACGCGCTTCTTGATCGACTTCGCCTTGCCGACGTAGATGACCTTGCCCCGCGCGTCGCGGAACAGGTAGACCCCGGGCTCGTCGGGCAGGTCGCGGCGCCGGTCGGCGGGGTAGACGGACATCCCCTCAGATAGTAGGTCGGCGCCGGTCGCCCTCAGGGGGTGCGAACGCCGGCGCGGCCCGTCGCCCTCAGTCCGCCGTGAAGGACAGCGCCAGGCCGGCGAGGCCCAGCCCCAGAGCGACGAGCGCGAGCGTCTCCCCCGGCCCCGCGGTGGCCCCGTTGGGGGCGTAGCCCGGCGGGACGAGTCCGGAGTCGAACACCAGGGCGCCGTCGGTGGGTGGGGCGCTCAGCGCGTGGATGGTGAAGGCCGCCGCCACGGCGATCGCCGCCATCAGCACCAGCCGCGCGGGCCGGCCACCGCGCATGGCGGCCACCAGCAGACCGCCGGCGATGACCGCCAGCACGACGTCGACGACGGAGAACACCTGCCAGCCCGTCGGATCGGCGGGCACCCCCTGCAGCGCTGCGGTGGCGCCGTACTGGGTGCGCAGCGCCGGGCTGAGCTGGTGGCTCCAGGCGAGGAACAGGGACCCGAGCAGAGCCAGCCCGGCCAGCACCATCGCCCAGTCGGCCGTCGCCTCTCGTCTGCCCTGGGTCACGGCGGCGCCAGTCTACGCGGCCCGGGAGCGCGGGCGTCAGTAGCGCCGCGCGGACCACAGCACGGCGAAGGCCACGTAGCCGGCCCCACCGATCAGCACCAGCCAGGCGATCGACCCCCCGGGCGACGCCCACAGCCGATGGGTGGCGGTCAGCGTCACCACCGCGACGGCGAGGGCGCCGTAGAGGGCCGCGCGCCGCCGGTCACCGAGGCTGTAGAGCTCGTTGCGCCGCTCGCGGTACATGATCGAGGCCACCCAGGCCATCGCCGCCAGAAAGGCCAGCCACACGGCCTGCAGCACGACGCTCGAGCCGGCGCCCCCGCCGGGAGCGAGGTCAACCACCGCGGCGACCGCCAGCACGATGATCACGTTGCGGACCGTCTTGGTCATGGCCTCAAGGGTACGCCCTCGCGCTCGCGAGCCGCGCGATCCGGCGCGACCGCGGACAACCGGCCGGCGACTACCCGGCGACCGTCTCGTAGCGGGCGTAGAGCTCGGCGACGACGCGCTTGGCGTCCTCGTGGCGGGCCGTCGAGCGGGCGGTGGCCGTCGGCGACGCCCAGGCGGCCGGATCGGCCAGCTCGTCCTCGACCGCCGCCAGCGCCGCCTCGGCGGCTTCGATCTCGGCCTCGAGCTTGGCGGCGCCGTTCCCGTTGACCTTGGACTTCGACTTGGACTTCGTCGTGGCCGTGCGGGCCGGCGGGGTTCGCTTCTTGGGTTCCCCGTTGGACTGCTCACGCTCGCGCTTGGGGGCCTCCGGCCCCTTGGCGGCCCGCTCGGCCCGGACGCGCACGTATTCGGGCCAGCCGCCGACATAGCTGTGCAGCTCCTGATCCTCCAGGGCGACCGTGCGGGTGCCGATGGCGTCGAGCAGCGCCCGGTCGTGGGAGACGAGCAGTAGCGAGCCGGGAAACTGCCGCAGCGCGGCCTCGAGGGCCTCGCGGCTCTCCAGGTCGAGGTGGTTGGTCGGCTCGTCGAGGATCAGCAGGTTGGCGCCCGAGTGAACGAGGATCGCCAGCGACAGGCGCCGGCGCTCCCCGCCCGACAGGCCCTCGAGCGGCTTCTCGGCGTCCTCGCCGGAGAACAGGAACTGACCGAGGAGCGCCCGCGTCTTGCCCGGGGTCAGCCCGGTGGCCCGCTGGGTGGCCTCCACGACGGTCCGCGCGGTGCCGGCCGACAGCTCCTCGGCGTGCTGGGAGAGGTAGCCGATCTCCACGTTGTGGCCGACCCGGAGCTTGCCGTCGGCCAGCTCGCGCCGGCCGGCCAGGGTCTCGATGAGGGTCGTCTTGCCGGTGCCGTTGGCGCCCACCAGGGAGACGTGCTCGCCGCGCTCGAGCCACATCTCGGCGTCGCGCAGCAGCTGCTTGTCGCCGGCCGACAGCGAGGCGTGCTCGAGCTCGAAGACGACCCGGCCGCTGCGCTCGGGCTTCTTGAAGGCGAACTCCAGGCCGGCGCCGTCCTTGGGGTCCGTCGAGATCCGCTCCATCTTGGAGAGCTTCTTGGCCCGCGACTGGGCCTGGCGGGCCCGGGTGCCGGCCCGGAAGCGGGTGACGAACCGCTCCAGCCGCTCGATCTCGGCCTGCTGGCGCTCGATCGCCCGGCCGAGGGCCAGCTCGCGGGCGGCCTTCTCGCGGCGCCAGGCGTGCCAGGTGCCGGCGAAGAACCGGCCGCGGCCGGCCTCCAGCTCGAGCACGCTCGTGCCGACGGCCTCCAGGAACCAGCGGTCGTGAGCGACGAGGACGATCGCGGCGTCGAGGCTCACCAGGTGGGTCTCCAGCCACTCCAGGGAGGCGATGTCGAGGTGGTTGGTCGGCTCGTCGAGCAGCAGCAGGTCGGGATCGCCGGCCAGCGCGCGGCCGAGCGAGGCCCGGGTCAGCTCGCCCCCGGAGAAGGTGCTCAGCTGCCGGTCGAGGTCGGCGTCATCGCCGAAACCCAGCCCGTGCAGCGTCGCCAGCGCGCGATCGCGCCACGTGTAGCCGCCGGCATGCTCGAGCCGGGCCTGCGCCTCGGCGTAGCGCTCGAGCGTCGCCTCGTCGCCGGCGCCCTGCGCCATCGCCTGCTCGAGCTCGGCCAGCTCGCCCTCGATCCCCACCAGCTCGGCGGCGCCGGAGAGGATGTAGTCGCGCAGGGTGATGGCGCGGTCGCGCGGCGGCCGCTGGTCGTGCAGGGCGACCTTCACCCCCTTGCCGAACACCAGCTCACCGCCGTCGACGGTGGCCTCCCCGGCCAGCATCCGCAGCAGCGTCGTCTTGCCGGCGCCGTTGCGGCCCGACAGGGTCATCCGGTCGCGGCGCTCGAGCTTGAACGAGACGCCGGTGAGCAGCGGCTCGCCCGCGATGTCCTTCTTGAGGTCTGATGCGATGACGACCGCCATGGCACTGATGGTAGGACCGGATGAGGCCGCCCCGGCTCTGTGGCAGCCGGCCCTCGGTACGATGGCGCGATGGCCCGTACGCCCGCGTACCAGCCGGTGCCGCCCCACGAGATGCCGCCCGCCCGCACCGTGCTGGCCCCCGGCCGCGGCGAGTTCTTCCTGCGCGACTCCGATCCCACCCACCCCGGCCCGGTGGTGCTGCTGCTCCACGGCTGGATGGTGAGCGCCGATCTCAACTGGCACGCGGCCTACGGGCCGCTGGCCGATGCCGGCTACCGGGTGCTGGCCCCCGATCATCGCGGCCACGCTCGCGGGATCCGTGCGCTGGCTCCGTTCCGGCTGACGGACTGCGCCGACGACGCTGCGGCGGTGCTGCGGGCGCTGGACATCGAGCAGGCGATCGTCGTCGGTTACTCGATGGGCGGCACGATCGCCCAGCTGATGGCCCGCGATCACCCCGAGCTGGTGGCCGGTCTCGTCCTCAGCGGCACCTGCCAGCACTTCCAGGATCCCGAGACGGTCAAGCTGTGGCGGTGGATGGGAGCCGTCGGGCTGGGGGTCAAGCTGGCCCCCAAGACGTTCTTCAAGGCCGGCTTCAAGCGCAGCGGGATCCCGCTGAACGAGCGGACCGCCTGGTGGATGTCCGAGCTGATGCGCCACTCCGGCCGGGATGTCGCCGAGGCGGGCCGGGAGCTCGGCCGGTTTGATTCGCGGCCGTGGCTGAACGGGATCTCGGTGCCGTCGGCGATGGTGCTGACCGGCCGCGACACGGCGGTCTCGCCGGCCAAGCAGCGCGAGCTCGCCGAGGCCGTGGGAGCCGAGGTATTCGAGGTCGCGCTCGACCACCTCGACCTCACCAACCGCCAGGACGAGTACAACCCCGCCCTGCTGGCGGCCGTCCGGGCCGTGGCGCCCGCTGCGGTGCCCGCCTGAGGGCGTTCGCCCGGCGATCAGATACGCTTTGGCGACCATGCGCCGCGCTCGGATCACCCTGCTGTTCGCCACCGTGGCGGTCGCCGCGCTGACGATCGCCCCGGCCGCGCTGGCGCGCGAGGACGCCGGTCAGGGCTGGTGGGGTGAGACCAACGACAAGGACATCACCAGCACGATGTTCATCGTCATCGCCTTCTTCCCGCTGCTCATCCTCATCCTGTCGCTCATCCAGTGGCGCCTGGAGAAGCGCAAGCACGCCCGCCAGCACGCCGCCAAGGCGCGAGCCGCCAACGCGGACTGGCGCGGCGGCTGGTAGCCCGCCCCGCCGCCCCGCCGCCCCGGCTCGGCGGTCATGCGGCGGGGACGGTGACCGCCCCATCGGCGGCAGCACGGGCATGCTCGCGGCTGTCGCGCGAGGAGATGAGCACGGAGGCGAGGATCGCGCCCAGCAGGGCGAATCCGGCGCCGATCAGAGAACGCCCGGTCAAAGCCCTTGGTCAGGGCGACCGCCGGGTTGTGCCCACCGCCACTGAGGATGTCCTGGGTGCGGCTGTTGGCCACGGTGGCCAGGATTGCCAGGCCGAGCGCACCCCCCACCTGCTGGGAGGTGTTGATCAGCCCGGAGGCAAGGCCGGCCTCCCCCGGCCGCGTTCCCGTCACGGCGGCGATCGTCACCGGGACGAAGGAGAAGCCCAATCCGAGCGCGGCCAGCAGCGACGGACCGAGGATGTCGGCGCCGAACGAGCCGCCGGTGGCCGGGACCTGCGAGAACCACAGCAGTCCGCCGGCGATCAGCAGCAGGCCGCCGATCAAGGGCGTCTTGAACCCCAGGCGGGTGACCAGGACGGAGGCTGCGCCCGCCGAGACGATGATGCCGATGGCCAGCGGGAGGTAGGCGACGCCGGTCTTGATCGCCGAGTAGTGCATCACGTTCTGGAGGTAGAGCGAGATGAAGAAGAACATCGAGAACAGCGACATGCCGATCAGCAGGCCGACGATGTTGGCCCCGCGCAGGGTGCGCAGGCGGAAGATCGAGAACGGCATCAGCGGATCGCTCTCGCGTCGCTCGATGGCCACGAAGAGGATCAGGAGCACGACTGAGCCGGCCAGGCAGAGGATCGTCCGGGTCGAGCCCCAGCCGACGTTGACCGCCTCCACGACCGCGTAGACGAGCAGCGCCAGGCCCGCGGTCACCGTCACCGCGCCCGGGAAGTCGAACGAGTGGCCACCCTCCTCGCGCCGGCTCTCCAACAGCGTCCGCGGGGCCAGGCCGGCGGCTGCCAGGCCGATGGGGACGTTGACGAACAGCACCCACCGCCAGCTCAGGCCGCTGGTGAGGATGCCGCCGAGGAGCACCCCGGCCGCGCCGCCGGCGCCGGCCACCGCGCCCCAGATGCCCAGCGCCCGGTTGCGCTCGGCGCCCTCGGCGAAGGTGGTGGTGATGATCGACAGGGCCGCCGGCGAGACGATCGCCGCCCCCAGGCCCTGGACGGCGCGCGCGGCGATCAGCCACCCCTCGGACTGGGCGAGCCCACCCAGGAACGAGGCCGCCGAGAACAGCACCAGGCCGAGCATGAACATCCGGCGGCGGCCGAGGAGGTCCGCCATGCGGCCGCCGAGCAGCAGGAAGCCGCCGAAGACGAGCGTGTAGGCGTTGACCACCCACGTCAGGTCATCGCGCGAGAAGTGCAGCGCCGAGCCGATGGACGGCAGAGCGACGTTGACGATCGACGCGTCGATGACGATCACGAACTGCGTCATCGCCAGCAGGATCAGCGCGAGGTTCTTCGCGCGGGGGGTGTAGAGCTCTTTGGGCTGGCCCTCTTCGAGCAGCGACATGGAAGGTGACCTCCGGTTCCGTTTGACTTTCGGGACTATAGTGAACGATGATTCCGGTTGTCAACGCGAATCGTGTGACCCGGCTATGACCAACATCGTGATCAAGGACGAACGAGCCGACGGTGAAGGGACAGCCGCCTGTGAGCGGCCGCTGCGGGCGGACGCGCGGCGCAATCGCCAGCGGATCCTCCAGAGTGCGCGCGAGGTGTTCGCCGAGGCCGGCGCCGAGGCTCAGATCGACGACGTCGCCCGTCGCGCGGAGGTGGGCGTCGGCACCGTCTACCGCCACTTCCCGACCAAGGAGGCGCTGCTCGCCGAGCTGCTGCGGGAGAAGTTCCGTCTGCTCGCCGCCGGCGGCCGCACCGCTCTGGAGCGCACCGGGGAGCCGTTTCAGATGATCACCGACTGGATGCGCGACAACGCGCGGCAGATGAACGCCGACGCGGCCATGCAGCAGGCGGTGACCGGGGCCGGGCACCAGGTATGGCTCCAGGCCGAGACGGAGCGCCAGGAGCTGCTGGCGGTCACCGAGGAGCTGGTGGCGCGGGCGCGCGCCTCCGGGACGATCCGCGCCGACGCCACCGCGCACGACGTCGCCATGCTGATGAGCGGCCTGTGCACCACGATGGGCAGCCCGGCTCCGGGATTTGACTGGGAGCGCCACCTGGAGCTCGTGATCGACGCGCTGCGGCCGCGCTGACCCACCGGCCGCGGCTGAGCGCCGGCCGCGCGCGGGCTGGTCTCAGCCCTCCATCGCCTCGAGCAGCACGCCCTCGCGGATGCCGCCCCGCCCGACGACGATCGCCGTCCCCAGCCGCTGGGACATCGCCTCGAGGATGAGCAGGCCGGCCGGCAGCAGCCGCGCTCGCTGGGGATCGAGACCGGCGCGCAGGGCGACGACCGGCGAGCGCTCGCTGCACAGCACGCGCAGCGCGCGGCCCAGCGAGGCCTCGTCGAGCACCGGGCCGGCCATCCGGCTCAGCGAGGTCGCGCTGCCGCCGACGGCCAGCGCCAGGGAGGGTCGTGGCGCAGCCACGTCCGCCAGCGCCTCAGTCACCTCGCGGCGCGCGGCCGCCAGCTGGGCGGGCGCGGGTGGGTCGTCGTGCAGCCAGCGGTCGGTGAGGGTGCTCGATCCCACAGACACCGAGGTCCACCAGCTGATCTGCGCCGGGATGGTGCCGACGACCATCTCCGAGGAGCCGCCCCCGACGTCGAGCACCCCGAGCGCGCCGTCAACCACGCCGCACGCGCCGTCAGGGCCCTGCGCGAGCATCGCCGCCGCGCCGCGAAAGGCGAGGCGGGCCTCCTGTTCACCCGACAGGACCTCAACCTCCAGCCCCGTCGCCGTGCGGATGGCGCTCACCAGCTCCTCGCCGTTGGCAGCGTCGCGGATCGCGGCGGTGGCCACCCCGCACAGGTGCTCGGCGCCCCGCGCGTGGGCGCTCGCCAGCTGGGCGGCCACGACCGCCACCACCTCCGCGATCTTCGCCGCGGGAATGGCGCCGCCGGTCGTCAGGCCCCGTCCGATGCGGGTGAAGACCCGCTCCTGGTGGACCTCCGCGAGGCCCGCGCCCAGCGGATCGGCGACGAGGAGCCGCGTCGTGTTGGAGCCGATGTCGATGCAGCCGGCTCGCATCGGCGGCTCAGACCGCTGATCGCTGCCCGCCGGAGGAGGCGGCGGCCGCGTCCTCGCGCGCGATGGGGTCGCCCGGCGCCGCCGGGCCGGTCGCCGGCGCCGGCGGCGGGCCCATGATCGCGGGGCGCAGGGCGAACGCCACCACCACGGAGAACACCAGTGAGCCCACCCCCGCGACCCCGAGCGCCGCGCGAGCGGAGGCCACGGAGGCGATCAACCCGCCGGCGAGGATGCCGAGCCCCGGGGCCAGCTGGGAGATCGACTGGTTGAGGCTCATGATCAGCGCCATCCATTCCTCCCGCGTGCGCTGCTGCACGGCCGTCTGGGCGGCGGTCGACTCGACTCCGTTGCCCAGGCCGGCGATCACCGCCCCGGCGACGCCGACGGTGAGCGTCGGCGCCACGGTCATCACCAGAAAGCCGACGGCGAGCGCCAGCGAGCTGCCGCCGATGAGCAACCAGGCCGCCCGGCGGCGAAAGCGGGCGATGACCAGGCTCCCGGCGACCGCGCCCGCCCCCCAGCCCGCCAGGAGCGCGCCATAGCCGCTGGCCCCGGCGTGGAGGGTGCGCTGGGCGTAGATGACCTCGACGGGGATCGTGATGGTGAAGAAGGCCATGCCCACGCCCTGCAGGACGAGCAGCCGGAACAGCCCACGGTCGGCTCGGGCGTGATCCAGCGCCCCCCGTAGGCGCCCGGTGGCGGGGCCGTCGCCGGCCTCCGAGGTGCGCGGCAGACCGGTGCTGGCCAGCAGCACCGCCATCAGCCCGAACAGCCCGCAGTTGGCCAGCAGGGCCGCCACCGTCCCCCCGGCCACCACCACCGCGCCGCCGATCAACGGCCCCGCCATGAAGCACACCGCGAACGCCCCGTTGGCGATCACGTTGCCCTCGGGCACGAGGTCGAGCGGCCGCAGGACCTGGACACGGACCGCGCCGGCCATGGACCGGCGCGACGATCGCCACCACGCCGTCGAGCAGCGCCAGCACGAGCACCGGCGCCAGCGAGAAGCGGCTCGTCAGCCAGGCGAGGACGCCGAACAGGACCGCCTCCAGGCCGTACAGCGCCGGCAGCAGCCGGCTGGGCGCGCGGCGGTCGAGCATCGCCACCAGCGGCGGCGAGAGCAGCGCCGGCACCACCTGAGAGCAGAGGAAGAAGCCCGTCGAGCCGATCGCCGACCCCGTCCGCCGGTAGACGAGCAGGGCGAGCGCCAGGGTCCCCACTGACCACGCCAGCTCGTTGAGCACGTAGGCGGCCAGCAGTCGCCGGAAGGCGGCGATGCGCAGGACCGGTCATGTCCTCACGCCGCGCTCTCGAGCCGCTAGCACCGGCTCGCGCCGCGCGTAAAGCGCCCGCGCGCGCGGCCTGCACGCCCGATGCCGCGCCGCTCGCGAAGCCGTAGGTCCCCTGCTCGCGCAGCTCCCGGGCGGCGCTGACCAGCGCGTCGATGGCGGCAAAGGCGAAGCTCCCGCCGACGGAGACCCGGCTGACGCCCGAGCCGCGGCCAGCTCGGCCACCGGCGGCGAGCCGGCCCGCGCCAGCACGTTGACCGGCCGGTCGACCGAGGAGACGATCGCCTCGATCTCGCTCGGCGGCGGTCGGGCCCGGCGCGTACAGCACGTCGGCGCCGGCCTCCTGGTAGGCCTGCAGGCGGGCGATCGTGTCCGCCAGATCGTCGCGGCCGTGCAGGTGGTTCTCGGCCCGTGCGGTGACGACCACGTGGGCCGGCCCGGCGTGGGCGACCTCGACGGCCGCGCGCGACCCGTTCGGCGGCGCGCTCGACGTCGTAGATCGGCTCGTTCTCGTCGCCGGAGAAGTCCTCGATCGAGAAGCCGGCCAGCCCGGCGGCGACGGCGCCCCGCGCGGTCTCGGCCACCCCCTCGGCGCTGTCGGCGAAGCCGTTCTCGAGGTCGGCGGAGACCGGAAGGTCGGTCGCGGTCACGATCTCGGCGGCGTGGCCCAGCGCCTCCTCGGCGGTCACCGAGCCGTCAAGGCGCCCGAGCGTCGCCGCATAGCCGCTGCTCGTCGTCGCCAGCGCCTCGAAACCGAGCGAGGCCAGCAGACGCGCCGAGCCGGCGTCCCACGGGTTGGGCAGCAGCAGCGGCGGCCGGGGCGATGGAGGGCCAGGAAATGCTCAGCGCGCTCTGACTGGATGGTCACGACATCAGAGACTACGCGCGGCGAGGCTAGCCTCGCGGTACATGGGCTCACCGATCGCAGGTGTCCTCGCTGGGCCGCGAGGGCGACGACGACGGCTCGTTCCGGCGCCAGGAGTCGCCAGTTTCGCAGCTTCGTCTCCGACGACGGCTCGACCGGGTTCCCGCTCCAGGCCGGCCGCTATCACCTGTATGTGGCCCGCGCCTGCCCGTGGGCGCACCGCACGCTGATCGGCCGGCGGCTGATGGGCCTCGAGGATGCGATCGCCGTCTCGTTCGTCGACCCGTTGCGCGACGAGCGCGGCTGGGCATTCACCGGCGGCGACTACGTCGATCCGATCAACGGCTTTCACTACCTGAGCGAGGCCTACGCCGCCGCCGACCCCGACTACGACGCGCGCGTCAGCGTGCCCGTCCTGTGGGACACCGAAGCGGGCACGATCGTCAACAACGAGTCGGCCGACATCCTGCGGATGCTCTCGCACGGTGTTCGCCCCGCTGGCCGAGCACCCGGTGGAGCTGGTACCCGGCGGCCCTGCGCGGGGAGATCGACGCGCTCAACACGACGATCTACGACACCGTCAACAACGCCGTCTACAAGGCCGGGTTCGCGCGCCGGCAGGACGGTCTACGAGGCGCGAGGTCCGGGGGCTGTTCGCCACCCTGGACGAGCTCGACGCACGGCTGGCCGACCGCCGCTTCCTCTTCGGGCCCGAGCCGCTGGAGACCGACTGGCGGCTGTTCACCACCCTCGTGCGCTTTGACGCCGTGTACCAGATCCACTTCAAGTGCTCAATCCGCAAGCTCGTCGAGTACGAGAACCTGTGGCCGTACGCGCGCGACCTCTATCAGTGGCCCGGCGTCGCCGAGCACCGTCGACTTCGACGAGATCCGCGCCCACTACTACGGCACGCACCCGATGATCAACCCGTCAGGGCTGATCGCGGTGGCGCCCGCGGCGAGCTTCGACGAGCCCGCCGGCCGGGCGTAGGCGACCCGGCCGGCAGGCTCCCCTCGGTCAGCCGCGCATCCGACGCGGCGCGTGACCGAGGCCCTCAGCCCCTTCGGCGAGGTCACCGTGACCGTGACCGATAGCCGTCAGCTGACCGGCGCGTTCCAACGCGCGCCGGGCGATCCGGTCCAGGGGGACGGAGAACGCGACCCGGCGGGCCGGCAGCCTGCGGCGCGTCACGGGTGCCGACCCGCAGCGGGCGGGGGACGTCGGTGATGCCGAGCGCCGGCCCCGAGGCGAACAGCGCCACCTGAGCGCGGCCGCCCCGCCCGCCGGGGAGATCCGCATCGAGCCGTGGACCGCGGTGCCGTGCTGGACCGCCGGCATGGTGACGGCGGTGCGGGCGGGGCCGGCGAGCGGCGACCGGGCCGGTGGGAGGCCGGTCGTGGCCGTGGTGGTCGTCGGCGGAGTCGTCCGCGTCGTGGTGCGTGGTGGTCGCCGGCGGCGTCGGTGGTCGTCATGGGCGTCGTGGTGGTCGTCGCTCGTCGTGGTGGTGCGTCGCTCGTCGGCGGGCGGTCGCCGACGACGATCGTCGCCGTCATGAACGGGTGCATGTCGCAGTGAAACGTGTAGGTCCCGCCGTCGTCGAAGGTGCAGGTCCCGCTCCAGCCCGGAGCCGTCGGCTGGGTGGGCAGCGGCGGCACCGAGCCGGTCGTTGGGCCCGGCGGTCTGGGTGCAGCTCGTCGGCGGCGGGCCGGAGCTGAAGTCGGCGTTGTGGTGATAGCCGCCGTTCGGATAGGAGAAGGTCACCGTCCCGCCGGGGGCGATGTTCGCCTGGGTGCTCGAGCTGCCGGTGACGTTCCAGCGAAGTCGACGGCGGTGAAGGAGGCGGTCGACGGCGGCACATCGGCCGGCGCGGGCCCCAGTCCCGGCCGGCCGACGGGGAGGCGGCGGCGACTCCGACGGCCGTGCCGGCCGCCAGTGACGCCGCCAGCACGCAGGCCAAGAGTCGCCGTCTCACGGGCGCACCGCCCGCCGGAGCGCCAGGCCCGCGCCGGCAGGACCGCCGCCGGCCGCAACGGCCGAGAGCACGTCGAGCCCCGTGTTGGGCAGCGTCGGCGCCGCGGCCTGGCGGCGGTGGCCGTGAGCGGTGCCGCTGCCGGCGCGTCGTCGCCGGCGCGCGGTCGCCGGGCCGTCGGGGTCGTCGGCGTGGCGGGGTCGCGTGGCGCTGCTCGGCGCGGTCGTCGTCGGCGGCGTCGTGGAGGTCGCGGCCGCCAGCACGACGATCGTGCCGTGCATGAACGGGTGGATCGTGCAGATGTAGCTGAACGTCCCCGCCTGGGTGAAGGTGTGCGAGGCGCTCTGGCCCTGCTTCAGCGTGCCGGTGTCGAAGCTGCCGTTGCCGGCGGTGGCGGTGTGCGCGCTGGGGCCGTCGTTGGTCCAGGTGATCGTGTCGCCGACGTGGACGGTGGTCGTGGGCGCGGTGAAGTGGAAGTCGGCGATGGTGACGCCGGGGTCGCCGGCGGCTCGGGTGGGCGAGCGGACGGTGGCGGGCCGCCGTCCGCGCCGGGCGCCGGCGGCGAGGTGGAGGCCCTGGCGCGACGCGCCGCGCGGGCGGGTGGCCGCGCGTGCGGCCGGCGGACGCCGGGCGTGGCGGGCAGGCCGGCGCGGGACGCGGGGCGGGGCCGCGGGCCGGACGGCGCGGCGAACGAGCTGCCGGCCGCCACACCGCGCTCACGGCGGGACGTGCGAGTGCGCGCCGAGTGGGCGCGGCGCGGCGGCGGCGAGGGTGGCCAGCGCGGCGGTGGCGAGATGACCCGGCATCGCCCATCATGACGCGCCGGCGCCGGAATCCTTCCCGGACGTCCGAGGCGTCTCGGTGCGCAGGCGAGCGGATCAGCGGCGGCGGCGCAGCAGGCGCAGCGCCAGCAGGAAGCCGATGATCGCCCCCAGCACCGGCACCGGGTTCTCGCTTGATCTGGTTGACGACGACCGTGCGGACGAGCGACAGCGCGTCGAGCGGCTCGGACTCGACGTGGGGCCGGGCGTCGGGGCGGCGGTCGGCGGGGTCGGCGGCGGCACGGGCGGCGCGGTGCCGCCGCGGGCGTGGGCACGGGTCGGCCGCGGGCGGCTCGCAGCGGCGGGCTCGCCGCCGGCGCCGGCTCGGCCGCGGGCGGCTCGGACGGCCGCGGGCTCGGCCGCGCGGGCCGACGCGGGCGGCTCCTGGACCGCCGGCGGCGGCTCGAGCGGGGCGGGCTCGTCAACCGGAGCGGGGGCGTCGGCCGGCGCGGAGACCGCCGGCGATCTCGGTCGTCGCCTGCTCGTCGGCGACGGCGTCCGTGGTCGCCGACGCGGCCGCCTCGCTCTGGGCGGCGGCGCCGGCCGGCGCCTCGTCGCCGCTGCCGGCGAGCATCTGCTGCAGCGAGCTGGCAAATTCCCCGAGCAGGCGGTTGGAGATCTCCTCGATCATGCCGCCGCGCCCGAAGCGGGCCAGCCGGCCGGTGATGTGGTAATCCGTGTCGACGTGGACGGTGGTGGCGCCGTTCGGCCGCCTCGGCCACGGAGGAGACGATCGTCGCCTTGGCCCCGCCCTGGCCGCGGCGGTCCGTGCCGTTGGCCAGCATCGTCGCCGAGTGGATGGACTCGTCGACGTCCTCCATCTGCAGCTTGCCGGTGTAGGCGGCCGAGGTGGGCCCGATCTTGACCTTGAACTCGCCGTTGTAGGTGCCGTCCGGGTTCTTGCCGGTGACCGATGCTCCGGGCAGGCAGGGCGCGACGCGCTCGACGTCGATCAGCGCCTCCCAGACCCGCTGCAAGGGGGCCTGGACCTCAAATGACTGCTCGAGCTTCATCGGCTATCTCCTCCAAATCGTCAGGTGTGTCGACGTCGCGACCGGAGCATAGGTGTCCGACCTCCTTCACCGGGCCGTCGCGCAGCAGGTCACGGGCCCCGCGGTCGCCCCGCAGCCCGCGCAGGGCCGCGATCTCCTCGGCGCCGAGCACGACCGGATGGCCGGGGCGCCCGTGGTACACCGCCCGCGTGCGCGGCGGGGCATCGACGAACAGAGTCGATCACCTCCGGGGTGACGAGCGGCGCGTCGCCGAGGGTGACGACGACCCGCGACGCGCACGACGAGCTCCTCGAGCCCCCGGCGCAGCGAGGCCGCCTGACCGCTCTCCCAGTCCTCGCAGACGACGACCTCGGCGCGGCCGAGATCCACGCCCGCGCGGACCTCGGTCGGCGCGGGCACCGAGCACGACCACCACCCGCGACAGCGCGCGGACCGCGCACTGGGCCCGCACCGCCCACTCCAGCAGCGGCCGTCCGTGGAAGTCCGCCAGCTGCTTGGGCGCATCGCCGAAGCGGGTCCCGGCTCCCGGCGGCCAGGATCAGCCCCGCGGTCACGGCCGCCCGGCGACGTGGATGGCGTTCTCCGAGCGCGAGAGCCGTCCGCCCTCGCGCCCGTGGAGGGCGGCCACCCCCTCGGCGAGGATCGCCAGCGCCGCCTCGGCCGCCGTCTGGCCGCCGAGATCGAGACCGGCGGGCCCGGCGAGCCGGGCGAGCTCGGCGTCGGTCAGGCCGGCGGCGGCCAGCCGCTCGCGCCGGCGTCCCTGGGTGCGCCGTGAGCCCATCGCGCCGACGTAGGCGGCGGGGGAGCGCAGGGCGATGACGAGGGCGTCGTCGTCGAGCTCGGGAGCGTGGGTGAGCGCGACGACCAGCGTCCGCTCGTCGGGCTCGCCCAGCTGCGCGAAGGCCTCGGCGGGCCAGGCGGCGACCACCTCGGCGTCGGGGAAGAGCTCGGGCGCGCAGGAACCGCTCGCGCGGGTCGACGACGGCGCAGCGCCAGCCGATCGCCCGGGCGAGGCGGGAGAGCTCGGCCGCGAGCGGGACGGCTCCGAAGATCACCAGCCGCGGGACAGGCGGCACCGGGTCTTCGAAGGCCGGGCCATGCACCTCCGAGCAGGTCAGCCATTCGCGCTGCGCGTCGTCGATCACATCGCCTCCAGGATCTCGGCCAGCTCCTCCAGGGAGGCCAGCGAGTTGCCCGCCAGCAGCCGGTCGGTGTGCGGCACGGCGGCCTGCATGCCGCGGGTCAGGGGCTCGTAGTCGGGGTGGGCGGCCAGCGGGTTGAGCCACACGAGCTGGTGCGAGGCGCGGCGCAGGCGGGCCATCTCGTCGCGCAGCTGCTCGGGATCGCCGCGATCCCAGCCGTCGGAGAGGACGATGACCACGGAGCCGCGGCCCAGCCGGCGGCCGTGCACCCGGTTGAGCTCGGCCAGCGCCGCGCCGATGCGCGTGCCGCCGGAGAAGTCCGTGACCGCGGCGGCCGCGCGGTCCAGGGCCCGGTCGTGGTCGCGCCCGGCCAGCTCGTTGGTGATCCGCGTCAGCCGCGTGCCGAAGGCGAACGCCTCGACGCGGCGCCGGGCCGCCACCGAGGCGTGCATGTACTGCAACAGCATGCGCGCGTAGGGCGCCATCGAGCCCGAGACGTCGCACACCAGCACGACCTGGCGCGGGCCGCCGGGTGGGCGCCCGCCAGCGGCGATGAACCGGCTCGCCGGCCGTGCGCAGGGACTCCTGGACGGTCGCCCGCAGGTCCGGGGTGTGGCCGCGGCGCCGGGAGGGACGGGTGCGGCGCGACAGCCGCGTCGGGTGGCGGCGGGCCAGCCGCGCGATCAGCTCGCGGGCCAGGGTGCTCTCGGCCTCCGTGAAGCGCGCGAAGTCCTTGACGACGAGCAGCTCGATGTCTGACCAGGCGGCGGGCACCGGGTCGGCGCCGTCGCGCGCCTCGCCCCGCCCCCGGGTCGCTCATCCCCGCCCGCGGCAGGACGGCCCGCTCGATCGTCCCCAGCTCGCCGAGCGGATCCTCCGGGAAGCGCGCCCGGAGACGACGCCGTCGCCGAAGACGGCCACAAAGGCGAGGTCGAAGCGCTCGAGGTCGGCCTTCTGGGAGCAGAGGATGGTCTTCAGGGCGAGGCGGGCGTCCTCGCGCGAGGTGGCGTCGACCGCCTCGAGGCCGCGCACGGCGGTCAGCAGCTCGCCCACCCCCACTCGGGTGCCCATCGCGCGCAGGGCGCCCGCCAGGTCGCCCAGCCGCGTGACCATCGCGTCCGCCGGCTCGCTCACCGGGTCGACGGCCACGCTACACGCCTTCCAGGACCCCGCGCTCGCGCACGCGCAGCAGGTCCTCGTGGACCTTGAGGGCGGCGCCCAGCGTCTCCTCGAGATCGGCCTCGTCGCCGAGGGCCATGAGCGCCTGGGCCCAGACGATCGTCTCCCCCACCCCGGGCTGCTTGTAGAGATCGCCCTGGTCGCGCAGCTTGGCCACCGCGGCGACGACCCGGGCGGCGATCGCCTCGGGCACCCCCGGCAGGCGGGCCTCGACGATCTCGCGCTCGCGCTCGGGCGTCGGGTAGTCGATCCAGTGATAGAGGCAGCGGCGCTTGAGCGCGTCGTGCAGCTCGCGGGTGCGGTTGGAGGTCAGCAGCACGATCGGCCGGCGGCGGGCGGTGATCGTGCCCAGCTCGGGGATGGTGACCGCGAAGTCGGAGAGGAACTCGAGCAGGAAGGCCTCGAACTCGTCGTCGGCGCGGTCGATCTCGTCGATGAGGAGCACCACCGGCTCGGCGGGGTCGGCCTCCAGCGCCTCGAGCAGCGGCCGGCGCAGCAGAAACCGCCGCGCGAACAGCTCGCCCTCGTCGACGCCGCCCTCGGCGGCGCGCAGCGCGAGCAGCTGGCGGGCGTAGTCCCAGTCATAGACGGCGTGGTGCAGGTCGATGCCCTCGTGGCACTGCAGGCGGATCAGCCGCGCGCCCGACGCCGCCGCCAGCGCGCGGGCGACCTCGGTCTTGCCGACGCCCGCCTCGCCCTCGAGCAGCAGCGGCTGCTCCAGGGCCACGGCAAGGCTGACCGCCAGGGCCAGCGGCCGGTCTGCGAGGTAGCCCTGCGCCGCGAGAGCTTCGCTCGCGGCGCTCACCGTGGAAAGCTCCGCGAGCGACATGCTGCCTCGATATTAGACGGCGCTATCCGAGGGCTTCCGTGATGGCGCGCTTGGTCAGCACGCGCGCCAGGTGCTGCTTGTACTCCGTGGTGGCGTTGAGGTCGCCCGCCGGCCGGGTGCCCTCGGCGGCCTGCTCGGCGGCCTTGGCGATGTTCTCGGGGCTCAGCTCCTGGCCGCGCAGGGCCTCCTCCACGGCGGTCGCCCGCAGGGGGACGGCCGCCATGTTGGTCAGGCCGATGCGGATGTCCTCGCACGTCGAGCCGTTGGCCTTGACGACCGCGCAGACCCCGACCATCGCCCAGTCCTCCGAGCGGCGGTTGAACTTCTGATAGGAGCCGCCGTAGCCGTCGAGCGCGGGGATCCGGACCTCGGTCAGGACCTCGTCGGCGGCGACGTCGGTGGTCAGGTAGTCCTTGAACAGGTCCGCGGCGGCGACCGTGCGCTGGCCGCCGGCGCCCTGGAGGGTGACCTCGGCCTCGCGTGATGAGCATCGCCGCCGGCAGGTCCGAGGCGGCGTCGCCGTGGGCCAGGGAGCCGCCGATGGTTCCTCGATGGCGGACCTGGGGGTCGGCGATGGTTGCCGCCACGGTGGCGACCACGCCCAGCTCGGAGGCGAACTCGAGCTTGCGGTGCGGGGTGAGGGCGCCGATGCGGAAGGTGCCGTTCTGGCGCTCGATGCCGTGCAGCCCGGGGACCTTGCGCAGGTCGACGAGCAGCGACGGCGCCGCCAGCCGGAGCTTCATCAGCGGGATGAGCGAGTGGCCGCCGGCCAGCAGCTTGGCGTCCTCGCCCCCATCGGTCAGGGCCTTGATCGCATCCTCGAGCGATTCCGGCGCGGTGTAGTCGAATTCCGCGGGGATCATGACGAGAGTCCTCCCTCCGGGCTCGCGCCCTCGCTGTTGTGTATCGCGTCCCAGACCCGCATCGGGCTGAGCGGCATGTTCATGTACTCGACGCCGAGCGGGCGCAGGGCGTCGATCACGGCGTTGGTCACGGCGGCCGAGGCGGCGATCGTGCCGGCCTCGCCCACGCCCTTGACCCCCATCGAGTTGACGGGGGACGGGGTCTCCGTGCGATCGGTCTCGAAGAACGGCAGCTCGGCGGCCGTCGGCAGCGCGTAGTCGACGAACGTGCCGGTGATCAGCTGGCCGTCCTCGTCGTAGTGCACGCGCTCGTAGAGCGCCTGGCCGATGCCGAAGACGACGCCGCCGTGGACCTGGCCGTCGATGAGCATCGGGTTGATCGCCTTGCCGCAGTCGTCGACGGCCACGTAGCGGACGACCGTGACCTTGCCGGTGTCGGCGTCGACGTCGACGACGCAGGCGTGCGCGCCGAACGGGAAGACGAAGTTCTCCGGGTCGTAGAACGTCGTCTCCTCGAGGCCCGGCTCCATGCCCTCGGGCACCGCGCCGATGTAGGCCACACCGGCTATGTCGGCCAGGCCCATGCCCTTGTCGGGCGAGCCCTTGACGGAGAACTTGCCGTCGGCGACCTCGATGTCCTCGGCGGCCGCCTCCAGCTCGGCGGCCACGATCGCCTTGGCCTTGGCCACCACCTTGTCCGTCGCCCGGGCGACGGCCTCGCCGCCGGTGGCCAGCGAGCGCGAGCCGTAGGTGTTGCGTCCCTCGGGGCCGATCGCCGTGTCGCCGTGGACGACCTGCACGATCGACGGGTCGACGCCGAGCTTGTCGGCGACGATCTGGGCCATCGCGGTGTCGAGGCCCTGGCCGTGGGGCGAGGTGCCGGTGTAGACGGTGACCGCGCCGGTGTTGTGGACGCGGATCATCGCCGACTCCCACAGGCCCGCCTGGACGCCGACGCCCACCGGGCCGGTCACCCGTGAGGGAGCCAGGCCGCAGATCTCCGTCCAGGTGCAGAAGCCGATGCCGCGGTAGATGCCCTCCCCGCGCAGCCTCTCCTGCTCGGCGCGGAAGGCCGGGACGTCGACGTGCTCCATCAGCTTGTCGAGCGTGCCCTCGTAGTTGCCGGAGTCATAGACCACGCCGGTCGCCGTCTCCGCCGGGAAGTCCGCGGCGGGGATGAAGTTCTTGCGCCGGATCTCGAGTGGGTCCATCCCCAGCTCGTGGGCGACCTGGTCGAGGGTCACCTCGATCATCTGCGTCGCCTCGGGCCGTCCGGCGCCGCGAATGGCATCAGTCGGGGCACTTGTTGGTGAAGACGCCGGTGATGTCCGTCTTGACGTTGGGGATCTTGTAACAGCCCCCCATCACGAACGCGCCGAGCGAGGGGATGAGCGGCGTCAGGATCATGTTGTAGGCGCCGAAGTCGGCGAGGATCTTGACGTGGAAGGCGGTGATCGTGCCGTCGCGCTTGGCGCCCATCTTGACCTGGGAGGTCTGGTCGCGGCCCTGGTGGGCGACGGACATGTTCTCCGAGCGCGTCTCCGTCCACTTGACCGGCACACCGAGCTTGCGCGACGCCCAGCAGGCCATCAGCTCCTCGCCGTAGACCTGGAGCTTCTGGCCGAAGCCGCCGCCCACGTCGGGGGCGACGACGCGCACGTGGTCCTCACCGATGCCGAGCAGCAGGGCCATGAACAGGCGGACGAAGTGCGGGCACCTGGGTCGCCGTGTAGAGCGTCATCGACCCGGCCCGGTAGTCGGCGAGCACGCCGCGGCACTCGATCGGGGCGCCGGCGATGCGGTGGTTGATCACCCGGCGCTCGACGATGACGTCGGCCTCGGCGAAACCGGCCTCGACGTCGCCGCCCGCCAGCGTCCACTCGTGGACCTTGTTGGTCCCCAGCGCCTCGTGGACGAACGGTCCGCCGGCGATGGCGGCCTCGGCGTCGACGACCGCGGGCAGCGGGTCGTACTCGACGATGACGTCCTCCGTGGCGTCCTGCACGGCATAGCGATCCGGACCGATGACGACGGCCACCGGATCACCGACGTGCTTGACGACGCCCTTGGCCAGCGGCCAGTGCTCGGGGTTGTTGACCTCGACGCCGGGCGGCGCCCACGCCATCGGCAGCGGCCCGCCGAGATCGTCCATGTCCTCACCGGTGAACACCGCGGTGACGCCCGGCCGGGCGACGGCCGCCGAGGTGTCGATCGAGGTCACGGTGGCGTGCGCCTCCGGCGAGCGGACGAACGACGCCCACAGCATGCCGGGGAGCTTGATGTCATCGACATAGCGGCCGTGGCCGGTGATCAGCGGCGGGTCCTCCTTGCGGCGCAGAGCGCTGCCGACGTTGGCGCCGAGGGGCGCCGAGGTGACGCTCATGCGGTCACCTCCTCCGAGGAGGCTTGACCGGAGGCGTCGAGCACGGACTTGACGATGTTGTGGTAGCCGGTGCAGCGGCAGAGGTTGCCCTCCAGCGCGTGGCGCACCTCGTGCTCGGTGGGCTTGGGGTTCTCCGTCAGCAGGGCGGCGGAGGCCATGATCATGCCCGGGGTGCAGTAGCCGCACTGCAGGCCGTGGTTGTTCCAGAAGGCCTCCTGCATCGGGTGCAGGTTGTCCTCGGTCCCGAGTCCCTCGATGGTGGTGATCTCGGAGCCCTCGGCCTGGACGGCGAGGACCGTGCAGGACTTGACCGCCTCGCCGTTGAGGTGGATCGTGCAGGCCCCGCAGTTGGAGGTGTCACACCCCACGTGGGTACCGGTGAGGCCCAGCTCGTCACGCAGGGCGTGGACGAGCAGCAATCGCGGCTCGACCTCGATGTCGTGCTCGGTCCCATTCACGTTCAGGCGCACGTTGACGGTGCTCAATGTCTCTCCTCCTGGAAGTCGCTCGGCACGGCGGCACGATACTCCTTGCTGTCGGCCCGATCGCGGATCGCGCGGCGTCGTCCGCCCCGCTCCGCTCACGCCTAGGCGTCAGGCGCTCCTGCGCGTGTTTTACCCCGGCGCTGCCTACGGCGCAAGGTTGCAGTGCCCCGGGGCAACGTTGCAAATAGGTTGCGCACGCAACAATCTGCTACGGTCGAGCGACATGAAACTCGGACGCTTGATTCTTCGCACCGTCGTCGGCGGCTACTTCGTCGGCCACGGCACCCAAAAGCTCTTCGGCTGGTTCGGCGGCCACGGCCTGGAGGGCACCGGCCAGTTCTTCGAGAACCTCGGGCTGCGGCCCGGGAAGCGCCACGCCACCGCCGCCGGCGTCGCCGAGGCCGGAGGCGGCGCGCTGCTCGTCCTCGGCGCCGCCACGCCGCTGGCCTCCGTCGGCGCTCATCGCCACCATGCTGACCGCGATCCAGCGCGTGCACATCAAGAACGGCCCTGGGTGACCGACCAGGGCTATGAGTACAACCTGGTGCTGATCGCCGCCGCCGCTGCCCTGGCCGAGACCGGACCGGGCTCGCCGTCGATCGACGACGCGCGCGGCAGCTCCATGTACGGCCCGAAGTGGGCGGCCATCTCGCTGCTGCTCGGGGTCCTCGGTGCCGCCGGCGCCCATGCCGTGGCCGAGGCCGCACCGGCCCCGGAGCAGCCGCCGGAGCCCGCTCCGGCCCCCGCGCCCGACACGGGCGCCGCCGCGACCGCCTAGAATCGGCCCGGATCCTCAGAAGTACGAGCCCGCAGGCTCGGCCGCCGGCGCCCCCTCATAGCGGGCGCCGGTCGGCTTGCGGGCCAGCACCTGGTACACGGACGCGTAGCCGGTGGTGAAGCCCGAGCGGGCGGCCCGCAGGTAGACGCGCCACACCCGGGCGCGCTCCGCGCCGGCGACCCGCACCGCGTCGTCATAGCGCGCCTCGAAGCTCTCGATCCAGTAGGAGAGGGTCCGGGCGTAGTCCTCGGGAAAGCCCTCGACGTGGCGGATGACGAGGCCCGTGCGCTCCATCGCGCCGGCGATCCGCGACAGCGGCAGCGGGACGCCGTCGGGGAACACGAACCGCTCGGAGAACGCCCCCTCGTCGGTCTCGTCGAAGTCGGTCAGCTTGGCGATCCCGTGGTTGAGCAGGCGGCCGCCGGGCTCCAGCAGGTCCGACAGCGTCCGCATGTAGAGCTCGATGCGCTCATCCCCCACGTGCTCGACCATGCCGATCGAGGAGATCGCGTCAAAGCGCTCGCCGCGGAGCTCGCGGTAATCGGCCAGCCGCAGCTCCACCTGGTCCGGTGAGGCCGGCGGCCGCCACCCGCTCGCGCCCGAGCCTGCACCTGCTCCTCGGAGAGCGTGACCCCGAGAACGCGGACGCCGTACTCGCGCGCGGCGTGGATGGCGAAGCTCCCCCAGCCGCAGCCGACGTCGAGCACCCGCTCGCCCGCCGGTCAGGCCGAGCTTGCGGCAGACGAGGTCGAGCTTGGCCCGCTGGGCGTCGGCGAGGGTCTCGGCGCCGTCGCGGAAGTAGGCGCAGCTGTAGGTCATCGACTCGTCGAGGAACAGGGCGAAGAAGTCGTTGCCGGCGTCGTAGTGGTAGGCGATCGCCTGGCGGTCGCGCAGCACGGAGTGGCGCTCGCCCTTGAGCCGCAGCTCGGAGGCCGGCGGCCGCGGCAGGCGAACGATTCCGCAGGCCCGCAGGATCCCGGCCGACCAGGCCGGCGATCTGCTTCGGCGTCAGGCGCGGGGCGGCTCGAAGGTGTCGACGACGCGCAGAGCGCCCTCGATCGAATCGGCGTCGATCAGGCCGAGGACGAAGGCCCGCCCCAGACCGAGCTCGCCGGGCGCGCGGACCACGTGGGCGAGCGCCTGCGGCGAGAGCAGGCGGAAGGTCGGCGCAGTCCGGCTCGGTGGCGGGGACCGAGGTGCCGTCCCAGAAGGCGACGGCGAACGGCCGGCGCGGGAGCGCGGCCTCGAGCTGCCGGCGCAGGAGCGCCGTGTTGGAGAACGCCACGGGACCGCGGGGGCTACGTCTTGGGCGCGGCGGCGGCGGCCATCAGCCGGCGGTCGCGCTTCTCGGGATCGATGCGCACGACGTCCCACGCCAGCCCGGTCATCTCCAGCAGGCGGATGATCGCCGCCGAGGGATCCAGCTGCCAGCGGCGCAGGCCGTGCCGGTAGGAGGTGGGGAACGCGTGGTGGTTGTTGTGCCAGGCCTCGCCCCAGGTGGGGATCGACAGCCAGAACACGTTGCGCGACTCGTCGCCGGTGTCGTAGGCCTGGCGGCCGAAGTAATGGCAGACGGAGTTGATCGAGAAGGTGGCGTGATGCATGAAGAAGATGCGGGCCGCTCCGCCCCACAGCAGCGCCGTCAGGCCGCCGTCGACGGTGCCGGTCAGCGCCACCCCCAGCCCGAAGGCGGCCGCCAGGCCGAGCGGCCACCCAGAGCACGAACGTCTTGTCGACGAAGCGGATCCACGGATCGGCCAGGAGGTCCTTGGCATAGCGGCGCTCGTCGGCGACCTCCATGTCGGAGAACACCCAGCCGACGTGGGCGTGGACGAAGCCCCACAGCTCCCCGCGCCAGCCGTGGCGCTCGTCGAGATGGGGGCTGTGCGGATCGCCGGTCTCGTCGGAGAACTGATGGTGCTTGCGGTGCGTGGCCACCCAGTCGATGACCGGGCCCTCGGCGGCTGCCGATCCGAGCGCGGCGAAGGCGGCCCGCAGCAGGCGGCTGCACTTGAAGCTGCGGTGGGTGAGCAGGCGGTGGAAGCCGACCGTGATACCGGTGCCGATCACCATGTAGAAGATCGCCAGCACGAGCAGGTCCTGCCACACGAGCAACCCGTGGTTCCACCCGAACCACATGCCGAGCAGGACGAGGATCGGGGCGCTCCGGTGACGACCGCGCTGGCCAGCCGGTCGATGAGCGGCATCTTGACCGCGCGGACGTTCTCGGCGGGCGACGCAGCAGGCTCGTCTGGGGCGGGCGCAGGACGCTCGGCGACCGCGGTGGGCGAGTCGAGGGCCATGAAGTCGCCGGGACTCTAACGACTGATGGTGATAGCAGTGTGAAAGCCACCTCAAACCGGTCCGGCCGGCAAGGCCCGCCCGGGCGGCCGGGGGGCCTACGTGCCCGAGAGCGGCACGGCGTGGTTGGCCGGCGGCGCGTAGGCCCGGCACGGCTCGCCGCGCAGGCCCGGGCACGGCGGCAGCCCGGTGGGCACGATGACGCCGGGCACGACCGGCAGGATCAGCCGTGAGGGCAGCGACCGGCCGGCCGCGATCGTGACCTGGCCGGGCGGCGCGGCTGGGTCTCGGCGAACGCCCACACCGGCTGGTCGCCGCCGGGCGCCGAGACCGTCAGCCGGATGCGCGAGCCGCGGCGGTAAGACGTGCCCCTCGGAGTAGAGGGGGATCGTCACCTCGGTGAAGCGCCCGCGTGGCAGCGGCCGCACGTCGGCGGCGCGCAGGCTGAGCACCGGCGCCAGCAGCGTGCTGTGCGCCGGGTCCAGCGTGCGCTCGTCGGCGCGCAGCCAGCCGTTCTGGACGAACGTCTCGCGGCCGTCGGGCCGGACCTCGGAGATCGTGGCCTGCAGATCGACGCTGGGCGCAGTGGCCTTGATCCACAGCTGGACGGCGCCGCCGCCGATGACAGTGGTATTGCGCGTCAGCGGACGGCGTCACGTAGCCGCGGCAGTGCCGGCCGGATTGGCGATCTCCAGTTGTAGCGTCGGGGTGGCGTTCCACAGACCACCGGGGCGCCGTTGTCCGGGCCGGTGAAGTTCGTCGCGCGCCCGCGGCGGGCGCCAGGTGAAGCGATCGCCCCCGCGCGCGCCGGCGCGGTCGCGCCCAGGCCGCCGCCGGCCGACAGAAACCAGGAGCGGGCGCGCGTGCCGGGGATCGGAAGCGGGCGAAGGACTGCTCGAAGCTCGCCACCGGGGCTCCTGGTACGGGCTCCCGGCGCCGTTGTCAAACAGGATGCGGATCGGCGCGAAGCGCTGAAGGCGGCGCGGGCCGCGGCGTAGGAGGGCTGCGCGTGGATGGGGTCGGGCGGCAGCGTCACGCCGGAGACGCCAAACATCGTCTGGTACACGAGTCGGGGCGAGGACCCGGGCGCTCGCCGACAGCGACGGCCGGCGGTGGGCGACGTAGAGCTCCAGGAAGTCGTACCAGCGGTTGAACGTCGCCGGGTCCAGCGAGTCGGTGTGGACGCCGTTGGTGAACGTGAACCACGCGTGCCGCGTGCCGGTGAAGTGCTGGGCGAGGTCGGCGCAATGGCCGCCGGTCTGCTCGTCTTCCCACTGGCAGGCGAGGTACGACGGGGACCGTGATCCGATGGACGAAGGTCATCGGGTCCAGGGGATCGGCCACCGCCGGCACGTAGTGGGCGTTGTGCCGGATGGTGGCGATGAGATCCGTGGCCTCGCCGTGCAGCGCCTGGTTGGCGGCGCACGTCCGGTCCCCCGCGCGGATCTGCTTCAGCGCCCACGGCTGGCCCCCGGTCGGCGAGGCCGGAAGGGCGTCGTGGACCCGCTCCCGACCCCAGGAGAGCGCGAAGCCGGTGTTGAGGATCCCGCCCGGATAGAGGGTCGTCGCCGTGTTGTCGATGACCGACAGGGGCGTGATCGCCGCCAGGTGGGGCGGGCGGGTGGCGCCGACGAACAGCTGCGAGATGCCCCCGTAGGAGATGCCGGTGAGCCCCACCCGGTGACCGAGCACCCATGGCTGGCGGGCGACGGTCTCCACCACGTCGTAGCCGTCGAGGCTCTGCAGCCGCTCGAAGTAGTCAAACGCCCCGCCCGAGCAGCCGGTGCCGCGCATGTTGACGTCGACGACCGCAAAGCCGAGCAGGGTGGCGATCGGGCTGATCCCGCTCTGGGCGCCCGCGGGGTCGGCGTAGCCATAGCCCGAGTACTCGACGAGCGTGGGGTACGGGCCCTTTCCGGCGGGCAGGCGGACGTCGATGGCCAGCCGCGTCCCGTCGCGGGTGCGCAGGTAGCCGTAGCCGGAGGCGGGGATCCGCTGGCGATAGCTCGCGGTGCTCGGCGGGACCGGCGAGCCACTGAATACCGTTACGGGCGCGGAGCGCCGGCTGCCGCTGCGCAGGGCATAGCCGCGGCCGGCCGGCACGTCCCGGAAGAGGACGCCCCCCTGGGCGTCGGCCCGCCGCGCGGCCAGCGGTACGCCCGCGACGCTGAACCTGCAGGAGCTCGACGAGGGCGTGGGCGCGCAGCCCGGTGGCGTAGACCTGGTTGGCGCTGCCGTGGGCGGCCAGCGGCGCAGCTTGGGCGGCTTGGGCCGCGCCGGCCAGCAGGCCGACGGCCACCACCAGCGCGCAGCAGATGAGTCCCCTCCTCACGAGGGGCGGGAGACTACTCGGTGCTCAGCGCCCGACGGTGCGCACGAGGGCGCGCGCCCGGACCGGCACCGAGCTGAGCGTCTCCCGGACGGCGGAGAGACCGGCCCGCAGCTCCGGATCACCCACCTCGACCGGCAGCATCGAGTCCTGCAGCTCGGCGATCGACTGGTCGGCATCGTGAGCGGCGTCGACGGCCCGCTCGATGAGCGCCTGCACCGTCTGGGACTGCAGGCCCGGCGAGTGGGCATCGAAGGTGCGCCCGCGCAGGTTGGAGCGGCTGGCGAACTCCGAGTAGGTCCGCCGCGCCCGGCCGTAGGCCGACTGGACAGGACGGAAGAGCTCCTCCTCGAGGACATCGGCGGCGTGCTCGTCGAGCTGCTCGTAGGCCTCGCCGAGCGCGGCCAGCGCCTCGGCGATCTGCTCGATGGCGACCGCCAGGTCGCCCAGGACTCGTTCTCTGCCTTCGGCGGTCGTGTAGGCCATCAGAGACTGAGATTAGTCCGGCCCAGGTGACGATCCGGCTGCGTTCAGGTTAAGCGTGGCGCAGCGCGGCGGCCCGCCGTCCGCCCGGCCGCCGGGAGTCCGACACCCGCCAGCACAGCCCGCCGGTGGCCAGGGCAACGACCGCCACCGCCGGCCACGCGCCGATGACCCGCCCGAGCAGGTGGGAGACGGCGAACGCGAGCAGGCCGGCGAAGGTCAGCCATCCCGCGGTCCGGCGCCCGTCGCGACGCACCCAGACGGCGATGCAGCCCAGGCCGCAGACGGCCAGCACCGCTCCACCGAGCGGGCGCGATCCGCTGGCCTGAGCCACCCCGAAGCCGGCGGCCAGCCCACCGGCGGCCAGCGGAGCGGTGGGAAGGCGATCGAGGAGCTCGCGCACCGCTCGATGATCCCACAGCACACCGACGGGGTAGCGTTGCACCCAGAGTCACCTCAGATCAGGAGAAGAGATGGGTTTCGACCAGTACCACGAGCCGCCCGAGGAACTGCCCGAACGGACCCGGACGTTTGCGCGTCTCTGCGCGTCGCTGACCGAGGAGGCCGAGGCGATCGGCTGGTACGAGCAGCGGATCGCGATCGAGAAGGATCCGGAGGCGGTCGCCGTCATGCGCGACGCCGTCGGCGAGGAGTACAAGCACTTCAGCATGGACCTCGAGTTCCTCCTGCGCCGCACGCCGGTGTGGCGCGAGATCGCCCAGGGCATCCTCTTCCAGCCCGGCGACATCGTCGAGCACGGCGAGGCCGCCGAGGAGGAGGCGACCGGGGGCGACGACGGACGACAGCGCGGGAGCCTTCGCCGCCGACGGCAGCGGCTCTCTCGGCATCGGCAGCCTGCGGAGGGTCATCTGATGAGCAACCACCTGCTGCGCTCCCACGCCCCGATCAGCGACGGCAACTGGAAGCTGCTCGACGACGAGGCGCGCGAACGCCTCGGCGCGGCGCTGGCCGCCCGCAAGGTCGTCGACTTCCTCGGTCCGTTCGGCTGGGAGTACTCGGCGACGAACCTCGGTCGGGTCTCCGACGTGGCCAAGACGCCCTGCGACGGGGTCACCGGCGCTCCAGCGCCGCGTCCTCCCCTTGGCCGAGCTGCGCGCCGACTTCGCGATCTCCCGCGCCGAGCTGCGCGACGATGACCGGGGCGCCGAGGACGCCGACCTCGAGCCGCTCGACGTGGCCGCTCATCGCATGGCGGTCGCCGAGAACAAGGCGATCTTCCACGGCTGGCCGGAGGTCGGGATGGTCGGCATCGCGGAGGCCTCCCCGCACCAGGGCCTGATGCTCGGCAACGAGGCCGACGGCTATCCGCGCCCGGTCGCCCGCGCCGTCGAGCAGCTGCTGCAGAGCGGCATCGAGGGCCCCTACGCGCTCGCCCTGGGCAGCGACGAGTACACGCGCGTCTCCGAGAGCTCCGAGCACGGCGGCTATCCGCTGCGCGACCACCTGCGCAAGATCCTCGGCGGGCCGATGGTCTGGGCCCCCGGCGTGTCAGGCGCGGTGGTGGTCAGCCTGCGCGGCGGCGACTTCCTGCTCGAGTCCGGCCAGGATCTGTCGATCGGCTACGCCGACCACGATCGCGACGAGGTGCGCTTCTACCTCGAGCAGAGCTTCAGCTTCCACGTGGCCACCCCCGAGGCCGCGGTGCCGCTCAAGCCCTGAGCGCGCCTACAGGTCCGCGCCAGCTGAACTGCGGGTCGTACCCGAGGACCTCGCGCGCCTTGGTGATGTCGAGCAGCGTGTCGTTGCCGGTCACCGAGTCGGCGAGCGGGACGTCGGGGAACGCCGCGGCCATCAGCTCGCGGCTGGGCATCTCCATGACCGTGTCGGCGGCGGCGATGATGAAGCTCTCCGCGCCGGTCAGGTCCGAGGCCAGGCCGGCGCGCACGCTCTGGGCGACGTGGCTCTCGTCGACGTAGCCCCACAGGTTCCACTTGCGGGCGTGAGGGTCGTCCTGCCAGGCGGCGAAGCGCTCGTAGTCGGCGCGGACCATCACGTTGGAGAAGCGCAGCCCGATGATCGGGATGCCGCTCCAGCGGTTGACCTGGCGGGCCAGCTCCTCACCGACGACCTTCGACAGCGCGTAGCTCGTCTCGGGATAGAGGTGGGCCTCGTCGACCGGCGCGTAGTCCGGGGCGCGGTCGAAGGGCAGACCGAGCGTCGTCTCGCTGGAGGCCCACACCACCTTCTGCAGGCCGAGCCGGGCGGCCGCCGTGAACACCGCATAGGTGCTGTTGGCGTTGACGTCGAAGATGTGGGCGGCCGTCGAGTGCGCCGGCGACGGGATGGCCGCCAGGTGGACGACGGCCTCGATCCCCGGCAGCGTGTCGCCGCCCGAGAGGGCCTCGAGGGCCTGGCCGAAGTCCGTGACGTCGGCGCGCAGGAAGGGGATCGGATCCTCGGGGTGGTTGGACTCCGGGGAGCCCACGATGTCGATGTTGAGCACCTCGTGTCCGTGCTCGAAGAGGTCGCGGATGACGACACGTCCCGCCTTGCCGCTTCCGCCGGTGACGGCGATCTTGGTCATGGCGTTAGCTCTAGCACGTTTTGCCCGTCGCTCGGCCGGGGTACGTCTGTGGATATGGACTCCCCCGTGCCAATCCCCGCCCCACGCGTCATCTCGCTGGCCGGCCAGGTCGCCCAGGACGCGTCCCTGGCGGCGCTGCTCGGCGGCAACCTGTTCGGGCGCCTCGCCATGCATCCGGCGCTGTCGCGGATCACCAGCGAGGCCGAGCGGGGCGAGGTTCTCAACCAGGCCTGGCGCCGCTACGGAACGGTCAACTCGCTGGCGCTGGCGGGGCTCGTCGCCGGCTGGGCCTCGACTCGCCAGGAAGAGCGCGGCCGGCTGCGCACCGGCCGCCGGCGCAGCGCGCTCGTGCTGGCCAAGGACGTGACCGTCGGCGCGGTCGCCGTCACCGGCCTGGCCTCGGCGGTCGGCGGCATCGGCTTCTCGCAGCAGGCGCCCGACGGCGCCGTCCCGATGACTGACGGGACGGACCCGGCCGCCGACACGCCGCCGCGCGCGGCCAGCCTCAAGCGGCTCGTCAACCTGCTCGGAGGCCTCAACCTCGCCGCCGAGCTGGCCCTCGTGGTCGTCAACGGCCTGCTCGTCCGCAGCCGCTCGCGCCGTCTGCTCGCCCGCTGATCCACCGAAGGTGGACGCGGGCGATACGCGTACGATCTCCGCAGGGTCATGGGATCGGGGCTTCTTCGCCGTCTGCGGTGGACTGCGCCAGCGCTGGCCGGGATCGCGTTCGCGATCCTCGTGTCCGTGCTCGGAGGAGCTCCGGGCAAGGCCGCGCAGGCGTCCCGCTGTCGATCTCCGATCTCGGGCAACCACTTCGTCAACGGTGCCGGGCCAGACGATCCAGCTGCTCGGGGTCAACGTCTCGAGCTCCGAGTACGCCTGTGTCCAGAACAACGGCTATGCCGACGACTACTACGACGCCGAGCCGGCGGCCGACGACACCGCGACCGCGATCGCGGCGTGGGGCGCCAACGTGGTCCGGATTCCGCTCAACGAGGACTGCTGGCTGGGAACAACGGACAGCCGAACGCGGCCGGAGCGACCCGTACGGGGGCGCCGGCTATCAGCAGGCGATCGAGACCTTCGTCTCAGACCTCAACGCGCACGGGATCTACGCGATCCTCGACCTGCACTGGACGGCGCCCGGCACCCAGATCGCGCTCGAGCAGCAGCCGATGCCCGACGCGGACCACTCGCCGGCGTTCTGGACCTCCGTGGCCACCGCGTTCAAGAGCAACCCGGCGGTCATCTTCGACCTGTTCAACGAGCCCTACGACCCGACCGATATGCGGTCCGGCAGCGATCAGAATCGATCGGACGAGGTCACCTGGGATTGCTGGGAGACCGGGACCAAGCCGGACCTCGTTGGTGGCGGCGCTCCGCCGATCCCCTGCACCACGCAGGCCTACAACGAGAGCGGCAACTCCGACGACCACCTACCAGATCGCCGGCATGCAGACCCTGCTCACGGCGATCCGCAACGCGGGCGCCACCCAACCGATCATCGCCGGCGGGCTCGACTACGCCGACGATCTGGGGACACCAACGACGCCAACGGTGCCGGGCAGGGCTGGATGCAGCACGCGCCCGACGATCCGCTCAACCAGGAGGCGGCGTCGTTCCACAACTACCAGGGCAAGGGCTGCGACAACCAGACCTGCTGGGACAGCACGGTCGACGGCGGTCGCCGCCCACGTGCCGGTCGTCACCGGCGAGTTCGCCGAGGACAACTACCTCGCGAAGGGCTGCAACGCGACCGCCGGAGCGGACACGTTCGACAACCGGTACATGAGCTGGGCCGACACCAATGGCGTCAGCTATCTGGCCTGGGTCTGGCTCGTGGACGACCCGCCGCAGCCCGGCGACGACCCGTGCTCCAGGCATGGGCTGCTCAGCGCCTACGACGGGACGCCAACCCCGCCCAACGGCACCGCCGTCCACGATCACCTGGTGGCGCTCGCCAAGGGGTCAAGCACGACCACGACCACGACCACGACCACGACCGGTTCCACGACGACCACGACCAAGACGACCCCGACCGTCCGGCCCGCCATCTCGCTGCGCAGCTTCAGCGCCGGCGTCGCGCCGGGTGGATCGTCCGTCAGGTTCACGCTGCGCTCGCCGCAGAGCTGCTCCGGCACCCTGACCGGACGGACGGCCGGCACGTACGCGGTCACGGCCGCCAAGAGCAAGCGCCGGCGGGTCGGGCTGGGCACGGTCCACTTCGCGCTCAAGGCGGGCAAGCCAAAGACGGTCGTCCTCAGGCTCTCCAGAGCCTCGAAGAAGCTGCTCACCGCCAACACTCCCTGAAGGTGCAGATCACCATCACGCTGACGAGCGCCGGTCATCGCACGACGGTGCTCCATCGCACGACCACCCTGAAATCGCGTCCCAGGCGCCGACGCTGAGGCCGCCGGCGGACGTACAATCCCGCCCGCGATGACGATGACGATGACCCAGCAGACGGCTCGCACGATCGTCGAGGCCGCCCAGGCCAAGGCGCGCGAGATGGATCTCCGGATCACCGTGGCGGTGGTGGACCACGGTGGCCTGCTGGTCCTCCTGGATCGCATGGACGGGGCTCCTCCGCTGAGCGCTCAGATCGCCGAGGCCAAGGCCCAGGGCGCCGCGGTGTGGCATCGCGACGGCCATGTCCTGGCCGAGGTCAACCAGGAGCGCCCGGGCTTCGTCGCGGCCGTCAGCCAGATGACGCGCCTGCCGCTCATCGCCGGGGCCGGCTCGCTGGTCATCCGCGAGCGGCGACGGCGGGGCCGTGCTGGGCGCCGTCGGCGTCAGCGGCGGCACCCCCGACGAGGACCGTACCTGCGCCGAGGCGGGCCTCGCCGCCCTCGCCGGCTGAGCCCCCGTGAGCGACATCACGGACCTCGGCACGCGCGAGCTGCTCGACGCGTTTCGCGCCCGCGAGCTGTCTCCCCGCGACGCCGTGGAGGCGTGCGCCGCGCGGATCGCCGCCGTCGACGGCGAGCTTCAGGCGTTCACCGCGCTCTGCCTGGACCGCGCCCGCGACGAGGCGCGCGCCGCGGAGCAGGCCTACCGGGACGGCGGAGCACCCGGCCCGCTGGCCGGGGTCCCGTTCGCCGCCAAGGACATCTTCGACACCGCCGGCCTGGTCACCGCCTGCGGGTCACCGATCCTCCGCGACCGCATTCCCGAGCGCGACAGCGCCGTCGTGGCGAGCCTGCGCGCCGCCGGGGCGATCCTCGTCGGCAAGACCGCCACCCACGAGTTCGCCTGGGGCATCACCTCGGTCAACCCGAAGGTGCAGACGCCCCGCAACCCGGCTGATCCGCGCCGCGTGGCGGGCGGCTCGAGCGGCGGCTCGGCGGTCGCCCTGGCCAGCCGGCAGGTCCCGTTCGCGCTCGGTACGGACACCGGCGGGATCGGCGCGGATCCCGCCCAGCTTCTGCGGCACGGCCGGCTTCAAGCCGACGTTCGGCGCGATCGCGCGCGATGGGGTGTGGCCGCTGGCCGGGTCCCTGGATCACCCGAGCGCCATGGCCCCCGCGGCCGCCGACCTGGCGCCGTGGCTGGACGCGCTGGGCGTCGACCTGGGGCTGGCCCGCCGAGCGGGCTCCCCCCGCATCGGCGTGTGCCCGGACCTGCACCGGGTGACCCTGGCGCCGGCGGTCGCCGGCGCACTGGAGACCGTCCTCGCGGTGGCCGCCGATCTCTACGGCGCGGTCACCGAGGTCCCGTTCCCCGGCGCCGAGCGCGTCCATCCGGCCTTCACCACGCTCCAGGGAGCCGAGGCCGTCATCACCCACCGGCGGCTGGGCCTCTTCCCGGCGCGCGCGGCCGAGTACGGCGCCGACGTCCGCGGCCGTCTGGAGAACGCCTCGGCGATCACGCTCGAGCAGTACGCCGACGCCAGCGAGGCCCGGGTGACGCTTGACCGGACGTGCGCGGCCCTGTTTGACCAGGTCGATGTGGTCGCCTCCCCGATCACCGCGGTGGCCCCCTCGCTGATCGCCGATCCGGATCACGTCGAGCACCTCGGCCGGCGGATGGCGCTGCGCGACTGCGTGCTGCCCTACACGGTCCCGCAGGATCTCTTCGGCCTCCCCGCCTGCGCGATCCGCGCCGGGCGCGACGGCGACGGGCTGCCGGTCGGCATCCAGCTGTGGGGCCCGCGGGGCAGCGACGGCCTCGTCCTTCAGGTGGCCGCCGCGGTGGAGGCGGCGCTCGAGCTCGGACCGGACGCCGGGCGATAGCCGGATCCTCCCGCCGTTGCGGGGTCGTGGGCGATCTGCGAGGCTCGTCGCGTGGGTGGACATGAGCGGGTCCCGGGGCCCCTGACCGGGCGGTCACGCCACGCCGGCGCGTCCCGTGCGCCTGCCGGACGGGGCCTGGCCGCGCTGCAGCGCTCCGCGGGCAACGCCGCCGTCGCCACGCTCCTGCGCCAGGTCGGCTGGCCCGGGGCCGGCGCCCGGGATCCCAATCACGGCACGTCGTCGGCGGACGGAGTCGATCGCTACCCGCTGTGGGACGCGTCGCTCGGCGGCGCGGCGGCCGATGCCAAGCATCCCGAAGGGCGCGGCAACGGGGTCATCGTCCTCGTCCCCACGCAGGTGGACCGCACGAAGCCGGCGCAGGTGCTCCTGCACTTCCACGGCCTGGACCCGGGCTACGTCGGCGCCGACGGCTCCGTCCGCGACGAGGACCCCGACCGCGATCGCTCCGACGCCCAGGTGGCCGCGCGCGTCGCCGCCGGCGACCGGCAGATGGTGGTGATCATGCCCCAGGGGGGCGCCAAGGCGGATTTCGGCACGGCCTCGTCGGACCCGCACGGCTACGTGGACCGGGCGCTGGCCCTGCTCAAGGCCGACACCGGGGTGGCGGTGACGGCCGGGGACCTCGTCGTCGGCGGGTGGAGTGCCGGTGGCAACCACGCGGCCCGCATCGCCGCCGCCGAAACGGGCGCTCGAGCGACCACGATGCGATCGCTGTTCCTGTTTGACGGCGTCAACAACTTCCTGGCCACCGAGGAGGTCGACGACGACAAGCACCCCGGCAAGAAGAAGACGATCGAGCACGACTGGCTGGCCTCTCGGGACAAGCTCGACACCTTCCTGGGGCTCGTCGCCCGGCGCCTGGCGCAGGACGTCGCCGCCGTGAGCGGCGCCGACGCGGCGGCCGCCGCCCACTACCTGGACCACTCCTTCCGCTTCCTCGCCTACTACAACTCGGCCGGCCTGTACGCCCCCGTATACGAGATGCTCGACCAGGGCATCCGCCTGATGTTCGGCGAGACGCTGACGCGCGCCGACCAGGCGCTGCAGAAGACCCGGCTCTCGGGTGGCCTTCAGCTCGACGCCAAGATCCCCGAGAGCGTCGGCCTCCCCCGGGCGATCGCCGCCCTGCCGGCCGGGGTGCGCACGGATCTGCGCGCTCACTACCAGGTGATCTCAGTCGCCCACGCCCGGACGACCGCCGCCCACGCGGAGGCGATCAAGCGTGGCGCCATGGACGCCGAGGGCCACCAGAACATCGTCGGCTCCGGCGCCCTCGAGGACGCCCTGAAGCGCACCCGGACCATGCGGTGATGGGGCTCGCCGCCGCAGCACCACCGTTAGGGCACCCTAATGAGGCTGGTATCGTCGCTGGCTTCCCCGCCCCAGGAGCCTGATGCCCGAACGCCGCGTCCTTTCCACCACCGTCACTGAGACCACCTGGCTGACCCCCGGCATGGTCCGGATCGTCCTCGGCGGCGATGACCTCGCCGGATTCGGGGCCGGCCAGTTCACAGATCACTACGTCAAGTGCCGCTTCGGCGAGCGGACGCGGTCCTACACGGTGCGCGACTGGGACCCCGAGCGCGGACGGTTGACGCTCGACTTCGTCGTCCACGGCGACCGGGGACTGGCCGGCCCCTGGGCCGCCACCGCAAAGCCCGGCGACACCCTGGAGATCATGGGCCCGGGCGGGGCCTACACCCCCTCCCCGGACGCCGCCTGGCACCTCTTCGTCGGCGACGAGGCGGTCATTCCGGCGGTGGCCGTCTCCCTGGCCCGCGTCCCCGCCGGGGTGCCGGCGTTCGTCGTCCTCGAGGTCGACGGTCCCGATCACGAGCAGCCGCTGGAGTGCGCCGGTGAGCTGGAGGTCGTGTGGCTGCACCGCAGCGGCGGCGCGGGCGAGGATCCCGCGCTGCAGCTGGAGGCGGTCCGGGCGCTGGCTCTCCCGGAGGGCCGGGGGCACGCCTTCGTCCACGGCGAGGCGACCACCGTGCGCCTCATCCGCCGCCACCTGCTCGTCGAGCGCGGCCTGCCGGCGGAGACGCTGTCGGCCAGCGGCTACTGGAAGCTGCGCCGCACGGACGAGGAATGGCGTGCCGAGAAGCGCGAGTGGATGGTCCTCGCCGAGGCCGACGTCGCCGCCGACGCGGCGGCCTCCTAGCCCGCGTCGCGCGCGGGACCGCGGGCGCTGCGCAGGCGCCCAGATCCCCCGGTCCTGGAGCAGGTCGATCTGCTTCTCCGTGACCTCCCGGCGATAGTCGGCGTGCTGGTAGGGCGGCCGGTCGAGGTAGAGGTTCTTGGGGTAGATCGGCTGCTCGTAGATGAGCTGGTACTGCTCGGTGGTGAGGTCCTTCATCCAGTTGTCCCACTGCGCGGTCTGGCGGAAGTGGCGAAGCGCCTCGATGTCGAGGGTGCCGGCGATCCACGTCGAGCCGGCGCCGTAGGGGACCTCGGTGACGACGTGGCCGCGGTAGTCGACGATCTGTGAGCCGCCGGAGAACGTGTCGATCGGCGTCTCGGCCTCCCGGTCGAGATAGTAGGTCCCGAGGTTCATCCCGATCACGTACATGTTGTTGTCCAGCGCCCGGGCGCGGTTCTGGACGGAGAACATGCCGCTCATCACCCCCGGCGCCGGGTAGGGGCCGCGGTAGGCGATCTCGCAGCCGTTCATCGCCAGCCCGCGGGCGTTCTCGGGATACGAGGCCTCGTTGGCCATCATGATCCCGATCCGGCCGATCTCCGTGTCGGCCACCGGGTAGAAGGCGTCGAGCGTGGCGCCGTAGAGCTCGATCCACCGGTCCCACACGTTGTGCGGCGTCACCGAGTGCTCGACCGGCAGCAGCGGCACGAGCTTGTGGTGGGTGAGGATGACCGTCCCGTCCTCGGGCTCGATGACGAAGCCGACGTTGAAGAAGCGTCCCGGGAACTCCGGATGGCGGGCCTTGGCCTGGGCCACCACGTGAGCCTTCCACTGGCGCGCCAGCGCCCCGAGATAGTCCGTCTCGGGACCGGGGATGTCGATCGCGCACTCCAGCGCGTACTGCTCGTGGTCGAGGTCGAACACCTCGTCGGTGAACCCCTGCAGGCCGCCCTCGGGGATGCAGATCAGGCGGACGGGCAGATCCATGCTCGACAGCC
Organism: uncultured Solirubrobacteraceae bacterium; assembly: GCA_963800545.1. Lineage (GTDB taxonomy): Bacteria > Actinomycetota > Thermoleophilia > Solirubrobacterales > Solirubrobacteraceae > Palsa-465. The sequence goes on from CAWDBJ010000011.1 coordinate 290,222, forward strand.
ACGATGCCGCCTTGATCATGTGCGAGATGTGCTCGAGGTTCCACTCGATCTCCTCGCGCCGGCGGATCCCCCGCATCGACTGGATCAGGCCCACGGCCTGGTAGGGCTCGACCATCCTGGCTCTCCTCTCGCTTGCGGCTGCAGTATCTCAAGGCGGTGCGTGCAGAGCTGCCGCGAACGGCGCGATCCGCCGCGGGCGGCCGCGGTAGGGTGCGCCGGCCAACGAACCACAGGAGAGCTGGACGTGAACGTTTCCTCGCGATTCGACGTGACGGGGTTCGGCGTCGTCGTCACCGGCGGCGCCAGCGGATTGGGCCTGGCCTACGGCGAGGTGCTGGCGGCCCACGGCGCGCGGGTCACGCTGATCGACCTCGACGCCGACGGGGTCGCCGCCCAGGCGGCCCGGCTGCGCGACGAGGGGTTCGACGTGCGCGGAGCGGTCGCCGACGTGACGGACCACGCCACGCTCGACCGCGTCATCGACGAGGCGGCGGACACCTACGGCCGGCTCGATGTCGCCTTCGCCAACGCCGGCATCGACCCCGGCGTCGGCTTCGTCGGCGCGTGGGCGGGCGGCCAGCGGCCCCGCATCGCCGAGGGGGCGCTCGAGCACTACACGGACGAGCGCTGGAACCGTGTCATCGAGATCAACCTCAACGGCGTGTTCGCCACCGCCCGGGCCGCCGTGCGCCACATGCGCCCCCGGGGCTTCGGCCGGATCGTCATCACCACCTCGATGGCGGCCACCCACGTCGAGGGGGCGATCGGCTCGGCCTACATGACCACCAAGGCCGGCGCCCGCCACTTCATGCACTCCATCGCCCTTGAGCTGGCGGCCGACGGCATCACCGCCAACGCCATCGCCCCCGGCTTCTTCGTCACCAACATCGGCGGTGGCCACGCCCACAACCCGGACACCCAGGCGGCGATCGCCAAGGACATCCCGATGCATCGCGTCGGCCAGCCCGACGACATCAAGGCGCTCGCCCTGTTCCTCGCTTCACCGGCCTCGGAGTACATCACCGGCCAGGAGATCATCATCGACGGCGGCTGGGGCCTGGGCGTCGCCGACTGAGGGTCAGGCCACGAGCAGGACCCCGCTGGGGTCGGCTGCCGCTAGAACGAACGGCGTCGGCGTCGGCGCCGCAGACCGTGCACGACCAGCCAGATGAGGACCAGCCAGAGCAGGACACTGAAGCCGCCATGGCTGAAGAACAGGTGCAGGAGGTACGCGAACGCCAGGGTGTGCACGACGCGCCGCAGGGTGTGACGCGAGCCGTAGCGGCCATACCGTCCGTAGCGGGAGCTGCGCCCGCTGAAAGCTCCGCCGCCCAGGTGAAAGCCGCCGAAGTGGCCGCGCAGGGCGAGCAGCTGCGTCGGGCGAGATGATGACCCCGAGGGCTGCGCGATCCCGAGCCGGGGCGACGCCAGGGCGGACACGAGCATCCCCACCAGCAGCGCCGCCACGGTGATCACCCGCCGCGCCCGGCCGTGCCCGCGGGCACCGGCTGCCGGCGGTGGCACAGCGGCGGGTGTTCCCCTAGCGTTCATGGCGATCCCTGTCGCTGCGCCGGCTGACCAGCCACCCTCCGATCAGCCCGAGCTCGAGCACGGCGTCGAGCAGGTAGACGGGTGAGATCCGGCCCCGGGCGACGTAGACGATGTCGATCGCAGCGAGGGCGCCGGCGCTTCCGGCGCCCAGCAGCCTCATCTCCGGGCCGACGGACCCTCGTCGCGCGGCCACCGCCAGGGCGGTTCCGACGACGGCGAGCTGCGAGGCGACGGTCAGGACGAGCCACCACTCGCGCTTGGGTCCGGTGACAGCCTCGAACGAGCGCCGGCTGATGAACGGCACCACGGCGGTGGGGACGTAGTAACCGGCCTGAACGGCGGCCATGGCCTCAGGGCTGGGGCGCCGCATGACCGCACCTCCCGGTTGCCGGCCGATCACCGGAGTCACGAGGCCGTCAGGAAGCGCCGCGCGTGATCGAGCACCTCCGCCGGCGCCTCCTCGGGCAGGAAATGACCTGCGCCCTGGATCGTCTCGACCCGGAGGGCTCCCGCGGGCTGCGGGTTGAGCACCCGGTGCAGCGGGCTGCCCGACCCGCCGAGAAGCAGCGTCTCGACGCCCAGATCCTCCGGGCGATAGTTGCGCCGCGCCAGCGCCGCCAGCTCCCGGGTCAGGAAGGTCCGGTAGCAGGCCGAGCTCGCGGCGGCTCGGGCGGGGTCGCGCAGCACGGTCGCGAACACGTCGAGATCCTCGTCACTCCAGACGCCACGGGAGCTGCCGCCCCGGATCACGGACCGGATGAAGGCGTTGCTCGTGGTCATCGTCCGGGGGCCCACGAACGGGGTCCCGACGAGCACCGCGTAGGCCGACAGCACCGGCAGCGCCAGAAGGCGCGGGCTCACGGTCGACAACCACGGCGGAGCGATGTCGAGAGCGAGGATCCGCTGCACCCGCTCCGGATGCTCCAACCCGAGCAGGTACGCGGTGAAACCGCCCCAGTCATGGCCGATGATGGGGACCTGTTCGAGTCCCTCCGCGTCGAGCAGTCCGATGATGTCGGCCACGAACGTCGTCTTCTCATATGACCCCGGCGGAGCGTCTGACCAGCCCCAGCCGCGCAGGTCGGGCGCGATCACCCGGTAGCGCTCGGCCAGGGGCGGCATCAGATGTCGCCAGCACCACCAGTGCTGCGGCCATCCGTGCAGGAGCAGCAGCGGCGGGCCGTCCCCCGCCTCCGCCACGTGCAGCCGGATCTCTCCCACCTCGACGCTTCGATGCTCGACCCCGTCGACGTGCGGGAGAACCTCTGACATAAGAGGCGGTCGCGCCACGCCGGCTCCCTACCCGCCGGCCTCGCCGTCAAGCATCGCGTCGGGGTGACCCGGCGAGGGTTAGGATCCGCCCGTTCACGCCGTTTCAGCGAGGGAGGTTCCCGTGGGCTCTGGATCCAAGATGGCCGGCGACGTCCTGCTCGTCGGCAGCCTGCCGTTCGACGACGCCGAGACGGCGCTGCGCTCCGCCGCGACGGCGCTGGGCGACCACGTAGGCGCCCTGCCCGACGGGGAGGTCGGTCCGCGTAAGGACTGGGTCGGCATGCTGCCGGCGCTCGTCTTCGCCGACAACCCGGCCCTCGAGGAGACGATGGCGCCGCCCGAGCACGAGCTCGAGCAACCCGAGCGCGACGGCGAGCGGCCGCCCGCTGAGGATCTGGACGGCATCTGGAACTTCCGCGTGCGCCCGGGTGCCCAGCTGCGCTTCGACGACTTGCTCTACGGCGGGTTCGCCGTCGAGTCCTACCGTGCCTTCGCCGCACTGCGCGACGCCGGAACGATCCCCGACGGCGTCCGCTTTCAGGTGTCGCTGCCGGCGCCGCACAGCGCGATCGACGGCTTCCTCGAGGATCCAGAGCAGTGGCCGCAGCTGTACGCCGCCTACCTGGACGGCATCCGCCGCGAGATCGACCAGATGCTCGAGACGATCCCGCCGCGGGATCTGGCCATTCAGTGGGACGTCGCCTGGGAGTTCGTCGACATGGCGATGGGCGAGCGCAACTTCTTCAAGTTCTGGCCCAAGCTGACCGCCGAGCAGAAGTTCCAGCGCCACGCCGAGCAGCTGGACGGCCTCGGCGAGGGCATCCCCGAGGAGACCGTGCTCGGCTTTCACTGGTGTTACGGGACGTGGGGCGGCTGGCCGATGACCGCCATGCCCGACCTCGCTCTGTGCGTGCGGATGTCCAACGAGGCGGTGCGCCGCGTCACGCGACGCGTCGACTACGTCCACATGCCGGTCGTTCGCCGCCCGGACGAGGCGTTCTTCGCCCCGCTGGCCGATCTCGATGTCGGGGATACGCGCGTGTTCTTGGGGATGGTCCACCACACCGACGGCCTCGAGGACTTCCGCCGCCGCCGCGACCTCGCCCGCCGCCACCTCACGGAATTCGGGATCGGGAGCGTGTGCGGCTACGGCCGCGTCGAGCCGGAGCTGCTGCCCGAGATCCTGCGGATCCACGCCCAGGACGCCACCGAGCTGTCGCCCGGATAGAGATCCGCGCCGGCGGGTAGCCGACGACATCGTCATCGTGTGTCGTCAGCCCCCCGCCGAAGAACGATGAGTGCCCCGTCCGTGGGGACGCCGTCCAGCGAGGACCGGACCGCCGACAGCGGCTTCCTCGCCCGGATCACGGTCGCCACCGCGTTCGGCGAGGGGCTGGACGGCTATGACCTGGGGACGATCAGCGTCGTCCTGCCCGCGATCGAGTCCACCTTCGGCCTCTCGGCCTTCCAGCAGGGCCTGCTGGCCGCGTCCTCGCTGGCCGGCATCTTCTTCGGCGGCCCCATCTTCGGTCACCTGACCGATCGTTACGGCCGGCGCAAGATCTTCCTCTTCGACCTGATCGCGTTCGTCATCCTCGGCGTCTCCCAGGGCGTGGCCAACAGCTTCGCGCTGCTGTTCGCCCTGCGGTTCGCTCTCGGGCTGGCGATCGGGGCCGAGTACGCCATCGGCGAGACGATGCTGGCCGAGATCGTGCCCACCAAGGGACGCGGGCGGCGTCTCTCGAGCCTGCAGGCCGCCTGGTACGGCGGTTTCCTGCTGGCCGTCGTCGTCGCCTACCTCCTCAAGGGCCTGGGAGTCGACTGGCGCTGGATTCTGGCCACGGGTGCCGTGCCCGCTCTGGCGACCCTCATCCTGCGCCAGGGCCTCCCGGAATCACCTCGCTGGCTGGCCAGCGTCGGGCGCGAGCGGGAGGCGCGCGAGATCGCCGACGAGCACCTCGGCACTGACTTCTTCGAGGACGAGGATCTCGATAAGGAATCCGGCGAACGGGCCACCTTCAGCCACCTGTTCGCACCGGACATGTGGCGCAGCACGGCCTTCTCGGCGATCTTCTTCACGTGCCTGGTGGCGCCCTATTTCGCGATCTTCACCTTCGCCCCCCAGGTGTTCTCGTCGCTGGGCTTCAAGGACGCGAAGGTCAGCATCATCGCCGCCAACGCGGTGGCCTTTCTCGGCGCGGTGGCCGGCATGCTCGTGATCGAGAGGATCGGCCGGCGCAAGCTCCTGCTGGCGTCGTTCTGGGTGATGATCGTCACCACGGTCGTGATCGGCGCCTTCGGCGGAGCGCCGGCTGCGGTCCTGCTCTCCTGCTTCGTGGGCTTCGCGTTCTTCAACGCGGTCTCCGGCGACCTGACGGGCGTCTACCCCGCGGAGATCTTCCCGTCGGAGCTGCGCGGTCAGGGCGTCGGCTTCTCCGCCGCGATGAGCCGCATCGGGGCCGCCGGCGGGACCTTCCTGCTGCCGCTGGGCATCAAGCAGTTCGGCATCGGAACCTCCCTGCTGATCGCCGCCGGCGTGTGCGTGATCGGTCTCATCGTCACGTACCTGTGGGCTCCGGAGACGACCGACCTCACGCTCTCTGAAGCTGAGGGCGCCACCGCGCCGTCCGGATGAGCGTGCGCGAGGCTCTGTCCGCCGATCGAGCCGGCGCTCGCGTCGCCTAACACCAGACGCGCCGGGCCGAGGTCTCCCACGAGGTGGTGGCGAGTTCCCGGCTGGCTTCGGGGGCGTTGTGAAGGTAGACCAGCTCGCTGGGCCCGCACCACCGGCTCCACGCTGCCTGGAAGGCATCGGCCCGGTCGCGGCGGCGGGCGAGATCAGTGGGGACCGGGTACCAGACCGCCCGCATGTGGGCGCTGCGCGTGCCCCTGGCACATGCCCGGCGCGAGATGAGGTACCGCGGCGTCGCCGCTTCTTCCAGCAGGTCGCCGAGTGCTGTCATGACCTGTGCGGTCTCCTCGCTGCTCGCCGCCGGCAGGCTGACGCGCAGCCAGCCATCCGGTCGCGGCGCGAGGGTCAGCGAGTCGCGTACGGCCTCGCTGAGTTCGCCCAGCGCTGCGTACGCGTCACAGACCGCGCCCGCAGCCCAGTCGAGTGGCAGCTCAACCGGGAAGAGGACTGAGCGTCGACGGGAGCCGTAGGTGAACAGCGACGCTGCGCGCGAACTGCGCTCCCACGGCCGCCGGTGCGGCGGCACGAGGCGCAGCCGCTCCTGCTCCGGATCGGCGCGAACCGTGTCACCGGTCGCCCGTCGCACGACCAACACGTCGAGCTCCGCGTCGCGGTAGGGCTCTCCGATGCGCCAGCGGTCGCGCGCGCCGTCGAGGTCGGAAGCCCGGCTGCGCTGCTCCTCATTGATGGCCGCGAACGTGTCAGCCTCCGGAGGACCGTATGGCGAGAGGGTCGGGTGGACATGGGACGGGCCGGACTCGATGGTGCCGTCCTCGCACGGCGCGTGGATGTGCAGGTGCCGACGGACGAAACGGTCGTAGTCGGCATGGCCGCGCCCGAGTTCGGGTGCCACGCAGACGACGTCCCAGTTGCATGCGAGCTTGCGTGGTTGGTCTGGGTCAAGGCGCAGGCTACGGCCGCGCATCTGCCGTACTGAGACATCGGCCGCGACATCTGTCATGTCGACGAGCACGTTGAGCTGCGGGCAATCCCATCCCTCGCCGAGCAGTCCGCGGGTTCCCACCAGCAGGCGGGTCTCGCCACCAGCGAGGAGCCGGGTCGCCCAGTCAGTCCAGCGCCGGGAGGAGAACTCGGAACTCGTGTGCGTGAGCACGGCCACGCCGTTCTCCGGAGCGGTGCTGAACCCGTCGGCGGACAGGGGGAGCCCGTCGGCGTGGGCAATACGGGCCAGGCGCTCCGTCCACCATGCGACCTCGTCGGCGAGGACCGCGAACGTGTCGCTGGTGATGAGCGCCGGACGCAGAATGGCGACGCGGTCGTCAGCGCCGACGGCGGCGAGGAGACCGCGGCCTCCTCCGCTGAGCTCCAGCGGCGAGTCAGCCGACTGCCGCGGGCCATGCTGCGAGTCGCACAGCACCACGGCCCGGAGCTCCGCTCCCCGGCTGTCGAGCTCGGCCGCGAGGATGTCGCAGGCGGCGAGCGGTTTGGCCGCAGAGTTCAGCAGCACGTTGTCGACCTCAGTGCCGGTGTGGCGGATGCCCTGCCGGGTGACGGTGTAGCCGAGGTCCCCGAGGGCGACCTGCAGCAGCGCGAGACGATCCGCGGCGGCGACCTCCGCGCTGGCGTGCAGGCAGCCGAGCGCGTAGTCGCTGAGCAGCGTGACCCAGTCGTCGATGTCCAGCCGCGCGCGCTGCGCTTCGCCTCGGGGCGCGCCCTCCGGCGAGGTCTCGCCGACCTGGTGCAACCAGCGAAGACCGGCGTCGGCGAACCGCGGTTGGCGGCGAGCGAGCTGCGCCCACGTCATCTGCGACCCGTCGGTGCCACGCCGCTCGCGCAGCCGGGCGACCAGCCAGACTGAGAGCCCGAGCTCTTCGGGCCCGTCGTCGAGGTCCAGGAGCAGCTCATCGAAGCGTTCGTGCCGAGCCGCCAGCCAGTCGCGCTCGGAGGCCAGCGGCTCACAGAGGGCGACGAGCTCCTGGTAGGGCGCGAGATGGCCTTCGCGAACGACCGCCGGCGTGGGGATCGTGAAATCCACTTCAGCGAGGAGCTGCTGGTACAGCGCGGCCTGCTCGGCCGAAAGCTCAGACACGTTCGTCGCTGTCAGGCCCAGGACGTGCGCCGGAGCAAGCTGGCGCAGCACCACCGCCAGGAGGGCCCCCCAGAGGGAGGCGAGATGGTGGCACTCGTCGAGAACGACGGTCGCCACCCCGGCGTTCGCCAGCGCCTCGAGGCGCCGTCTCGCGCCTGGCGAGAGCACCTCATCGGCGGTCAGCTCGCCCAGCTTGCCGGACGCTGCCTGCCGCTTGAGGTGGGCGACGATGCGGGCCAGCTCCTGGTCACGTCGCGTTGCGGCGGCTCCCGTCCAGCTCCGGGCCTCGTCAAGCGCAGCTCCGGGCTCCTGGCCTGTCGCCGCGGCCCGGTCCTGCGCCCACTGGCGCTCGGCGATGCCGTGCAGCATGTCGCCGGGGTCGTCGGCCTGGCACAGCGCCTGGTAGGTGAGAATGTGCACGGCCGCGCAGGCGCCACCGAACATGTCCTGCTTCTCCTGCCACTGACGCTGAATGGTCTGGGTGGGGCAGAGGACGAGCGCTGGGGCGTCAAGGCGACGGATGACCTCGAGGCCGATGAGCGTCTTGCCGGCGCCCGGCGGGGCGACGATGAGCGTCTGGCTGCGGGCATTCGCACGATCGCGCTCGAAGGCGTCCAGGGCGAGCTGCTGGTAGCGGTGCCAGGTTCCGTCAAAACTCCAGTCGGCGAACACGTCGGCGCTCATCACCTGACTGTACGCGCGCCCGCCGCGGTCTCCCGTTGTGGAGCGGCGGTCCCTCAGACTTCCGCGAGGCGGATCTCCTGGCGTCCTCGCCAGGGTGCAGACCGCCGACGCGCCGCGGTTGTCCTCAGCGACGCGAGCTGCAGATCACGCCCATCACGGATCGCAGGTCCCCCAACGGTGACCGGTGAAGAGCGCCGGGCAACATGGCGGCCGGATGAGCCGCGTAGTAGCTGACGATGCTCTCGTCGTGCCTGACGTCGTATCGCTGCTCAGGGCCTGTGACCTTGTACAGATCGGCGAGCGCATGGCTGAGACCACCGAAGCGCGTGCGCATCACCCGGGCCGGGGCGTGCTCACCGTCTGCCGCGAGCAACCGGCCGAGCGCGTGACGCGCCATCGAGCATCGCATCGCGGTGGACTCCGAATGCCCGCCGCACCCTGCGCCGATCACGCACACCGCCACGATCGCCAACGCCATCCTCAGCCGGTGGATCACAGCCCGCTCCGCTCGCGATCGCGCGAATCCCCGGCCGCGTCAGACATGGGAGAACAGCTGCCGGTGCCGGGTCGGCGAGAGCGTCGTGATCCGGCGGAAGTGAGCGCGGAGGTTCGCCGGTGTACCGAGCCCGACGTGTGCGGCGATCTCCTGGACTGAGAGGTCGGTCGCTTCGAGGAGCTCCTTGGTACGCCCGATCCGTTGCTCGTGCAGCCACGCCAGCGGCGTCATCGATGTCTTCTCCTGGAACCGGCGATGGAAGTTGCGCCGCGACATGTTGACCTGGGTTGCGACCTGCGTGACGGTGATCGGAGCGCTGAGGTTGGAGAGCATCCACTGCTGGGCGGCGGAGATCTCGTCGTCCCCGGGGGGAACGGGCGCGGTCTCGATGAACTGCGCCTGGTCTCCTTCGCGCCGTGGGGTCGTCACGATGCGTCTGGCGACGTGATTGGCGATTGCGCCACCGAGGTCCTTGCGCAGGATGTGCAGCAGCAGGTCCACGCCGGCGGTCACCCCGCCGGAGGTCAGCACCGAGCCGTTGTCGACGAACAGCACGGTCGGGTCGACGCGCAGCGACGGGTGCTGGCGGGCGAGGTCAGCACACAGCGACCAGTGGGTGGTCACCGTCAGACCGTCCAGCAGTCCGGACTGGGCCAGCGCGAACGCGCCCGAGCAGACCGACACCATCCGAGCACCGGCGGCGGCGCACCCGGCGAGCGTCTCGAGCGTGCGTGGATTGAGCTTCATCGCGGCCGCGCCGGCGTATCCGGGGACGATGACCGTCTGTGCGTCGCGCATCACCGCCAGATCACCGTCGGGGATGACGCGCAGCCCGCCGGCGACGGCGACCGCCTGACCGGTCGAGGTCGCGGTGCTGACCTCATAGAACTCGGGCGCCTCACGCGCCAGCACGTGCATCGGAATGGCGAAGTCCAGCGGAAGGACCTGCTCGAGCAGGAGCACCGCGACGCGATGACGAGCCATTGGCACGATCCTAGCTGATGTTGGCACTTGTGCCACCGGTGGCGACGCCGGCACCCCCGCAGACTCGACGTATGGCCGGCACACCCCCGACACGCTCGCCGTATCTCGCCCGTCGTCAACCAGAGGAGTCTCGATGACCGCCACTCGCCAACACACCGTCATCACGATCCAGTCCGCCCTCGATCTCCTGCAGCGCGCTCTCGCCGAAGGCGCCGGCCAGGGGGTGGCGGTCTCGGTCACGGTCGTGGATCCGTCCATGAACCTCGTCGCGTTTGCCATGGCCGACGGCGCGACGCCGCACAGCGTCGAGAGCAGCCGACGCAAGGCGAACACCGCGGCCTCGACGCGCCGCCCGACCGGGTGGATGAGCGAGGAGCTCGCCCTGTCGCTGCCGTTGGCAACAGACCTCAAGCTGACCAACATCGCCGGTGGGGTCCCGCTCGTCTACGACGGCACCGTGGCCGGCGCGGTTGGAATCGCCGGCGGCACGCCGGATCAGGACGCGCAGATCGCCGAAGCGATCGTCGCCGAGCTGTGATGCCGAATTCGAACTTCGCCACCCTCCTCGAGCGCAACCGGGCGTTTGCCGCCACTGACGCCAAGCGCGACGTTCCCGAGATCCCGTTCATCCCCCTGAAGCAGCTCTACCTGATCACCTGCATCGATCCCCGTGTCGAGCCGGCGGCGGTACTCGGCCTGAAGCTCGGCGAGGCGGTCGTGGCCCGGAACATCGGCGGCCGGGTGACTCCGGCAGTGATCAAGGACCTGGCCTGGATCGTCCACCTGCACGAGCACAAGACCCCGGATGCGGAGTGGTTCGAGATCGCCGTGATCCACCACACCGACTGCGGCTCGGGGCTCTTCGCTGACGATGAGCTGCGAGCGGGCAACGCCGCCCGCGGCGGTTGGGACGAGGCGACCGCACTGGAGATGGCCGTACTGGCGCCCGCCGAGACCGTCCGTACCGATGTGGAGAAGCTGCGGTCAGCGCCCGAGCTCGCCTCGGCGATCGAGCACATCCGCGTGGGCGGCTACGTCTACGACGTCGAGACGGGCGAGATCGCCGTGGTCGTCGATCCAGCGTGAGCATCCACGACGCGGCGGGCGCCACCCAGCATCCAGTCGGGTGAGAGACTGGGCACGTGACAGATATCCCCGGCGGAGAGCGCGTCACTCTCGCCTCCCACGATCCCCTGCGTGCGGGGCATCTGGCGATGCTCGAGTTCGGCTCGCGACGGGACTTCGACGATCCCAGCCTCGCTTACCGTCGCCTCTTCTCAGAGCTGCTCGGCACGTTCATGCTCGTGCTCGTCGCCGCCGGCGGTGGCATCCTGCACGCCAAGGGGCAGATCAGCCTATCCGCCGCGGTGGCCGCCCCCGGCGTGATGGTGATGGCGATCATCCTGTTCATGGGCGCGGTGTCGGGTGCCCATCTCAATCCGGTCGTGTCAGTGGCGTTCGCGCTGCGCGGCGACTTCTCGTGGAGGCGGGTCCCTGGTTACGTCGCCGTCCAGCTGCTCGGAGCGACCCTGGCGTGCCTGTTCCTGCGTGTCGTGTTCGGTGACGTGGCGCACCTGGGCGCGACGCTGCCCGGTGCGGGATACAAGGCGTGGCAGGCCTTCCTCCTGGAGATCGCTCTGACGGCGACGCTTGTCAGCGTGATCCTCGGGACCGCGTCGGCCGCTCAGAACGTCGGCACGATCGGTGCGCTCGCGGTGGGCGGTTACATCGCGCTGGCCGGCCTGTGGGCGGCCCCGGTGAGCGGGACCTCGATGAACCCCGCGCGCTCGTTTGGTCCGGCACTGGTCACAGGCGACTGGTCGGCCTACTGGGTGTACGTGGCGGGGCCGCTCGCCGGCGCCGTCATCGCTGTCGGGTGCGCGGTGATTCTTCGCGGCCGGGGCGGTGACCCGACCGCGCGTAAAGCAGCGTCGGGAACGCTCGCATCTCGACGTGAGAAAAGGACGGGCTCATGACCGAATCGGCACTGAACATCAAATGGGCGGCCGAGGTCGCCGATCACGACTACGCCGCGGCGGAGGCCTACCTGTCGCTCAAGCTCGGAGAGGACGCTGTTGCCAAAGCGGTCCAGCGCCTGCGAAAGGCCCCGCTGACCACCCGCCGCGCGAACGACATTCTGCGCGCCGCCGGGCTGACGGCGGCGCCGCTGGACGATCCAGGCGTGATGAAGGACCTGATCAAAGCGATCAAGGGCGACCAGCTGAGCCCCGTGCTCGTCCTCAGCCGCAAGCGTGGCTCGGACATCGCAGACGGCTTTCACCGCGTTTCCCTCGTCTACCAACTCGATCCGTTTGCCGAAATCCCGCTGAAGCTCGCGTGATGGGCTCTATATGACCCTCTCGGTTCAGCGTCTCGGTTCAGCGCAGCGGGGCGGGGTCAGTAGGACGTGTGCGCGGCCATGATCGCGTTCAGGTAGCGGATCAACGGCCCCAGATCCCGTGGTAACCCACGTTGGTAGAGCTCCCAGCTGTGTCCCCGCGTGATCACCAGGTAGGTGTAATAACGCAGGTCGAAACAACAGCCGGCGTCGCGCAGGCGGGCGCCGGTGAGCAGGCGGCGCAACCGCCGCAGGCGCCAACCCGCGAGTCTGAACTCCTGCCTTTTCTGTCCCCCGGGTCCGCCGAGCGTCGTCGTTGCCGCGGCTTCCCCGTTCTGGTCTACGACAAGTTGGCTGGCGAGAGGATCAAGACCGACCGCGCGCTTGAACAGGAGGAGGAGCGGGGCCGGCCCTCCGTATACCTGGGCGGCCGTGCCGGCGGAGGAGCGATTACCTGACCAGCTACCACCACTTGGCGGTATGGGCGCGCCACGTCGATCTCCTGCCCACCGACCACGTCGATCGATCACGTGAGGCTGCCCGGCGCCAGCCGCAACACGCGGCGGGGCACAGCTGCGGATGGTTGTTCCTTGACCGCGGTGGGCGACGGCGCTGGTGCCTGATGGCCACCTGCGGTAACCGCGCCAAGGTGCGTCGCCACGCCGAGCGCTCGCGCCGATCCTGAGCACGGATCTGCGTCACGCCTGCCAGACCGCAGCCTCTCGAGGCTACGCGCCGGCACACACCCGCACCGCGTGGCGGAGCTTCGCGCTGGGGGGCCGCAACCAGAAGATCGTCACGGTGCCGATTCGCCCTACCTGCGCCCGGAGCCGTCGGGCATTTCGAAGGACCGCGGGCTCCAGCCGCTGCGCTTTGGCGGTGTTGCGGTAGAAGGCGATCAATGCTCCTTGGGGCGGATTGCCGGCGATCAGCTCACCATCGGGACTGTTCGCGTTGGCCAGAGCCGGCAGGACGGCATTGCCGATCGCCCGCACGCTATGCGAGGTCAAGCACGCCTGCGCTGACTCGATCGACGCGGTCACCCGCCGCACGGCGACGCCAAGGCGCAGCTGCGCGATCGTTCGACACGCCGGAGAGTGCTCGAGCGAGCTTGCGGTCTGCACCACCCGAACGAAGCGCTGCGGACACCTGAACCGTCGACCGTCTGCGATGGTGAACACGCAGGAGCTCCTCAGAGGCTTCCCGTCGGCCTCGCCCGTCGCGCAGCTGCCTTCCGCCACTTGCGCGTAGCTGACGATGCTTCTCGCCGACGTCGTTCCGGTCGCGTCCGAGCGATGCACAGCAGCGCCACACCCGCCGGCGGCGACCGCCACAAGCCCGGCCAGAGCCAACCGTCTGAACGACGCCTCCCGCGTTGATCTCACTCTGATTGCGCCGTGCTGCTGCTGCAAGACGACAGCAGCGGGCGAAGGTCGGAACCTTCGCACCCGCTGCAACCAGTGGAGACGGCGGGAATTGAACCCGCGTCCGCGGTCGCGTGAAAGGTGGCGTCTACGAGCGTATCCGGCGCTCTGATCTCGTCCCCCACTCGCCACGCCGGCGGGGTTGTGGGGGACCAGCTCCAAAAGATGTTCCCGGATCGGCTGGAGCGAACCTCACCGGGTAAGCCTGCTATGTGATCCTGGCGACTCCGCCGCAGGCGAGCCGGAGACCAGGACGCTCACGGCTTAGTGGTTAAGACTAAGCGGCGAGCGCGTACTCGTGAGAGTCCGCACTTATTGTTTTCCCGGAGGTTTAACGAGGCCATCCGGGACCTCGACTCGCAACCACCCCCACGGATCCGACCACGTCGAAGCCTGTCGTCCCCTGGGTGTGTATGTCCTCTCAGTATAGAACCGCGAGCCGGCCGACCGCCGGCGGGCGCGCCTCCCCACCGCAAACTGAAGACTTGGCGAAGCCACCGCGCCCGCCTGCGAGAATCATGGAGCGGTCATGAATACCGACGCCTCCACCCTGCCCGAGCCCGCCCCGCGCCGGCCCAAGGGCTTCGGCCCGATCCCGGGCCTGGAACCGGCGGAGCACGCCGGGACTCCGGAGCACGAGCCCGACTGGCCGCCGGCCGCGCCCCCACCGCGCCCCCGCGGCGGCGATGGCTTCTTCCGCCGCCGGATCGCGCCCCTCGGGGCAGCTCTGATCGCGCTGCTGACCAAGCTCAAGGCCGTCCTCTTGCTGCTCGGTCAGGTCAAGCTGCTGGCCACCGCGGGCACGATGCTCGTCTCGATCGCCGCCTACGCCTCGATCTGGGGGCTGGGGTTCGCCGTCGGCTTCGTGATCCTGCTGCTCGTGCACGAGATGGGCCATGTCATCGCCCTGCGGCGCGAGGGCATCCCGGCCAGCGCGCCGATGTTCATCCCCTTCCTGGGAGCGGTGATCACCAGCCGCTCGCTCGGTGACGACGCCCTGGCGGAGGCCCGGGTGGGACTCGCCGGCCCGATCCTCGGGAGCATCGGCGCCGCGGTGTCGCTGCTCTTGTGGAGCCTCACCGGCCACGACTTCTGGCGCGCGCTGGCCTTCACCGGCTTCTTTCTCAACCTCTTCAACCTGCTGCCGGTGGTGCCGCTCGACGGCGGCCGGGCGATGGCGGCGATGGCCCCGTGGATGTGGTTCCTCGGTTTCGCCGCGATGATCGCGCTGGCCATCATCTGGCCGAACCCCATCATCCTCATCATCGTCGTCTTCGCGGGCTTTGAGACCTGGCGGCGCTGGAAGCAGCGGCGCGAGGGGGGCGCCCAGCAGGCCGCCTACTACCGCGTCAGCCCGCGCAACCGGGCGCTGGTGGCTCTCACCTACCTGACCCTGATCGCGCTGCTCGTGTTCGGGATGGACGCCACGCACCTGCAGCGCACCCTCGGGTGACCGGCGCGCCGGACACGCACCAGGGCGGGTGCCTGTGCGGCGCCGTCCGCTACCGGGTCGAGGGTCCGCTGCGTGACGTCGTCGTCTGCCACTGCAGCCGCTGCCGGCGCGCCCAGGGTCACGTGGCCGCCTACTCGGACTGCCCCACCACCGCCCTGACGATCAGCGACGGCGACGGTGCCCTGCGCTGGTATCTCGCCGACGAGCGGGCCCGCGGCTTCTGCGCGCGCTGCGGCGCCAGCCTGTTCTGGCGCAGTGACGAGGATCCGGCAACCACGGCCGTCGCCGCCGGCACGCTCGACGAGCCGACCGGCCTGCGCACGGTCGCCCAGATCTACACGGCGACGCCCGGCGACTACTACGAGTCCGCCGGTGAGGGGGACCGCTTCGCCGAGGGCCTGAACGGGCCGCCGGGCACCCGCTAGCGCAGGTAGCGCGTCTCCTGCTCCTCAGGCGGAACGCGGGTGGCGCCGCTGCCGAAGGAGCCGCGGAAGGTGTAGGCGATCGCCAGGATGAGACCGAGGATCCCCAGCACGAACAGGATCGTGCCCACCGTCTGGAGGTCGACCCCGTTGACGTGCGCCGTCACCGCCCACTTGAGGATCGCGCCCACGGCGATGAGCAGGATGGAGCTACCGATGGTCATTCCGAGGTCATACCCACCCCGGGCACACCTAAAAAGCCGTTAGCGGCCGACTTCGCGCAGCTCGCGCTGGACGTCGCGGGCCATGTCGCGCTTGCGGATGGTGTCGCGCTTGTCGTAGAGGTCCTTGCCCTTGGCCAGGGCGATCTCGACCTTGGCCCGGGAGCGCGGACCCGCGAAGTACAGCCGGGTCGGGATGAGGGTCAGGCCGCGCTCGTGAGTGCGCCCCACCAGTCGCTCGATCTCGCGCTTGTGCAGGAGCAGCTTGCGCGGCCGCTCGGGATCGTGGTTCTCGCGCGAGGCGGGACCGTAGGGCGGGATGTAGACGCCGTAGAGCCAGACCTCGCCGTCGCGGACCATCGCGTAGGAGTCCTTGAGCTGGGCCTTGCCCTCGCGCAGGGACTTGACCTCCGTGCCGGTCAGCACCAGCCCGCATTCGAAGCGCTCGAGCAGGTTGTAGCGGAAGGAGGCCTGCCGGTTGGTGGCGACATCGCCCGACGCCGCCTTTCTCTTCTTTCCCTTGGCCATGACTAGCCGACCACAGTAGTGCAGGGCCCGCCGGCGGCCCGAAACTCAGCGGCGACCCGACCGCGCCCGCACCGGCTCGTGGACGCTCATGTCCGATGGCAGCAGGTCGACGCGGCCGCGCGGCACGTCGATCTTGCCCACCCGGACGGCGATCTCGTCGCCGAGGCGCAACGCGCCGCCGCTGCGGGTGCCCACCAGCACGGTCCCCTCCTCGTTGAGCTCCCACCAGTCCCCGCGCAGCCGGCGGACCGGCAGCATCCCCTCGTACTGGCCGTGATCGCCGAAGGCCACGAAGGCCCCCGCCCCGATCAGCCCCACGACCTCGCCCTCGAACAGCTGGTCGGGGTCGCCGCCCTCGAACATCGCCCGCTCGAGCAGGAAGCAGCGGCGCGATGTCGTCGGCATCGCGCTCGATGACCATCGCCGCCCGTTCGCGGGTCGAGGTCCACGGCCCCGCCGAGGCCACCCAGCTCGCGTCGGGCGCGGTCTCGCCGGCGATCGCCGACAGCAGGCCGCGGTGGCAGATGAGATCGGGGTAGCGGCGGATCGGCGAGGTGAAGTGGCAGTAGCGCGGGGAGGCCAGTCCCGCGTGGCCGCGGTTGCGGTGGTCGTAGTAGGCCTGCTTGAGCGAGCGCAGGACGAGGCTGTTGAGCGCCCGGGCGCCATGCCCGGTGCGCGCGACCCAGTCGGCCACCGCGGCGGACGCCTCACCGATCGCCTCCGCCGCCTGCGACGGCGTCAGCGGACCGTCGGGCACGGGCGGCGTCGGCACCCCGAGGGAGGCGAGCTGCTCGATCAGCCGCTCGACGGCCATCGAATCCGGGCGCTCGTGTACGCGGTAGAGCGCCGGGATCCGGTGCTCCTCCAGAAAGCCGGCGACCTGCTCGTTGGCGGCGATCATGAGATGCTCGATCAGGCGGTGGGACTCCGTCGGCTGCTCGAGTTCGGCCTCGAGCACGTGACCGTCGCGCGTGAAGGCGAAGGCCGGCTCGGCGGATTCGAGCACGAGCGCCGAGGTGCGCACGGCGCGCAGCGCGTTGAGGGCCGCTGAGGCCGCCCGCGCCGCCTCGAGCGGGGTCCCCCACGGGTCGGCGGGTGCCTCGGTACCGGCGAACAGCCGGTCGACCCGGTCGTAGTCAAGCCGCTCGTCGGAGCGGATGAGCGACCGGTAGAAGGAGGCGCTGCGCACCCCCCGGGCGCCGATGACCATCTCCACCGTCACCGTGGCACGATCGGCCCCCGGCACGAGCGAGCACGCCTCGTTGGAGAGCTCTCCGGGCAGCATCGGCTCGACGGCCCCCGGGACGTAGACGCTCGTCGCCCGGCGATAGGCCTCGCGGTCGACCGCCGAGCGGGCCGGCACGTAGGCGGCGACGTCGGCGATGTGCACCCACACCCGCCAGGCGTCCTGCTCGACGAGCGCCTGCGCCGAGATCGCGTCGTCGAAGTCGCGGGCGGTGATCGGGTCGATGGTGAAGGTCGCCAGGTCGCGCAGATCGCGCCGGCCCTCGAGATCCACCGCCACCGCCCCCGCGTCGCGGGCGGCACGCTGCACCGCCGGGTCAAAGCGCCGGCGCAGCCCGCGGTCGAGCATCAGCGCCTCGATCACGTCGCGAGCGACGTCGGGGCGGCCGAGCTTTCGCTCCACGGAGGCGCGGCGGCCTCCCCCGCCCTTGCCCCGTCCGCCTGACCGCGGCGGCCCCAGCAGCACGAGATCCCCGGCGTCGTAGCGCTTGTCTCGACTGAGCGCCACCCGAGGCCCAGGACCAAAGAACGGCTCGGCGACGAGGAACTTGCCCTGCCGGGCGACGACGGCGACGCGCGGACCCGGGTGGTCAGTGCCCATGGAGCTCACCCGAGCTCGGCGGCGACCGTCTTCTCCGCCACCCTCAGGGCGCTGTCCGTCTTGGCATGCGGGTTGGTCTGGGCGTAGACGTTGGGCTTGATGCCGGCGCCCCGCCGGACGCCGCCCCCGCCCAGGTTGTGCCCGTCGGGGGTGAAGTACTCGCCGATGGTGAAGTCCAGCGCCCCGCCGTTGGAGAGCGGCTGGATCTCCTGAAAGACGCCCTTGCCATAGGTGCGGGTGCCGACCACCTTGGCCCGGCCGCGGTCCTGGAGCGCGCCGGTCACGATCTCCGCCGCCGAGGCGGTGCCGCCGTCGACGAGCACGACGAGCGGGATGCTCGAGGGGATCGCGTGACCCTTGGCCATGTAGACCTGCCGGGGCTGGCTGCGCCCGTCGGTGGAGACGATCGTGCCGTCGGGGATGAAGATGCTGGCGACATTGACGCCCTCCTCGAGCAGGCCGCCCCCGTTCTCGCGCAGATCGAGGATGAGCGCGCGGGCCCCCTTGGCCCGCACCTTGGCGACCTCGGAGCGCACCTCGTCGCCGGAGCCCTGGGCGAAGCTCGTCAGGGCGACGTAGCCGAGCTTGGTCCCGTGGTAGGTGACGATCCGGCTGGAGGCGACGGGCTCGGAGATGTCAGCCCGGGTGATCGTCAGCGGGTGGGTCTGACCGGCGTGCAGCACGGTGATCGTCACCCGGGTGCCGGCCCGTCCCTTGATCAGCCGGCCGGCGAAGTCGGCGGTCCGCCGGGCCAGCGAGGTGGGGCCGACGCGGGTGATGATGTCGCCCCGGGCCAGCCCCGCCCGAGCGGCCGGAGAGTGCTCGATGACGTCCTGCACGAGCAGGCCCTTGGGACGGGCGACGATGTCGATCCCGATGCCGCTGAGATGCGGGTCGGTCTCGTTCTGGAAGGAGTGGTAGTCCGTCGGGTCGTAGTAGTGCGAGTAGGGGTCGCCCAGGGACGCCACCGCCGCCGCCAGCCCCTTGTCGACGAGGTCCTTGGTGTCGACCTTGCGGTAGTAGTCCTGCGACAGCAGGCCGATCACCTGGTTGACGAGCTTGTCGTTGGAGCTCTCCGAGGTGAAGGCGCTGCGGATCGGGGCTGGGCAGCCAGCTCGGATGCCCGCCCAGGAACACGCCCGCGGCGAGGATGACCAGTCCGGCGAGCAGGAACGCCGCGACGCGTGGACGGCGGGATCGGGGCGCGAACATCGACCTCTCAGGGTAGCTTCACGGCCGCGCGGCCCCGCCGCGCCGGCCGGCGGTCAGACCCGCAGGAAGCGGCGCAGCGACAGGCCCGAACCGAGGGCCGAGACGGCCACCCCGGCACCCAGCAGCACGGCGACCAGCGCGGTGAAGGGGATCGTCCGCGGAGCGGCGATCAGCGCCCAGTTGCCGGCCAGCGGGTCGAGCAGCGCGACCTTGGTGATGCCGAGCACGACGATCGCCAGCAGCGCCCCGGCCGCGCCGACGACCACCCCCTCGATCACGAACGGCCAACGGATGAACCAGTCCGTCGCCCCCACGAGCTTCATCACCTCGACCTCGCGACGGCGGGAATACAGCGACAGGCGGATCGTGTTGGCGATGAGCAGCACCGAGGCGATCGTCAGCAGCACCGTCAGGGCGGCGGCGGTGATGGTCACCAGGTTGGTGACCTCGAGGATCTTCTTGGTGTCGCTGCGCTTGTTGGAGACGCTCTGGATGGCGCCGTCCAGGCCGCCGGTGCCCCCGCTGCCGGCCAGGGCGTTGTGAACGCTCAGGACGTTGGCCGGGTTGTCGGGGATGACGTGGAAGGTGTCGGGCAGCGGGTTTGAGCCGAGCAGCTTGTAGGCCTGCGGATCGGCCCGCGACTGCTGGGCGTAGGCCGCCTGCTTGGAGATGAACTGCACGGACTTGACGTGCTCGACGGCCAACAGCTCGCGGCGCACGCGGGTTTCGTCAGTGGCGGTCGCGCTCGTCTTCATGTAGACGTCGACCTCGACGCGGCTGCGGACGGTGTTGGCGGCCCCGTTGGTCGCCTGGACGATCGGGATGAACACGCCCAGCACGAGCATCGTCACCAGCACGGTGGCGAGCGCGGCGAAGCTCGGGGCGGCGCTGCGGCGCACCGCCCGGACCGCCTCGCGCAGGAAGAACCCGACCCTCATCGGCCTACAGCCCCGGAGGACGGGTCGTCGGGGCCCGCAACCGCGCAGCCAGGTCGCGCGTCGTCTCGTCGCGGGTGTAGAGGCCGGCCGCCTCGTCGCGGACGACCCGGCCGCGGGAGAGCTCGAGCACCCGGCGGCGCATCTTGTCGACCATCTGCGAGTCGTGGGTGGCCACCATCAGCGTCGTGCCGGTGCGGTTGATCCGGTAGAGCAGGCGCATGATGTCGATGCTCGTCTCGGGATCGAGGTTGCCGGTGGGCTCGTCGGCCAGCAGGAGCGGCGGGTGGTTGACGAACGCTCGCGCGATCGAGACGCGCTGCTGCTCGCCGCCGGAGAGCTGGTGGGGCAGGTTGTGCAGCTTGGTCGACAGGCCGGTCAGGCGCAGGATGTCCGGCACCTTGGCGCGGATCTCCTTGCGCGAGCCGCCGGTCACCTGCAGCGCGTAGGCGACGTTGTCGTACACGGTGCGGTTGGGCAGCAGCTTGAAGTCCTGGAAGACGACGCCGATGTTGCGCCGGAAGTAGGGGACGCGCTTGCGCGAGATGTCGTCGAGGTCGTGGCCGGCAACGCGGATCGTGCCGCTGGTCGGCTCGAGCTCCTTGATGAGCAGGCGCATGAGCGTCGACTTGCCCGACCCGGTGGAGCCGACGAGGAAGACGAACTCGCCCCGCGCCACGGAGAAGGTCGCCTGATCGAGGCCGACGTCGCCGGCATAGAGCTTGGAGACGCCGCGGAACTCGATGACGGAGCGGCGGGCGCCCTCGGATTTCGGAGCCCGACCACCCGTCCGCGGATGGGAGGCCGCGGCTGCGCGCTTGCGGGTGCGCCGTGAGATGCGGGATGAGGTAGCCATGAGCTTGCGGAGCGTAGGACCCCCATCCCCGTTTGAGGACCGCTGCAACGGGATTTGCAAGGGCGGCGTCACCCGCCTGCCCGGGGAGTACCGTTCTCCCTCTCATGTCGAAGATCACGGTGTCAACGCTGGACAACGGGCTGCGGCTGCATCGCATCGCCGTCGAGGGGACCCGCTCGGTGACCATTCTGGCCGCCTTCGATGCCGGCGCCCGCACGGAGCGTCCCGAGGAGAACGGGATGGCTCACTTCCTCGAGCACCTCGTCTTCAAGGGCGGCGAGAAGTACCCCAACTACCGCGATGTCAACGAGGCGGCGGAGAACATCGGCGCGGTCCTCAACGCCTACACCAGCCATGACCTGGTCGCCTTCCACATCACCGCCCGCGCCTCCCGCGGCCTGGAGGCCGCCGACCTGCTGACGGACTTCGTGGCCCGGCCGAAGATCGACGGCGACGAGCTGAACCGCGAGCGTGGGGTCGTCGTCCAGGAGATCGCGCGGGCCAACGACCAGCCGGCCGCCCAGGCCGAGCATCTCATCGACGAGGCGGTGTTCGGCGATCACCCTCTGGGGCGCCCGGTCCTCGGTCCGCCCGAGCACATCCGCGACACCTTCACGCGCGAGGGCATCGTCGCCTTCCGCGGCCGGCGCTGGTCGCCCTCGCGGGGCGCCGCCTTCGCGGTCGGCAACCTCGAGGCGCTCGGCGACAACGGCGAGCTCTCGGAGCTGTTCAGCCGCTTCGTCGAGGGGCCCGCGCCGGAGCCGTTCGAGCCGGCGCCGCCCCCGGAGCCGCGGATCATGGTGCGCGAGCGCGACTCCAACCAGTCCCATCTGCGCATGTCCTACCGGCCGGCCGTCGACGTCTCGAACCCCAGCCAGCGGGCCGCGATGGTCATCTACGGCACGTTGCTCGGCGGCTCGATGGGATCGCGGCTGTTCGACGAGATCCGCGAGCAGCGGGGATTGGCCTACTCGGTCAGCGCCTTCCCCCATGCCTACGCCGACGTGCCCGATCCTGCAGCTGTCGGCCGGGCTGGAGTCGGCCAAGTGCCTCGAGGCCTACCGGCGGATGCGCGACATCGTCACGGAACTGCGCGACGAGGGCCCGACCCGGGCGGAGGTCGCCCGCGCGCAGGCCTACGCCGCCGGGGCGCGGACGATCGCCTTCGAGAACACCGGCGCGGTCGCCCGCTACGCCGCCCAGCAGACGATCGTCTACGGCGAGGGTGTCGATCCCGACTCGACGATCGAGCTGCTCGACAAGGTGACCTACGACGATGTCCGCGCGGTCGCCGCCGGGGTGGCCGACGAGCTGTCGGTGGCCGTCGTCGGCCCGCACACCGTCGCGGAGCTGGAGAGCGCCTGAAACGCCGGCTCGCCGTCGGCGTGGGCTTCGTCGTCGCGGTGGCGGCGATCACCCTCGCCCTCCTTGGGTCGCTGAGCCAGACGAGCCCGCGTGACGTCGCCGAGCCGGCAGGCGACCGGCGTCCCGCGCACGACCCGGCGCGGCCCCGGACCACGGCCCGGCGACCGGCACGCGGCGTCCATCGCGTGGATCGCAACGCCATCGGCGGCCGCGCGGCCCGCGACCCCGGCGGTGGTCAGGCTGCAGAGGGCGCTCGACAAGACGATGGGCGCGGCCGGGCCCTCGAGTGGCGCGATCGTCTACGACCTCGACGCCAACCGCGAGCTCTACGCCCGGCGCGAGGCCGTCAAGCGCCCTCCGGCGTCCGTCGAGAAGCTGTGGACGACAGCCGCGCTGCTGCTCAAGCTCGGCCCGGCGGCGACGCTGCACACCACGCTGCTCGGCACGGGGCATCTGCGCCGGGGGGTCTGGCACGGCGACCTCTACCTGCGCGGCGGCGGCGACCCGACGTTCGGTGACGCGCACTTCAACACCGTCTATGAGGGCGGCTACGGTCCCACGCCGGCCGATCTCGTCAGCCAGCTGCGCCGGCGGGGGATCCACCGGGTCACCGGCGCCATCTACGGCGACGGCTCCCTGTTCGATCGCCGCCGGGGCGGGATGCTGACCAAGCAACTCGTCGATGTCCCCGACTTCGGCGGCCAGCTGAGCGCGCTCACCATCGACCACGGCACGGCGCTGCCGCGCTATGACCCGACGACCTTTGCCGCGCGCCAGCTCGCGCTGACGATGCGCGCGATGCACGTCGACGCCCGGGCCTCGACCCGCGAACGCCGGGCACCGCGGGGGGCCCGGCTGCTGGCGCTCGTCTCCTCCCCCCGCTGACGACGATGCTGCATCTCATGAACGTCCCCTCCGACGACCTGTTCGCCGAGATGTTCACCAAGCAGCTGGGCGTGCTCTTCGGCGGCGGGGGCACGATCGCCGCCGGGGCGCAGGTCATCGCCCACACCATCGCCGACAAATACGACCTGCATCCGACGATCGTCGACGGCTCCGGGCTCTCGCGCGACGACGGCTCCTCACCGCTGGAGGTGGTCGATCTGCTGCGCGACATCTACGGCTCGACGCTGGGCGGCAACCTCGATGCCACCCTGCCGGTCGTCGGCGAGACCGGGACGGTGCAGACGATCGCGCTGAAGACGGCGGCCGTCGGCCACTGCGTGGCCAAGACCGGCACGCTGAACTACGTGACCAACCTGGCCGGCAACTGCGACGCCCGGGGCGGCCACCGCCTCGCCTTCGCGCTGTTCGTCGATGGTCCCGACAACGCCACGGCGATCGCGCTGGAGGGCAAGATGGTGGCGGCGATCGCCCGTTATTGACGTCATCGCCCACGGAGTCGACAATCGCCCGGTGCAGCTGAGCACCGCACTGAACCTGCCCGAGCTGCAGCGGTATCTCGGCCGGATCGGGGATCGCTGGCCGCTGGCGGTGGTGATCGTCGGGGGCGCCCGCGTCGATGATTTCCGCGGTGCCCCGCCCCAGCGCGAGCGCGGGCCCGAGTTCATCCTGGTGCTCGTCTCGCACGCCTTTGACGGGATGCCGTGGCTGGAGCGCGTCTACCAGGCCGGCGCCCTGTGGGACGCCCTGGAGATGGGCGACCCCGCCGATGTGCACTGCTACACAGCGCCGGAGTTCCTGCGCCGCCGGACGAGCACCCCGGCGATCATGGCGGTCGTCGAGCGGGGGCTGCTGCTGTTCGAGGACACGGCGCCGGTGCCCCTCCCCGGCCCGGACGACGCCGGACGGCGACCCGGCGAACCCGCCGCTCAGCTGATCGCGACCATCCGCTCGATCGGCACCCGGGCGCGGACGGCGATCTCCTCGGCCACCTTGACCTCGGGGCCGCCCGCCAGCAGGGCGTCGCGGAGCTTGGGGAGCGTGATCATCTTCATGAAGCGACAGGAGGCGGCCTCGTTGGCGGCGATGAACTCCACGTCGGGGGCGGCCGCTCGCAGCGGGTGCAGCATGCCGGTCTCCGTGGCGACGATCGCCGTCTGCGAT
The DNA here is from genome assembly GCA_963800545.1 of uncultured Solirubrobacteraceae bacterium. Lineage (GTDB taxonomy): Bacteria > Actinomycetota > Thermoleophilia > Solirubrobacterales > Solirubrobacteraceae > Palsa-465. The sequence goes on from CAWDBJ010000011.1 coordinate 314,618, forward strand.
CCGCCGCGGGAACTCAGGTCCCGGGCATAGCCGAGCATCCCGCCGGTGGAGAGCATCTTGACCCCCTCGGCGGCGACATCGCCCGCCGCCACGTACTCCATGACGCTCGTCGAGCAGCCGCACTCGGGGTGGATGAGGAAGTCGGCGTCGGGATGCTCGCCGCGGACCGCCGCGATGTCGTCGGGCTTGATCCCGGCATGGACGTGGCACTCGCCGTCCCACACATGCATCGCGCGGCCCAGCGTGCGCTCGACGTAGGCACCGAGGAACATGTCGGGGCCGAACAGGATCTCCGTGTCCTCGCCATGCTCGCGGTAGATGTGCTGCACCACCTGGACGGCGTTGGCCGAGGTGCAGCAGTAGTCCGTCTCGGCCTTGACCTCGGCGGTGGTGTTGACGTACATGACGACGACGGCACCCGGATGGGCGGCCTTCCACTCGCGCAGCTGGGCGGCGGTGATCGCATCGGCCAGGGAGCAGCCGGCGTCGGCGTCGGGGATGACGACCCGCTTGTCGGGGCACAGCACGGAGGCCGTCTCGGCCATGAAGTGCACCCCGCAGAAGACGATCGTGTCGGCCTGCGCCGCCGCGGCCTGCTGCGAGAGACCGAGGGAGTCCCCGACGTAGTCGGCCACGTCCTGGACCTCGGGCAGCTGGTAGTTGTGGGCGAGGATGACCGCCCCCCGGCTGCGGGCCAGCGCGCGCACCTCCGCCTGCAGCGCCGGGATGTTCTCGAGCATCAGCGGGCCGTCGGCCGTCGCGCCCAGCATCGGAAGGGAGTTCATGACAGGGGCGTGAGGATCAGGGAGAGGTCGAGAGCGGGGGCGCTGTGGGTGATCGCTCCCACCGAGACGAAGTCTACGCCGGTGCCGGCGACCTCCCGCAGCGTCTCGAGCGTCACCCCGCCGCTGGCCTCCAGCCGCGCGCGCCCGTTCACCTGGGCGACGGCGGCCCGCAACTCGGCGGGGTTCATGTTGTCGAGCAGGATCATCGGCGCGCCCGCCGCCAGCGCCTCGTCGACCTCAGCCGGGGTGCGGCACTCGACCTCGACGAGCAGGTCCGGGGCCGCCCGCCGGGCGCTGGTCACCGCGGCCCCCACCCCGCCGGCCAGGGCCGCGTGGTTCTCCTTGATGAGCACCTGGTCATAGAGCCCGGCGCGGTGGTTGGTGGCCCCGCCGGCGGCCACCGCCGCCTTCTCCAGGGCGCGCAGGCCGGGGGTCGTCTTGCGGGTGTCGAGGATCCGCGCGCTCGTCCCCTCGATCGCCTGGACACAGCGGGCGGCCAGCGTGGCCACGCCCGAGAGCCGCTGCAGGAAGTTCAGGGCGGTCCGCTCGGCCGACAGCAGCGCCCGGGCGCTGCCCACCACCCGCATGACCTCCCCGCCCTCCCGCCACACGCCCTCCGCGACGAGGGCCTCGATCTCGGCGGCGGGATCGAGCGCCCGAAACGTTCGCTCGGCGGGCTCCAGGCCGAAGATGACCCCGGAGGCCTTCTGGGTGATGAGCGCCTGCGCGCGGGCGTGCTCGGGGACGGTGGCGGCGGTGGTGACATCGCCGTCGCCCAGGTCCTCGGCGAGCGCCGTGGTGACGATCTGGTCACACATGGGGCCGACGAGGATAGCCCCCGTTATGATGCCGCCGACCATTCGAGCCAACCTCATGGTTGGGGCGCAACGAGGAGGATTCACTTGTTCAGTCGTGCATTGAAGGTGCTGGCGACCGCCGTCGCCTGCGGGTGCCTGCCGGTCGCGGCCGCCCAGGCGGCCGGACCCCCGCCGCCGCCGAAGGCGGCAGGAGGCCAGACGGTCAACGTCGCGGGCGTCGGCGTCAAGACACCCACGTCGTTCGCCTACGGCGCGGGGACGCTGTTCGAGGGCGACGGCGGCTACGAGTCCAGCAAGATCCCCGACGGCGGGGTGAACGTGCTCAAGGGCGGCACGGTGACGCCGGTCCCGTCGCCGTACAAGTTCGTCTCCGGCCTGACCTGGCACAAGGGCGCGCTGTACGTCGCCGGCGGCGCCTGGGTCCGGCAAGGGGATCCAGTGGCAGCTTTCGAAGTGGACCGGCTGGAACGGAACCACGTTCGCGAAGCAGGCGGTGATCTACACGGCGCCCAAGAAGTTCGCCGGCTTCAACGGCATCGCCTTCGGCCCCAACGGCCGGCTGTACGTGGGCGTCGACGTCGGTCTCATCCCGAGCAACGACCACGGGCCGGCGACGACCTCGCCGTACGTCTACGACATCCTGACGTTCACCGCCAACGGCAAGAACCTGAAGGTGTACGCGTCGGGGATCCGGCAGCCGTGGCAGATGGCGTTTGCTCCGGGCTCGCGCAACCCGCTCGTGTCCGATCTCAACCAGGATGGCGGTAAGGGCTCCAACGGCCCCGACTACATCCTCAGGGTCAAGCCGAACGACAACTACGGCTTCCCGGGCTGCAATCACACCCCGGCGAAAAACCAGTGCACGGGCTTCGCCAAGCCCCTCGTGGCGTTTGCGCCGCACAGCGACATCATGGGTCTCGCCATCGTCGGCAAGACGCTGTACATGACGTCGTTCCTGGGCGTCGGCAAGGGCGCCGGCAAGGCCGGTGAGGTTCTCTCGATGCCCCTCTCGGGCGGAAAGCCCAAGCCGTTCCTGACGGGCTTCATCGCTCCGACCGTGGGCCTCGGAAGCAACGGCACCTCGTTGTTCGTCGGGCAGCTGGGCGATCCCAAGAAGGGCCCCGGGATCGTCTACTCAGTCAACCCCTAGACGTCGTGACGGTGACCGCGGGGCGCCCAGCGCGCCCCGCGGACGCCATCTCTAGGGCGCGGACGCCATCTACGGTGTGGGCCGGCATGCGCCCGCGCCCTCTCGTCGCCACACTCCTCGCCGCCGCGCTCTGCGCGCCCGCGGCGGCCGCGCAGGCCGACGACGGCCCCCTGCCGGTGGCCACCGGCGGCCAGGCCGTCACCCAGGTCGCCGCGGGATGCACACGCCCACCGCGTTTGCCTTCGGCGACGGGCAGATCTTCGCCGCCGACGGCTCGTTCTCCGGGACACAGCCGACCGGCGGCGTCTATCGCCTGACCGGCGGCACCGCGGTGCGCCTGCCGGGCTCGCCCCCTACGCCGCCGGGACTGGCCTGGCGCCACGGCACCCTCTACATCAGCGCCCAGACCCGGCTGCTGGCCTGGAGCGGCTTCAACGGCTCGACCTTCACCCGGCGGCGGACGATCGTCTCGGAGCACGGCCGCTTCCCCGGCTTCAACGGCCTCGGCTTCGGCGCCGACGGCCGTCTGTACACCGGCACGAGCGTCGCCGAGGGGCCCACCGGCGACGATCACGGGCCGACGTCGATCCCGCACGCCCGCCAGCTGCTGTCGTTCACCGCCGCCGGCACGCGACATGCGCGTCGTCGCCCGGGGGATCCGCCAGCCGTGGCAGCTCGCCTTCCCGCCCCGCTCGTCGTCGCCGTTCGTCTCGGCCCTCGCCCAGGACGGCGGGACGGACGAGGCGGCCGTCCCGGACTTCGTGCTGCGCGTCCGGCCGGGGCAGAACTACGGTTTCCCGGCCTGCAACTGGGGGTGCTGCCGGCCGCTGCGCCGGGCTCCCCGGCCGTTTGCCCTGCTGGCGCCGCACAGCGACCCCATGGGCCTGGCGATCATCGGGTCGCGGCTCTACATCGCCGAGTACGGGGTTCAGAGCCCCGGCCCGCGGGTCGTCTCGATGCCGCTGGGCGGCGGCGGGCCGCTGACGCCGCTGCTGACCGGCTTCCCGCAGCCGATCGTCGCCCTGGCCGCGCACGGCGGCGACCTCTACGTGGGCGAGCAGACCGGCCAGGTGTTCCGGGTCAGGCCGTAGAGCTCGCCGAGGCGGCGGGCGCCCGCTCGCGCTCGCGGGGCGCGCCCGTGTCGACGAGCACGCGGACGGTCTCGGAAGGTCGGGTCGGCGGCACCGTGCAGCCGGGCGCCCGCTCCGGTCAGGTCGCGCAGGTAGCTGACCACCTCGGCGGTGACCCTTTCGCCGGGCAGCAGCGACGGCACGCCCGGGGGGTAGCCGGCGATCGACTCGGCCGAGATGCGCCCGATCGCCTCATCGACGGGCACCGCCTCGCCATGACCGAGGAACGCGTCGCGGATGGGCACCACCGTCTGATGCTCGAACGCCGTCGGCGGCGCGGCGATCGTCGTCTGCGGTCCCGGTCGGGAGAGCAGCCGGACCGTCTCGGCGAAGTCATGGGCGAAGCGCTCCAGCGGCTCGACGGGCTGTCCGAGCCCGAGCACGAGCACGAGCGTCGCGTGGGTGGCGAGCTCGACGTAGATGTCGTTGGCGGCGCGCAGCTCGGCGGCCAGCTCATAGCCGGTGCACCCGGTCCCGCGCACGTCGATGACGATCCGCAGCGGGTCCCAGCCGGCGATGCCCGGCCGGCCGACCATCGCCGCGCCCACCACGGCCACGCCGGGAATCAGGTCGATCTGCTCACGGGTGCGCATCGAGGCCTCGATCGTGCGGTCCAAGAGGGCCTCGCCGTGAGCGGCCAGCTGTCGCCGGGCGGCGTCCAGGGAGGACAGCAGCAGCGAGTTGGGGCTGGTGGAGCGCACCAGGCGCACGCACCGCGACACCTCGTCGGGGTCGATCCGGCCGCTGTGGGAGACGTGGAGCATCGCCGACTGGGTGAGGCTGCCGACGATCTTGTGGGTGGAGGCGAGCACGGCGTCGGCGCCCTGGCGCAGGGGCGACTCGGGAAGCCCCGGGATGAAAGCCGAAATGCGAACCCCACGCGCAGTCGACGACGAGCGCGGCGCCGTGGCCGTGGGCGACCTCGGCGCAGGCGGCGATGTCGGCGGCCATCCCGTAGTAGGTGGGCGACACGATGAAGGCCGCGCCGATGTCGCCACCGCGGCGCAGGGCGATGTCGAGGGCCTCCGGGGTGACCCCGTGGGCCATGCCCAGCTCGGGGTCGTACTCGGGCGCCACGAAGCTCGCCCGGCCGCCGCTGAGCACGAGCCCGTCGACGATCGAGGCGTGCGAGTTGCGCTGGACGAGCACGTGGTCCGTGGGCTTGGCCAGCGCCAGGCAGAGGGCGTGGTTGCCCTGGGTCGCGCCGTTGGTGAGAAACCACGTCTGGCGGGCGTCGTAGGCCACGGCCGCCAGCTGCTCGGCGCGCTCGTAGGGGGTCGGGCTGGGGCCGACGTCGATGCCCTCGATGTCCTGGCAGATGTCGAGCGCCAGCGCCCGCTCACCTATCGCCGAGCGCAGGCCCGGGTCCGCTCCCCCGCCGCCCTTGTGGCCGGGCACGTGGAAGCGCTGGGAGCCGCGGAAGCCATAGGAGACGATCGCGTCGAGGTAGGGGGCGGTGGGCAGCTCGCGGCTGCGGCGCGGGGTCTCGTCGATGACGTCCTTGGGCTCGTCGGGCTCGCGCGGCTCGTAGTCCTGGGTCATGACTTGGCGGCCTCCAGCAGGTAGGCGCGCACGAAACCGTCCAGGTCCCCGTCGAGCGCGCGGTTGGCGTCCCCCATCTCAAAGCCCGTCCGGTGGTCCTTGACCATCGTGTAGGGGTGCAGCACATAGGAGCGGATCTGGGAGCCGAAGTTGACGTCCTGGGCCTCCCCCCGCTCGCGCGCGATCTCCTCGCGGCGCTTGCGCTCCTCCAGCTCGACGAGCTTGGACCGCAGCATGGCCATCGCCTCGGCCTTGTTGGAGGACTGCGAGCGCTCGTTCTGGCACTGCACGACGATGCCGCTCGGCTTGTGGGTGATGCGGACGGCCGAATCGGTCTTGTTGACGTGCTGGCCGCCCGCCCCGCTGGCGCGGTAGGTATCGATCTGCAGGTCGTCGTCCTCGATCTCCACCTCGCCGGCCTCCTGCACCACCGGGGAGACCTCGACGCCGGCAAAGCTCGTCTGGCGGCGGTTGGCCGAATCAAACGGCGACAGCCGCACGAGCCGGTGCACCCCCTTCTCGGAGCTGTAGAGGCCGTAGGCGTTCTCGCCGCGGACGCGGAAGGTCGCCGACTTGATCCCGGCCTCCTCCCCCGGCGAGGCCTCGAGCAGCTCGACGCCGAAGCCGCGCTTCTCCGCCCAGCGCATCTCCATCCGCAGCACCATCTCGGCCCAGTCCTGGGCATCGGTGCCGCCGGCGCCGGCGTTGACCGTCACCAGCGCGTCGCCGGCGTCGTAGCGCCCGGAGAACAACCGCTCCTCCTCCAGCGCGTCGAGGCGCGCCTGCACGGAGACGAGCTGCTCCTCGAGCTCGGCGGCCATCTCGGGATCCTCCTCGGCCATCTCGGCCAGCGGCTCGAGGTCGTCGACGTCGGACTCGAGCTCGCGGAACTGGGCCAGCTTGCGGGTGGCTCGCGAGTGCTCGGAGCTCACCCTGGCCGCGCGCTCCTGGTCGTCCCAGAAGCCGCTTGCCCCCATCTCGTCTTCCAGCGCCTGCGCGCGCCGGCTCAGTTCAGCCGGGTCAAAGATAGTCCGCGAGCAGTTTGAGCTGCTGGCGGATGGCTGCGAGTCGCTGGGGCAGCGGCTCTGTGGGCGCGGTCGACATCGCAGAGACGGTAGCAGTGGGATTGGTCTGAGCCGTCCCGGGTACATGGGCGGGTACAACGGGCCTTGAGGGAGGCGACATGTACAAGCAGGTACTCGATCCGGTCTCGCATTCGCTGGGGCTGACCTCGATCTTCGCGCTGCTGCCGCTGGCGGTCCTGTTCGTGCTGCTGGGCGTCGTCCGGCTCAAGGCGCAGTGGGCCGCCCTGATCACGCTCGGCGGTGGCGATCCTGGTCGCCCTCATCGTCTACTCGATGCCCGTCGGCCAGGCGGCGGACTCGGCGCTCGAGGGGGCGGTGTTCGGCTTCTGGCCGATCATGTGGATCGTCATCAACGCCCTGTGGCTGTTCAACATGACGGACGCCACGGGCTCCTTCGCGGTGCTGCGGCGGGCCTTTGCCCGGGTATCTGACGACCAGCGCGTCCAGGTGGTGGTCATCGCGTTCTGCTTCGGTGCCCTGCTGGAGGCCCTGGCCGGCTTCGGCACACCCGGTCGCCATCTGCGGGACGATGATGGTCGGTCTCGGGATCAAGCCGATCAAGGCCGTCGCCGTGGCGCTCGTGGCCGACACCGCGCCGGTGGCCTTCGGCGCGATCGCCATCCCGATCACCACCCTCGGCACCGTCACCGGGCTGCCCGTCCACCAGCTCGGTCAGATGGTGGGTCGCCAGACGCCGGTGCTGGCGCTCGTGGTGCCCTTCGTGCTCGTGTTCATGACGGACGGCCGCCGCGGCCTGCGCGCCGCCTGGCCGGCGGCTCTCACCGCCGGCGTCGTCTTCGCGCTGCTGCAGTTCGCGATCTCCAACTACGTCTCCACCGAGCTGACGGACATCATCGCCTCGCTCGGCTCGGCGGCGGCCATCCTGCTGCTGCTCCGCGTCTGGTCGCCGTCGGCCCCCCTGAGCCCCGCCGCGGCGACGCCCCGCACGGGTCAGCCCGCCATCGCGGGGGGCAGCACGTCGGATCCGGCGTTCGAGGAGCGGGTGGCCAACCGCGACCAGGGCACCACCCGCCCCGGGGTGGCCAAGGGCGACGACGAGGGGCCGCCCACCCGCCGCGAGATGATCCTCGCCTTCGCGCCCTACGTGATCATCATCGTCGTCCTCGGCCTCATCAGCCTCAAGGGCATCGCCACCCAGCTCGACAAGGCGACCAGTGAGTTCTCGTGGCCTGGGCTGCACGTGCTGGGAGCGTCAGGGCAAGGCCCCGTCGAGCCTGACCTTCAAGCTCAACTGGCTGACGGCGGCCGGCACCGGCCTGTTCGTCTCCGGCGTGCTGACCGCGATCGTCCTGCGGGTGAACCCGGGGCGGGCGCTGCGGGTCTATCTGAGCACCCTCAACCAGCTCAAGTGGGCGATCGTCACCGTCTGCACCGTGCTGGCCGTCGCCTACGTGATGAACCTGTCGGGCCAGTCGATCACGCTGGGCACCTGGGCGGCCGGCGCCGGTGGCTTCTTCGCCTTCTTGTCGCCGCTCATCGGCTGGTTCGGCACGGCCGTCACCGGCTCGGACACCTCGACCAACTCGCTGTTCGGCGCCCTCCAGGTGGCGGCCGCCAAGCAGTCGGGGCTCTCCCCCACCCTGCTGGCCGCCGCCAACAGCTCGGGCGGCGTGCTGGCCAAGATGGTCTCCCCCCAGAACCTGGCCATCGGCGCGGCCGCCGTCGGCCTGGGCGGCCGGGAGGGCGACATCTTCCGCAGGGTCCTCGGTTGGAGCGTCGTCCTCGTCCTGCTGATGGCCATCCTCGTGCTGCTCCAGTCAACCTCCGTGCTCAGCTGGATGGTTCCCTAGATCTCGTCGACCCCTCGGTGTGCGGGACCGGCGGGGCCCGAAACGCCCGGGGCACCAGAAACGACGAGGGCGGCTAGTCCAGGTACTCGTAGGCGACGAGCGTGAGGAACTCCGTGAGCTCCTCGGAGAGGGCGACCTGCTCGAAGATGCGGCGGGTCTCGTCAGGACGGCCGGCCTGCCAGGTCTCCTCGCCGACGGACTCGCGGATCTTGGCGGTCTCCTCGTCGAGCATCTCGCGGACGAGGTCGGCGGTGACCGTGCGGCCGTCCGTCAGGGTGGCGCCGTGCTTGACCCACTGCCAGATCTGGGAGCGGGAGATCTCGGCGGTGGCGGCGTCCTCCATCAGCGAGTTGATCGCGGCCGCACCCCGGCCGCCGAGCCAGAAGGAGACGTACTGAAAGCCCACGCTCACGTCGGTGCGCAGGCCCGCCTCGGTGATGTCGCCCGGCGTCTGGTCGAGGGCGATGAGGTCCTCGGCGCTGACGGAGACGTCGGGCCGCTGCTTGTCGAGCTGGTTGGGGCGGCCGCCCAGACCGGTCTCGAAGGCCTCGCGGGCGACCGGGACGAGGTCGGGATGGGCCACCCAGGTGCCGTCATAGCCCTGCTCGACCTCGCGCTGCTTGTCGGCGCGGACGCCGTCGAGCGCCTTCTCGTTGGCCTCCTCGTCCTGGCGGGAGGGGATGAGGGCCGCCATCCCGCCCATGGCGTGGGCGCCGCGGCGGTGACAGGTGGCCGCCAGCAGCTCCGTGTAGGCGCGCATGAAGGGCACGGTCATCGTCACCGCGCCGCGGTCGGGCAGCACTTTGGCGGGGTCGTTGCGAAAGCACTTGATCGCCGAGAAGATGTAGTCCCAGCGGCCGGCGTTCAGCCCGCCGGAGTGGTCGCGCAGCTCGTAGAGGATCTCGTCCATCTCGAAGGCCGCCGGCAGCGTCTCGATGAGCACCGTCGCCTTGATCGTGCCGTGCTCCATGCCGACGGTCTCCTGGGCGAGGGTGAAGACGTCGTTCCACAGCCGCGCCTCGAGATGGGACTCCATCTTGGGCAGGTAGAAGTACGGGCCGGCGCCGTTGGTCAGCAGCAGCGGCGCGCAGTGAAAGAAGTACATCCCGAAGTCAAACAGCGAGCCGGAGATCGGCTCGCCGTCGATCAGCAGGTGACGCTCGGGCAGATGCCAGCCCCGCGGGCGCACGAGCAGCGTCGCGGGGTTCTCGACGAGCTCGTAGTGGCGGCCGTCCTCGGCGCTGTCGTAGGTGATCTCCCGGGTGATGGCATCCCGCAGGTTGGTGTGGCCGATGACCTGGTTGCGCCAGGTGGGCGAGTTGGCGTCCTCGAAGTCGGCCATGAAGCCGTCGGCGCCCGAGTTGAGCGCGTTGATGACGAGCTTGCGGTCCGTGGGGCCGGTGATCTCCACCCACCGCTGCGCCAGCGGCTCAGGCGCGGGCGCGACAGTCCAGTCGCCCTCGCGCACCGACGCGGTGTCCTCGAGGAAGCGCAGCGACTCCTCGCCGGAGAGCAGCCGGGCGCGGCGCTCGGCCCGGGCCTGGAGGAGCTCCTGCCGGCGCTTCTCGAACTCGCGGGCGAGGAGGGCCACGAACTCCAGGGCGTCCGGGGTGAGCACCTCGTCAAAGGCGCGGTCGGAGGGGCCCACCAGCTCGATGCTCTCGCGTACGGCCATCGCGCTGGACAACCTACCCCACCGGCGCGGCATGGAATCCTCGGCCGTGGGTAGCGAGCACCCCATGGCCTCTCTACAGGACGACGCGGTCCGGGCGCTGCTCGAGGCGCCCCACCACGCCGTCATCTCCACTCTCAACGACGACGGCTCGATCCTCAGCGCCGTCGCCTGGATCAGCCTCGAGGACGGCGAACTGGCCGTCAACAGCGCCGAGGGCCGGCAGTGGCCGGCCAACCTCGAGCGCGACCCCCATGTCACCGCCCTCGTCTACCCGTCCGAGAACCCCTACGAGTACGTCGAGATCCGCGGCACCGCCCGCGGCACGGGCGAGGACGCCGACGACCACATCGACCGGCTCGCCCAGCAGTACATCGGCCAGGAGAAGTACCCGTTCCGCACCGGCGGGCGAGGTGCGGCGCAAGTACGTGATCACGCCCGAGCGCGTCCGCTACCAGAAGCAGGGGTAGCCGGCGCCGCTCAGGCGCCGTGGCACTTCTTGTACTTCTTGCCCGACCCGCACCAACACGGGTCGTTGCGACCGATCTGCTCGTCCTCGGCCACGATGCGCTGCTGGACCGGGGCGGGCGGCTCGGGCGGCTCCTCGTATCCGTAGTCGGGCTCCGCGCCGGCGGCCGCGGCGATCGCCGAGCTGCCGGAGAGCATCGTGCCGCCGGAGTAGCTGACCCGTCCGCCGCCGGTGGCCGAGCTCGAGGCCGGGCTGGGACGTGACCGGGGCGGGGGCGGCGGAGCGCCGTTCTCATCCGTGAGGGTGATCTCGACGTGGAAGATGAGGCGCGCGAAGTCCTCCCACACGCTGTTCATCAGGTCGCGGAAGAGCTCGAAGGCCTCGTTCTTGTAGGCGACGAGCGGCTCGATCTGGGCGAACCCGCGCAGGTGGATGCCCTGCTGCAGGTAGTCCATGTCGTAGAGGTGCTCCTGCCAGCGCTGGTCGATGATCTCCAGCAGCAGGTAGCGCTCGACCTGGCGCAGCAGCTCGTCGCCGAGCTCCTCCTCGCGGGCGTCGTAGTGGGCCGCCGCCTCCTCCTTGAGACGGGCGACGAGGTCCTCGCGGTCGACGCGGTTGGGGTCGACGGCCAGGACCTCGTCGGAGGGCGTGAACACCTCCTCGACGCGGCGCATCAGCCCGTCGACGTCCCAGTCCTCGACGAACTCGCCGAGCGTGTACTCCGTGACCAGGCGCTCGAGCAGATTGGTGATCTCGTCGCGCGCGGCGGCGCTCATGTCGCGGCCCTCGAGGATCTCGTCGCGGTAGGCGTAGACGACCTCGCGCTGCTGGTTGAGCACGTCGTCGTATTCGAGGGTGTGCTTGCGCTGCAGGAAGTACTGCTCCTCGACCTTGCGCTGGGCCTTCTCGATCTGCTTGGAGAGCATCCCGGCCTCGATCGGCTCCTCGTTGCCCTCCTCGTCGACGGAGCCGAGGCGGTCGAGGATCTTGTAGATCCGCTCGCCGGCGAACAGGCGCACGAGGTCGTCCTGGGCCGACAGGAAGAAGCGGCTCTCCCCCGGATCGCCCTGGCGTCCGGCGCGGCCGCGCAGCTGGTTGTCGATGCGGCGGCTCTCGTGGCGCTCGGTACCGAGGATGAACAGCCCGCCGACCTCCATCACCTGCTGGCGCTGCTCCTCGACGCGCTGGTCGATGGAGGGCAGCACGGTGGCGAGATGCTCCTCGTAGTCGGGCATGCCGGGCTCCAGCCCGAGCTTCTTGACCTCGAGCGCCGCCAGGTGCTCGGCGTTGCCACCGAGCTTGATGTCGACGCCGCGGCCGGCCATGTTGGTGGCGATGGTGACCGCGCCCCGGCGCTCCCGCCTCGGCGATCGTCTCACCCTCGCGCTCGGCGAACTCGGGCTTGGCGTTGAGCACGGAGTGCTTGATCCCGCGCTTGTTCAGCTGCTCGGAGAGCATCTCGGAGACCTCGACCGAGATCGTGCCCACGAGCACCGGCTGGCCGGTGGCGTTGCGCGCCTCGATCTCCCGGGCGACCGCCGACCACTTGCCCTCCTTGGTCTTGTAGACCTGGTCGTTGCGGTCCTGGCGGACCATCGGCATGTTGGTCGGGACCTGGACGACCGGCAGCTCGTAGATCTTCATGAACTCGGTGGCCTCAGTGAGGGCCGTTCCGGTCATGCCGGCGAGCTTGTCGTACATCCGGAAGTAGTTCTGCAGCGTGATCGTGGCCAGCGTCTGGTTCTCCTCCTGGACGCGGACCCCCTCCTTGGCCTCCACCGCCTGGTGCAGGCCCTCAGACCAGCGCCGGCCCTCGAGGATGCGACCGGTGTGCTCGTCGATGATCTTGACCTCGCCGTCGATGACCGCGTAGTCGTCGTCGCGGCGGTAGAGCGCCTCGGCCTTGAGCGACTGGATGAGGTGGTTGACGAGGTGACCGTTCTCGGCGCGGTAGAGGTGGTCGATCCCCAGGAACCGTTCGGCCTTGGCGACGCCCTGCTCGGTGATCGAGACCGTCTTGTACTTCTCGTCGAACTCGTAGTCGAAGTCGGCGACGAACTCCTTCTTGGACTTCGGGTCCAGGCCGTCGGGCGTCTTGCCGGGCTTCATCTTGGGCGCCAACCGCGCGAACTGGGCGTAGGAGTCGGCGGCCTGCTCGGGCGCCCCGGAGATGATCAGCGGGGTGCGCGCCTCGTCGATGAGGATGTTGTCGACCTCGTCGACGATGGCGAAGCGGTGATAGACGGACTGGCCGTCGGAGGCCTTCTCGCGCCCGCCGTGCTGGAAGCGGTCCTCCAGGCTCTTGGCCATGTTGTCGCGCAGGTAGTCAAAGCCGAACTCCGAGTTCGTCCCGTAGGTGACGTCGGCGGCGTAGGCGGCGATCTTCTCCTGCGGGTCCTGCATGTTCTGCAGCACCCCGACGGACACGCCGAGCATGTCGTAGATCGGCTTCATCCACATCGCGTCGCGGCGCGCCAGGTAGTCGTTGACGGTGACCACGTGGACGCCCAGGCCGGGCAGCGAGTTCAGGACGACGGCCAGCGTCGCCGTCAGCGTCTTGCCCTCGCCGGTCTTCATCTCGGCGATGCAGCCGTCGTGCAGGACCATGCCGCCGATCATCTGGACGTCGAAGTGGCGCATGCCCATGGCCCGCCTGCCGGCCTCGCGGGTCAGCGCGAAGGACTCGAACAGCAGCTCGTCGAGCGACTCGCCGTTGCGGGCGCGCTCGCGCAGCTCGTCGGCGGCCTCGCGCAGCTCCTCGTCGTCGTAGAGCTCGACCTCAGCCTCGAATCCGTTGATCCGGGCGACCTTCTGCTCGTATGACTTGAACTTCTTGGCCTCGCCCATGCGAAGCGCTCGGTCCAGGAAGGACATGGCTTCAGGGTAGCGCGGGACGGTGCTCGCGGAGGTGGTCGCGCAGCCCCACGCCGAACGCCGTCGGAGCCCCGCGATAGGAGGTGATCAGCGACGGTCCGCCCCGGCAGCTCCACCCCCCGGGGGCCACGGCGTCCCACGCCCAGCCGAGATAGCCGATGCCGTGGCGGTCGGCGAAGCCCATCATCCGGTCGATGTAGCGGTGGCGGCAGTCCGTCTCGCCGAGCTCGCCGAACAGCACGGGATGGTGGCGGTGGGTGGCCAGCACCGCCGCCTGGCAGGCGCCGGCGCAGGGGCTCAGGCCGCCGTAGTTGTGCTCGGCGGCGATCAGGGCGTGGTCGGGGTCGCGGGGCGCGTGGGCCGACCAGCCGCTCAGGTCGCTGGCGTACTGCAGCCCGCCGATCAGCAGCGGCTGCCGGGCTCCCGTCAGCGCGCACCGCGCGCACGAGCTGCTGCATGCCGGCGGCCCGGTAGGCGGGAGCGCCTCCCGAGGCCGGGATCTGCGCAGCCATTGCGCCAGCAGGCCCAGTCGATCCCGTAGGGCTCGTTGTAGAGGTCGAAGATGAGCCCGCCGTTGCCGCGGAAGGTCCGCGCCACGGAGCGCCAGAAGGCGGGTGCGTGGTCGGCGTCGGGCATCGGCAGCTGCGCGGTCGCCCGCGCCCGGCCGGGAGCGGCGAGGTGCAGGTCGAGGATGACGTAGAGGTGGGCGGCGGTCAGGGCATGGACGTAGCGCGCCACGATGCGCGCGGTAGGGCGCGCCCCCGCGGTGGGTGGCGGCCGTCCCGCCGAGACCCAGCCAGCAGTCCTCGTTGAGCGGCACCCGCACGGCGTCGATGTCCCAGCTGCGCATCGCCGACACCATCGCGCGATCGTCGATGCGATCCGGATGGGGGCTGTCGAAGAACCCCCACCCCTGGATGCAGGCGTACTCCAGGCCGGAGCGGTTGACGCCGCGCAGGATGACGGCGTGTCCGGCGCCGGGGCCGTCGATCAGGCGATTGCCGGCGACCCGCAGGTCGGGAGGCGCCGGCCGGCCACCGGCCGCCCGGACGCCGGCCGCCCGCCCACCGGCCGAGAGCGCGGCGAGGACGACAAGTGCCGTCCCCGCGGCGCGGATCAGGCGGCCGACGAGATGTCCCCGGAGACGATGTCGGGGGAGACGATGTCGGGGGAGACTTCGACGGGGATGACCTCGGCGGGCGTCGCCCGGGTGCTGCGGTTCTCCCGGCGCTTGCGGCGCTTGTCGCGGTGGCGCTTGACCTGGACCCCCAGATCGTCGGCGCAGCAGTTGATCGCGTGCAGGATCTCCCCGGAGGACTCGCGGGCCCGGAGGGTCACGCCCTTGAGGTAGAGGGTCGCCTCGGCCACCTCGCAGTCGGCGATCGCCGGGTTGCGCTCGTGCGAGAGCTCCACCTCGAGCTCGGCCAGTTCGGAGACCTGCCTGCCGATCTTGCGAAAGCGCTTGTCGACGTGCTCGCGAAGTTCGTCCGAGATGGACATGTTGCGGCCCTTGAGTGCGATCCGCATGACCGACCTCCTGAATGGAAGGCGTTGCAGGGTGTGTCCGCGAGGTTAATCCTGGCGGACGGGCTTTGTCGACCGGCAGAATGAATTGATGCTGCTTTCCAGCTCGAGTGGGCCGAGCGTGGCCCCGGTGATCCAGTGGTCACTGGAGCCGACGGTGCTCATCGGCGTGGCTGCCGCCGGGACGCTGTACGGGCTGGCCTGGCGGCGTGCGCGGGGACACGGATCCCGCCCACCCTCGCCGCACCGGCCCGGCTACGGCCGGCTGGCGCTGTTCGCCGGCGGCCTGCTGACGGTCCTGGTGGCGCTCGTCTCGCCCGTCGACGTGCTCGGCGATCAGCTGCTGGTGATGCACATGGTCCAGCACCTGCTGCTCATCGACATCGCCCCGATCCTCTTCATCCTCGGCTTCAACAAGGTCCTGCTGCGCCCGGTGACGCGGCGGCTGCACGTGATCGAGCGCCGCGCCGGCTATCTCGCCCACCCCGCCTTCGCGGTCCTCGCCTACGCCGGCTTCATGTGGGCCTGGCACATCCCGGCGATGTACGACGCGGCCCTGCGCCACCCGGCGGTCCACGCCTTCGAGCACGTGTGCTTCGCGGCCGCCGGCAGCCTGTACTGGTGGCATCTGCTGTCGCCGATCCGCAGCCGCATGCGGATGGGCGGCCTGGGACCGGTCGCCTACATGGTGTCGACCAAGCTGCTCGTCGGCGCGCTGGGGATCGTGCTCGCCTTCGCCCCGGCGTCCTTCTATCCCTTCTATGAGCACCATCCCCACTTCTGGGGCCTCTCGCCCTCCACGGACCAGTCGCTGGCGGGCCTGGTGATGGCCCTGGAGCAGTCCGTGGTCATGGGGATCGCGCTCGTCGCCGTGTTCGTGCAGATGCTGCGTGAATCCGAGCGCGAGGCCGAGCGGGCCGAGCGCTACGAAGTCTCCGTCTGACCCCAGGCCGCTGACGAGCGCCCTACCGGGCCGGCCGCCGCCGGCGGCCGCCACGGCGCATCTCGGCGATCCACCCCCGGGCGCGCCCGACCGCAGACGCCCCGCGCGCCCATGTCGACATGCACTTCCCGGACCGCCCGCCGCCGCGGCGCCCGTACCCGGCGCCGGGGCTCCCATCGTTCGCCATCCCATGTGACGACTCCCCCACCAATGATGAACTTTGGGGAGAGTTTAGGGAACCAGTTGACGAAGCTCAACTACTCATTAGCGGCCGCGCCGCCCGGAGGACAGGGCCTCCGCGCGGCGCGGACCGTCAGTTGGACCTGCGGACTACTTGGTGCAGGCAGACGTGCCGGAGACGACCTTGGTCTCCGTGGTATTCGTCGTCGGCAGGGTCGCCTTGAGCGAGACCGCGTAGGGGCGCTTGCCGCCGGTGCAGCCCGTGGACTGCAGCACGCCGACGCTCTTGCCGTTGACCTTGGTCTTGACGTTCTTCCAGACCAGGTGCTCGACCTCGAGGGAGCCCGCCAGACCGAGCGGGCCGGTTGACGAAGCTGGGGATCGGGGTGTCGACCACGACCTTCCCGCCCTGCTGCTTGTAGGTGGCCGGGTAGGGGCCGGTGGAGCCGGTCTTCAGGCCGAGCGCGTCGCAGTTGTGCGCAGCGGTGTCGACGAAGAAGAACGTCAGCTTGCCGCCGCCGCTGTTCCAGACGTCCAGGCCCGGGTTGCACGGGGCCGCGTTGGCCTTGAAGTCCGTCGCGGAGCCGACCACGGCGTGGATGTAGCCGGTGGCCAGCAGAGCGCCCTTCGGGCAGCCGGTGTCGTTCTTGGCCGCCGCGATCGAGCTCAGCGAGCAGGTCGGCACGCCCTTGAGGGTGAGCTTGGCGCCCGACACGGTCGTCTTGATGTCCTCCAGCAGCGCCGTGCGGTTGCCGTCCGTGCCGCTGGCCGTGATGTCCTCGGTGTAGCCGATGGCGACCGGCTTGGCCTTCGTTCCCGCCTTGGTCGGCGAGACCTTGACCTTGGCCGTGTAGGTGTTGATCGCGGCAAATGCCGATGCCGCGGCGATGAGCGCGACCACTGCGGTCGCAACGATCACCAATGACTTACGCAACTAGTCCTCCTTGTGGGGGTGTGATGCCGACGGCCGGCGTGACCCGCCGGCCTGCTCATGGGAGCGGTTGTAGATGGGGAAAGGCCTGGGACTGTCCGGTCGTCGAGCGTGCCAGGGAAGGCTGCGCGCTGCACCGCGGGCCCGAGGGGTCCGACGTGAAGTAGTACTCCTCCAACAGCTGCGCAATTGTTAACACAGTCCCGGTCACCGAAGTTGTGCTCGTCGACAGCGACGAGGAGGGCGTGGCCAGCGGATGGGCCGTGCACAGGTAGCTGCCGAACACCTGCAGGCCCTGGCGCAGGCGGCCGTAGCCCCCCGGCGCGGTGTAGGCGTTGGAGCGGTTGCTGCTCGGCCGGGCCTGGTAGGGCAGCAGGGTCTCGGGGTTGATGTTGTTGGCCACCCGCAGGTAGTGGGCGTTGCCCCCGTAGGCGGAGGCGAGCGTCCCCTCCGTGGTCGCCGTGCTGTTGGCGAAGAAGGCGGCCAGCTCGCGGCGGTAGACGTTGATGTAGTCGATCACCGGCACGAGCTGGCCCAGGTAGGGCTTGAGCCGCTGCAGGAAGGGCACGCTGTCGACGAGGAAGTGCTGCAGGGCCGGGAAACCGGCGCGCGACGCCTTCGTCAACGGGCCGACCACCTGGACCAGGGTGTGCAGCTCCGGGGCGGCCACCACGAGCTTTTGCAGCGCGGGCGTCAGCTGGACGGCGGCCGGGTGCAGCTCGTCGACGAGCGGCTTGGTGTCGACGGAGAAGCGGCCGAGCCGCTGGATGGTCGACCGGGTCTGGGCCAGGAAGGCCGGGAAGGCGCGGATCGTGTCGGCCAGCTCCGTGTCGCGCGAGGCGGTGGCGGCGAACAGGGCATTGGAGTTGCGCACGAAGCCCTGCAGCGCCGACGGCGAGCGGGCGAGCGCCGAGAACACCTCTCCGCCGTCGTGCAGCAGCGTGGTCGTCGCCTGCCCCTGGCGGCGCAGCACGGCGAGCACGGAGTCGACGTTGGTGGCGAACGGATAGAGGTCGGCGAGCGCGGTGTTGAACTGCTGGCCGCGGTTTGAGAGGGCGATCGATCCCTGCTGCATCCACGTCTGGAAGGCGCGTCGCGTCGTGGGATCGAAGGTCGAGAGGATCTGGTCCAGCTGGACGGTGGGCGCCACCTGGGCGCGCGCCAGGGTCCCGCCGTCGGGCAGCTTGGGGGCGCTCGGGGAGCCGGCGCTCAGCTGCACGAAGGTCTCACCCAGCAGCGTCTTCTGGCGCAGGATCGCGCGCGTGTCCGTCGGCCGCGGGGCGTACTGCCGGTCGATCTGGATGACCGCGCGGCTGAGCCCGGTGCGCCTGTCAAGGCCCACGGAGACGACGTGCCCGACATTGACGCCGGAGATCTGGACCTGCGATTGGGAGGCCAGCTCGACCGCCTGGTCGAACTCGACGTCGAAGCGGTACCCCTGGGGCTGGAGCGGCAGCGAGCCTCCGAAGGAGATCCACAGGAAGATGAGCAGCCCGACGCAGGAGGCCGCGAAGGCGACCATGGTCAGGATGGCGACGACGCTGGGGCGTTGCTTGTTCATCGCGTGCTCGGGCAGCTGAGGATGCCGGTGCCGGGCACCGTGGTCACTCCACGGAGGTTCTTGGCCGGCGGGGGGTTGAGCAGGTCGAGCACCACGCCGAGCGACGCCTGGTTGGGGGCCAGCGTGTTCTCATAGAAGTTCAGCTCGTCGCAGGTGCCCATGAAGATGCCCTGGGTCAGCGCCCCGTTGGCGTCCTGGGCGGAGACGAGGCTGTCGGCGTTGTGGGCCAGCCAGGAGCCCCAGTAGAGGTAGCTCGGCTTGGAGCCCTGGCGGTAGGCGAGCGTGTTGAGCAGGGTGTTGAGGACCCCGATCGAGGCAGACAGCGAGGGGATCGTCACCTTCAGCTTGGCCGCGCCGGCGGCGAGGCTGCGCGCCAGCGGCTGCACCGCCACGCTGAAGGGCCGCAGCTGATGGGCGATGACCGGCGTGGTGTCGCGCAGCAGGGGCCGGGAGGCCCGCAGTGCCGGGCCGAGGTTGCGGGCGAACGGCTGGAGCAGGTGCAGCGTGACCGCGCTGGCGCTCGAGAACGTCTTGACCTTGCCGAGGGTCTGCTGGGTCTGCTGCAGGGTTCCGGGGAACAGCTGCAGCGTCTGCTCGAGCTGGGTGTCGTTGTCGGCGATCGCCCGGAAGTTCGTGTCCGAGGTGCGGATCAGCGACGCCAGCTGGCCCTCGACGCCGCCGAGGGCGTTGGCCACCAGGTTGAGGTTGCGGATCGACCGGCGCAGGTTGCCCTGGCGCTGGGCCAGCAGCGTGGTGAACCGCTCGGTGTCGCGGTTGAGCGGCTCGAAGCGCTTGAGCGTTCCGCGGAGGCTGCGGACCGCCGCCGCGCTGGGGGCGCCGCCGTGGGCGCCGGGGTCATGGAAGGCCTGGGCCCCGCCGGCGAGCAGCAGCACCAGGTAGTTGCGCGAATCGGAGTCCAGCGAGGAGAGGATCTCCGACAGGTCGACGTCGGGATCCGTGTTGGCGGCGCTCAGCGCCCCGCCGTTGGGGACCGCGCCCGCGCTGGCGCTCCCGGGGTCGAGCGCGAGGTACATGTCCTTGAGCGGCGTGCGGGGGCGCAGCAGGACGGTGGCGTCGGTGTAGATCGGCGCGTACTTCTTGTAGATGTTCATCGTCACCACCGCGCGGCCGTCCTGCAGGGACACGCCGCCGACCTGCCCGACCTGGACGCCGGCGATCGTCACCGCCTGCCCTTGGCCGGCGGTCACCGCGGCGGCGGTGGCGAACGGCGCCTTCACCGTGTAGTAGCTCTGACCGAACACGAACGACGGCTGGTGCTCGAGGATGTAGAGCGTCACCCCGATGGCGGCCACGATCAGGGCGGCGATCGCCGCGAAGTCGAAGCGGTGCTCGCGGATCGCGCGTCTCACGGCCCGACCCCCGTGGTCACCCGGTTCAGCGCCGGGGCGGCGTTGCGATAGCAGGCCACGTCGGAGCGGACCTTCGGGGCCGCGCCCGCGAACGCCGGCCGGGTCCCCAGGGAGGGCAGCACGGCGCTGCCGTAGAGCGGGCCGCCGCCGGGCAGCGAGCTGGTGGCGACGAGATCGTCCCCGCCGCCCGTGGTGGCCCGCAGGTAGCGGCCGTTGCCGTCGAAGTTCTGGGCGGAGGAGGCCAGACCCGACGGCCGACTGGAAGAGCTCCTGGTAGACCTGCAGGCCGGTCGTCACCGGGGGGTCGGAGATCTTCTCGTTGCCGGTCGGGATGATGTCCTTGACGAAGCAGTGGGCCAGGTCGTCGGAGCCGTGCAGCAGCGACCTGGGTGGAGGTGAGCGTCTGCGAGGTCCCCTGGATCGCCGGGGTCAGCGAGGCCACCAGCCCGCCGAGCTCCGACGGCGAGAACAGGGCGATCGACTGGCGCAGCCACGGCAGGCCGGCGTCGATGGTGGGGCCCAGCTCCCGGATGCTCGGGGTCAGCTCGCGGGCGAACTCCCGGGTGGGGGCGAAGGAGGCCTGCACCGGGCCCAGGGCCGCGTTGGTGGCGCGCAGCGTGCCGGGCAGGAGGGCGATCGTCTGCTGCAGGTCGTTCTGCTGATGCGAGAGCGCGGCCATGGTGGTGTTCAGCGCATCGACGAGGTCGCTGAGGCGGCCCTGATCGGAGGACAGCGCGCCGAACAACCGCTGGGTGCCGGCGACCACCTGGGAGAGGTCGTGGGGCTTCTCCCCCAGCAGCGCCTGGTTGACGATCGCCGAGGCCCGGAAGGCGCCGGCCGAGTACTTCAGCGACTGGTTGAGCGATTGGCCGGCGGTCAGCCCGCGCTGGGTCGGATCCTGGGTGGCATCCTCGGCCGGGGTGGGCGCTCCGTTGAGCGCTCCGCCGAAGCCGCGCACGAGCGCCTGCAGATCGGACCGGGTGTTCGAGTTCAGCGCCGACAGGACGCGGTCGAGCTGCACCGGGCCGCTGGTGTTGGCGGCCGGCAGCGTCCCCCCCGAGCTCAGCGCGTGGGCCGACGGGGTGCCGGGGTGCAGGTCGACGTAGAAGTTGCCCTCCAGGAACAGGCGGGGCCGGATGTCGGCGGTGGCGTTGGCGTAGATCGGCAGGCCGTTTGACTGGATCGCCATCGTCACCACCGCCGCCGTCGAGGAGCCGCCCACGCGCTTGACCGAGGTCACGGTGCCGACCTCGACGCCGGCGATCCGCACGGGCGAGGCGAGGTGCAGCTGGGTCTCGGCGGTGAACGTCGCCCGCAGCTGGAAGGACGAGCCGGTGAAGGGGATCGGTCCCCCGAACACGAGGTAGCAGACGCCGAGCACGAGCACGGCGGCGATCACGCCGGCGCTCAGGTTGCTGACGCGCGAGCGATGACGTCTCACGAGGCGCTCGCCTTGGTCGAGCTCGTCTTCTCCGTGCGCAGCACCGGTTTGCCGGGCGGGTTGCCGATGACCGCCCGGTTGGCCAGGAACGTCTCGTTGCCGGCGCCGCAGGCGGCCGGCTGGCCCGGGGAATCCGTGTACGGATAGGGGTTGGAGTGCAGCGGCCCGGAGTCGCGGCCGACCTTGTCCTGCGAGATGGCGTGCGAGGGTCCCAGCTGGCTGTTGGCGCCCGGGGCGATGGCGATCGGCACGAAGCGCAGGAAGGTCCCCTGGGTGACGTGCTCGGAGAGCAGGCTCGAGATGTTGCGCAGGAACAGGGTCACGTAGTTGCAGGAGGACTGGACCGGCGCGAGGAAGGCCAGCGGCTGGCGCAGATGGCCGAGGGTCAGCGTCAGCCGGTCGATCCCGCCCTGGGCGACCGTGTTCTGGCTGTAGTTCTTCAGCGCTTCGGCCAGCGACACCGTCCGGCCGTCGAGCTCGACGGTCGCCGGCAGGGTCCGGGTGCCGATGGCGAAGGTGTCGGCAAGGACGGGGGCGCTCTGGGTCAGGGTGGCAAAGCCCGGGCGCAGCTCATGCAGGAGGCTGGCGGTATCCGTCAGGAACGGCCGGATCACCGGGGCGTTGGCGATCGTCGCGTCGAACGTCGGCGGCGTCTGGGAGATGGTGTTCTGCAGCGAGGGGACGGCGACGGCGGCCAGCGCCCGGAAGGTCGTGTTGAGGTTGGTGAACAGCGTCGCCTGGGTCGCGGCGACCGGCACGAGCGCCGCCGTGTAGCCCTCGAGGCCGCGGAAGAAGCCCGCCAGATCGGTCGAGCGCGACGCGAGGTTGCGCGCCACCGGACCGAGGTCCGTGACGAGGGGCACGAACGCGCCGATCGCCTGGTTGATGTCGATCCCGCGCCCGGCCAGCGCCTGCCCGAAGCCGATCGTCGATCCGGCCACCCCGCGGCGCGTCTTGGGGTCGAACATCGAGAGGACCTGGTCGAAGTCGACCTCGCTGCTCGTCTGGCGTCAGCGGCACGGTGGCCCCGTCGGGGTAGCCGCGCCGCGCGTGGCCGAGGGTGATCTGCAGGTACTTGAGGCCGATCGCGCCCTTGAGGCGGATGTCGAAGCGCGAGTCGACCGGCAGCGGCTTGATGTTTCGGTACAGGTGGAGGTTGAGCAGCGCGATCGGCCGGCCGTTGGCCGCTCGCGAGGGGGTCACGCTGGAGACGACCCCCACCCGGGCGCCCCCCATGTTGACGTCGGTCCCGTGGGTCAG
This sequence comes from uncultured Solirubrobacteraceae bacterium, assembly GCA_963800545.1. Taxonomy (GTDB): domain Bacteria; phylum Actinomycetota; class Thermoleophilia; order Solirubrobacterales; family Solirubrobacteraceae; genus Palsa-465. Next base: position 337,164 of record CAWDBJ010000011.1, read on the forward strand.
CTCGGAGGCGTTGGCGGCCTGCACGTGCAGCGCGTAGGTGGGCACGAACGGCAGCCCGTTGGTGGCGTTGTAGGCGAGGGTCACGGCCACGACGGCGACGAGCACGGTCAGCGCGCCGATGAGGATCGGGTTGCCGGCCAGCCCCGCCGTTGCGGCGGCTCCTCATCGCCGGTCTCCGATCAGGTAGCCGAGCAGGCCGCCCATCGTCTTGGCGCCGTCGGCCGCGTTCGAGGCGCGCCGAACGGACTGGGCGACGATCCTGTCCTGCGTCGCGTCCCGCTTTGCGGTCGCGGCGGTCGTCGGCGGCCGGCGGTCCGCGCCCGGAGGTCGCCGCGGAGGCCGAGGTCGCCTGGGCCCCGCTGAAGTTGGCCGAGCAGCCGGCCAGCGGCGAGGACACGTAGTCCGTGCAGCTCGAGTCCAGCGGCTCGAAGCGGACGTAGTGACCGAGGCTGTCCAGGCCGTTGGTGGCCGACGCGCCCTCGTAGAGCAGGCTCATCAGCTGCTGGATCCCGCCCGAGCGGTTGAGGCTGTCGAGGAGGCGCTGCAGCGAGGCCGAGGTGGGCAGGCCGGCGGTGCCGAGGCGGTTCAGCCGCTGGGCGAGCGGCAGCGTGGCCACCAGCGACGCCTGGGACTCGGAGGCCGCGCGGCCGAGGGCGAGCAGCGAGGTCCGCGCGGCGCCGGCGAACGGGGTCAGGTTGGCGAACTGGCGACCGACGGCCGAGGCGCTCTGGCCGAGCTCCGTCATCACCGGGGTGCCCTGGTCGGCGAGCGTGCCCAGGTCGGCCATCAGCGGGCGCAGCTGGCGCAGGAACGACGGGAAGCGCTGGAAGGTGGCCCGGATATCGGCCGCGCGCTGGGCGCTGGCCACGGAGACCGTGTTCGCCTGGGTGACGAAGCCCGAGATCTGCCGCCGTTCGCGCGCCAGCGGGGAGAGGACGGCGTCGGAGTTGGTGGCCAGCTGGGCGAGCGCCCGGTTCTGGCCGGCGAGGATCTTGAGCACCTTGTCGGTGTTGCCGAGCGCCGGGTTGGCGCGATGGATGACCGCGTTGAGATCGGAGCCGCGGGCGGCCAGGCCGGTGCCGAGCTCGTTGATGATGACCGCCAGCGACTGGCGCACCGGCTCGCGCGAGATGTTCTGCACGAGGTCGGAGTCGACCGGCGAGCTCGTCCGGGCGACCGGCAGCAGGTAGCTGCCGGCGCCCGCGCCCGTGAGCGATCCGCGTGCAGCTCGGGCGCGGCGGCGGTCCCCGGGTCGCAGTCGACGTACTGCTCGCCGATCAGCGACTGCGGCCGGATCGCGCAGTGGGCGTTGGCGTGGAAGGGGACGAAGCGCGAATCATCGATCTCCAGCGAGACGGCGGCCCGCTTGTCCGGCGGTCACCCCCAGGGCGGCGATCGAGCCGACGTTGGCGCCGGCCACGCGCACGTCCTCGCCGCGGGCGGCGAACGCGGCGTCGTCGAAGATCGCCCGGACGGTGTACGGACCGCCGCTCGAGCGCGCCGGACTGGCCAGCACGACGGCGACGACGGCCGACCGCCGCCAGGCCCGTCAGCGATCGCCGCCAGCCGTCTCACGGGCCGGGCGGGACGGAGGACGCCTGACAGCCGGAGGCCGGGCGCGGCGCCGAGCCGTCAGACGTGGGCTGCACCGCCGCTCCCGGGCAGCGGGTGCGGGCGGTCTGCAGGCCGTGGTAGCGCTGCGAGGGGAACTGGCATCGTCAGCTGGTTCTGGCCGTCGAGCGTGAACGGGAAGAGATCCGGCGAGCTGCGCACGAAATGGCCGTTGGCGTCGTAGTTGGATCCCGCCTGGCCGACGTCGGAGAGCGCCGCCACCACATCGGGCGCGTACTCGCGCAGGTAGGCGACCTGGGCCTGCGAGTCGTTGAACTGCTTGATCATCCGCGGGAAGGCGACCCGCGCGATCCGCTCCAGGGCGGGCGTCTGCAGGGCGAGCTGGGTCAGGTCGCCGGTGCCCGGCCGGGTTGTGGATCAGGGTCGTTGAGGGCCGCGATCGTCGGGATCGAGACGCCGAGCAGCTCGTTGAGCCGCGAGGCGAACTCCGGCAGGCGCCGGACGGCCGGCTTGGAGGCCGCCACCAGCGGGTCGAGGGCGTCGAGCGTGCCGTTCGAGGCCGGCCAGGGTGGTCGTCGAGCGGCGCAGGGTCGACGGGAACAGCGTCAGCGCCTGGGTCAGCGCCTGGCTCTGGTTGGCGATCGCGCCGGTGGCGGTGCTCGTGTTGGCGATCAGCTCGGACAGCTGCTGGCTGCGGGAGGCCAGGGCCTGCATGCGCCTGCGCTCCCTGGACGATCAGGCGGTCGAACACCGGCTGATCGCGGGTCAGCTCGGCGGTCACGTCGCTGGTCGACTGCAGCCCGGGAGCGAGGTACTTGAGCGCCTGGTTGGCCTGCTGGCCGCGCCCCTGCAGGGAGGCGGCCTCACCGCGGACGAGGTTCTTCAGCCCGGCGCGGGTCAGCGGGTCCAGGGTGTCGAAGAGCTGGTCGAGGTTGACCTCCGAGCGGGTGTTCTGCCCGGCGATGAGCCCGCCCGAGCGCGATCGGCGGCGCCTCCGGCGGTCCCGGCTCGAGCAGCACGTACTTGCTGGCGATCCCCGACAGGGAGTCCTCGGCGATCTTGGCCACCGTGCCCTGGTGCAGCTCGCCGACGTCGCCGTTGAGCGTCAGGCTGACGCGCGCCGCGCCGGTGTCGGTGAGGCCGATGCCGGAGACGGTCCCGGCGACCGCGGGGCCGATCTCGACGACGTCGCCCTTGACCAGGCCGCTGGCGTCCTGGAAGTCCGCCCGCAGGCCGAATAGCCCGAGCCGCCGCCGAGCACGATCAGCGCGACGACGACGAGCGCCGCGACCGAGCGCCGCGCCGGCGATCAGGCGTGCCGCCTGTGCTCGCGCGCGCCGGGCCCGCCGGGCCTGAGGAGGGGAAGCCCTGGTACCGGGACGCCGCCCAGGGGGTGATGTCGTGCTGGCGGGCGGGATGGCTGTTGCTCCTCCTCCGTGAATCCCCTGCGACCGCGGCGCTCTGCGCTGGCATCCTGCCAGACGCACCGGCTGCCCGCTAGGGGCTACCGCGTAGCGCACGTTAAGCGTTTCGTTAGCTCTGTGCGGCCGCGCACCAGCAGGGCGGCGCCGATCGCGCCCCCGAGATCGCCCAGCGCCGCGACCCGGACCGCCGGCGGCCGCGTGTCATTGAAGAGGTGCGGGTGCATCTCGGTCGACGATGCGCTCGGCCATCGGCTGGCCGAAGCGCACCCCCAGCCCGCCGCCGATGACGACCGCCTCGACGTCGAGCAGGTTGACGGCCGAGGCGATCCCCGCGCCGAGCGCCTTGACCGCGCGCTCGATCAAGCTGACCGCCAGGTGGTCGCCCTGCTCCACGGCATCGGCCCACACCGCGCTCGTCAGCCGCGCGCGACCCTTGCTGCTTCATCAGCTTGAACAGATCCGTGTGGGCGCCCTTGTCGACCTCGCGCCGGGCCTTGGCCTCCATCGCCGCCCGTCCCGCGTAGGCCTCCATGCAGCCACGCCGGCCACACGGGCAGTGCGCGCCGTTGCGCCGCACGACCATGTGGCCGATCTCCCCCGCGCCGCCGCGGCCCAGCCACGGCTTGCCGTCGAGGATGAGGCCGCCGCCGACGCCGGTGCCCCAGAAGACGCCGAGCAGCGACTCATACGGCCTTCCCGGCGCCCAGCTCGAACTCCGCCTGGGTGGCCACCTGCACGTCGTTGCCGACGTGGACGGGGTGCCCAGCTGCTCGGAGAGCGTCGCCGCCAGCTCGAAGGTCCCGTCCCAGCCGGGCAGGTTGCGGGCGTTGCCGACCGTGCCGGCCGTCTCGTCGACGTCCCCGGGCGAGCCGACCCCGATGCCGGCCAGCTCGTCGGTCTCGGCGCCGGCGGACTTGGCGGCGTCCTGCATGGCGGCCACCATCTGGGCGGCGACGGCCGTCGGGCCGCCCTCGGTGGGCGTCGGCTGACGCGCCTGCCCGAGCACCTTGTTGTCGTCGTCGACCACGATCGCCTCGATCTTGGTCCCGCCGAGGTCGATCCCTCCCCGAAGTCCCGCCATTGCTGTCGCGAGCTAGCTGAGCGGGTCGCTCAGGCGGACGGGCTCCAGGACTCCCGGTAATGCTCCTGCTCGGGGGTCGGCTCGTCGATGCGCACGCCGAGGGCGGCCAGCTTCAGCCGGCCGACCTCGCGGTCGACGGCGGGCGGCACCGGGTGCACGCCCGGGCGGGAACTCGCCGCGACGGCGAACCAGTTCCTCGACGCCCAGCGCCTGCAGCGCGAAGGAGACGTCCATGACCGCCGCCGGATGGCCCTCGGCGGCCGCCAGGTTGACGACGCGGCCGTGGGCCAGCAGGTTGAGCCGCCGGCCGTCGGCGAGCAGGTACTCCTCGACGAGTGGCCGGACCGACGCGGATGCCGCCGGTGGCCAGCTCGGCGAGCTCGCTGAGGTCGAGCTCGACGTCGAAGTGGCCGGCGTTGGCCAGCAGCGCGCCGTCCTTCATGCGCTCGAAGTGCTCCCGGCGCAGCACTCGCCGCGAGCCGGTGACGGTGATGAAGATGTCCCCGCGCTCGGCGGCCTCGAGCGAGGTCATCACCTCGTAGCCGGCCATCCGCGCCTCCAGCGCGCGCAGCGGATCGACCTCGCAGACGACGACCGCCCCGCCGGCGCCGCGGGCACGCTCGGCCACGCCCTGCCCGGCCCAGCCATAGCCGAGGACGACGATCGTGTTGCCGGCCAGCAGCACGTTGCGAGGCGCGGACGATGCCGTCCAGGGCCGACTGCCCGGTGCCGTGGCGGTCGTTGAGCGCCCGCTCGGTGCGTGCCTCGTTGACCGCCAGGACCGGGCACCTGAGCCCTCCCTCCTCCTCCAGGCGGCGCAGGCGGACGAGGCCGGTGGTCGTCTCCTCGGTCCCGCCGATCAGTTGATCGAGGGCGTCGCCGCCTCGCGCGTGGGCGGTGATCAGCAGGTCGGCGCCGTCGTCGAGCGTGATCTGGGGCTCGGTGCTCAGCAGCGCGAGCACGTGGTCGACGTAGGTGTCGATGTCCTCGCCGCGGTGGGCATGGACCTCGACGCGGTCCTCGAGCACGAGCGCGGCGGCCACGTCGTCCTGGGTGGACAGCGGGTTGGCCGAGCACAGCCCGACGGTCGCCCCGCCCGCGCGCAGCGTGCGCACGAGGTTGGCCGTCTCGGCGGTGACGTGCAGGCAGGCGGCGATCCGGAAGCCCTCCAGCGGCCGCTCGGCGGCGAAGCGCTCCCGGATCTGCGCCAGCACCGGCATCTGGCCGGCGGCCCAGGCGATGCGCGCCTGGCCCTCGGGGGCGAGGGCCAGGTCGGCAACGTCATGGGCCGGGATGGATGTCCGCGGCATGGTGCGCGCCGGGCGCGCTCTGCGGGTGCCCGCTCTGGCCGCTAGTAGCGGTAGTGGTCGGACTTGTAGGGGCCCTCGACGGGGACGCCGAGGTAGCTGGCCTGGTCGGCCGTCAGCTCGGTCAGCTTGACCCCCAGCGCGTCGAGGTGCAGGCGGGCGACCTTCTCGTCGAGCTGCTTGGACAGCGTGTAGACCTGCGTCTCGTAGGCGTCACGGTTGCCGAAGAGCTCGATCTGGGCCATCACCTGGTTGGTGAACGAGTTGCTCATCACGAAGCTCGGGTGACCGGTGGCGTTGCCGAGGTTCAGCAGCCGTCCCTCGGAGAGGATGATGATCGTCCGCCCGTCGGGGAACACCCATTCGTCGACCTGGGGCTTGATGTTGATCTTCTTGATGCCGTCGATCTTCGCCCAGGCCGGCCATGTCGATCTCGTTGTCGAAGTGGCCGATGTTGCCGACGATCGCCTGGTGCTTCATCTGCGACATGTGCTCGGCGGTGATGACGTCCTTGTTGCCGGTCGTCGTGATGAAGATGTCCGCCGTCTTCAGGACATCCTCCAGCCGGGCGACCTGGTAGCCGTCCATGGCGGCCTGCAGCGCGCAGATCGGATCGATCTCCGTGACGATGACCCGCCCGCCCTGGCCGCGGAAGGACTCGGCGCAGCCCTTGCCGACGTCGCCGTAGCCGGCCACGACGCACACCTTGCCGCCGATGAGCACGTCCGTGGCGCGGTTGATGCCGTCGATCAGCGAGTGGCGACAGCCGTACTTGTTGTCGAACTTCGACTTGGTGACGGAGTCGTTGACGTTGATCGCCGGGAAGAGCAGCTTGCCCTCGTTGGCGAACTGGTAGAGGCGATGGACGCCGGTGGTCGTCTCCTCGGTCACGCCCTGGATCGACTTGGCCATCCGCGTGAAGCGCTGGTTGTCCTCGTTGATCGACTTGACGAGGAGCTCGAAGATGACCTTCTCCTCCTCGTTGGCGGCCTTCTCCGGGTCCGGCGTGGTGCCGTTCTTCTCGTGGTCGGCGCCGAGATGGACGAACAGGGTGGCGTCGCCGCCGTCGTCGAGGATCATGTTGATCTCCTCGTCCTGAGGCCAGGTCAGCGCCTGCTCGGCACACCACCAGTACTCCTCCAGCGTCTCGCCCTTCCAGGCGAACACCGGGATGCCCTGCGGATCCTCCGGGGTGCCCTCGGGACCGACGACGACCGCCGCGGCCGCGTGGTCCTGGGTGGAGAAGATGTTGCAGCTCGCCCACCGGACCTCGGCGCCGAGCGCCGTCAGCGTCTCGATGAGGACGGCCGTCTGGATCGTCATGTGCAGCGAGCCGGTGATCCGCGCGCCCTTCAGCGGCTGGCTGTCGGCGAACTCCTTGCGGGTGGACATCAGGCCCGGCATCTCGTGCTCGGCCAGCTGGATCTCCTTGCGCCCGAAGGCGGCGAGGCTGAGATCAGCGACCTTGAAGTCAAGTTTGGCGGCAGTGGTGCTCATGGTCTATTCCGGGCTCCTGTGGGGTCGGATTCGTTCATCGGGTCGCGGCCGTGCCGCTGGGGTCAGATGGCCGCGAGCAATCGCTCGTGCTTGTCCTGCTCGAAGCGCAGCCACTCGTCGGCGTCGACGTGCTCGGGCCGGCTGGCTTCCGTGCTCAGCCATCCCCTGACGCTGTCGCGCAGCGCGATGTCGCTCTCCAGCCGCGCGGCGAAGGCCACGTCGGACAGCGACAGGTCAAACGTCTGCAGCAGCTCCTTGAGCGTGCGCAGGCGCTGCAGCTGGGCGGCGCCGTACAGCCGGTATCCCGACGCGGAACGCGCCGGGGTGACGAGGCCCGCCTGCTCGACGTAGCGCAGCATGCGAGGCGACCATCCGGTCGTGGTGGCAGCCTCGTTGATGGTCAGCGCCTGCATTCGGACTCCGAAGGTTACCACAGGCGTGTCAAGGTTTGGGGCGGGGTCGCCGCTGCAGACGCCGCTCTCGTGGGCGCGACGCCGCTTCAGTGCTACGCGAGGTCTGCACGTTGCGGCCCCTCCCCCTGCCGACGGCGCCGGCGGCCACCCTCCCGCCCTCGTGGCCGCTCCCCTGCCAACGACCGTCCGATCCGCGCAGCCCGAGGGTCGTGGTGATGGGCTTCGCCGACCGCCGCCCCGGGATCCCCCACCATTAGCGTGACCACGGCGCGGATGTCAGCACCACCGCCACTGCGCAGACCGACCGCGCCTGGCCTCAGCCGACGTCGCGCTACGCAGGCAGCCAGGCGCCGCTTGAGCTCGTGCAGGACGTCGATCTGGGCCGGGTCGCGGCCGGCCAGGATGGCCATGTAGACCGAGACGAGGTCACCCAGGAGGACGAGGGAGACGAGGCGCTCGATGGCCGTCTCGCCCACGGACTCGACGCGCTCGGTCACGGCCGCGTGGTCGGCGATCAGCTCCTGGGTGAGGCGGATGCGCTCGCGGACGCGGGGGTGCAGGTCGCAGTCGTCCAGGAACACGGCGCTGAAGCGGCCGAGGGGCGCGGCGCCCTGCCAGCCGACGAGCTCGTTGTGGTCAAGCTCGGGCAGCACGGAGGCGAAGGCCGGGTACTTGGCGTTCTCGTTGAGCTGGGTCTTCCACCGGTAGGCGATGGGGGCGGTCAGGCCGGCGCCGGCGATCTGGGGCGTCGTCTCGTGCAGCGCGCGGGCCAGGCGCTTGGCCTCGGAGTCCTCGGGCGCGTCGGGCCCCCACTCGCCGACGAGGCGCTCGGCGTGGGCGGCGGCGACGTCGATCTCCGTGTGCAGCGACTCGCCGGTGCCGACGAGGGCGGCCACCTCCAGGGAGACGACGAGCGCGTAGCCGACGGCCGCGCGGGGCTGAAAGCCGCCGGGCAGCGGGATCACCGGGACGCCGTCGGCGCGGGCGCTCGCGGCCAGCCGGCCGCCGGTCGTGCAGACGAGGCGGTGGGCCCCCAGGAAGCCGGCGGCCTCGTAGGCGGCCAGCGTCTCCTCGGTCTCGCCCGAATAGCTCGAGCAGAGCACGGCGGTGTCGGGGGTCGCCCACGACGGCAGCCCATAGTCGCGCGCCAACGCCATCGGCCGCGAGCAGCGGTCGCCCAGGACCGCGCGGGCGAGCGCCCCGCCGATGGCCGACCCCCCCATGCCGGCCACCACGAGGCCGCCGGCGCAGTCCGTGGGCGTGAGGTTGGCCGACTCCACGCGCCACAGGGCGTCGCGCAGGTGCTCGGGCAGGCCGAGGACGTCGGCCATCTGGCCGGTGCTGTCCAGGGCGGCGATGCTCTCGGCGCTCAGCGCGTCGCCGGCCATCAGAAGGAGACCGCTCGATCGGGGAGCTGCACGCCCGGGGAAGATACGCATCCCGCCGCGCAGGGTGTTGCGCGCGCCGATCTGCACCCCCCGCGCCGAGCACGACGCCCTCGCTCAGCCGGCAGTCGTCGCCGAGCCGGACGCTGGGGCCGATGATGGACGCCGCTGATGCGCGTCCGCGCGCCGACGGTCGCTCCGTCGAGCAGCGACCGAGCCCTCGATGTGGGCGCCCGGGCCGATCTGCACGCCGGGGCCGATCACGCAGCGGGCGGCGATCGTGGTGTCCGGCGGCCAGCCGGCACCCCGCACCGAGCATCGCCGGCGAGTGCACCTGCCGTCGACCGGCTCGCCGGGGAAGGCGAGCCCGTGGCGCTCCTCGACGCGGCGGCCGACCTCCGTGCTGACGACGCCCTCGAGGATGTCGTAGGTGGCCTGCAGGTAGCGCTGCGGAGTGCCGATGTCCATCCAGTAGCCGCTCGACTCATGGCCATAGAGCCCGTTGCCGACCAGCACCGGGAAGACGTCGCGCTCGATCGAGATCCGCGTCCCGGCGGGCGCCATGCCGGCGAGCACTCGCGCTCGAGGATGTAGGCGCCGGCGTTGACGAGGTTGGTGTCGATCTCCTCGGCGCTGGGCTTCTCGAGGAACCGCTGACGGCGCCGTTGGGGTGGCGGCGGACGAGGCCGTAGGCCGACGGGTCGTCGACGCCGATGAGGGCGAGGGTCGCCCGCGCGCCGGTCTCCTCGTGCTCGCGCAGCTGGGCGGTGAGGTCCATGTCCGTGAGGACGTCGCCGTTGAGCATGAAGAACCGCTCCTCGAGCAGGTCCTCGGCGTACTTCAGCGCTCCGCCGGTGCCCAGCGGCTCGGGCTCCTCGACGTAGCGGAGGCGCATCGCCCAGCGAGGACCGTCGCCGAGCACGGCTCGCACGCCGTCGGCCTTGAACCCGCAGGAGAGGATGACGTCGTCGATGCCGTGGCCGCGCAGCCATTCGAGCATGTAGGCCATGAAGGGGCGGTCGACGAGGGTGACGACCGGCTTGGGGATGGTCGAGGTCAGCGGCCGCAGCCGGGTGCCCTCCCCGCCGACGAGGATCAGCGCCTGCATGCAGGCGACCGGAGCGGCGAGCCAGTCTTCACCGTCCGATTCCCTCGTAGTCAAAGCCGGCGGCGATGACGGCTTCGCGGTCGGCGAAGTTGCGTCCGTCGACGAGCAGGCTGCCGGCCATCCGCTCGCGGACCGCCGCCCAGTCGAGCTCTGAGAACTCCGGCCACTCGGTGACCAGGATGACCGCGTCGGCACCCTCCACCGCGCCCAGCGCCGAGTCGGCGAACTCCACGCCGGGCATCAGCTTGCGCGCCTCCTGCTCGGCGACCGGGTCATAGGCCGCCACATGCGCCCCGTCGGCCTGCAACCGCGCCGAGAGCACCAGCGAGCTGGCCTCGCGCATGTCATCGGTGTTGGCCTTGAACGCCAACCCCAGCAGGGCGATGCGCTTGCCGACCAGCGACCCGAGATGCTTCTGCAGCTTGCCGACCACCCGGCGCTTCTGCAGCTCGTTGACCTCGATCACCGACGTCAACAGCTGGAAGTGATAGCCCGAGTTGCCCGCCAGCTGCTTGAGCGCCGACACGTCCTTGGGAAAGCACGAGCCGCCGAACCCGATCCCCGGCCGCAGAAAATGGCTGCCGATCCGGCGATCAAGCCCCATCCCCTTGGCCACCTCGGCCACATCGGCGCCCGTCTCCTCACACACGTTGGCGATCTCGTTGATGAACGAGATCTTCGTCGCCAGAAACGCGTTGGCGGCCAGCTTGACCATCTCCGCCGAGGCGATGTCCGTCCGCACCAGCGGCGCGCCCAACGGCTCATACAACGCCGCCACCGCATCCCCCGCCCAGCCACCGTCATCACCCACGACCACCCGGTCAGGCTCAAGGAAATCCTTCAGCGCCGACCCCTCCTTGAGAAACTCCGGACACGACACATAGGCAAACCCCGACTTGCCACGCTCAGAGAACACCCGCTTGATCGACACCCCCGTCCCCACCGGCACCGTGGACTTCATCACCAGCGCATGACGATCAGACGGCGGCATCGCATCGACCACCGCATGCACCGCCGACAGATCCGCATCCCCGCTATAGGTCGGCGGGGTCCCCACCGCCACGAACAACAACCGCGCATGCTCCAGCGCCGGGCCCAGCTCCGTCGAGAAATGCAGCCGCTCCCGGTTCTTGGCCACCGACTCCGCCAACCCCGGCTCATAGATCGGGATCTCCCCCCGATTCAGCGCGCCACCTTCTCGGGATCGATATCCACACACCACACCTCAGACCCCAACTCCGCAAACCCGGCCGCCGTCACCAGACCCACATAGCCGGTGCCGATCACCGCGACAGGCTCACGCTCAGAACTCATAGGCGGCTGAATGTAGCGAGCGGCCGCCGCGGGTCAGCGGCGGGCGCGGACCATCGACGCTGCCATGTTGACCATCTGGCTGTTGGGGATGTCGCTGGTCAGCGTGTTGGAGATCCAGTAGCTGTTGGGGCCCTGATGCCAGGCCACCGTCGTCAGCCGGCCGCCGTCGGCGTAGAGGAACAGCTTGCGGCCGTTGATCGTGCGCGTGCCGCTGGGGCTCTGCAGCAGCGGCGGATGGCGCCAGGCGACGCCCTGGACGCCGTAGTACTGGCCCTTGAGCGGCGTTGAGCGCGATCGTCATCCGGTAGGCCTCGTGGGCGTGGCCGCTCTGGTCGCGGATGAGGTACTGGCGCGGGTAGGAGTGCGGGTACTCGATGGCCGGCTCATCGCCCTGGGCGCAGTTGCCGATCAGGCTCAGGCAGTACTCCGAGCCCGCCTTGATGTAGCGCGGGAAGTAGACCGGCATCTTGACCTTGGCCAGCTGCGGCGGCCTGGCTGTGGCCGTCGCTGACGCGCGTCGGTCGAGGCCGGCGGTGTCGATCCGCGCGCAGCTTCTTGTGGCCCTTGGCCGACTTCGGCGTCGGCTTGGCCTTCGTCTTGGCCTTCGGGGTCGCCGCCATGAAGCGCGCGTAGACCTCCGCCTCGCGGGACTGCTCGGCGGTCACGAAGCACGAGTCGCCGTGCACGGCTGCAGATCGGCCGGGAAGGGGATCTGCTTGATCGTGAGCCGTCGGCGTTGAGGACCAGGTTGAACAGATCGAGGATCCCGTCGGTCGACTGCAGCTCCTTGTCGAGCGTCGAGTGCTTGCCGAAGATCTGCAGCAGCCGGTCGCGGTTGGAGAACAGCTTGCCGATCGGGTACTGCGCCTTGGCCCAGCGGATGAAGTCCTGCTGGCGGGCCTCGCGGACGATGTCGGTGTCGGTGTGGCGGAAGCGCACGAACGGCAGCGCCCCGCTCACCGCCTGGTTGTCGCCGCACAGCTTCTGATAGCCCGGGCTGGATGTCGATGCTCGAGTAGTGGGTGTAGAGCGTGTTGTTGTAGTAGCGGTGATCGACATCGGAGTAGACGCAGCCGATCGCGTCGACCAGATCCGAGAAGCCCGCGAAGTTCGTGTCGACGATGTGGTTGACGTGCAGCTTGGGGAACACGTTGGCCTTGATCGTCTTGAGCAGCAGGCCATAGCCGCCGTCGGTGTAGGCGGCGTTGATCTTGTCGATCCCGTATCCCGGGATCTGGACCTGCAGATCGCGCGGGATCGACATCACGTTGATCGTCGAGGACTGCGAGTTGAGCCGCACGAGCAGCATCGTGTCGGTGTGCGACAGCCGGAACGATGCTCGCCGGCGCGGTGGTCGGAGCCGATCAGCAGGATCGTCTGCGGCTGACCGGGCTTGGGGAGCGTCAGCTGCTCGGATCTTGACGCCCGCGTGGATCGAGATGTCGCCGACGAGGTGTCGAGACCTGCAGCAGGCCGGCGACGGCCGTCGTGGCGGCGCTGGCGCCGATGACGAGGATCGCGCGCCACCACGAAGCGCCACGCCGTTCCCATGCGGCTGTGGGGGATCAGCCACCTCATGCCAGTCCGCCCTCGATCGACGCGCAGCCCCTGGCCGGCCTCCGGCTCGGCGGGCTCGGCCAGCCGGCTCGGCAGCGCTCGCACGAAGTCGGCCAGCGCGCGGCGGTAGTTGGCCAGCGAGGCGAGCGACACCCATTCGTCGGGTCCGTGGTGCCCGGCTCCCGCGGGACCGAACTCGACCGCCGGGATCCCGGCCTCGATGAACGAGGCGGCATCGGAGGCCCCGTCACGACCCACGCTCATCACCTCGCCGCTGATCGCCCGGCCACCGCCTCGCGCAGGCCGCGGACGAAGGGGTTGTGGCGCGAGACCGTCATCGGCGGATGGATGAAGGTGCGCTTGACGTCGATGCCCGGGATCTGGCGCACCTGGGCGAGGATGTCGCCCGGGTCCTGCCCGGGCAGATAGCGCACGTCGACGGCCATCTCGCAGCGGTCGGGGACCTTGTTGAGCGCGTCGCCGCCCTCGATCCGCCCGAGGTTGAGCGACGGCCGGTCATACATCTCCGAGGACTCGCGCGTGAACGGCAGCGACTCGATCGCCCGGAAGACGTCGATCGCCTTGAGGACCGCGTTGTCGCCCAGCCAGGGAGTCGAGCTGTGGGCGGCCCGCCCGTGGACGACGATCCGCATGACGAGCACCCCTTTGGCCTGGATGCCGATGTGGAGATCCGTCGGCTCGCCGGTGATCGCGAAGTCCCCGCCCAGGCCACGGGCCACGACCCCGTCGGTGGAGCGCTCGTCGATCTCCTCGGACTCCTCGTCGGGCACGACCACGAGACGCACCCGGACCCGGTCCTGGGCGGCGACGTCCTTGAGCGCGCACATCATCGAGGCCAGGCCGCCCTTCATGTCGTAGGCGCCGCGGCCGATCAGGCGGTCGCCCTCGATGCGCGGCTGAAACTGCTCGGCGCGGCCGGGCACGACGTCGAGATGGCCGTGCCAGACGATCGTCGGAACCGTCGTCATGGCGCGGGCCGACCTCCGCGACGAGCACGGGAAGTCCGTTGTGGTCGTGGTCTGAGACCTCGATATCGCGGGATTCGAGCCAACCCTTCACGAATCCTGCGGCCGCGACGATCACGTCGGGCCGCGACGTCTCATAGCCGATCAGCCGCTCGGCGAGGATGCACTCGTCAACCATCAGCTGTCAGCTTAGGCAGCGGACATGACGCTGACTTAAGCGCGCGATCAGCTCGACGAGCCTTCGGCGATGCGCAGAAACGCCTCCCAGCGCCGCTTGTTGCGCTGGGCGACACGCTGGCGCTCGGAGTCGTCTTCGGCCTCGGAGAGGGCCTTCTCGGCCTCCTCGAGCTTGCTGCGCAGCTCGCCGGCGTCGAGGCTGCCCGGCTCGTGGGCCTCCTCGACGAGCAGCAGGGCCCGGTTGTTGGCCACCTGCAGATACCCCTCGGACTGCGCGTAGGAGACGTAGTCCCCCTCGGAGGTGTAGAGCCGCAGCTCGGTGGGGTTGAGCATCGCCAGCAGCGGCTGGTGATGGGCGAGCACGCCGATCGACCCGACCGCGGTGCGGGTGGACACCATCTGCACCTCGTCGTTGAAGACCTCACCGTCGGGGGTGAGGACTTCGGCGGTGAACTTCTCGTGCTCGGCCATCCAGATCAGCCGGCCTCGGTGCCCGTCGTCGTCGGAGTCAGACGCCGAGTCGTTCGAGTCGGAGTCCCGACGTCCGAGTCCTCGAGTCGGAGCTCCGAGTCGGACCCGTCGCCGCCTGGAGATCTCGTCGATCGAGCCCTTCATGAAGAACTCGCGCTCGGGGACGTCGTCGTGCTTGCCCTCGAGGATCTCCTTGAAGCCCCGGATCGACTCCTCGACGGGCACGTACTTGCCCGTCGATGCCCGTGAACTGGGTCGGCGACGAAGAACGGCTGGGAGAGGAAGCGCTCCAGCCGGCGGGCCCGGTTGACGGTCACCTTGTCCTCGTCGGAGAGCTCGTCGATGCCGAGGATGGCGATGATGTCCTGCAGCTCCTTGTAGCGCTGCAGAACCTCCTTGACGCGGTTGGCGACGTTGAAGTGCTCCTCGCCGACGATCTCGGGCTTGAGGATCGTCGAGGTCGAGTCCAGCGGATCGACGGCCGGGTAGATCCCCTTCTCGGAGATCGACCGCGACAGCGACGTCGTCGAGTTCAGGTGGGCGAACGCCGAGGCCGGCGCCGGGTCCGTGAGGTCGTCGGCGGGGACGTAGATCGCCTGGACGCTCGTCACTGATCCCTTGCGCGTCGAGGTGATCCGCTCCTGCAGCTGTCCCATCTCGGACTCCAGCGTGGGCTGGTAGCCGACCTGGGAGGGCATCCGCCCGAGCAGCGCCGAGACCTCGGATCCCGCCTGGACGAAGCGGAAGATGTTGTCGATGAACAGCAGCACGTCCTGACCCTCTTCGTCACGGAAGTACTCGGCCATCGTCAGCCCCGACAGGGCGACCCGCATGCGGGCTCCGGGAGGCTCGTTCATCTGCCCGAAGACGAGCATCGTCTTGTCGAGGACCCCGGACTCCTTCATCTCCAGCCACAGGTCGTTGCCCTCGCGGGAGCGCTCGCCCACGCCGCAGAACGCCGACAGGCCGTCGTGCTCCTGGGCGAGGTTGTGGATGAGCTCCTGGATGATGACCGTCTTGCCGACGCCGGCGCCGCCGAACAGGCCGACCTTGCCGCCCTTGGCGTAGGGGGCGAGCAGGTCGATGACCTTGATGCCGGTCTCGAACATCTCCGTCGTCGGGGTCAGCTGCTCGACCGTCGGAGCCTCGCGATGGATCGGCCAGCGCTCGACGTCGTCGTCGAGCGGCTCGCCGAGGTCGATCGGGTCGCCGAGCAGGTTGAAGATCCGCCCGAGCGTCGCCCGGCCGACCGGCACGGTGATCGGGGCCCCGGTGTCGATGACCTCGGTGCCGCGCGACAGGCCGTCCGTGATGTCCATGGCGACCGCGCGGACGCGGTCGTCGCCGAGGTGCTGCTGCACCTCGCACACCAGGTACTCGTCGCCGGCGGCGGCGATGTCCTCGTCCTCCTCGGCCCGGGCGGCCTCGGGGCGCTTGATGAGGATCGCGTGGTTGATCTCGGGCAGCTTGTCGGGGAAGACGGCCTCGATGACGACGCCCTGCACCTCCTCGATGCGCCCGACGTTGCGCTCCTGCTCGGTGCTCTGTGTGTCCTGTTCAGTGTGACTGCCATATCTGTTCTCCTTATCCGAGGCCTTCTGCGCCGGCCACGACTTCCATGATCTCTTGCGTGATCTCGGCCTGGCGGGCCCGGTTCATCTCCAAGGTGTAATCGTCGATCAGCGTGCTCGCGTTCTCCGACGCGTTGCGCATCGCCGTCATGCGCGCCCCATGCTCGGACGCGGTGGACTCCAGCAGCGCCCGGTAGACGGAGATCTCGACGTAGTCGGGAACGAGGCGCTTGAGGATCTCCTCCGGATCGGGCTCGTACTCGACGAGGGCGTGCGGCTGGCCGTCGGCACCGGAGTCGTTCTCGTCGTCGTCCGGAGTCGTCCTCGTCCAGCACGCTGGCGCGCTGCAGCGGCAGCAGCGTCTCGCGGCGGATGACCTGGGACAGCGGCGAGATGTAGCCGTTGTAGAAGATCTCCACCTGGTCGACCTCGCCGTCGATGTAGGCGGCCATCAGCCGCTCGGCGATGGTCCGGGCGTCGGCGTAGGACGGGCGGTCCGTGAATCCGGTGAAGCTCTCGGCGACCTCCTGGCCGCGGAAGGCCAGCGAGGAGGCGGGCCGCCGTCCTGAGGCGAAGAACACGGAGGAGGCGCCGTTGTCGCGATGCTCGGCGGCCGCCCGGACGCCCGCGCGCACCGCGTTGGAGTTGAACGCTCCGGCCAGGCCGCGATCGCCGGCCACCACCAGCAGGCCGACCGTCGAGACCTGCTCGTGCTCCTGGAGGATCGGCAGGCGCGGCACGTCGCCGGCCGCCTCGGCCGCCTGGCGGGTCATCCGGCGGATGGCGTCGGCGTACGGGCGCAACGCCTCGATGCGCTGCTCGGCGCGGCGCAGACGGGCGGCGGCGACCATCTCCATCGCCCGGGTGATCTTCTGGATGTTCTTGACCGACGCGATGCGGTTGCGAACGTCTCGCTGCGAGGTGGCCATGGGTGGCGGGAGGCCGGCGGGCTAGGCCCGCGCGGGCTCCTCCTCGCGCTCGGCGCCGCTGGACTCCGATTCCTCGTCACCGTCGCCATCCGAGCCGTCGCGGCTCGACCCGCCGGACCGCTCCGAGCGAGGAGGACGAGGAGCGGCCGGTCGTCGTTGTCGTCGAGCGGGAGGCCCTCCTCGTCGAGGTCGTAGCCGAAGTCCTCGGCGTAGGTCTCGACCGCCTCCTTGAGCTTGGCCTGGGTGTCGTCGTCCCAGGTGCCCTCGCCGATCGACTTGACCAGCTCCGGCTCGTTGCCGCGGACGGACTCGACGACGCCGTCGAGGAACTTGCTGACGCGGTCGACGTTGAGCCGGTCGATGAAGCCGTTGGTGGCGGCGTAGATCTGCACCACCTGATCCTCGACGGCCATCGGATGGCGCTCGTTCTGGTTGAGCGTCGTCACCAGCCGCTCGCCGCGGGCCAGCGCCTTGCGCGTCTCCGTGTCGAGGTCGGATCCGAACTGGGAGAACGCCTCGAGGTCGCGGTACTGCGAGAGCTCGAGCTTGAGCGTGCCCGCGACCCGGCGCATCGGCTTGATCTGGGCGTTGCCGCCGACCCGCGAGACGGAGATGCCGACGTTGATGGCCGGCCGCACGCCCGAGTAGAACAGCTTGGGCTCGAGGAAGATCTGGCCGTCGGTGATCGAGATGACGTTCGTCGGGATGTAGGCCGAGACGTCGCCGGCCTGGGTCTCGATGATCGGCAGCGAGGTCAGCGACCCGCCCCCCAGGTCGTCGTTGAGCTTCACCGCGCGCTCCAGCAGGCGGCTGTGGAGGTAGAAGACGTCGCCCGGGTAGGCCTCGCGACCCGGCGGGCGGCGCAGCAGCAGCGACATCTGCCGGTAGGCATAGGCGTGCTTGGTCAGGTCGTCGTAGACCGTGAGGGCGGCCTTGCCGTTGTAGAGGAAGTGCTCGGCCATCGCGCAGCCGGCGTAGGGCGCCAGGAACTTGATCGGCGCCGACTCGTCGGCGGCGGCCATGACGATGATCGTGTTCTCCAGCGCGCCGGCCTCCTCGAGGACGTTGGCGAGCTGGACGACCGTCGCCTTGCGCTGGCCGATGGCCACGTAGACGCAGATGAGGTCGCGATCCTTGTTGTTGATGATCGTGTCGGTGGCGATCGACGACTTGCCGGTCTGGCGGTCGCCGATGATCAGCTCGCGCTGGCCGCGTCCGATGGGGATCATCGAGTCGATCGCCTTGATGCCGGTCAGCATCGGCTCGGTCACCGGCTGGCGCTGCACGACGCCGGGGGCCTTGTGCTCCGCGGGGCGCGTCTCCGTCGTCTCGATCTCGCCCTTGCCGTCGAGCGGGTTGCCGAGCGGGTCGACGATGCGGCCGAGCAGCGCCTCGCCGACCGGGATGTCGAGCAGACGGCCGGTCCGCTTGACCGTGTCTCCCTCGGAGATGTGCTCCCACTGGCCGAAGAGGACGGCGCCGACGTTGTCGGACTCGAGGTTGAGCGCCAGGCCCGTCACGTCGTGGGGAAGCTCGAGCATCTCGAACGACATGCAGTTCTCGAGGCCGTGGATGCGGCAGATGCCGTCGGCGACGGACAGCACGGTGCCGACCTCGGTCAGCTCGGCGCTCGACGTGTCCAGGCCCTCGATCCGGCTCTTGAGGATCGAGGTGATCTCATCGGGGTTGATCTCCATATGGATTCAGTTGCTCCCTTTGGCGCGGCCTACGCCTGCGCGACTTGCTTTCTCAGTTGTTCCAGTCGGTTCTTGATCGAGGCGTCGAGGATCACGTTGCCGACCCGCAGCACCACCCCACCCAGGATGTCGGGGTCCACCTCAGACGACAGCTCGATCGTACGATCGACCTGCTCGCCGATCCGCTTGCCCAGGTTCTCCACCGTGTCCTTGTCCAGCTCCACGGCGCTCGTGATCTGCACCGGCAGGAGCTTTCGCTCCTCGTCCCAGAGGGACACGAAGTCCGCGCGGATGCGGAAGATCGCCGGCATCCGGTGGCGCTCGATCAGCGCCTGCAGGAAGTTGGCGAAGGCCGGATCGGCATCGGTCACCACCCGTTCGAGAGCCTGCTTCTTCTCCTCCACCGAGAAATACGGCGAGAAGAAGAACGCCGTCAGCTGACGGTTCTCGTTCATGGCATCGGCGAACGCGTCGAGCTCTGAACGGATCTCGTCCAGAGCGTCGCGCTGCACCGCCACCTCGAAGAGGGCGCGGGCGTAGACCTGAGCGATCTCCTCCACTTACCTGTGGCCCTCCGCGGAGAGCGCTGAGAAGTCCAGCTCGGAGAGAGCCTCTTCGACCAGCCGGCGCTGATCCTCATCGTTGAGGGTCTTGCGCGTCACCTTCTCGGTGGCGGCAACCGTGAGGTCGGCGACCTCGCGGCGGATCTCCTGGATCGCGCGGCGCGTCTCTGACTCGATGTCGCGCCGGGTCTGCTCCAGCATCTGCTCGCGCTTCTCCTTGGCCTCGTCCTGCGCCTCACGCTCGTGGACCTCGCCGGCGTGGCGGGCCCGGGTGACGATCTCGTCGGCCTGGGCACGCGCCTCCTTGAGGCGCTCGCGGTACTCCTCGAGGATCTCGTCGGCCTCGTGGCGAACCCGCTCGGCGTGATCGATCGACTCCTCGATGGCGTGCTGACGCTTGTCCAGGGCCTCGGAGATGCGCGGGAAGGCAAGCCTTGCCAGCACGTACATGGAGATTCCGAACAGCAGGAGCGTCCAGATCATCAGCCCGACGTTGGGCGTGATCAGGAACGACCCTGACGATGCGGCAGTGGTAGCCATCTACTTGAGCACGTAGGAGAGCAGGCCGGCCACCAGCCCGTAGAAGAAACACGCCTCGGTCAACGCGAAGCCGAGCCACTGGATGCTCGTGATCTCGTCGCGCATCTCCGGCTGACGGGTGACGGACTCGATCACCTTGCCGAAGATGATGCCGATGCCGACACCGGCGCCAACCGCTCCGAGTCCGCCCCCGATCCCGATCCCGAGACCGGCGCCGACGCCGGAGGACGCAGCGAAGGAGAGGATGTGTGTAAGCAGCACTTGGGAACAGCTCCTTTTTCGTTAGTGATGAGAGACCGCGCCGCCGATGTAGATCGCGGCGAGCGTGGCGAAGATGAAGGCCTGCAGCGTGGCCACCAGGCCGAGCTCGAACATGTAGAGCACGATTCCGGCCGGCAGCGTGAACCAGCCGAGGAACGTCAGTCCGAGGACGACGGCCAGGCCGCCGGCCATGAACAGGATGATCATGTGGCCGGCCAGGATGTTGGCGAACAGTCGGATCGTCAGCGAGAGCAGCCGCATGAAGGTCGAGATGATCTCCAGCGGGAAGATCAAGAAGAGGATCGGGCCCGATACCCCGGCCGGGATGAGGCTCTTGACGTAGCCCCAGGGGCCCTGGGCACGGATCCCCTCGACGTTGAAGACGACGAACACCACGAAGGCCAGGACGAGCGGCACGGAGATGTTCGCCGTCGCCGCATAGAGCGCGAAGGACGGGATATGGGCTCCGAAGATGTTGAACGTCTCCTCGGAGTTGGTCGGCAGCGGGATGTAGCCGATCAGGTTGCAGAACCAGATGAAGAGGAACAGCGCGCCGAGGAACGGGAACCACTTCGCGGCCAGGGAGTCGTCCATGTTGCCGCGGGTGATGTTGTCGCGCATCAGGGAGAACAGGACCTCGACCGCCGTCTGCACCTTGTTGGGACGCGCCTGCATCCGCCGTGCGATCCACACCATGGTGATGATCGTGAGGATCGTCGAGATGAACAGGTAGACGACCGCGCGGTTGATCGAGAACACGCCCAGATGCACCCAGTTGATGAGCTTGAACTCGTTCTGGATCTGGAACTCGTTGTTCTTGTGGCCGAAGCCGAAGATGACGACGAGCAGCACGATGCCGAGCAGGTAGAAGCCGGCGATGCCGTAGCCGATCTTGCGGGTGTTGCTCATCGTGACCTCGGGCGGGGGGTGGCGGACGAACGGCGCGCCGAGGCGGACCGGGGACGGTTCAGGGCGCTCGTCAGCAGATGCACCGTGAACGCGAAGACGACGACGGCCAGCGCGGCCAGGCCGGCGTCCTGGCCGTCTGACTTGCGCACCAGGATGACGGCGATGGCCAGCGTGAACAGCCGGCCGAGCATGTAGCCCATGCGCACCGCGATCTGGCGGTTGGGATCGGCGGTGGCGGCGGCGTAGCGCTCGACGGCGACGCCGACTGCCCGAAGGACGATCCACGCGCCGGCGGCGATGCCGTAGCCGGTCGCAGAGACGCCGATCAGCAGCATGATCGGCGCGGCGACGACGAGCAGGATGATGTCGACGTAGCCCAGCACGGTGATCGGCTGGCGCTCAGACATCGCGGAAGCGTTTAGTGACAAGCCACAACCCCACGAAGAAGCCGATGAGAAAGCCGGCGACCGCCAGTCCGAGGGTCGCGCCCACGAGCGCGCCGATCCCCGCACCGATGCCCGCGCACAGCAGGTTGGCCGAGAGCATGAAGGCTCCGGCTCCGGCGACGTCCCGGCCGGTGAGACGCGGACGACTGGGGTTGGACATGGTGTCTGCTGACGCTTCTTCTCAAGCTGAGCTACTGGGTTGGGGCCGCGTAGGGTAGCGGCGGCTTTGAGCGGGCGCTGCCCGAAGTCGGGCGCCCGAAAACGCGGCGGCGGCCTCCGGATGGCGACGCGCCACAACGTTAATACGAGGTTAGCGTGCCCGCCGTCCCGTGCGCCGCCAGGCTGCGTCAGGCAGCGGCGCTCTCCCGAGGGGCGGCGGCGGCGGGAGCGGGCGCGGCGGCGAGGCGCGGCGGCCGGGGCAGCTGTCCCTCCGCCCACATCGCCGCCAGGCTGGTCCGCGGCAGGCCGAGCGCGCCCTCGTAGACGAGGTAGCGCGGCTCCCAGCGGGGGAAGAACTTGGCGTTGAAGCGGTACAGGCTCTCGATCTGGAAGAACGGGTTCCCGAGCGCCACCAGCTTGCCGAGGACCCGCTCGTAGCCGTGCTCGGGGCTGTGCAGCCACTTGGCGAAGGCGGCGAAGTTGAGTGACATCTCCTCCACCCCACGCTGTTTGAGCAGCTCGACCGCCTGGACGACCATGAACTCCGTCAGGCCGTTGGGCATGCCGGGGTCGCGACGCATGAACGACAGCGACATGGCGGCGCGTCCGTAGCAGGGCACGAAGTGAAGGACGCCGCGGATCGGCCGGGCCGGGTCTGAGTCATCCGTGGCCAGCAGCACCAGGGTGTCGACGTCGTACTCGGAGCGCAGGCTGTCCATGGCCATCGAGAAGCCGCGCTCGGGCGCCCCCTCGCGACCGCGCTCGAGCACCGCCTCGACCTCGGCGGTCATCTCAGGGCTGAGGCCGGACACGGCGTGCAGCTCGGCGGTGAACCCCGCCTTCTGCAGCCGGCTGACGGATTGGCGGACCTTGCGGATCGGCCGCCCCTGAAGCGAGAAGCTCGCCAGGTCGATGATCGCCTCGTCGCCGAGGTACAGCGACTTGAGACCGAGGCGCTCGTAGAGGGGGCGCATCCCCTCCGAGGCGCCGACGGCGCCCAGCTTGAGGCCGCGGATCTCGGCGAACGCCAGCACCTCGCGCAGGAGCGCCGGGATCGCCTCGGCGGGACCGATCGGGTCGCCGGAGAGCAGCAGCACCCCGTTCTCGACTCGGTAGCCGACGAAGGCGGTCCGCTCGGCGTCGAAGAAGTAGTGCTTGTCGGCGCGCAGCTTGAAGAACGACAGGGTGTCGGCGCCGTGGGCGCGCACCAGCTCGGCGGCCGCCCCGCGGGCGGCGCTGCCCGGCAGCGTCCGCGGGTCCGGCCAGCGGGCGGAAGATGACGTAGGCCACCGCGACGAGCGTCCCGATCTCGATCGCGTGCACGAGGTCGGCCAGCGGCAGATGGTGCAGGGGCAGCGGGCCGGCCCGCCAGCGCAGGAGATCGCCGGTCTCGCGCGCCACCCGCGAGAGCGAGGGATGGCCCTCCGAGGCCCACGCCGCCGCGCCGGCCAGCGCCAGCCCGAAGGCCCCCAGCAGCGGGACCCGCCACACGATCGAGCGCAGCGTGATCGCATCGTGGTCGACGGTGAAGGCGGCCGCGGCCGCGCACGAGGAGGGCCGCCGTCAGCCAGGTGACCGCCGTCTCCTCGACGTCGAGGCCCTTGAACAGGTCAAGCAGCCCGAGCGCCAGCATCAGCGCCACCGCGACCCACCACGCCCGC
Organism: uncultured Solirubrobacteraceae bacterium; assembly: GCA_963800545.1. GTDB lineage: Bacteria > Actinomycetota > Thermoleophilia > Solirubrobacterales > Solirubrobacteraceae > Palsa-465. Next base: position 360,192 of record CAWDBJ010000011.1, read on the forward strand.
CGGCGCCGCTTGTACAGGTAGGGCGCGACGAGCAGTAGCGCCGCGCCGGTCGGGAGCGCGACGGCGTGCAGCAGCCGCACCGTCTCGACCGGCTCGAAGTCGAGCAGCAGGTGACCGCGCCACCGGATGTTGGGCGTCAGCGCCGAGGCGACGTTGATCGCGCCCACGATCGCCGCCGCCAGGGCGGCCAGCGTCGGGGTCAGGCTCTTGAGGCGCGTGGAGAGAGAGGTCATGGTGATCGGTTCCCCGTCAGTGAGGATTGGTCGGCCGTCGTGGCCATCGTGCCCTTCGCCCCGGGGACACGTACGTCGGCGGCACTCTGTGGTTACGGCGTGGGGCGCCGGATGCCTGCCGGCGCCCCCGTGGTCGGCGCGGGAGAGCCCCGGTGTGAACGTTCTCAGGCGGCTGCCGGCGGCCGCCATGTGAGCGTTCTCAGGCGGTCGTCGCGGCGCCCGGGAGACCGGCGATCCGGTGCGCGACGCGCGTCTGCTTCTCCTCGAGCTCGGCGGCCAGATCCGACAGTTCCCGCAGGCGGCCGCGGACGAGGTTGAGCTGGGTCGCGATGTGGCGGCCCAGCTCCTCGAGGATGCGCCGCTGCTCGCTCGGCGCCTCAGTCTGCTGGAGCTCGGCCCGCAGGTGGGCGCGGGCGCTCTCGGCCTCCAGCAGCTCGCGCAACTGCTCGAGCGACAGGCCGAGCAGGTCCCGGAGGCGGACGATCTCCGTGATCCGCTCGACGTCTGAGCCGGTGTACAGGCGGTGCTTGCCCTGGGCACGGTCGCCGCCGCCCTCGAGCAGACCTATCTCCTCCCAGTAGCGGATCGTCCGCGGCGTGACCCCGGTCAGTTCGGCGACCTCGCCGATGCGCAGGGTGCGCTCGGTTGCGGGGGCAGCGGTGGCGTCAGCGGCCGGGGCCGCGCTGCCCGTGGCGGCGGTGGCGGCGTCGATGAGAGCGCCGCCTGCGGCTCGCGCTGCCCCTCGCCGGCCTCGCCGGCCTCGCCGCGCGGCTGCTCGCCGGCGGGGGCGGCCGGGTCGACCCCCTCGCCGGGCATGAACTTCGGCCGCGCCGCTGAGATCGCCGCTCCGACGACCGACACGGCGGCCAGGCACCACAGAGCGGTGTGCATGTTGGAGAGGAACGGCACCAGCTGGGCGTTGGAGATGTGGTTGGCCAGCCCCGAGAAGACCGCGAAGAGGACGTTCTTGGGCACCGAGGAGGTGACCACGGCGAGCACGAATGCGATGGACATGACCGCTCCGGTGTTCTGCACGAGCACCCGGGCGCCGGCCGCGATGCCGCGGCGGTGGGGTGCGACCACGCCCATCATGGCCGCCGTGTTGGGCGAGTTGAACATGCCGCTGCCGACGCCGACGACGAACATGTAGATGCCGGGCCACAGGTAGCTGGTGTCCCGTCCCAGGCTCGTCATGAGCGCCGAGCCCCACGGCGGTGACGAGCATGCCGAGCACCGCCAGCGTCCGCGAGCCGCGGCGGTCGGCCCACACGCCGGCCAGCGGGGAGGCGATCAGCATGCCGAGCGCCAGCGGCGCCAGCTTGATCCCGGCGAGGATCGGCGAGTCGCCCTGCACGCCCTGGAAGTAGAAGACGAACACGAACATCAGGGCGAAGCGGGCCAGGCCGTTGGCGAAGGCCGCCCCCGAGGCCGTGGCGAACAGGCGGTTGCGGAAGATCGACAGGTCGAGCATCGGCGCCTTGACGCGGCTCTCGATGAGCACGAACAGCGGCAGCAGGACCGCGCCGGTGATCAGCGCGGGGATGACCAGCGAGGACGTCCACCCCGAGATCCCGCCCTTGGAGATGCCGTAGACGATGCCGGTGAGGCCGATCAGGAAGGTGATCGTCCCCAGGTAGTCAAACGAGCGGTCCTCGGAGCGACCGGTGATCTCGTGCAGCACCTGCCAGGCCCAGAAGCTGCCGAGCAGGCCGAAGGGCACGTTGAACCAGAACACCCAGTGCCATGAGATGAGGACGAGCGCCCCGCCGAGCACCGGACCGATGACCAGGCCGATGGCCGCCACCATCGTGTTGGTGCCCATGGCGACCCCGAGCTCCTCCTTGGGGAACGCGTCAGTGACGATCGCCGCCGAATTGGCGAACAGGAACGCGCCGCCGATGCCCTGCAGGATCCGCCACAGGATGAGCTCCGTCCCGCTGCCGGCGAAGCCGGCCCCCAGCGAGGCCGCCGCGAACAGCAGGAAGCCGCCGACGTAGGCCTTCTTGCGCCCGAACTGGTCAGACAGGCGCCCGGCGCTCAGCACGAGCACCGTCGAGGCGATCATGTAGACGAGGATCACCCACACGAGCTCGAGCAGGCTGGTGTGCAGGCTGCGCTCGAGGTCCGGCAGGGCGATGATCAGCGTGCCGGAGTTGATCGTGGCCAGCAGCATGCCGAGGCTCGTGCACGACAGCGCCCACCACTTGTACGAACCGTGCTCGGCGTGGACGCCGATGCGGCGACGGCGACCGTCCGCCGGGTTCGAAGAGGTCTTGAGGGCTGACAAGGGGACCGCTTTCTCTCGAAACTGATTCTTACGTAAACGTAAGATAGCACCGTCGGCGGCGGAACGGAATGGTCATTCCGCCCTCATTCAAAGGCGGCGACGGTCGCCAGGATCACGAACGCGGCCACGAGGGCGGCGCCCTCGAACGGCGTCGCCTCCCCGTCTCCCGTGATCTGCCAGATCATCACCGAGGTGCCGAGCAGCGCGCCCACATAGACCGGGGCCAGGTCGAAGGTCAGCCCCGTCGGGGTCAGCAGCGAGACGAGCACCAGCAGCGGGAACAGGAAGGCGGCCACCTGGGCCACGGAGTTCTTGACCACGGCCATCGCCAGCTCCGGCTGGCCCTTGTGGGCGAGCACCACCCCGACGGCGTGCTCGACGGCATTGCCGGCGACGGCGACGATGACGAGTCCGGCGAAGGCCTTGGAGATGCCGAGGCTCTTGATCGTCGGTTCGAGGGCGTGGACGAACCAGTCCGACACGAAGGCCGCCGCCAGCCCCGAGAGGATGAGCAGCACGAGGCTCGTCCTGGTCGAGAGCCGGGGCCCCTCCGTCGCCGCCTCGTCGCTGGCCTGCTCAGTCGTCAGGTACTGGCGCACCCAGAACCCGTAGACGGCGAGGATCGCCACCGCGCTGATGATCGAGATCGTCTTGATGTGATGGCTGGCCGCGTCGTTGGCCGAGTCGGCCAGCCGGACGAGGACGATGATGAAGCTCGTGACGAGCAACAGCGTCGCGGTGTCCTTGGGCAGCTGCGGGCTGAAGCGCATCGTCTTGTCGGACGTGATGCGGGCGCCGGCGATGATCACCAGGCCGAGGACGAGCAGCGCGTTGACGAGGATCGAGCCGAGGATCGCCGTCTGGGCGACGATCTTCTCGCCGGCGTTGAGCGCGAACACGACGACGAAGAACTCCGGCAGGTTGCCGAGCGTCGACTGGAGCAGGCCGGTGGCCGCGGGGCCGAAGCGCTGGCCCACCTGCTCGGTGGAGAACGACACGATCCACGCGCCCCCGGCGAGCGCCACCCCCGCGATGGCGAAGGCCGCCACGTGGGGAACCGAGCTCACATAGCGGCCGACCCCCGCGAGGACGGTGAGGATCGCGACGGCGACCAGGCCCGCGCGCTCGCTGCGTGACAGGCCCGACAGGGTCCTCTACCTGCCGGTCATCACGGTGTCGTCGTCGGAGTAGGCGGGAGCGCAGCAGCAGAGCAGGACGAGGTCCTCCGCCCCGGCGTTCCACAGCTTGTGCGGCGTGCCGGGCGCGATGACGACGCAGTCGCCGGCGGTCACCGCCGTCTCCTCGTCCCCCAGCCGCATCCGGCCCGCGCCGGCCACGAAGTAGTAGATCTCCTCGGCCTGTGGGTGGTAGTGCTCGGCCGTCTCGCCGCCTGGCTGAAGCGTGGCCTCGGCCAGGCTCTGGTGCTCCGCCGGCCCGGTGCTCTCCAGTCGCCCGGCCAGCTCGCGGATGGCCGAGCCGTCGGCGGTGATGAACGAGGTCATGTCGTCGAGGTTGACCTTCTCCACGGCGCTCTACTGCACCTTCTCGAAGTCGCCGGTCTCGACGTCGTGCGGTCACGGTGGCGTCGATCTCGGCCTCGGTGGCCTGCGGGCGCGCGGCCCGGAGATCCTGGGCGCGCAGCCCCTTGAACTTGAAGATCTCGAGCACGTAGACGAGGTAGATGCTCGCCGCCAGGCACGCCAGGGCGAGCACGAGGAGGCCGATGATCCACGCCCGTCTGGTGACGATGATGGTGGGCGATGACGCGCAGGGCGACCGCCAGGGCCGCCATCAGCAGCGACCAGCCGTACAGGTAGGCGACCGTCTTGCGCTGCGAGAACCCGATCCGGGCCATCCGGTGGTGGAAGTGGTTGGCGTCGGCCGACCAGGGCTTTCGCCGGTACTTCAGCCGCTTGGCGATGACGAAGCCGGTGTCCAGGAAGGGGATCGCCAGGATGACGAGCGGCACGAGCAGGGTGACGACGGCGCTCGTCTTCAGCGACCCGACGACCGCCGCCACGCCGAGCAGGTAGCCGAGGAGGTTCGCGCCCGCGTCCCCCATGAAGACGCTCGCCGGATGGAAGTTGTGGACGAGGAAGCCGAGCGCCGCCCCGGCGGTGAGCGCGGCCAGCACCGCCGCTCCGTGGATCCCGAGGTCGAAGGCGATGAAGGTGAAGGCGATGCCGTCGATCGCGCACAGGCCCGCCGCCAGCCCGTCGACCCCGTCGGAGAAGTTGACCATGTTCATCAGGCCGACCAGCCAGATGACGGTCAGGACCCCGCCGGCGTTGGGGAACTGCAGCGGACCGATGAACGGCACCGTCACCCCGGTGACGACCGCCCCCGCCCGCACGGCGATCACCGCCGCGGCGATCTGCCCCACCAGCTTGACCAGCGGCGGCAGCTCGCGGACGTCGTCGATGGCCCCGACGAGGGCGATCAGGCAGGCCCCCGCGAGGATCCCCCAGGTGTCGGCCTGGGGGACGACGTCCTTGGCGGCATGGGCGGTGCGCGGCAGGGTGATGCTCTCCGGCATCCAGATGGCCGCCGCCACCAGCACCGCCACCAGGATCGCCAGGCCGCCGAGCAGGGGCGTCTCGCGCCACGCCAGCCCGCGCTCGCGCGGAACATCGACGGCTCCCAGGCGGCGGGCCAGCCAGGCCGCCGCAGGGGTCAAGACCGCAGCGATGGCGGCTGCGACCACGAAGGAAAGCCCGGCATCCCAATATCGCATCCACGCTGAAGGATGCCAGCCGAGGCCGACTGCAGGGGCTGGCCATGCCGCTGGCAGTCATGCTCGCGGCGCGGCCCAGCGTCTGCGCGATCCGGGCGATGAGGGCCAGCGGCTCGTCCGTCAGCTGCCGCCAGGTGACCCGAATCACCTGGTAACCGGCGGCATCGAGGATCTGGTCGCGCCGGCGGTCGCGCTCGAAGGCCCGCTGGTGGCCGTGTGCGGCCCAGCCGTCGAATTCGACGATCAGCCGGTGGGCCGGCCACAGCAGATCGACCTCGAAGCCGTGGATCCTGGTGTTGACCGCGGGCGGCGGGAGGCCGGCCTGGGCGAGGAGGGCGAGCAGCCGGCGCTCGGCCTCGCTGCGGGTCGGCTGCGCCGGCCCGTCTGGTCAGGCGCGGCGCGCAGCGCGGCGACCCCGCTGCGCAGCGGCGCCCGCGCCATCGCCGCCTCGAGCTGCGCGTCGGTCACCAGGCGGTTGACCCGCGCCTCGGCGAGCGATCGCCGCTGAGCTCGTCGGCGGTTGCCTTGCGGCGCAGTCGAGGATCGTCCGGGCGGGCGATGGTCACCGGCAGGCCGTGGCGCAGTCGCACGTCGCGCAGGTCGAGAGGCAACGGTGCGGCTACACGTGCAGGCCGGGACGATGGCGGACTTTGCGCCCGGCTACGGTGACTGGGCACGCGCGCGGGTCAGCGTCGTCAGCCCCCAGAGGGCGGCGGCCGACCGGTGGCTGAGCACGCAGTCGTCGCCGGCGTACAGGAGCGCCGCCGTCTCCGCGCCGAGCGACTGGAGCTCCGGGTGGCCGACGGCGAAGACCGCGGGAGCACCGCGTGCAGAGTTCCCGCCGAGACGCGGTGGGCGATCGGAGCCGCGTCCGATACCGAGCGTGCGGAGCTGGACGCGGTGATGACGAGCCCGCGCTGCGCATCGGCGACGTCGCGCGAGGCCGCGATCGCCCGGCCCCGGTGCAACCTGCAGTTCGTTCCAGATCCGAGCGAGGCTGGGCGTGATCTGGCCGCCCGCGCAGGCTCAGCCCGCGTTATGGCCCAGACCGCGGCCGGCTGTCGGATGTGGACCAGAATCGTGCAGGACCCCACACCTGTAAGAGCCTCTGAGCCGCCGGTTTTCACCCCCCTCGGGGGCGAACCAGGAACGCTCTAGACGGCGGCGGGGGTGCCCAGCTGGGCGTACAGCGGGAAGCGGTCCGCGATGGCGGCCGTGCGCTCGGTCGAGCTCGGCGCGGGCGATCCTCGAAGGCGCTGCCCGCGGTCAGCGTGGCGGCGATGATCTGGCCGACCTCGTGGAAGTCCTCGACCTGGAGGCCTCGGGTGGCGAGCGCCGGGGAACCGATCCGCAGCCCGGACGACACCGCCGGCGGGCGGGGATCGAACGGCACCGCGTTGCGGTTGACGGTGATGCCGATCGAGTGCAGGCGGTCCTCGGCCTGCTGGCCGTCGAGCTCTGACTCGCGCAGGTCGACGAGGATGAGATGGACATCCGTGCCGCCGGTCAGCACGGACACGCCGCTGCCCGCCGACAGCAGCTCCTCGGCGAGCGCGCGGGCACCGTCGAGCGTGCCGCTGCTGGCGCTCGCGGAAGGCCTCGGACTGGGCGATACTTCAGGGCCACCGCCTTGCCGGCGATGATGTGCTCGAGGGGGCCGCCCTGCTGGCCGGGGAAGACGGCCGAGTCGATCTTCTTGGCGTGCTCCTCCTTGCAGAGGATCATCCCGCCGCGGCCGCCGCCGATCGTCTTGTGGATCGTGGTCGTGACCACGTCGGCCATCGGCACCGGCGAGGGATGCAGACCGGCGGCGACCAGCCCGGCGAAGTGGGCCATGTCGACGAGCAGGTAGGCGCCGACGGAGTCGGCGATCGCCCGGAAGCGCTCGAAGTCGAGCTGGCGCGGATACGCCGACCAGCCGGCGACGATCATCTTCGGCCGGTGCTCCTCGGCGAGCCGCTGCACCTCGTCCATGTCGATCAGCGAGGTCTCGCGGTCGACGTGGTAGGCGACGATGTCGTACAGCCGCCCCGAGACGTTGATCTTCATCCCGTGCGAGAGATGGCCGCCGTGGGCGAGCTCGAGCCCCATCAGGGTGTCGCCGGGCCGCAGCAGCGCGTGGTAGACGGCGGTGTTGGCCTGGGCGCCGGCGTGCGGCTGGACGTTGGCGTGATCGGCGCCGAACAGCGCCTTGGCGCGATCGATGGCCAGCTGCTCGGCGACGTCGACGTGCTCGCAGCCGCCGTAGTAGCGCTTGCCGGGATAGCCCTCGGCGTACTTGTTCGACAGCACGGAGCCCTGGCACTCCAGGACGGCCGCCGGCGCGAAGTTCTCGGAGGCGATCATCTCGAGCGTCCGCTGCTGGCGCTCGAGCTCGAGCGCGAGGACCTCGGCGATCTCGGGATCGACCTCGGCGAGAGGCCGGTTGAAGTAGTCCGGCGGCAACTCGGTGCTCATGGCGCGGATCCTAGTAGTTCCGTTCGTGAGTCGTGCGGCACCGAGAGTGGTCACTGGGGGATGCCTGGCGAGGACGCGGACCCGATGGGTAGCAGCGCTACCTGAGGGTCCGAGGACAGCCGGATGAATCGGGCCCCGCCCACCCGGCCCGGTCAGGCGAGGCCGGATGCCGAGCGGGCCGGTCCCCCGCGCAGGCGCCGCCAGGGGCCGCTCGAATGCCGCAGGACTCGCGGACGGGGCCACTCCGGTGGTCACGGCCGGTCGGCCACGACGACCGCCAGGTCGCGGTGCGTCCACGCCACCCGCATGCCCGCGAATCCGGCCTCCTGCAGCCACGTCAGCTGGTCGGCCAGCGAGTCGGGGCGGTCAAAGCCGGGGTCAGCGAGGTACGGCGTCGCCGGCATCGGCACCACCACGTCGGCGAGCACGAACCGCCCGCCCGGGGCGAGCGCCTCGCGCACGCGCGCGAACAGCGAGCGCTTCTGCCTCGGCGACCAGATGGTGGACGCACAGGGCGCCGAGGCCACCAGATCAAAGGGGCCGGCGGGCAGCGTCGTCCTGCAGCCGGCCGACCTGCAGCGCGACCCGCTCGGCCGGCAGCCGCTCGCGGGCGGCCGAGCATCCCCTCGCTCTCGTCGACGCCGACGAGAAACGGCGTCCGGATGGCGTTCCAGCAGCCGGGCCGGCGGTCTCCCCCGTGCCGGTGCCCAGCTCCAGCACGCGCGCCGGCGGCGTCGCCGGAGGCGGCGACGAGCGCGTCCTGGAAGGGTCATAGACCGGGATGTCGCCGCGGATCATCTCCAGGTAGCAGCCCGGGTCGAAGTGAAACTGCCCCTGGACCGCCGCTGCCACGTCCGCAGCCGAGACCGCTCCTTCGCGGACGATCGTCCATTCGTCGGGACGCCTCGTAGGCGCGCAGGTCGATCACCGTCGAGGCCGTGCCCGGGCAGCTCGCCGCCATCGATCACCAGGTCGGCGCGAGCGGCGAAGCGCTCGCCGGCACGTCCTCCAGGCGCCGCGGCTCGGGCTCGCCGGCCAGGTTGGCGCTGGACTGCAGGACCGGCCAGCGCACGCCGTCGAGCAGCGGCACGACGGGCACGCGCAGACCGAGGGTCGACGGGTCAGACCCGCAGGTCGAGCGGGAAGCGCCGGCGCGGGTTGGGCAGGAGCAGGGTCACCTGGCCCGGCAGCAGCCGCTGGGCCGCCGCGCGGGTCGCCGAGCCCGAGCTCCGGCAGCGCCGCCAGGGCCAGCTCGAGGTCGAAGAACATGACCGCCGAGGGCTTGTCCAGGGGGCGGCGCTTGAACCGGTAGAGCCGCTCGACGGCGAGCCGGTCGTTGGCGTCGCAGGCGAGCCCGTAGACGGTGTCGGCCGGGAAGACCGCGACGCCGCCGACGCTCATGCAGCGCTCGAACGTCTGCGCCGGCGGTGGCTGTCACGGCAGGCGGCGCCCCACCACGACCCGATCCCGTCCCGCGAGATCGGAGAGGACCTCGACGCGCGCGAACCCGGCGGCCCGGATCAGCGCCGCCACCTCGGCGGCCTGGACGGGGGCGATCTCCAGCGCCAGCAGGTCAGCCCGGGCCGGAGCCTGGGCCTGGCCGCCTGCGCGATCAGGCGGCGCACGAGGTCAAGGCCGTCGGGCCCTGCCGAACAGCGCGCTCGCCGGCTCGAAGTCGGCGCACGTCGGCGGGCAGCGCGGCACCGTCCTGCACGTATGGCAGGTTGGCGAGCACGGCGTCGACAGGTTGCACGCCAGCGAGGAGGTCGCCCACCGAGAAGCTCACATCCAGAGAGAGACGCGAGGCATTCGCGCGCGCCACGGCGATCGCCTCCGCGCTGGTGTCCACGCCGGTGACGCGCAGGTCGGGACGCTCGTCCTTGAGCGCGAGGGCGACCGCGCCGCTGCCCGTGCCGACGTCGATCACCGACGCGCCGGACGGCAGCGAGAGGCCGACCTCGACGAGCAGTTCGGTCTCCGGTCGCGGGATGAGGACGCGCGGGTCGACGGCCAGCACCAGGCCGACGGAAGGCGCGGCGGCCGAGGAGATAGGCGACGGGCTCGTGGTCGGCGCGGCGGTCGACGAGCGCGCGCAAGCGGGTCAGGGCGTCGGCGGCGATCGGCTCGTCGCGGTCGATGATCAGCCGTGAGCGATCGGCGCCGAGCGCGGACGCAAGCAGCAGCTCGGCGTCGAGGCGGGGCGTGTCCGAGGTCGCGGCCAGCGTCCGCGACGCGTCGGCGAGCGCCGCGCCCACGCTCCCGGGCGGAGCCCTCCCCCCGCGGGCCGCGGCGCCGGGTCAGCCATCGACGCGTTCGTCCGGACGCGCCGCGAAGCGGTCTCAGCCATTGGCGCGTTCGTCCAGGCGCCGGCGCTTCTCGTCGTCCTGCAGGGCGGCGGTGAGCTCGTCGAGCTCGCCGAGGAGGATCTCGTCGAGGTTGTGGACGAGCAGGTTGATGCGGTGGTCCTTGACGCGCTGCTCGCCGTAGTTGTAGGTGCGGATCTTCTCGGCGCGCTGGCCCGTGCCCACCTGGGCGAGGCGGCTGGCGCCGATCTCGGCCTGCTGCTCGGCGAGGGCGCGGTCATATAACCGCGCGCGCAGCACCCGCATCGCCCGCTCGCGGTTCTGCAGCTGGGACTTCTCGTCCTGCATGGAGACGACGATCCCGGTCGGCTTGTGGGTGATCCGGACCGCCGAGTCGGTGGTGTTGACCGACTGGCCGCCCGGGCCGGAGCTGCGGTAGACGTCGATCTGCAGGTCGTTGGGATCGACCTGGATGTCGACGTCCTCGGCCTCGGGGAGGACCGCCACCGTGGCGGTGGAGGTGTGGATCCGGCCCTGGGACTCGGTCTCGGGGACGCGCTGCACGCGGTGCGTGCCGCCCTCGAACTTGAACACCGAGTAGGCGCCATCGCCCCTGACCGAGAAGACGTAGTCGCCCTCGCCGATCGACAGGGGCTCGACCTTGAAGCCGCGGCGCTCGGCGTAGCGGGTGAGCATCCGGTACAGGTCGCCGGCCCACAGCGCGGCCTCGTCGCCGCCGGCGCCGGGGCGGATCTCGACGATGACGTTCTTGTCGTCGTTGGGGTCGCGCTCCACCATCGCGAGCCGGATCTCCTCCTCCAGCGCGGCCAGGCGCTCGCGGGCGGTGTCGAGCATCTCGCGCACCTCCGCGTTCTCGCCGTCCTCGGACAGGAGCTCGCGCGCTCCCGCGGCGTCGTCGACGGCGCGACGGTACTCGCCGGCCAGACGAGCGGCCGGTTCGAGCTCGCGATAGGCGCGGCTGGCCGCCTCGAAGCGCTGGCGGTCGCCGATCACCTGCGGATCGGAAAGCTCGCCCTCGAGCTCACCGAAACGCGACAGGATCTGGGTGGTCAGCCCCTCAATCATGCTGGCGAGTGTAGGACCGCCGCTGGGCGGCGAGTCCTACATCGCGCAGCGGGTCCGGCGGTCAGTGCTTGGGGTTGACCGTGTCCTTGAGCTTGTCGGCGGCGTCGCCGATGGCGTTCTTCAGGCCACCGCTGGCCTTGTCGACCTTGCCCTCGTTCTTGAGCGACTGGTCGTCGGTGAGGTCGCCGGCTGCTTCCTTGACCTTGCCCTTGGTGTTGTCAATCGTGCCGTCGTCTGGCATGTGGTTCCTCCTTCTCGGATACGAAGCTCTACCGAGTACCTACCCGCGAGTAGGAGCCGCTACGCGACGACTTCGAGGCCGAGCAGGTCGGCGGCGGAGGCCTCGCCGGGCTTCTCGACCTCGAGCACCGCCTGCAGCGCGGCGATGGAGACCGCGAGCTCATCCAGGTCCGGCTCGCGGGTGGTGAGCTTCTGCAGCTGCATCCCGGGAGCCATCACCCACTGCACCCAGCGACGGCGGCGGTTGCGCCCCGCCCAGCGGATCACCTCGAACGACAGTCCGGCGATCAGCGGCACGCCCAGGATCCGCGTCAGCACGAGGATCCACCACGCCGGCAGGCCGATCGGCGCGAACACGAAGATCGCCAGGATCATCACGATCAGCAGAAAGCTCGTCCCGCAGCGGGGATGCAGGCGCGAGTACAGCTTCGCCCGCTCGGGCGTCAGCTCGTCGTCGGCCTCGTAGCAGGAGATGACCTTGTGCTCGGCGCCGTGGTATTCGAACACCCGCCGCAGGTCGCGGATCCGCGAGAGCAGGAACAGGTAGCCGAGGAAGATCGAGGTCCGCAGCACGCCCTCGACGACCCAGAACAGCAGCGAGGACCCGAGCTGATGCTTGATCAGGCTGGTCAGCCCGACGGGGGCGACGAAGAACAGCCCGACGGCGAACACCAGCGACACGAGCACCGTCCCGAACCAGGCCCCGCTGGAGATCTCCTCCTCCTCGCCGGGCAGCTGGGCGTTCGCGGAGATCGTCAGCGCGCGCATGCCGATCGCCAGCGACCCGGCCAGGGCGCTCACCCCGCGGATGATCGGCAGGCGATAGAGGCGATTGCGCTTCGCGTGCGGGGTGAGGGGAAATCGCCGGACGGCGATCTCACCGAGGACGGCGTCCGGATCGGCTTCATCGGGCGGCTTGCGGACCGCGACGGCCCACGTCGTGACGCCGCGCATCATCACGCCCTCGAGCACGGCCTGACCGCCGAGCGGTGCGTCGCGCGCGGCGGTCAGGCGGCCTTCGGTCCCGCCGCGGCTCAACTGCGTGCTCTAGCTCGCGTTGGTGGCGCGAGCGCTGCGGCGACCCTTGGCCACTCGGCGCTGGAAGCGCTCCACCCGTCCACCCGTGTCGACCAGCTTCTGGCGACCGGTGTAGAAGGGGTGGCACGCCGAACAGATCTCGACGTGGATCTCGGACTGGGTCGAACGAGTCATGAAGTCGTTGCCGCACGTACAGGTGACGTGCGCATCGACGTAATTGGGATGGATCTCGGTCTTCATAGTTCCCCTGATTCTAGCGGCGCACCGGAGGCCCGGCCGGGGCCTGAACGGCCTCGCCACACGCCGCCCTCACGCTGGGCAGGTGACGGTCAGCGCGTTGTTGTCGCGGTCGTAGTCATCGACCTGAGCGGCCGAGTCGGCGACCACCGTCGGGGGGCTGGCGGAGCTGCACACCGGCCCCACGAATGACACGCGCACGGCGGCGTGCGCTCCGACGTGGGCGACCGTCTCGGTCTGCGGGGGCGAGCCGTCGCCGGGCGTGAACAGGACCGCGAAGGAGCCCGCCGCGGTGGCGCCGCGATCGGCGATCACCGCGGTGTAGCGCTGCTTGTGCGGATGGTGCGCGATCGCCGACACCGTCACGCTGCGCACGAGCACGTCGGGCCGCAGCTCGCGTTGGGCGCAGCTGCCCGTTTGCTTGACCGCGGTCGAGAGCACCTTGCCGTGGGCGCCGAGCCAGCGGAAGGTCACGCGGAAGCGATAGCGGGCGGGAGCGTCGAGGTTGGAGACGGACTTGGTGAGCTCCCACACGTCCCCGCTGCGCCGACCGAGCGTCGGGTCCTTGGGCGCCAGCCAGACGCCGAGGTCGCCGGCCCCGTTGAGGCTGCGCGACACGCCGCCTGACTTCTCGATCAGCTCGACCTTCATCGACAGCGATCGCGTCCCGAGCACCGGGCGCATCACCGCCTTGACCGACACCGCGCGGCTGGGCGGGTCCAGCGCCTTCTGGCAGCGAAAGGCGGTCAGGTTCTCACGCGGCGGCGCCTTGGCCGCCGCCACCGGGACCGCGGCCACGACCAGCACCGCCGCGCACGTCGTCAGGATCACGAACCGCTTCATATACAGGCATTAACCGGATCGGCGGCCAGAAGTTGTGACCCAGCCGCCGAATGCCGCACAACTGCGCGAACGTCTAGGTGATCTGGTAGAGCGGACCGTCGCCGCCCTCGGGGGGCGTCAGCCGGCCGCCGCGGGCGGTGATCGCGCCGCACTGGACGCAGTTGGTGTAGTTGACGGTCACGTCGACGTTGCCCGTGGCCGGCGCGTCCTCGGGGATCTCGTAGACCCCCGCGGGGCACATCCACACCCAGCTCTCGGCGATCTCCCGCGGCACGTTGCGGTGCAGGCGGATGTGGTTGGGGGCGTCGTCGCGGGTCGCGTTGCCGGAGATGTAGACGCTCGAGAGCTTGTCGAACGTGTACTTGCCGTCGGGCTTGGGATAGCCGTCCTTGCGTGTCGCCGATGAACTGCGGCACCTGGTCGCCGCGGTGCCAGGGCAGGCGCCCGCGGGGGATCTTGCCCTTGCTCATGATCGCCGCACCGCTCAGCGGCGCGCCCTTGATGAAGCCCTTGGTCAGCGGTTGGCGGGTGTTGCGCACCTGGTAGAGCTCCTGGCCGACCGAGGAGTCCTCGATCGCCTGCTCGTACTTCTCCAGCGACTCGCCGGTCTTCAGCGACCGGTAGATCGCCTCGGCGGCGAGGATCCCGGACTTGATGCAGTGGTGCACGCCCTTCAGCGCGGCGGCGTCGACCATGCCGCCGGCGTCGCCGACCAGCAGGGCGCCCGGCATCGTCAGCTTGGGCATCGACCAGTACCCGCCACCGGGCAGCGCCTTGGCGCCCCAGGCGACGCGCTCGCCGCCCTCCAGGATGCCCTTGACCAGCGGGTGCAGCTTGAACTCCTGCAGCAGGTCGTGGACCGAGGTGGTGGCGTCGGCGTAGTCGAGATCGACGACGAAGCCGATCGAGACGAGGTCGTCGCCGGTCTTCTCGTCCTTCATCGGGTACAGCCAGCTGCCCCCGACGTGGCCGTACTTGGCGGGGACCTTCAGCGGCCACGGGCCGATCGTGTGGATGACGCGGTCCAGCGGCTTGGGGACCTTCCACAGCTCCTTGACCCCGAGCTCCCACACCTGCGGCTCGCGGCCGTCGGCGAGCTCGAACTCCTTGATGGCGGCGCCGGTGAGATGGCCCCAGCAGCCCTCGGCGAGCACGGTGACGCGGGCCTTGATGTCGGTGCCGGGCTCGAAGTTGCCCAGCGGCTCGCCGTCCTTGCCCCGGCCCTTGTCGCCTGAGCGGACGCCGACGACCGCGCCGTCCTCCACGATCAGCTGGGTGGCCGAGGTCTCGGTGAGGACGTAGGCGCCGCCCTCCTCGGCCTGAGCCTGCTGAAAGCGTGCCAGCGCCGCGACGGAGACGACCTCGTTGCCGTGGTTCTTGAAGTTCGGCACCGCGAAGATCGGCACCGGCAGCTTCATCTTGCCGTTGGGCAGGGCGTAGATCGACTCCTTGGTGACCTCGCCGAAGGCGAAGCGCTCCTTGCGCCACTGCTCGCGTGACATGTCGGGGAACAGCTCCTGCAGCGGGCCGGGGCGCATCACGGCGCCCGACAGGTTGTGCCCGCCGCAGGTCTTGGCCTTCTCGATCACCGCCACCGGCACCTCGCCGAGGCGCTCCATCAGCGCCTCGTCGTCGCCCAGCAGCTGCAGCAGGCGGTTGGCGCAGGCCAGGCCCGGCGGTCCCGCCGCCGACGATGGCCACGCCGACCTCGATCAGCTCGTCCTCGTCATCGAGCCCGCGCTTGACGAACTCGCCGACGGAGTCCACCGGCGGCGGAAACTCACTCGGCGCGTGGTGGGATTGCCGTTGCTGCCCGCCATGGCCGGTCAGCCGCCCTTCTTGGCCTTGATCGCCTCGGTGAGCTTGGGCATGATCTTGTTCAGATCGCCCACGATCCCGAGGTCGGAGAACTCGAAGATCGGCGCGTTGGCGTCCTTGTTGATGGCGACGATGTTCTCCGAGGACTGCATCCCGACCTTGTGCTGGATGGCGCCGGAGATGCCGGCCGCCAGATACAGCTTGGGCGCGACGGTCTTGCCCGTCTGGCCGATCTGCGCCGCGTAGGGGTACCAGCCGGCGTCGACCACCGCGCGGGTGGCGGCGACGGCGGCGTTGCCGCCGAACGCGCCGGCCAGCGACTCGGCCAGCTCGAAGCCCTCGGCCTTGCCGAGGCCACGGCCGCCGGCGACGAGGATGTCGGCGCCCTCGATGTCGACGTCGGCGCCGCGCTGCTCGCCGCGCTGCTTCATCGTCGCCTGGGTCGACCACGGCGAGTACTCGATCTCGACGTCGACGACCTCCGCCGTGCCATCGCCTTGCTTGGTCTCAAAGGCGTTGATGCGGCCGATGATGATCCCCAGATCGCCCTGGTAGTGCGAATCGGAGATCTTCGAGTCCCCCAGGATCGGGCGCTCGGCGACGAGCTTGCCGTCGGCGGCCTTGATGGCGATGACCTCCATCGTCACCCCGGCCTGCTTGCGGGCGGCCAGCCCGGCGCCGATCTCGAAGCCGAGCAGGCCGCCGCCGAACAGCGCGTAGCCGTGGCCGCCCTCGTCGATGACCTTGGCCATCACGTCGACGACCGGCTGGGCGAGCCCCTCGGGGCCGTGGGCGCGGAAGACCTTGGTCGCGCCGTAGGCGCCCAGCGTCTGGCAGAGCTCGTCGGTCAGGTCATCGCCGCCGACGACGACCGCGTGGCACTCGCCGCCGATCTCGGCGGCCCGGGCGGCGCCCTCGGAGACGGCGCCCAGCGAGTTCTTGTTGAACGCGCCCTCGTAGTGAAGGACGTAGGTGAGAACGTCTGCCATCGCTAAATCAGCTTCCTTTCGTCCAGCCACGCGACGATCTTCTCGACCGTCTCGTCGGTGTCCTCGTCCTCGATGATCTGCCCGGCGGACTTGGCCGGCGGATCGTGGAACTCGCCGCACTGGACGCGCGAGCCCTCGACGCCGACCAGCGAGGTGTCGATGCCGACGTCGCCGACGCCCACCGTCTCCAGCGGCTTCTTCTTGGCGCCCATGATCGCCTTCAGCGAGGGATAGCGGGGCTCGTTGATCGCGTCACCGACGGAGATGACCGCGGGGAGCGTGATCTGCACCGTGTCGTAGCCGTACTCGGCCTGGCGCTCGCAGGTGAGGCCGCTGTCGGCGACGTCCATCTTGATCACCTGGGTGAGCGAGGGCATCTTCAGATGGTCGGCGACGACCGCGCCGATCGTGTAGCACTCGCCGTCGTCGGACTGCTGGCCGAGGAGCACCAGGTCGGGCGACTCCTTCTCCAGCGCCTTGGAGAGCGCGTAGCCGGTGGCCGACACGTCGGAGCCGGCGAGGGCGTCGTCGTGAAGGTGCAGCGAGCGATCGGCGCCCAGCGAGACGGCCTTCTGCAGCGCGCGCGTCGCGGTCTGCGGGGCCCATCGTGACGGCGACGATCTCGTCGACCTCCACGGCCCCACCCTCGCGAATCTGCATCGCGGCCTCGATGGCGTGGGTGTCGTACGGGTTGAGGTTTCTCTCCCCCGATCGGTCCATGCGCCCCGTCGAGGGGTCGATGCGCTTCTCGACGGCGGCGTCCGGAACCTCTTTGACCAGGACGCAAATCTTCAAGTGTGGCCTCCTATCAGGTGTCCTGCGCGGGGATTCCGGCCCCGCGAGCACGGCAAAGTGTGCAGCAATACTACCTCGTTGACTGACGAGTCAATCAGTGAGCGTGACACGAAATGATGACACGGTCGTGGACCGGTCCGCCGAGTCGCACCAGGCCCGTTTCAGGCGCGGACGGCGCCGCGAATGAAGTCGATCGCCTGCTGCGCCGAGGCGCCGGGCGTGAACACCTCGGCCACCCCGAGTGTCTTGAGCTCCGCGACGTCGTCGGCGGGGATCGTGCCCCCGACGGTGACGACGACGTCGTCGACGCCCTGCTCGCTCATCAGCTCCATGATCCGCGGCACGAGCGTCATGTGCGCCCCCGACAGGATCGACAGGCCGACGGCGTCGGCGTCCTCCTGGATGACCGTCTCGACGATCTGCTCGGGGGTCTGGTGCAGGCCCGTGTAGATGACCTCCATGCCGGCGTCGCGCAGGGCGCGGGCGATGATCTTGGCCCCCCGGTCATGGCCGTCGAGCCCCGGCTTGGCGACGACGACGCGGATCTTCTTGCTCAGTGGCGCTCATGTCAGGCGCGCCGCCAGGCGCGCGGGCAGCAGTCTATAGACGGCCGATCGCCGCGGAGACGGCGCGGCGCAGGAGGACCGCGCTGGCCACTCCGCCGGCCGCCGCCGCGCCGAGGAGGGCCCCGGCGGTGGCCAGCCGCCGGCGCAGGGTGTCGAAGCGCAGGATCCCCCAGTTCTCGGCCCGCGCGATCCGGGCGAGCTCGCCGTCGGGGTTGACCGCCACCGGATGGCCGACGGCGCGCAGCATCGGCAGGTCCGATTCGGAGTCCGAGTAGGCGTAGGAGGCCGCCAGGTCGATGCCCTCGCGCGCCGCCAGCGCGTGCAGAGCGCTCGGCCTTGCCGCCGCGATAGGCGAACACGCCGGTCGCCTTGCCCGTGTAGACGCCGTCGACCACCTCGGAGATCTCCGATCCGATCGCCCCGTCGAAGGCCATCACGGTGGCGAGGATCTCGGCCAGCTCCTGAGAGGCGGCGGTGACGATGTAGGCGCGCAGGCCGTTGTCCTGGTGGCGGTGGGCGACCTCCAGCATCTGCGGGTACACGCGCGGCAGGATCCCCGCCAGCACGCTCACGCCCAGCCGCTCGACGTCGGCCACGCGCACGCCCTCCAGCGAGGCCGCGATCCGCTCGCGCAGGGCGAGCGAATCGGCATCAGTCGCCCCGCGCAGCCGGAACTGCAGGTTGGCCAGACGCGTCGGCCAGCAGCTGGCGGCGCCCCATCAGACCGGCCCGGTAGGCCGCGCGCCCGAACTGGAACGCCGACGAGCCCTGCATCAGGGTCCGGTCGAGATCGAAGAAGGCGGCGCCCCGCGCGGCGGCGCCGGCGCCGGGTCCGCGTCCTCAGCCGCCATTGACCTCCACGATGACCGCGTCGCCCTGGCCGCCGCCCGAGCAGATGGCCGCGCAGCCGCGACCGCCGCCGCGCCGGCGCAGCTCGAGCACCAGCGAACCGAGGATCCGCGCGCCCGAGGCGCCGATCGGATGGCCGAGGGCCACCGCGCCGCCGTTGACGTTGACCTTCTCCTCGTCGATCTCGAGCATCCGGATCGAGTTGAGGGTCACCGACGCGAACGCCTCGTTGATCTCCCACACGTCGATGTCGGAGGGACTGAGGCCGACCTTGGAGAGCGCCAGCAGCGCCGCCTTGGCGGGGGTCCGCGCCAGGTAGGCGAAATCGTCGGCCACCTGACCCTGGGCGATGATCGTTGCCAGGACCGTCTTGCCGTTGGCCTTGGCCCACTCGTCGGAGGCGAGCACCAGTGCCCCGCCGCCGTCGTTGACGCCCGGCGAGTTGCCCGCCGTGTGGGAGCCGTCCTTGAGGAAGATCGGGGGCAGCTTGGACAGCGACTCGAGCGTCGAATCCCGGCGCGGGGACTCGTCGACCTCGACCACCGTGTCGCCCTTGCGGTCCCTTGACGGTCACGGCGACGATCTCCTCGGGCAGGCGCCCCTCGTCCGTCGCCTTGATCGCCAGCTCGATGCGAGCGCAGGGCCCACCGGTCCATGTCGGCCCGGGTCATCTCCAGCTCGGCGGCGACCTCGGAGGCCTCCTGGGCCATGTGCTTGCCGCTGAAGGGGTTGGTCAGCCCGTCGTTGATCATCGCGTCGATCGCCTTGCCGTCGCCCATGCGGTAGCCGAAGCGGGCCTGCTTGAGCATGTACGGGAGCGTTGGACATCGACTCCATCCCGCCGGCGACGGCGACGTCGAGGTCGCCGGCCCGGATCGAGGCATCGAGGATCCCGGCCGCCCGGATGCCGGAGGCGCACACCTTGTTGATCGTCTCGGAGGGCACCTCCTTGGGGATGCCGCCCTTGATCTGGGCCTGGCGGGACGGAATCTGGCCCTGGCCGGCCTGCAGCACCTGGCCCATGACGACGTGCTGCACGTCCTGCGGGGTCCACCTCGGCGCGCTCGAGGGCGGCCTTGATGGCGGTGCCGCCCAGGTCCGTGGCGTCCAGAGAGGCCAGACCGCCGCCCAGCTTTCCGACGGGGGTCCGAGCGGCTGAGAGGATCACGGTCTTGGGCATGGCGTTCGGTCTCCGGAGGTCGCTGACGGTGGCCATACCATGCTACGCGTCCGGCGCCCGCCGGTAACGTGCCCGGGCCAGTGCAGGTCGCCGCCACCACCGCCACCGCGTTCGCGACTGAGGCCGACACCGTCGCCGTCGGCGTGTTCGAGTCCGAGATGCTGAGTGACCCCGCGCTGCAGGCGTTCGTCGACGCCGGCGAGGCCAAGGCGACCTTCAAGCATGTGACGGTCGCTCACGCCGGGCCGCGGCGGGTCCTGCTCGTCGGGCTGGGACGGCGCGAGCAGTTCGACGCCGAGCGGGCGCGCATCGCCGCTGCGGTGGCCGCACGGCGCGGGCGGGAGATCGGAACGGCTCACCTCGCCTGGGAGCTGCCGCGGGGCGGCGACGGCCGCCACGCCGCCGGCCTGGTGCAGGGCACGGTGCTCGGCGCCTACCGCTTCACCCGCTACAGGCCGGCGACCGACGAGGACCGTCTCGCGGCGGCTGACGGTCGCCGCCACCGGCACGGATCTCGCCGACGTCGTGGCCCGGGCCCGGATCCTGGCCGACGCCCAGAACCGGGCGCGCGATCTCGGCAACAGGGCGCCCAACGACCTCACCCCCACCGCGCTGGCCGACTACGCCCGGCAGCTGGGCGAGCGCCATGGCGCGGTGACGGTCACCGTCGCCGGCGAGGAGGAGCTGCGCGCGCTGGGCATGGGCGCGTTTGCCGCCGTCGCCCAGGGCTCCGTGCAGCCGGCGCGGCTGATCGTCCTCGAGTACGCCGGCGCGACGGCCGATGTCCCGCGGCTGGCGCTGGTCGGCAAGGCGGTGACCTTCGACAGCGGCGGCTACTCCCTCAAGCCGCCCAACTCGATGATCGAGATGAAGTTCGACATGGCGGGCGGCGCCGCGGTCATCGAGGCGGTGGGGGCCCTGGCCGAGCTCGAGGCGGAGGTCAACGTGCTGGCGATCGTCGGCGCGACCGAGAACCTCGTCAGCGACGGCGCCATGAAGCCCGGCGACATCGTCACCGCGATGGACGGGACGACCATCGAGATCAACAACACGGACGCCGAGGGCCGGCTGGTGCTCGCCGACTGCCTCACCCACGCCCGCCGGCTCGGCTGCGAGGCGATCGTCGACATCGCCACCCTGACCGGTGGGGTGGTGGTGGCGCTGGGCGCCACCTACGCCGGGGTGATGGCCAACGACGACGCGCTCGCCCAGGAGCTGATCGCCTGCGGCGAGCGCACCGGGGAGCTCTTGTGGCGGCTGCCGCTGCATCCCGCCTACGCCGAGATGGTCAAGGGGCGCTACGCCCAGCTGACCAACCGCACCCAGCGCCGTGAGGCCTCGGCGATCACCGGCGCCGAGTTCCTGCATCACTTCGCGGGCGACGTGCCGTGGGCCCACCTCGACATCGCCGCCGTCGGTGATGACGGTCGCGCGGGCGGGCGGGAGTATCTCGACAAGGGCGGGACGGGCTTCGGCGTCCGCCTGCTGACGGAACTGGCGATCGGCTACCCCGGTTCGAATGCGTAGGCGGTCGCTCGGCGGGGCAATGGCCGTCGCGGCAGCGCTCGCGGCCGCGGCAACGCCCGCAGCGGGGAGCGCGGCCCGGCTGGGCACCGCCGGCCTGCTCGGCGCGGCCCGCCTCCAGGGCCAGTTCGCGATGACCGGCCACGTGACTGATGCGCTCAACACCGGCGGGGAGTTCGTCGGGGAGACGGTCAAGCGGGCCTGGACGTTCACCTCCCCCTGCCCGGCGGGCGCCTGCGCGGTCGTGGCGCTCAAGCGCGCCCGGACCCGGACCGGACCGCCCGCCTTCGATCAGCTGACCCTGCGGCGCCGCTCCCCCGGCTACTACACCGGGACCGCGACCTTCCTGGCCCCGGAGCGCTGCGCGGGGGTGCGCTACGCCAAGGGCGAGGCCGCCCCGTTCACCATCACCGTCCGGGTGACCCGCGCCGAGACGATCGCCGGGCAGCTGCTGGCCACCGGGGTGCGGGCCTCCTACCGCAACCCCCGCCGCATCGGGTTGACGCGCTGCGTCACCCCGCCGGCCCACGACGCCGCCCGCTATACGGGCTCGCTCGTCATCTCGCCGGCCCCGGCGATCCGCACGGTGCGCAGGACGGCGCCGACCGTCGCCAGCTGACGGCGACGCGGGACTGCGCCGGCGGCGCAGGACGACGTACAGGCACAGCGGCCGCCCGGCGGCGGTGAAGAACTGCTGGGTGCCCTCCTGGCCGGGGCGGATGTGGGCCAGCTTGCGGGGCGAGAAGGCCGTCGGATCGAGCGGCAGCGCGCATCCCCTCGCGGGCGTAGAGGCCCGCCCCCGGGCGCAGGCCCCGACCGGGCAGGTACTCCACGAGGGCCAGGAACGACGCCCCCGCCGGCATCTGGCCGGTGCTGCGGTCCCCGAACTCGCCGTCGCCGAGGGCGAGGCGGAAGTCCCCGGCGTGGACGGTCGCGTTGCCGCCCGGCCGCTGGAAGATGCGCCCGCTCCAGCCCGCGGGGAGCGTCAGCTCGAAGCCGTGGGCGGCCAGCCTCACGACAGTCCGCCGGCGAGTCCCGCCGCCAGTCCGGCGAGACCGGCTGCCGCCAGCAGGAATGCTCCGGCTGAGACCGTGGCCGGCTCGGCGCGCGACAGCCGACCATGGAGAGCGAGCAGCTGCTGAGGCGTCCGCACGCCGGCGCCCAGCAGCGGCGTCAGCCCGCGCAGCGCCCCGTAGACACCGGCGACGAGCGCCCCGGCGGAGGCGCTGCCGGTCAGCAGCGCGCACACCAGCGCCCCGTAGGTGGCGGCGCTCGTCACCACCGTCACCACCCCGAGACCCAGCTGCGAGCCATAGCCGAGGCCGTACACCCAGCCGCGATAGCGGTCCAGCCAGCGCTCGTCGACCTGGCGTCGCGGACCAGGGGTGCTCAGCCGGCTGCGGTCGAGGGCGAGGGCGCGCCAGCAGAGCGACGGCGGCCACCACGAGGCGCCCGTCCTCGCCGAAGCTCGCGGGCAGCAGGCCGCCGAGCGCGCCCAGCAGGGCGCCCGGCGGCGGCCCCGGCGGCGGTGGCGCCGAGGGCAAAGGCGGTCACCGTGACCGCGAAATGGCTGTGGCGGCCCCGCTCACCGAGCGGAGTGATGCTCGCGAGCATCGACTCCCCTCAGGGCGACCACGCCGCGCGGATCGCGGCGACGACGGCGGCCGCGCAGCCCAGCCACGCCGGCCCGATCATCGCGGCCGGGGATCGCCGGGGTACAGGCTGGGGTGGTCGGGGCCGATGCCGGCGGCGGCCAGCGTGTGCTCGACGGTGAGCGCGCGTTCGGTCCCGCCCGACGGCGCGCGGGTGTCGTCATCGGGAGCGCCGTCCTGCGCGATCGCATCCCCCACCAGCGAACTCGAGGGCCCGCCAGCTGGTGGCCACCCCCTCCCCGCGGATCGCCCCGTCGACGAGCACGAAGTACGGCGAGCCGGGAACGGCGTAGTCCTCCCACGCCGCCGACGACATGACGACCGGCACGCCCGCCGGGGCGAGCTCGCGGATGCGGCGCCACCCGCTCGCGATCGGCGCCCCGGGTGACGACGACCGCTTCGACGCCGCCCGGCAGCTCGGCCTCCGGCAGTCCCGCCCAGAACCCGGCGCACGTCGTGCAGCCGCTGGAGAGGAAGGCCAGCAGGGTCGGCGCCCCGGGGGCGCTGAGGTCGAGCGCGACGGCGTCACCGTCGGGCGTCGACGCCGGCGATGGCCGCGGCGGGGGCGCCCGGCGGCCGCTCCGGGGCGGGCGGCGAGGCCGGATCGGAGCCGGGGACCGGGACGCCGTCGGGTCCCAGGCGCCGCAGGATCTCGGCGTGGCTGCGCAGCAGCCCGGCGACGAGGACGACGAGGATCACGAGCAGCACCGTCTCGGCGGACACGAGCGCGGTCACCCCTAGGCCCCTCCCCCGCCCTGCACCGGCACCGCCAGCCCGTGGAGGCAGCCCGCCTCGTGGGTGCAGGTGTTGTCGTCGACCATCTCCGTGCCGTTGCAGTTCAGGCCGGCCACCTGGGCCGGGGGCTGGCAGATGACCAGGCGGCAGACGACCTCGGTCTCGCCGTGCACCTGGGTGTTGCACTGGCCGTAGCGGAAGTGGTTGCAGTCCACCCGGCGGTCCGAGCACTGCCCGTTGGCGCACTGGCAGCCGCCCGGGAAGTGCGTGCCGGGCGTGCGGTTGCAGTCGAGGTAGTAGCGGTAGCCCTGGTCGTGGCAGAGCCCGGAGCCCTGGTAGTCCGTGCACTTCCACCAGCCGGCGACGTAGCTCCCCTCGGGGCAGCGGTTGTTGCCGTGCTCGATCTCGCAGCAGAACGCCGTGTAGCCGTCCTGACAGCGCGAGCCCGGCGGGCAGCCGTCGGGCGTCGATGACCGCCCAGGCCGTCCCGGGGCGCACGAGGTAGCGGACCGGCGCGACCGCGAAGGCCGAGCCGGCGACGGCGGCCTGCGTCAGGACGCCCGCGGCGAGAGCTGCGGCGCTCGAGCAGCGAGCCGACCCGCTCCGGCGATCCGCGCGGTGGCGCTCATGAGGCGCTCCAGGCGCGCCAGGCCATCGGGATCTCGGCGTAGGCGACGACCGTCCCATAGGCGGCGGCGGCAGATACCGAGCCCGAGCACGAGCGCGGTGGGCAGCGGCCGGTGCAGCGATCCAGCCGGCGCCGTGGGCG
Source organism: uncultured Solirubrobacteraceae bacterium (assembly GCA_963800545.1). Taxonomy (GTDB): domain Bacteria; phylum Actinomycetota; class Thermoleophilia; order Solirubrobacterales; family Solirubrobacteraceae; genus Palsa-465. The sequence continues at coordinate 384,527 of CAWDBJ010000011.1, forward strand.
GGCGACCACCGAGACGAGCGCCAGCACGACGCTGAGCATCGACTGGGCGCCGGAGGCCGGGGCGTCGCCTTCGCCGAAGCAGCCGCAGCGAGGCCGCCCGGCGGGCCAGCGCGAAGGTCAGCGCGGCGAGCCCGGCGTAGGTGAGCGCCATCAGCGGGGAGACGGCCGGCCACACCAGCGCGGCGGCGCCCGAGCGCCAGCTCGGCAGCCCGCGAACGCGCGCACCAGCCAGGACGGCACCCCGACCGCCGCGGCCGGCCGTGCCGGGGGTGCGCAGCTTGGCGATACCGGCGACGCACAGCACGATCGCCGCAACCGCGTGGGGCACGGTCAGCGCGTCGGCCAACGGCTCAGGCCTTCACGCGTTCGTCGAGGATCGTCGTCGCCGCGCTCGCGGGATCGAGCTCGCGGGCGACCACTCGGTCGAGCAGCTCCTGGACGTGCTCGTCCTCGTGCAGGGCCGACTCGAGCTCGCGCCGCATCCGCGCGGTGGCGATCGCCAGCACCTCGTTCATCAGGTTGCGCCGCCGGCGCTCTGACAGCGTGCCCTCGGCCTCGATGTACGCGCGGTGCTCGTCCAGCTTGTCGACGAGCTCCTCGACTCCCGTGCCGCGCGCGGCCTCGGTGCGGATGATCGGCACCTTCCAGTCCGCCTGGGGCCCGAGCGCCAGCACCGACTTGATCTCGCGCACCATCGTGTCGGTCAGCGGGTGGTCGGCCTTGTTGACGACGATGATGTCCGGGATCTCCATCACGCCGGCCTTGAGCGCCTGGATCGAGTCGCCGGAGCCCGGCATCAGCACCAGCACGACGGTGTCGGCGTGGTCGATGATGTCGATCTCGGCCTGGCCGACGCCGACCGTCTCGAGCAGCACGAGGTCGCGGCCCGAGGCGTCCATCAGCAGCGCCGCCTGCAGGGCGGACTCGCTGAGGCCGCCGAGCGCGCCGCGGTTGGCCATCGAGCGGATGAACACGCCGGGATCGAGGAAGTGGTCGGTGAGGCGGATCCGGTCGCCCAGCAGCGCGCCCTTGGTGAACGGCGAGGACGGATCGATCGACAGCACGGCGATCGAGCGCTCGCGCTGGCGCTCGAGCGTCGTCATGGCGTTGAGCAGCGTCGACTTGCCGACCCCCGGCGCCCCGGTGAAGCCGATGATGGCCGCCCGGCCGGTGCTGGGGATAGACCTCGCGCACCAGCTCCCAGCCCTCGGGGTCGTCGTTCTCGACGAGCGTGATCGCGCGGGCGAGGGCGCGCCGGTCGCCGTCGAGCAGGCGCTGGGCGAGGGGCTGGTCGGAGCTGCTCATCGCGGGCCCGCCATGATGCCAGGCCGAGTGGCCGTCCACGCCCGGCGCCGGCCGTGTGATGAACGGCGAGGCGATGTCTACGATTGCCGCCGTGACCGCGACGAGGGTCAAGAAGCCGCCGGCGCCGCCGCAGTACATCCGGACGCCGCCCCGCGCCCCTGCGCGGCGGCCCGCTCGCGTTCGTGCGCTTCGCCCGCGCCAACCACATGGTCAGCTGGGGCTATCTGTTCCTGGCCGGCGCGCTGGGTGTGGCTGAAGCTGCGCTGGCGCGGGCGGCTGGTCACCGACGGGCTGTGCTTCGTCTGCCCGGGCGTCAAGTTCGAGATCGGCCGCGACGCGCGGGTCTACCTCGGCCGGTGGTCGTGGCTCGGCCACGGCTGCAAGGTGCGCGTGCACGAGGGCGAGCTGTCGATCGGCGCCAAGACCGTGTTCGGCCAGGAGTGCACGATCTCGGCCTTCCAGCACATCGCCGTCGGCCGCGAGTGCATCGTCGCCGACCGGGTGATGATGATCGACTTCGACCACGGGATGGTCGAGGTCGAGCGACCGATCCGCGAGCAGGGGATCTACAAGCGCGACGTCGACATCGGCCACAACGTGTGGATCGGCTACGGCGCCTGCATCCTGCGCGGCGCCGGCGTCGGCGACAACTCGGTGATCGGCACCAGCGCGGTGGTCACCACCGACGTGCCCGCCAACGCCGTCGTCGGCGGCGTGCCCGCCAAGGTGATCCGCATGCGCGAGGCGCCCGAGACGTTCCGCTGGGCGCCATAGACCCGGGCGCACCTGCCCGGAGCGGCGTCGTGCGCACGAAGGGCGTCGACGTGGAGGCTACGGCGAGCCGTCCGGCCGGTGGCACGGGGTGTGTCGAGTTAGGACCCGATAGCGCACCTCAGATGACACACCCGTTCGGTCGGCAAACCGCACAGGTCCTGCAACGTCCACAGTATTTTCCGCCGTCGTCGTGGCAGCGTCGTCGGCCGGCCGCATCGTGCCACGTTTGTGATCTCCTCCCGCACTGCACACAGGCCCGGAGGGAGCATGCCTCAATGCGTCCAGCCGCAGGTCGGGCGCCAGCCGCGCAGCGCCGGCTCGGACCCGCCGGGGTCGGCCAGCGCCGCCCGCAGCGCCGCCGCGTGGGCGCCGGCCCGCTGCCCGGATACTCGCCGGCCAGCTGCCGGTGGGCCTGGAAGGCCCAGTCAGAGGACTGCAGCGCCAACAGCTCGCGCAAGGCGCGCGCTCGACGGCCGGGCGCCCCCGCCGGCGGCGGCGGCCACCTGCAGCTCGGCCGTGCGAGCCTGCCAGGCCAGAGCGGCCACGTCGGGGCCGCTCCAGGTGCGCAGGTCGCCGCCCTCGCCCCAGCTGGTGATCGGCAGATCGCGGTCGTGTAGCGGCCACCGGCCGGCAGCGCGCCAGCGCCTCATCGAGCGTCGTCAGCGCGAGCCCCTGGCGCCGCGCCTCGGCGAGCACCAGCCGCAGCCAGGCGAGGCCCTCGTGCCACCAGTGCCCGAACAGCTCGGTGTCGAGCGCGCACACGCATGTCCCCCCGCCGGCCACCCGCTCGCGGACGCGCGCGACGAAGTCGGCGGCGTCGATCCGCGACCTGCTCGAGCGCCGCTTCGTGGGAGTAGGGGGCGCCGTCGATCCTCCAGGCCCGGTGGCGATGGGTGGTGTAGCGGTGATAGTCGCGGTAGGCGCGGGCGCGACGGGTAGCCGTCCGGCGCCCCACACGAGCGCGATCGTCGCCCGATCGATAGGCCACAGCACGAGTCCCCGCCTCGGAGCGCAGCGGCGTCAGATGCCGCGGGTCGCCCAGCCCGAACAGATCCGGTCAGCTCGACGCAGCCGGCCCGCGCGCCGGCCGGCCTCGAGCAGCGGATCCAGCCACGGGGCGTGGGCGCACTCCGGCAGCCAGAAGCCGCCGCGCCCACGCCCCGAACCGCCGCCGGTGCGCCGCGATGCCCGTCTGCACCTGCAGATCGATACCGCTGTCGGTGGCCAGCAGCGGCAGCACCGCGTGGGTGGCCGCCGAGGTCCAGCTGACGTGGCGGCCGAGCGCGGCCAGCAGGTCGATCTCCAGCCAGGCGGTCGGCGGCCCGCGCGTACGCGGTCGCCGAGCGCTCGAGCTCCGCCGACAGCGCCGTGGGGCCCCGGCCGTCGCGCAGCTCGGCGATGTCGCGGCGGTGTGACTCGGGCCGGATCTCGCGCAGGAAGGCCAGGCAGCGCGCCATCGCGTCCGGCTGGCTCGAGCTGATCGGCCAGCACCGGCGTCAGCGACAGCGTGACCGGCGCGTCCCCGTCGGGCGCGACCTCGTCGAGCAGCTCCACCAGCGGCAGGTAGCAGGTGGCGATCGCCTCCCACAGCCACTCCTCGCCGAACGGCCACGTCCCGAAGCCCTCCACATAGGGCATGTGGGTGTGCAGCACGATCGCCAGTTCGCCGTCGGGGGCACGCCGGGCGAGGGTACTTGCGCGGGCGCGCCCGCCGTCAGCGGCAGACGGCGAGGAAATCCAGGGCGCGGTCCAGCCCCCAGGGCCGCAGCCGTGAAGTCGCGGGCCGAGATGGCCGGGGTGAAGCGGTCATAGAAGGGGCGCGGTCAGCCCCAGGCGGGCGTGGACGGCGTCCCAGCCGCAGCCGGAGGGCCAGCTCGTGGGCGCGCAGCCTGCCGGGCGTGGACGAGCGCCAGCAGCTCGACGTCGGCGAACACCGTCCGGCAGAGGGCGTCGAACTCGTGGGAGCGGTACTCCTTGAGGTGCCACGGGTTGTCGGACTTCTCGGCGCCCGGCGGGGCGAGCGTCAGCAGGTTGGGCGTCGACACGTAGACCACTCCGCCGGGCGCCAGCAGCGAGCGGAAGTGGCGCAGCACCGCCACCGGGTCGTGGACGTGCTCGATCGTCTGCAGGAAGACGACGGCGTCGATACGGCCCCGGCTCGCCGTAGTTCTCGACCATCCCGCGCTCGAAGGCAGGCCCTGGCGCGTGTAGCGCAGGCGGGCGTGCTCGAACGCCTCGGGGTTGGCGTCGACGCCGACGACGCTCTCGGCGCCCCGGGCCAGGACCGCCGAGCCGTACCCCTCGCCGCAGGCCATGTCGAGCACCCGCCTGCCGATCACCCGGGCTCCGATCCACTCATAGACGGCGAGGTGGCGGCGGTACCAGTAGTTCTCGGCGGGGACGTCGGGCAGGGTGCGCTCGCCGGTCAGCTCGAGCGGCGGGCACCCCGGGGGCTGGTCGTGCTGGCGGTAGGTGGGGACGGACATCGGAGCCGAGAGGGTAATCTGGCCGACGGCATGGAGGCATTGCGCAGCGCGGACGAGATCCGCGACGTCAACACGCGGTACCACGACGTCGCCGCCGAGAGCTATGACTCCAAGTGGGGCATCGACTTCGGCGACATCGGCCGCCAGCAGGTTCTCGGCAAGCTGCGCAAGCTGCTCGGCTCAGAGCTCGACGCCGGCTACGAGCGGTCGCTGGAGATCGGTGCCGGAACCGGCTACTTCAGCCTCAACATGCTCCGGGCGGGCGTCGTGCGGGAGGCCACCTGCACGGACATCTCGCCCGGCATGGTGGCCACCCTGTCCGCCAACGCCGAGCGACTCGGTCTGACCGTCCGGGCCGCGCGGGCCGACGCGGAGTCGCTGCCGTTCGCCGACCAGAGCTTCGATCTGGTGCTCGGCCACGCCGTGCTGCACCACCTGCCCAATCTGCGCCGCGCCTTCACGGAGTTTCACCGCGTGCTGCGACCCGGCGGACGGATCGTGTTCGCCGGCGAGCCCTCGCGGGTCGGCGACCGGATCGCCTCGCTGCCCAAGCGCGGCGCCAACGCGCTGCGCGCCGGTGTGGCGGCGGCTGATCGGCGCCAGCCCCGCCCCGCCGCCGGGCGGCGACGGCTACGCAGCACGCCCACGACCATGACCTCGAGCGCTTCGTCGACATCCACGCCTTCGACCCCGTCGATCTCTCGCGCCATGCCAAGCGCACCGGCTTCACGGAGGTCGATCGTCCGCGGCGAGGAGCTGGCCGCCAACTGGTTCGGGTGGTTCAACCGGGGGCTGGAGGCCTCCGCCGACCCGGCCGACGTGCCCATGCTGTGGCGCCGCTACGCCTTCCACGGCTACCTGATGCTCCAGCGCGTCGACGAGAAGCTGCTCGAGCCGGTGCTGCCGCCGGCGATCTTCTACAACCTGCTGCTGACCGCCCGCCGTCCCTGACGCGCGCGGGAGCCGCGTGCCGCGCGGCCGTAAACTGACGCGCGATGGCCGACGAGGTGCAACGCGAGTTCCCGCTGTTCCCGCTCGGGCCTGGTGGCGCTGCCCGGAGAGCTCGTTCCGCTGCACATCTTCGAGGAGCGCTACAAGCAGATGATGAGCGAGTGCCTCGCGTCCGAGAGCGAGTTCGGCATCCTCTGGATGTCCGACGACGGGCTGCGGGACATCGGCTGCGCCTGCGAGATCGAGCGCGTCCTCGAGGAGATGGACGACGGGCGGATGAACATCCTCACCCGGGGCACCCGGGTCTTCCGGGTCCTCGAGCGCCAGGGCCACCTCGCCTACCCGGCGGGCGTCGTCGAGTTCCTCACCGACGAGCGCGAGCCGCTCGACACTGAGGCGGCCGGCACCGCCCGCGCCGCCTACGCCGACCTCGTCAAGCGCGCGACGGACCGCGAGCCCGAGGACGCCGAGCTGGACGAGCTCGACGCCTACGGCATGGCGGCGACCGTCGACTTCGGCCTCGACGCCAAGCAGGGGCTGCTCGACCTGCGCTCCGAGAACGCCCGGCTGAAGCTCGTCGCCCGGCTGTTCCGGGCGGCCACCAAGCGGCTGGACTTCGTCGACCGCGCCCAGGCCCGCGCGCGCTCCAACGGCAAGGTCCGCTTCAGCTGACAGCGCGGCTCGCGCCGCCCGCTACGGAGCGCCGGCGACCAGGGTGAAGCCGACCATGAACACGCCGAACACCAGGCAGTAGATGGCAAACGGCCGCAGGTTGCCCCGCTCGAAGTAGCGGCTGAGGAAATGGACGGTGATGACGGCGGCCACGGCGGCGAAGATCGCCGCCACCACCGCTGCGCCCCGGACGCCGCCGTTGCCCAGGGGACCGGTGAGGTCTGAGAACTTGAGGATGCCGGCGGCGAGGATCGGCGGCGTGGCCAGGTAGAAGCCGAACTTGGCGGCGTCGGAGTTGTTCAGGCCGCGCACCAGCCCGCCGGTCATGACGATCCCGTCGCGGCTGATGCCGGCCAGCAGGGCGCCGGTCTGGGCGGTGCCGATGATCGCCGCCTCGCGGTACTCGAGGGTCTCCAGGCGCCGGGCTCCCTCAGTGTTCAGCCCCTCGCGCTGGGCCAGCTCGCGGACCTCCGCGCGGCGGCGATAGCGCTCGCCGGCCAGCAGGATGAAGCCGTTGACGATCAGGAAGATGGCGGCCGCCAGCGGCTTGGCGAACAGGTCGCGCAGCGGATGCTCGAGGAGCAGCCCGAGGATCCCCACCGGGATGGTGGCGATGATGATCAGCCAGGCGAGGCGCTCGTCCGGCGTCTCGATGCGCCGCTTGCCCACGTGAGCGGAAGAAGCCGGTGATGATCCGGATCCAGTCGCGCCAGAAGTAGATGAGCAGCCCGATGGCCGAGCCGACGTGGAGCATGACCACGAAGGCCAGCCACGGCGACTCCGTCTGGGACTGCCAGGTGACGATGTTGTGCCAGCGAAACAGCGTCGGGAAGAGGACGGTGTGGCCGAGGCTGGAGACCGGGAAGAGCTCCGTGACCCCCTGCAGGAGACCGAGGATGATCGCCTGACCGGTGGTGATCAGGTGGGAGGCGGCGACCGTCAGCATCGGGCGAGCGTAGCCGCCTTTCCGGATCGGGGCGGGCCGCGGGCGCCAGCGAGCTCTCATGTGCGGCTCATCCGGACAGGCCGCAGGCGCGCTGCGCCGCCTGGGCGGCGAACAGCGTGGCCCGCGAGAGCTCCTTGCGGGTCCGCGCGGCGCCGTCGGGGAACGCGATCGTCCCGTGCTCGAGCTTGATCCGGTAGTAGAACACGGTCGCCGCGGTGCGCGGGATCGACAGCTTGTGGCGGGCGTCCTTGTCGAGATCCTGGGCGAGGTCGCGGGCGGTGATCAGCAGGGAGCCGGGCAGCGTGCGGGCGCGGCCGCCGTTGCAGCGGATCGTTCCGCCGTCGCTGGGCAGCAGCGCAGCGACGGGGCCCTGGCCGGTGCGCGTCAGCAGGAACAGGTCGGGCGAGCGCTCGTCGAGGCCGCAGCCGGCCAGGACGGCAGCCAGGCGCCACCGCCACCACGGCCCCCACCGCGATCGCCGTCCGCACTGCGGCGCGGCGGCCGTCTCACTCGCCCAGCGCGACCGTGGCCGCGCCGCCCCGCCGCGGGTCGCCGCCGCCTGAGAAGCGGCCGCTCGGGATCCCGGGCCACCGCCTGGGCGCCCCCGAAGAACAGGTTGCGCTCCCGAAACGGGCTGATCGTCCGGCCGGCGTCCGTCAGCGACCCGACGTCGATCCCCGGCTCGCAGTAGACGACCCCGTCCTCGTAGTGGACGCGCGGAGCGTCGATCGCCGCCTGGGCGGGGAGCCCGTCGTCGATCGAGCGGATGATCGTCTGCAGGATCGCCGAGCGGATCCGGTTTGACCCCGCGCTGCCGACGGCGAGCACGGGCGCCCCGTCGCGCAGGACGACGGTCGGCGACATCATGCTCGGCATCCGCCGGCCCGGCGGGTGACGGTGAAAGCCCAGCGGGTTGAGGTCGTGCTCGCCCATCATGTTGTTGAGGTGTACACCCGTCCCGGGGACGATGATCCCCGACGCCGACCCGGCCGAGCACGTGACCGAGCAGGCCCAGCCCTCCCGGTCGAGCACGGCGATGTGGGTCGTGGAGCCCAGCCGCCCGCCGCGCCGCCGAGGAACGCCTCGACGAACGCGGGATCGTCGAGGCCGGTGAGGAACTCCGGCGTGCGTTCCCGCTGCGTGCTCTCCATGACGGCGACGATCTGGGCGATCGTCGGAGGGCCCGCGATCCCGTCCAGCAGGGCGAGCGCGTGGGCGATGAGGATCCCGCCGGCCGACGGCGGCGGGTTGGTCAGCACCTCGTCCTCGCGGTAGGCGACCCGCAGGGGCGGGCGGTCGACGACCGCGTAGGCCGCCAGGTCGGCGGCCGTCACCATCCCGCCGCGCTCCCCCAGCCACGCCACGATCGCCGCCGCGATGTCGCCCGCGTAGAACGGCTGCGCCCCCTCGGTGCCGAGCCGGTGAAGCGCCTCGCCCAGGTCGGGCTGCGCCAGGCGGTCGCCGGCCCGCACCAGCCGGCCGCCGGGGGCGAACAGCGCAGCGGCCTGGGGCGTGGCGGTGACGATCGGCGCCAGCAGCTCGATGATGTAGGCCTGCATGGGGTTGAGCTGCACGCCCTCGCGGGCCAGGCGGATCGCCGGCGCGACGAGCTCGGACAGCGGCAGGCGGCCGAAGCGGCGGGCCGCCTCGCACACGCCGGCCGGCATCCCGTAGGTCCCGACGGAGGCCTCTCCGATGTTGAACTCCTGCAGCGCGTCCCCGAACGAGATGCTGACCGGCTGCAGGGGGGCCCGCGGGTGAGCGGGATCCGGCCCGCCGCGTCCCGGCGCCTCGACGAAGAAGTCGAGCAGCACCGGCGCCTGGCCGGGGGCGACGACGAGCATGTAGCCGCCGGCCCCCAGCCCCGTCAGGAGCGGCTCGCAGGCAAACGAGGCGAACATCGCGCCCAGGGCGGCGTCGACGGCGTTGCCGCCGGCGCGCAGCACGTCGGCGCCCGTGGAGGCGCTGATCGGGTGCCCGGCGGCGACGACGCCGAGCTGCTCAGCCACGACGGGAGCCGTGACGTCTGAGTCCGAGGATGCCTATCGGCGGGGGATGAATTCCGGCACGTCGAGATCGACCGCCGGGCGGCGCACGCGGCTGACCCGCGGCTCACCGGCCGGCTCGCGGAACGACCGTCGCGGCTCGCGCTCGGGTTCGGGCGCCGGACGGCGCTCGTCGACGCGGGGGTGGGCGGCGAACGGATCCTCATCGCGCCGGCGCCGCGGCGACTCGCCGAAGCCGGTGGCCACGACCGTCACCCACACCTGATCCTCGAGCTTCTCGTCGACCATCGCGCCGAAGATGATGTTGGCCTCCGGATGGGCGGCCTCGGCGACGGCCTTGGCCGCCTCGTTGACCTCCCACAGGGAGATGTCCCGCCCGCCGGTGATCGAGAGCAGGATCGAGCGCGCTCCCTCCATGCTCGTCTCCAGCAGCGGCGAGGCGACGGCCTGCTCGGCGGCGTCGATCGAGCGCCGCTCGCCGGTCCCCATGCCGATCCCGAGCAGCGCGTTGCCGGCATCGGCCATGATCGTCCGCACGTCGGCGAAGTCGAGGTTGATGAGGCCGGGCAGGGTGACGAGGTCGGAGATGCCCTGCACGCCCTGGCGCAGCACGTCGTCGGCGACGCGGAAGGCCTCGACCATCGACACGCCGCGGTCCAGCACGGACAGCAGCCGGTTGTTGGGGACCACGATCAGCGTGTCGACCTCGGCCCCGAGGGCAGCGATGCCCGCCTCGGCCTGTTCGCGCCGGCGCGAGCCCTCGAACTGGAACGGCCGGGTGACGATGCCGACGGTCAGCGCGCCGAGCTCACGGGCGATCTGCGCCACCACGGGCGCGGCCCCCGTGCCGGTGCCGCCCCCGGCGCCGGCGGCGATGAACACCATGTCCGAGCCGCGGAGGATCGCCTTGATGCGGTCGTACTCCTCGCGGGCGGCCTTGCGGCCGAGGTCGGGGTCAGAGCCCGAGCCCAGCCCGCGGGTGACCCCGTCGCCGATGTGGAGGGTCTCGTGGGCGGCCGACAGCTGCAGGGACTGCAGGTCCGTGTTGATCGCCAGGAACTCGACGCCCGAGATGTCGGCTTCGACCATCCGGTTGACGGCGTTGACGCCGGCGCCGCCCACGCCCACGACGCGCAGCACCGGGCCGCCGGCGGAGGCGGGCGGCGCAGGGGCGTAGGCCTGCAGCTCGCGCTCGGAGCGGGCGTAGACGTCGGGCTCGGGCAGGGGCGCGGTCGCGGCCGGCTCGAGGATGTTCTCGGGGATGTCGGCGGAGAAGGCTCGGTTCAGCCGCTCCTGGGGGGAGCGCGCGACCCGCTCGGGCTCGGGCTCGGGCTGCGGGAGGTCGGCGTCGAGCGACGGGTGGGGATGGGCGCGGCGGCGGGGCTCGGCGGGCGCGGCCGGCTCAGACGGCGGCGCTCGCGCCCGCGAGCCTCGGCGGCCGGTCAGCGGCGTCAGCGGCGGCCGGAGGCTCGGCGGGCGCGGGCGCGGGCTCGTCCTCGCTCGTCTTGCGGAACAGGTCGGCGAGCGGACCCTCGCGCATGCTCGCGCGCTTACCGGTTGCCATGTGCGAGGACCTCCTTGGCGAGCTGCCTGTAGGCGTGTGCGGCCTTTCCGTCAGGTTCGTACTTCAATACTGACATTCCCTTGACCGGTGCTTCCGCGAACCGGACCGTCTTGCGGATGCGCGACGCGAACACGCGATCGCCGAAGTTCTCCTCGAGCAGCTCGATCGCCTCCTTGGCGTGCAGGGTGCGCAGGTCAACGAGCGTCGGCAGGATGCCCTCGATCTCGACATCGGGATTGAGGTTCTCCTTGATCATGGCCAGCGTGTTCTGCAGCTGGATGAGGCCGCGCATGGACAGATACTCGCACTGCACGGGGACGATCACCTTGTCGGAGGCCGTCAGCGCGTTGATCGTCAGCAGACCGAGGCTCGGCGGCGTGTCGATGAACACGAAGTCGTAGTCGTCGGCGACCTCCTTGAGCGCCTTCTGCAGCGAGCGCTCGCGACCGATCATCGTCGACATCGCGATCTCCGCTCCCGCCAGGTCGATCGACGCGCAGGCGACGTCGATCTCGCGCTTGCGGATCACCTCGCGGATCGAGATGTGGTGGACGAGGACGTCGTACATCGACTTGTCCAGGGTGTCGGGGTCGATGCCCTGGGACATGGTGAGGTTGCCCTGCGGGTCCATGTCACAGCAGAGCACGCGGTGCCCCTCCTCGGCGAAGGCCACCGCGAGGTTCAACGTGGTCGTGGTCTTGGCGACGCCGCCCTTCTGGTTGGCGAGCGCGATCACCTTGGGCCGGTTGGCGGGCGTGGCCATCAGCTTCGGTCTCCGATGCGTCGGGAACTCATACGCGCCTGTATTCGCAGGCGGGCCGGGAAATCCTCCGTCATGGGCCGGTCGGCAAGCCGGTCTGGGGCAGCCCCCGGCCCCCCGCACCGCAACCTTGCCGCCGCACCGGGGTTCATGATGACGAGGCCGGCACCCTGGCAGGGGACACCGGCGACGGGACGACCGAGGAGGCAGGACATGAGCCGGCGAACGGCGATCATCGTGACGGCAGTGGCGATCCTGGCGGCCACCGCTGCCCTCGCCGCCACCGCCGGCGCCGCCACGGTGCCGTGCACCACGCTGAGCGCGGGCAAGTACCAGTGCAGCTTCTATCCGGCCGGCGACGGCATCAGCGCGGGCGCGCCCGTCCAGGACTCGACCGGCAAGCGCGTCGGCTATCTCAACCACGGCCACAACTGGATCATCTGCCAGGCCTCGGGAGCCACCGTCCACAGCGGCCAGTACTACAACCGCTGGTGGGGCTACACGGAGGCCAACGACCAGCACGTCGGCTGGGTCAACGCCGTCTACGCCAGCGGCGGCTCGAACGACGGGCCGTTCTCCTCCAACGTCCCCAACTGCGGCTCCACCTACGGGTCGCCGCCGTCCGCCGCGCCCGCGCCGACGCCGACCCCCACGCCGACGCCCCCACCGAGCGCCAAGCCGGTCCCCTGCCACTCGATCGGCCACGGCAAGCACCAGTGCTTCTTCTACATCACGGGTGATGGCATCCACGGCGGGACGCCCGTGTTCGCCGGCGCCAAGCGCGTCGGCTACCTCAACTACGGCAAGAACTGGGTGCTCTGCCAGCAGCAGGGCGCGCAGTTCGGGATCGGCAACGGCACGGTCAACGTCTGGTGGGCCTGGACGGAGGCCAACAACCACCGGATGGGCTGGGTCAACGCGGTCTTCGCCCGCGGCGGCTCCAACAACGGCCAGTTCGAGGGCGTGCCCAGCTGCGGCGGCGCTCACGGCACCCCGCCGGCGGTGAGCACCCCCACCAAGCCCAAGCCCACGCCGACGCCGCCCCCGCAGCACAATCCCGTACACGGTCGCGCTCGGCGACTCGTACTCGTCGGGGCTGGGCAACCCCACCTACTACGACAAGGCGCCCTGCTGGCGCAGCTACGGGGCCTACGCCTGGCAGCTCACCTACGACCTGGCGCTCGACATCACGGACTTCGAGGCCTGCGCCGGAGCGACGACCAGCTCGGTCCTGCACGATCAGGTGGAGGGCGACCATGTCGGCGGCCTGAGCGTCTCCACCGGGGTGGTGACCCTCTCCGTGGGCGGCAACGACGCCGACTTCATCGGCATCCTGGGCCGCTGCCTGGTCGCCAAGAGCTGGTGTGAGAACCAGCTGCGCAAGGAGCGCGCGGTCATCCGCAACCAGCTGCCCGGCCGGCTGGACACGCTCTATGCGGCGATCAGGCACGCGGCGCCTCACGCCAAGGTCATCGTCCTCGGGTATCCGTACATCTTCGGATCCTGCGGAAAGGGCGGCGGCGTGTCGCTGCTGCACGGCGCCACGGATCTGCTCGACGACACCATCCGGGCGGCGACGCAGCGCAACCACGTGTACTTCGTCGACCCGCGGGCGGCCTTCACCGGCCACTCGGAGTGCGACAAGGACGCGTGGATCAACCACGTCTACGGCGGCGAGCTCCAGGTCTCCTTCCATCCCAACGAGGCCGGCTGGGGCGAGGACGCGCAGCTGATCGAGAAGCTGCTCTGGAAGATCGGCTGGTAGCGGGCGGCCGTCGCCCCCGCGCGGCAACGGCGCGGAGGGCTATGTTGCACGGTCGTGTCCGGACTTCTGGAGCGGCGGCTGATCTTCGTCACCGGCAAGGGCGGGGTCGGCAAGTCGACCGTGGCCATCGCGCTCGGGCTCGTCGCCGCCCGCCGGGGCCTGCGCACGATCGTCGCCGAGCTGGCCAGCCAGGAGCGGGTCCGCCAGTCCTTCGCCCAGTCCGGGGAGACCTTCGAGGAGGTGCAGCTGGCCGACGGCCTGTACACCATCTCGATCGACCCCGAGTCGGCGATGGAGGAGTACCTGCGGGTCAAGACGGGGCCGGTGGGTCAGGCGCTCGGCTCGAGCCGCCTCTTCCAGGCGCTGGCCATGGCCACCCCCGGGATGCGCGAGATGCTCAGCATCGGCAAGGTGTGGGAGCTGGCCCAGTTCGAGCGGCGCACGAGCGGCGCCGACGTCTATGACCTGGTGATCGTCGACTCGCCGGCCGCCGGCCATGGGGTCGGCATCCTGCGCACTCCCAGGACGTTCGCCGAGATCGCCCGCGTCGGGCCCATCGCCCACCAGGCCCGGGCGATCGCCGCCACCATCGCCAACCGCGAGTTCACCGCGGTGGCGGCCGTGGCCACCGCCGAGGAGATGCCCGTCAACGAGACGCTGTGGCTGCGCGACGCCCTCGCCGAGGACGGCGTCTCCCTCGACGCGGTCATCGTCAACGCCCGCTATCCCGAGCGCTTCTCCGCGGCCGAGGCGTCCAAGCTCGAGCGCGCCCGCCCCAAGCTGGACTCGTCGGCGGCCGTCGCCGTGCGGGCCGCCCTCTCCGAGCACGCCCGCGCCCGCACCCAGGCCGAGCAGTTCGCCCGCCTGCGCGAGGGGCTCGGCCACGAGCTCCTGCAGCTGCCCTACCTGTTCGCCGAGGCGATCGGTCAGTCCGAGCTCGAGGCGCTGGCCGACGCGCTCGAGGCGGGGCTCGACACGCTGCCGGCCCCGGTCAGCGGCGCGTCGGTCACCGGCTGAGCGCCGCCGCGGCCGCCCCGGCGGTCAGACCGGTCTCGATCGCCCCGTCGATGAAGCCCGCCCACCCGTTGGCGATGTCCGAGCCGGCGAACAGCAGCCGGCCCTCGTGCCGGCGCAGAGCCTCGTGATGGGCGCCGTACCAGCCGGGGCGGTGGATCGCCCATGTCCCGCGGGCGTACTCGTCGGCCAGCCAGTCGTGGGACGTCGCGCCGACGAGCTCGTAGCCGGGCAGGATCCGCTCGAGCGCCGCCTGCACCCCCGCCGCATCCCCGGCATCACAGGCAGCGGCGTCGGGCCCGAAGCCGACCAGCAGCTGGACGCCGTCCTCACCGATTCGCTCGGTGGCCAGGTAGCCGAACGGGTGGCCGGCCCGGATGGCGTTGACCGGCTCGGCGGGCCCCCGCGCCCGCACCATGATCTTGATCCCGCGGCTGGCCTGCCCGGCGGCGATCGCCGCCTGCTTGTCGGCGGGCAGCGCCGGTTCGAAGGCCACGGAGCCCAGCACGTTGAGCGGCAGCGCCACCACCACCACGCGGCAGCGCTCGACCCGCCCGTCGCGCGACTCAACCTCGGCGCCGCCCCCGTCTTCGTCGACCGTCACCCGCACGACCGGCGCCTCGAGGGCCACCTCGAACGGCGCCCCCGCCCGGATGGCTCCCAGCAGCGCGCCCGTGCCGGCGTCGATCGTCACCCGCCCACCGGTGAATTGGGTGAGCGCCAGGGAGTAGCCCGACAGGGCGTGCCAGCGCAGCACGGACACCGCTCCCGCCTCGTCGAGCGGGCCGTGGGCCAGGGATTCGAGCTCGGCCGTCAGCACGGCGCGCTCCTCCTCGTCGAGCCCGAGCTCGGCAATCCGCGAGGCGATGCTGAGCCCGTCAAAGCGGGCCAGCTCCGACAGCGCGCCCAGCGGCGCGTGGGGCTGGGGCAGCGCCGTCTGCACCCCCTCGACGAACCGGTCCCACCCGCGCCGGGCGATGGCGTCGCGCTCGGCCAGCGTGCCGCTGCGCAGCTCGTCGCCCACCCACCAGGCCGCCCGCTCCGCTTCGCCCGAGACGGTCACCGGCAGCCCCGCCCGGGTCAGCTCGGAGAAGGTGTGAGGCTGGTGCCAGTGCACCCAGGCGCCGCCGTACTCGATCCGCTCGCCCTCCCACTCCGCGCTCCACGTCCGGCCGCCCAGGCGGTCGCGGGCCTCCAGCAGCAGTGTGTCGAAACCCCGCAGCGCACACTCTCGGGCGGCCGTCACCCCGGCAAAGCCGCCACCGACGACGATCACGTCCCTCATCGCCGGACCGCCGCGTCGACCGCCACCGCGCCCGCCGCCGAGGCGAGGACCGGGTTGCACTCGACCAGGGTGGCCCGCCCACCGGCCACCAGCTCACCGATCCCGGCGGCCAGCGCGGCCACCGCCGTCAGGTCGACGGGCGCCGTGCCCCGCGCGCCGGTCAGCAGGGGCGCCCCCCGCAGGGCGCCCAGCGCCCGCCGCACCCGCTCCGCGCCGGCCGGCAGGGGCACGACGGCCACATCATCCAGGAGCTCAGTCCAGATCCCCCCCAGACCGAGCACGAGCGCCGGCACCACCCCATCGTCGTGGGCGGCCACGATCAGCTCGACCCCCGCGGGGACCATCGCCTCGGCCAGGACGACCCCGCCGTGCTCGGCGGCCAGGGCGGCGATCCGGTCATAGGCCTCGCGAACGGCGGGCGCGGAGACGAGCCCGAGCGCCACCCCGCCCAGCTCGGACTTGTGCTGGACGGCGGCCGCCGACACCTTGAGCGCGATCGCGCCGCCGAGCTGCCCCAGCAGCGCCGCCGCGTCGTCGGCGTCGAGCACGACCCGCCCCTCGGGCACGGCCACCCCCACCTCGCGCAGCAGCTGCTTGGCGTCGTGCTCGGCCATCCAGCCACCGCCGCCGGCCCGCTCCTGCACCGCCCGGGCGGTCGCGCCGATCTGCGCGCATCCGGGCGGCCACCGGCCCCGGCGCCTGCGCCCGCCAGCAGCACCCCCGCGCAGCGCACGCCGGTGCGCAGCCCGGCGACGGCCGGCACCCCGGCATCCGCCAGCTCCACCGCCGCCGCGTCGTCGAGCAGCTCGGGCAGCGTCGAGGAGACGAGCACCGGCAGCCGGGCTGGCCGCCGCGCCGAGCGCCACCGCCTCGCGCACCGCCCGCCACTCGTCGCCCAGCGCCCCGGTCAGGCCGGCCGGCTGGTCATAGAAGACGAGCACCTGGCCGATCGCCGGGTCAGAACCGAGGGCCCGCACCAGCTCAGAGAGGACGGGCACGTCCCCCCACACCATCGAGGTGTAGTCGAGCGGGTTGGCCGCGGTGGCGGCGCTCGGCAGGAGCTCGGCGAGCCGCTCCGTCGTCTGGACGGACAGCTCCGGAATGGACACCCCGAGGGCCAGCGCCTCGTCGGCGCCCTGGGCGGAGTCCCCGCCCGAGCAGGTCATGATCGCCAGGCCGTCCCCCAGAGCCGCGTCCGCCCGACCCGCCACCGCCGGCCGGCGCACCGCCAGCGCCTTGGCCAGCTCGAGCAGCTCGTGCACGTCCCCGGCCCACGCGGCCCCCGCCTCGGCCACCAGCGCGCGGAACACCCGCTGATCGCCGGCCAGCGCTCCCGAATGGGCCGCCGCCGCCCGAGCCCCCACCGCCGATTGACCCACCTTGAGCACGCACACCGCCACCCCGGCGTCCGCGCACGCCGCCAGCGCGTCACACAGGCCGGGGCCGCCGTCGTCCTCGAGGTAGAGCGCGATCGAGCGCACCCCCTCCTCCCCGGCCAGCTCCCCGAGATAGTCGGCCGCCGACAGCACCGCCTGGTTGCCGGAGGCGATGACGGTGTGGAAGCGCAGCCCGCGCCGGGAGGCGAGGGCGTTGACGGCCACGTTGCCGCTCTGGGAGACGAGCGCGACGTGGCCTGCCTCCACGGGCCCCAGCGCGTCCCCCCACAGCGCCACCCGGCGCACCGGCGAGACGATCCCGTTGCCGTTGGGCCCGCACACCGCCAGCCCATGGCGCGGGCGGCGGCCACGAGCTCATCCTGCAGCGCCGCCCCCGGCCACCTCGCCGAAGCCCGCGCTGAACACCACCGCGCCCCCGCAGCCGCGGGCGCCGGCCTGCTCGATGACCGCCGGCACCCCGGCCGCCGGAATGGCCACCACCACGGCATCGACGGGCTCGGGCAGCTCGGCCACGCTCGCCACGCACGGATGACCGAGCACCTCCTCGCGCCCCGGGTTCACCCCCCACACCGGTCCCGCGAAGCCGATCGCCTCGCAGGTTGCGCAGCGTCTCGGCGCCGTAGCTGCCGGGACGGTCCGTCGCCCCGACGACCGCCACCGAGGACGGCGCGAGCAGCCGCCGCAGATCGACCGCGGCGGCCACGGCCGTGCCGCTCAATGGATCGTCGCCTCGACGCCGCGCCGTTCGAGGGCGCGGGCGATGATCAGCCGCTGGATCTCCGACGTGCCCTCCCAGATGCGGTCGACCCGCAGCTCGCGCAGGAACCGCTCGGCGACGTTGGAGCGCAGGTAGCCGCGACCCCGAAGGCCTGCACGGCACGGTCGGCGCAGCGGCCGGCCGCCTCACTCACGAACAGCTTGGCCATCGAGGCCTTGGCGTGGATGACCTTCGGGTCGGCGCCCGCGTCGACCATCTCGCACACCTCGAGCGCCAGCAGGCGGCCGGCGGCGGCGTCGGTCGCCGAGTCGGCCAGCGGGAAGGAGATGCCCTGGTAGTCCATGATCCGCCGGCCCCCCTGCTGACGGTGCAGCGCCCACGCGGTCGTCTCGTCGAGCAGCCGCCACATCGCGCCCAGGCCGTGGGTGGCGATTCCCAGCCGCTCGGTCGGTGAACCACCGGCGCTGCAGATCCTCGCCCTCCCCGACCCCCCCGATGACGGCGTCGGCGGCGATCTCGACGTCCGTGAAGCGGATCGTCGGATGGCCGTGGGGATAGTTGTGGGTGAACTGCGGGTCATCGACGAACTCGACGCCGGGCGCGCCCGGTTCGATCAGCAGCAGCGTCGGCAGCGCCTGGCCGCCGTCGATGACGTTGGCCATCACGACCAGCACCCGCGCCACGTCACCGGAGGTGACGAACCACTTCTCGCCGTTGACCCGCCAGCCGCCGCCGGGCAGCGGGTGGGCGGTGGTGGCGATGCCCGAGGCGTCGGAGCCGGCGTCGGCCTCCGTGACGGCGTAGGCGTCGCCGCCCTCGCCGCGCAGCGCCGGGGCGACCCAGCGCTCGACCTGCTCGTCGGTGGCGGCCTCCCACACGTTGTAGACCTGGGGGACCCACCAGTGCAGGCCGTTGGTGACCCGGCCGAACTGCTCGTTGACGGCGAACCACTCGCGCATCGACCAGCCCTGCCCACCGATGCGCGCCGGCGAGTTGCCGCCGTGCAGGCCGGCGGCGATGGCGGCGCGCTTGATCTCGGCGACGGTTCCCTCGGGCAGGCGCCCGCCGGCGCGCTCGGCCTCCTCCTCGAGGGGCATGAGCACGGTCTCGACGAACGTGCGGGCGCGGGTGACGGCATCGGTCATGGGTGCAGCTCCTCCAGGCGGGCGCGGTCGGCTGCGGTGCGACGGGCCGCGGTCCCCGGCAGCCCCAGCAGCAGGTTGTGGTGGTTGGCGACGACGAGACGAGCCCGCTCTCCGGCACGTCTGACTTCGGGATCGACGGACTGCGTCCGCCGCTCGATGAGCTCCACCACGTCGTGGAGATAGGCGAGCCACCGCCGCCGCCCGCGCCGGAGCACGAGCCGCTCGATGCGCCGGCGCTCGGCGGCGATCGCCGCGGGGTCCGCCCGCCGGCCGGCGGCCAGCGTGGCCACCGCCTCGGGAAGCTCGCGCTCGGGCTCGGGAGTGATCGACAGCCAGGTGCCGCGCTTGACCATGGCGGTAGATTACACCAACTGATCACAAAGTCAGGATGAGGAGCATGTCGACGATCGCCGCCCCCACTTCCGCCGAGACCGGCACCGCCCTGGAGCCGCGCCTCTATACGGATCCCGCCCTGCTGGAGGCCGAGCAGGAGCTCATCTTCGAGCGCACCTGGCAGCTCGCCGGGCACATCTCGGCGCTGCCGCGCACCGGCAGCTACCTGACCGCCAGCGCCGGCACCCAGCCGGTGCTCGTCATCCGCGACGAGCACGGCGAGCTGCGCGCCTACAAGAACGTCTGCCGCCACCGCGGCTCGCGGCTCTTGTCGGGCTCGGGCCAGTGCAAGGCGGCCATCCGCTGCCGCTATCACGGCTGGACCTACCGGCTGGACGGCAGCCTCATCGGCGTCCCCGAGGGCCTCGGCTTCGGCGACAAGCTCGACAAGCCCTCGCTCGGTCTGCTGCCCGTCCGCGTCGAGGTGATGTGCGGGCTGGTGTTCGTCAACTGCGACCCCGGCGCGACCCCGCTGGCCGAGCTCGTGGGTGATCTGCCGCAGCGGCTGGCCCGCTACCGGATCGACACCCTCGAGTCGTTCGCCGAATCGGGGGGCAGCCGCCAGCCCGCCAACTGGAAGGCGGTGGCCGACAACTACCTCGAGGGCTACCACATCCCCATCGCCCACCCCGGCCTGATGCGGATGCTCGACTACAAGCACTACGACGTCGAGGTGGCCGAGCACTATGTGTGGTTCGAGTCGCCGCTGCGCGACAAGCCCTCGAGCAACCGGCTGGAACGTCTCTACGCGCGGATGGTGACGCCCATGGCGGGCCTGCAGGAGGGCGATCGGCGGGTGTGGCGCTACGCCTTCATCTATCCCAACACGACGATCGACCTCTACCCCGATCAGGTCAACACCTGGCAGATGCTCCCCGACGGCGTCGCCGCCACCAGCGACACCTGGGGCAGCTACCGCGCCCCGGGCGCCGATCCGCGCACCCGCCTGGTGCAGTGGGCCAACCAGCGGCTCAACACGCTCGTCTTCGACGAGGACATCGACCTCGTCGACAACGTCCAGCAGGGGCTCCAGACCCGCGGGTACCGCTGCGGGCCGCTCGGTGCCCGGGAGGCGGCGGTGGCCTGGTTCGCCGACCACGTGCGGGCCGACCTGGCCCCCGCGCTGACGCCGGCGCCCGCGGTGACGTGAACGCGCGCGAGCGGATCCTCGCCGCCGCCGTACGGCGGATCGCGCTCGAGGGGATCGACGCGGTGGCGATCGCCCGCATCGCCATGGACGCCGGCGTCTCGAGCTCGCTGGTGCACTACCACTTCGACAGCCGCGAGTCCCTGCTCGCCGAGGCGCTCGAGTACTCCTATGCCCACGCGGGCTCCGTGCGGCTCGATGCCGACCTGCGAGGCGCGACCCACACGGAGCGGCTGGCGGCGATGATCGACCAGTGCCTGCCGACCACCCCGGAGCTCGCGCAGGACTGGGTGCTGTGGGTCGAACTGTGGCTGCGCGCGGTGCGCCACCTCGAGCTGCGCCCCATCGCCGAGGAGCTCTACGCCCGGATGCACGCCTGGTTCGCCGACGAGATCACGGCGGGTGTCGCCGACGGGGAGTTCGCGCGCTGCGATCCCCAGGAGGTCGCCGACCGGACGCTGGCGCTGCTCGACGGCTACGGCGTCAGGACGCTCATCGGCGATTCGGCGATCCCGCTGGAGCGGGCCCGCTCAGCGGTGCGATCCGCGCTGGCGCGCGACCTCGGGCTGGGGGAGCGTCTCGCCGTCCGGCAGACCGTCGTCGATGCCCGGGCGTCCGGCGCGGCCTGAGCTGCCCCGCCGTCCGGCGGCCCCCGTGCCGGCCTCCGAGGGGCCGTCGGCCGCCGTGCACACCCGGTCCCGGCCGGCGTCCTTGGCAGCGTAGAGGGCTCGGTCGGCGGCGCGAAACAGCGTCACGGCATCGCCGGCGTCATCGGGAAGGATGGCCACGCCGCAGCTGGCGGTGATGGGGCGGTCGAGTCCCGGCACCCGGACGGTGGCGATCGCCGTGCGGACGGCCTGCGCGACCTGCACGGCGCCCGCCGTGTCCGTCGACGGCAGCAGGATCAGGAACTCCTCGCCCCCGTAGCGCCCGACGAAGTCAGAATCGCGGACGACGTTGCGCAACGCCACGCCGGCCGCGGCCAGGACCTCGTCGCCGCGGTCGTGGCCGTAGACGTCGTTGACCTCCTTGAAGTGATCGAGGTCGAGGAGCACCGCGGCCAGCGGCGTGACCGTCCGCGAGGCCTGGGCGACCATCCGCTTGAGCGTGTCCTGGACCGCGCGCTGGTTGGGCAGCCCGGTCAGCAGGTCAGTGGCCGCCCGCAACTCGGCGAGGGCCAGGTTGCGCAGGTTGGCCAGCACGGGCGCCGCCTGGGCGACCGTCTGGCGGATCCTCGATGTGTCGGCTTCCTCAGTGGCGGTCGGCTGGTTGACGAGCACGGAGCCGATGACCTCGCCCCCGACGACCAGCGGCTCGCAACTGGAGCGCCCGGCCAACTGGCCGCACACCTGGCAGCTGGTCAGGGGCTGCTGCGGACCTCCCTGAGAATGCCCGGTGGCGAAGCGGACCGCCAGGCAGGCCCGGGGCAGGGCATGGTCGAGCGGACCGGTGAGCCCCTCGAGCTCGGCCAGCGTCGTGCGCGGCTGCAACCGGTCGGCGCTGTTGTTGCGCGAGAGCACGACGGCGTGCGCGCCGGGGTGAGTGCGCTCCAGCTGGCGGCACAGCAGCTCGTGGGCCTCGTCCTCGTCCTCGGTGGCCTGCAGGCGGCCGGTGTACTCGTTCGAGCTCAGGGCGAAGCTGCGGTCGCGCGCCTGGGAGCGCAGGAGCAGGCGCAGGCCCAGGCCGGCGCGGATCATCGTCGCCGCGGCGATCACGGCCAGGGCGGCGACGATCAGCATCCACATCCGGACACGGCCATAGGTGTCCCGGGAGGCGACGTGCGCGGAGGCCGCCTGGCTGACCTCGACCGACTGACGGCTCTTGACGAGCGCGATCACCGGGTCGAGCGTCTGGGCGATGACGGCCGGCGTGGCGCGGTCGGCCCCAGCTGCCGGGTTGAGTAGCTGCGCCCGCGCCAGCGCGAGGAAGGTGCGCCATAGACCGGGGATCCGCTGAGACTGCGCCTCGCTGCGCCGGCGTATCGCCGGCGCTCAGGGCCAGCACCGCCCGGATATTGCTCCCCACCTCGGGAACGACGATTTGGGCAAGCTGCGCCCGCAGGCGGTCGGCGCTGCGGTCCGGCGCGGCGCGGATCTGGAGGCTGACCGCCTCGGCCACGCCCAGCTCCGTCACCAACTTGTCCAGCGCCTCCGCTGTCGGCAGGTTCTCGCCGAACACCTGGCGGTTGGCGGCGTTGACCCGGGAGAGACCGTCGAGGGCGACGACCACGGTTGCCGTCAGGCAGGCAGCGAGGATCGCCAGGGCGATGAAGAAGCGAGTGGTCGCGCTCGGCTTGTGAAGCCGCACCGGTTCCTATCGGCGGGCGGCGGCCGGCCCTTGAGCGGCCGCAAACGCTCGGCCAGCCGGCAGGCGGGGCCGCCTACACCGGCGCGCCGACGGCCAGCGCCGCCTGGGCGGCGGCTCGCCCGGTGGCGACCGCGCCCTCCATGTAGCCGGCGATCCAGTGATCGGAGCCGGCCACGTAGAAGGGCGGTTCGTGGGTGCCGTGCAGCGGCCCCACCCGGTGCAGGTCGCCGGGGGCCCAGCTGGCGATGTAGCCGAGGGTGAACGGATCGGCTCCCCAGGCGCGCTCCAGCAGCGCATCCGGCTGTCCCGCCGCGTCGCCATACAGCTGAACGAGACCGTCCAGTACCGCCTCAGAGCGCGATGGGGGCGGGGCGGCCAGGAAGGCCGACAGGCGCTCGGGCGGCACGAGCAGCGACAGCACGCCCGGCCCCTGGGGCCAGGTGGAGCCGAACAGCCACTCGGTCTCGGCGAGGCCGTTCTGCCCGCGCTCCTGCCAGAAGGACCGGTCATAGGCGGCCACCACCTTGGCGGCCCGCGCGCTGCGCTGGCTGCGCAGGGAGGCCAGGCGGGCGTCGCTGAGCCCGGTGATCTCCACCGCGCCCAGCGGGCCCGACGGGATCGCGCAGACGACCGCCTGCGCCCGCACGTGCTCGCCGCCGCGCAGGCCGACGGTGACCCCCGCGGCTCCCTCGACGGCGATCGACACCACGGGCGCGCTGAGGCGAATGCGGCCGGCCAGGTCGGCGGCCAGCCGGGCCACCACCGCGGCCGACCCCTCGGTGCAGCGCAGGCCCTCCCAGGCAGCGAGGTCGTAGAAGGCCTCGCCCGGCAGCCACGCATGCTTGCGCAGCTCCGAGAGCAGGGAGGTCCGCTCGGGGCCGTCGCACGACAGCGACAGCGAGGCGAGCGTGTGGCGGCGGTGCGCGGCCGGCGAGGCGTCCATGGAACGCAGCCACGCCCCGATGCTCAGCGCGTCGAGCGACGCGGCGTCGGGGTGGCCCCAGGGATCGTCGGGATCGACGGCGGCGGCGAGCTGGGCGAAGGCCAGGTCCAGCCGCTCAAGGTCGGCTCGCTCGGCGCCGGTCATCCATGGCAGGTCGTCGCCGACGTGGACGCCGTCGTGCAGCCCCCAGCTGATCTCGCCGGGGTCGGCGACGTAGCTGGGCTCGAGCGCGAGTCCCAGCTCACCGGCCAGCTCGCGGTAGGCGTGGTGGGCGTGGCCGACGACCTCGCCGCCGAGCTGCACGGTCCGCCCGTCGGGCAGAACGGCGGCGTCGACCCGTCCGCCGATGCGGTCGCGCGCCTCCAGGACGAGCACGTCGGCTCCGCCCCGGGCGAGGTCGCGCGCCGCCGACAACCCCCCCAGCCCGGCTCCCAGGACGACGACGTCGGGCACGGCCCACCTCTCTCTCCACACGCGCGGCTTGACAGCGATCACGGAGCCGCGATAGTTTCCTGAACCGCCGTTCAGTATACGTCCGGAGAGGAGCCCGCCGTCCCGTGAGCCCGCGCCCGAAGGTCGATCACCTGCGCAAGCCGCAGATCGTGGCCGCCGCCGCCGAGGTGCTCTACGAGCGAGGTCTGTTCGACACGCGGATCGGCGACATCGCCGAGCGGGCGGGCACGAGCTCGGCCACGATCCTCTACTACTTCGAGTCCAAGGACCGGCTGCTCGAGGAGGCGGTGGCCTACGCCGACCGCGGCTTCTACGAGCGCCTGGCCGACGGCCAGGATCGGGCGGGGACGCCCGCCGAGCGGCTCGTCGACCTCGTCGAGCAGACGAGCCTCGGTCCCGGCGGCCTGAACGACTACACGTTGTGGATGGAGATCTGGGTCCGCGCCCGCCGCGACCCGACCGTCCGCACCTCATACTTCGGCCTTGACCGGCGCCAGCGCGACCTCATCGCCGACATCGTCCGCGACGGCCAGCGCGAGGGCGACTTCGACGCCGACTGCGATCCCGACGACTTCGCCGTCGTCCTCTCCGGCCTGCTCGACGGGCTCGGCGTGCAGGTGACCCTCGGCCAGCCCGACGTCACCCCCGACCGGATGGTCGACCGCTGCCTGGAGATCGCCTCGCGCGAGCTGGGTTGCGCGCTGCGCCGCCACACCGCGCTGAGCGTGGAGGGGCAGGCGCCCCGATGATCGACCCCGGCCTCCCCCACCCCCGCAGCACCCGGCGCCGCTTCCTGCAGCGCGCCGGGGCGGCCGCCGCCGGGCTGACCGTCCCGGGTCTGCTGGCGGCCTGCGGCACGACCCAGCCTCTGCCCGCGCCCGGCGGGTCCGCCGGCCCGAGCCGCGGCGAGGGGCCCGGGGGCCTGCAGCTGGCGCGCCCCGACGTGCCGGTGGTGCTGCCGATCTATCCCGACAACAAGCCGATCGCCTCGGGCCTCAAGCCGGAGAAGGGGCCGCTGCAGCTCTACAACTGGGACGCGTACATCGGCCCCGACGTGATCAAGTCCTTCGAGAAGCGCTACGGGGTCAAGGTCCAGATCTCGACCTTCTCCACGATGGACGAGGCGGTGGCCAAGATCCAGTCCGGCGCCGTGCAGTTCGACGCCTTCGTCCCGGAGCTGCTCTACCTCGAGCGCCTCGCCGTCGGCAAGGTGCTCGCCCCGATCAACCTCGACTACATCCCCAACCTCGAGGCCAACGCCTGGCCGGCGCTCGTCAACCCGTGGTACGACTTCGGCAGCCGCTACACGGTGCCGTACACGATCTACACCACAGGGATCGGCTGGCGCGCGCGACAAGCTGCCGCACTTCGACCCCACCAGCTACCGCAACCCGTGGGACGCGCTGTGGCAGGAGGGACCGAAGATCCCCGGGCTGGTCGGAATGCTCGACGACCAGCACGACGCGCTCTCGATGGCGCTCCTGCGCAACGGGGTGACGGACGTCAACACGGACAGCGCGGCGCAGCTGGCGGCGGCCCAGAAGGCGATCCAGCAGCTGGTCACGAGCGCCAACCTCAAGTTCGACACCAACGAGTACCAGCACCTCGCCGACGCCTCGCTGTGGCTGCACCAGGCATGGTCGGGCGATGTGGCCGCCGCCCCGTTCTACGCCCCCAAGGGCACCAAGCCCTCGGCGTTCGCCTACTGGTGGCCCAAGGACGGCCGCGGCCCGATCAACAACGACACGATGGCGGTCGTCCGCGGCGCCAAGAACCCGGTCCTCGCCCACCTGTTCCTCAACCACGTGCTCGACGTGGAGACGGCGTTCTCCAACTACGGCTTCATCCTCTATCAGCAGCCGCTCAACGCCATGACCTCTCAGGCGGTGGTCAAGCGCCAGCTGGTCGCCCCCAACCTGACGACCACGCTGATCGAGGAGCGCCAGTTCAAGGCCGGCTACGTCCAGGGCCCGCTGAGCACGCGCGGCGACGCGCTGTGGCAGAACGCCTGGGCGGCGGTCAAGTCGTCGTGAGCGCCACCTCGATCGAGAGCCGGGCGGGCTACTGGCGGTCTTCGCGCTGCCCGGGCGTCGTGTGGCTGATCCTGTTCGTCATCGTCCCCGCCTACGCCGTGCTGGCCATCGCCTTCGGGCGCGTGGACTTCCTCTTTCAGCCCGTCCCCTACTGGAACCCGCTGCACTGGAACCCCGGCTACGTCTCCAAGGCGTTCGGCGGCTCGCTGCCCGGCGGCGAGTACTGGCCCTCGATCCGCAACACGCTCGTCTACGTGGCCGTCTCGCTGGGGCTGTGCTTCGCCATCGGCTACCCGGTCGCCTACTACGTCGCCCGCCACGCCAAGCGCTCCAAGACGCTGTTGATCATGCTGCTCGTCATCCCCTTCTGGGTCAGCTACCTGCTGCGGATGCTGGCCTGGATCGGGCTGCTCTCGCCCGGCGGCTATGTCAACCAGATCCTGCACTCGCTGGGGATCTCGCACCCGCCGGACTGGCTGAACGGCAACCCCTACTCAGTCATCATGGCGCTCGTCTACGGCTACATCCCGTACTTCATCCTCCCGGTGTTCGCCGGGCTGGACCGCATCGACCGCAGCCAGATCGAGGCGGCGCGCGACCTCGGGGCCACCCCCTTCCGGGCCTTTCTGCACGTCACCCTGCCGCTCTCGAAGGCGAGCATCCTGGCCGGCTCGGCGCTCGTCGTGCTGCCGATGTTCGGCGACTACTACACCAACGACCTGATCTCGGCCTCGCCGCACACCAACATGCTCGGCAACGAGATCAACCTGTTCGTGCAGGGCGGCTCGCAGAAGAACCTCGGCGCCTCGCTGGTGCTCGTGCTGATGGCGATCCTCACCGTCGGCATGGCCTACTACCTGTACGCGACGATCCGCGAGCAGAGGCGGCTGGCATGACGGCGACCGCGACGCCCGAGGCGCAGCGGCCGGCCACCGTCGCCGGACCGGGCACGGGAGGCCGCCGCAGCCTGCTGCCCGTCCCGGCTGCGCAACCCCTGGGGCCGGCCCCGCTTCCTCGTCGCCGGCACCTGGATCTACATCCTCTGGGCGCTGCTGCCGGTGGTCATCGCGATCCTCTTCTCGTTCAACGCCGGCCGCTCGCGCAGCGTCTGGCA
The DNA here is from genome assembly GCA_963800545.1 of uncultured Solirubrobacteraceae bacterium. Taxonomy (GTDB): domain Bacteria; phylum Actinomycetota; class Thermoleophilia; order Solirubrobacterales; family Solirubrobacteraceae; genus Palsa-465. Next base: position 411,705 of record CAWDBJ010000011.1, read on the forward strand.
GGGGTTCTCCATCCGCTGGTGGTGGGGCGATCCGAACCTGTCGATCTTCCACGACCCGAGCTACACCCACGCGCTCGTCCACAGCCTGCTGCTGGCCGGGCTCGACATGGTCATCGCCACCCCGCTGGGCGTGCTGCTCGCCCTCGGGCTGACCCGCTGGCGCGGGCGCGGCTCGGGCGTGGCCAACTCGCTGATGCTCATCCCGCTCGTCACCCCTGAGATCGTCATGGCGGTCTCGCTGCTCGTCGTCTTCACCCAGCTGGCCCTCGTGCCCTTCAGCCTCGTGCACCTCGGCACCACCGCTCAGGTGGTCGGGCAGGTGACGTTCTCGCTGTCCTACGTGGTGGTCATCATCCGCAGTCGCCTGGCCTCGATCGGCGGCCACTACGAGGAGGCGGCCCGCGACCTGGGGGCCACGTCCGTGCAGGCGCTGCGCCTGGTGCTCATCCCTCTGCTGGCGCCGGCCATCCTGGCGAGCATGCTGATCGTGTTCGCGCTCTCCATCGACGACTTCGTCGTCACCCAGTACATGTCATCCAACGAGACGACCACCACCATCCCCATGTACCTCTACTCCAATGCCCGCGGCGGCACCACCACGCCCGCCCTCAACGCCCTGGCCACCATCCTGGTGGTCGTCACCCTCTTCGGGGTGACCGTCGCCTATCTCGTCTACACGACGCTCGGGCGCCGGACCGGCGCCGCGGGCAGCGGCGCCACCGCGCTGCGCGAGCTGTCGGGCCTCGAGGCGGGGACATGACCCCCTCGGGCGAGGTCGAGCTGCGCGGCCTGACCAAGCGCTTCGACGACGCCGTCGCCGTCGACAGCATCGACGCGCTCATCCACGCCGGCGAGTTCTTCTCCCTGCTCGGTCCCTCGGGCTGTGGCAAGACGACGACCCTGCGGATGGTCGCCGGCTTCGAGCGCCCGACCGCGGGGGAGATCCTGCTCGACGGCGTCGACGTCGCCCAGGTGCCGCCCCACCGCCGCAACGTCCACACGGTCTTTCAGAACTACGCGCTGTTCCCCCACCTCAACGTGTTCGACAACGTCGCCTTCGGGCTGCGCCGGCGCAGGGTGCCCAAGGCCGAGGTCGCCCGGCGGGTCGACGAGGCGATCGAGCTGGTGGAGCTCTCAGGACTGGGTGGCCGGCGACCGACGCAGCTGTCGGGCGGCCAGCAGCAGCGGGTGGCGCTCGCCCGAGCGCTCGTCCTGCGTCCTGCGCTGCTGCTCCTCGACGAGCCGCTCGGCGCGCTCGACGCCAAGATCCGCAAGCAGCTGCGCATCGAGCTCAAGGCCCTGCAGGAGGAGGTCGGGATCACCTTCGTGTTCGTCACCCACGATCAGGAGGAGGCGCTCAGCATGAGCGACCGGGTGGCGGTGATGAGCAACGGCCGGATCGAGCAGGTCGGCACCCCCGCCGACGTCTACGAGGAGCCCGGCACGGTGTTCGTGGCCGACTTCCTCGGCGTCTCGAACCTGATGGACGCCCACGCGGTCGACGGCGGTCCCGCCCACTGCACGATTTCCATCGGCGAGTTCACCCTGCGGGCCGCCTGCGGCGACACCACCGCCCGCGGGCCGGTCAAGGTCGTCGCCCGCCCCGAGCGGCTGTCGCTGATCGAGCACGGGGCCGACCAGCCCGACAACTGCCTGCCGGGGATGGTCGAGCGCACCGTCTACGTCGGCGCCAGCCTGCAGGTGATGGTCCGCCTGGCGACCGGCGCTCAGCTGCAGGCCTCCGTGGCCAACACCGGTGCCGGCGGCGACTTCGCCCAGGGGACGCCGGTGGCCGTCCACGTGCCCGCCGACGCCCTGCGCGTGCTCAGCCCGCAGGCCCCGCCCCCGGCCGAGCCGGAGGCCGCCGCGGCCGAAAGCGAGGCCGCCCAGCCCGCCTAGACTGACCGCCGTGAGCGTCGCCGAGCTGCTGGAGGGCAAGCGCGTCTGCGTCTGCGCAGGCTCCGGCGGCGTCGGCAAGACGACGACCTCGGCGGCGATCGCGCTCGGCATGGCCGCCCGCGGCGCCCGGGTGGCGGTCGTCACCATCGACCCCGCCAAGCGGCTGGCCAACGCGCTCGGCCTTCAGGAGCTGGCCAACGAGCCGCGGCGGGTCGATCCCGCGCGGCTGGGCACCGAGTTCTCGGGCGAGCTGTGGGCGATGATGCTCGACCCCAAGCGCACGTTCGACGAGCTCATCGAGCGCATCGCCGCCGATCCCGAGCGCGCCGAGGAGATCAAGGCCAATCGCGTCTACCGCGAGCTCTCGACCGCCGTCTCGGGCTCCCAGGAGTTCACCGCGGTGGCCAAGCTCTACGAGCTGCAGCGCGAGGGCGACTTCGACCTGCTGGTGCTCGACACCCCGCCCTCGCGCAACGCCCTGGACTTCCTCGACGCGCCCGGCCGCCTGACCTCGTTTCTCGAGGGCCGCGCGCTCAAGGCGTTCGTGCGGCCCACCGGTCTGGGCATGCGGGTCCTGGGGCGCGGCGCCGCCCCCCTGCTGGGAGCGCTGCGCAAGGTGACGGGCGTCGACCTGATCGGCGACCTGACGACCTTCTTCGGCCTGCTCGGGGACATGACGGACGACTTCTCCGAGCGGGCGGCCGCCGTCGAGCAGATGCTCAAGGCGCCCACCAGCGCCTTCGTGCTCGTCACCTCCGCCCAGGCGCCGGCCATCGACGAGGCCATCTGGTTCCGGAGCACCCTGAACGAGGGAGGGCTGCCGTTCGCCGGCGTGATCGTCAACCGCTTTCACCACGACGTGACCGGCGATCCCGATCCGGAGGCGCTGACCGCCGCGCTGCGCGAGCAGCTGCCCGCCGCGCTGGCCGGCCGGGTGGCCGCCAACTTCGCCGACTACCACCTGCTCGCGCGCCGCGATCGCCGCAACGTCGAGCGGCTGACCGCCGAGCTGGCCGGGGAGGTCGGGGGCCGGGCGCGACCTCATCCTCGTCCCCCATCTCGACGACGACGTCCACGACATCGAGGGGCTCGAACGGGTACGCCGCTACCTGTTCGCCAGCGAGGACGAGCGCCACTCGCTCATCTCAGAGCTCGTCGCCTGAGGACCTGTTCCGGAGGTCTACGAGGCGGTCAGCACTCGCAGCTGCGCCAATGAGGCGTCGATCAGCCGCCGGAAGGCCCGCGGGTCATCCTGCCCCACCCAGCGGCCGAAGGCGACGTGGAACACGGTCACCCCGGCCTGGGCGGCGAGCGTCGCCTCGTCCGCCGAAACGCCTCGCTGCCCCAGCGCTGCCGCCAGCGCACCGGCGAGGGTCTGCAGCTTGATCAGCTCCCGCTCCTGCAGCTCCGGGTTGGCGACGACGATCTGAGCGCGCTTGCGGGCGAACGCGTGGCGCTCGGCGAACATCTCGGCCACCGGATCGAGGCCGTCCGTGACGACCGCCAGCGCGGACGCGTCCGCGGGCGCGGCATTCATCCCCTCGACCCACAGCCGCTGGAGCTCCTGGCTGCCGTTGAACAGCACCTCGCGCTTGTCGGCGAAGTGGCGAAAGAAGGTGCGCTTGGTCAGCCCGGCCCGTTCGGCGATCTCGGCGACGGTGGTCGCCTCGTACCCCTGCTCATCGAAGAGCTCGATCGCGGCAGCCATCAGGCGGCCCTGCGCGTCAGGTTTCCAGCGGGACATCGGCTCGCAGAGCGTAGTTGATGACACCCGGTGACATCTGAGCTGCTACGGTGATGACACCAGGTGACATCCACTTCTCACGGGAGATCTTCATGCGCGTATTCGTTACCGGCGCCTCAGGCCACATCGCCTCCGCCGTCATCCCCGAGCTGCTCGGCAACGGCCATCAGGTCGTCGGTCTGGCCCGCTCCGACGCCTCCGCAGCGGCTGTCGCGGAGCTGGGCGCCGAGGTGCGCCGCGGCGATCTCGACGACCTCGACGGCCTGGCGGCGGCGGCGGCCGCGGCCGACGGCGTCATCCATCTCGCCTTCAAGCACGAGGCGATGCGCACCGGCGACTTCACGGGAGCGGTCGACTCCGACATGGCCGCCACTCGGGCCATCGGCGAGGCCCTGGCCGGCACGGACAAGCCGTTCGTGACCACCGGGGGCACGCTGATGCTCGCCATGGCCGGCATCACCGGGCGCCCGGGCACGGAGGACGACCAGTCAGGGGGCGGTCCGCGGATCGACGCGGCGAACTACACGACCAGCCTGGGAACCCGAGGCGTGCGCTCCTCCGTCGTCCGCCTGGCGCCGATGGTCCACTCCGATCTGGACCATCACGGGTTCACGCACGCGCTGATCGAGTTCGCCCGCGCCAACGGTGCGGCCGCCTACACCGGCGACGGCAGCAACCGCTGGCCGGCGGCCAACACCTACGACATCGGCGTGCTGTACCGCCTGGCGCTCGAGAAGGGACCCGCCGGCTCGACCTTCCACGGGGTCGGCGACACGGGCATCCCCCGGGCGGTGATCGCCGAGACGATCGCCGGCAAGCTCGGCGTCGAGGCCAAGAGCATCACCGACGACGAGGCTCCTCAGTACCTCGGCTTCCTCGCCGCCTTTGCCGGCCTGGACAACCCGACCTCCAACGACAAGACCCGCGAGGTCCTGGGGTGGGAGCCGACCCATCCCGGTTGGGTGCAGGACGTGCGCAACGGCCACTACTTCGGCTGAGCCGGGTCCTCGCCTGCGGCGGCGCCCGGGAGGCCGGCCCCCGGGAGGTCGGGGGCGGGAACCCGGGTCGGCTCGCCGTAGCGGGCGTAGACCTCCTCGGCCGTCGTGCCCTCGTCCGGGACCCCGGCGCCGAGGGCGATCGCGGTGGCATCGACGGGATAGCGCGCGCTGTGCTTCTCCTTGCGGGCGCCGACGGCGAGGATGAGGACGGGCTCCGGGCCGGCGGCGACGATCGTGTGGGGGGTGCGCGGCGGGCAGTGGATGAAGTCCCAGGGCCCCGCCTCGCGGCTCTGGCCCTCGATCAGCACCGTGCAGCGGCCGCGCAGGACGAGGAAGTCCTCCTGCCCGGCCTCGTGGTGGTAGAGCGACATCGGGCGGCCGGGCTCGAGCGCGTACAGGCCGATGCCGAGGTCGTCGAAGTGCGCCTCGCCCTGGCCGCCGAAACGGCACACGGTCCGCATGGCGTTGTGCATCCAGGGCGCGTCGCGCGCGTTGACGACGAACCAGCCGGCGCTGACCGGCACCCCGTCGCGCAGCTCAGCCTCGGCCATTGCCGGTGGCCACCCGGGCCTGGACGTGGACGGGATCGGCGCCGTCGGCGGGCGCCCAGCTGGCGAAGCTCAGGACCGTCTCCTGCCAGCGCTCGGGGGGGACTTCGGCGCCGCCGGCCAGCATCGCCAGGCGGCCCTGGTGCAGCAGCTCCCACACGGCCTCCTCGGCCGTCGCCAGCTGCTCGGAGACGCGGCGGCCGGGGACGGCCGCGGCGGGCAGGGCCATGACGGCGCGCAGGTCGACGGGTTCGGCGGCCCGCCCGATGATCTGCTCCTTGAGCGCCTGCACCTCGGGGCGGGGGCTCGCGCCCTGCCTGGCCTCGGCGATGACCGCCTCGGTCACGTCCTGCGAGTCCTTGGTGACCGCCCCCCAGCCGCGGCCGAGCCCCAGCTCGCCGGGCTGGATCGCCGCGCCCGCCATGATCTTCAGCTTCGTCTTGTCGGGCGCCCAGCGGCGGTCGTCCTGGTCGATCATCGAGCCCTGCAGCCAGGGGACGACGAAGCGGGCGTCAAGCTCGGCCCGATCGAGGTTGAACACCCGCGTGACATGCGGGAACTGGCGCAGCTCGAGGTGGTAGACGTCGCTCACTGAGCGGGGTCGGGGCCTGCTGGGCAAAGCGCTCCCGGGCCTCGGCGATCGAGCGCCAGGCCGCCTCGCGATCGTCCCAGCCCATCGGCTCGGCATGGCGATCCGGGTCGAGATCCTTGTAGACGGTGAAGAAGTGGTAGATCTCGTCGCGCTGCTGCTTGGGGAGCTCCTCGAGCCGGTGGTAGACGTTCCAGCGGGGATCGCTGGTGGGCACGCACACCACCTTGTCGTCGGGGCCGTTCTCGTCGCTCATGCAGAACAGCCCGAGCGGCCGCACGGGCACCCAGCAGCCGGGGAACGTCGGTTCCGAGACGCACACCAGGACATCGAGCTCGTCGCCGTCGAGCGCCAGCGTGTCGGGCACGAACCCGTAATCGGTGGGGTACACGACGGAGGCCGACACGAAGCGGTCGAACCTGATCGCCTTCAGCTCCGGGTCGTACTCGTACTTGTTGCGGCTCCCCTTGGGGATCTCCACCATGCACAGGAGCTCGTCGTCGCCCACGCTGGGAGCGTAGCTCGCGCCAGTCGTCGGCCCAGGACGCGGGCCGACCGAGGCGCGATCGGGGGGACCCACAACGCAGAACGAGCGGGCCAGAGCCCGCTCGCTTCTGCAGATCGCGCTCCCCCTGACTACTTACGAGCCCCAGGACTTACTGTGTCGTGCCTGGCGGGCATAACACTCCCGGCCTTGCGACCGAGTAGGGAGCGGTCCGCGACTGAGATTAGCGAGCCGGGGCCTGTGCCGCCTCGGCGAGCAGCTCGTCGGCGACCCCGCACAGGTCGGCGTCGAGGTGGCCGCACAGGGCGTCGCGCAGGATGGCGCGCAGATGCTCGGCGAGCTCGTCGACGATCGCGTCGGCGCCGGTGCGCCCGGCCGGCGCGTCGGGCGGCTGCAGGCCGGTGATCAGCGCGTGCTCGAGCGAGACCGCTCGCGCCACCCGCTGGGCGAGCGCGCCCCTGCTCCTCCGGGGTGGCGCAGATGACTGCCAGTCGCTGGGCCAGGCGGCCGCTGGAGGGGCCCTCGGGCTCGAGCAGCGCCCGCAGCGCCAGCAGGTAGTCCGTCAGCGCCTCGAGAGGCGCCGGCCGCTCACAGCCCATCTCAAAGCGCGCCAGCGCCCAGCGCAGCTCGCCGGCGGCCGGCGAGCGGCGCGCAACCAGGCGATAGAAGGCGCGCAGCTCCTCCTCCTGCGCGGCGGCGATGATCGTCAGGAATCGGACCCCACCCACCCGGCCACTGATCCCGATGGGCACGGCGCGCCAGTTGCCCGCCTCGCTGCGGGCGTAGGCGACCGGCCCCAGCGCGTATCCCCCCCGCTCGAACAGCCGCAGGGCCGAGAGGATGCGGCGAAAGCGGGCCCGGGCGACGGACACCGGGGGGCGGTCGGAGCGCTCCTGGTCCAGAGCGAGCATCGCCAGCACGTTGGGCTCCTCGGTGTCGCCCCAGATCGCCTCGACGGGCGCGTCGCCGAGAGCGTCGCCGCGGATGAGGGACAGGCCCTCGCCGAGCTCGAGCTCGATCGTCTCGGGATCGAGGGCGATCCCCCGGACGGGAGCGACGACAGTGGCCACGCAGTGGCCCTCGTAGAGGGCATGCTCGAGCTCGGAGTAGGCGGCCTCGAAGTGGGCGGGCTCAAAGCCGAACTCGCTGCGGTCGGCGAACACCGCACCGAGGAACGTCTCCAGGGTGGCCTCGGCGAGGGTGCGGTGGTCGGCGGCCACCTTGACCTGGTCGCGCTCGGCGAGATAGGAGTCAAGGGCCGCACATCCCGCGAGCATCCGCAGGGCCTCGCCGTGACTGGGCAGCGACCTCAGGGCCTCGCGCTGGGAGGCGATGAACTCGCCGGTCAGCGGCCGGTAGACGTAGAGGCTGGCGCCCGACCTGCCACCGGCCCGGGCGCCGCTCCGCTCCGCGGTGAGCTCGAAGGGGAGCTCGGCGCCGGCGGCCACCTCGGCCGACAGGCGGCCCGAGGCGTCGACGGTGAACCTCTCCAGCTGGCGGTGCAGGGCGGCATTGCGCACGCGGCCCGTTTCTCCGTCGGCGGGGCTGATCCTCTCGTCGCAGCGTCCCTTGCAGCCGGCGCCGCGGCGCGCGCGGACGCGACAGCTCAGGCGGCGACGACGGCGGGCTCGCGCCCGGCCGTCTCGCCGGCACCGGCGCTGAGCTGCTCGTCGCAGTCGACGCCGAGCCACTGCTGGCCGTAGGTGCGCATGTCCTCGATCAGCGGGACGAGGGCTCGGCCCTTGGCCGTGAGCACGTACTCGACGCGCGGCGGAACCTCAGGGAAGGTCTGGCGCTCGACGATGCCCTCCTCCTCGAGCGCCCGCAGGCGCAGGGAGAGGGTTCGCGGGCTGATCCCCTGCAGGGAGCGCTCCAGCTCGCAGAAGCGCGAGCGCCCTTCGGCCAGGTCGCGGATGACGAGCAGCGTCCACTTGCCGCAGACGATCTCGGCGGTGCGGCACACCGGGCATGTCTGGCTGGTTGCCATCTCAACCGTTAAGTCTAGCGCAACGTACTTCACGAACTGAAGCATTGGGGCGCCGGCGAGCCGGCGCCCCGGAACGTCTCAGGCGACGTCGCGCAGCTTCTGGGCCTCGGCCAGCGACTGCAGCTTCTTCAGCGACTGATTCTCGATCTGGCGGATGCGCTCGCGGGTGACGTTGAACGTGCGCCCGACCTCGTCGAGCGTGCGGGGATGCTCTCCGCCCAGGCCGTAGCGCAGCTCGAGCACGCGGCGCTCGCGGTAGGAGAGGTTCTCCAGCGCCTCGCGCAGCGCCTCCTTGGTGAGGATCTCGGCGGCGCGCTCGTAGGGGGACTCGGCGCGCTCGTCGGCGATGAACTGACCGAACTCCGACTCCTCCTCGTCGCCGACCGGCTTCTCCAGCGAGACGGGCGCCTGGGCCGAGCGCTTGATCGACTCGACCTCCTCGGGCTCGATGCCGGTGACCTCGGCGATCTCCTCGGCGGTGGGCTCGCGACCGAGCTCCGTGACGAGCTTGCGCTCGGCGCGGCCGATCTTGTTGAGCTTCTCGACGACGTGGACCGGGATGCGGATCGTCCGGGCCTTGTCGGCCAGCGCGCGGGCGATCGCCTGGCGGATCCACCAGGTCGCGTAGGTGGAGAACTTGAAGCCCTTGCGGTAGTCGAACTTCTCGGCGGCGCGGACGAGGCCGAGCGTCCCCTCCTGGATGAGGTCGAGGAACGGCAGGCCCTGGTTGCGGTAGTTCTTGGCGATCGAGACGACGAGGCGGAGGTTGGACTCGACCATCTTCTGCTTGGCGTCGAGGTCGCCGCGCTCGATGCGCTTGGCGAGGTCGACCTCCTCCTGGGCGGTCAGCAGGCGCACCTTGCCGATGTCCTTGAGGAACAGCTGCAGCGAGTCCGTCGTCATGTCCGGCTTGAGATCGAGCGCCGTCTTGGCCTTGCGGCGGCCGCGCTTGTCCGGAGCGCGCTCGACCTCGGTGGCGGCCAGGGCGGGATCGACCTCCTCGACGAGCTCGATCTCGGCGCGCTCGAGGAAGCCGTGCAGCTCCTCGACGTCGGCCTCGTCGAGATCCAGCTCGGAGACCGCGCCGGCGATCTCGGAGTAGGTGAGAACGCCGAGCTGCTGACCCCGGCTGACGAGGCCCTTGATCTCTTCGAGTTCCTGCAGTTCCGCTACAGACATCTGTTTCCGTTTCCGTCGTTGGCGGCGGTGCTGGCGGCACCGGCGCTAGGTCAAACTACACGAGCTCCGGCTCACTCTAGAACGGAGGCCCGCTACCCAAACATAGCCAACGACTATAGACACTATACTTTCTGAAGGCAAGGTCATCGACGGGGCCATCAGGAGCGTGCGGGCACGTTCGCCCATCGCGCTGTCAGCGCCAGTTCCCGGCACCGTCGTTCACATCTATACATAGAACAACCGGCGCGGGCGCAAGTTACGCCGAGAATTCCCTGGGAGTCGACCTTCTTTGCCGCGGTGCGCGATCATGGACGGGGTATGAGTGACAAGACCCCGCCCACCGTCCTCGGTTCGCTGCCCCGGACGCGTCCGCACCGGCGCAGCGACAAGCGCGCCGCCCCGGCGCGCCGAGACGGCGCCCGCCACCGTCGCCAAGGCGGACGCGAAGCCGTCGAAGCCGGGCGCGAAGGCCAAGCCAACCGCCGCGACTCGACGGGCGACGCAGCCCAAGGCCACTCCGGCCCGGCCGGCCGCCAAGGCCAAGCGGACCCCTTCCGCGGGACACGCCGACCCCCGCGGCTGAGCGCACCGCCACGGCGCCGGCGGCGTCCCCGCCCCCGCCGGCGCAGTCGCCGGGCGCGCTCGAGACGGCCGTCCAGGCGGCCGCCGAGCTGGCCGAGATCGGCCTGCAGGCCAGCGCCCGCGCGCTGCGGCGCACGCTGTCGCGGCTGCCGCGCCCCTGACGCCGGGCCTTGTCTGACCGGCCGGCCGACGTCACCGGGCGTTTGTCACGGCGTTACGTATACTCTCGCGCCATCAGCCGAGCGGCAGCGCCTCAGGGCGCTGCCGGCGGGGGAACCACTGCGGTCCTGTCTCCCAGGACCGCCGGGGCGAATCGGGCCCGTAACGGTCCGTAGCGCAATCGCAGCGCGAGCCCGTCAGCTCACCTCGTAGGCATGACCCGCGCAGTGCCCATCGATCGTGAACCGACGTCGCCCGACACCCATCCTGTTTGCGCTGCTCTGCGGCGCCCTTGCCGTCCCGGCGGTGGCGAGCGCGGGCTCAGGCGGCTCCGGCCTGGGCGGTCCGGCTCCGGCACCGGGGACCCACAGCGGCACCTCGGGGTCCAACACCACCGCCCCCACGCCAACGCGTCACCCTCGGCGACGGCGACGTCGCGGTCAGCACGAGCGGCGGCGGCATCACCCTGCGCACCAACGCCTCGGCGATCCTGCGCCGGGGACTGACCTTCTCGGGCAGCGCGCCCGGGCAGCGCCGGCAAGACGATCGAGATCCAGCGCTCCGGTCATCAGACCGGCTGGACGTGGGCCGACACCGTCGACGCCACCGTCGCCGGCGACGGCTCCTTCACCGCCACCTGGGCCACCAACCACATCGGTCGCTTCCGGATGCGGGCGGTCATCGCCTCCGGCCGCTCCGCCTCGACCGCCTCTGTCACCCCGCCGCTGACGAGCACGGTCTACCGCCCGTCCAAGGCCAGCTGGTACGGGCCCGGCATGTACGGCACGCACACGGCCTGCGGCCAGAAGCTGACCAAGACGACGATCGGCGTCGCCAACAAGACGCTGCCGTGCGGCATGCGGGTCGCCATCTACTACCGCGGCCACACCCTCACCGTGCCGGTCGTCGACCACGGGCCCTACGTCGCCGGCCGCGACTGGGACCTGACCGCCGCCACCGCCCGGGCCCTCGGCATCGACGGCGTGGCGACGATCGACGCCGTCTCGCTGCCGACCCGCTGACGGCTCGGTCAGCGCGCGACGTCGGTGCCGCTGGCCGAGGCGGCGAAGCGCGCCTCCTCGGCGGCCTCGATCAGCTCGATCGAGCGTCCGGCCGTCCTCACCGAGCACCGCCAGCCCGACGCTCGCCGTCAGCGGCGCCCCGCGCCAGTCCGGCCCGCCTTCGACGGCGTCGGCCACCCGCGTGCCCAGCGCGTGCGCGTCGGGGCGCGCGGTGTCCCGGGCGATGATCCACGCGCGGCTGTCGCTCTCGGAGACGAGGATGTCCCGGGGGCGCAGCGCGCCCCGCACGGCCGCCGTGAAGTGGTCAAAGGCGGCGCTCGCCCCGTCCGTCCCCTCGGTGACGGCGACCCGCTCGGCGTCCTCGAGCTCGGCCAGCAGCAGCGCCAGCGGCGCGCCGCCGGCGATCCTGATCTCGTCCTCGAGCGCGCTCATCCACAGCGCCCCGCTCGCCGCGGCGGCGCGGGGTGCCGGACCGAGCGGCGGCGGGTGGCAGCCGGGGGCCCGGGCGTGGGCGCCAGCGGCGGCTCCCAGGGCGGGGGCGGGGGCTGCGCGGACAGCCGCTCCAGCGACGCCAGCCGCACCATCCCGCAGGCCAGCGACAGCCGCTCGGCCACGTCGGCACCCAGCTCGCCGTCGTCGCCGGCCAGCGCGGCCCGCAGGGCCGCCCACAGGACCGCGTGCAGGGCGTCGACGGCCCGCGTGATCCCCGCCGGGTCACCGGCCGCGCCGGCCAGCTCGCCGACCGCCGCGGCCAGCTCGCCGACCGGGCCGCCGGGCTCCAGCCGGCGCAGCTCCAGGTCGTCAGTCAGCGCCCGCAGCACGGCCTCGCAGAGCAGCGGCCCCTCGGTGACCAGGCGCGGCCCCAGCACCCCGGGCGCCCCCTCGAGCGGGGCGTCCTCGATGAGGGCCAGCAGCCATCCCTTGGTCAGCTCCGAGGTGCGGGCGAGCAGCCCGTCGATGGGGGCGTCGGCGACCGGACGAGCCCGGCGGCGGCGCGGAAGGGGCGACGGCATTGCGGTCTTCTATCACGCCGCTGCGCCGATGAACCGTCGCATATGCTCAGAGCTCGTTTCCTGATGCGATCGCGATGTCGACCACGCTGATACCCGTCACGAACGCGCGCGCCAGCGTGCTCGAGGCCGTCGTCCCGCTCGATCCCGAGCCGGTCGCAATCGACGCGGCGCTCGGCCGGGTGCTCGCCGAGGACGTGCGGGCGACGGAGAACGTGCCGCCCTTTCCGTGCTCGGCGATGGACGGCTACGCGATCCTCGCCGGGCCCGCCGGACGGCGGCTGGCGGTCATCGGTGAGTCACGGGCGGGCACACCCTCTGAGCGCCCCCTGCAGGAGGGCGAGGCCATCCGGGTCTCCACCGGCGCGGCCGTCCCGCGCGGCGCCACCGCGGTCATCCCGCAGGAGGAGGTCACCCGCGACGGCGACACGATCGAGACCGACGGCGACGCCGCCGAGGGTCGCCACATCCGCGGCGCCGGCGAGGACATGCGCGCCGGCGCGCTGCAGCTGACGGCCGGCACCCGGCTGGGCGCCGTCGACCTCGGCGCCGCGGTGGCCGCCGGGGTGGGGAGCCTGCAGGTGGCCCGCCGCCCGCGGGTGACCGTGCTGTGCACCGGCGACGAGCTGCGCGCACCCGGCGAGCCGCTCGGCCCGGGCGAGATCCACAACTCCAACGCACCCATGCTCGTCGGCCTGGCGACGACCGCCGGCGCCCTCGCGGGGCCCGCCGGCCGGCTGCCCGACGACCGGGCGGCGACGGTCGCGGGGATCGGCGAGGCCCTGGAGCGCTCCGACGTGGTGATCATCACCGGCGGGGTGTCCGTCGGACCCCACGATCACGTCAAGCCGGCCCTGGCCGAGCTCGGGGTCAACGAGGTCTTCTGGTCCGTGGCGCTGCAGCCCGGCAAGCCGACCTGGTTCGGCTACCGCACGCCCCCCTCGGGCGACGCGCCGGCCCGGCCGCTCGTCTTCGGCCTGCCCGGCAACCCGGTGTCGGCGGTCGTCACCTTCTCGCTGTTCGTGGCCCCCGCGCTGGCCGCGCTCCAGGGCGGCCCGGCGCCCCGTCCCCCCACGGCGAGGCCGTGCTGGCCACCGAGCGTCCGGCGCAACCCCCGGCGCGACCAGGCCGTGCGCGTCCGCCTGGAGCTCAGTCGCAGCGTCCCGGGGGCCACCGCTGCCGCCCCGGCCCTGACCGCCTTTCCCAACGGCGCCCAGGGCTCGCACATCCTCACCTCGATGCTGGGCGCCGATGCGCTGGCGATGATCCCCATGGGCGAGGGCGAGCTGCCGGCCGGGGCCGTCGTCGCGCTGGAAGCGCTCGCCCGCTAGCCCCTTCCCCGCCGTGCTCGCTCCGCTCCTGATCGCCCTCGCCGCCCTGTCCGCATTCGTCCTGCGCCGGCGGCGCCGCCGCGCCGACGCCCCCGCCTATGCGGTCATCGTCTCCCCGCGCAAGTCGACGGTCATCCAGCGCGACGGCGCCGTGCGCTCCGTCCAGTCGGCCAAGCTGACCGTCGACGAGGAGGACATGGAGAGCCTCTGGACTCCCGCCAACCTCGAGAACCTCGCGCGCACCTACTGGCGCTTTCTCTCACGGGTGACCCTCGGCTTCATCCGGGTCGTCTACGACAACGAGAGCCGCTCCGTCGTCCTCTTCGGCAAGCCGCTGACGCTCCTGCGCTTCGACAAGCCCGAGTACACGATCGAGGACGATCATGGCGTCGTCACCTGGCGCATCCGCGGCGGCCTGCTCGTCGCGCGCGCCGGGCGCGGCTCGGGCTTTCTCCGGCTCGACGTGCGGCGCGAGCCCGAGCCATGGGAGGGCCACTGGGAGATGCTCATCGAGGTCGAGGTCGCCAACTTCTTCCCCTCGATCGCCTCGGGCTTCAGCATCCCCGTCTACGAGATGACCCAGTCGGCCGTCCACGTGCTGGTGACCAACGCCTTCCTGCGCTCGCTGGACACCCTGGACCTCGCCCAGTCCAAGGTCGGCTCGCTGGCCGACACCCCCGCCAACGGTCAGCCGTAGGTGGTGATCCCCAGACTGCGCATCTTGGTGCGGTCGTGGCGGGCGGAGACGCGGCGCACGGTGCCCGAGCGCGAGCGCATGACCAGCGACTCGGTGCTGGCGCCCCGGTCGCCCTGGTAGCGCACGCCCTGCAGGACGTCGCCGTCGGTCACGCCGGTGGCCGAGAAGAAGGCGTTGTCGCCGGCCACCAGGTCATCGCAGGTCAGGATCCGCTCGCAGGTCGTAGCCGGCGGCCTCGGCGGCGGCGCGCTCCTCGTCGTCGCGGGCGTAGAGCCGGCCGAGCAGCTGGCCGCCGATGCATTTGATGGCGGCCGCCGAGATGACGCCCTCGGGCGTCCCACCGATTCCCCACAGCAGGTCGACCGGCGTGTTCTCGGAGACGGCCAGCAGCGAGCCGGCGACGTCGCCGTCGGTGATCAGCCGCACCCGGGCGCCGGCCTCGCGCACCAGGCGCATCGCCTCGTGGTGGCGCTCGCGGTCGAGCATGACGACCATCACGTCGCGGATGTCCGTCTGCTTGCGCTCGGCGATCAGCTCGAGCGTCTCCCCGAGCGGGCGGTCGAGGTCGAGCAGGTCGGCGATCTCCGGCCCGCCGGCGATCTTCTCCATGTAGACGCACGGGCCCGGGTCGAACATCGTGCCGCGCTCGGAGAGCGCGATGACCGCCACCGCGTTGGGCATCCCCAGAGCGGTCAGCCGCGTCCCCTCGAGCGGATCGACGGCGACGTCGACCTGCGGCGGGCGTGCCGTCGCCGATCTGCTCGCCGTTGTAGAGCATCGGCGCCTCGTCCTTCTCCCCCTCGCCGATGACGACGATGCCGTCCATCGAGACGGTGTCGAGCACGGCGCGCATGGCGTCCACGGCCGCCTGGTCGGCGCCCTCCTTGTCGCCCCGGCCGATCTCGCGGGCGGCGGCCAGGGCGGCGGCCTCGGTGACCCGGACGAGCTCCAGGGCGAGGTTGCGGTCGGGCTTGTTCGACGTGGGAGACGACTGGGTGCTCATAGGACTCCTGGGGGCTTGCGGCGCGCCCCGCTCTCCTTCGAGCGCCAGACGGCGCCCAACAGGATCAGCAGGTCCGCCCCGAGGGCGACGAACCAGCCCGTGCTCAGGGCGATCTCGCCGGGTGGCGTGCCGGGATGGTCGATCGGGCCGACGAACAGCGTGAGCGCCAGCGCCACCAGGGCGGTCACGGCGGTCAGCTCCCCGCGCGGCCAGGAGAGCGCGTGCCCACGCACGATGATGTAGGCCAGGATCAGGGGAGCGACGGCCGCGATCAGCAGGATGAAGCGCAGGAGGGTGAGCGCCGCCCAGCCGGTGCAGGGCGACTTGGGGCCGTGGCAGCTGGCCAGGACGGCATGCCGGTTGCCCAGCGTGTACCAGTCCAGAAACAGCGATATGCCCAGCAGGATCCCGCCGACGATCGCGACGAGTTCGCCGCGATCGAGCGCCTTGACGTTCATCGGTCGCGCAGACTAACCGGTTTGACACCCTGTGGTCGCGGTGCGCTTCGCTCAGCTCCTCCCCCATCCCGCCGACGTCGAGATCGCCGATCTCGTGGCCGGTCTGCGCCTCGCCGAGCGCGCGCCGGACGACCGGCCGTACGTCGTCGCCAACTTCGTCTCAAGCGTCGACGGGCACGCGGCCTTTCACGGCCGCTCCGGCCAGCTGGGCGACGACGGGGACCTCGAGGTCTTCCGCGTCCTGCGCCGCGAGGCCGATGCCGTGCTCGCCGGCACGCGCACGATGAGCGTCGAGCAGTACGGCCGGATCCTCAAGAACCCGGAGTCGCGCGAGCGCCGCCGGCGGCGCGGCCGCTCACCGGAGCCGCTGGCCGTGATGCTCAGCCGCCGCGGGGCGGTGCCGCTCGAGATCCCCCTGTTCGCCGAGCCCGAGGCCCGGGTCGTCGTCTTCAGCGGGGCCGACGTCGACGCTCGGGACGGCGGCCGCCCAGGTCGACGTGGTGCGCCTGCCCGACGGCGACGTCACCTTCGCGGCAGCGGTGCGCCATCTGCGCGCCGACTACGGCGTCCGCCTGCTGCTCTGCGAGGGCGGGCCCGCCGTCCTGGGCGCGCTCATCGCCGAGGGCCTGCTCGACGCGCTGTTTATCACCCTCGCCCCGCAGCTGACCGGCGGGGGCGACGGTCCGCCGCTGAGCACCGGCCCCGAGCTGCCCGAGCTCCAGGGCCTGCGCCTCGCCGGGCTGCTCGAGCGCCACGGCTCGCTCTTTCTCCGCTACGAAGTCGATCGAAATGGTTAACGAGAGACCGGGGTTGGCACAATGGGTCGATGGACGTCATGCCCCCGGCAACGGCTGACGGTGCGACCCGTGCCCGCCCCGACGCCGCCGAGCTCGTTGACGCGCTGACGGAGGCGCGCGAGCGGACGATGTCGCTCGTCGCCTCCGTGTCCGACGACGATCTCGAGCGCGTCTTCTCGACGCTGATGAGCCCCCTCGTGTGGGACCTCGGTCACATCGCCGCCTTCGAGGACCTGTGGATCGTCCATCGCTACGGCGGGCGGCCGATGCTGCGCGACGATCTGGCCGACGTCTACGACGCCTTCGAGACCCCGCGGGCCGGCCGCGGCGAGCTGCCGTTCCTGCGCCCGGCGCGAAGCCCGGGACTACCTGGCGGAGGTCCGCGCCGCCGCGCTGGAGATCATCGACGACCGCGGCGCCGGCGACGGGACGATCGGCGAGCTGGTCCTCCGCCACGAGCAGCAGCACAACGAGACGATGCTCCAGACGCTGCAGCTGGCTCGGCTCGAGGGCTACGACCTGCCCGGCCGCGGCGCCGTCTCCGCCGCCCGCCGCACCCCGACGGACTCCGGCCTGGAGATGGTCGAGATCCCCGGGGGACCGTGCACCGTGGGCGCCCCCGACGCCGGCTTTGCCTACGACAACGAGCGACCCCGCCATCGCACGGATGTCCGCGGATACCTGATCGGCCGCACGCCGATCACCAACGCGACCTACCTGACGTTCGTGGAGGGAGGTGGGTACGAGCGGCGCGAGTGGTGGTCTGACGAAGGCTGGAGCTGGAAGGAGGACTACGACATCACCAGACCAGAGGGGTGGACGGCCGATCTGCGGTCGGAGTGGCGCCTCTCGGGACTGGAGCCACTGCACCCGGACCGCCCGGTCGTTCACGTCTCCTGGTTCGAGGCCGACGCCTTCGCCCGCGCGCACGGGGCCCGGCTCCCCACCGAGGCCGAGTGGGAGAAGGCGGCGACCTGGGACCAGGAGCAGGAACGGAGCTCGTCGCTACCCGTGGGGCGAGGACCCGGCCGTGGCCGGGGTGCACGCCAACCTCGACCAGCTCGGCCGGGGCACCGTGCCCGCCGGCACGCTGGCGGCGGGCGCCTCGCCATACGGGGTGCCAGGGGATGATCGGGGACGTGTGGGAGTGGACGGCCACCGAGTTCGACGGCTACCCCGGCTTCTCCGCCTATCCCTACCGCGAGTACTCGGAGGTCTTCTTCGCCGGCGGCTACCGCGTGCTGCGCGGCGGCTCGTGGGCCACGCGGCCGCGGGTGGCCACCTCGACCTTCCGCAACTGGGACCTGCCCCAGCGCCGCCAGATCTTCTCCGGCCTGCGGATCGCCCGCGACGCGGTGAGCTCCTCCACCGGCCAGCGTGCAGGTCAGTCGTGGCTGACGGGCGACGAGGAGCGCTCGCTGGCCAACGACGTGCTCGACGGGCTGACCAAGCCGTTCAAGGAGCTGTCGCCCAAGCACCTCTACGACGCCCGCGGCTCCGAGCTGTTCGAGCGCATCTGCGCGCTGCCCGAGTACTACCCGACGCGGACCGAGCTGGCCGATCCTGCGCGAGCGGGCGGCCGAGATCGTCGCCCTCCCGGCGGCGGGCGAGCTGGTGGAGCTGGGGGCCGGGGCCTCCGACAAGGCGCGGATCCTGCTCGACGCGATGCGCGCAGCCGGACGCTGCGCCGCTACATGCCGCTCGACGTCTCCGAGAGCGTCGTCGAGGCGGCCGCGGCGGCGCTCGCCGACCCCTACCCCGGCATGGCGGTCCACGGCGTCGTCGGTGACTTCGAGCGCCATCTGGAGCACGTGCCCGACAGCCCGGACACGCCGCGGCTCGTCGCCCTGCTGGGCGGCACGATCGGCAACTTCCCGCCCGGGACCCGGCGCGGGATCCTGGCCAAGATCGCCACGCTGCTCGGCGCCGAGCGCGACCGGCTGCTGCTCGGCTGTGACCTGCTCAAGGACAGCCGGCGTGATCGAGGCCGCCTACAACGACTCGCGAGGGGGTCACCGCCGAGTTCAACCGCAACCTGCTCCACGTCCTCAACCGCGAGCTCGACGCCGACTTCCGGCCCGAGAGCTTTGACCACGTGGCCTTCTTCGACCGCCAGCACGAGTGGGTGGAGATGCGCCTGCGGGCCACCCGGCCGTGCTCGGTGCTGATCGGCGACCTCGACCTGCGCGTCGAGTTCGCCGCCGGTGAGGAGCTGCGGACGGAGATCAGCGCCAAGTTCACGCCGGAGCGCGTGGCCGCCGACCTCGAGGCCGCCGGCTTGGCGCTCGAGCAGTGGTTCACCGACGCCGACGCGCTGTTCGGCGTGGCCCTGGCCCGCCGGGCCGGCTGAGCACGAGCGAGGGCCTCGCCGCCGCCCGCAGCCCCTGACTCGGAGCGGGTTCGTCCACGCTGGGAGTGGCGGACCCGCTCCGAGTGGCTGGCCGCAAGGCCTGAGCCGGGGTGGCGGGCCGCTGCGGCGCATGTCTCGCGAGCGGTCTGACATCCTGAGTAACGGCATGCGTCGGGCCATGGTCAGCGATCTCATGGGCGGCCGCGTGGGTCGGCGACGCTGGGCGCCGTGGGCGTCTCGACGGCCGTCGCGGCGCCGAAGTCCTTCCGGGACCCGACGATCTCGGGGCGGGCGGTCTACCTGTCGACGCTGACCTGCCACCGGGGCACGTGGTCCCGCGACGCCGTCTCCTTCGCCTACCGGTGGGAGGCCAACGGCACGACCCTGCGGGACCCGGGCGCACGCTGACGGATCCCGCTGGCGGCGATCGGCTACAACATCGTCTGCATCGTGACCGCCCGCGACGCCCACGGGGCCCGGACGCCGGCCACCGCCGGCGGGGTCAGCCCGGTCCCCGCGACCCCCCGGCTGACGGTCACCACCGCCCGGGCCTCAGGCCATACGGTGACGCTCAGCGGCCTGATCTCCCCGCGCCAGGCGGTGTCGCGCCGGGGCGCGCTGACGCTCGAGCGCCGGGACGCGTTCGGTCTGACCCACCTGACGCCCAGCCCGGTCCGGACCGCGCCGGACGGCCATTTCACGGTCAGCGTCGACGACGCCAACGCGCAGGGCCGGGAGACCTACCTGCTCGTCTATCAGCCCCACCGCGAGGGCTTCGTCGCCCAGGTCCAGGCGCGGCGCGTCCTGACGCTCCCCGAGCCCGGCTAGAGCGCGCGTTGCGCTCAAGCTAGAGACGCTCGACGAGCATCGCCTGGCCCATCCCGCCGGCGACGCACATCGACTCGATCCCGTAGCGTGCCGTTGCGGGCCTTGAGCCCGTTGAGCAGGGTGGTCATGATCCGCGCGCCGGTCATGCCGAAGGGATGGCCGAGGGCGATCGCTCCGCCGAAGGGGTTGAGCTGCTCGTCGGAGATCCCCAGCTCCTCCTTGCAGGGGACGATCTGGGCGGCGAACGCCTCGTTGATCTCGACGATGTCGATGTCCTCGATCGACATGCCGGTCTCCTCGAGCAGAGCCTTGATCGCGGGGATCGGGCCGAGCCCCATGAGCTCCGGGCGGATGGCCGCCACGGTGGAGTGCACGATGCGCGCCAGCGGCTTGAGCCCCAGGCGTTCGGCGCGGGCGTCGGACATGACGAGCACCGCCGCCGCGCCGTCGTTGAGCGGGCAGGAGTTGCCGGCGGTGACGGTGCCGTCGGGCTTGAAGGCGGGCTTGAGCTTGGCCAGCACCTCCATCGTCGTCCCCGCCCGCGGCCCGTCGTCATTGGCGACGACCGTCTCGGGAACCTCGATCTCGTTGCCCTCCTTGTCGGTGTCGGTGTGCGCGGGCACCGTCACCGGAACGATCTCGTCGGCGAAGTGGCCGGAGTCGCGGGCCGACACCGCGCGGTCCTGGGAGATGACCGCCCATTCGTCCTGCTGCTCGCGCGTCACCGAGCATCGTTCGGCGACGTTCTCGGCGGTCATCCCCATCGGGATGTAGACGTCGTAGAGCGAGCCCTCGGAGCCGTTGAGCTTCGGGTTCTTGGCCTCCTCCATCATCCCGGCGCCCAGACCCGCGCGGGAGACCGCCTCGACCCCGGCGGCGATGTACTGCTCGCCCTCCCCGGCACGGATGGCATGGGAGGCCATGCGGATCGCCATCAGCGAGGAGGCGCAGAAGCGGTTGACCGTGCAGGCCGGCACGTGGTGGTCCAGGCCCGACAGCAGCGCGGCGTTGCGGCCCACGTTGTAGCCCTGCTCACCGACGCCCGAGGCGGCCCCCATGAGGACGTCCGTCGGTCTGCGCGAAGTCGACGTCGGGGTTGCGCTCGATGAGCGTGCGGATCGGCAGGGCGGCCAGCTCGTCGGCGCGGACGGTCTTCAGCGAGCCCTTCATCGCCCGCCCGATGGGGGTGCGAATGGCGTCGACGATCACGGCTTCCGGCATCTCGTGGCGCTCCTTGTGTGTCAGCGGTGCGTGGTGGCGCGTTCTACAGCCCGAGGCCGCGGACGCCCTTCTCGTCCCACCCGAGGTGGTGGGCGAGCTCGTGGCGCACCGTCCGGGTGACCTGCGCCTTGAGCAGCTCCGGGTCGTGTCCGAAATCACGGGTGAGCGTGTCGCGGAAGATCACGATCCGGTCGTGGAAGTAGTCGCGGGCGACGGTGTCGCCCTGGTAGAGCCCGTAGGCGCGCGCCGGCGGCCCCCCTCGTCGAGGACGACGATCGCCACGTGCTCGAGCGCCCGGTGAAACTCCAGCGGAAGCTCGTCGACGGCCGCCCGGACGAGCGCGCGGAAGTCCTCGTCGGTGCTCAGCGCGTAGTCGTCGTCCTCGTCGTCGTCGTCGTCGTCATCGTCGCCGGTCGAGTCGCCCGGCGCCCAGTCGCCCTCGCTGGCCAGGCGCTCGGCGCGCTCGACGATCTTGTCGAACTCCTCGGACTCCGGCTCGCGCCAGCCGGCGAGCTGGACGAGCGCCAGGACGACCGCGCCGCCGATGATGACCGCGCCGGCGGCGAACACCGCCACGCCCTGGAGCAGGCGCACCGGTACGGAGTCAGAGAACCCGACGGCGACGCTGACCGCTCCCAGCCCGACCGCCATCGCCGCCGCAGCCGAGAGCAGAACCCGGCGCAGCGAGGGCTGAGGCGAGCCACGCATCCCGGCGGCTACCTGAGGGTCCGGGCGATCACGAGGCGCTGGATCTCGTTGGTGCCCTCGTAGATCTGGGTGATCTTGGCGTCGCGCATCATGCGCTCGACCGGGTACTCCTTGACGTAGCCGTAGCCACCCAGCACCTGGACCGCCTCGACGGTCACCTTCATCGCCACGTCGGAGCAGAAGAGCTTGGCCATCGCGGTGTACTTGCCGCGGTCGGGGTCGCCGCGGTCGATCTTGGCGCACGCCTGGTAGAGGAGCTCGCGGGCGGCCGCGCACTGCGTCTCCATGTCGGCGAGCTTGAACTGGATCGCCTGAAAGGAGTTGATCGGCTTGCCGAACTGGCGGCGCTCGCGGGCGTAGGCGGCGGCGTAGTCCGTCGCGCCCTGGGCGATGCCGAGCGCCTGAGCGCCCGCGCCCAGCCGGGAGACGTCGAGCGTGCCCATGGCGACCTTGAAGCCCTGGTTGACCTCGCCGACCACGTTGGCGGCCGGCACGCGCACGCCGTCGAAGATCGGCTGGCCGGTCGGTGAGCCGCGGATGCCCATCTTGTGCTCGAGCTTGCCGACGCTGAAGCCGGGCCGGTCGGCCTCGACGACGAAGGCGGTGATCCCCGCGAGTGGCCGGCCTCGCGATCGGTGACGGCGAAGACGACGTAGAAGTCGGCGATCCCGAGGTTGGTGATCCAGTTCTTGGTGCCGTCGATGACCCACTCGTCGCCGTCCTGGACGGCGCGGGTGATCATCCCGCCCGGATCGGATCCCGCCTCGGGCTCGGAGAGGGCGAACGCCGGCGACCACTCGCCGGTGGCGCAGCGCGGCAGGAAGCGGTCCTTGAGCTCCTCGGAGCCGAACAGCTTGATCGGCAGCGTCCCCAGCTCCTGGATCATCAGGATCAGGGCGGTGGACGCGCACGCCTTGGCGATCTCCTCGATCGCCATGTTGAGCATCAGCGTGCCGGTGCCGGTCCCGCCGTGCTCGGTCTCGAACGGCAGACCGAGGATGTCCTGCTCGGCGAGCAGCCGGCGCAGGTCGTGGGGGTACTCGGCCTTCTCGTCGATCTCGGCCGCGCGGGGCGCGATCCGCTCCCGCGCGATGTCGCGGATCGTGTCCCGGAAGTCGAGGTGCTCCTGGGGGATCGTGTAGAGCTCGGACAGCGCAGACATGCTGTCCTGGATCCTACGTCACGGCGATCGGCTACAGCCCGGCGGGGTGACGCACCACGTAGTTCTGGCCGTCGGCGAGGTTTCCGGTCGGGTTGGTCAGCCAGCGGGGTCCGGTGCCGGCGGGGCGTCGTGTGGCCGTAGTGGGCGGTGTCAAAGGCGATTCCGGCGATGACGATCCAGGTGTGATTGGGGTTGGCGTAGATCGACACCCATTGCCGGGACCGGGCGCCCCGTAGGACTCGAGCTCCGTCGAGTCCTCCGGCGAGGACAGCATCCCGGCGCCGTGCAGCGCGAAGCTGACCGCGCCTGAGCAGTCGTAGCCGTTGTCGTTCCAGCGGCCGTGGCCACCGGCGTAGATGTAGGGCGTGTCGATGATCTTGTTGGCGGCGGTGATCATCGCCTGGACGGAGCTGGGGGCGCCCGCCGGCGCGGTGGCGGTGCCGTCGGAGTTGATCGTCGCCTTGGTGACCGCGCCTCCGGCCAGCGCGGTGGCCACCACCTGTCGAAGGACCCGCGTCTGCGGGTAGGTGACGACGCCGTTGGCGGTCAGCGTGTGAGCGGATTCGAAGTTGACCACGTTGGTCTTCGTCCCGGCGCCGAAGTCACCGTCGATGCTCGTCGGATAGCCGGCGACCGTCAGGTAGCTCTGGAGGACGCGGACGTCGTGGCCGCGCATGCCCATCCGCAGCGTGCGCTCGCCGAGGTGGGCGGAGCCGCCGTCCTGAGCGACCGGCGCGAGCACCGGATTGTTGGGGTCGATCTGCGGGTCGGCCGCCTTGGCCTTGCTGTGCTTGGAGCGCTTGGCGTGGACCCGGGCGGCCTTCTTGGCGGCCGTGGGACTGCCGAGCCCGCCGCCGCCGGTGACGCTGGCGGCGGCCACGCCGCCGTCGAGGACGCCGTGGACGTGGACCTGATGGGTGCCGCGGTCGACGGACGACGACGAGCTGTCTGGGGTTGGCGACATGGGCGGTATCAGGATCGCCGGCCTGCTTGCCGCGTGCCAGGGCGGGCACGACAGACGCAAGGCCTGCAATAAGCGTGATCAGCCCCGCCAGCAGCGGAACAGCACGTCGTGGGACTCGGAGCAAAGCTAACCCTTCTCTTTCTGGGTGCCTTCGGGGTTAGCTGACGGGCTCGCGCTGAAAGAGTTGCGCTACGCCGGAAGTCCGGCGATTCGCCCCATGGAGCCGCCGGGGGTCGGCTCCAATCGGGTTCCCCGATCGCCTTGGCATCTGGTGCGCCGCGGCGATTCGGCTTTGGGCAATTATCGGCACGGCACAGTACACGATCGGCAAGATCTCTGTCACGGGGTGCGCGCTGGGCAGGAAACTGCAATCCTGCGCCGAGCGGGTGCGCCCGCGCGGGCCGTCGCGGGCGCTCGCGAGATGGAGGAGCGGCGTCGCTCGGGGGCGAGGGGCGAGCTCCGGGGTGGGCTACCCTCGGTGCGTGGCTTCCGACTACACCCCGCAGGAGGTCTCGGCGCTGCTCGCCGAGGGCGACGTCCAGCTGATCGACGTCCGCCAGCGCCATGAGAACGAGGCGGGCCGGATCGCCGGCGGGCGGCTGATCGAGCTCTCTGACCTCGCCGCGGAGGCTGGCACGCTCGACCCCTCCCGGCCGGTCGTCCTCTACTGCCGCAGCGGCGGGCGCTCGGCGATGGCCACCGAGGCCCTCGCCCAGGCCGGCTTCGACGCCCACAACATGACGGGCGGGCTGCTCGAGTGGCACGCCGCCGGGCTGCCGATCGAGCCCGACGACGGGCACGTCGCCGACCCCTGAGGTCTCCCTCAGTATCACGCGCGTTCGTCGCGCTCACCCGGTCTCCTGCCGAGCCGGCCCCGGGCTCGCCGCCGCCGACCGGCTGGGGCTCAGGCGACCGTCCAGGTGTCGCCGGCCAGCAGCAGATCCGTGAGCTGATCCTCGGTGGCCGTCTGGTTGGCGCCGCTCTGGCGGTAGACGGGACGGTCGACGTCGCGGAAGATGCCGATCGGCGTCGGTCCCGTGGGCGTCTCGGCCAGCTTGGCCAGCGAGAAGGCGAGGCCGGGGTCGGCCCGCGCCGGATCATGGATGAGGAGCGCGTCCTCGCCGGCCTCGGCGACGTCGACGATCTGCAGGCAGCCGTCGCGGCCGCGGATGACGCCCCGCTCCCCTCGGCGCCGAAGCGGATCGGCTCGCCGGCGGTGAGGCGGATCTGGTTGGCGTCGCGGACATCCTTGTCCGTGAGCGCGCTGAAGGCGCCGTCGTTGAACACGGGGCAGTTCTGGTAGATCTCC
Source organism: uncultured Solirubrobacteraceae bacterium (assembly GCA_963800545.1). Classification (GTDB taxonomy): domain Bacteria; phylum Actinomycetota; class Thermoleophilia; order Solirubrobacterales; family Solirubrobacteraceae; genus Palsa-465. The sequence goes on from CAWDBJ010000011.1 coordinate 436,755, forward strand.
ACCAGCGCGGCCCCGTCATGGGTGGCGGCGGCGCGCAGGACCTCCGTGAGGTGATGGCGGTCGCGGTCGATCGTCCGGGCGACGAAGCTCGCCTCGGCCCCCAGGGCCAGCGCCACCGGGTTGAACGGGTGGTCGGCCACCCCGAACGGCGTCGACTTGGTGATCTTGCCGACCTCCGAGGTCGGGGAGGCCTGGCCCTTGGTCAGGCCGTAGATCTGGTTGTTGAAGAGCAGGATCTTGACCGGGACGTTGCGGCGCAGGGAGTGGATGAGGTGGTTGCCGCCGATCGAGAGGGAGTCGCCGTCGCCGGTGACCACCCAGATCGAGAGGTCCTCGCGCGCGGTCGCCAGGCCGGTGGCGATGGCGGGCGCGCGGCCGTGGATGCCGTGCATCCCGTAGGTGTCCATGTAGTAGGCAAACCGCCCGGCGCAGCCGATCCCCGTGATGAAGACGATGCGCTCCGGCGGGATGCCGAGCTCGGGCATGAACTGCTGGACGGCGGCCAGGACCGCGTAGTCGCCGCAGCCCGGGCACCAGCGGGTCTCCTGATCGGACTGGAAGTCGGCCTTGCCGAGGGTGGCACTCATCTATTGACGCTCCGCGATCTGGTCGGCGATCTCTTCGGCGAACAGCGGCTGGCCCTGCACCTTGCTGAGCGTCTCCACGTCGACGAGGAAGCGCGCCCGCAGGACGGAGGCGAGCTGCCCGGTGTTGAGCTCGGGCACGAGCACCCGCTCGAAGGAGCGCAGCACGTCGCCGGTGTTGGAGGGCAGTGGGTTGAGGTGGCGCAGCTGGGCGGTGGCGACGCGATGGCCGGCCTCGCGGGCGAGACGCACCCCGGCGCGGATCGAGCCCTGAGTCGAGCCCCAGCCGAGCACCAGCAGGCTCGCTCCGGGCTCAGAGTCGACCACGAGCGGCGGGATCTCGTCGGCGACCGCCTCGACCTTGGCGGCGCGCAGCTCCGTCATGCGCTCGTGGTTGGCCCCGTCGTAGGAGATGTTGCCGCTGCCGTCGGCCTTCTCCAGGCCACCGATGCGGTGGCCAGTCCGGCCGTCCCGGGGATCGCCCACGGGCGGGCCAGCTTGGCGTCACGGCTGTAGGGGGCAAACGGCCGTCGCCGTTCTGGGGCGCTGTCGCGAAGGCCGGGTCGATCGGCGGCAGGCCGGCGGGGTCGGGATCTTCCACGGCTCCGAGGAGGAGGCGAGGAAGCTGTCGGAGAGCAGGATGACCGGCGTGCGGTAGCGGATGGCGATCCGGGCCGCCTCGAAGGCGGCGTCGAAGCAGCCGCCGGCCGTGCTGGGCGCGATCACCGGCAGCGGGCTCTCGCCGTGGCGGCCGTGGAGGGCCATCAGCAGATCGGACTGCTCAGTCTTGGTCGGCATCCCCGTGGAGGGGCCGGCCCGCTGCACGTCGATGACGACCAGCGGCAGCTCGAGCATGACGGCCAGCCCGATCATCTCGGACTTGAGGTCCATCCCGGGGCCGCTGGTGGCGGTGACGCCCAGCTTGCCGCCGAAGGAGGCCCCCAGGGCCATCCCGGCGGCGGCGATCTCGTCCTCGGCCTGGATGGTGGAGACGCCGATCTTGGCGTGGCGCGAGAGCTCGTGCAGCAGCTCCGAGGCCGGGCGTGATCGGATAGCTGGCCAGCACGAGCGGCAGGCCGCTGCGCACGCTGGCCGCGACCAGGCCGAGCGCCAGCGCCGTGGTCCCGTTGACGTTGCGGTAGGTGCCGGGCGGCACGTCGGTGGCCGGGTTGACCCGGTACTGGACGTCGAGCAGCTCCGTCGTCTCCCCGAACGACCAGCCGGCGTTGAAGGCGGCCAGGTTGGCCTGGGCGACGGCGGGGTCGCGGGCGAACTTGCGCTCGATCCAGCGCTGGGTGACCTCCGTGGGCCGCCCGTAGAGCCAGGAGATGACCCCCAGCGCGAACAGGTTCTTGGCCCGGCCGGCGTCGCGGGTGGAGACGCCCTCGATCGCCTCGACCGCCCGGGCGGTGAGGGTGCTCATGGGGATGCGATGCAGGCGGAAGGCCTCCAGCGATCCGTCCTCGAGCGGGTTCGCGGCGCCGTAGCCGGCCTTCTCGAGGTTGCGCTTGGTGAACGCGTCCTCGTTGACGATGATCGTCGCGCCGCGGCGCAGCTCGGCCAGGTTGGCCTTGAGCGCGGCCGGGTTCATCGCCACCAGCACGTCGGGGTGGTCGCCCGGGGTGAGGATGTCGCGCGAGGCGAAGTGGATCTGGAAGGCCGAGACGCCGGCGAGCGTGCCGGCGGGCGCGCGGATCTCGGCCGGGAAGTTCGGAAGGGTCGCCAGGTCGTTGCCGACGACGGCGGTGGCGTCGGTGAAGCGGCTGCCGGTCAGCTGCATGCCGTCCCCGGAGTCGCCGGCGAAGCGGATGATGACCCGCTCCAGCTCCTCCACTGCCTTGGTCATCTGGCGTTTCGCTCCGTGCGCACTGGCTCCCTTGACGGCCAGTCTACCGACCCGGCGCGGCTGTACTGAGTTTGCACTGTTTGCGACTGCTGCCCAGCGGGGATGACGAGGGCGTGGAGCACTGCGAGGACCACGAAAAGCTGGCCGACGATCTCGAGCAGGAGACTGACACGCTCGAGCAGCGCAGCGCCGAGCTCGGCGGCGAGATCTCCGACGTCCGCGACGACTGGGAGCGCAAGCGCGCCGACGAGGGCGTGCCCGGCGCGCCTCGCCGAGCGAGGACAGCGACCGCGACGCACCGGGCGACGAGGTCAACCCCGAGGATGCCGACCGGGGCGAGGAGCCCAACACCGAGGCCTCGGGCGAAGACACGCCGGACCACGCCTGAGCGTCACCGCGGGTCGTCGCGGTCGACGTTCCAGTAGCGCAGCACGTAGGCCCGCTCGCCCTCGGTGTCGGGCCACGGTGAGACGCCGATGCGCACGATCGTGCGCTGGCCGCCCTCGTAATCGCCGTAGAGGAGGTCGATCCAGAGGCCGCGCTGCTCAGTGATCGCCTCGCGGACCTCCGCGTAGCCCGGCTCCTCGGGATCGCGCAGGGCGCCCTGCCAGTAGCCGGTGTCGCCCGCCGGGATGTAGAGATCGAGCTGCTGGCGGCGGAACTCGGCAAGCTCGGGGCGACGTTGACGCTCGTACCCGATGGCGGTGCCTCGTCGTAGAGCCGGGGGCCGCTGCGGATGACCTGCGCGTCGCGCGGAGGCTGGGCGCGCGCGCGCCAGCCGTGCAGGACGCCCAGGCCCTGAGCCGCCGTTGCGCAGCGCGAGCGCGAGATAGACGACGTCGTTGGCCACCTCCACGGCGGCCCCGTGGCCCGGGACGGTGACGATCTGGCCGTCGCCGAAGCGCACGCGCTCGTGCGGGTCCGTCTCCCGCGAGGGGATGAGCACCGGCCGCACGCCGGCCAGCAGGGACAGCTCGGCGACCCGCGCGGAGCGGTTCGCCGACTGCACGGAGCTATACGTGGCCACGGCCAGGATGAGCGTTCCTCCGGCCGTGGCCAGCGATGAGATCGTGACCCAATCGGCCATGGCGAGTCGATCAGGTCCGATCGGCCAGATGGGCGACGCCCACCCGGCCGGCAGTCCGTCTAGAGCTTCTGGACGTTGACGGCCTTGGGGCCCTTGGGCCCGGCCTCCTCCTCGTAGGACACCTTGGCGCCCTCCGCAAGAGACCGATATCCGTCTGCCTGGATGCTCGAGTGGTGCACGAACAGGTCTCGGCTGCCCTCATCGGGCGTGATGAAGCCGAACCCCTTCTCGTCGCTGAACCACTTGACTGTTCCGGTTGCCATCAGGCTTTCCCCTCCGGGAATATGAAGTGCTGCTACCCGGAGGTCTTGCCACCTCAAGGCCTGCACCTGCGTATGTCGCCGCGCGAGTCTGTCTCGAACGGCCTTTCGGGCGGGAAGGTAGCACGGAGGCAGGCATCGTTCATACCTCCGGATGGACGGGCTTCACGATCGCTACACACGCCATCATCTCGTCCATGGACGATCCCATGCCGATCCGTGGCGACACCGCGATCCCGCTGCGGGAGATCACCATCCGGGCGACGCGCTCCTCGGGACCGGGCGGCCAGCACGCCAACACCACGGCCTCGCGGGTCGAGGCGAGCTTCGACGTGGCCGCCTCCGAGGCGCTGACGGAGGACCAGAAGCGGCGCATCATCACGCGCGCGGGCGCGCGCGTGACCGCCGTCGCCCAGGACGAGCGCAGTCAGGCCCGCAACCGCGAGCTGGCGCTGGAGCGCCTGGCCCGGCGGCTGTCGAGCGCGCTGGCGGTCCGGCGCCCCCGCCGGCGCACCCGCCCCACGAAGGGCTCCGTCGACCGGCGGCTGGCCTCCAAGGCCCGCCAGTCCGAGCGCAAGCGCAACCGCCGCCGGCCGCCGCCGGACGGCTGAGCGACGGATGCGCTGGTACGTCGACGGCATGAACGTGATCGGCACCCGGCCGGACGGCTGGTGGCGCGACCGCGACGCGGCGATGCTCCATCTCGTCGACCTGCTGGAGCGGTGGGCGGCGGTCGAGGGCGAGGACGTGGTCGTCGTCTTCGAGCGCCCGCCCCGCCCGCCGATCCGCTCGACGGTGATCGAGGTGGCCAGCGCTCCCCGCCCCCGGCGCGACGCCGCCGACGACGAGATCATCCGCCGGCTGAAGCTCGAGCCCCAGCCCGCGCTCGTGCGCGTCGTCACCTCGGACCGGTGGCTGTCTGACCAGGCGATGGCCTGGGGGCGGGGGTTCACGGCGCCGAGATGTTCCGCTCGCTGCTGGACGGTGCATGACTTCGAAGCTTCTTCATCGCGCGCTGCCACAATCTCAATCATGGCCGATCAACCTTCCCGTCGCTCGAACCCCCCGACGCGGGGCCGGGCGCGGCCGCCGGCCGCCCGGCCAGCACGGCTGGAAGGTGACGCCCGCGCCCGACGGCCGGGGCGCTCCCGCCGCTCCGCGGCCGCCGACGCCCGCCCCGCTCGCGCTGGTGGGTGGCCGGCCTGGTGGTCGTCTGCCTGCTGGCCCTCAATCTGTGGATCTCCTCCCAGGCGCTGTCGCCCAACGCGCCCGTCCGGATCCCCTACAGCCCGACGTTCCTCAACCAGGTCAGGCCGGCAACGTCAAGGAGATCTCCTCCACAACGATTCGATCGAGGGGACGTTCAAGACGGCGGTCCGCTACCCGTTCGACGACCGCAGCGTCACGCCGACGACCAGCTTCGAGACCCAGATCCCGTCGTTCCCATCCGGGCTCTGAGCTGTCCGAGCCTGCTCGACAGCAAGAGTCACGATCGACGCCAAGCGACCCGAATACCGGACCGTCGACGCTGACGAGCATCATCGTCGGCTTCGGCCCGACCCTGCTGCTGATCCTGCTGTTCGTGTTCATCGCGCGGCGGGCGGCCGTCCGGCGGCGGCGCGGGCGGCCTGATGTCGTTCGGGCGCTCCCGGGCGCGGCGCGTCGAGGCCTCCGACCAGCACGTCACCTTCAACGACGTCGCCGGGATCGACGAGGCCAAGGAGGAGCTGACGGAGATCGTCGACTTCCTCAAGAACCCCGACAAGTACCTCAAGCTGGGCGCCCGGATCCCCCGCGGCGTGCTGCTCTCCGGACCGCCCGGGACCGGCAAGACGCTGCTGGCGCGCGCGGTGGCCGGCGAGGCCGGGGTGCCCTTCTTTCAGATGTCGGCCTCGGAGTTCGTGGAGATGATCGTCGGCGTCGGCGCCTCACGCGTGCGCGATCTCTTCCACCAGGCCAAGGAGGCCGCCCCGGCGATCATCTTCATCGACGAGCTCGACGCCATCGGCCGCTCCGCTCCTGCGGCGGCCCGAACCTGTCCGGCGGCCACGACGAGCGCGAGCAGACGCTCAACCAGATCCTCACCGAGATGGACGGCTTCTCGCCCGCGGGAGAGCGTGATCGTGCTCGGCGCCACCAACCGCCCCGAGGTCCTCGACCAGGCGCTGCTGCGACCGGGCCGCTTCGACCGCCGGGTGGTCGTCTCCCCGCCCGACCGCGCCGGCCGCGAGGCGATCCTCCGGGTCCACACCCGCTCGGTGCCGCTGGCCGACGACATCGACCTGGGCGCGATCGCCGCCTCCACCCCCGGGATGGTGGGCGCCGACCTGGCCAATCGTCGCCAACGAGGCGGCGCTGCTGGCGGCCCGGCGCGGCCATACGCGACGTCCAGCGCCTGGACATGTCCGACGCGCTGGAGCGGATCATGCTCGGCGCCGAGCGCAAGGTGATGATCTCCGACGAGGACCGGCGCCGGACGGCCTACCACGAATCCGGCCACGCGATCATCGGCATGCTCACCCCGGGCGCCGACCCCGTGCGCAAGGTCTCGATCATCCCCCGCGGGCAGGCCCTGGGCGTGACCTTCTCGGCGCCCGACGCCGACCGCTTCAACTTCGACGAGCGTCATCTGCTCGCCCAGATCAAGGTCGCGCTGGGCGGCCGGGTGGCCGAGGAGGTCGTCTTCGGCGACCTGACCACCGGCGCCGAGTCAGACATCCAGCAGCTGACGCGGATCGCCCGCGGGATGGTGGGCCGCTGGGGCATGAGCCCGGCGATCGGCCCGATCGCCGTTCTGCCCTCCGACGGCAGCAGCCCACTGCTGCCGGGAGTCTCGGAGACCTCGGCGGAGACCCAGCGCCTGGTCGACGACGAGGTGCGCCGCATCGTCGAGACCGCCCACCAGGAGGCCACCCGGAGCTGTCCGACCACCGCGCCAACCTCGACTCGCTGGTCGCCGAGCTGATGGCCCACGAGACGCTCGACCAGGACGAGGCCTACTCGGCCGCCGGGCTGCCGCTCACCCGCACCGCCGAGCCGGCCGGAGGCGCCGCCGATCATCGCCCCGCGCCGGCGGACGGCACGGGCGCCCTCGCCGCGTCGCCGGGATCGGCCCGCCGCGGTCAGTCGCCGAGGCGCGTCATCCGCGCGAGCGCCTCGTGGCACTCGACGACGCGCTTCTTGACCGGATCGTTGTCGGGCCGGTCGTGGACGAGATCCCAGGTGCGGTCGGCGATCTCGCGGGCGTTCTCGGGGGTGGCGGTCTCCCACAGGCGGTCGACGAGCTTGATCTCGAAGCTGCGGATCTGATCGACCGGGTTGCCGGGCTCCATCCGCGGCAGCGGCTCGCCGGTCGCCTCCTTCCACATCCCGGTCGCCACCAGCAGACGGTTGCGCATTCGATCTGGATCCATGGCGGCGCGGCATCAATCCTGTCGAGCTAGACGCGGGGCAGCTCCTGCCTCGTCGACAGGAGCATCGGCAAACATGGATCCCCGTCGCGGGCCACCCGGGCCAGCACCTCGTCGGTCACGAAGCTCAGCAGATCCGGGTCGCGGGCGTCGAGGCAGGCCTGCACCTCCTCCCAGCTGACCGGGGTGGAGACGGTCGGCCGCTCGCGCGCCCGCACCGAGTAGACGTTGACGGTCGTCTTGTGGTCGTCGTTCTGGCTCCAGTCGACGAGCACCTTGCCCTCGCGCAGCCGCTTGGTCATCCGCGAGACGACCAGCTCGGGCAGGCGCTGCTCGAGCAGTTCGGCCACCTGGCGGGCGAACGGCTTGGTCTGGTCGTAGGTGACCTCGCTGTTGAGCGGGACGTACATCTGCATCCCCTTGGAGCCCGAGGTCTTGACCACGCTCTCCAGGCCCAGGGCGGCGAACATGCCGCGCAGGACGAGCGCCACCTGGCAGCACTCGACGATCCCCGCCGGCGCGCCGGGATCGAGGTCGAAGACGAGCATCGTCGGCCGGTTGGCGTCGCCGGCCAGCGACAGCGAGGTGTGCAGCTCGATGTCGGCCAGATTCGCCAGCCAGATCAGCGTCGACCGGTCCTGGGCGAGCGTGTAGTCCACGCCGCCGACGCGCACCGTCTGCACCCACTCGGGGCGGTGCGGCGGCGACTGCTTCTCGTAGAAGTAGGGCGCCTCGACGCCATTGGGATAGCGCTTGAGGGTCAGCGGGCGGTCGCGCAGATGGGGGACCACGGCCGGGGCGATACGGGCGTAGTAGGCGATCAGGTCGCCCTTGGTGAAGCCCGCCTCGGGGAACAGCACCTTGTCCCAGTTGGAGATCTTCAGCGCCCGGCCATCGACGTGGACGGTCAGGGCGCCGTCGGGGAGACGCTGCACGTCGTCGAACAGGGCCTCCGGGGAGGCCGCGCCGGCAGCGTCGCCGGGCTCGGGATCGGGGGGCGCCGGCGGGATCCTCGCGGACGACCTCGGCGGCCGGCTTGTCCTCGCGCAGACCCTTGAACGACGGCGCCCGCATCACCCCCTCCCCCGTCCATTCGCGGAACTCGACCTCGGCCACCAGCGTCGGGCTCGACGTAGACGGCGTTCCTGGGGAGCTTGGGCGCGGCGTCGAACGGGCTGTCGGGCCGGGTCAGCGGGGCCAGCGCGGCGGCGCAGCTCGTCGAGGGTGCGCTCGGTGAAGCCCGTGCCGACCCGCCCGGCATATCGCAGGCCGTCGCCGTCCTCGTAGACGCCCATCAGCAGCGCGCCGATGCGATCGGTCCGCCGCCCCTCCCCGGGCAGCCAGCCGGCGATCACCATCTCCTGGCGCCGGGTGTGCTTGATCTTGACCCACGCCCCGGTGCGCCGTCCCGGCTCGTAGCGTGAGTCCAGGCGCTTGGCGACGATCCCCTCCAGCCCCTGGGCCTCGGTGGCCTCCAGCAGCTGCTGCCCGAGGCCCGGGTGCGCGCGCGGCACCCGCCAGGCGGGGCCGCCGAGCTCGAGCCCTCCAGACGCGCGCGGCGCTGGTCGTAGGGCAGCGCCATCAGCGAGCGGCCGTCGAGGTAGAGCAGGTCGAAGATCGCGTAGACGACGGGCGTGGACTTGGCCAGCCGGCGGATCGAGCTGGGCGAGGTGACATGCATCCGGCGCTGCAGCCGCTCGAAGCTCGGCCGGCCAGTGTCGTCGAAGGCCACGATCTCGCCGTCGAGGACGACCTCGCGCATCCCGAGATCGCGCAGGATCCCGCGGACCTCCGGATAGGCGTCGGTGATGTCGTTGAGGTTGCGGCTCTCCAGCCTCAGCCGGCCGGGCTTGACGTAGGCGATCGCGCGGACGCCGTCCCACTTGACCTCGAACGACCACTGGCCGGGTCGCGCGGCAGCGTCCCGGCGCCGGCCAGCATCGGCGTCAGCCGCTCGGGCATCGGCTCCCGCTCGGGGTCGGCCGGCGGGTCCATGCGGTGGATCATCCAGTCCTTGCCGTCGCCCTCCTTGCGTGCCGATCGGGAACAGGCCGTAGCGGCCCTGCAGCCGCTCGCCGTGGAAGGTGACCTCGACCTTCTTGTCGTTGAACTCGTGGGTGCTCGAACGTGCCGCGGTCCCAGATGCGCATCGTGCCGGCGCCGTACTCGCCCTGGGGGATCTCGCCGGAGAACTCGAGGTACTCGAGCGGGTGATCCTCGGTGTGGACGGCCAGGCGGTTCTCCGACGGGACCGCCGGGATGCCGTTGGGGACCGCCCAGGAGGCGAGCGCGCCCTCGTGCTCGAGGCGCAGGTCCCAGTGCAGCCGGGTGGCGTGGTGCTCCTGGACGACGAAGCGGCTCTCGGCGGCGGGGGCGGCCGGCGGCTCGTCGCCGGGGCCGTCACCGGGGCCGGGCTCCGGCGTCGTGCCGAAATCGCGCTTGGCGCGGTAGCGATCGAGTTTGTCGGCCGGCACTTTTGCAGAGCACTAGCGGGCCCGAGCCGACCCCATGATCGTCGGTCGCACGGTCGCCAGCGCGCTCGGCTGGGACGCCGCGGACGAGCCACTCGACGCTCAGCGGTGAGGCGGCCAGCGCCTCCTCCGTGCGGCGGTTGGGGCGACAGCCCGCCGCCAGCAGGCGGTGGGGGCGGTCGACGAGGTCCTGGAGGCGGGCCAGGCGCGGGTTGTCGGGCGCCCGCACGTGCTCGAGGAAGAGCAGCCTCCCGCCGGGCGCCAGCACGCGGGCGATCTCCGTCAGGGCGGCGGCCTGATCGTCGACGGAGCACAGGACGAGCGTGCAGACGACGGTGTCGAAGCTCGCGCCCGCGAACGGCAGGGACGGCAGTCCGGCCTGCATGATCGTCACCCCCTCGGCGCCCGCCGCGCCATCCAGGGGCTCGGGTCCGTCAGCGTCAGCTCCGTGACCGTGTCCGGATAATGGGGCAGGTTGAGACCGTGGCCGGCGCCGACCTCGAGCACCCGCCCGCGGGCCGCGCTCAGCAGCTGGGCGCGCGTTCGCGCGAGACCGGCCCGCTCCGAGCGCGCGGCGACCAGCGGGTAGTAGGCGGCGAACAGCCGGCGGCTCAGATCGGACATCCCATCCCTCTCTTCAGCAACGTTTACGGCGGAGCGCGATCATTGTCCCCATGGCGCGCGTACTGGTAGTCGACGACGAACCCGCCGTGCGGCGGGCGCTGGAGCGGGCGCTCCGGCTCGAGAACCACGACGTCAGCCTGGCCGCCGACGGCGAGGAGGCGCTCGACGCGCTCGCCACCACCCCGCAGGATGCCGTCATCCTCGACATCATGATGCCCAAGCTCGACGGCCTCGAGGTCTGCCGCCGGCTGCGCAAGGCCGGCGACCGCACGCCGGTGCTCATGCTGACCGCGCGCGACGCGATCGACGACCGCGTCGACGGCCTGGACGTCGGCGCCGACGACTACCTCGTCAAGCCGTTCGCCCTGCGCGAGCTCCAGGCACGCCTGCGGGCGCTGCTGCGCCGGGCCGGGGACGGCGCCGGCGAGGGCGAGGTGCTGCGCTACGCCGATCTGGTGCTCGATCCGGTCGCCCATGAGGTCCGCCGCGGCGATCGGCTGGTCGAGCTCTCGCGCACGGAGTTCCTGCTGCTCGAGCTGTTCCTGCGCCATCCCCGCCAGGTGCTGACCCGCTCGACCATCTTCGAGAACGTGTGGGGCTATGACTTCGGCCCCACCTCCAACGCCCTCGGCGTGTACATGGGCTATCTGCGCCGCAAGACCGAGGCCGGAGGCGAACCCCGTCTGCTGCACACGGTGCGCGGCGTCGGGTACGTGCTCGCGAGACTGAGCCCGTGTCGCTGCGCAAGCGCCTGACGATCATCGCGGCGGCCTCGGTGGCCATCGCGGTCCTGCTGGCGCTCGCCATCGCCTACATGGTCGTGCGCAGCCAGCTGCGCGGCCAGGTCGACAACTCGCTGCGCGCCCAGGCGGAGGCGATCCAGAGGGGCGACCCAGACGCTCCAGCATCCGCTGCGGCGGGCATCCCGGCAAGCGCCGGCGGTCCCGCCCCGTACACGCAGATCTACGCCGAAGGTCAGCGTCATACCGCCCGGGCAACATCCCCCTGCCCGTCAGCGCCCGCACGCGTCAGATCGCCACCGGCCGGGGCGACACCTATCTGACTGACTTCCAGATCGGCGACAACCACCTGCGGGAGATCATCTTCCCGATCCGCGGCCAGTTCAGCGACGGCACCAACTTCACCGCCGCGATCCAGCTCGCCCGGCCGCTGAACGGCGTGGACAACGTCCTCTCCCACCTGCGCCTCATCCTCCTCTGCTGTTCGTGGGCGGCATCGCCCTGGCGGCGGTCCTGGGCCGGATGGCCTCCCGGCGGGTGCTGCGGCCGCTGGGCGAGGTCGCCCAGGCGGCCCGCCACATCGAGGAGACCGAGGATCTGCGCTCCCGCCTGCACGTCCACGACCCCGACGACGAGGTCGGGCAGCTGACCACCCGCTTCAACGCGATGCTCGACCGGCTGGAGACCTCCCGCGACGCCCTCGACGACTCCGTGCGCGCCCAGCGCCAGCTGGTGGCCGACGCCTCCCATGAGCTGCGCACCCCGGTGACGAGCCTGCGGACGAACATCGAGGTACTGCTCGCGGGCGGCGAGCTCGATCCCGAGGATCGCCGCCGGCTGCTGGCCGACGTCGTCGAGCAGTCCGAGGAGCTGAGCGCGCTCGTCAACGACCTCATCGAGCTGGCCCGCGGCGATCAGCCGGGCGCCGACCACGACGAGGTGCGCCTGGACCGGGTGGCCGCCGACTCGCTGGCCCGGCGCGCCGCAACGCCCCCGGCATCGCGTTCGCCGCCGACCTGGCGCCGGTGATCGTCGACGGGGTGCCCGAGCGCCTGGGCCGGGCCATCAACAACCTGCTCGACAACGCCGCCCGTCACTCGCCGCCCGGCGGGCACCGTGGAGCTGCACGTCGGCGCCGACGGAGTGCGCGTGCGCGACCACGGCGAGGGGGTCCTCGAAGCCGACCTGCCCTACGTCTTTGACCGCTTCTTCCGCGGGACCAACTCCCGGGGACGCCAGGGCAGCGGGCTCGGCCTGGCCATCGTGCGCCAGGTGACCGAGCAGCACGGCGGCGCCGCCCGGCCGCCAACGCCCCCGACGGCGGGGCCGTGTTCACGATGGCGCTGCCCGCCGTCACCCCGGACCTCTCCCACGCGGAGGCGCGACCCGGAGGTGGGGGCGAAGCCGCGCTCCACCGGCGCCCCGTCGCCCGTCAGCTGAGCGGGGCGGGCCCGCGCGCTGCCCGGGCGACCCGCGCCTGGCGGGCGACGAGGAAATGGCGGCGCAGTGCCCAGAAGAGGATCGCGTACACCGGCACCACCGCGACGAGGACGACGCCGCGCTGCGAGGGATGAAAGAGCGCCGCCAGCGCCGCTCCGAGGCCCACCGCCGGGATGCCGGCCAGCAGCGCGGTGTGCGACCGGTAGCCGGAGAGGTGCTCGCGGGCGGTGATCTCGCACACCCCGACCGCGCACACGATCACGCCGACGACGAGCGCCGCCGTGTTGCTGGTGGCAAAGCCGACCACCGCGCCGATGAGGCCCAGGAGGATCGCCACCTCGGAGACCGGCAGGCCGAACGGGCTGGCGGGCCGCTCGCCCTCGGCGCCGAGCTGGCGCCGGGCCCGCTGGCGGGTGCGCTCGGCCTCGGCGAGGCGCTCGGCGCGCTCGTCGCGGCGGGTCGAGCTGACCGCCCGCGGCGCCCGCTCGGCGGTGCGCGCCTGGCGCTGGCGCTTGCGCGACCGTTTGGACTTCGGCGAGGCCACGGTCGCTGAGCATAATGTCGACCGTGACCCGCCGCGCCGCCGTCCTGATCGCGCTGCTGGCGGCGGCGCTGACGCTGTTCGGAGCGGGCGGGGCCCCGGCGACGGCGACCCGGCCTCAGACGTCCTGCTCGGCCAGAACGTCTTCTATCCCTACACGCCGCCCGTCCCCGCGGCCATCCGGGCCCCGCTGGACGCCGAGGCGGCCGCCGTCACGCGCGCCGGCCTGCCGATCAAGGTCGCCATCATCGCGGCCCCCACGGACCTCGGGGTCATTCCCCAGCCTGTTCGGAAAGCCGCAGGCCTACGCCCGGTTCCTCGACCAGGAGATCAGCTTCCAGCGCCGCCAGCCACTGCTGGTGGTGATGGCCGCCGGCTACGGCCTGGCGGGGGTCGCGCCGGCCGGAGTCCGCGCCGTCAGCGCGCTGCCCAAGCCCGCCGGGACCTCGAGCCTGGACCTGGCCCGGGCCGCCCGAACGGCCGTCACCAAGCTGGCGGTGGCCACCGGGCACGCTCCTGCCCCGGTGGCCTCGACCAAGCGCTCATCGGGCGGGGGCGGGCAGGCGGTCCTGCTGATCGTGCTCGTCCTGGCGGCGCTGGCCGTCGCCACCGCGCTGGTCGTGATCCGCGTGCGGCGGTCCTCGGCGCCGGAGCGCTGACCGCGCGCCCGCGGTGGCTGTCGCAGCCCCAGCGGTTGCGCCCGGCCCGCAGCGCCCGCAGCTCTGAGACCCCATAGGGCTCCGGGCTCCCTTCGGCGCCGGGTCCCGCCGTCTCCCCCGGCAGCTCCGCCTCGGCCCCGGGGAGCAGCCGGACGGCCTGGAGCTCCTCCCGCGTGCCCATATCGCCGTCGGCACAGATCCCGAGCACCCGCGCGCCCGCGCGCGAGGCGACACAGCCGCTCAGCCGAGTGCCCGCATAGAGGAGCGCCGCGCAGTCATCGACGGCGTAGCCGCCGGGCAGCGCCCCGGCGGCCACCGCCTCGCGATAGGCGGGCAGGCGCTCGGGCTCGCCGCCGAGGTGGACGGACATGCTGCCCGGCAGCAGGCCCAGGCCGGGCGCGGGCCGCGGCGCCCCACCGCTCATCGTCACCCCGCCGTCAAACCAGCACATCGCTCCCGCGCTCAGCCCGGCGAGCACGATCCCCCGGTCCCAGGCCTCCCGCATGGCCTCGTCGAGGCCGTGCTCGCGCCACACCGCCAGCATGTTGCGCATCGAGCCCCCGCCGACGTAGATCGCGTCCTGGGCGAGGAGATGGCGGGCGGGATCGACGATCCGGTCGCGACCGAGGTGAAACAGCGAGAGGACGCTCGGTTCGCACGGCCACGGGGAGAAGCGCTCGTAGAAGCGAGTCGTCTGCTCGCGCCCGTCACCCGACGGCGGTCGGCAGAAAGCAGATCCTCGGCACCGGACGGCCGGTCAGGGTCAGCACCAGGCGGTCGAGCGCCGGCGAGCGCTCCTCCATGGTGAAGCCCCCGCCGCCCATGGCGAGGATCTTGCGCCGCTCGTCGCCGGTGTGGTCGCTCACCGCCACCCAGGATGACGGAGATGCCCGCGGGGCGCAGGGGCGCCGGTCCCGGGCGGTCACGCGGCCAGCGGCTCGCGGACCATCACGTCGGCCCGGATCGGCCGGCGCGAGCGCGGCATCGCCCAGATAGCGGACCGGCAGTTCCTCCTCGCCGGCCAGGCCGCTGCCGTCGGCCGACACGAAGCGGGCCCGGGCGCCCGGCCGTGAGGAGACGACCTCATGCAGCTCCGTGCCGACGAAGTGCAGCGCCGCCGCGTCGCTGACCCCGAACCCGGCCGGCATCCCGTCGCTCACCGCCTCCAGGTAGGCCGACCGGCGCCCCGGCTCGTCGCAGTAGTGCACGGCGTTTGACCAGGGCAGGAAACCGAGTCCCTCCAGGCGGCGCGGCGCCCCCTCGTGAAAGCCCGAGAGGGCGTGCGAGAACCAGCACAGCGATCCGGCCGATCCGCCGCACAACAGCGCCCCTGCGCGCCATGCGTCGTACAGCGCCCGGTCGATGCCGTGAGCGCGCCAGGTGCCCATCAGCGACACGAGGCTCCCGCCGCCGACATAGATGACGTCCTGCTCGAGCAGGTGGGCCCGCGGATCGCCCACCCCGGTCTCACGGCGAAACAGGGAGATGTGCGACGGCTCGCACCGCGAGGCGGGAAACGCGCGATAGAAGCGCACGACGTAGTGGTCGGCGTCGCCGCTGGCCGTGGGGAGGAAGCAGACCTTGGGCCGGGGCACGCCCGCTGAGGGCCAGCACGTGGTCGTCGAGCAGCGGATTGCCCCACTCCATCGAGAAGCCGCCACCGCCGAAGGCGACGATCTGCGGAGGCCGCGCTTTCATGGCGCACAAGTTAGGTTCCGCACGAGCCGGGCGGCTTTGGCCCCGTGGACAAGATTTCAGGGGCCGGTGATTGCCCCCGGGTGCGGGGGATTCAGCGCAGCGTCAGCGGGCGCGTGCGGCCTCGGCGGGCGCCGAGGCGTCCGCCATCTCACGGAACAGGCCGGTGACGACGAACACCACCTGCTCGGCGATGTCGACCGTGTTGTCGCCGACTCGCTCCAGGCAGCGCGCCACGAGGATCATGAACATCCCCCACTCGCGCATGTCGATCTCGTCGCCGATCTCGACCGCACGCTTGAAGATGTCCCGGTTGAGGCGGTTGATCTCCGCGTCCTGGCGGACGAGATCCTGGGCGAGCTGCACGTTGCGCGAGCCCAGGGCCTCCTTGGCCTGGGTGACCTGGGAGCGGGCCAGCTGGCCCATGCGCTCGATGGCGTCGAGAATCTGCTTGTCCTTGGGCGCCTCGTAGCCCGAGAGCGGCACGAGCTTGGCGATGTTGACGCACTGGTCGCCCATCCGCTCGATGCAGCGGATGACGTGCAGCAGGGCGGCCACGATCCGCAGGTCGCCGGCCACCGGCGACTGGCGGGCCAGCAGGGAGAGGATCCCCTGGTGGACCTCCAGATAGCGCCCGTCGATGCGGTCGTCGTCGGCGACGACCATCGCCGCCAGCTCGACGTCCTGGTAGCTGACGGACTCCTGGGCGCGGTCGAGCTGGGAGACGACGAGGTCGAGCCCGCCGAGCACCTGGCGCTCGAGCTCCTTGAGGTCCTCGCGGAATTGATGGCGGGTCTCTTTCATGGCGCGGCCCTCAGCCGAACTTGCCGGTGACGTAGCGCTCGGTGCGCTCGTCCTTGGGGTGGGTGAAGATCTCATTGGTGGGCGCGTGCTCGACGACCTCGCCGTCGAGCATGAACACCGTGGAGTCGGCCACCCGCGCCGCCTGCTGCATGTTGTGGGTGACGATGACGATCGTGTAGCGGGACTTCAGCTCGTCGATCAGCTCCTCGACCCGGAGGGTGGCGATCGGATCCAGGGCCGAGCACGGCTCGTCCATGAGGATGACCTCGGGCTCGACGGCCACCGTGCGGGCGATGCACAGCCGCTGCTGCTGGCCGCCGGAGAGCCCCACCCCCGGCTCGGTGAGGCGGTTCTTGACCTCGCCCCACAGGCCGACGGCGCGCAGCGAGCGATGGACGAGCTCGCGCAGGTTGTCGGGCTTGGTGCCGGTCAGCCGCAGGCCGGCGGCGACGTTGTCGAAGATCGACATCGTCGGGAAGGGGTTGGGCTTCTGGAAGACCATGCCGATCATCCGCCGCACGGAGGTCACGTCGACCCCGGGGCCGTAGACGTCGAGCTCGTCGACGGTGACGCTGCCCTCGGCGCGCGCTCCGGGGATCTCCTCGTGCATGCGATTGATGCAGCGCACCATCGTCGACTTGCCGCAGCCCGACGGACCGATGATCGCCGTCACCTGGTTGGCCGGGAACTCGATGCCGATGCCCCTGACGGCGTGGGTCGAGCCGTAGTAGGCGTGCAGGTCCTTGACGTGGACCGCGTGACCGGCGCCCTCGCGGACGCCGAGCTCGGCGAGGTTGGGGGCCTCCTGGGCCGGCTGGGATGGGGAGCTTTCGGCGGCGGACATGGCGGTCGTCTCGTTGCTCGGGGCGGTCGTCTCGGTGTCGGGCGGGATCATGTCACGCGGCTCCTTCGCGCGATCGCGCGTGCGATCAGATTGAGGATGAGCACGAGCGCCACCAGCGTAAGCGCTGCGCCCCAGGCTCGTGAGACCACGATGTCACGCGGGCTCGTGATGTCGTTGAAGATCTGGATCGGCAGCGCGTTCATCTGGTGACCGAGGTTGCCGGTGAGGGCGAACGCCCCCGCCGTGGTGAACAGCAGCGGGGCGGTCTCCCCCATGCCACGGGCGATCGACAGCAGCGATCCGGTGATGAGACCGGGGAGCGCCGTCGGCAGCACGACCTTCGTCACCACGCGCCACCGCGGCGCTCCGAGGGCGAGCGCCGCCTCGCGCAGGCTGGCGGGCACCAGCAGCAGCACGACCTCGGCTGAGCGCACGACGATCGGCAGCATCAGGAGCGAGATCGCCACGGCGCCCTTCCAGCCCGTAAAGGAACCGCCGACCTTGGCGATGACGAGCGTGATGTAGATGAACAGGCCGAAGACGATCGAGGGGACGCCCGTCATCACGTCGACGAAGTAGCGCACGACGTTGGCGAACCGCGACGTCTGGCCGTACTCCGTGAGGTACAAGGCCACCCCGACCCCGATCGGGATGGCGATCGCGCTGGCCAGGGCGACGATCTCGATCGTGCCCAGGATCGCCGAGCGGATGCCGCCCGGGGGCCCGAAGAAGTTGCCGTTGGGATCCGTGGTGAAGAACGAGCCGCTGATGCTCGACAGGCCCTTGTGCAGGAGGTAGTAGAGGACGAGCACCAGCGGGATGAGCGCGATGACCGTGCCGGCCATGAGCACGCCGCGCATGAGGCGGTCCTTGCGCCTCCGCGCCGGGCTGATCGGGGCAAACGCGGTGAGGCTCATGACCCGCCCCCGGCCGGAGCCGCCGCCACCGTCACGCCGGTACCGCCCGTGCCGCGCTGGCCGCGCTGGCCGCGGGTGATGAAGCGGCGGGCGAAAATGTTGACGATCAAGGTGAGCACGAACAGGACGAGACCGGCGGCGAACAGCGCCGAGCTGTGGATGGGGGTCGAGGCCGCCTCGCCGAACTCGTTGGCGATGACCGCCGCCAGTGAGTAGCCCTGGCTGAAGATGTGCGAGCCGACCGTGGGCGCGTTGCCGATGACGAGCACGACGGCGATCGTCTCGCCGAGCGCGCGGCCGAGGCCGAGCATCGCCCCGCCGGTGATCCCCGGCCGCGCGTAGGGCAGCACGGCGATGCGGATCATCTCCCAGCGCGTCGCCCCGAGCGCCAGCGCCGCCTCCTTGTGCTCTGACGGCACGGTGGCCATCACCTCGCGGGCGATGGCCGAGACGATCGGCAGGATCATGATCGCCAGGATGAGCCCGGCGATGAAGTAGTTGGGCCCCGTGGGCGTGCCGCCCCCGACGAACGGGATGAAGGAGAAGGTCGAGGCGAACCACTTCTCGGCCGGGAGGAGCTTGGGGATGAGCACGTAGACGCCCCACAGCCCGTAGACGACGGAGGGCACCGCCGCCAGGAGATCGACGAGCAGCCCCAGCGGACCGCGCAGCCGGCGCGGGCACAGCTCCGTCAGGTACAGCGCGGTGGCGATGGCCACCGGAACGCCGACGAGCAGGGCGATCACGGACGTCAGCAGCGTCCCGAAGACGAGCGGGAACGCGTGGTAGATCTGGCGGCTGACGTCCCAGTCATTGCCGAAGACGTAGCTGGCGCCGAAGCGGCCGAAGGCGTTGCTCGACTCGCCGATCAGGCGGATGAAGAAGTAGGCCAGCAGCGCCAGGATGAGCGCCGCCAGCGTGGTCAGGCCCCACTTGAGGACCTGATCGGGAAGCCGGCTGGCCGGCGACCGCTCGAGCCTCGAGCGGCCGCCGGGAACGGCTGATGCGCCGACCCCCACTTAGGAGATGGCGGAGCCGTTGCAGGTCATCGTGCCCAGCTCCGTCTTGTCCTTGGCGACGAGGTTGGACGGCAGCGGCGCGTAGGGCAGCTTGGAGCCCCCGGAGCCGAGCGTCTGCTGGCCGTCGCCGATCGCGTAGGTGAGGAACTTCTTCAGACGCGCTCGCCGAGGAGGCGTTCATCCCGCCTGACTTGCACGGGTCCTTGTAGGCGTCGAGGAACGTCTGGGAGACGATCGGATAGGCGCCCGAGCCCGACGAGTCGATCGTCGAGATCCCGAGGTCACCGGGGATAGCGATCCCGACCGCGGCCGCCGAGGTGTTGGCGATCGTCGGCGTCTCGAAGTTGCCGGCCTTGTTCTTGACCGACGCGTAGGTGAACCCGTTCTCCAGCGCGTAGGCCTGCTCGACGTAGCCGACGGCCCCCTGGGTCTGCTTGACCGCGGCGGCAACACCGGCGTTCTTGGCCGCGCCGGTGCCGGTCGGCCACTTGACCGTCTTGTCGGAGCCGACCTGCGACTTGAACTGGGCGCTGTAGTCGTCCAGGAACCCGGTGAAGCCCTTGGTGGTGCCGGAGTCGTCGGAGCGGTGCACGACCGTGATCGCGGTGCTGGGGAGCTTCGTCCCCGGGTTGAGCTTGGCGATCGCCGGATCGTCCCACTTCTTGATCTTGCCGAGGAAGATGTCGGCGGCGGTGGCGCCGTCGAGCTTGAGCCCGCTCTTGACCCCCGGCAGGTTGTAGGAGATCGTGATCGCGCCGAAGGCGACCGGGAACTGGACGACCGGTCCCTTCATGGCCTTCTTGTCCTCCGGCTTGAGGGCCGGATCGGAGCCGGCGAAGTTGACCGTCGCCGACTGCAGGGAGGCGATGCCCGCCCCGGAGCCGACCGGGTTGAAGTTGATCGTCAGCCCCTGGGACTTCAGGGTCGACCCCCACTGCTGGTAGATGGGCGCGGCCAGCGTCGAGCCGGCGCCGTTCAGGGTGCCGCCGCCTCCGCCGCTGCTGCTGCTGGAACCACCTGATGTGCTGGAGCCCCCGCTCGCCGGGGCGGGGTTGCCGGAGCTCGAGCTGCTCGAGCTCGAACCACAGGCGGCTATTCCCAACGCTGCGACCGCCGTGACCACGGCAGCGCTCAGTCGACGTGTGCGCACTTGACTTCTCCTTGTTCTCTATGAGTCCGGCAGAGTCTCGACGGCCAACCGGCCCACGGTGTTATCGAGTTGTGAACCGCGCGTGTACGGGTTGTTGGGGCTCGGCGGCGAGCCGGTAGCCGAAGCCGAAATGGGTGTGGATGAACCGCCACCCGGGGAGCGCGACCTCGAGCTTGACGCGAAGCTTGCGGATGTAGACGTCGACTGAGCGGTCTCGGGCCCGCATCTCGCGGCCCCACACGAGGGAGAAGAGCTCGTCGCGGGCGACGATCCGGTCAGCCCGGCGGGCCAGCTCCGTCAGCAGGCGCAGCTCCCGGATCGACAGCATGAGCGCCCGGCCGTCGGCGCGGGCCAGGTGCTCGTCGGGCACGATCTGCAGCGGCCCCACCTCGAGGACCTCCGGGACTGGCTTGGCCACCTGCGGCATCGCGCCAGATGCTGAACCGAACCGCCCTGAGTCGCGTTATCGACTCGTGACTGCGATGTGAACGAGCTGTGAAGCCGCGGCGCGTCAGCCGGTGAGGGCGGGATCCAGCACGTCGACCGGCGGCTCGTCCACGAGCTCGAAATCGGGGCCGGTGCCACCTTCGCGCTCGGGCGCAAAGCGATAGCCAACCCCGAAGTGGGTGTGGATGTAGCTCCACGCGGGGGAGCCGGCGCGCAGCTTCTGGCGCAGCTTGCGGACGAACACGTCGACCGAGCGATCGCCGTGAGCCATCGCATAGCCCCACACCCGCTCGTAGATCTCCTCGCGGCGCAGGACGCGGTCAGAGCCGGTCAGCAGGTGGAGGATCTCGAACTCGCGCGCGGTCAGCTCGAGGCTGACGTCATCGACATAGGCCTGGTAGAGGTCGGGCCGCACCGTGATCTCGCCGAAGCTGGTCGCCGACTCGAGGGTCGGCATCTCCGTCCGGCGATGGCGCCGCACGGCCGCCTCGATGACGCAGATGAGCTCTTCGGCGTGACAGGGCTTGGTGATCCAGGCGTCGGCGCCGAGGCGCAGGCCCCGCACGCGTTGCGCCACTGAAGACGGGCCCGTGCAGACGATCACCGCCAGTCCGGGAAGCCGGGCGCACACCTGCTCCAGGTACCCCCAGCCGCCGGGACCGAGGATCGCCAGATCGACGACGAGCGCGTTGAGCCGCATCGCCACCAGCCCCTCGGGACCCATGGCGGCGGCCAGCGGGCGGTACTCGCAGCCGAGGGCGTCCAGGCGCTTGGAGAGGACCTGCATGAACCCCGGGTCGCGATCCACCACCGCCAGCCGAAGCCGGCTCTGGGCACGTTGCGATGATCCGGGGACGGAGAGAGCGTCTCTGACTGCTCGGGCGGCATGGGCCGCACTCTATTGCACGCCCTGGGCAGATCCCGGCGGCCGGTAACCGCGGTCACAGGATGTTCACATGCAAACAGCGGGGGTTGTCAACCGCAACGTGCCCCCGGTGCTCGGCTGTACCCTCTGGCTTCGTGCGGTTTCCTGAGTCCTGCCGGGGGCGCATCCCCGCCCGCGGCGGGCCGCCGCGTGTCGGCCTGGCCGTGGTTGGAATGCTGACCGCGGCCGTCCTTACGGCCTGCGGTTCCTCGTCGAGCGGTTCGTCGTCCAGTGGTTCGTCGGCCAGCCCCCGTGCCACCTCGACGCATACGAGCGCCGCATCATCCCCCCCGCCCTCTGCCGGACTGGCGGCCGCGGAACGCCCGGCGCCCGCCGCCTTCCCCGCGGCCCGCGGGCGCACCCTGCGCCAGCTCTCCAGGCTGGCCGGAGCCTCCGTACAGCTGGGTGCCGCCACCGGCACGTTCACCCCCGGAACCCGGCGCTTCGCCTTCGCCCTCACGGACAAGGCGGGCCGCTTCCTCTACGCGCCGACCGCCCTTTACATCGCCCGGACCCCGGACGGACCCGCCCGCGGTCCCTTCCTGGCGCCCGCCGATCCGATGGGCGTCGCGGCGCGGTATCGCTCGCAGCAGAACACCGGCCCCGGCGGCATCCAGGCGATCTACGCCACGCCGCTGCCGCTGCCCCGCGCCGGCACCTACGCCGTGCTGTCGCTGACGCGCAGCGGCCACCGCCTGATCGGCGCGCCCGGCGAGGTGGCGGTGGCCGCCTCCTCCCCGATTCCCGACGTCGGCCAGCGGCCGCCGGCGATCGTCACGGACACCGCCGCCTCCGTCCACGGGGACACGCAGCCTGTTGACGACCCGCAAGCCCCCCGAGCAGATGGCGGCCGTCACCCTCAAGCAGGTGCTCGGCCGGCGGCCGGTGGCGCTGCTCTTCTCGACCCCGCAGCTGTGCACCTCGCGCGTCTGCGGGCCGGTCACCGACGTCACGGTGGCCCTGCAGCACGACTTCGGGGACCAGATCGCGTTCATCCACCAGGAGGTCTACGTGAACAACGACCCCAGCAAGGGCCTGCGTTCCCAGCTGTCGGCCTTTCACCTGCGCACGGAACCCTGGCTGTTCGCCATCAACCGCCGGGGCGTCATCGTCGCCCGGCTGGAGGGGGCGTTCGGCACCACGGAGCTGCGCGCCGCGCTGCGGGCGGCGCTGCGATGAGGTTCTCCCGGCTGACCCGAGCGGCCGTCCTGCTGCTCACCGGCGGGCTCCTGCCGGCCGCCTGCGGCGGCGGCGGGCCGACGACGGTCAGCGTGCCCAAGGTCGCCCCGGCGCGCCAGTACGCGATCGGCGCCTTCGCCCCCGCCGGGCGGATCATCCCCGGACGGCCCACGCGATGTCCTTCGACGTCCAGACCCCCTCCGGCAAACCCCTCACTCGCTACAAGACCGGCTCGGGGCCCCACACCGGAGTCCACCTCATCATCGTCCGCGACGACCTCGCCGACATCATCCACGAGCACCCGCCGATCGCCCCCGACGGGATGCTGCACCAGGCGGTCACCTTCCCGGCCCCCGGCCGCTACCACGTGCTCGTCGACGCCTATCCCGACGTCTCCGGGGAGCCGCCCAACTTCCAGCTGTCGCGCTCCGTCGATGTGGCCGGGAGCTACCACCCCGCCTCGCTCCCCCCCTTCCGGGCGCGCCAGACCGTCGACGGCTACCACTTCACGATGCGCGCCGGACCGTCGGGCCCGAACATCCACGCCATCCAGGCGCAGTTCATCCACGTCGAGGTGACCTCCCCCAGCGGCCGTCCGGTGCACTTCACCCCGTGGTTCGGCGCGCTCGCTCATGCCATCTTCTTCCGTCAGGGCTCCCTGGACTACTTCCACACGCACGTGTGCGCCCCCGACGCGCCCAACTGCGGCTCGCTGGCCGGCGTACCCGCGTCGCGCGTCAGCGGCACGGCGAGCGCTCCCGGGAAGATCACCCTCGGGGTGCTGCTGCCCGTGTCGGGGACGTGGCGGCTGTTCCTCCAGCTCAAGCAGGGCCGGCGCATCCTCACCGCCCCGTTCACCCTCCATGTGAGATGACCCGTGTGCCTCGCGAAAGCCATCGCCTCCCTTAAAGCTGGCCTCAGCATGCCCTCGGTATGCTCACGGTGTTCCGTGGCGTCCCGGGCAACGCGCACGCTCACTGACTGATCCATGGCCTCACGCAAAGCACAAAAGGAAGCTGCACGCGAGCAGCGCCTCGCCGAGGAGCGCGCGCGCGCCGAGCGCCAGCGCCGCACCCGGCGGCTGCGCATGGTCGGCGGGGTCGTCGTGATCGCGGTGGCCCTCGTCGCGGTGGCGATCGCCATCTCCAGCGGCGGCTCGAGCTCGACGAACGTCGTCAAGCCCTCGAGCCCGGCGGCCAAGAAGGCCCAGAGCACCGTCGCCGCGCTGCTGAAGGGCATCCCCCAGCAGGGCAACACGCTCGGTTCGCCCAGCGCCAAGGTGACACTCACCGAGTACGGCGACCTCGTCTGTCCGGTGTGCAAGACCTTTGCCCTGGGCTCTGAGAACCAGCTGATCGCCCACGAGGTCCGCAGCGGCCAGGTGAAGATCGTCTACAAGGCGCTCGAGACGGCCTCGGGAGAGGCCAACAACGCGATGTTCGTCCCCAGCCAGACGGCCGCGCTGGCCGCCGGTCAGCAGAAGCTCGGCTGGAACTTCATCGAGCTCTTCTATCACGAGCAGGGCGACGAGACGACAAGCTACGTGACGGACAACTACCTGGGTGGCCTGGCCAAGCAGATCCCCGGTCTGAACTTCGACCAGTGGAGTTCAGACCGCCAGAACTCGTCGCTGACGACGCAGGTCAGCAAGGACACCCAGGACGCCGCCTCGGCCGGCTATTCCAGCACCCCCACGCTCGTCATCACCGGCCCCAAGAGCCAGGCCAAGCCGATCGTCGGCGGGGCGTCCTACTCAGACCTGCAGTCGGCGATCAAGTCCGTGTCGTGAGCTCCAAGCTTCGCCGGGGGATGCTGGTCCTGACGGTGATCGGGCTCGGCGTGGCGATCTATCTCACCTACGTCCATTACTCCGGGACCAAGCCGGCCTGCACCGCCGGGGCCTCCTGTCTCAAGGTCCAGACCTCGCAGTGGTCAAAGCTCGCCGGCGTGCCGGTGGCCCTCATCGGCCTCATCGGCTACATCGGGATCCTGGCCAGCCTGCTCGTCCCCGATCGCGACGAGAGCCGCCTGGTGACCCTCGGTCTGACGCTGATCGGCTTTCTCTTCAGCGGTTATCTGACCTACCGGGAGCTGTTCTCGATCCACGCCATCTGCGAGTGGTGCGCGTCGAGCGCCGTCATCCTGACGATCCTCCTCATCGGCGCCATCGTCCGCTACGTGATCACGGACGACCTCGCCGCCGCGGCGGCCCCCGAGGTCAGCGCCGCCCCCTCGCGGGCGACCGCCACGCCGCGCCTGATCGATCCCGTCCGCCCCGCGGCCCATGATGCGGTCGTGAGCTGGCGGACCACCCGCATCTCCGGCCAGTCGGCGGCCAACCGGCAGGTGGCGATCGTCGACCTCGGTTCCAACTCGTGGCGGCTGGTCGTCTTCACCTACGGGCCCGGCCCATGGTGGAAGCTGACTGACGAGCTGTACGAGACCGTTCGCATCGGCGCCGGACTGGCCGCCAGCGGTCGCCTGTCTGACGAGGCGATCGGCCGCGGCCTGGAGACCCTGTCCGTGTTCGCCCGCTTCTGCCGGGCCAACGGCATCGAACCGGCAGACGCCCACGTGGTGGCCACCAGCGCCATCCGGGACGCCGCCAACGGCCCAGCCTTCCTGGAGGAGGCGCAGCGGAGCTCCGGCTTGAGCATCGAGGTCCTCGACGCCCGCAGCGAGGCGTACTTCGGCTATGTGGCGGCGGTCAACACCACCACCCTCGACGACGGGGTCGTGCTCGACATCGGCGGCGGGAGCATGCAGCTGACCGCGGTCCGCGACCGGCTCAACGGCCCGACGGTCTCCTTCCCGCTGGGCGCCGTGCGCGTGACCGAGGAGTTCCTCACCGGCAGCGGCCCGGCCCGGCGCAAGCAGCTCGCGCGCGTGCGAGCGCGCGTGCGAGGAATCCCTGGCCACCGTCGATTGGCTGGGGGCGGCGGGATCCCGGCTGGTCGGGATCGGCGGCGCGGTCCGCAACCTCGCCGCCGCCGCCCAGGCGGTCGGCCGGGGGGATCGACCTCGGCGTCCAGGGCTACGTCATCACCCCGGCGATGCTCGACGAGCTCGTCGAGCGGCTGGCCGCGCTGCCCCCGGAGGAGCGCGGCTCCGTGCCGGGGATCAAGCCCGGCCGCGGCGACATCATCCTCGCCTCGGCGGTCGTCCTGCAGACCGTCGTGCACACCGGCGCCTTCGACGGGATCGAGGCCACCGACGCGGGCCTGCGCGAGGGGGTGTTCCTCGCCCGCACGCTGCTGTCGGAGTCCGACCCGCTGATCGCCGACGTCCGCCAGGCCGCGGTGCGCAACCTGGCCATCCAGTACGAGTCAGACCTCGTCCACGTCGAGCACGTGGCCCACCTCTCCGAGCAGATGTTCGACTCGCTGGTGGCCAGCGGCCAGTTCCTGCCCAAGGCGGGCGAACGCGAGCTGCTGTGGGCCGCCTCGATGCTCCATGACGTCGGCATGGCGATCTCCTACGACGATCACCACAAGCACTCGCGCTACCTGATCGAGTCGGCCGAGCTGCCGGGCTTCGATCCGCGCGAGCGGGCGCTCATCGCCCAGATCACCCGCTATCACCGCAAGGGCGTGCCCAAGCTCGGTGAGATCGCCTCGATCACCCGCGACGACGACGAGGAGCTGCTCGACCGCTGCGCGGTCATCCTGCGCCTCGCCGAGCACCTCGAGCGCGGGCGCGACCAGTCCGTCTCCGACGCCCGGCTGCACACCAACGGCGACGGCGTCGACCTCCACCTCGAGGCGGCCGGCGACCTGACGCTGCCCCGCTGGAGCGTCGAGCGCTACGGCGACGGCGAGGCCTTCGAGCGGGTCTTTCACCGCCGGCTGCTGATCGACTGACGCGGCTGTCTTCACAGCAGCGTCACCGGGCGGCGCGAGCCCGCCGCCTATCGTCGGGCGGCGATGAGGCGTTTGACATCGCGTCGTACAGTGTGGGCATGCTCTGGCTCCTGCGCCACGCCGAGGCAGCGGACGGCGGTTCCCGATGACGAGCGCCCGTTGACCGAGCGCGGGATGCGGCAGGCCCAGGATGCGGGGCGTGCCCTGGAGACGCTCGGCGCCCCCATCGAGGCCTGCATCTCCAGCCCCAAGACGCGGGCGCTGCAGACCGCCCAGCTGGCATGCGCCCCGTTGGGCGTCGAGGTGACCGTCGACCGGCGGCTGTCCGGCGAGCCCCTCGACGTCGACGATCTCATCGCCGGCCTCGACGACGTCCTGCTCGTCGGCCACGATCCCTCGTTCAGCCTCACCCTGCACGACCTCACCGGCGCCCAGGCACGGATGAAGAAGGGCGGCCTGGCGGGGATCCACAAGGGCGAGCTCGTCGTCCTGCTGCGCCCGGCGGAGCTGAGCGCGATCGCCGCCGGTCAGCGCGTGGCCTCATGACCGAGGCGCTTGAGACAGAGGCCGACCCCGCCGGCGACGCGCCGGAGCGCGACGGCCTCGTCGCCACGGATGGCCACGGCGCGCCTGACCTCCGCGATCCCGACCTCTACGTCAACCGCGAGCTCTCGTGGCTGGACTTCAACGACCGTGTCCTGCAGCTCGCCGAGGACGAGTCCCTCCCGCTCATCGAGCGGCTGAAGTTCCTGGCGATCTTCGTCACCAACCTCGACGAGTTCTTCATGATCCGCGTCGCCGGCGTCCACGACCAGGTCGACGCGCGGATCGACGCCCGCGGCCCGGACGGGTTGTCGCCCACCGAGGTCCTGCGCGGCATCCACGACACCGTCCGCGAGCAGGACCGCCGTCACGCCCGCCAGTTCATGCGCACGGTCATGCCCGAGCTCGCCGACCACGGCATCCGGGTCGTCACCTGCGACGAGTCAGGCGCCGACGCCGAGCACGATCGAGCGGCACTTCCGCGAGCAGATCTTCCCCGTCCTGACGCCGCTGGCGGTGGGCGCCGGGCGGCCGTTTCCCTATATCTCGAACCTGTCGCTGAGCCTCATCGTCCGCCTCCACGATCCCGACTCCGACCATGACGCCTTCGCCCGGGTCAAGGTCCCCAAGGAGGTCCTCCCCCGGTTCGTGGAGATCTCCAAGGACACCTTCATCCCGCTCGAGGACATCATCGCCCGCCACCTCGATGCGCTCTTCCCCGGCATGCAGATCCTCAGCCACGACCTCTTCCGGGTCACCCGCGACGCCGACTTCGAGGTCTCCGACGAGGCCGATGACCTGCTCCAGGCGGTCGAGGATGAGCTGCGCCGCCGGCGCTTCGGCGAGGTGGTGCGCCTCGAGGTCGGCGCGAGCATGGATCCGGCGCTGCGCACCCGGCTGATCGAGTGGCTCGACGTCGACGAGATCCAGGTCTACGACGTCGAGGGGCTGCTCGACCTCGGCGACCTCATGCAGATCGCCTCGATCAAGGATCGCCCGGATCTGCGCTGGCCGGGCTGGACGCCGGTCACCCAGCCGGGCCTGGTGACGGCGCCGGGGGACGGCGACGCCCAGCCGGACATGTTCGCGATGATGCGGGCCTCCGACGTGCTCGTGCACTACCCGTACCAGTCGTTCACCTCGAGCGTCGAGCGGTTCGTCAAGCAGGCCGTCGACGACCCCAACGTGCTGGCGATCAAGATGACCGTGTACCGGACGTCGGATGACTCGGCGCTCGTGCCCTCCCTGATCGCCGCCGCCGAGAAGGGCAAGCAGGCGGTCTGCCTGGTCGAGCTCAAGGCCCGCTTCGACGAGCGGCTGAACATCCGCTGGTCACGGGCCCTGGAGGAGGCCGGCGCCCACGTCGTCCACGGCATCCCGGGCCTCAAGACCCATGCCAAGGCGATCCTCGTCGTCCGCCGCGAGCGCGGCTCGGTGCGCCATTACGTGATGATCGGCACCGGCAACTTCCACGCCAAGAACGCCCGGCTGTACGAGGATTTCGGGTTCTTCACCACGGATCGGGAGATCGGCGAGGAGGTGGCGAGCCTGTTCAACACGCTGACCGGTTACGGCCATCCCGAGCCCCAGGGCAAGACGCTCGTCGCCCCCACGTGGCTGCGCGAACCGCTGATCGAGCAGATCGAGGAGACGGTCCGCGCCCACGAATCCGGCCAGGACGCCCGGATCGTGATGAAGATGAACTCGCTCGTCGACCAGAAGATCATCGAGGCGCTGTACCGGGCGTCGATGGCGGGCGTCCCCATCGAGCTCAACGTCCGCGGCATCTGCTGCCTGCTGCCGGGCGTTCCCGGCGTCTCGGAGACGATCGAGGTGGTCTCCGTCGTCGGGCGCTTCCTGGAGCACTCGCGCATCTACTCCTTCCATCGCGGCGAGGAGCACGTCTACTACATCGGTTCCGCCGACCTCATGCCCCGCAACCTCGACACCCGCGTCGAGCTGTTGACGCCGATCGAGCGACCGGAGCTGCAGGCCGAGCTCGAGGACACCCTGGAACGCTGCCTGCACGACGACACCTACGCCTGGACGATGGCCGCCGACGGCTCGTTCGCCCGGCGCAGCGGTCAGACCCGGTCCGTCCATAACGAGCTGATGGAGCGGACGCTCGCCTGGGCGGCCGCCAGCGCCGCCGGCTGACCTGACGACAGCCCACTGACGTAGCCTCCCGTCAGCGTGCACAGCTCCCTCCTGCTGGTGATCGTCGTCATCACGGCGCTCGCCTTCGATTTCACCAACGGCTTTCACGACACGGCCAATGTCGTCGCCTCCGCGATCTCGACGCGGGCGCTGTCTCCGCGCGCCGCCATCGCCCTGGCCTCCGTGCTCAACTTCGCCGGCGCCTTCATCTCGCTCAAGGTGGCGGCCACCATCGCCACCGGGATCATCAACGCCGGCCAGGTCACGGAGACGATCGCCTTCGCCGGGCTGCTGGGGGCGATCTGCTGGAACCTGCTGACGTGGATGTTCGGCCTGCCCTCGAGCTCCTCGCACGCGCTCATCGGCGGCGTGGTGGGCGCGATGCTCGCCGCCGTGGGGACCGGCGGGGTCAAGGGCGGCGGCCTCGTCGACAAGGTCGTCATCCCGGCGCTGATCGCCCCCGTCAGCGCCTTTGTGGCCGCCGCGATCCTCATCATCATCCTCTACCGGGTGTTCGGTCGGGGCCGCCCGGGCACTGTGACCCGGGGCTTTCGCCTCGGGCAGATCGTCACCAGCGCGGTGCTGGCCCTCGCCCACGGCACCAACGACGCCCAGAAGACGATGGGGGTCATCACCCTGGCGCTCGTCGCCCACGGCTCACTGAGCGCCCATCACGTCCATGTCCCGGTGTGGGTCATCATCTGCTCGGCGTCGGCCATCTCGCTGGGCACCTACGCCGGCGGCTGGCGAATCATCCGCACCGTCGGCAGCCGGATCATCAAGATGGACGCCGCCCAGGGGTTCGCCGCCCAGGGGACGGGCGCGTTCGTGATCCTCCTCAGCTCGCACCTCGGCTATCCCCTGTCCTCCACCCACGTGATCTCCGGGGGGGTCATCGGAGCCGGAGCCGGCAAGCGCGTCTCGGCCGTCCGCTGGGGCGTCGCCGGCTCGATCGCCGTCGCCTGGGTGATCACCCTGCCGATCGCCGGGCTGTTCGGCGCCGTCGCCTATGAGATCACCCGCATCTTCGGCACCGGGGCCACCGGACCGCTGGTGATGACGATCGTGGCGGCCGTCCTGCTGGTGACGACGCTCACGGCTCGCCGCAAGTGGTTGCGGGAGCCGGGAGCGCCTGAGTCACCGGGCGATCTGCAGCGCGCCTGACGGGGCGCGCTGCAGGAGTCTGCTAGCCGCCGTTCTGCGCCTGGGCGGGACGGGTGCCGAGCTTGACCTTGACGTCCTTGGTCTGACCGGAGCGCTTGATCGTCATCGTGATCGTGGTGCCGGGGGAGTAGGTGTCCAGGGTGGCGATCAGCTGGTCCGTGGTGGCGATCTGCTTGCCGTTGACGGCGGTGACGACGTCGCCGGGCTCCAGGCCGGCGTTGGTCGCCGGAGTGCCCTGCTGGACCTGTCCGATCTTGGCGCCGCCGCCCGCCCCGTCGCCCAGCTCGATGCCGACGTAGGGGTGCTCGACGGGCTTGCCGCCGACGATCCCGTCGGCGATCCGCTTGACCGTGTTGGAGGGGATCGCGAAGCCCACGCCGGAGCTCGAGCCCTCGCCGCCGGCCGTCGAGTTGTTCGTCTCGATCTGGTCGTTGAGACCCAGCACATGGGCCGAGGCGTCAAGCAGCGGGCCGCCCGAGTTGCCGGGGTTGATCGCCGCGTCGGTCTGGACGGCGTCGGGGATCGTGTAGCCGTTGGGGGCCCGGATGCTGCGGCCCGTCTGGCTGACGATGCCCGAGGTCGTCGTCTCGGGCAGGCTGAAGGGGCTGCCGATGGCGACCACCGGATCGCCCACCTGCGCGCTGTCGGAGTTGGCCAGCGCGATCGGATGCAGCTCCGTGGCCGGCGCGTTGATATGGATGACGCCGACATCGGTCGAGGCATCGGTGCCGAGCACCTTGGCGGTGTACTGCTTGCCCGTCGACAGCGTCACCTTGACGGAGGTCGCCCCGGAGACGACGTGCTCGTCGGTCAGGATGTCGCCCTTGGTGTCATAGACGACGCCCGAGCCCTCCGCCTGGCTGCCCTGCGAGCCGCCGAACAGCGATTGGCTCTGACCCCCGCCGGAGGTGGTGACGAGGATGTCGACCACCCCGGGGCTGGCCGTCTTGTAGATCTGGTTGATGCTCATCCCGCTGCCGCTGGCGAACGCGGTCGGGACTGAGCGCCCGGAGGCGGCGGTGGTGACGGTCGTCGTCACGTTCTTGGTCGTGCCCGAGTGGGTACCGGCGATCACCAGCGCGATGATCCCCCCGGCCACGGCGCCGCCGATGATGGGTACCCATCGGCTGATCTTGCGCATTGTGTGTGATCTCTCCCTAAGTCTTGAGTTTCGGCAGTCGGTGTCCTGGATCCATGCCACCAACCGCCGGTGTGAAAGCGTTCAGAGTTCGACAAGAAGTCCGTAAGACGAGGCTAGGACGCCCGCCGTCCGTCGCGGACGCTTGGCTAGCCGTCGTCGTCGGCCAGCTGCACGAAGAAGTCCAGGGCCTCGGGGTTGGCCAGGGACTCGCGGGAGGCCGCCTCGTCGACGGGCGTGCCGGTGAGGATCCGCTTGACGGGCACCTCGAGGATCTTGCCGCTCAGGGTCCGCGGAACCTCGGTGATCTGCCGGATCTCGTTGGGGACGTGCCGCGGGGAGCAGTCCTCGCGCACCCGCCGGCGGATCTCGCCGACGAGGTCGTCGTCGAGATCCGCGCCCTCGCGCAGGACGACGAACAGGGGCATCCACCCGTCCGTGCCCTCCCGTGGCAGGTCGACGACCAGGGCGTCGACGACCTCGTCGACGTCGAGCACCGCCCGGTAGATCTCGCTGGTGCCCATCCGCACCCCGCCGCGGTTGATCGTCGAGTCCGAGCGGCCATAGATGATGGCCGTGCCCCGGGAGGTGATCTCGATCCAGTCGCCGTGGCGCCAGATCCCCGGATACATCTCGAAATAGGACTCGCGCAGGCGCTCGCCGTCGTCGTCGCCCCAGAAGAAGATCGGCATCGACGGCATCGGCTGGGCGATGACGAGCTCTCCCACCTCGTCGATGAGCGGCTGGCCGTCGGGATCCCAGGCCTGGACGTCGGCCCCCAGCGCGCGCGCCTGCAGCTCCCCCAGGTAGACGGGGAGCGTCGGCACCCCGCCGACGAACGCCGTGCACAGGTCCGTCCCGCCGCTTGTCGAGAACAGCCACGTGTTGGAGCCGAGCTCGTCATAGACCCACTGAAAGCCCTCCGGCGACAGCGGCGACCCCGTCGAGCCGACGGCTTTCAGCGCGCTCAGATCGCGGCCGCCGCCCGCGGGCTTGATGTCGTTCTTCATGCACGAGGCGAGGTAGGCGGCGCTCGTCCCGAAGGTCGTCATCTCCGCCTCGGCCGCCAGGTCCCACAGGGCGTCGAGCGACGGATGGCCGGGATGGCCGTCGAAGAGCACGATCGCCGCCTCGGAGTGCAGCACGCCCACGAGGAAGTTCCACATCATCCAGCCGGTCGTCGAGAACCAGAACACCCGGTCGCCGGCCTGGGCGTCCATGTGCAGGTGCACCTTCTTGACCTGCTCGAGGAGGATCCCGCCCTGACCGTGGACGATCGGTTTCGGCAGCCCGGTCGTGCCCGAGCTGTAGAGCACCCACAGCGGGTGGTCGAAGGGCAGCTGGGCGAAGGTCAGTTCCTCGTTTTCGGGGCCGGTCAGCTCGTCGGCCCAGCCGCTGCCGTCGAGGTACCCGAAGCGGACGGTGTGCTCGAGACCGGGAATCTCGGAGGCGATCCGCTCGACGATCTCCGAGCGGTCGTAGTCCTTGCCGCCGTAGCGATAGCCGTCGATCGCCAGCAGCACCTTGGGCTGCACCTGGGCGAAGCGGTCGATGACGCTGCGCGCGCCGAACTCCGGCGCGGCGGAGGACCACACCGCGCCGATCGACGCGCAGGCCAGGAAGGCGGCCACCGTCTCGGGGATGTTCGGCATGTAGGCCACCACCCGGTCCCCGGGCCCCACCCCCAGCCGGCTCAGCGCCGCGGCGATGCGCGCCGTCTCCGCCCGCAGCTGCCCCCACGTCCACTCCCCGAGCTGCGGCCGGACCTCGGAGCGGTGCAGGATCGCCACCGCGTCGTCGTCCTTGCCCCGGAAGACGTGCTCGGCATACGAGGTCTCAGCGCCCGGAAACCACTCCGCCCCCGGCATCGACCGATCGCCGAGGACGACGTCTCCCCCGGCCGAGAAGCGCACGTCGAAGTAGTCCACGATCGAGCGCCAGAAGGCCTCGAGATCGTCGACTGACCACTGCCACAGCTCGGCGTAGCCGTCGAAGGAGAGGTCGCGCTCGGCGCTCAGCCACTCCATGTAGCGGGCCAGGGTGGTGCGCGCCTGCCGCTCGGGCGACGGCTCCCACAGCAGCTGCGGCTCCTCGCTCACCGGCTTAAGTATGGGCCATAGACTCCCGCCCGTGCCGTCCGAGACCACGCTCGTCGCGCCGTTCGCCGGCACGGTCGTGTCGGTCCCGGAGGTCGTGCCCTCGGCCGTCCGCGCAGGCGCGACGGTGGCGGTCATCGAGGCGATGAAGATGGAGCACGAGGTGATCGCCTCGGATGACGCGACGGTCGTCGAGGTGCGCGTCGCCGTCGGCGAGACGGTGGCCGAGGGCCAGCCGCTGGCCGTGCTGGCCGTGCTCGTGGCCGGGCGAGGGCGGGGTCGCGGGCGCCGAGGCCCGCCCGACTGCGGCCGCGCCCGCGTCCGACGCCCCGCGCGACGACCTGCAGGCGGTCCGCGACCGCCATGCGATCGGCCTTGACGCGGCGCGTCCCGAGGCCGTCGCCAAGCGCCGTTCGAAGGGACGGCGCACGGCCCGCGAGAACCTCGCCGACCTGCTGGATCCCGGCAGCTTCGTCGAGTACGGACCGCTCATGTTCGCCGCCCAGGAGCGCCGCCGGTCCACCCAGGAACTGATCGAGCGAACGCCGGCCGACGGCCTGGTCGGCGGGGTGGGCACGATCGATGGCGAGCCCTGCGTCGCCCTCTCCTATGACTACACCGTCCTGGCCGGCACGCAGGGGATGCGCAACCACGAGAAGAAGGACCGCCTGTTCGAGCTCGCCCACCGCCGGCGCCTGCCGGTGGTGCTGTTCGCCGAGGGCGGCGGCGGGCGGCCCGGCGACGTCGACGTCCCCACCGTGGCCGGGCTCGACGTCCGCGCCTTCGAGCTCTTCGCCCAGCTGAGCGGGCTGGTGCCGCTCGTCGGCATCGCCTCGGGGTACTGCTTCGCCGGCAACGCCGCCCTGCTCGGCTGCTGCGACGTCGTCATCGCCACCGAGGACGCCTCGATCGGGATGGGCGGGCCGGCGATGATCGAGGGGGGCGGCCTGGGGGCGTTTGCGCCGGCGCGACGTCGGCCCCATCGATGTCCAGGACGCCAACGGGGTCGTCGACCTGCGGGTGGCCGACGACGCCGCCGCGGTGGCCGCCGCCCGGCGCTATCTGCGGGTACTTCGGGCGCCCGGCTGAGGGTGCCCGCTGACGCTCGTCCCGGTTCCGCGAGCGCGCCGATCAGGGGCGGCTGCGCGACCTCATCCCCGTCAACCGCAAGCGCGTCTACGCGGTCCGCGCCGTGATCGACACCCTGCTCGAGGACGTGCTCGAGCTGCGCGGCGGCTTCGGCGCGGGGATGGTCACCGCCCTGGCTCGGCTCGACGGGCGCCCGCTCGGCGTCATCGCCAACGACCCGACCCATCTCGGCGGCGCCATCGACGCCGACGGCGCCGACAAGGCGGCCCGCTTCATGCAGCTGGCCGAGGCGTTCGGCCTGCCGCTGCTCTTCCTGGCCGACACGCCCGGCTTCATGGTCGGTCCCGAGGCGGAGCGGACGGCCACCGTGCGCCACGTCTCGCGGATGTTCGTCACCGGGGCGAACCTGACGGTGCCGACCGGGACGGTCGTGCTGCGCAAGGGCTACGGGCTGGGCGCCCAGGCGATGGCCGGCGGCAGCTTCAAGGCCCCCCGCTTCTGCGTCGGCTGGCCGACCTCGGAGTTCGGCGGGATGGGTCTGGAGGGCGCGGTCAAGCTGGGGATGCGCCGCGAGCTCGAGGCCATCGAGGATCCCCAGCAGCGCGAGCGCGCCTACGACGCGGCGGTGGCCGCCGCCTACGAGCGCGGCCGCGGGGTCAATATGGCCGCCTACTTCGAGATCGACGACGTCATCGACCCGGCCGACACCCGCCGCTGGGTGGCCACCCTGTTCGACCCCACCGCCCCCCACTGGTCGGCGACCCCCGGCAAGCGCCGGCCCTTCATCGACACCTGGTAGCCGGCGACTCGGGGAAGGTTTGCCGTGCTGGCGACGGCCAACGCTCCCCGAGTCGCCGGCCGGCCGCAACTCGGGGAAGGTTTGCCGTGCTGAGGACGGCTAACGCTCCCCGAGTGGGCGGGTTCGCCGCGGTCGGAGCGGGGTTCGCCGCGCGAGGCGGAAAATGTTGCGCCGGCAGCTGTCCGCGGCGGGGCGGGCGACATCTTCCGTCTCACGAACGGATGATGTTGCTCGCGGGGGCCGGCGCACCCCGTGTGCAACATTTTCCGGCTCCGAGCCCGCGGTGGGCTGTTCAGTTGCAGCGGGCGCAGGCGCCGCGCAGGAGGACCTCGTGGCTCTCGACGCGGACCCCGAGGCGGCCCGGCAGCCGGCCGATCGCGCGCTCCAGGGCCGGATCGTCGAAGGCGACGAGCGCGCCGCAGCTGTCGCACACGAGATGGTGATGGTGATCGCCGGAGGGGAGGAGCGGCTCAAAGCGCGCCAGTCCCTCACCCAGGTCGACGCGCTCGGCGAGGCCGTGCTCGACGAGCAGGTCGAGCACCCGGTAGATGCTCGCCCGGGACGGCGCGCGGCCGTCGGCGCGCAGCCGGTCCTCGATCTCGACGGCGCTCAGCGCACACGCTTGCCCGTCGAGGATCTCGACGATCCGATCGCGGGCCCCGCCGCGCTTGAGGCCGGCGACGGCCAGGACATCGTGCACATAGTTGGCCCAGTTCACCGCGGGCAGAGCGTAGCGCCTGCGCCCCCGGGATGAGAATAAGACTGATTCTCATTCTTATGCTAGGTTGGCGGCGCGCATGGCCCCCCACCGCTCCCTCTCCGCCCGCCGCCACGGCCCACGAAGGCCGTGACCGCCGCGGCCCTCCGCACGCTGGCGGCCTGCGCGGGCGCGGGCCTGGCCCTCGCGCTCGCGGGCTGCGCCAGCACGAGCGCGGGGTTCAGCGGCCACGGGGTGCGGGTGGCCGCCGCCGAGAACATGTGGGGCAGTATCGCCAGCCAGCTGGGCGGCCGGTACGCCAGCGTGCGCAGCATCATCGACAACCCGGCCCAGGACCCGCACGACTACGAGCCGGGGGCCGCCGACGCGCGCACGATGGCCACCGCGCAGCTGGCGATCGTCAACGGCGTCGCCTATGACCCGTGGGCGCCCAAGCTGCTCGACGCCAACCCGGTCGACAGGCGGGTGACCCTGAGCGTCGGCCGGCTGCTGCACCTGCACGCCGGCGAGAACCCCCATCGCTGGTATGACCCGGCCGACGTGGAGCAGACCGCCCGGGCGATCACCACGGCCCTGCAGCACCTGGACCCCCGCCACCGCGCTTACTTCGCCGAGCGCCTGCGGCGGTTCGACACGCGCGGGCTGGCCGCCTATCACCGGCTGATCGCGACCATCCGCGCCACCTACGCCGGAGTCCCGGTCGGCGCCTCGGAGAGCATCTTCGCTCTCCTCTCCCCCGCCCTCGGGCTGCGGCTGATCACCCCGCCGAGCTTCCTGGCAGCCATCAGCGAGGGCACCGAGTTGACGGCCGTCCGATGTCACCGCCACTGAGCGCCAGCTGAGCGAGCGCCGGATCAAGGTGTGGGTCGACAACTCCCAGAACGTGACGCCGGAGATCGAGCGCCTCAACGCCCTCGCCCGGCGACACCACATCCCGATCGCCACCGTCACCGAGACGCTCTCTCCCGCCACCAGCAGCTTCCAGCAGTGGCAGGTCGCCCAGCTGACCCGCCTGAAGTCCGCGCTGGCGCGCGCCACCGGCCGATGACCGCGACCACCCCGACGAGCCGCCCCGCCGCCGCGCCCGCGCTCGAGCTGTCCGCGGCCGGGATCCGCATGGCCGGGCGGCAGATCCTCTCCGACGTCAGCGTCACGGTGGCGCCGGGCGAGTTCGTGGGGGTGCTGGGACCCAACGGGGCCGGCAAGTCGACCCTGATGCGCGCTGTCCTGGGGCTGCATCCGCTGGCCTCCGGATCGGTCACCGTCCTCGGCCGCACCCCCCGCCGGGCCCGCGCCGACATCGGCTATCTCCCCCAGCGCCAATCATTTGACCGCTCCACGCGCGTGCGCGGCGTCGACCTCGTGCAGCTCGGTCTCGATGGCACCCGCTGGGGCGTCCCGCTGGCCCTCACCCCCCGGGCGCGGCGCCGGCGTGCCACGGAGCGCCGCCAGGTGCAGGAGGTGATCGCGCTCACCGGGGCGAGCGAGTACGCCGAGCGGCCGATCGGCGAGCTGTCGGGCGGCGAGCAGCAGCGGGTGCTGATCGCCGCCGCGCTCGTCCGCCGGCCGCAGCTGCTCATCCTCGACGAGCCGCTGGACAGCCTCGACCTCCCCAACCAGGCCGCGGTCGCCGGGTTGCTGTCCTCGATCGCCGGTGAGCAGGGGGTCGCCGTGCTGCTCGTCGCCCACGACGTCAACCCGCTGCTCTCCTACCTGGATCGCGTCGTCTACCTCGCCGGCGGGCGCGCGCTGTGCGGCAGCGTCAGCGAGGTCATCACCACGGACCGGCTGAGCGCCCTCTACGAGCGCGCGGATCGAGGTCCTGCAGACGACGGACGGGCGGCTGGTCGTCGTCGGCCAGCCCGAGGCGCCCCACCATCACGGGCACCGGCACGGATGAGCTTCTCCGCCGACCCGCTCGACGATCTGCGCCAGCTGACGGCCTACCCGTTCATGGTCAACGCCCTCGAGGCGGGGGCGATCGTCGCCGTGCTGGCGGCGATCGTCGGCTGGTACGTCGTGCTGCGCCGCCAGACGTTCGCCTCCCACACCCTGTCGGTGATGGCCTTCCCGGGGGCGACCGGGCGCCGCCCTGGCCGGCCTGCCGACGGCGCTCGGCTACTACCTGGCCTGTGGCGTGGCGGCGCTGGCCATCGCCGGCGTCGGACCCGGCGAGCGCTCGCGCCGGAGCGAGTCGGCGGCCATCGGCACCGTGCAGACGGTCGGTCTGGCCGCCGGCTTTCTCTTCCTGTCGCTCAACTCGGCGATCCTCGGCGGCCCCGAGACGCTGCTGTTCGGGACCTTCCTGGGGATCACGCCACGGCCAGGTCCTCGTGCTCGCCGGCGGTGGCGGTCGCCTCGCTGGGCGCGCTGGCCGTCCTCGCCCGGCCACTGCTGTTCGCCTCCATCGACCGTGACGTGGCCAGCGCCAGCGGCGTTCCGGTGAGGCTGGTCGACGCGCGCCTTCCTGCTGATCCTCGGGTCTCGCCATCGCCGCCGTCAGCCAGCTGACCGGCGCGC
Source organism: uncultured Solirubrobacteraceae bacterium (assembly GCA_963800545.1). Taxonomy (GTDB): domain Bacteria; phylum Actinomycetota; class Thermoleophilia; order Solirubrobacterales; family Solirubrobacteraceae; genus Palsa-465. Next base: position 475,481 of record CAWDBJ010000011.1, read on the forward strand.
TGCTCGTGTTCGCCCTGCTGGTGGCGCCGCCCGCCACCGCCCAGCTGATCACCCTGCGCCCGCTGGCCGGCCTGTGTCGTCAGCGTCGTGCTCGCGGTGCTGATCGTGTGGATCGCGCTCGCCTGCGCGTACTTCACCGTCTACCCCGTCGGCTTCTACGTGACGACGCTGGCCTTCGCGGTCTACGTCGTCGTCCGCCTGGCCCGCCGCTGATGTTCGCCCACGAGTTCGTGCGCAACGCGTGGCTGGCGGGGACGTTCGTGGCGCTCGCCTGCGGGACGATCGGCTGGTTCACGGTCATGCGCGCCCAGGTGTTCGCCGGCGACGCGCTCAGCCACGTCGCCTTCGTGGGCGCCATCGCCGCCGCCACCCTCGGCATCGACGAGCGCATCGGGCTGTTTGCGCTGACCCTGCTGCTGGCGGGCGCGATGGGCGCTCTCGGCCGCCGGGCTCAGGCCGACGACGTGACGATCGGGACGACCTTCGCCTGGGTGCTCGGGATCGGCGTGCTGCTGCTGGCGGTGCTGGCCACCAGCCCGGGAGGCGCCGCCGGAGTGACGACGGCCAACGCCCTGTTCGGCTCGATCTACTCGCTGAGCGCCGGCGGCGGCGGCGCTCGCCGCGGCGATCGGGCTGGGCTTGACGGCGGTCGATCGTGCTCCTCGCCCGGCCGCTGCTGCTGGCCACCCTCGATCCCGAGCTGGCGGGCAGCGGGGCCTGCCGGTGCGGGCGCTCGGGCTGGCCTTCCTGGCGGCGCTGGGGCTGGTCACCGCCCAGGCCACCCAGGCCGTGGGGGCGCTGCTGCTGCTCGGCCTGATCGCGGCGCCCGCCGGGAGCGGCGAGCGCCCTGACCGCCCACCCCTACCGGGGCCTGGCGCTGTCGGGGGCGATCGCGGTGGCGGCGATGTGGATCGGGCTCGCTCTCAGCTATGCCGTCTCGGCGCTGCCGGCCAGCACGGCGATCATCGCCGCGGCGGCGCTCGCCTACGCGGCAGCGCTGGTCGCGCGCTCCCGCCGGCGCCGCTGAGCCTGCGTTCAGCGCCGAGCCGGCGATGGGCGAGAAGAACCCGGGGACCGGCGGCCATGCCCGAGCGGGAGTCACAGCCCGAGCCGCCGCCGGTGCCCCGGGGTGCGGGCATCGCTGTCCGCGGGCGACGAGGCGCACATTCGTCGCCGTCGGCTGATGTCGCGAGACGCCGGGTATGACAGGACGCGGGGATGCCTCTGTCACACCAACCATCGCCTCGCATCGAATGACTCCAGCGCGACATGGCAGGAGCTTAGGTTTGCCACCGTCAGCTCTCCGTAAGCCAGAGCCTGAGGATCGCCTGGGATGCGTCGGCGAAATGCAGCCGCCCACGATGACCGCGAGTATGTAGGGCGTGGCCGTCATCGCCGACTCCGAGCTGGTCGCCCGCTGCCGCGCCGGCGACCAGGCCGCCTGGGAGGCGCTCGTGCGCCGCCACTCCGGCCTGGTGGCGGCGATCGTCCGCGGCGGCTTCCGCCTCTCGCCGGCCGACGCCGAGGACGTCTTTCAGGAGGTGTTCACCCGCCTCTACGTGCGGCTGGACAGCGTCCGCGACAGCCAGGCGATCCGCGGATGGGTGGCCCAGGTGACCCGTAACGTGGCCCTGGACCACATCCGCCGCAGCGGCCGCGAGATCGTCACCGGCGAGCCGCTGGACGAGAACTCCTTCGAGGAGCCGCTGCGCGGCGTCGAAGAGGCGCTCAGCGTCCGCGAGGCGCTCGCCCGCCTGCCCGCCCACCAGCGTGAGATCCTCGACCGCTTCTTCGCTCAGGACCAGAGCTACGACACGATCGGCTCCGAGCTCGGGATCCCCCCGGGGACGATCGCCAGCCGCATCTCGCGCGCCCTGTCGGCGCTGCGCAACGAATGGGAGGGAAGATCGCGGGCCGCTGGCCCGTCTTCCTAGGAGATGACCGATCCAGTCGATACCGAGGCGATGCTCGCCGACGCCCTCAAACTGACCGCTGACGCGCCCGAGGCGTGGATCGAGGCGGCGGCGCTGATCCCCTCCACGCTGGGGGATCTGGCGGCGATCGAGCGCCTGGCCTCCGATGCCGCCTTCCGCGCGCGCTTCTCGCAGGATGCCGCCGGCGCCGTCACCGACGCGGGCCTCGAGCCCACCCCGACGGTGATGGCCGCGCTGCGCGAGCACCTCGCGGGCTGACTGAGCGCGGCCCCGCTCAGCCGGCCTCGCGGGCCCGCCGGACGCTGCGGCCGCCGCCGCCTGCGCGAGCTCGCGCGCGCGCACCCGCCGCGGGATCGTCGGCCGTCAGGGCCAGGTTGATCTCGCACCAGCCCGCTGGCCACCGCGGCCGAGGCGGCGGCCAGCTCGGCCGCGCCGGCGGCATCGGCGCGCACCTGGGGCGTCGCAGTGCCCGCGATCTCGGCGGCCAGCGTCGCGCAGTCGGCGGAGACGGAGGCGATCGCCAGCAGCGCGTCGGCGGCGGCGATCAGGGCGGCGCGCAGGGCCGCGTCACGGCCGGTCGCCGAGGAGGGGGTCGCGCTGAGGGCGAGCGCCGCCCGGGCGCTGGCGTAGGCCTCGGCGTCCTCGCGCCCGGCGATCTCGGCGCGCCGGCGCAGGGTGAGCGCCTGCACGGCCGCGCCCGAGGCCCGCGCCCAGCTGCCCAGCGAGGCGCGCGCGATCGACTCGGTCACCCCGGCCGCCATCGCCGTGACGCCGGCGGCGACGATGCCCGCGCCCGTCGGCGGGTGCGGACGACGCCAGCTCGGCGGCCAGCGCCGACAGGCGTCCATCGGGTCCCCCGTCACCGGAGCGGCCCGAGACGCTGGTGCCCGGACCGCCGGAGCCCGACGGTCACGGGTGAGCGCGCGACGGCGAAGGAGGAGAGAGCCGCCGTCGCGCGCCCAGTCGGGTCAGACTCCGTCCCCGAGTCCGAGCCGCGCCCCCACCCGTGAGATGCACTGCGTGCCGTGCCCCCCGGCATCGGTTGCCACACCGCTCGTGTTGTCGCCTCGACGTGCCGGCTCCAGGACGCCGCCCCCGCGGTGTCCTGCATGTGTGATGTCGGCTGTTCGCGCATCTGCCGAGAGGACGGGCGAAGCGCCCGCCATCTTCCCGGCTTGTGACGGACCACACACACCGCACGCCGGCTGGCGAGGTTATGGAAGATCGGCGGCGCGCTGCGCCGTCTAGAGGAATGACTTCTCAAAGGGGCGCAGTTCCTGGACGCGAGGCGGCCCGCTCGACTCCGGTCGAGCGGGTCTCTCGCGCGTCCGGCCACCGTGTGCCGGTCAGCCGGTGGCGACGATCAGGACGTTGCAGTGCGCCTGATGCGAGACCTTGTTGGGAACGTTGCCCAGCGCCAGGCGGCGAGCCCCGTGCATGCCCTTGCTGCCGACCACGATCATCGTCGCCCCGACCTCCTCGGCGACCGCGATGAGCGCGTCGGCCGGATCCCGGCGGACGGCGTGGGGCGTGACCGGGAGCCCCGCCAGACGGACGCCGGCCGTCGCCTCGCTGAGGATCGCATCGACCTGGTCGTCGGGCAGCGGCTGCCACACCTTGGCGGCTCCCTCGGGCGCACCGGCGATCCGGGCCCCGCGCAGCGGCTCGTAGGCGGAGACGACGTGCACCTGCGCCCCCAGCGCCTTGGCCAGGCGCACCGCCTCGGCCACCGCCTGCTTGGCGGTGTCCGACCCGTCGGTCCCGACTACGATCGAATCGTCCATCGTGCAGTCTCCTTGTCGCTGCGCCGTCGAAAGGGAGGGCAGACCCTACCGCTTCGCCGGCGGCCGCGAGGGCACCGGCTCAGGCCCGCAGGGCCTCGGCGCTGCCGGGGCGGGGCGCGGCGTGCGCGCGCGGGCGCGGGAGATCGACGGTCACCACCAGCCCGCCGGTCGGCGGAGCGCTCAGCGAGACGGTCCCGCCGTGGGCCTCGGCGACTGAGCGCACGATCGACAGCCCCAGACCAAAGCCCGACCCGGTCCGCGTCAACCGGCGAAACGGATCGGTCAGCGCCTCCACGTCGGCGGCCTCGATCCGCGGTCCGCCGTTGGCGACCACCAGCCGCACGCGCCGCTCGTCGACGGTCGTCGCGACCGTCAGAAACCCGCCGGGAACGTTGTGGTGGATCCCGTTGTCGACGAGGTTGGCGACGAGCCGCTCGAGCAGCCCGGGATCGGCGTCGACGTCGGCCGGCTGCAGGTTCGTGCGGACGCTGATCTGCGCCTCCTGCGCCTGCGCCCGCAGATCAGTGACGATGTCGCCGACGAGCGCGGCGACGTCGACCCGCTCCTCGTGACCGGTGGTCGCCTGGCTGCGCGCGAGCACGAGGAGGCTGGCGATCAGCCGCTCGCAGCGATCGACGGTCTCGAGGATGGCCTCGCCCATCGCCCGCAGGTCGGCCTCGCGAGGCGTCGGGGTCGGCGAGGGCGACATCGACCTCGGTCCGCATGATCGCCAGCGGCGTGCGCAGCTCGTGCGAGGCGTTGGCGACGAAGTGAGCGCTGGCTGGCGAACGCGGCGTCGAGGCGACCGAGCATCCCGTCGAAGGTGTCGGCGAGCTCGCGCAGCTCATCGCTCGGGCCGGTGAGCGCGATCCGCTCGCCCAGGTTCTCGCCGGAGACCCGCCGCGCGGTGGCGGTGATGGCGCGCAGCGGCGCCAGCGCCCGGCCGGCCAGCAGCCAGCCGGTGAACACCGCGATGGCGGTCATCGCGATGAGGCCGACCACGTACTCGAGCAGCAGCCGGTGCAGCGCGCCGTTGACGATCTGCTGCTGGACGACGCGGGCGACCTTGGCCTCCGAGCGAGCCGGGGGGAAAGCCCAGCGAGCCGCCGATCATCGGGTGCAGGCCGTGACGGGCCAGCGCCGCCCGCAGGCTGTGATGGCCGTGCAGGTTCTTGCGCACCAGCAGGAAGCCGATCGTCAACAGGATCGCCCCGGTGACGAGGTACACGCTGGTGTAGAGCGCGGTCAGGCGCAGGCGGATCGTCCGGGCGGGCGCGCCCGCCCTCCGCCAGGCCCGCGGCACCGGCATCCGCCTGCGGTAGGACTGCGACTCGTCCATCGTCATCACCAAGCGTACGCCCGCGGGCGGTCAGGCCATGCGGTAGCCGACGCCGATCACCGTCTCCACGACGGGCGGATCCCCGAGCTTGCGCCGCAGGGTCATGATCGTCATCCGCACGACGTTGGTGAACGGGTCCGTGTGCTCGTCCCACACCCGCTCGAGCAGCTGTTCGGCGGAGACCGTCGCGCCCTCGGCGGCCATCAGCGCCTCGAGCACCGCGAACTCCTTGCGGGCCAGCTCGAGCTCACGCCCGTCGCGGGTCAGGCGCCGGCGGGCGGGATCGAGCTCGAGGCCGCCGTGGCGCAGGACGGGCGGCCGGCTGGGCAGCGCGCGCCGCGCCAGGGCGTGGATGCGGGCCACCAGCTCGGCGAAGCGAAACGGCTTGGGCAGATAATCGTCGGCACCGAGCGAGAGGCCCTCGATGACGTCTTCCAGCGCCCCGGCGGCGGTCAGCATGAGGATGCCGGTCTCCGGCCGCTCGCCGCGCACGAGGCGGCACACGTCGTCGCCGTGCACCCCGGGGAGGTCGCGATCGAGGACGAGCACGTCGTAGCGGACGACCCGCGCCTTGGCCAGGGCCTGCTCGCCGTCGGGCGCCAGGTCGACCGCCATCCCCTGTCGCCGCAGCCCGCGGGCGATCGCGGCGGCCAGCCGCAGCTCGTCCTCGGCGATGAGCACCCGCATCCGCAGAGCATGACCGACGGCGCGTAACGCCCCCGTAAGGCGGTCCACGAGCGACGGCCGAGGCGATCGTGACATGAAACGACGTCACAACGAACCGTGATAAGGTCCGCGCGGGTCATGGCTTCCTCCTCCAACATCGCCGAGCGCAGCATGGCCATCAGCCTGCGGGCGCTCAACCGCGTCGCCTCGTCCGACGCCATCGACCGTCTCGGCCTGCGCGATCCCGCGGTCCGGCTGCTGCACGGCGTCACCCGCAACGGCGCCCGCACGGCGGCCACCGCCGGTCGCACCTTCGCCGCCGCCCAGCGGCTGTCGCGGCCCGCCCGCCAGCCGCGGGCCCCGCGCAACGACCTGTTTGACCTGACCCCCGACGACGAGCAGCAGATGCTGCGCGATTCCGTCCGCGAGTTCGGCTCAGAGCGCCTGCGGCCCGTCGCGGAGACCGCCGACGCCGACTGCCGCACCCCCGCCGAGCTGCTCTCCCAGGCCAACGAGCTGGGGCTGACCATGGTCGGCGTCCCGGAGGAGCTGGGCGGCGCCGTCGAGCGGCGCTCGGCCACCACCACCGTCCTCATGTCCGAGGCGCTGGCCCGCGGCGACATGGGCATCGCGGTCGCCTGCCTGGCGCCCGCCGCCGTCTCCACCGCCCTCAGCCTGTGGGGCGACGCCCAGCAGCAGGCCACCTATCTGCCGGCGTTCGTCAGCGAGGACGTTCCCGCCGCCGCGCTGGCCGTGCTCGAGCCGCGGCCGCTGTTTGACCCCTTCGCCCTGGAGACCACGGCGACCCCCGCCGAGGGCGGCTACTTGCTGACCGGCGTCAAGGCGCTCGTGCCGCGAGCCGCCGATGCCGAGCTGTTCGTGATCGCCGCCGAGCTGGAGAACGCCGGCCCCTCGCTGTTCATCGTCGAGTCAAAGACACCGGGGATCACCGTCGAGCCCGAGCCGGGCATGGGCATCCGCGCGGCGGCCACCCACCGGCTGACCCTCGACGCGGTGAAGCTGCCGGCGACCGCGCTGCTCGGCGGCGGCCAGCCCGAGACCTACGCCGAATGCATCGCCCTGTCGCGGCTGGCCTGGTGCGCGCTGGCCGTCGGTACCGGTCAGGCCGCGCTGGAGTACGTCTCGGAGTACGTCAAGGACCGCAAGGCCTTCGGCGAGCCGATCTCCAACCGCCAGGCGGTGGCCTTCACGGTGGCCAACATGGCGATCGAGCTCGACGGCCTGCGTCTGGCCACCTACCGCGCGGCCGGCCGCGTCGACCAGGGCATCGACTTCGATCGCGAGGTCGCCCTGGCGCGGTGGCTGTGCGCCAACCGGGCGATGACGCTCGGCTCTGACGCCGTGCAGATGCTCGGTGGCCACGGCTTCGTCAAGGAGCATCCCGTTGAACGCTGGTACCGCGACCTGCGCGCGGCCGGCCTGATGGAGGGCGCATTGCTCGTCTGATGATCAATCTCGAGACCCCCAAGAAATTCGCCGGCCTCGTCGCCCAGTCCCATCAGGTGGCCACTGAGGTCTTTCGCCCCAACTCCCGCAAGTACGACACCGCCGAGCACGAGTACCCCAAGGAGCTCGACATGCTGGCGGCGCTCATCGACGGCATGAACGAGTCCGGCGCCCTGGGCGGCGCCGGGGCGGGCACCGTCGGCGGCGGGCCCAGCGGCTCCAACGGCAACGGCTCGGCGGCCCGCGAGAACGGCAACCGCAACGGCTCCAACATGGCCAGCCTGCTCGGCCTGATCGAGCTCTGCTGGGGCGACGTCGGCCTGCTGCTGGCGATGCCGCGCCAGGGCCTCGGCCAGGCGGCGATCGCCGCGGTCGCCAACGAGGAGCAGCTCGAGCGCTTCGGCGGCAAGTGGGCGGCGATGGCCATCACTGAGCCCGAGGCGGGCTCGGACTCCGCCGCCATCCGGACCACCGCCAAGCTCGACGAAGAGACCGACGAATACATCCTCAACGGCGAGAAGATCTACGTCACCTCCGGCGACCGCGCCGAGCTGATCGTCGTATGGGCCACCCTCGACCGCTCCCAGGGCCGCGCCGCGATCAAGTCGTTCGTGGTCGAGCGCGACAACCCGGGCCTCAAGCTCGACCGCCTCGAGCACAAGCTCGGGATCCGCGCCTCCGACACCGCCAACTTCTTCCTCACGGACTGCCGGGTGCCCAAGGAGAACCTCCTGGGCGACCCCGAGATCGCCCCCAAGGGCGGCTTCTCGGGGGTCATGCAGACCTTCGACAACACCCGCCCGCTCGTCGCCGGCATGGCCGTCGGCGTCGCCCGGGCCTGCCTGGAGCAGACCCGCGAGCACCTCGTGCAGGCGGGGATCGAGATCGACTACACGGCGCCGCCGCATCGGCTCAACGCCGCCGCCGCCGAGTTCATCGCCATGGAGGCCGACTGGGAGGCCGCGCGCCTGCTGACGATGCAGGCCGCCTGGATGGCCGACAACAAGAAGCCCAACTCGCTGCAGGCCTCGATGGCCAAGGCCAAGGCGGGCCGCATGGGCACGGACGTCGCGCTGCGCTGCGTCGCCCTGTGCGGCGCCACCGGCTACGGCGAGGGCGAGCTGCTGGAGAAGTGGGCGCGCGACGCCAAGATCCTCGACCTGTTCGAGGGCACCCAGCAGATCCAGCTGCTGATCATCGCCCGGCTGCTGCTCGGCAAGACCTCCGCCGAGCTCAAGTAGCGGCCGCTTCGCGGCGCAGGACCTCCCAGGCCCGCGCGACGTCGGCGGCCGTCGTCGTCAGCTGGCCGATGGCGAGGCGCAGCACGGTGCGGCCGTCCAGCGCCGCGTGGGAGATGAACATCTCGCCGCTCGCGTTGACGCGCTCGAGCAACTCCCTGTTGGCGTCATCGCCGCCGGGCGCCCGGAAGCAGACGAGGCTGAAGTGGACGGGGGCGGCGACCTCCCAGCCGGGCTCGTCGGCCACCCACTGCGCGAAGTCGCGGGCCAGCGCCACGCCGCTGCGCACGTGGGCGCGCAGGCCGCTCGCCCCGTGGCAGCGCAGGACCGCCCATAGCTTCAGCGCCCGGAAGCGGCGACCGAGCGCCGGGCCGTACTCGCTGAGCGACAGCGCGTCCTCGCTGTCGGGCGTGCGCAGGAACTCGGGCACGAGGCTGAAGGCGTCGCGCAGCGCCTCGGGCCGCCGCGACCACAGCAGCGAGCAGTCCATCGGCGTCAGCATCCATTTGTGGGCGTTGACGACGACCGAGTCGGCGCGCTCCACGCCCGCGAACGCCCACCGGTGCTCCGGGCAGATCATCGCCGTCCCGGCGTAGGCGGCATCGACGTGCAGCCACGTGCCGGCGGCCGCGCAGGCGTCGGCGATCGCCGGCACCGGATCGACGGAGGCGCAGGCGGTCGTGCCCACGGTGGCGACGACGATCGGCGGCGTCGCTGAGATCGCCCAGGGCGTCGGCGCGCAGGCGGAACTCCTCGTCGGTGGGGACCTTGCGCAGGCCCATCCCGAGCATCCGCGCCGCCTTGTCGACGGCCGAGTGGGTGTGCTCGGAGCAGACGATCTCGCTGCGGCCGGTCGCCTCCCGCGCGGCGATGATGACCGCCAGCTGGGCGGTCGAAGCGGTGTCCTCGATGTGGCCGTGCCAGCCCTCGGGCAGGCCGAGCAGCCGGGCGACCCAGTCGAGCGTCACCTGCTCGAGCTCCGTGGCGGCCGGCGCGCTGCGCCACAGGAAGCCCACGGAGTTCAGCGTCGCCGCCAGCATCTCGGCGAGGATCCCCGGCGGCGAGGACGAGCTGGCGAAGTAGGCGAAGTAGCGCGGGTGCTGCCAGTGGGTCACCCCCGGCAGCAGGATCTCGTCGAGATCGCGCAGCACCGCGGAGAAGGGCTCGGGATCCTCGGGCGCCTCCCGGGGCAGGCGGGCGCGGATGTCCCCGGGCGCCACCTGGGCGAGCACCGGCAGCTCCCCCACCCGCTCCAGGTAGTCGGCGGCCCAGTCGAGCGCCGCGCGCCCGTCGGACCGCAGATCCGTCACTGGCCGTCGACGGTCGAGAACGCGATGCCCGCGCGCTCGAGACGGTCGATCAGGGCCTGCCCCATGGCCACCGCGGTCGTCAGCTGGCCGGCACGGTCGGGCAGGTCGTCGTGCGCCAGGCACAGCGCCGCCTCGGCGAGCATCTTGGAGGTCTCGCCGTAGCCGGGGTCGCCGCCGGAGACCTCCGTGACGACGCGCGTGCCGTCCGGCGTCTCGCCCTTGAAGCGCACCGTGAACCACGACTTCTCGCGTTGCGCGGCGTCCGGGCCGTCGCCGGGGTCGCGGAACTTGAGCAGCAGGTTGCGGCTGGGCGGCAGCTGGGCGAGGGCGGCGACCGCCCCGGCACCCACCGCCAGCCCGCCGAGCGTGGCCAGCCGCTTGGCCACGACGTAATGGCCGTAGCGGAACTCCGGGCCGTAGCGCGGCAGAGCGCGAGCCGACCGCAGCACGATCTGCGGGTCGATCGTCGGCGCGGGCAGGACCCACCCCTGGGCGACGTCGTCCTGGTGCGGCGGCCGGGTGAGGCCGGAGACCGTCCGGCCCTCCGGGCGCGCCTCCAGGCGCTTGCGCTGGGCGGCCACCTGGCGGCTCTGGCGCAGGCGGCTCATGATGTGGACGGCCGAGTGATAGGTGCCGCCGCTGAAGGTGCCGCCCGCCCGCACGAATCCCTCGACGGTCAGCGGGACGTCGGGCGGCAGCAGGTTGACGGTGTACAGGACGCCGAGGTCGTGGGGGATCGAGTCAAAGCCACAGCAGTGCACGAGCCGCGCGCCGGTGCGCTGAGCCTGATCGTGGTAGCGCAGCCACATCAGGTCGACGAACTCCGGCTCACCCGTCAGGTCGACGTAGTCCGTTCCGGCGGCGGCACAGGCGGCCACGAGCGGCTCGCCGTAATGGGCGTAGGGACCGACCGTGCTGATCACCACCTTGGCCGACTCGGCGACCCGCCGCAGCGCGACCGGATCCGTGGCGTCGGCCTCCATCAGCGCGAGCTCGCCGTGATCGGGGCCGAGACGGTCGCGCACCGCTCTCAGCTTGTCCGGGTTGCGCCCGGCGAGCGCCCACCGCGTCTGCGGGCCGGCCGCCGAGGCCAGGTACTCCGCCGTCAATCCCCCGGTGAAGCCGCTGGCGCCGAAGAGGACGACGTCGTGCTCGCGCTCAGCCATCGCCGGCTCCCACCTCTCGCGCGAGGCGCATCGCCTCCTCGAGCTCGACGCCGGCGCGCGCCGACAGCCAGCAGGCGACGGGGGCGGCGATCCGCTCCGAGGCGTGGGCGGCCTCGCCGGCCAGGGCGAGCACCGCGTCCATCTCCTGAGGTGTCGGGGCGGGGACACCGAGCCGCTCGGCGTAGGCGTCCAGCCACTCGAGTCGCGTTCATCGCCCGGCAGCGTAGTGGTTCGGACCGGGGTGGACGGCTGCCGGACCGGCGGGCGGGGCCGCTGGGTCCGATCAGGATTGGCAAGATGAGAGGCCGAGAATCAGGAACCCGAAGAAAGGCGACGGATGACAATCCTTCAGGACAAGGTGGCGATCGTGACCGGCTCGGCCCGCGGCATCGGCCGGGCCACGGCCGAGCTGTTCTCGGCGCAGGGGGCCAAGGTGCTGATCAACGACCTCGACGGCGACGTCGCCGAGCAGACGGCCACGGAGATCGACGGCGACACCCTCGTGTTCGCCGGCGACCTCACCAAGCCGGGGGTATGCGACCAGCTCGTCGAGAAGGTCGTCTCGGAGTGGGGCAAGGTCGACATCCTCGTCAACAACGCCGGCTACACGATCGACGCTCCCATCCACAAGATGAGCGATGACGCCTTCCAGCGGATGATCGACATCCACAACGTCGTCCCCTTCCGGATGTGCCGCGCCGTCGCCCCGCACATGCGCGAGCCCGCCAAGCAGGAGCGCGAGCAGGGCGTCGAGGTGTTCCGCAAGATCGTCAACGTCTCCTCGATCTCGGGCACGATGGGCAACGCCGGCCAGGCCAACTACTCGTCGGGCAAGTCCGGCGTGATCGGCCTGACCAAGACCCTGGCCAAGGAGTGGGGCCAGTTCAAGATCAACGTCAACGCGGTCGCCTTCGGCTACATCGAGACCCGCCTGACCGCCGACAAGGATGCCTCCAACACGATGGAGATCGACGGCGAGCAGGTGCAGCTGGGTATTCCCTCCCAGATGCGCCAGCTCGCCCCGCAGCTCATCCCGCTCGGCCGCCCCGGCACCCCCGCCGAGGCCGCCAGCGGCATCTTCCTGCTCTGCACCCCCTGGGCGAACTTCATCACCGGCCAGGTGCTGGGGATCACCGGCGGGCAGTTCGGAGGGATGATCTCCTAGCGGCGCGTCGGGCGTGACGGCGATAACCGTGCGGTATCGACGGCTTTCGCCCACCAGCGCCTGCGCCGGGACGGGTGGGAGAGCGGGCCTGGTGCGTCGGCCCGCTCTCCCCCGCCGCGCCGTCAGCCGCTCGGGTTGCCCAGCTTGCGCTCCGCGGTCTTGAAGTAGGCCTTCGCGTTCTGCTGGGTGACGAGCGGGTCGCCGGTGTTGACGTTCTTCTTCACCCGCTTGCCCTCCGACTTGGCGACCGCCTCCTGGACGGCGATCTTGGCCATGCCGTACGGGTCCTGGGCGATCGTGGCGAACATCTTGTGGGCGATGATCTGCTGGGTGGCCTCGATGGCCCCGTCGAAGCCGACGAGCTTGATCCGCCCCGTCGCCTTGTTGGCCTCGAGGCTCTGCAGCGCGCCGAGCGCCATCTGATCGTTGGCGCAGAAGACCGCGCTGACGTGCGGGTTGGTCTGCAGGATGTCCTCCATCGCGCCGACGGACTGCTCGCGATCGAAGTTGGCGGCCACCTCCTTGACCACCTTGATCCCCGAGCCCTTGATCCCCGCCTTGACCCCGTCGACCCGGTCGATGTCGACCTGGGAGCCGGGGATGCCGCGGATGATCGCCAGCGTGCCGTGCGGGATCACCTTGCGCAGGTAGCGGCCCATCTTGATCCCGCCGTCGCGGTTGGCGGTGCCGACGAACCCGGTCTGCGGCTTCCAGCCCGGCATCGGCGAGTCAAACAGGACGACCGGGATCCCCTTGTCGACGGCCTGCTGGAGCACCGGCTGCAGCAGGTCGGAGTCCGTGGGCGCGATGACGAGCGCGCTGACCTTCTGAGCGATCATGTTCTGGACGATGTCGATCTGCTGGGCGATCTGGGTGTCGGCCTCCCCCGCCTCGGTGAGGACCTTGACGTGGGCCGCCGTGCCTCCGGCGTCGGCCCCGTGGGCGGTGTTGACCCAGTACTCCTGGTTGAGCGCCTTGGGGATGAAGCCGATCCGCACCCCCTTGTCGGCGTTGGGCGACAGCTGACCGCCGCATCCGGCGAGCAGGCAGGAGGCGCAGAGCAGCAGGGCCCCGACCGTGCGTCGCATCGCTCAGCCCTCCTTGGCGCCGGAGCCGACGGCCGCTTCCCGGGCCCCTCGTCCGTCGCCCGTCTCGCCCGTCTCGCCCGACCCGACGATCATCGACACCAGTTCCTCGTGGTGCTCGGCATCGGCCGGCGACTCCCCCACGTACCTGCCCTGACGCAGGACGACGGCGCGGTCGGCGACGCGGGTGACGTGCTCGAGGTTGTGCGAGATGACGATCACGGAGACCCCGTTCTCGGGTGCCTCCTTGATCAGCCGCAGCACATTGCCCGACTCCCGCGCTCCCAGGGCCGAGGTCGGCTCGTCGAGGATGACGATCCGCTTGCCGAAGGCGATCGCCCGGGCGCAGGCCACCGCCTGGCGCTGACCGCCGGACATGATCCCGATCTCGTCGTCGCGGGAGATGTTGACCTGCAGCTTGTCCAGCAGGGCCTCGGTCTCCTTGGCCATCACCCCGTCTGACACCCATCCCAGCGACCCCAGCCACCCGGGCCGCACCGGCTCGCGGCCGGCGTAGAAGTTCCCCGTGGCGTTGAAGTTGTCAAACAGGGCGAGGTCCTGGTAGACGGTCTCGATACCCAGCTCCCGCGCGCGATGGGGTGAGTCGATCCGCACCTCCTCGCCGTCGATCCGGATCTCTCCGGAATCGGGCGTCACCACGCCGGAGAGGATCTTGATCAGCGTCGACTTGCCGGCGCCGTTGTCACCCAGCAGGGCGAGGATCTCGCCCTGGTCGAGGTGCAGGGAAATGTCATCGAGGGCCAGCGTCGCGCCGAAGCGCTTGGCCACGTTGGTGATCTCGAGCACGTGGTCGGCCATCTGGCTCACCTCCCCGCCTGCATCGTGCGGAAGCGCTCTTCCAGGCGCCGGCGCACGACATCGAGCTCGACGGCGATCACGATGATCACCCCGATGGCGATCAGCTGCCAGTAGATCGAGACGTTGAGCAGGTTCAGGCCGTTGTTGATGACGGTGAAGATGAACGCGCCGCAGACCGCGCCCGACACCGTTCCGCGGCCGCCCCAGAAGGAGGCGCCGCCGATGATCACCGCCGAGATCGAGGCCAGCTCCTGCAGATTGCCGGCCGTCGGATAGCCCGCGCCGGTGCGCCCCGCGGTGATGATCCCCGCCACCCCGGCGCAGAAGCCGGAGATGAGGAACACGGACATGACCACCCGGTCGACGGGGATCCCCAGCCGGCGAGCGGCCTCGCGGTCGGCCCCGACGGCGTAGATCCAGCGGCCCCAGCGCAGCTTGCGGGCGAGCAGCCCGGCGACCGCGGCCAGCGCGCCGACGACGATGATCGCCACCGGGATGCCGGCCACGTCGGAGCCGCCGATCGTGGTGACGATGCCCGGCATGCCCGGCTTCGGCTGCCCGTCGGACAGCAGCAGCGCCAGGCCGCTGGCGGCGTTGAGCATGCCGAGCGTCGGGATGAAGGAGTGCGGCATGCGCCCCTTGACGTAGAGGAACGCGTTGACGAAGCCGGCGAAGGTGCCGGTGAGCAGCATCGCGAGGATCGTCACCACCCCGCCACCGATGTGCTGGAAGGCCAGCGAACCGGTCACCGTGGTCAGCGCGATCAGCGAGCCGACTGACAGGTCGATGCCCCCGACGAGGATCACGAACAGCTGCCCGACGGCCAGTGCGGCCAGCGGGGCGCCCTGCACGAGCAGGTTGGTCAGGTTGTCACCGGTCAGGAAGAACGGTGTCACCAGTGTCAGGATCAGGCACAGCAGCAACAGGATCAGGGCGGGTCCCACCCTGATCGCCCGCAACACGAGGCGCAGGCCGCCGTCGCCGGTGTCAGCGGTCGCCGCCCTGGGCCGGGTAATGGCCGTCATTCTCTCTCCTCCCGTCGACGGGCACCCGGGGCGCCCGCTCACGTATCGATGCGCACGTGCTACCCATCGTGGGCGAGTTGAGTCACGGCAAACGAGACCGTCTCGTTGCGCCCGTGCCGGCGGCGGAAAATGTTGCGCGGGCGGCCGCTCGCGGGCCGCGCGGCAACATCTCCCGTCTCCCAGGCGGATGACGTTGCGCGCAGGGCCGGCGCCACCCGCGCGTGCAACATTTTCCGCCCGCCCGCCCGCCCGCCCGGCCACCCGCCCGTCCGTCCGAACGGACGGGACCGTTGGCGCCCCTGTGCCGGCTACGCCAACGCGTCGGGGTCGCCGCTGTCCAGCCGGGCGCGGCGCTGCAGCGCGTACAGGTCGTCGCGGTTGCGGACGTACTGGCGGCTGGCGTCGACCGTCGGCTGGTGGTCCCAGGCCGGCGCGACCCCCCGGTGCAGGGCGGCCGAGATGAGGTGGCGACGGCGCTGGCTGGCCCGCACCCGGCCGTCGATCGCCGGCAGGTCAAGCGCGGCGTCCAGCGCCCCGCGCAGCGAGGCCGGCGCGCCCCCTGGACCGCAGGTCCCGCAGCTCGTGAGGGTCGGCCGCCAGGTCATAGGCCATGTCGGGATCGCCGGCCGAGACGATCAGCTTGTGCGAGCCGGCGCGCACCATGGCGCCGCGGTGCCTGGACGCCCTCGCCGTGGTACTCGCTGATCACCGGGCGCGAGCGCGGGCGCAGCAGGCTCACCCCGTCGCCCTCGCCCGCCACCGCGTCGGCCGACAGGCCGGCCAGCTCGAGCAGCGTCGGCGCGACGTCGAGCAGGGAGACGGGCTCGCTGACCCGGCGCGGCGCCACCCGGCCGCTGGGATCGGCCACGATCAGCGGCACCCGCGCCGACTGCTCGTAGAACGACATCTTGTACCAGAGCCCCCGCTCGCCGAGCATCTCTCCGTGGTCGGCGCAGAAGAGGACCGTGGTGCGCTCCGCCAGGCCGGAGTCGGCGCAGCGCCGCCAGGACCTGGCCGATGCGCTCGTCGAGGTAGCTGATGGCCGCGAAGTAGCCGTGGCGGGCGCGGCGGATCTGCTCGGCCGTGAGCTGCGCCTCGTCGACCCGGCACATCGCCCGCAGCCGCCGGCTGTGGGGGTCGGCCTCCTCGCAGCGCCAGCGCCGGCACCGCCGGGTCGGGGATCGCCGAGCGCTCGTAGCGCGACCAGCAGCGGCGGGGCACCTCCCACGGGTCGTGGGGGTTGGTGAAGGAGGCGAACATGAGAAACGGCTGGTCGGGCCGGTGGCGGGCGATGTCGTAGAGCTTGCGCGCGGCCGCGAAGGCGACCTCCTCGTCGTAGTCGGTCTGCATGCTGGCCGCCGTCACCCCGGGGTTCAGCACGCTCTCCATCGTGTGGTACCAGGGCAGCGGCTGGTCGAGCGGGCGGCTCCAGTCCGGCGTCCAGTCGACGTCGGCGGGATAGATGTCGGTGGTCAGCCGCTCCTCGAAGCCGTGCAGCTGGTCGGGTCCGACGAAGTGCATCTTGCCGGCCACCGCGGTGTGGTAGCCGGCGGCCCGCAGGGCGTGGACGACGGTCGGCTCCGTGGCCGGCAGCTCGGCGGCGTTGTCATAGACCCCGATCCGGGAGGCGAGGCGGCCGGTGAGCATCGCCGCGCGCGAGGGCGCGCACAGCGGATAGGCGCAGTAGGCGCTGTCGTAGACCGCCGCCCCGCGCGGCCAGCGGCGCCAGATGGGGGGCGTGGACGAGCGGGTGGCCGTACACCGGCAGCCACGAGGCGGCCAGCTGGTCGGCCATCAGGACGAGGAAGGAGGGCGGCGGCGCGCTCACGGCGCGGCGAGCATAGGGCGTCGTCGGCGCTCCCGGCTACGCTGATCGCGTCAATGCGCCACGGATCGCTTGCGATCGGCGGCCAGGGCGGCCCTGACGCCGCCCCGCTGGTCGTGGCTCACCGGGGCGCCTGGAGGCCCGCCCCCCAGAACTCGCTGGAGGCCTTCGAGGAGGCCGTCCAGCTCGGCTGCGACGCGATCGAGCTCGACGTGCGGCGCACGAGCGACGGCCGGGTGGTGGTCGTCCACGACGCGCGGGCCGGCATCCGGCCGATCGCCAAGCTCACCCATGAGGAGCTGCAGGCGCGCGGCGCGTCATCGCCATGCGCCCGCGCTCGAGGAGGTGCTCGAGCTCGCCGCCGGGCGGATCGCCATCGACGTCGAGCTCAAGGAGGACGGCTACGTCGAGCAGGCGATGGCGATCGTCAAGCGGCGCCTGGCGCCCGAGCAGTACGTGGTGACCTCGTTTCGCGACGCCGTGCTGCCGAACGTCAAACGCTCGGCGCCCGATGCCCGGACCGGCCTGCTGCTCAGCCCCCGCCGCCAGCCCGGGCGGCTGCCCGCGCGCCTGGAGCAGCACCCGGGTCGACTTCCTGGCGCCCCACGCCCGCCTGGCGCGCGCCGGCCTGCTCGACTGGGCGGCCGGCTCGCGGGCTGCCCTGCTGGGTGTGGACCGTCAACGAGCGCCGGGCGCTGCGGCATGCTCGGCCAGGATCCGCGCGTCGCCGCGGTGATCACCGACCGCGCCCGATGCGCGCGCTCGCGACGCCCGCCGGGCGAGGCTGGCCGCGGACCTCCGCGGACGCGGCGTGAGCCTGGTGACAGCTCGATCGAGCCGTCGATCACGGCTTGACAAACTCTTGACACGGCCGACAGCCGGAAGTAGGTTGTCGACAACGTGGCCGTCGAATCATCTCCTGGGGGCTGGGTACCGTCGAGCGCCGCTCGACCACCGATCAGGTGCTGCACGAGCTGCGCGCCGCGATCGTGGCCGGACGGATCCCGCCCCGCGAGCCCCTGCCCGAGGCGGCGCTCGCCCAGACGTTCGGCACCGGCCGATCGGCGATCCGCGAGGCGCTGCGCACGCTCGTCCAGGAGGGCCTGGTCGTCTCAGAGCTCAACCGCGGCGCCTGGGTCAAGCCGCTGTCGACCGAGGACGTGATCGACGTCTACCGCGCGCGGACGGCGATCGAGGTGGCCGCCGTCGAGCGCCGCCCTCGAGCGCGTGACCGCCCCGACCTGACCGGCCTGCGCGCCGCCCAGGACGCGGATCCGCGCGGCCTGCGCGCCGCGCCAACGGCGACGCGAGACCCCCCTCCCACGACCTGATCGCCGCCGACATCGACTTCCACCGCGAGCTGGTCGCCCTGGCGGGCAGCCCGCGGCTCAGCCGCGCCCACGAGCCGCTGGCCGCCGAGTCGCAGATGCTGCTCAACTGGCATCCGGTCTACCCGGTCTCGGACTACGCCTCCGAGCACCAGCAGGTGCTCGACGCGCTGGAGACGCGGCGACCCCGACCCCGCCGAGGTCGTGCGCGCGCACCTGATGCTGACCGTCGACCTGATCTTGCAGGAGGCCGAGCGCTACGCCAGCCGGGTGGCCAGCGCCGCGAACCTGACGACCGAGCCCTGACACACCGGACAACCACGACGACATCGTCAACCACGAGGGGAGCAGCGGGTGACTGAACGAGACTTCGAGCCTCAACGCGACGGCGGACTGACGCGGCGCCAGGTCCTGCATGGGGCCATCGCCGGCGCCGGGGTGCTCAGCGCGGGCGGTCTGCTGGCCGCGTGCGGCGGCGGCGGCGGCGATCGAGCGCCACCTCGAGCGCCAAGTCGAGCCCGGCCAGCACCGGGTCGCTGAAGGCCGGCGGCAACCTCCGCGTCGGGCGCCACCGGCGGCGGCGCCAAGGACACGATCGACGCCCACCTGCCCACCGCCGACCCGGACATCATGCGCTGCTGGAACCTGTATGAGCCGCTCGCCGTGCGCCCGCCGAGCTTCGGCCCGCTGGAGATGATGGTCGCCGAGTCGATCGAGGCCAAGAAGGGCAAGGCCGACTCCTGGATGGTCAAGATCCGTCCCGGGATCGAGTTCCACAACGGCAAGACGGTCACGCCCGAGGACGTCGTCTTCTCGCTGCAGCGGATCCTCGACAAGAAGAACCCCAAGGTCGGCGCGGCCTCGATCGGCTACGTCGACATCGCCAACGTCAAGAAGACCGGCAAGAACGAGGTGCACATCCCGCTGAAGTTCGCCAACGCGGGCTTCCTGGACGACCTCGGCCAGTACTTCAACTCGATCGTCCCCGTCGGCTACGACCCGGCCAAGCCGGTCGGCACCGGGCGCGTTCATGTACGAGAGCTTCACCGCCGGCCAGCAGAGCGTGTTCAAGAAGTTCCCCAACTACTGGCAGACGGCAAGCCGTACGCCGACCAGCTGACGATCATCGACTTCACCGACGACACCGCGCGCGTCAACGCGCTGCTCGGCGGCCAGGTCGACGCCATCGACAACCTGCCCACCGGTCAGATCCAGCAGGTCCAGGGCAACTCGTCGCTCAAGGTGCTCATCTCGCACACCGGCCAGTGGCAGCCGTTCACGATGCGCATCGACCAGCCGCCGTTCTCGGACGTCCGCGTGCGCCAGGCGATGCGGCTGATCGTCAACCGCCCGCAGATGGTCGAGCAGGTGCTCTCCGGCCAGGGCCGCATCGCCAACGACATGTACTCGCCGTACGACCCGGCGTATCGACTCGGCGCTGCCGCAGCGCGCCCAGGACATCGCGCAGGCCAAGTCGCTGCTCAAGGCGGCCGGCCACGCCGGCCTGTCCGTGCAGCTGGTGACCGCCCCGGTGTTCAACGGCGTCGTCCAGGCCGCGCAGGTGTTCGCCCAGCAGGCGTCGGCCGCCGGGGTCAAGGTCAACCTGCGCAAGCTCGACACCGGGACCTTCTACGGCCCCAACTACCTCAAGTGGACGTTCGCCCAGGACTTCTGGGCGACGCGCGAGTACCTCCCGCAGGTCGCCCAGGGCAGCCTGCCGAGCTCGCCGTTCAACGAGATGCCACTGGGGCGCGGGCGAGTTCGAGAAGCTCATCAACCAGGCCCGCGCCGAGCTCGACACCGCCAAGCGGGCCGAGATCCTGCAGCAGGCCCAGAAGATGGAGTACGACACGGGCGGCTACATCATCCCGTACTTCTCCAACCAGATCGACGCCTACAGCGGCAAGTTCGGCGGCTTCGTGGAGGCCAAGTCGGGCTTCCCGCTGGGCAACTACTGGTTCAAGAACGTGGGGTTCACCGCATAGCGCAGCGTCCGAGAGGAGCGTGAGACATGAGCCGATTCCTGCTGAGACGCGTCCTGCTGGGTCTGCTGATCCTGCTGCTCGTCTCGATCGTGGTGTTCGCGGCCACCCAGGCGCTGCCCGGCAACGCCGCCCGGGCGATCCTCGGCCGCAACGCCACGCCCGAGCGGCTGGCCGCGCTCACCCGGCAGCTGCACCTCAACGAGTCGGCGGTCTCGCAGTACTTCCACTGGCTGGGCGGGGTGCTGAGCGGCAACTTCGGGACGTCGGCGGCGACCGAGCAGCCGGTCTCCGCTGCTGTCGGCGCGGATCCTCAACTCGGCGTTCCTGGTGCTGATCTCGGCGATCGTGGCGCTGCCGCTGTCGATCGGGCTCGGGGTGTGGATGGCGGTCAAGCGCGATCGGCCGACCGACCACATCCTCTCCATCGCCACGCTGTCGCTGGCGGCGCTGCCGGAGTTCGTGATCGGCATCGGGCTGATCGTCCTGTTCGCCACCAACGTGTCGCACGCGTTTCCGGCGGTGTCGATCATCCCGCCGGGCGAGCACGCCTGGAACGTGCCCAAGGTGGTGGTGCTGCCGGCGGCGACGCTGGTCCTGGCGGTCACCCCGTACATCAGCCGGATCATGCGCGGCTCGATGGTCGAGGTGCTCGAGTCCGAGTACGTGACGATGGCGCGGCTCAAGGGGCTGTCCAACCGGACGGTCATCTGGCGCCACGCGGTGCCCAACGCGATCGTGCCGGCGATCCAGGTGTCCGCGCTGCAGCTGGCCTACATGGCCGGCGGCGTCGTGCTCGTGGAGTTCGTCTTCTCCTTCCCGGGAATCGGCTCCTCGCTGGTCGACGCCGTCGGCAACCGCGACATCCCGGTCGTGCAGGCGCTGGTGATCATCATCGCCGCCGTGTACGTGTTCGTGAACCTCGTCGCCGATCTGCTGACGATCGTCGTCACCCCGCGACTGAGGACGGCGGGACGATGAGCGCCACGCCGATGACGGTCGACCAGGCGGTCACCGCTCCGCCGGCGATGCGCAACCGCCAGTGGGTGACCCTGCTGAGGGCCACGGTCGGCCAGTGGCGCGGGCGCATCGGGCTGGTGATCGTGGCGATCCTGGTGCCGATCGCGGTGCTCGGCCCGCTGATCGCGCCCCACTCCCCCACCGCGTTCGTCGCCGCCCCCAACGCACAGCCGGGACCGCATCTCCTGTTCGGGGCCGATTCCCTCGGTCGCGACGTGTGGAGCCGCTTCCTGCACGGCGGGCTGAGCGTGCTCGGGCTGTCGCTGGCCGCGACGCTCGTCGGCGTCGGCGTCGGCCTCGTCGTCGGGCTGACCGCCGCCTACAGCGGCGGGGTGCTCGACGAGGTGCTGATGCGGATCGCCGACGTGTTCATGGCCTTCCCGCAGATCGTGCTGGCGCTGCTGCTGGTGACGGCGTTCGGACCCAAGGTGTGGCTGATCGTGCTCACCGTGGGCATCTCTCACGCCCCCCGCGTGGCCCGGGTCATCCGCGGCGCCGCCGTGCAGGTCGTCGAGCGCGACTTCGTCAAGGCCGCCGAGGCGGTCGGCGAGCCGCGGCGGCGGATCATCTTCGGCGAGCTGTTGCCCAACGTGACCAGCCCGCTGCTCGTCGAGCTCGGGCTGCGCCTGACCTACTCGATCGGGCTGATCGCCGGGATCAACTTCCTCGGCCTCGGCCTGCAGCCCCCGACCTCCGACTGGGGCCTGATGGTCAACGAGAACCGCCTGGCGCTGACCTTCCAGCCGTGGGGCGTGCTGCTGCCGATCATCGCGATCGCGCTGCTGACGATCGGGACCAACCTGCTGACCGACGCCTTCGCGCGGGCCGCGATCGGCATCGACCGAGGAGAGTGAACACTGCATGGCAGTCGCCGAGAACCAGCAACTCGACCGCGGTCACCGTCACGCGGCCTGAAGATCGAGCTCGTCCGCGGCGGCGAGGACATCGTCGACGGGATCATGCTCGAGGTCGCCGCCGGCCAGGTCCTGGGCCTCGTCGGCGAGTCGGGCAGCGGGCAAGACGACGGTCGGGATGGCGCTGCTGGGCTACTGCCGGCCGGGCGGCAAGGTCTCGGGCGGCGAGGTGATGATCGACGGGCGCTCGCTCCAGGGGCTGGGCGGCGGCGAGCTGCGCCGGCTGCGCGGCGGCACCGTCTCCTACATCCCCCAGGACCCGGGCACGTCGCTGAACCCGGCGCTGCGGATCCAGCGCCAGCTGACCGAGATCCTCGAGGCCCACATCCCCGACCAGTCAGACGAGGAGCGGATGACCCGCGTCCGCGAGGCGCTGACCGAGGTGGCGCTGCCCTCCGACGACGAGTTCCTCAGGCGCTATCCGCACCAGCTCTCCGGCGGCCAGCAGCAGCGCGTGGCGATCGCCATGGCGTTCGCCAACCGCCCGCACGTGATCGTCTGCGACGAGCCGACGACCGGCCTGGACGTCACCACCCAGGCCCGCGTGCTGCAGACCATCCGCGAGCTCTGCCAGCAGCACCAGGTGGCCGCGCTCTACGTCAGCCACGACCTCGCGGTCGTCGCCGAGCTGGCCGACCACGTGGCGGTCATGTACGCCGGGCGGATCGTCGAGCGCGGGCCGCGCGACGCGATCTTCTCGGCGCCCCGCCATCCCTACACCCGCAAGCTCCTGCGCGCGGTCCCCGACCTGGAGGGCAAGCGCGCGGTCGTCGGCATCCCGGGCCGGGCGCCGCTGCCGGGCCAGCGGCCGCAGGGATGCTTCTTCGCGCCGCGCTGCGATCTGGCGATCGACGAATGCCATCAGACGTTCCCCGAGGCGCGAGCGTTTCGACGGCGGCGAGCACCTCGTCTGCTGCTACCGCGCCGAGGACGCCCCGAGCGAGCTGCCGACCACCGGCGAGCAGGCGACGGCGACACAGGCCGGCGAGGTCGTCATGTCCGTGGTCAACGTCAACGCCAGCTACGGCTCGCACCACACCCTGTTCGACATCGACTTCGACGTCCGCCGCAACGAGTGCGTGGCGCTCGTCGGCGAGTCGGGCAGCGGCAAGACGACGCTCGCCCGGTGCGTCGCCGGGCTGCACCACCAGTGGACCGGCGACATCACGCTCGGCGACACGCGGCTGGCGGAGTCGTCGCGCAAGCGCTCCAACGACGCCCGCAAGCAGATCCAGTACGTCTTCCAGAACCCCTACGCGTCGCTGAACCCGCGCCGCACCGTCGGTCAGACGATCGCCCGCCAGCTGCAGCTGTTCTTCCCCGGCGCCAAGAATGAGCATCGGCCGGCGCGTGGGCGAATGCCTGGAGCGCGTGGCGCTCTCGGCGGCGGCCGCCAACCGCTATCCCGACCAGCTCTCCGGCGGCGAGCGCCAGCGCGTGGCCATCGCCCGGGCGCTGGCCGCCGAGCCGTCGCTGCTCGTCTGCGACGAGGTCACCTCGGCGCTCGACGTCTCCGTCCAGGCGGCGATCGTCGAGCTGCTGCGGGAGCTGCGCGTCGAGACCGGCCTGAGCATGCTGTTCATCACCCACAACCTGGCCCTCATCCGCACCATCGCCGACCGGGTGATCGTGATGACGGAGGGCAAGATCGTCGAGGCCGGGCCGACCCTCGACGTGTTCAACTCGCCAGCGCCGAGTACACCGGCAAGCTGCTGGCCAACACGCCGACCGTCGAAGCGGCTACGCGGCCGGTGAACACCGAGGCGTTCATCACCTGCGCGATCACCGGCGCGGGCGACACGACGTCGCGCAGCGACCACGTGCCGGTGACCCCCGACGAGATCGCCGCCTCGGCGATCGCCGCCGCCGCGGCGGGAGCGGCCGTCGCCCACATCCACGTCCGCGATCCGGAGACGGCGCAGGGCTCGCGCGACGTGGCGCTCTATGAGGCGGTCGTCGAGCGGGTCCGCGCCGCCGACGTCGACGTGGTGATCAACCTCACCGCCGGGATGGGCGGCGACCTCGTCCTCGGTGGCCCCGCCGACCCGCTGCCCCTCGACGAGGCCGGGACGGACATGGCGGGCGCCACGGAGCGCCTCGCCCACGTCGCCGCAGCTGCGCCCGGAGATCTGCACGCTGGACTGCGGGACGATGAACTTCGCCGCCGGCGGGGACTACGTGATGGCCAACACGCCCGACATGCTGCGGGCGATGGCCGCCGAGATCCAGGAGCTGGGGTCCGCCCCGAGCTCGAGGTCTTCGACTACGGCCAGCTGGTGATGGTCAAGGACCTCATCGACGAGGGGCTGATCGACGACCCGGTGCTCGTCCAGCTGTGCATGGGCATCCGCTACGGCGCGCCCGACGATCCGGCCTCGCTGCTGGGGCTCGTCTCGCTGCTGCCCCCGGGGACGGTCTTCTCGGCCTTCTCGATCGGCCGGATGCAGCTGCCCTACGTCGCGATGTCCGTGCTGGCGGGCGGCAACGTCCGCGTCGGGCTCGAGGACAACCTCTACGTCGGTCCGGGCGAGAAGGCGACCAACCCGGACCTCGTCGGCCGGGCGGTGACCATCCTCGAGGCGATGAACGTGCGGGTGCTCGGTCCCTCCGAGGTCCGCGAGCGGCTGGCCCTGCGCGGCGCAGGTGGCTGACGAGGCGCAGCTGCCGCGGCGCGTGGCGCTGCTGGGGGCGGGGGTCATCGGCGGGGGATGGGCGGCGCGGTTCCTCCTGGCGGGCGCCGACGTCACGCTCTATGACCCGGCTCCGGGCGCGGGCGACGGGGCGCTGGCCGCCCTGCAACGGGCGCGCCGGGCATGGGACCGGCTGTCGAGCGCGCCGCGGCCGCCCGAGGGCCGGCTGACGCTCGCCGGAAGCGTCGGCGAGGCCGTGGAGGGAGCCGAGCTCGTACAGGAGTCCGCCCCCGAGCGCGAGGACGCTCAAGGCGCAGCTGCTGCGCGAGGCCGACGCCGCCGCCCCGCCGGAGGCGATCATCGCCAGCTCGACCTCGGGGCTTCTGCCGTCGCGGCTCGTGCAGGCGATGGGCCGGCCGGAGCGGTTCGTCGTCGGTCATCCGTTCAACCCCGTCTACCTGCTGCCGCTCGTCGAGGTGTGCGGCAGCCCGGCGACGTCGGCGGCGACCGTCCGGCGGGTCAGCGCCATGTACGCGGCCGCCGGGATGCGCCCGCTCGTCGTCCGCCACGAGATCGACGGCTTCATCGCCGACCGGCTGCTCGAGGCGCTGTGGCGCGAGGCGCTGTGGCTGGTGGCCGACGACGTGGCCACCGCGGAGGAGGTCGACGATGCGATCGCCTACGGGGCGGGCCTGCGCTGGGCGTCGATGGGCACCTTCCTCACCTACCGCCTGGCCGGCGGCGAGCTGGGGATGCGCCACTTCATGGCCCAGTTCGGCCCGGCGCTGCAGCTGCCGTGGACGCGCCTGACGGAGGTGCCGGCGCTCGACGAGGCGCTGCTGGACAAGCTGGTGGCCCAGTCCGACGCCCAGGCCGCGGGACGCTCGATCGCCGAGCTCGAGCAGCTGCGCGACGACTGCCTGGTGGCGGTGCTGTCAGGGCTGCGGGGGGTGGGGTTCGGCGCCGGGCAGGTGGTGGCCGAGACGGAGGAGCGGTGGCGGGAAGCCGCCGGTCGCGCGGGCTGATCTCACCGGCGGGCCGGGGCTGCTGCGGCTCCACACGGCGCTCGTCACCCCCGAGTGGATCGACTACAACGGCCACATGACGGAGTTCCGCTACCTGCAGGTGCTGGCCGACACCACCGATGCGTTCCTCACGCAGATCGGCATCGACGCGGCGTCGGCCGCGGCCGGGAGCTCGTACTACACCGTCGAGTCCCACCTGCGCCACCTCGGCCAGGCGCATGCCGGCGACCGGCTCGAGACGAGCACGCAGCTGCTCGCCCACGACGCCAAGCGGCTGCATCTCTATCACCGGGTGCACCGCGGCTCGGGTCACGGCGAGGCGGTGGCCTCCGGTGAGCACATGCTGATCCACGTCGACGCGGCGACCGGCCGCGCGGCCCCCGCGGGGCCGGCGGTGCTGGCCGCCCTGGGGCGGATCGCCGAGCGCCAGGAGGACCTGGCGGTCCCCGAGGGGGCCGGCCGCCGCATCGACCGCGGGCGTCTGAGCGCCTCTTGGACATATTTGTGCAAATGTGCGCGAGCGCTTAGTCTTCGTCACACGAGAACGAGCAAAACGACGCCGGAGGAGCAATGCCCGAGAAGATGTGGAGTGGAGAGCCATTCTGGGGGCTCGGCTATGAGTGGGATCCGGAGTGGGTGCTCACAGATCGCCAGCGCGAGCTTCGGGATCTGCTCATCGAGCTCTCCGAGAAGGAGATGCGCGCCAACGCCAAGATCTCCGACGACAACCTCGAGTATCCGCGGCGCAATCTCGAGCTCCTGGGCGAGCACGGCTTCCTGGCGCTGACCGTCCCCGAGGAGTACGGCGGCCTCGGCGAGGACCACGTCGGCTTCGCCATGACCTGCGAGACGATCGCCCGCTACGCGTGCGCCTCGACCGCGATGTGTTACGTCATGCACATGGCCGCGGTCAACACGCTCATGCTGCGCCCCACCGAGGCGCTCATCGAGAAGTACATCAGGCCGCTCAACAGCGGCAAGATCGGCACGCTCTCCTATTCAGACCCCGAGACCGGGTCGCACTTCTGGTATCCGATCTCCTCGGGCGCGGTCAAGGAGAACGGCGGCTACAAGGTCAACAAGAAGGCCTCCTGGACGACCAGCGGCGGCTTTGCCGACTTCTACGTCGTGCAGACGACGAGCCCCGACTTCACCGGCTACGACGACCTCTCCGTGTTCGTCATCGACGGCGAGGACGTCAAGTCCCAGCCCTCGACGTGGGATGCGCTCGGCCTGCGCGGCAACCAGTCGGGCCCCATCCAGGTGGAGGACGTCTCCATCCCCGGCGATCAGATCGTCGGTCCCGAGGGCGACGGCGCCGCCTCCAACGACGAGTCCGTCGACCCGTGGTTCCTCATCGGCTCGAGCTCCGTGTGGAACGGCATCGCGCTGGGCGGGATCGACATCGCCAAGCGCCAGACGACGCGCAAGAAGCACGTCGACGTCGGGCTGCGCGTCGCCGACTACCCGACGATCCAGGACTACGTCGGCGAGGCCGTGATGGACACCAACGCCAGCCGGCTGTTCGTCTTCTCCGTCGCCCAGGCGATGGACGAGGCCACGGATCACAACAAGCGCAAGATGGCCCCCGGGGAGTTCGCCCGCGCCAACTTCCTGCACTGGGCGTGGCAGATCAAGTTCGTCGCCGCCAAGAACACCGCCCACGTGGTCGACAAGATGCTCCACGCCTGCGGCGGCTCGGGCTACAAGCGCGACATGGAGATGGAGCGCTACCTCCGCGACGCCAAGGCCGGCTGGGTCATGGGCCCGACCAACGAGGTCCTGCGCCAGTTCGTCGGCAAGGCGGTCCTGCTCGGCTTCGACGCGCTGGACTACTGGAATCAGACCTACAACCGCCGCGCGGTCGAGAACGAGATCAAGAAGCTCGACGCCGACGGCAAGCGCCAGCTTGCCGAGCAGCTGCTGGCCGAGGTCGAGAAGGCCTCCTCCGGCGCTCCGGCCTGAGTCGTGGTCACCCTCGCGCCCTCGGGCCTGCTCGTCGTCGACCGCGCCGTCGAGCGCTATCCGGTGCGTCCGGGGGGCGCCACCACGGTGGCGCTCCACGGCGACGACGAGCTGTCGATCATCGATCGCCACGGTGGTCAGGTGGCGGAGCTGACGGTCGTCGGGGCTCCCCTGGGCCCGCCGCCGGACGCCGACGCGACGGTGCTGCGCTCGGGGGCGCTCACCGTCCCGGGCATCCGTCCCGACGAGGCGCGGTGCGTGCGCCTGTTCGGGCCGGACTCGGCACCCGGGAGCGTGCTGTCGTTCAACGCCGTGGGCGAGACGACGGTCGTCGTGGCCGCCCCCGGCGGGCGGGTGATCGACGGCGAGCAGCCCGCGACCGAGCTCGGCCTGGTGGTCCGGCGCGCCTCGCCCCGGCCGGTGGACGACGTGCCGCTGCCCGCGCCGCTGGCCGAACCCCGGCTGGACTTCCGCATCGACGCCGCCACCGCCCAGTCCTACGAGGTGCGCGAGGGCGAGTACATCCAGGTCATCGACGTCCGGGGCAAGCAGTGCTCGGACTTCCTGGCCTTTCACCGGGCCAAGCTCGAGGGGGGCGCCGAGCGCGGCCTCGACGCCACGGTGACCCGGACCCTGATGGGCAACGCCTACCCGCAGCCCGGGCTGTACGCGAAGTTCTTTGACCGCGACATGGACCCGCTGTGCGAGGTCGTCCAGGACACCGTCGGGCGCCACGACTCCTTCGCCCTCGCCTGCCAGGCCAAGTACTACGAGGACCTCGGCTACCCGGGCCACGTCAACTGCACGGACAACTTCAACGGGGCCCTGACCCCGTTTCAGATCGAGCCGCGCAAGGGCTGGCCGGCGGTCAACTTCTTCTACAACACGGAGTTCGACTCCAGCCAGCTGATGTTCGCCGACGAGCCGTGGTCACGGCCGGGCGACTACGTCCTCATGCGCGCCCTGACGGATCTGGTGTGCGCCTCGTCGGCCTGCCCCGACGACATCGACCCCTCGAACGCCTGGGAGGTGACGGATGTCCACGTCCGTGTCTACTCGCCGCAGAACCGCTTCTCGATGGCCGTCGCTCGGCGCGTGACCGCCGACGCCGAGCCGGTGCTGACTCGCGAGACGGCCTTTCACTCCCGTACGAGCGCCCTGACCAAGAGCTTCGTCGAGTACCGCGGCTACTGGCTGCCGCACTGCTTCAACAACGAGGGCGCGATCGCCGAGTACTGGGCCTGCCGCGAGAAGCTTGCCGTCATGGACCTCTCGCCGCTGCGCAAGTGGGAGGTGCTCGGCCCCGACGCCGAGGCCCTCATGCAGCAGACGGTGACCCGGGACATCCGCAAGCTGGCCATCGGCCAGGTCGTCTACACGGCGCTCTGCAACGAGACCGGCGGCATGATCGACGATGCCACCGTCTTTCGCCTGGGTGAGGACAACTTCCGCTTCGTCGGCGGTGACGAGTACGACGGCGTCTGGATGCGCGAGCTCGCCGACCGCCTCGGCCTCAAGGTGTGGATCAAGCCGGCGACGGACCAGCTGCACAACCTCGCCGTCCAGGGGCCGCTGAGCCGCGAGGCGCTGGCGGAGTTCGTGTGGACGCCGCCGACCCAGACCCCGCTCGAGGAGCTCAAGTGGTTCCGCTTCCTCGTGGGGCGCATCGGCGGCTATGACGGCGTACCGATCATCGTCTCGCGCACCGGGTACACCGGCGAGCTCGGCTATGAGATCTTCTGCCACCCCTCCGACGGCGAGGCCGTGTGGGACGCGGTGTGGCAGGCCGGCGAGCCGCGGGGGATGCTCCCGCTCGGGCTCGAGGCGCTGGACATGCTGCGCATCGAGTCGGGGCTCATCTTCGCCGGCTACGAGTTCGACGATCAGGTCGATCCCTTCGAGGCCGGCATCAGCTTCGCGGTCAAGCTCGACGGCGAGGACTTCGTCGGCCGCGACGCGCTGCTGGAGCGATCGGCCCATCCCCAGCGCACGCTGGTGGGGCTCGAGCTCGACGGCAACGAAACCACTGGTCACGGCGACGAGGTCTACGTGGGGCGCCAGCGTGTGGGCGTCATCACCAGCGGGATGCGCAGCCCCATCCTGCGCAAGAACATCGCGCTGTGCCGCATGAACGTCCAGTACTCCGAGCTCGCGACCGCCGTCGAGGTGGGCAAGCTCGACGGTCTGCAGAAGCGGATCCCCGCCACCGTCGTAGGCTTCCCCTTCTATGACCCGGAGAAGAAGCGTCCCCGGTCGTGACGGAGAGTGATCGCGAGGGAATCGCCCGGCTGACCCGGGTGGCCAAGGTGGCCGCCCCGGGGCAGAGCACCGGGATGATGCCGCCGGTCCGCCCGGCGGCCGGGTCGCGTCCCCCGGCGCCGCCGCGGGCGGTCCTCGAGGCGCCCACCGGCGTGGCGAAACTGACCCCCCGCTCGGCCGCCGCCGAGGCCGCCGCCCGGGAGCTGCGCAACGTCATGGGCCGCTTCGCCACCGGGGTGACGGTGGTGACGACCACCCACAAGGACACGATCCACGGCATGACGGCCAACGCGTTCCTCTCCGTCTCGCTGCGCCCGCCGCTCGTCCTCGTGTCCCTCGGTCGCTGCCGCATGAGCGAGATGCTCCCCCGCACCGGCCGCTACGGGGTCAGCGTGCTCGCCGCCGACCAGGAGAACTTCGCCGCCCACTTCGCCGGCCAGCGGGCCTCCGAGGTCGACCCCGAGTTCGAGTGGCACGGCGACCTCCCCCACCTCGCGGGCGCTCTCGCTCACGTCGGCTGCCGGGTCGTCGACGTCCATACCGCCGGCGACCACGTCCTGTGGATCGGCGAGGTCGAGCACCTCGACCACCGCGACGGCGAGCCGCTGCTCTTCTACACCGGCCGCTTCGGGACGCTCGCCGAGGTCTCAGACCGCGAGCGCGAGCGCCGCTGAGCGCCCCCGCTCAGCTGTCACCGACGATCCACACCAGGCAGTCGGCCCTGCGCCGCACCCGCCGGGCGGCGAGCCACAGCCACCATCGCGGGGTGCGCCGCCGGTCGGGACCGAGGACGACAAGCCCCGCGCGGCGCTCCTCGAGCAGCTCGATCAGCGCGGCCAGGGGGCGGCGCGAGGAGATCCGCAACAGCTCCGTGGGGACGCCGGCGGCGGCCGCGCGGGCGGCGGTGGCCCGGACGGCCTCCAGGTCCTCCTCGTGGGGCAGGGTGGCGTGCTCGCGCGCGAGGGTCAGCGTCGTCGGATGCGACGGCAGCCACAGCATGTTGGCGAGGATGAGCCGGGCGCCGGACTCGGCGGCGCTGGCGATGGCCATCTCCTCCGCGCGGGGGTCGACCCGGACCGACAGGGTGGCCAGCACGACCGGCCGCGCCGGCGCGGCGGCCGGGAGCAGCGGCGGCGCCGGGGTGTCGCGGGCGGCGAGGGCCATGCCTGCTTGACGATAGTCCCCTGCTCCCGCTGGAGGGCGACGCCGGAGGCCGCCGCTCCACGTGTACAAACTTGTGCAAAGCTCGTTGATCCCGTTTGTACAAACTGGTATAACCGCCTCGCTCACGCCGGGCATTGTGCTGAATCACACACCGGGGCGCCGGCGCTCCGCCAACCGAGGAGGGATGAGGCTTGGCCACAGCCACCGTTGAGGAGGTCCAGCTCCTGAAGACGCTGCGATGGTGGGACGGATTCGTCATCGCGCTCTGCAACCCGGGCTTCCTGCTCGGCAGCCTGGGCTTCACCCTGGGGATCTTCGGCGTCGTCGGATCGATGATCCTGTGGGGTCTGTCGGCCGCCATCGGGCTGCTGCAGGCCTGGATCTACTCCGAGCCGGCCACCATGTTCGGCCATCGCAGCGGCGGCATCGCCCTCTACGCCCACGAGGGCTGGCGCAAGTACACGACGCTCGTCGGCCCGCTGGCCTCCTTCGGCTACTGGATCGGCTGGTCCGTCGTGCTCTCCATCTTCGGCAAGGTGATCGGCGATCTGGCGGTCGCCCAGTGGTGGCCGAACTCCGGCCTCTCGATCGGCTTTCTCGGCAACACGCTGACGCTGGCCTCGTTCATCGCCATCGGCTGCATCATCTTCGTGTGGAGCTTCAACATCTTCGGGATGCGTCCCGCGGTGTGGCTCACCTATCTGTGCGCCGCTCTGCTGATGGTGCCGCTGGTGCTGTTCGTCATCGTCCCCTACTTCAGCGGCCACTGGTCGAGCTCCAACGTCCACGCCACCTTCACCGGCCCGTGGGGCGGCATCAAGCTGGCGATCGTCTACATGTTCATCCTCGCCTGGTCGGCCTACGGGACCGAGGCGACGGCGACCTTCGCCCCGGAGTACAAGTCCGTCGACGACACCCACAAGGCCCTGCGCAGCGCCGCCACGTTCATGCTGCTCGTCTGCCTGCTGCTCCCGCTCGGGCTGGGCGGGGTCAACGGCGTCTCCAAGGCGGTCACCACCGGGGCCGAGGGCCAGTTCTACACGCAGGCGATGGGGACCCTGGTCGGCCACGGCGCGGCCAGCTTCTTCACCATCTGCATCATCGCCAGCCTGCTGCTCTCGATGACCTCGTCCACCTCGGACGCGGGTCGCGCCCTGTACGGGATCTCCCGCGCGGGCATGACGATCAAGGGCTTCGGGGTGCTCAACCGCTTCCACGTCCCGGCCCGCGCCATGACCATGGACCTGGCGGTCAACATCCTGCTGGTGCTGCTGATCAAGTCCAACCTGGCGATCCTCTACCTGAGCAACATCGGGTACGTCATGGCCCACGTGTTCGCCCTCACGGGCTTCCTCCTGCTCCGGCGCGACCGGCCCAACTGGCCGCGACCGATCAAGGTGGGCAGCGCCTGGCTGCCGATCGCGGCCTTCCTGGCGGTCCTCAACGCCGTGTTCCTGCTCGTCGGGGCGCTGGCGCCCAAGCTCAACGGCTACGGCACGTGGACGGACTTCTGGATCGGCATCGCCGTGCTCGTCGGCTCGCTCATCCTGTTCGCCTTCCGGCGCATCGTCCAGGACGGCGAGAAGATCCACTTCCGCGAGGAGGTGCCGCTCGAGCCCAGCGAGGCGAGCGCGCGGCCCTGATGGCCGGCACCGAGGCTCCGGTCAAGGTCCTGGCGTGAGGGTCCTGGCGTGATCTCCACGATCGTCGTCGGCTACGACGAAAGCGAGTCATCGCGGCGGGCGCTGGAGCGCGCCGCGATGCTCGCCAAGGCGCTGACCGCCTCGCTGATCGTGGTGGCGGCCTCGCCGGTGTCGGCCTCCCCGGGACGGTCCGGGGGCGCCGATCCCATCGACGACGCCGCCGCCGAGCTCGCTCACCTCGCGGCCGCCCGGCGCGTATCTCGACGACCAGGGCCTGGAGGCCCGCTACATCGAGGCCCTCGGGCACGTCGGCGAGTCCCTGGTGGCCGCCGCCGACCAGCACTCGGCCGAGATGATCGTCGTCGGCGCCGGGCACCGCGACACGCTCGAGCGGCTGCTGGGCAGCGCGGTCAGCGACACCGTGGCCCATCACGCCCACTGCGACGTCCTGATCGTCCGCTGACCGACGTGTTGGTGGAGGGCCGGTCGTCCGGCTCGTCCGGCCGGTGGGTCAGGCGCGCGGCTGGGCGGCCGCCAGCCGCGGGCGGATGTCCGCGCACTCGGCGCAGATCTCCTCCGGCACGAGCCCGGCGCGCATGAGCAGCGCGAACGCCCTGCACCCCAGGCAGTAGCCGAAGATCGACTCCAGGCCGGCCGCCGGCAGGAAGAGGATGAGCACGACGTCGGCGGCGGTGTGCAGGTGCAGGACGAGCCCCAGCACGAGTGCGGCCGTCGACATGACGGTGCCCATCGCCTGAGCGAACCGCTTCGGCGGCCCGGGGACGTAGACGGGGTCGCCGAGCCGCGGCGCGACGACGTTCATCGCCGTCCAGGCCAGCGGGCTGAGCGTCGGCCCGGTGAGGACGCGCGCCCAGAAGCCGTAGGCGAGCGGGATGAGCAGCCAGTAGGCGCCGGTGACCAGGGTCACGATGACGCCGGCGAGGACGACGCCCGCGACGGTGCGGGCCGCCTTGTCGTTGACCGGGTTGGGAAACGAGAAGAGCTCGCGCATCAGGGGAAGACAGGAGCGGCCCGCCGCGCGAGGCGCTCCCGATCCCCGCCGGTCAGTGCGCCGCGCGCGCGTGCCGGGGCAGCCAGAACACCGCTCCGGCGGCCGCGACCAGGAAGCCGATGGCCACCAGCAGGCCGTGATCGGCCGCGCTGACGAACGCCGCCGCGCCGTGGCCGAGGCCCAGCCGGTCGAACAGGACCGTCCCCGACGGCGGCGATCCCCAGCGACATCGCCAGCTGCTGGACGGACTCGAGCAGCCCCGAGGCCGATCCGAGCTGGTGGGGCGCCACGCCGGCGAGGATCACGTCGAACATCGGCACGAACACCATGCCCATGCCGAAGCCGGTGACGGCCAGCGGCGCCGCCAGCTCCCAGGCGCTCACGCCGCCGCCGGCCGAGCGCAGGACGAGGTCGACGAGCGCCAGGCCGATCGCCATGACGACGATCCCGATGTGCATCGTGTGGCGGCCGAGCCGGGCCAGCGAGGACCGACGAGGTGATCGAGCCGGCGATGGCCGCCAGCGGAGATGGCGATCGTGGCCACGCCGCAGGCCAGCGGGGTGAAGCCCAGGCCCGTCTGGAACATGACGTTGAGCGCGATCATCATCCCGCCCATCGCGCCGATGAAGCCGACGCACGACGGCCAGGCCGGCGACGTAGGCCGGCGGCGCAGGATCGAGGGCTCGACCAGCGGCGACCGGCCCTGGCGCGACCCGGCGCGCCTGCCGGGCGGCGAACGCGCACAGCAGGATGATCACGCCGCGCGGCCAGCATCGCGAACGACCAGGCCGGCCAGCCGTGCTCGCGGCCCTCGATCAGCGGGTAGACGAGCGCCACGCCGCCGACCATCGCCAGCAGCACGCTCGCCGCGTCCGGACGCGCGTCCGGGCGTGGCCGGCGCGCCGTCGGGGCAGGTAGCGGCGCCCGGCGGCGATCGCGGCCAGGCCGAGGGGGACGTTGACCAGGAAGATCGCCCGCCAGCCCGAGCCGAGCACGTCGAGGTTGACCAGCCCGCCGCCGATCACCGGGCCGGCGACGGCGGCCAGCCCCATCACGGGACCGAACACGCCGAAGGCCTTCTGCTGGCCCTCGTCGCCGAACAGCTCGCGGATCAGGCCGAAGCCCTGCGGCACCATGATCGCGGCCACCGCGCCCTGCAGCGCCCGCGCGCGCGATCAGCGTCTCCGGCGTGGGCGCCAGCGCGCACAGCGCCGAGGCGGCGACGAAGCCGCCGAGCCCGGCCAGCAGCACCCGGCGACGACCGAGGATGTCGCCCAGCCGGCTGCCGAGCAGCAGCGTCACGGACATCGCCAGCGTGTAGGCGGCGGAGATCCATTCCAGCGAGGCGTAGCTGCCGCCGAGGTCGTGGCGGATCGCCGGGGCGGCGGTCTGGGCGATCGTCGAGTCGAGCAGGTCCATGACCGCCGAGGCGAGGACGACGAGGAAGCCGAGCCACGCCGCGCGCTGGGAGCTGCGTCGTGGGCCGCGGCGCGAACAGGGACGCCGCCGAGGGGGAGGTGAGTGTGGTGGTTGACATGGACGCCAGCCTCTCGTCAATTGCGGTCAGCTATCGTCCGCGATTGCCCGGCCAAGGATTGCGGTCAGCTACTGTCCGCAATCGCTGTCATGCTGCGCCCGGTCATGGTCCAGACCTCCGCCCGCCTCCTCGCCCTCCTCTCCCTGCTCCAGGTCCGCCGCGAATGGACCGGCCAGGAGCTCGCCGATCGCCTCGAGGTCGGGCCCCGGACGATCCGCCGCGACGTCGAGAAGCTGCGCGCGCTCGGCTATCCGGTCGAGGCGGCGCCGGGGGTGGCCGGCGGCTACCGGCTCGGCGCCGGGCGGCGAGCTGCCGCCGCTGCTGCTCGACGATGCCGAGGCGGTGGCGGTCGCCGTCGGCCTGCGCACCGCCGCCGCGGGCGCGATCGCGGGCATCGAGGAGACCTCGGTGCGCGCGCTGGCCAAGCTCGAGCAGGTGCTGCCCCACCGTCTGCGCCGCCGCGTCAGCGCCCTGGGCAACGCGACCTCGGCCCTGTCCTTCGAGGGGCCCCGCATCGACGCCGACGTGCTGGCCACGCTGGCCGCCGCCTGCCGTGACGCCACGCAGGTGCACTTCGGCTATGTGGCCCGGGACGATCGGACGTCTCAGCGCAGGACCGAGCCGGCGGCCGTCGTGCACACCGGAACCCGCTGGTATCTGCTGGCCTTCGACCTCGACCGCGACGACTGGCGGACGTTTCGCATCGACCGCATCCGCGGCCGGCTGCGCGCGGGCGGGCGCGGCCGCCGGCGCACCGTGCCCGGCGGAGATCCCGCCGCCTACGTGCGCGAGCGGCTGCGCCGGGCCGGCGACCGGGAAGCCGACGCGCCCCCCGGCCGGATCCGGGTCGCCGCCGCGGCCCAGGCCGTGGCCAGGCGGGTTCCGGAGCGCTACGCGACGGTCGAGCCCGACGGCGACGGGTGCATCGTCACCACCCGCGGCGCCTGGTCGCGGTGGTTCCTGGTGTGGATGGCGACGCTCGACGAGCCGATCGAGGTGCTCGGCCCGCCCGAGCTCGTCGAGGAGGCGCGAACGGTGATCGCCCGGCTGAGCGCGGCCGCCTGATAGCCTATTCGGGCTCGATCTCCCAGGAGGGCAGGTCGGCGAGCGCTTTGCGATAGCGGCGGCGGTGCAGCGGGCGGAAGAACATGCTCCACGTCGTGGCCAGGATCGCCACCACGAGCAGGGCGCCGAGCGCCTTGCCGACGACGATGCAGGCGATCACGGCGACGAGCGCGAGCACGCTGATGGCGATCGGTACGCGGCGGAAGCGCAGCTGGGTGGCGCGGATCGCCGCGTACTGATCGAGCGGGATCTTCGCCGTGTTCCACGTCTTGGCGCACGACTCGCACGTCCAGCGCTCGCCGTAGCGCAGCCGATGCGTCTCGCCGCACTCGCAGGTGAGCGTGATCAGCGGGCCGCGCCGGACGGACCGGGGGACCTCCGGAGAGGCGGGGGCTGCGGTCACCCCTCGCTCATCGCCTCCGGCTGCTCGTCGGCGGGGC